>NZ_JBYTDU010000052.1:0-515 GCF_058791715.1 Cytobacillus sp. EB106-05-05-XG126 | reverse complement strand
GCCATCTTCGGACACAAAAGGCTGCAAACCCTGATTCTTAGTCCGAACCCTAGGCTACTTCGGACTCAAAAAGGTGGAAACCGCTGATTTGAGTCCGAACCCGAGCCAACTTCGGACTCAAAAGGCTGCAAACCTTGATTCTAAGTCCGAACCCGGGCCAACTTCGGACACAAAAGGCTGCAAACCCTGATTCTTAGTCCGAACCCTAGGCTACTTCGGACTCAAAAAGGTGGAAACCGCTGATTTGAGTCCGAATCCGAGCCAACTTCGGACTCAAAAGGCTGCAAACCCTGATTCTAAGTCCGAACCTGGGCCATCTTCGGACACAACAAGCTGGAAACCCTGAATCTCAGTCCGAACCTGGGCCATCTTCGGACACAACAAGCTGGAAACCGTAGCTCTAAGTCCGAACCCGGGCCATCTTCGGACACAAAAGGCTGCAAACCCTGATTCTTAGTCCGAACCCTAGGCTACTTCGGACTCAAAAAGGTGGAAACCGCTGATTTGAGTCCGAA
>NZ_JBYTDU010000050.1:0-558 GCF_058791715.1 Cytobacillus sp. EB106-05-05-XG126 | reverse complement strand
TGGCATGCGCATTTTTAGTATAGCATGAGATATTTTAAGTTTTTATTGAAAAATATTGACAAACTATTAGCTGGTTTTGTTCAAAAAGAAAAGAGGCTGCCGGATTAACAGCTGACCTTGTGTTAGCATCCTTTGTATGCGCTAATTGTATATCTATAATACAACAGGAAAATCATTCTTTCTGGCAAGTTACCTAATGTGGTTTGCATATGGGTCATATATTCCAGTAAGCAATATAATACTTATTGACAAAACCATTGCTCCTATAACTAACAATCCGTTACCAATAATTCTGTCATCATTTTTATGTGATAGGAGACCCAGGGAGATAAACAATATTGCAACTATAATTGATATTAGTCCTAAACCAATATTCACTATATTCAACACCTTTTAAAAAGAAGTAGTGATAAAGTTAATATTATTATAACAAATAATGGAATTGCCCAATTGAATTTCTTTTTAAAGTAACCTGCCCCTTTTCGTATTATAAGGTCAGCCAGATATTTCTGGTTGACCATTTTTTATATGGTTTTATTATTACGGTAGCCGGGGTAG
>NZ_JBYTDU010000049.1:0-689 GCF_058791715.1 Cytobacillus sp. EB106-05-05-XG126 | reverse complement strand
GGTTAAGTTAGAAAGGGCGCACGGTGAATGCCTTGGCACTAGGAGCCGATGAAGGACGGTACTAACACCGATATGCTTCGGGGAGCTGTAAGTAAGCTTTGATCCGGAGATTTCCGAATGGGGAAACCCCCTATCCGTAATGGGATAGGATCCTTATCTGAATACATAGGGTATGGAAGGCAGACCCGGGGAACTGAAACATCTAAGTACCCGGAGGAAGAGAAAGCAAACGCGATTCCCTGAGTAGCGGCGAGCGAAACGGGATTAGCCCAAACCAGGAGGCTTGCCTCCTGGGGTTGTAGGACACTCTATACGGAGTTACAAAGGAACGAGGTAAATGAACAGGTCTGGAAAGGCCGGCCAGAGAAGGTAAAAGCCCTGTAGTTGAAACTTCGTTCCCTCCAGAGTGGATCCTGAGTACGGCGGGACACGAGAAATCCCGTCGGAAGCAGGGAGGACCATCTCCCAAGGCTAAATACTCCCTAGTGACCGATAGTGAACCAGTACCGTGAGGGAAAGGTGAAAAGCACCCCGGAAGGGGAGTGAAAGAGATCCTGAAACCGTGTGCCTACAAGTAGTTAGAGCCCGTTAATGGGTGATAGCGTGCCTTTTGTAGAATGAACCGGCGAGTTACGATTACATGCGAGGTTAAGTTGATAAGACGGAGCCGCAGCGAAAGCGAGTCTGAA
>NZ_JBYTDU010000048.1:0-792 GCF_058791715.1 Cytobacillus sp. EB106-05-05-XG126 | reverse complement strand
TAGAGTGACCCAGTAAAATGAGACAAGGAAAAAACACCCCCTGAATCGTATTTAATATCTATACGATTTTGGAGGTGTTTTTCTTATGGGGACAAGAGTTCATTATTCAGAAGAAATAAAGTGGGAAGCGATTAAGTTAAAGCAAAAAGGATTAAGTAATCGGGCGATTATGGATCGGCTCGGAATTAAAAATGTTTCACAAATCAAAACTTGGATGAAATGGCATAGAGAGGGTCTGGTTCACCGGTTTTCTCAGCCTGTGGGCAAACAGTATACGTATGGAAAGGGACCAGACGTATTAAGTGAAGTGGACGAATTAAGAAGGAAGAATAAACAATTGGAGATGCAGCTGGATATTTTAAAAAAGTACCAGGAGATCGAAAGGAGCTGGAGCCGCAAATAGTGTTAAAAGTCGTAGAGGAACTATCTTCTATGTATTCTATAATCAGTATTTTAGCCGCCTTGGAAGTACCAAAAGCGACTTATTATCGGTGGAAGAAAAAGTTTTGTCATACCATCATGAGTCCATTAGAAGAGCTCATAGTACATCTTTCCGAGGAAAATCATTTTCGTTATGGACACCGGAAAATTAAAGCTCTTCTCAAACGAAATCATCAGATTGATGTAAATCGGAAGACTGTCCAAAAAATTATGCAAAAATACAATGTGCAATGCCAGATAAAGGTGAAGCGACCTAAATACTTAAACGGAGAAACCAATATTATTGTTGAAAACTTATTAAATCGGCAATTTAGAGCAGATAAGCCAAATGAGAAGTGGGTAACTGATATT
>NZ_JBYTDU010000047.1:0-858 GCF_058791715.1 Cytobacillus sp. EB106-05-05-XG126 | reverse complement strand
TGGCATGCGCATTTTTAGTATAGCATGAGATATTTTAAGTTTTTATTGAAAAATATTGACAAACTATTAGCTGGTTTAGTAAAAAAGCGTCTCTACTTATTGTAGAAACGCACCCATTAATAATTAAATGTATAAATATTGTTAGTTTGTCATTGACCATTTAACAGCATCATTTATGTTCTCAGCTATATAATCGGGCTTTACTTCACCCCAATGATCATAAAACTCACTGTTTATGTATTTATTATATGCTTCAGTACCTGAACCTGTTTTCACTAATATTTTTATACAGCCAGCCTCGTTAGCTGCAACCATATCTGTCCATCTATCCCCTATAACTACACACTCAGCTATTTTTATATTATTTTCCTCGGCACCTTTAATCAGCATACCAGTAGAAGGTTTTCTACAATTACATCCTTCATTATGTTGATGTGGACATATGTAAACTTTATTAAATCCAAATTCAATAAGTTCTTTTTCAAAGTCCTCTACTGTTGCTTCTCCTTTGGATATACCTGGCTGGTTAGTAAAAGAGAAGATTAATATCCCAGAGTCTTTTAAATGCTGTATTGAATCTGCAACATTGGGAAACAATTCAAACTCTCCAGGATAAATAACCTTATCACTCCCCCCGATAGTTCCATCTCTATCTATGAAAACAGCTTGAATGTTCATAACTTACTCCTCCCGAACTCACTATTTATTTATAAAAAATATTCTGCAATGCTCAAATGAATTCCTGTATTTTGGGAACTTCTTATTAAACTAACCTGCCCCGTTCGTATTATAAGGTCAGCCAGATATTTCTGGTTGACCATTTTTTATATGGTTTTATTATTACGGTAGCCGGGGTAG
>NZ_JBYTDU010000046.1:0-961 GCF_058791715.1 Cytobacillus sp. EB106-05-05-XG126 | reverse complement strand
TGTAGACGTCAAGTCGAATTTTACACTTTTTGCTCGTTTCCTTTTTACACTTTTGCCGAAAAAATGCTTTTTCGGTTTTTCATGCGATGACTTTCCTCGTTTTCACCACCATGGATTACTTCCACACGATGAAGTAAGCGATCTAAAATAGCTGTCGTGATCCCTTGATCTCCAATTAGATTACCCCATTCATCTGGACTTTTATTTGAGGTCAGGATGATCGAACTCCGTTCGTATAAATGATTAATTAAATGAAAAAACAAGTTTGCCTCTCTCTGATCCATGGCCATATACATTAAATCATCAATAATCACAAGATCGGCATTTCTAATTCTTTTGAGCTGAACTTTAGATTTATTCAGGTATTCTTCTGATTTTAGAAGCTGCACAAGTTCACCCATTGTAGCGAAATAAACATTGAATCCTTTGTAAACAGCCTCGAGCCCAAGCCCAATGGCGATATACGTCTTTCCAATGCCAGGTGGCCCAAGAAGAATTAAATTGTACTGTTGTTCTAGCCAGCTTAATTCTCGGAGTTGGGAGAGCTGACGGGCTGTCAGAACGTTTTGGCCTTTCAGCTCAAACTCGTCTAGCGACTTCACGAAAGGGAAGCGTGCCCATTTCATCCTTTTCTCGAGGCTTTTGGCTTCACGTTTGGCTAATTCATATCGAGTGATAGATTCTAAAAATTCTAAGTAGGTCCATGATGATTTTTCAGCTTCGCGAAGAAGCTGCGGCAGCTCCTCCGCCGTCTCTGCTAAACGTAGCTGACGAAATTGGTCTTGTAATTCATGCACGGTCTTGTTCATCATGCTCTACCTCCTAAAATACTGGTATATGCATTTAGAGAACGGGTAGAGGCTTTGATATGAGAATGTGTCGGTGAACTTGTGTAAAAGGATTGTACCTCTTCCACCGGTTCATCTGGTAATGTATCAAGATGATGAGCGATGTCACGAAA
>NZ_JBYTDU010000045.1:0-1079 GCF_058791715.1 Cytobacillus sp. EB106-05-05-XG126 | reverse complement strand
ACACCCCGTATCATACCAAGAGGGCTCTTTTTTGTTCAAGTCCCCGAAAATTCTTCTAACAGGAATGCTCCTTATATTCTACTTTAGGGTATGTATGTTAAAGGGGGAGGGTACTTTGTCTAAGAGGGCTCACTAAATACATAATATTGAATAAAATACGAGGCTTTTGGCAAAAATTTTACATCTACTACATTTGCTACTTTCGAAACAACATCGGTCACAGAGCGACCTGTTGCATCAACAACAGGAACGTTATTTAACTCATTTTCTGATAAGTCTTCTGTTCCTCTCGTTACACAGCAGTCACAGGACGGTAAGGTTTCTTCATTTTTAACATTTCAACTTTGAACCCTTTTTCCTCAAGTACTTGCTTAATATCATTTAGGGGGCTTCAACTGCAATTTTAGCCATCTTGCCCCTCCTCATTTATTGGGTAAATTTTTTGTTTATCCGGATATTTTTTGTGTAAACATTTTTCATTTTTAGATAACAAGCAACCGGAATGTCTTGTGGTCAGTGGTGTCGAAGAAAGCGTTGGAAAACTAGATGGGGGAAAGAACGTTAATGTCCAGTTGGTTGAAGGGAAAGTCGACGTTGAATTTGATTCATTAGAGATTTCTTTGGAGAATATAAAAGAAACGATAATGATCGAGGGTATAGTGAACGCTAAAAGTTGGTAACGTAGTTTAATCACGCAACTTATTTTCATTAAATTGGTACACAATAACTGGGCAAGGTAAATAGCTAACTATTTATTAAAATCTGCATTATCTCTTTTATTAATTACTTGGAGCTTTAATTTATAAATCCTTGATCAAAAGGCAAATGTAAATGCCAATAGCCTAGTCCATAATCACTAGGGTAAGGCAATTGTTCTGTCATTTCATGTAATGTTTTTATTAAATTTTCTCTCCTTCTTCCTAGACCTCTTAATTTTTCCTTAGATTTATCATTAAATTCAACATCCTTGTTTATTAATGCTTTATTCAACTAACCTGCCCATTCGTATTATAAGGTCAGCCAGATATTTCTGGTTGACCATTTTTTATATGGTTTTATTATTACGGTAGCCGGGGTAG
>NZ_JBYTDU010000044.1:0-1380 GCF_058791715.1 Cytobacillus sp. EB106-05-05-XG126 | reverse complement strand
AAATCATTCGCATTGTATAGTTTCTCTGTCATGCACTTGCTCAAAATAGTATCAATTAATGCGGGAGACTGCTGAATGACCTTATTGATCATGGCAAACTGATCTCGACGATACCTTGGGTATCTTAGGCTTATCTCATCTAAATAAGCAGTTGCCTGAACTTGATCTTCAAAGTTAGAGATGAGGCGTTGTTTGAATTCCTTAAGACCTTTAGAACGATCACGGGTATGATGACGGTTTTGAATGAGTTTTCCTTTTTCCGAGCTGACAATATGCTCGGCAATGACTTCACCTTTTGCTTCTCTGCGAATAACGAGCGTCTTTTGATCTTCGCCTTTCACTTCAATCCATACAAGGTTCTCACTCATTGTTTGATAAGTCCCGAGTGGGACGGAATAACGGTTTGACTTGTACCGGATCGTGTTGTCCTTACTCACACTTCTTGTTATACTTTGGTTATTGGTACTTTCATATGAAAGTAACGAAGAGACTGGCTGTAAGTGTTGCTTTTCGAGGAGAAACACTTCTGCTGGTCTTTTTTTCGTTGTCTGGTGAACCCGATGGTTTCCAGTACGCTCGAGCCATTGCCGCGCTCGTTTATTCCAATCTTCTATATCGCTAAACACACGACTGTCAGCGAAATTGCCTTTTATGTATTTCACTACATTTTCAATCATACCTTTAGACTCTGGATCAGCTTTTCTGCACAAATGAACTTTAAATTTACGCTCATTTACATAGCTTTGAAATTCAGCTGTTAAAAGCAGCTGTCCTGCATTTTCACTCACTGCGATTAAGCGGTCCTGGTCATAAACGATTTCTTCTGCTCGTCCCCCGTAGAACTTAAATGCATTTTCGTGACAACGAATCGCATCTTTTGTGGTAAAAGGACGTGTCTGCCATTCCATGTATTTATGTCTGGAGTGGGCGAGTACAAAGGCAATAAAGTATAGTTTGATTTCTTTATTGTCTATTGTTTTCTGTTTTGTTTCACCCCAGTCTACCTGGAGTTGTTTACCCATCGGTTGTTCAGGAACTGCTTCGTATTGACGGACAACCACTTTTTTCTCAATCTGATAGACTTCTCGAATATCCTTCACATACGTTCTGACCGTACTTCCACCGACCTCCAGGTGGGGATATCTCTCCAAAAGCCAATCATGGATCTGAGCACTACTCAAGTGAGGATATTCTTCTAGCCAGGCAAGTATCCAGTCTTTATAATGATCTAGTTTTTTCTTCTTTCCCAAAGGCTGTTCAGTATACGCTCTAGCTTCATCAAATGTCATCTCTAAATACTTATAGACAGTCGGTCTTGAGATCTTAAGCTCCTTAGCGATTTGTGCTACTTTAAAATTTCTCTTATTTAATTCCTGAATC
>NZ_JBYTDU010000042.1:0-1621 GCF_058791715.1 Cytobacillus sp. EB106-05-05-XG126 | reverse complement strand
AAACCAGCTAATAGTTTGTCAATATTTTTCAATAAAAACTTAAAATATCTCATGCTATACTAAAAATGCGCATGCCAAATAACCTTCTATTATTCTGTTGTTGGAAGGTTTTGTGATATTTAGTTTAATTTGGTTTTAAGCTATATCTTGGAAAGTTGTTTTGCTTTTTAAAAGGGCAAATATCCAGTGTAAGAGCTTATTTACACAAGCAATTACAGCTACCTTAAAAGGTTTTCCTTCTTCACGTTTTTTATCATAGAACTCTCGTAATTTCTTATTTCGAGGAATAATTTCATCGCTTGTTTTACTCTTGCGACAGTCACGAATCGCACAACGAACAGCCATATATAAGGCGTGACGAAGCCTACTGGATCCTCTTTTCGTGATTCGGTTTCTGGTGGCTGTAAACTTACCAGATTCGAATACACTAGGATCAACTCCAGCGAAAGCTACGAGCTTTTTAGGATCATTAAATCGATCTATCTCCCCAATTTCTGAAATGATCGTTGCAGCGATCTTTTCACCGATACCAGGGATAGATTTGATAATATTATATTCTTCAACTTCTTTAGCGAGGGCATCTATCTCTGACTCTAACTTGGATAGGTGCTCTTTGTATTGAAGAATAATGTTTATATACATACCAAGACTCAAAATATGACTCTGATACAAAGTCTTTTCAAACGGATTTCGGTCTGCGGCAGCTTTGAGTTGAATAGCTTTTTCATTAGCCCATCTGTATGAACGGCTTTTACATAATTGAGCGATTTTGTCAGCTATGGTTTCAACGCTTGCCTCTAATATATCTTCAGATGAGGGAAACTCTGAAAGAGTTAACAGTGATACTACCGAATATAAGTCACCAAAAACCCCTCTATATTCAGGAAAGACCTGGTCCAGAATGGCTTGAAATTGTAGCTTTGTTTGGATTAATACCCCCGTTATATTCTCGTGCTGTCTGGTAAGATTTCGAAGGTTTAAAAGTTGAACTCCACGCTTTTTATATGGCTCAAGATCCTCTTTATAAAACAGCTCGCAGAGATGGTAAGCATCGACCGCATCTGTCTTTACTTTCCGAAGACTTGAACTTTTCGCCTTATAAGAAATCAGTGGATTAATGATGATCAATAAATATCCACGGTCCTCCAAGTATTGAACAACAGAGGAATGATAATGTCCTGTTGCTTCTAGGACGATAGGTGGTTTCTTACCTGTTTCTCTCTTTACGACCTCCAGAAACTCTACAAGTAAATCAAGACCTTCAATAGTATGAGAAACTTTAAAGCTCTTACGATATGGTTTGCCTTTATCCAAAAATGCCTGAACCTGACTTTCCCCTTTTGAAACATCCAGACCAATGACTGGATTCATTTAAAATCCTCCTCCTAAACTAGTAATTTGCCAGTACCCCTAATTCCTCCATGCAGTGTCACAGCTTCGCTTGTTATACGAGATCTATGTCCCAACCAGCCTCAATCATGTTTCTACAAGCAGGGGGCGAACCGTTTAGTTGACGGGGTCGAAGGCCCCACGGGCAGTTACGTTCTACCCTGGCTACTGATATAATAAGACCAAATAAAAAATGGTCAACCAGAAATATCTGGTGACCTTATAATACGAA
>NZ_JBYTDU010000041.1:0-1623 GCF_058791715.1 Cytobacillus sp. EB106-05-05-XG126 | reverse complement strand
AAACCAGCTAATAGTTTGTCAACTTTTTTCATTTAAATTGCTTTTTGTTGTGTGGTATCCTAAAAATATGCATACCAAATAACCTTCCGTGAGAACGTTACTGGAAGGTTTTGACCTATTTAGTTAGCTTTTCATTTTAGGCTATATCTTGGAAAGTTGAATTGCTTTTTAAGAGTGCAAAAATCCAATGTAAAAGCTTATTCGCACAAGCGATTATGGCTACCTTGTATGGCTTTCCTTCGCCACGTTTCTTATCATAAAACTCCCGTAGCTTCTTATTGCGTGGGATAATTTCCGGTGTTGTCTTCTTCTTGCGGGAATCACGAATCGCACACCTGACAGCCATATATAACGCATGTCTAAGCCGGCTTGATCCTCTTTTTGTTATCCGGTTGACCGTCCCTTTGAATCTGCCGGATTCAAATATACTGGGATCTAACCCGGCAAATGCCACAAGTTTTTTAGCGTGGTTAAACCGTTCAATCTCCCCGATTTCAGAAATGATCGTTGCCGCGATCTTTTCTCCGATACCTGGGATGGATTGGATGATTTGATATTCTTCCATTTCTTTCGCCAAGGCATCTATCTCTGCTTCCAACTTTGATAGGTGCCTTTGGTACTCCAGAAGCATCATTATGTTCAGTTCAAGACTTGTGATATGGCTTTGATACAATATTTCCTCAAAAGGATTTCTGGAGGCTGCCTCGATAAGCTTCTTTGCCTGGGTGTGTGCCCACTTGATTGAACGGCTTTTACAAAGTTCATCAATCCGGTTGGCCAGGGTATCTTCTTCGACTCCCAATACCTCTTTGGAGGTCGGGAATTCCAATAAGGTTAATAGGGAGACAGCCGAATACAAGTCTCCAAAAACATTTTCGTATTCAGGGAATACCTGATCTAGTACTGCCTGAAACTGGAGCTTTGTCTGTACATACATACCCGTCATGCTTTCGTGCTGCCTCGTAAGGTTACGAAGGTTCAAAAGCTGAATCCCACGCTTTTTATAAGGCTCCAGTTCCTCTTTGTAATAGAGCTCGCAAAGATGCCTGGCATCGATTATGTCTGTTTTTACCTTCCGCAAGGAAGAGCTTTTTGCCCGATAAGAAACGAGTGGGTTAACAATAATAAGCAAGTAGCCTCTTTCCTCAAAATACTGGACGACTGGCGTATGGTAATGTCCTGTAGACTCTAGAACAATGGGTGGTTTTATCCCCGTAAGATCTTGAATTTCTCTAAAAAACTCACTTAATATCCCCAAACCTTCTAGAGTATGAGATACTTTAAAGCTTGTTTTATAAGGTTTTTTCTTATCCAAGAAAGCCTGTACCTGGCTTTCGCCTTTGGCTACATCCAGCCCAACAACAGGATTCATTCTTTTATCTCCTCCAAATAAATATAAATTTGCCGGCAGCCCCTAGTCCTTCTTGCAGTTTCATAGCTTCGCTTGTTATACGAGATCGTTGTCCCAACCAGCCAAATCATGTTTAAGCAAGTAGGGGGTGAACAGTTTAGCTGACGGGATTCTCCTCCCACGGGCAGGTGCGTTCTACCCCGGCTACCGTAATAATAAAACCATATAAAAAATGGTCAACCAGAAATATCTGGCTGACCTTATAATACGAA
>NZ_JBYTDU010000040.1:0-1714 GCF_058791715.1 Cytobacillus sp. EB106-05-05-XG126 | reverse complement strand
TTGGTTAAGTCCTCGATCGATTAGTATCAGTCAGCTCCACATGTCGCCACGCTTCCACCTCTGACCTATCAACCTGATCATCTTTCAGGGATCTTACTAGCTTGACGCTATGGGAAATCTCATCTCGAGGGGGGCTTCATGCTTAGATGCTTTCAGCACTTATCCCTTCCGCACATAGCTACCCAGCGATGCCTTTGGCAAGACAACTGGTACACCAGCGGTGCGTCCATCCCGGTCCTCTCGTACTAAGGACAGCTCCTCTCAAATTTCCTGCGCCCACGACGGATAGGGACCGAACTGTCTCACGACGTTCTGAACCCAGCTCGCGTACCGCTTTAATGGGCGAACAGCCCAACCCTTGGGACCGACTACAGCCCCAGGATGCGATGAGCCGACATCGAGGTGCCAAACCTCCCCGTCGATGTGGACTCTTGGGGGAGATAAGCCTGTTATCCCCGGGGTAGCTTTTATCCGTTGAGCGATGGCCCTTCCATGCGGAACCACCGGATCACTAAGCCCGACTTTCGTCCCTGCTCGACTTGTAGGTCTCGCAGTCAAGCTCCCTTGTGCCTTTACACTCTGCGAATGATTTCCAACCATTCTGAGGGAACCTTTGGGCGCCTCCGTTACTTTTTAGGAGGCGACCGCCCCAGTCAAACTGCCCACCTGACACTGTCTCCCGCCCCGATCAGGGGCGCGGGTTAGAATTTCAATACAGCCAGGGTAGTATCCCACCGACGCCTCCACCGAAGCTGGCGCTCCGGCTTCTCAGGCTCCTACCTATCCTGTACAAGCTGTACCAAAATTCAATATCAGGCTACAGTAAAGCTCCACGGGGTCTTTCCGTCCTGTCGCGGGTAACCTGCATCTTCACAGGTACTATAATTTCACCGAGTCTCTCGTTGAGACAGTGCCCAGATCGTTACGCCTTTCGTGCGGGTCGGAACTTACCCGACAAGGAATTTCGCTACCTTAGGACCGTTATAGTTACGGCCGCCGTTTACTGGGGCTTCGATTCAAAGCTTCGCTTGCGCTAACCTCTCCTCTTAACCTTCCAGCACCGGGCAGGCGTCAGCCCCTATACTTCGCCTTGCGGCTTCGCAGAGACCTGTGTTTTTGCTAAACAGTCGCCTGGGCCTATTCACTGCGGCTCATCAGGGCTATTCACCCTAATGAGCACCCCTTCTCCCGAAGTTACGGGGTCATTTTGCCGAGTTCCTTAACGAGAGTTCTCTCGCTCACCTTAGGATTCTCTCCTCGCCTACCTGTGTCGGTTTGCGGTACGGGCACCTTTTCCCTCGCTAGAGGCTTTTCTTGGCAGTGTGGAATCAGGAACTTCGGTACTAAATTTCCCTCGCCGTCACAGCTCAGCCTGTATGGTAACGGGATTTGCCTCGTTACCGGCCTAACTGCTTGGACGCGCTAATCCAGCAGCGCGCTTACCCTATCCTCCTGCGTCCCCCCATTGCTCAAACGGTAAAGAGGTGGTACAGGAATATCAACCTGTTGTCCATCGCCTACGCTTTTCAGCCTCGGCTTAGGTCCCGACTAACCCTGAGCGGACGAGCCTTCCTCAGGAAACCTTAGGCATTCGGTGGATGGGATTCTCACCCATCTTTCGCTACTCATACCGGCATTCTCACTTCTAAGCGCTCCACCAGTCCTTGCGGTCTGGCTTCAACGCCCTTAGAACGCTCTCCTACCACTGACATCG
>NZ_JBYTDU010000039.1:0-1785 GCF_058791715.1 Cytobacillus sp. EB106-05-05-XG126 | reverse complement strand
CTCCCTCTATAAATATTGATATAACAACGGTTTGACCCGTTGGTGGGATGTCAAAAAAATATTTTTCGACATATACCCTAACAGAAATTAATAAATATGTGATTCTCTTACAATTAGTGGGTACGCTACGCGGTCACTACTGGGTAATGATGGAAGAGTAGTGATCCGTATATATACGATGCACAATGGATCTCTGCGTAGCTTATGATGACGTACCCTCCCATGTCTCTGGGCATCAAAGTGCCTACATTCCTTCGTTCGGTCTAGTCATAAGGCAGAGGCTAGCGAAGCTCCTTTAGGGACTCGAGGTCGGATGGTGTTTATAGTGCCAGCTTCTCCGTGTCATCCTGTTGTCTAGGTCTTTTAAAGGGATGCAGGACTTTACATAGCCTCTGCGAGACTAGGAATATCCCTCATCATTCGCTTTGCGTCAAACGCTTTGTGCTTCGTGCTAATCCCGTGGAGAACTTTTAAGAGTTTCCCGCATAGGACCACGATGGATTGTTTCTTTCGTAACGGATTGTCCTTGCGATTTGTGTAATACTCATGCAGCTTTCTAAAGGCATCATTATGACGAACCATCGGCATCATCACTCGGAATAAGAGCGCTCGAAGCTTTCTTCTGCCCCTTTTGGAGATTCTCTTTTGTCCTTTGTGCTGGCCGGATGAATTTTCCCGTAATGTCAATCCCGCGAGTTTGATTAGTTGGCGTGGATCTTCATAGTGAGAAAAGCTTCCGATTTCAGCTAGTAAATCGACAATCGTGGTATCTCCAAGGCCAGGAACCGTTGAGAGCCATTCGTATTCTACTGATGTTTTAACAATCTCGACCAGGTGCTGCGTAATGCTTTCAATCTCCTGTTCCAACTGGTGGTAACGGCGAACAAGTGTGGCGATTTCAATACGGGCCATCTCCCGTCCTTCTGTTACCCCAATCGAGTCTGAAGCGAGTTCTATGAGTCGTATGGCTTTCGGCCTTTGGGGGGATTTGAGCCCCTCGACCTTACGGTAAAGTGCCAATACTTCATCCGGTTGTTTCTGATGAAGATCAGCCGGAAATGGTGTGCACTCCAGGACAGCCATTGCCATCTTCCCAAATGACGGAAAGACCTGGGTGAACTCAGGAAAATAACGATCGATCCAGCGAATGATCATGTTTTTGATAGCCCCAAGTTCCTCTGTCAACTTGCTTCTGAACGTTGAGCCAACACGGAGTTCAGCTTCCATGTCCTTCAAAATACGAGGATAACTGAAGCGTCCATCTTTGATCAGACGAGCGATGACCAGCGCATCCTTACGGTCATGTTTGGTTGGCAGGTTATCATCCAACTCCTTTGATCGCTTGACGTGCATAGGGTTGGTCATCGCCAAGGGAATGCCCCGTTCCTCAAGGAAATAGGCCAGGTTAAGCCAGTAATGGCCGGTTGGTTCAATCCCGACAATGACCTCCGTCTTTTCGTATTCTTTCATGGCAGTCAAAATACGCTGGTAAAAACTCTCAAAACCCTGGCTGGATTGTAAAACTGAGAAAGACTTACGGAGCAAACGTCCACGGTCATCGACAAAGCAGGCGAAATGTTTTCGCTTGGCAATATCGATTCCGACTACGAGGGTATTTTCGGTGACTTGATTTATTTTCTGATTTTGTTTAAAATCCATGTTGGAGTCCTCCTTGGTTACCTAAGTTAGGGGTCAATTCGGCGCACGATTTGACACCCCGTATCATACCAAGAGGGCTCTTTTTTGTTCAAGTCCCCGAAAATTCTTCTAACAGGAATGCTCCTT
>NZ_JBYTDU010000038.1:0-1890 GCF_058791715.1 Cytobacillus sp. EB106-05-05-XG126 | reverse complement strand
CTGTGCGCCCGGCATGGGTGCAGTCTATAGGGTGCAAGTCCCGAGCCATGAAGGCAGTAGTAATGGTTAGCTTAACGCAAGGGTGTCCGTGGCGACACGGAATCTAAAGGAAGCGAGCGGCAAACCTCCGGTCTGAGGAACACGAACTTCATATAAGGCTAGGTACCATTGGACGAGTTTGCAGATCAAAACAAAGTCCTTACTGCCAAAGGTGGTACAGAGTAAATGGAGCAGATAGATGGAGGGAAAGACTGTACTCTTACCCGGGGAGATCTGGTTGGTACGCCAAGTACACTTGGTAACCTATCTAGCAATAGATAGCTGAACAACCAGAAGTCAGCAGAGGTCATAGTACCTTACCTACTCGAGATGGTAAGGGAAGGGCTGAACATTTAGGAAGAACGAGAACTAGGCATACAATTCCTGTGTAGAAGCAGACAATCCAAAAGGACTTACCTGAAGGAGGAAGTGGTGAATTCCACAAGGGGACTTCAGGAGGGTGGAGCAGGAATAACATAATTAGATTTCTACGTTCACGTCGAAAGGAAATATCACATGTTAATGGATCTGATTCTGTCACGGGAAAACTTAATAGCAGCACTTAAACGTGTGGAGAAGAACAAAGGGAGTCACGGCATAGATGGAATGTCCGTAAAATCCCTACGAAGACATCTCTATGATAACTGGGATACCTTATGCGATTCTTTAAGGAAAGGCACCTATCAGCCCAACCCAGTCCGTCGAATCGAAATCCCGAAACCCGACGGTGGAGTAAGGTTACTAGGAATACCTACCGTGACAGACCGATTCATCCAACAAGCAATCGCTCAAGTTCTAACCCCACTTTTTGACCCAAGTTTCTCAGAACACAGCTATGGATTTAGACCGAATAGAAGAGGTCATGATGCGGTTCGCAAGGCAAGGGAATATATAAGTGAAGGCTATAGATGGGTAATTGACATGGACTTGGAGAAATTCTTTGACAAAGTAAATCATGATAAGCTAATGGGGATATTAGCAAGTAGAATACAAGACCGATTGGTCTTGAAACTAATACGTAAATATCTCCAGGCAGGAATCATGATTAATGGTGTAGTCTATGATGCAGAAGAAGGAACACCACAAGGAGGTCCCCTGAGCCCTCTTCTTTCGAATATCCTTTTGGATAAACTTGATAAAGAGTTGGAAAGAAGAGGTCACAAGTTTGTCCGCTACGCCGATGACTGTAATATTTACATGAAATCGAAGAAAGCTGGAGAACGAGTGATGAACTCGATTACAGGTTTCATAGAGCAGAAATTAAAACTCAAAGTAAATCGAGGGAAATCAGCAGTTGATCGCCCGTGGAAACGAAAGTTCCTTGGCTTTAGCTTTACGCTTAATAAGAAACCGAAGGTTCGTATAGCCAACGAAAGTATTAAAAGGCTTAAAGCAAAAATACGGGAGTTAACCTCCCGTTCCAAACCAATTCCTATGGAAGTTAGAATTGAGAAACTAAATCAATATCTGACGGGATGGTGTGGATATTTTGCATTGGCTGACACACCAAGTAAATTTAAAGAATTTGATGAGTGGATTAGAAGAAGACTTCGTATGATTGAATGGAAACAATGGAAAAATCCAAGGACAAGGGTGAGAAAACTCAAAGGTTTAGGGGTCCCTGACCAGAAGGCATACGAATGGGGAAACTCCAGAAGGAAATATTGGAGAATAGCCTCTAGTCCAATCCTACACAAAACCCTCGATAACTCTTATTGGAGTAATCGAGGGCTCAAAAGTCTATATCAAAGATATGAATTTCTACGTCAAACTTAAATGAACCGCCGTATACCGAACGGTACGTACGGTGGTGTGAGAGGTCGGGGGTTAGTCACCCCCTCCTACTCGATT
>NZ_JBYTDU010000037.1:0-3177 GCF_058791715.1 Cytobacillus sp. EB106-05-05-XG126 | reverse complement strand
TGACACCCCGTATCATACCAAGAGGGCTCTTTTTTGTTCAAGTCCCCGAAAATTCTTCTAACAGGAATGCTCCTTATATAAAATTAAAAATAGGTCTCATAATTGGCTTAAAGTCATCAATTACTCTTTCGCTGATGTTTACATTACAGGATTGAGAAAAAACGAATTTGGACTCCTTCTAAGCTTGGAAGAGGGGAAAAAAATGAGACCTGTTGGATTAATGGAGTTCATGGTTCCTGCAGCGAGGAAAAAGTTTTATCAAGAGTACCGTAATTATGTAGTTGATGAAAACAAGGACTTTATTTTCCTGGAACCAAAAATAAAGGCAAAGGTAAAATATCGTAACCTGACAAAAGAAAATAAATTACGTATCCCTTCCTTTGTAGAATTTATCTCATAATGAAAAAAGTTTCGTTTTGAAGTGCATATCAAATAAATGGCAATAAAAATGGCTTGCTAACTACAATAGTTTTGGCAAGCCATTTTTTAGTTTATAGAGTTTTTTTCGTCACAAATCCCTTTTAGTGAATAAAGATTTAGCAACGGTTTAGTCAGTTGTTAGGAATATAAGACTTCTTAATAACAATCTATTATCATAGCTTAAAAGGCCCTGTTTTATTAATGGGCACATATTCTTTTATACTTGTGATTCTTCAATAAATATGAACTACTTTTTCTTATCAAAGTATCGGAGCTGATTAGATAATCAAAGAATTATAATTTCAAAGCTTTCTATATGATAGAATGAGTAATAAATGTAAAAATTAGGATATGAATTGAGGTGAGTTGATGGGAAGTGAACAAAAAAATGGTAAAGGTATACTCCTAACAATTGGGTGGTTATCTGTCATCTTATTAACTTTTAACTTAATGCCGCCTATGCTATTGTTTTTCCCTATTTGCATAGGAGTTGTAATAAGGCGAGATTACAAGGGGGATAAGCAAGGGGCAACAATGATTTTTTTAGGAATAATAAGCGGAATCTTTGGTTGGCTATTAGGATGGTACGTCAGCAATAACTTAATGTAGGATATAGCGCTCACATCACTTAATTATTTTTGATAGTAACTGAACATCTAGTAGGAAGGCAGAAATGGGTAATTGAAATTTATCCTATACACTTTTAAAAAATGACCAGAAATACGATCCTAAAATACATGCAGCGGCTTGTGGAATAGAGTGGGATGAAGTATATGAATTAGAAGAAAAACAAGAGCAAGAGCCTGTGTTATTGAACTGACAAACAGGTTTGTAAAATATAGTTATGGTGAAATCGGGGAAGGTGAAGGAGCAAATGGATAATCACAAGTTTGATGAGTTTATTAAAATTGCAAAAAAACTAAATGATATTGATATTATTCCATTGTTAATGGGTTCGGTTGGTTTAGAAGTCATAACAGGAAAGAGTTGGGATGCTCAAGACATAGATATTCATGTACCTGGTGATAAAAGAGGATGGGAAGTGCCGCCTGAATTATCTATACATAACTGGATTGATATTGTGAAAATCATGAATTCAATGGAATATTGCCTAATTGATTTGCATGAACATGAGTTCTTTAAAGAGGGGTTATCAGTTGAGTTTGGTATTATTGATACTTTACCGAATTTCGCAGGGGTACAATTAGAGGATTTAAAAATCCATCAAAAGGAAGACGTAAAGTATTATTTACTAAATCCTGATCAATATTTACGTGTCTACCAGTCTTCATCTAAGGACAGTTATCGAGCAGATAATAATAATAATAAAGATATTAGAAAAATAGATTTCTTAAAAAGTATGAAATATAATGACCAACATCCTTACTAATTATTGTGCTTTAAACAAGCAGCAATAGTTTATTCATTTCCCTAAGTCCATTAAAATGCAAAAACCCCTGCTTTTTGACCGATATCAGGGATTTTTTCTTTGTTTAATCATTATGGTTAATTTTGAAAGCACTACACTACATTTAATATTGTTATAAAAAACAAGAGCCTTACTACATACGAAATGTAATAAGGCTCTTAAAAGTTGTTTAATACCGTATTAGTCCATACAAATTTCATTCATTAAAAAGATAATAAAGTGGTTTAACTAATATTTAAAATTTATTCATTCATTTTTAGCAATGACAAACTGATTTCCCATTCTTCCACGGTAAATCTTCTTCAGGGATTTCGATTGGTTGAGACAATATCTCATACCTCTCAAAATTAATATTTAGCGCTCGTTGATCTACACTAACGTCTGGAGTTATTGAATGCATTAACGAAATGCTAAACTTCTGATAATACCAATTGTCATAGCAATCTCTAAAATAGCATTTAAAAATAAGTGGGGAAATAAGCGTGTGATGACGACTTTCTAAATTATCATTATCATAGGAACCTTTTTCATAAAAATAGAGATTTAGTTCCATAAATTTGTTGCAATAGACTATTGGACTTGTGTAAAAGTAATCTGCCGTAGCCTTAAAATATGTTGATTCAATATCACCGATATACAAATCATACAATTCCCTTAGTCCTACATTCTCCAAAGCTATAGTTATTTTTGCTGTATCAGTTATATCTTTACGTTCCCTCTTCTGTAAAACAGAAATCAAATTGAATATATTTATACTTATAATCATAATTACTGGCTTTTACATCAATATAAGGGAGGGCCTTTTTTTTGTTTTCGAATTGTATTTCCTTTCTTTGATTTTCTAAAGTTATCTTTATTCCAAAGAAGGCAAAAATACCACCAATTGCCCCACCAATGAAACTCCCTATCCATAGCAACCAATCAGAAGAATGCTCACTACTGATTATTCCTATAGGAGATTGAACAAATACGAAAATGTACGAAAACCCAAAGGAAAAGAGAAAAAGACCAATAAGAAATATAGTTAAAAATACTAATGTTTTTTTTTCAAAAAACTTATTCAACGAGTTCATCAGTCGCACCTCTACATACTAATTACACTTAATTTAACGCATAATACGCCTTTTGCATCTTTAGATTAATAAAAATTCAACATCTTTATTATTTTTTATGGCTTTAATGTAAATTAAACAACATTATTTTCACTTTACACTGTTCAAGAACAGCTGCGAATCAGGCGGCTTTTTCTTATTCAACAAAACCAGCTAATAGTTTGTCAACTTTTTTCATTTAAATTGCTTTTTGTTGTGTGGTATCCTAAAAATATG
>NZ_JBYTDU010000036.1:0-4177 GCF_058791715.1 Cytobacillus sp. EB106-05-05-XG126 | reverse complement strand
TGGTATGCATATTTTTAGGATACCACACAACAAAAAGCAATTTAAATGAAAAAAGTTGACAAACTATTAGCTGGTTTAGTTAAATAACCACCCCGAATGAATGGTAGCTAATCTATTTTCCTGATTGCCAAGCAATAATAATAAATGTAGTCCATAGCATTGTTGCAGAAATTAAAATTATATTTATAGTAACCATTAAAGTATGTAACTTATCTTTGTTTAAAAACATACAAGCAATTGAAGATAACGAAAAAAAGTATGACAAAATTGCACCTACCCAGAATCCAATCCAAGTCAATGAACCACCAGGTCCCCAATAAGCCATCCCCTGAAACATCATACTAAAAGTAACACCAATAATAGCTAAAACCAAAGAAATTATTTCCCACTTATTAATATTATCCAATATGTATCACCCTTTGTTTATATAGTGTAATTTTACACTAATTATAACAAAGTTTTTTAACCAGCGCTATTGAGATTGAACACCTTCTCTCAAGTATCTATAGTGCATATCTTATTAGTATAGCTATTAAAACCAAACAGAGAAGTTAATCAGTTGTCTAAGCCCTTGGGATTAAATTCCTAGCATTTTATGTTTGCATAATATGCTAATACGTATATAAGTTTGTGTCTCTTATCCCACCTTTATTTAAAAAGAAAAAGCTGCCTGGTTTTTGGCAGCTAGTATGAAAAAGCGAGATTGAGTTTACCCTAATCCTCAGTTAAGGATCATTAGGTTAGAGCTGTTTGTAAGGCTTCACTTAACATTGAATCAAAACTATCAAAAGATTGAATTATGGATCCAGACGGTTTATCAAGTTCAAGGAACCTTGCTTTTTGAAGTTCTAAACAGTACCAGGCAGTATCAGAGTCCCCAAAAAACATGTATTGCTTTTGCCAATCATTTTCATACCAAATCTCATTAGTTTCAACAAACCCCTGAAGATTTTCACCTTCTTGGTCATCAAGTAGATGTTCGTCAACACCATAAATGACCAAACCATTAAAGTCTAATCCATTTACAGTTTTCAAAAAGTCTACATAAGACTTAGGTAATTCTATATTCCCTAATTTCTCCTGAATGTCTAGCCGCAACTTTCTTATCTCTACATCCGTAACTGGATTCCTTAGTGAACTGCCATATTTCTCTTCAATTTTCTTTATTTCAATCAATAATTCTTTCCACTGGGCCATATCTGCTCATCCCTTCTTTATTTAAAAGGTTCCGGTGGGTAAACCTCATCTTCAAACATTGGCCAATTAATCCTTTTACTTTGTGTAGGAGTTAATTCTCTTGTTAGAGAGTTTTGTTCATTGGTAACTGCTTTATGATATGGATCATTTTTTATCAATACCAAGTTAGTAAAATCATTGGTACCACCATCATCTAAAGGTAAATTATGATGGACTTGCCATCCCTTTGGATTAAGGCCATCTTTCATTCTGGCAATATCATTATCATCTAACCCTGCCCTTCGAAGAAATTGTACTCTTATCGGATCGTTAGCAAACGTTTTAAGAAAACTTTTCTTAACAGAATTATTAAAGGTTTTTCTTAATTGCGCAGTTTCTTCCGGATGTCTTTTTGTGTATATAATCTCTTCTACTTTTACGCCTTTTAAGTGGACTTTTTCTCCCTTTAAAGTACCAACAAAGTAATTATCTTTTTCAATTTTATTAGGCTTTGCTCTATACTCTTTATCTGCTAGCTTCTTGATCTGTGTCAAGGGGTTATGAAATACATTGTAAGGTACTGGACCGTGATCGACACCTCCCACCATTGCAGGAGCTGGTCCTTGTGTATGAAAAGAAAGTCCCTTCCCTCCCTTAGTAGCCTGGCCTACCGTCTTGGCTATTGTACCGGCTTTACCAATTCCTTTATCCCCGAGAATACCAATTCCAAGGGAAGTCAGGCCATAGGTAAAGAAGGCTGTCCGGCTTTTGGCATCCCCATTTACAACATCACGCTCCCAGGCACTGGTGATAGCAGACCATATGTATTTCGGCATATCCAGAACCTGACGTACTTTTCCTATTGGGTCATTTAAAATGCGTAAATAAAACTCCTGGTGCTTCCTTTGATTTTCTAGCAGCTGGTCACGGTTAAACAGCAATTCACTACCTAAAAACAGCGGACTGAACGGTCCCATGATCTTTCGTCCCAGCTCATAGGTAGACTTAAGGCCTTCCAAAGTATCTCTTACAGCTTTAGAAGCCCCCTCAATGGCTCCTTCAGCCATATCATGAAGGAGACTTTGCTCCCTTTGTGGACTAGGATTCGATATTTCATCATGGAAATCCTCCCAATTAAGAGCTCTTGGCTGATAATGGGCCAAAGATAAGTTGCCGCTTTGGAGCATGCCAGCCATTTTTTTTATGTAGTCTTCCATGTGGTCTAAATTTTTTAAGAGGGGGTCAAGCGCTGCAGTTTCCCGATGGTCAAAGGCTTCTAATTTTTCAACTGTTCCCCGGCTAGAGTCCTGGGCATGCATTGATGCTTGGATAAAGCGGTTATCCTTCAGCAGCGGCAGCGGGACAATATCGCTTACGGTTTTTATTACTTCATTTGCTTCTTTAGTTAGTTCAGAGGCGATCTGAAGAGTGTTTCTTAGGCCCAATTGTAGCTCATTCTCAAGGAATTCCTGGCGGATGAATCCTGCAGGAGAAGATTCAAAGTCGTGGATTGTGTTTTCTAGACTGTTTAAATAGGATTGGTAATCTTCAATCCAGGATTCAAAGAATAGTAGAAAAGGCAGGTGGCTTTCCTGGTAGAAGTTTAAAATCGACCTGCCGCCATCTCCTTTGAAAGAATCTTCATGAGAGATAAACTCCTTGATGGCCATTTGAACATGTTTAACTTGATTCTTAAGTATATTCAGTTGATTACTTGTCTGTTGGATACCTAAAAGTAAATCTTTCACATCTAATACTTTCAACTTTAATCATCTCCATACTTAAACTGTTCACCTGACAATCACATATTCCACATTTTTCTATTTTTATATTAATTTACTCATTGAACTAGTTGAATAGGGATTTTGATGTGAAAATTTCTTATGTATTGTTCTCTTTTGCAAGCAACGACAAATAACTTATTGAAAATGTATCTAGGCGCTTAATTACTTCTTACAAACTAGGCACTCTCGTATGCTCTCTTCATTTAAGATTTCCTTTAAATCACCGCTCCAGTAGTAACTTCCATTCTTTTCTTGATTATTAATAACCTTTTGTTCAAAAAATCTAATATTAATATGAGGACAACTTGCCATATGTAATGTCTTAATTTTAGTTGGTTTATCATCTATAAGGAAATAACCAATTTTATTATTTCTATATTCATTAAATTCATTTATACTGTTAATTTTAATCATTGTTCGCCCCTACTGTTATTTGTGATTACTATATTAACAACGCTGCTTTTATAAAACTAATCTTCTATGTGCTTAACAAACTCTACCTTTTTTTCTTTCAAGTTTGGTTTTGCAATAAAATGAGCATTTTTCCAAGCGAAGGACTGTGTATGAGAATCCGATTTATCCCACCACGCTTCATGTTTATAGGCTGATTTTGGGAGTGTGAACCCTAGAATGTCTTCTACCTCTAAAAAAGTCATTTTGATACTCTTAGTCTTTTGGAACTTTTAAAAATTTTGTAGCGGTTCGTATTTGCTATTTCTGTTACTCATTCTTATCACTCCTTAGGAAAGCTTTATAACTTTTAACTAGATATCATTATATTTCCTTTTGAATATATTGGAAAGGTTGTAAGTCGAACCTCCCCAATTTGATGTAGATCTGCTAAATGACTTGATAAGCCTTTATTGTTTTACTTTTCCTTTATAACCATATCTAGGGAGGTTTATTTTGTCACAACAGTCCAAAAAACAAATTACTGAAAAAGATAAGAATATCCTTAAAGCGTTATGTGAGTTATACAAAGAAAAGCAGTCAGGTGTAGGGCCATCCGAGATCGGACAAAAAGTCGGAAGAGATAAATACGATGCAGCTGCTTACTGTAATTTATCCTTGAAGAAGTTGATTGAGTTTAATTTAGTTGAGAAACTTCCGGAGGGTAAGTATAGACCGGCGGAAAAAGAATAATCGAGTAGGAGGGGGTGACTAACCCCCGACCTCTCACACCACCGTACGTACCGTTCGGTATACGGCGGTTCATT
>NZ_JBYTDU010000035.1:0-7253 GCF_058791715.1 Cytobacillus sp. EB106-05-05-XG126 | reverse complement strand
GTATATGTCGAAAAATATTTTTTTGACATCCCACCAACGGGTCAAACCGTTGTTATATCAATATTTATAGAGGGAGTAGCCATTTCATTATTATGATTATTAAAATAAGAGCTCCAAAAATGACCAGCTCATTAAAAAAAACGTGCCCCCGGAGGCTATTAATATAGTAGTTAACTTTCTTTTTTCCCTATTTTGAAGGAGTTTATATTCTTTATAAGTAATAAGACCTTTTGCAAACTGCAGTCCTGCTTCATCTACATTGACGGAATAAGACCTTCCATCTGTATTTTCAAGCATGACCTTTGTAACTAAAGGCAAAGTTCCACCAGGAGGTAAATTTAAATTACTTTGTATAGATAAATTTTCTTTAATTTGAATGCTCTCACCACCAGTAGTAGCTACACTGACTAGTTTGTAAACAGAGTGTTCCCTAATTTCCTCGCATATTTTAAGGGCCTGTATTTCAATTACATTATGAGTAAAGCACAAGTTCTTCACCCCTTTTCTAGATACCATAGGAAAGCCAATTCTTAATCTTAGATGACTAACAAGGAAGACAATCGCATCAAATGAGATTTTGATTTTTCTTTTCCCAATAATATGCAAGGTAAAAAGTATTTGTGTATGCATAATCTATGCAAAATTTTTAGGTATAAGTAAGATACAGAGACATTAATCTACTTGAAAAAGTATACTCTCTAAAGATTAAGATATCAAAAATCAAAAAATAGAACCACTCTGGTTAGTTGTGAGTAACTTGGTAAATCACAGCCGAATGTACCACTTTAACTTTGGAGGACTAATAAGAATGGAGATATAATTAATGGTCTTTTTATCTTGGCTTATTCAATTCTTTATCATTTTGATCATAATCATTATAGAACAATTTGACAAGGAACAGCCACTGTATTGCAATAAAGTAATTATTTTTTTTGCACTTGCTGCCGGAGCAATAATACTTCTTATCACGATTTAATGGAGTAAAATATAAGTGGAATAACTTCAATTCCTATAAATCCTTTTGTTGAAATAAATGTATTTATTAAGTTATGATAAAGTCTGAGCGTAAAAAGGACCGTATTCACAACGGTCCTTTTTTTGCGTTAATTGAATTAAAGATTCATTTTAGATTTCTTAATCGCCATTTTAACTGCAAAATAAACTACAATTCCGATTAAGGTTAGATTTAACATCAGCCCTATCATTCCAAAACCCATCATGCCAATCCCGAATCCGCCCATCATTGGAATCACCCCAACTAAAGATTATTCATCATGCTTTCGGCTCCACTTTGTTGCATCATACCATCCTTTCCATGACATGACTCAAACATATCTTTTTGCTCCTTTGTTGAGAGGCCAGGATGCATTTCCTCAATCATAGGCTTCATTTGCCCAAAATTTAAACCTGCTTTTCCGTTTTCCTCTGCAAAAGCATATGTGCCTGCTCCCAAGATAAAACTTGCCCCCAAGACACCAATCACAAATTTTTTCAAGTTCATTCATCTCCCTTCTTGGTGATAGAATAACTAAACGGAATGTAGATTTTATGGAAAACTTATGGGGATTTTGTGAAGATTACATTTCCATCAATCCAAGATGTTAAAATAAACACAAGGAGTGGTAAAACGTGACAAAAATACTTCTAATAGATGATGAAGAAATGATACTCGAAGTATTAAAAGCCTACTTTGATAAGGAGGGCTGGGATACTGTGTCTGCGTTAAATGGAATAGATGCTTTAAAAGAAGCAAAGGCAGAAGACATTGACATAATTATTTTAGATCTCATGCTTCCTGATATTTCAGGCGAGGAAGTCTGTCGTTTAATAAGGAAAGAGACTGACGTACCCATAATTATGCTTACAGCAAAATCAAACGAAGAAGATTTATTAAACGGAATAAACCTTGGAGCAGACGATTATGTTAAGAAACCATTCAGTCCAAGAGAGGTAGTGGTGAGAGCTAAAGCCATTTTAAGAAGAGTGAAAAAAAGGAACTTAGAACATAAGCTTCTATTTAATGATAATAAAATGACCATTGATCCAATAAAAAAAGAAGTTCAAGTGAAAGGTAAGGTTATAACACTCACGCCTATAGAATATAGACTCCTATTTACACTGGCAAATTATCCGGGCAGGGTTTATAGTCGTAAAGATTTACTTGAAAAATGCCAGGAAAACGGGGCTTATTATGAGGGATATGAACGAAGCATTGATACCCATATAAAGAACCTGCGCAAAAAGATTGAAAGAGATCCCCGCCAGCCCGAATTTGTATTGACCGTTTTTGGAATGGGTTATAAGTTTGGAGGAAAGCCTCATGCGCAAAACCATGCGCTCTAGAATTTTGCTTTATTTCTTAGTGGTATCATTATCCGGCATTCTTTTGACAAGTTTTTCGATATTATGGGGATTTGAAGATCATTTTAATAGTTATTTACGGGAGGGCAGAGAAAAAAACATTAACCTGATAAAGGAAGAAATACTCAAAGAGTATGATCGGGCCGGTATACTTCAAAGTAACCAAGTACTAAGTATGCTACATAATCAAGCTATGACTGAAAATTTATTTTATCGAATATATGATTCTGAGGGAAAACTCCTGTTAGATACAACTAACATGAAAGAGATGATGGAGAATATGGCTCAGGGCACACAGGCAAAAATACAGGAGGAGCAACTCTCAGAAACATACAGGCTTTCTTCAGGGAACCGGTTCATCGGCAGCATTAAAGTGTATTATCAAGAAGAGCTCCTTGAAGAGGACTTTTCTTTTTTCCATACCATAAAACGAAATATCTATGCGGCTGCTTTAATAACTCTCATCCTCTCAGCTATTTTTAGTCTTTTATTCTCAAAATGGCTCTCTTCTGGTTTTAATAAACTTTCAGTGGCTGTACAGGAACTTCAAAAGCATAAATGGAATACCCGTTTAAATATAGAGGAATTTACAGAGGAAATGAAGCCTGTTGGATTGTCCTTTAATCATTTAGCAAGTTCTCTGTCTAAAGAAGAAAATCTTAGGAAGCAGTTTACCGCTGATCTTGCACATGAGTTACGAACACCGCTTGCAACGTTAAGGAGCCAGATAGAAGCTTTTCAAGATGAGATATGGGAGCCTACACCGAGGAAACTTCAGCAAAGCCATGATGAGTTAATGCGCTTAGTTCGACTTGTAAATGAACTCGAAAAGCTTCTAGCTGCAGAGAACCCTCAGATTAAACTTAATAAAATCAATATAGAGGCTAATAAAATCGTCAATACTTTAAAAGATCTTTTTGCTCCTTCTTTTCATGAAAAAGGAGTAAAACTCCGAATACTTAATTCTGAGGAAGAACAGTGGTTTCAAGCCGACCGAGACCGAGTTATTCAAATATTAACCAATGTTATTCAAAATGCTCTTCAACATACTCCATCAGGTAATAGGGTAACGATATCAGTTATTAAAGAAAATAGTTATATAGGTTTCTCAGTAGCCGATACAGGAGTTGGGATAAAGAAAGAGGATCTTCCTTATCTTTTTGAACGTTTTTACAGAGGGGATAAATCCAGGAACAGAAAAACAGGAGGAATTGGTATAGGGCTCTCCATCGTAAAAGCATTAGTTAATGCCCATGAGGGAAAAATAAATATAAAAAGTGAAATAAATGCTGGCACCACTCTGACTGTTTTATTCCCTATTAATAAAGATAACCACTAACACGTGTGGAGGCTTGCCATTAGGCTATGTGTTATTAAATGGATAATTTTAAAAATAGCCATTCATTTAGTCTATAATATTTACCAAATAAAAATTGTAAAGCTAATACAGAATAAATTAGTTTCTAGTGGGGAATAGATTTAAGGACAAAATTTTTATAGATATGCTTACATCACATTTTCTGCACATTTATTAGGTATGATATTGTAAATTGCTAAAGGAGGAGTTATTTAAATGTTAAAAATGAAATTAAGGAATTCTATGTTATTTGTATTACTTACTGCTCTTTTATTACTTTTGGGAGCTTGTTCAAATGCAAATGATGAAAACACGGAAAACAATGAAGGCAACGAAAATACAGAAGAGAGCCAAGAGAATAAGGATGAAGATATGGAAGGCATGGATCACAGTAATATGGATATGTCTGGCTCGGGCGAAGTTCCTGAAGGTTTAGAAGAAGCAGCTTCACCAACATATGAAGTTGGAAGCAAAGCGATTATTGAATCTGATCATATGCCAGGTATGAAAGGCGCTGAAGCAACTATTGTAGGTGCATATGATACTACTGTTTATACTATCTCTTATACTCCGACAACGGGGGGAGAAAGAGTGGAAGATCATAAATGGGTCATACATGAAGAAATAGAAAACGCCGGTGAAGAACCTCTTGAACCTGGAGCAGAAGTTACTGTAAATGCAGAACATATGGAAGGCATGGACGGAGCAACTGCAGAAATTGATTCAGCTGAACAAACAACTGTTTACATGGTTGACTTTACTACGACAACTGACGGTAAAGAAGTGAAAAATCATAAATGGGTGACTGAAAGTGAGCTATCCCCAGCTGAATAGTTTGTAGGATAGAAGATCGATTAAAAATAGAAAGTCGATTCCTTAGCGAAGGAATCGACTTTTGTTATGATTGGGTTTGATTTGAATGCTTAAGTTGAAATAGGCTGCGAATTAATCCTTTCCTGTCCATTTATATCCGACACCCCAAACTGTCAGTAAATAATCATCCGCTGGAAATCCTGCCTTTCTCAGCTTTTCTCGTATGTTTCTAACATGAGAGTCAATTGTACGGTCTTCAATCGATACGCCAAATCCCCAAACCGATTCAATTAAGTGATCTCTAGAGAAAACCTTGTTTCTGTTACTTATAAGTAGCTGTACCATCGCAAATTCTTTAGGTGTCAACAATACCTCCTTATCTACATAATAAAGCTCATAGGAATCTGGTTTTAGTAAAAGACCTTTAAATGCGATGAACTCATCTTCTTTTGCAGTTCTCCTAAGTACTGCTTCAATCCTTGCTACAAGTTCTTCTTCATCAAATGGTTTTAAAATATAATCATCTGCACCTAATTTTAACCCTTTAACAATATCAGGTTTCTCACTTCTCGCTGTGAGCATGATTATCGGGATATCTCTGACTTTTTTTAATTCTTTGCATGCTTTCCAGCCATCCATTTCAGGCATCATCACATCTAATAATATTAGATCTGCTGGTTGTGATTCTATAAACCCGATTGCTTCTATTGCAGATGACTTTTTGACGCAATTATAACCTAATGGGGTTAAATACAGGGCAAGTAAATCCAGCATTCTAGATTCATCATCAACTAATAGTATCGTTTTCAATTTTATCTGCTCCTTTAAAGACAAGTTCAAATTCTGTTCCTATTCCTTCCTTGCTTTTCACAGAAATAGTCCCCCCGTGGGCTAGAACAAGCTCCTTTACAATGGCGAGCCCCAAACCTGTTCCTCCTAAAGATCTCGTTCTGGATTTATCTACACGATAAAAGCGGTTTAAAATATAAGGCAGATCTTCTTCGGGAATCCCTTTTCCATTATCTCGAACTTTAATATAGACATCCTTCTTTTTATTGTTTACGGATAGAATCGTTTTGGCCCCGGGTGGAGAGTATTTAATAGCGTTATCCAGTAAATTAAATATGATTTGCTCAAGCCTAGTAGGGTCAGCGATAATAACCGCTTCCTTTGGACAAATTACCTCTAATTCCATATCTTTTTCTTGGAAAGCCGGAGAAAACTTTTGCTCTATTTTCATAATAAAGTCAGTTATGTCTATAGCTCTTTTTTGAATAACGAACGAGTTTTTATCCATTTTCGCAAGATCAAAAAGATCCTTAATTAAATCAGAGAGACGATTTGCTTCTTCATGAATAATATTCAAATATTTATCACGATCCTCAATAGATAAATTGCGTTTAAGAACAATATCGGCATAACCCTTGATATAGGTGAGGGGTGTCCTGAGTTCATGAGAAATGCTCGCCAAAAAATCGTTTCGCTCTAGTTTTAAATAATGTAAATCACTTGCAAGCCGCGATATAGAATCGGCTAAATCCCCAAGTTCGTCATTCCTATTTTTGGGGAGAGAAACAGTAAAATCTCCTTTACTGATTTGAGAAGTAGCTTCCTTCATTTTTATTAAAGGTTTTGCAAGACCTTTTGAAAGGAAAATGATTACGGTTAAGGTTAAAAAAACAGCAAATATTCCTGTTAATATAAAGTGTTTATTTAGTCTGTCAATCAGGGAGTGTATCGACTCTGTTTCTTGAAACATAAAAACCTTGGCGGTAACGTCACCATCTATTTCAATAGGGCTGACCGTTGAGATAAACTTTCCCTCTCTCCAGTTACCATCAACAACCTCTCCATCTCGGGGGATTACTGAGTCTGAACTGCTAATATGGTCTTGAATATCGCTGCTCTTTGATGAGGAACCAAGTATTCGACCATTCATATCGGTAATCACGACATCGGTATTTGCCTCAGATTCCATTAAAGTAACATGAGAGATTGTATCTTGATCAAAATGCTTTTCTAGAATGTCCCTATGGGCATTACCTCTAGCTTGTAAAGAAAGAAACTCTTCTTCTATTCTTGAATCTACAAGGGCCGAGTGTAAGAAGAAAAACATAAAAATCTCTAGGCTAAAAATAATTAGAAAGAATACTATTCCAAGCTTTATTGAAAGTTTTTTTTTCATTTATTTCACCCATTTCTCTAGAAACTGCTAAGTTATATTATATTTCATGAATTTGAAGAAATTATGCAGAAAAATTTTGATACTCTTTGGATTTTATTACTTGTGACTATAAACTGAATTCACATAAATTGTAAGTATTTCTTTTAATACTTTAGTATCAATAGTTCTTTTGAAGGCCTTGTTTGCTTTGAAAAGGAGGGAAACATTATTCCTCTGAAGCAGCGTAAATATGGGTTGTTCCGATAATGGTCAAATTTATACTTCCCACTTTTAAAAAAACAAGATGTCATCGGACCAAGCAACGGTAGGAGAATAGGAATCTAACGATGAAGTCACATTATTGTCAGGGGCTGATTTAGCTGAATTAGTTTTAGAATTTCCTCCCTAAATACAATATATAAAAGAAGGCTTAGGGCATTAATTATTTTTTTCTCAATATCTTCTTCACACCTATTTATTATAATAAGGAGCATTCCTGTTAGAAGAATTTTCGGGGACTTGAACAAAAAAGAGCCCTCTTGGTATGATACGGGGTGT
>NZ_JBYTDU010000034.1:0-9685 GCF_058791715.1 Cytobacillus sp. EB106-05-05-XG126 | reverse complement strand
TAACCATTACTACTGCCTTCATGGCTCGGGACTTGCACCCTATAGACTGCACCCATGCCGGGCGCACAGAAAAAGGATCGAAGGCTTGCTTCGATCCTTTTAGTTTGTTCTTACTTACAATCTATCTTTAACCTCAAACTGTCCCATCATCCCCGCATCTTCATGCTCTAAAATATGGCAATGATACATAAAAATCCCCTCATGATCAAAGGTTGCAATTGCTCTAACTTTTTCTCCTGGGTATACGAGTATGGTATCCTTCCACCCTCTCTCATTTGGCGGAGGCGGGTTTCCGTCTCTGTCAATGATTTGGAATTGCACACCATGAGCATGGAAAGGATGGGCCATACCCCCATTGCCTCCCATCATTCCACCCATACTGGAACCATCATTAGAAATCTCCCATATTTCTGTGTCTCCAAGGTTCACTTCTTCATCAATTTGATTCATATCCATTTGTTTTCCATTAATGTTTACATTTCTACCCATTCCCTGCATGACAAATTCTCTAGTGCGAATGGCATTTCCAGGATTAATCTCAGGGATATCTGTTAATTGATCAGGAACAGCATAACCTTTTCCTTCATTTGCAGTGACAACGAACTTCATAAACTCGCTTCCTTGGTCAGTTAAATGAACGACATCCCCTTCATTATAATTGGAAAAATCAACAATAATCTCAGCCCTTTCAGCAGAGCTCAATATTAAACTGTCCATTTCAGCAGGCTGTTCCAAAAAACCGCCATCACTTGCAATCTGTTGAAATGGTTGGGCACTGCTAAGCTTAAATTCGTAAATTCTTGCATTTGAGCCGTTTAACAGGCGAAGACGTATCTTTCCTCTAGGCACTTCCAAGTAAGGGTTGATAGCACCATTCACAAGTATCGTCTCACCCTGAAGTCCCATCATGACATCGTGCATCCCCAGGTTATATTCATATTTTCCACCTGAATCAAATTGTTTATCTTGGATTACCAGCGGTATATCATCCACACCATACTCTTTGGGGATATTGAGATTTTCCGAGACATCATCATCTATATAAAACAATCCCGCAAGTCCCATATATACCTGTTCTCCTGTTGTGTGCAAAAGGTGAGGGTGATACCATAATGTCGCAGCAGGCTGATTTATAGTAAAATTCGGATTCCAGGTTTCACCCGGCAGGATTCCCGAATGAGGCCCGCCATCCTGATCACCATCTACTTCAAGCCCATGCCAGTGGACAGTAGTTCCAGCACTCATATCGTTTTCTACTTTTATGGAAACTTCTTCACCATTTTTTACTCTAATGACTGGTCCGAGGTAATCACCGTTATAGCCTAATGTTTTTGTCTTCTTGTCTTTAATAAATTCTTTTTCTGATTCCTGTGCAGTCAAATGAAATTCTGTCTTTTTAGGATCTGGGTTTGTATCCTCTAACAAAGGAGGGATTGGTAAAGGGGTATTAAATAAGGATTCCTCATTTTCCATGTTTTCTGGTCCATTTCCTATACCGCCTATGCCACCATTGGGAGTATTGCCGCCCATGCCTGAAAATCTCATGAATAGAAACAGGGCTCCAAAAGATAAAACAAAAATGCTGAGAACAACCATAATACCCTTTTTCAAACTGTTCTACCTCTTTCGTATTTTTACTTAGTCTTTTAAAAGACTGTATAGAATATACAGTCAAAAACTCTTATACCTACCTATGTATTAATAAATGATATCCTTCTTATATTTTTAATAGCAACCGAAAAGCACTTCTTCAGGTAAATATGCATTTTTTGTGTAGTTTATAGGCAAATTGCAGTGGTAAAAATTAAAGTAGAAAAAAACATTAGGAGGAATAGAAAATATGTTACTACCAGTTTCAGATATGGGGATTATAACTTCTCATTTATCACATGATGGAATGATTTTTAAATTTTAAACATACTTAAAGCAAGATAAAATGGGGAATTGCGAAAAATACTTATAAAACAGTTGTGTATTTTGCCGAGCCATACCAGAATAATGCTTGAAATGATGGATCCTGATAAAAGTTAATTTCCAGAACTTCCAAAATTAGATGATTTCCCTAAGAAAGCAATCCAAATGCAGAAAAACATATTGCATTGAAAGGAAAGGCTTCTGCCGAGTGGATGGCTCAAAATAATTTTTGTTTCTGCACTGAAAATGAAATACCCTAAAGTGAAGCAAATTCCTATTTAGATGGCTCTCCAACAAGTGAAGATCACAGAAGAAATAACCGAATTTTTTAAAAGGACAAAACGCAGATATAGTGCCGTTAGGTACAGCAGCAGTACAAATTAAAGTAATCAAATATTTTCAGCATATAATAAAAGAATAATTTTGTTGAGGTGAAATAATGAATAAGCAATCCAGCCATAATATTCATGAGCATGAATCCAAAAACCATATAGAAGCAGCTCGTTTAAAGGACATACAAACTGAATGGTTTATCAGTCCAACTTCTGTTAAACCTAATCAGGAAGTTGAAATTTCATTAATAGTCAAAAATGAAGGAAAGAATATTACTTGTTTTTCCATGGTACATGAAAAACAGATGCACTTGCTTGTTATCAGTAACGATCTAAGTATTTTTCAGCATTTGCATCCCAAGTATGATGGTGAAGGCAGGTTTAGCGTAAAGGCTATTTTACCAAAAGCGGGAACGTACAAAATATTTGCCGATTTCCTTCCAGAAGGTTCAGCCCAGCAGCTTTCCAAGTTTGATTTAATAGTTGAGGGCAAAGAACAAAATGAAGGAATTTATCCGGATAAGGAGTTAATCAAAACAGTAGATGATTTGGTATTTGAGTTAAAATTCGATGACTTGGCTTTAAAAAAGCATATTTTAATGACATTTACAGTCACTGATAACAAAGGAAATAAAATCACGGATTTGGAACCTTATCTTGGATCAGCCGGACATGTCGTAATTGTAAGTGAAAAAATGGAAGAGTTTCTCCATGTCCATCCTAAAGATGAGTCTGTCGAAGGACCGGATGTTGAATATATGACTACCTTCCCTATTTCAGGTGTATATAAAATTTGGGGACAATTCAAATACCTTGGAAAGCTTTATACAGTTCCATTCGTTATAAATATTCCGGATAAGTAAATAATGTGGATAGCCTAATCATAAAATGGGGCACACAATTTAGGTGTGCCCCATTTTATGAGTATATTATTGTTGTTTTACAGTCTTCTCAGAAATGGGGGAGAAATAGTTGGAAGAAGATGCAGTAGAAGCAAAATTGAAAAATATTCAATCCAATAAAGATAGGCTGAAAATCATAATAGTCCTTGCCATTCCTGCTGTAATCGAAAATTTTTTTCAAACCATCCTTGGTTTTGTAGACACCTATTTTGTCTCCAAGCTTGGGTTGGCAGAAGTATCCGCTGTAGGAGTTACTAATGCAGTTCTTGCAGTTTATTTTGCGTTATTCATGGCAATTGGAGTGGCTGCAAACGTAAGAATTGCCAACTTTCTGGGGGCGAATCAACCTGAAAAAGCAAGACATATTTCCCAGCAATCTATAGTTCTTGCTATTCTTTTTGGTTTGATAACAGGTCTAGGAACCCTATTTTTTGCAGAGCCTTTGCTAAAACTTATGGGAATAGGGGCTGATGTGTTAGAAGCTGGTTCTCTTTATTTTCGCATAGTAGGCATTCCCTCAATCTTCATGTCTTTAATGTTTGTACTGAGTGCCATATTAAGAGGGGCTGGAGATACAAAAACACCTATGAAGGTAAGTATCATTATTAATATTGTTAATGCAGTATTAGATTACATTCTAATATTTGGGTTTTTAATTATTCCTGCAATGGGAATTGTAGGTGCTGCTCTAGCAACTGTTTTTGCACGTCTTGTTGGCAGTGCTGCGCTTATATACTATTTAAAACGCTCAAAGGTTCTTGCTTTCCGACGGGATTACTGGAAACCCGACAAAGTACATCTAATGGAGCTCACAACGCTTGGAGCACCAGCTGCAGGTGAACGCCTTTTAATGAGAGCAGGACAAATCGTCTATTTTGGTTTTGTTGTGGCGTTGGGAACAAATGCATTTGCTGCCCACCAAATTGCAGGGAATATTGAAGTATTTTCTTATATGATTGGGTATGGATTCGCAACTGCAGCTACAATACTCGTTGGGCAACAAATCGGTGCAGGAAACCTAGATGAAGCGAGACGATATGCAAAACTCACAACCGTCGTAACTTTAGCATCAATGACTGCTCTGGGTGCTATATTGTTCTTTCTCGGTGAATGGGCAGGTAGTTTCTTCACGGAGGATCAGGAAGTAATTGGAAATATCGGAACGGCTCTAAAGATATCAGGAGTTTTCCAGCCATTTCTAGCTGTCCTTATGGTACTAACAGGAGCTTTCCAAGGTGCAAACAATACAAAATTCCCAATGTACCTGACAGCTTTTGGGATGTGGGCAATAAGAACAGTTCTTGTGTACGTTTTAGGTATTGTGCTGGGCTGGGGATTGGCCGGCGTTTGGATTGCGATTGGCGTAGACATTGCATTCAGGGCTATTGTTTTAGTTATCCAGTTCAAAAGAGGAAAATGGATGGCACTTAAAAAAGCACCAGAGGCAGAATCTGAGTGTCATCCGCAGACAACAAAGGAAACAATGTCGGCTTGTGTAAATAATTATTAAAAAGAATTATGCTGTAAGTAGTAATTGCTAATATATAAAATGAAAGGACCCAGGAGGGGTCCGTTCATCTTATATTCAAATTGATTTTTTCACATAGCGGGGTACCCTGAATTTATAAAAGTCATTAAGGAGAACCAGCCAAAAACAAGAAAGCTTCCTAATCCAAACAGGACGCCTAGGATATTTTTATTTTTAAGTGCAGTAAAAGTGCCAATCCCGGCTAATAAAGCGACTAGCCCAAATATAATGACTATACCCATTAAAATCACTCCTTTTTATTAACATAACGAGATTCGAACTTTCCAAAGAAGCGACCTATTTGCCAGGCCGCTTCTTTGATTGCTTAGCGGATTGATAATTACTCTGGTTTATTATTTGCCTTAGGATCAGGTGTGAAGCTTGGTTTATAGCCATCGTATTTAACCATATTCACCATTCCTGCTGTCGCATGGTGAAGATCATGACAATGGAATAGCCAATTGCCGGGATTATCAGCTTTAAACGCAACAACATATTCATCACCAGGCTTTAAATTAATCGTATCTTTCATGATCGGAGAACCTTCTACAGGTTTCCCATTCTTGCTAAGGACTTGGAAGAAGTGACCATGCAAGTGCATAGGATGGTCATCCATTTGAGAATTATTAGTCAGTGTTACCTTAACGAGGTCGCCTTCCTTGACATTTATGTTATCAGTATCTGGGAATGTATTTCCGTTAATCGTATAAGCCATTTCGCTGCCATCCATCGCTGTGTTTAAATCCATTTTATATTCAACATCATATTCCTGATCAAGCGAAAATTCACCTTTGTCAGAACCACCATAATTCATAAATGTGAATTCTGGAAGCTCTTCGGATTGGTTGGATTTATCAGTAGAGCCGGGAGAGTTTTCATATTGTATCATTGTCTTCATACCACTTGTGCCTTCCATGTCTCCGTGGCACTCTATAAACCATTCACCAGGGTTGTCTGCTGTAAACTCTATGTCATATCGCTCACCAGGGGCTATTGTGATCACCTGATCTTTAACTTCTTTTGGTTCATTTAGTTCTTGCCCATCAATGGCCGCTACTTTAAAATCATGACCATGCAGATGGATCTTATGAGACATGTACCCAACATTGACAAGACGAATTCTAACTTTTTCTCCTTCTTTTACCTTTAAGGGCTCAATGCTGTCGCCGCTTTTGCCATTTATCGAAAAGATATCGTAAGCACTCATGTCATGACCCATTTCTCCCATTCCATTCATGCTTTCATTATCTTCTGACTCCATGCTGCCGTGATCCATGCCGCTCATACTTGATTCTTCAGAATCAGTCTCTTTATCATTATCTTCTTCTGAACCCATGTTGCTATGATCCATACCTTCCATGCTGGATTCACCTTCTTCAGGCTTGCTCATCCACTCATCAAGCATGAGGGTATAATCACGGTCATAAGTTTTTTCGTTTGGTTCTACGATAAATGAACCGTATAGCCCTTTATCCATCTGCTCAACAGCATTTTGATGGGTATGGTACATGTATGTTCCAGGATCCTCTGGTGTAAATTCATATGTGAAAGATTTACCTGGCTGGACTGCGTTTTGTGTCACACCTGGTATACCATCCATATCATTGGGAACTCTAATTCCATGCCAGTGAATGGAAACTGGTTCATTAAGTTCATTTTTTAGGTTGATTTTTACCTTTTCCCCTTGCTTTACCCGTATTTGGGAACCAGGGACTGAACCATTGAATGTTAGGGCATTAACGCTAACATTCTCATTCAGCTGATGTTTGCCTTCTTGAGCAACAATGTTAATTTCATTGCCTGTAAGTGTTTCAGTAGTGCTAGTAGTCTTCAATACCTCGACTTCCTCTTTTTCTTCAGAACTATTATCCTCTTCCATGTCCATGTTTTCGTGGTCCATTCCACTCATCCCACTATTAGAACAGGCAGCGAGAAAAAGAATTGAAAAAATGAATATAGCAAGCAGTTTAATCTTCATATCGATAACCTCCTGTAATTATTCAAACAAATCATAATAAAAATAAATGCAGAAATTATGGATAATAAAATTTATAACGAAATTTTTTATATAATACATTGGGCATCTAATTTAGATTTATTACACCATTCATATTTGTAGGGGATTCTATATACAAAAACTAAAAGTTTCTGCAAAAAATGATGTTAACCTAAATAATGAATAGATGAGGTGGCGAATATTGATTAATTAGCAGATGAATATTTTTTTTCAAGCTTTATTTAGCCCAATCAAGCGGAGAAAACCAAAAAGATGGGAAGTGATGTCGTATGGCATGTTGTTCCAATAAGAAAGGAAAGAATGGTAAGAAGAGAATATCCTCAGGGTTATTTTTTATAATCTGGTCTATGATTTTGGGAGTAATAGGTATTTTAAGTATTGTTTTTAGATAAAAACTGAAGATTTCTTACTGAACAGGGCATGCAGTTTTTCCTGTTTATTTTTTTTGTGAGAAAACTATTATCCTACACCCCAAATATGAAGATTTGATGGATTTCAAAAGTTTGTTAGACTTTTTGAATATTTATTTGTCTAAGTGAAATAAATCACTTTTCAATTCTTCTTGGCTTAATAAGATTACGTTAAATTCGCAAAGGAGGTCAATTTCATGACTAAGGTAAAATTGAGTATATTCATTGCTACTTTGATATTAGGAGCGTTGATACTGGTTGGATGCAGTTCAGCAAGTAAAACTGGGGACAATGTAGCTGCAAACAAAGTTGAAGACAAAGAACAACAAACAGAAAACAATGATGAACATGCTGACGGGACGAAAACAGTCCAATATTATTACACAGCGAACGAAGGAGGCAGCATCTCAAAAATTGATGCAGCAACCAATTCAATCGTATCGACAATAGAAGTAGATGGTTCTGTTCATAATGTGCAGGTAGCACCAGACGGAAAAATGATTGGGGCAACGGTTGTACCAAAGATGGCGGGGCATGGCGGTGATGAAAATGGCCATGGAGAGGAAATGGAAATGAGTGCAAAAGTGCTTTTTTTCAGCATTGAGAGTGATGAACTATTGAAGGAGGTCGAAGTTGGAAATCATCCTGCTCACATTGTTTTTACAGAGGATGGGAAGCTTGCGATCGTAACTAACAATGAAGACAACAATGTTACTGTCATTGATATGGCAAGTTTTAATGTGGTTAGTACAGTAGATACAGGAAAAGGACCACATGGATTCAGAATTTCAGCAGACAGTAAGAGCGCTTATATTGCAAACATGGGTGAAGATACAGTCAGTGTTGTTAATCTTGATACGATGAAAGAGGAAAAACGAATTAAAGTAGGAGCAGCTCCTGTTACTACAGGTGTCACTTCAGATGGAAAAACGCTTGTTGCTACATTAAATGGAGAAAATGCTCTCGCTGTAGTGGATTTGGCTACTGAGAAGGTTGCTAAAATTCCTGTTGGGATTGGCCCCGCACAAGTATATATTGATGAGAAAGATCAGTTTGCCTACGTTGCAAACCAAGGAACAGAAGAAGATCCTTCCAACAGTGTGACAGTCATAGATCTTGCTTCAAAAAAAGCAACGGCTGAAATTATAACCGGAAAAGGATCACATGGAGTTGTAACAAGCCCAGATAATAAGATGGTTTATGTTACAAATATGTTTGAAGATACGGTCAGCATCATCGATAAAGAAAAGAATACGGTAATTGAAACGATTGAAGTAAAAGGTGTTCCGAATGGAATAAGCATTACAGATTAAGCTAATTTATATTAATATCCCAAAAGCCGCCTAATAGTAATTAGGCGGCTTTTTCTATCGTTTTTCATGAGTTTGTTAGTAAGCTGAATTGTATTAATTGCTTGTCACAGTATTTTCTTGAAAAATTAATCATTCTTGCACATTTTCTCGATATTATCCAGTTACACTGCTAATTACAAATAGTATAAAGAGGTGAGAACCCAATGGAAAAAATTGAGGCAATTGATCGTATAGCCTTTGAATTAGGGCCAGTCACAGTCTATTGGTATGGATTGATTATTGGCACAGGGCTGTTTTTAGGCTGGCTTCTTGCGACAAGAGAATCAAAAAAACTTGGACTAGATAAAGATATATTTGCTGATCTGTTATTGTGGGCGATTCCTATATCAATTTTGAGTGCAAGAGTCTATTATGTGATTTTTAAATGGGATTATTATATTCAAAACCCTGGCAAAATGATAGCGATTTGGGAAGGCGGCATCGCTATTCATGGAGCACTAATTGGTGCAGTAGTGACTGCGATTATTTTTGCAAGAAAAAAAGGCGTATCGTTTTGGAAACTTGCTGATATTGCGGCACCGAGCCTTCTCCTAGGCCAGGCAATTGGAAGATGGGGTAATTTTATGAACCAGGAAGCGCATGGTGGAGAAGTTACCCGCTCTTTTCTAGAAGGACTTTACTTACCAGACTTTATCATTAATCAAATGTATATCGAAGGAGCCTATTATAATCCTACCTTTTTATATGAGTCAATATGGAACATAGCAGGCTTTTTCTTTTTAATTCTAATCAGGAAATTCCCTATAAAGCGTGGAGAGGTTTTTCTTTCATATATAATCTGGTATTCTGTGGGCAGATTTTTTGTAGAAGGACTAAGAACGGATAGTCTGATGCTTACAGAATCAATAAGAATTGCTCAACTCATGTCCTTGAGCTTGATTATAGGTGCTGCAGTCTTGATCTACCTAAGAAGAAGGTCAGGGAAAGCTAGCCATGGATATGCTGAAGAGATTAATTAAACAGCAAACCAATGAAGTGGCCTATCTTTGCTTTAATTTAGGCTCATTATGTTAAAAAAACTGTTGAAAAAATGCATTTTTTGTGGAGTTTATGATGATGAAGGCTGGGTAGAATTGAGGATAAGAAAATAAGATAAACTTATTTAAAAAATGAGAAATACCTCCATTTTATACCTCCCTCTATAAATATTGATATAACAACGGTTTGACCCGTTGGTGGGATGTCAAAAAAATATTTTTCGACATATAC
>NZ_JBYTDU010000033.1:0-16613 GCF_058791715.1 Cytobacillus sp. EB106-05-05-XG126 | reverse complement strand
GATCAAACTCTCCATATAAGAGTTGATTAAGCTCGAGTTGTCTTTTCGAAAAAGACTAATGATTTAAACGTTGACGTATTTGTTCGTTCAGTTTTCAAAGATCAATCCGCCGCTCAGAAGCGACTTTATTAATATATCATTCTCACGATTTAATGTCAACATCTTTTTTTGCAAGTTGTTTTTCATCGCGTCGTGGTGACGACTTTTAATATATTATCACCGTCAAAAAGAACTGTCAACAGAAATACTAAAAAAGATTCAAAAATAAAAACAGCCGCATAGGAACGGCTGCAAAATTAAATAATCCATGTCTGTATAGCAACAAGGGCAAACAATCCGGGAATACCCAAGAAACCGGAAATGGCCGAAGTGGCAAGGTTTATAGGAACATGAATGCCAATCTGATTCCCAAATGCATTTAAGAAGAATAATAAGAGTGCACCTATGATCAGTTTAATGGCTCCCTGCCCTATAAATCTTACCGGTTTTACCGGGGCCCCTATAAATAGAAGCAATAAAATTAATCCTCCCAGAATGGAGATCACTACGATAGGATCCAAAAAAAATCCTCCTCTCAGGAAACTTGTACTACTAATTTATGATTAGTGTGTACAAAAAAGACCTTAGAGGAGGACAAGTATTTTGTTTATGGACGATTTTCTTCCCGCTAAATAAACTACATTCTCACTTTAACATTTCTCTTTTTAGCTTCCCTGAATAGAAAAAAGTATTTCGCTTCGGCCAGCTTTGCCTGGCTGATTGCCTCGGGGGATGGATCAAAGCTTTTTTCCACCAGCGATTTCTGGTTGTTCCAATCTGCTTTCAATCTGTTCAGCTGCTCCAGAAGCTTCTCATCAAACTCGCTGCGAAGCCATTTTTTTCTGCGAAAAAACATATATTCCGCCTCCGTGCTTAAACTTCTCTTCTTCCCTCTAACGCTTTTGAGAGCGTTACTTCATCCGCATACTCCAGGTCTCCGCCAACCGGCAGGCCATGGGCGATCCGGGTCGCCTTTATGCCGGACGGCTTGATCAGGCGGGAGATGTACATGGCTGTTGCTTCCCCTTCAATGTTCGGATTGGTGGCAAGAATAATCTCCTGGACCGTCTCATCCTGAAGCCTTTTCAGTAAATCAGGAATATTGATATCTTCAGGGCCAATCCCATCCATCGGTGAAATTGCTCCATGCAGGACATGATACAGCCCGTTGTATTCCTTCATCTTTTCCATGGCAATAACGTCCTTCGGATCCTGGACCACACAAATGACGGACCGGTCACGTCTCTGGTCCTCACATATATAACAAGGATCCTGGTCCGTGATATGGCCGCAGACAGAGCAGTAAGATAAATTTCTTTTCGCATTGACCAGTGCTTTCGCAAAATCCAGCACAGTATCTTCTTTCATGCTTAAAACAAAAAACGCCAGACGCGCAGCCGTTTTCGGGCCGATTCCGGGCAACTTCATAAAGCTGTCAATCAGCTTGGATATCGGTTCAGGATAATGCATGTATGTTTCCTCCTATATGAAAAGGAAAAGCGCCGCGAGCATGATGGCCTGATGGATATTCCATCAGGCTATGTTCGCTGGCGCCCGGCCTGTCTGTGCTTTTAAGCACTCCTTCAGGATGTTTGATTAAAACATTCCCGGCAGGTTCATTCCTTTAGTAAATTGGCCCATCGTATCGTTTGTTAAATCTTCCGCTTTTTTCAGTGCATCGTTAGTTGCCGCCAGGACAAGGTCCTGAAGCATTTCGATATCTTCCGGATCGACAACTTCCTCTTTAATGTTAACTTCTAAAACTTGTTTATGTCCGGATACAACGACAGTCACCATTCCGCCGCCGGCTGTTCCTTCAATTCTTTTTTCGCCAAGCTCTTCCTGTGCCTGAGCCATCTTCTTTTGCATTTTCTGCATTTGCTTCATCATATTTTGCATATTTCCCATTCCACCGCGCATTTTACATACCTCCAGCTAGTTTCTATTCTTTAATTTCTATTAGTTCAGCGCCAAATAACTTGACCGCTTCAGCCACATGAGGTTCTTCCTCATTTCCGCCGAAGCCCCCGCCAGACTCATCTCCGTCACGCTGGCTGCGCAGGAAATCCTCCCTGACGCTTTGCCATTGTTCATCCGGAATGCCGACCAGCTGCAATCTCTTTCCTAAAAGCTCAAACAGGACATTCGCCAATGTATCCAGGAATTTCGCATTATCCATGGCCATCTGACAATGAATTTCATATTTGAATTTTACAATAAGAGCTGTTTCCGATGCGGCTACAGGCTCTGCTTCATTGAGAAGAGCTGCCTGAGAGCGCATCTGGTTTTGAACAAGCAGGTTCAGCATCTCGCCCCAGCGGCTCTTTACAGCCACGAGATCATTTTTCGTTGCCTGCTTCAGTACTTCATTCACTTTCCCGACTGGCGCCTGGAATCCCTTGCGTGAACTTCTCTGCGGCTTTTTCTGTACAGCAGGAGCTCCATCATCTTTCACCGCTATGCCGTTTTTCTTTAATTCAGCAAGCTCGTGCTGCAGCTGTTCGATTTGCTGCATCAGCGGCTTAATGTCTGCAGCCTGTCCTGGTCTCTCCCGCTGTTCAAGCTGGCACAGCTTCACAATCGCCACTTCCAGGAAAATCCGCGGATGGTTGGTCCATCTCATTTCCTGCTGGGCTTTGTTCAGCACTTCAATCAGCTCATAAAGCTCTTCAGGCTCCACCTCCCGGGCAAGCTGCTGGAAGTCCTCATCGAGCATAACTCTTTCCATTGATTCCTCAAGCCTAGGAGCCGCTTTATATAAAAGCATATCCCGGTAATACAGGATAAAGTCCTCTATAAAGCGGGATGGATCTTTCCCCTGAAAAAGGAGCTCCTCCAGAAATTCCAGCCCGGATGCTGCATCCCTGTCTTTAACCGCTCTTGCCAGTTTATTTAAAAACCCCTGCGACACGGCACCTGTTACAGATAGGGCATCTTCGACTGTAACGCGATCCTGGCTGAAGGAGATCGCCTGATCAAGCAGACTGAGCGCATCCCGCATCCCGCCTTCTGCGGCTCTTGCGATAATCTGCAGGGCCTGCTCTTCATAGGCTGCATCTGTTTCATCCGCAATCAGCTTCATTCTTCCTGTTATCGCCTGAGCCGTAATCCGTTTGAAATCGAATCGCTGGCAGCGGGAAATAATCGTCAGAGGAATTTTATGAGGCTCGGTTGTGGCTAAAATAAAAATAACATGCTTAGGCGGCTCTTCAAGCGTTTTTAACAGCGCATTGAAGGCTCCAATGGAAAGCATATGCACCTCATCGACGATGTAAACCTTGTATTTTACAGCATTCGGGGCATATTTCACTTTGTCCCGGATATCCCTGATTTCTTCTACACCATTATTGGATGCAGCATCGATTTCAATGACATCAGGAATTGATCCGTCTGTAATCCCTCTGCAGGCCGAACACTCATTGCATGGTTCAGTGACAGGTGCCTTCTCACAGTTAACAGCCTTTGCAAGTATTTTTGCCGCACTCGTTTTACCGGTTCCGCGGGGGCCGGAAAACAAATAGGCGTGTGATATCTTCTCCTGAAGCAGGGCGTTTTGCAAAGTCTTTGTCACATGTTCCTGCCCGACAACATCGATGAACTGCTGCGGGCGCCAAACACGATATAAAGCTTGATAACTCACTGACACGCCCCCTTCCTATGTATAGTCCTTCATCTATTATAACGTATCTAAATTCCTTTTTACAAAACCTAGAGCAAAAAATACAACAAAAAACCCACCCCGCAAAAGGATGAGTTTTAGTAACAATATAAACTGCCGTGCACCTTCCGTCGACTGGCGCCCATAGGCGTTACTTAAGCAGTTAGCTCGGCCCAGGCAACCCTGCGGCACATGGGAGCGTCCACTTAATGCTGCTTCCTTCCGGACCTGACATGATTCATGGATTCCCATTGCGCAGGACCCGGGCGTCAACACCACTTACTTAAGGCAGGCCCTACAGGACACCAGCCTCGGGAAGGGATTCAGCCTCGCTAGAGCGGATTGCGAGTACAGGGCACCGCTACCTCCCCGCCTAGCACGGCAAAGTTGATACCATATTTAGGTGCGTCTTTGTCCGACGCATTTATAAGTATACTAACAATCAGGAAAAAAAGCAATGCCTAGCCATTGTCAATTCCTGTATCCTGTTCCATCTGCAGCAATTGCCTTTTCTTTTTCTCTTCTTTCTTGCGCTTTCGCAAGTTCCGGAAAAAGCTCGAAAGCATTTCGCCGCATTCTTCTTCCAGCACCCCTGCGACGACTTCACTCTGATGATTGAACCGCTCATCCTGCAATAGGTTCATGAGCGTTCCGGCACAGCCGCCTTTCGGATCCCTGGCTCCATACACCACCTTTTGGATGCGCGACAGAATAATGGATCCCGAACACATCGGACAGGGCTCCAAAGTTACATAGAGGACGGCATTCTCCAGCCGCCAGGTTCCGAGTTTTTTGCACGCCTGATCAATGGCCAAGAGTTCCGCATGCGCAATCGCAGTCTGATTCACTTCTCGCAGGTTATGTGCCCGGGCAATAATCTCCCCGTCCAGAACAATGACTGCGCCAATCGGAACCTCCTCCAGCCCATCAGCAAGCTTAGCTTCCTTGATGGCCTCCCGCATATATAGTTCATCTTCAGTGAATGATTCCTGAATCAAATATCTTCATTCCTTCTCTTAACATCTGTGTAAAAGCGGCCCCTTTTACGAAAAATACTCTTAAAGGAGCGATTCGATGAAAAATCCGCAAGCCTATAAACCGGCTCTTATCATTATTGACATGATTAACGACTTTCATTTTCACCATGGAAAAATCCTTGCTGAAAAAGCAATGAATATCATAAAACCCATCAATGAGCTAAAGTCCGCATTTCATAAACAGGATCTCCCGGTCATTTATGTGAATGATCATTATAACCTCTGGAAGGCTGATCTCGATACGATTATGAATCATTGCCGCAATCCTGTCAGTGAGCGTATCCTTCATGAAATACACCCGTCGCCGGATGATTATTTTTTAATAAAGCCAAAGCACTCCGCTTTTTACGGCACTGCCTTAAATACTCTCCTGCACCAGCTTGGCGTCAATCTGCTTGTTATGACGGGAATCGCAGGCAATATCTGTGTCCTGTTTTCAGCCAATGACGCTTATATGAGAGAATACCGTCTGCATATACCGCATGACTGCACCGCCTCCAATGATGACCATGATAATGCAAATGCCTTAAAGATGATGGAAAACGTATTAAAAGCCAATATCTCTTCCTTCTCTGAAAACAATTATAACATTTCTTCCCTGTTTCCTTCATAAAATGGCAGTAGTGTTTAAGATGTGCTTTTCAGGGAGGGAGATAGATTGCAGATTCATGTTGTCCAGCAAAACCAGTCTTTGTTCGGCATTGCCCAGGCATATGGAACGACAGTTCAGGATCTCATTGAAGCAAATGAAATCCCCTATCCAAATAATCTGGTGATTGGCCAGACACTGGTTATTCCGATAATAGGAAGCTTTTATTGGGTGCAGCCGGGTGACAGCCTTTACTCGATTTCAAGAAGGTTCGGCATTTCTTATCAGCAGCTGGCATCAGTCAATGGCATTTCAGTAAGCCAGCCGCTTCAGGTGGGGTTTCGCCTTTATATCCCGCCCCGCCCGAAAACGAAAGCAGAATTCAATGCCTATGTGGAGCCAAGAGGCAATACAGTCGCCCCTGAACTGGAGGAAAGTGCAAGAGAAGCCGCGCCTTATTTGACCTATCTGGCGCCGTTCAGTTTCCAGGCTCTCCGCGATGGCTCTTTGAAGGAGCCGCTTCTGAATGATTTCCCAGCTATTGCGAGAGCCAATAATAATGTACTGATGATGGTGATCACCAATCAGGAAAACGATCAGTTCAGTGACGAACTGGGCAGAATATTGTTAAATGATATGGCGATTCAGAATAAATTCCTGGATAACATTACCGCAACAGCAAAGAAATACGGCTTCAGGGATATTCATTTTGACTTCGAATTTCTGCGCCCTGAGGACCGAGATGCGTATAACAATTTTCTCAGAAAAGCGAAGGCAAGATTCAGGCAGGAAGGCTGGCTGATTTCCACAGCATTAGCCCCGAAAACCAGCGCCGAACAGAAAGGGCTCTGGTATGAAGCCCACGATTATAAAGCACATGGGGAGATTGTTGATTTCGTGGTCATCATGACCTATGAATGGGGCTACAGCGGCGGTCCGGCTATGGCCGTTTCCCCGATCGGCCCAGTGAGGCAGGTATTGGAATATGCGATCAGTGAAATGCCATCTTCTAAAATCATGATGGGCCAGAACTTATATGGCTATGACTGGACGCTTCCATTTGTTCAGGGCACCACCGCAAAAGCGGTCAGTCCGCAGCAGGCCATACAGATCGCAGCGGAAAATAATGTGGCTATTCAATATGACTACAAAGCACAGGCCCCATTTTTTAATTACACAGCACCTGACGGAAAAAGGCATGAAGTCTGGTTTGAGGATGCCCGCTCCATCCAGGCGAAATTCGACTTAATCAAAGAACTGAAGCTTCGGGGAATGAGCTACTGGAAGCTAGGCCTGTCTTTCCCGCAAAATTGGCTTCTGATTACGGAAAACTTCGATGTGACAAAAAGAGCATGATCACTCAGCAGCTGCCGCTTACAGGCGGCTTTTTTATTTTTCAGAAAATATACTCTTACTTTCTTATTTCCAGCTGAAATTCCATATCCCTTCCACTCCATACTGTGATAAAATAAGCTTTGTGTCATTTTGGAACGTACCTATAAATGGTTTCTATAGATAAATAAGCAATGCAGGAGGACGATCACTATGGGGGGAATACCTTTTATTACAGTAGAGGGGCCGATTGGCGTTGGGAAAACATCTCTCGCTAAAGCAATTTCTGAGAAATTTCAGTATGCCTTGCTAAAAGAGATTGTTGATGAAAATCCTTTTTTGGGCAAATTCTATGAAAACATTGAAGAATGGAGCTTTCAGACTGAAATGTTTTTCCTCTGCAACCGCTATAAACAGCTGGTTGATATCAACAATCACTACCTGGCTCAAAATAAGCCTGTTGTGGCTGATTATCATATTTTCAAGAATCTGATCTTTGCACAGCGCACACTGAATCAGACTGAATATCAGAAGTATCTGAAGATCTACGACATTCTGACGGGTGATATGCCAAAGCCGAATGTCATCATCTATCTTAATGCCAGCCTCGAAACACTGCTCGACCGAATCGAGCTGAGAGGCCGTGAAATTGAAAAGAACATCAGTCCGTTATATCTCGAGCAATTATCCCTTGATTATGAGACGGCTATGAATGAGTTCGAAAGGCAGCACCCGGATATTCCGGTCATCCGCTTTAATGGAGATCAGCTGGATTTTGTGAAAAACGAAGCAGACTTAATGCATATATTCGATACCTTATCGACATCATTAAAAAAGAGGAGTATACACTTATGAATCTAAGGCAGAAATATGAGATTCCTTCAAACGCCGTCATTACTATTGCCGGAACCGTTGGAGTCGGAAAATCAACAATGACCAATGCGCTTGCGGATGCACTGGGGTTCCGAACCTCTTTCGAAAAGGTTGATACAAACCCTTACCTCGATAAATTCTATGCGGATTTCAACCGCTGGAGCTTTCACCTGCAGGTTTACTTCCTGGCTGAACGCTTCAAGGATCAGAAGCGCATTTTCGAATATGGCGGCGGCTTTGTTCAGGACCGATCCATTTATGAAGACACAGGCATCTTTGCGAAAATGCATTATGAAAAAGGAACGATGTCCAAGGTCGATTACGAAACCTACACCAGCTTATTTGATGCGATGGTGATGACACCATACTTCCCGCACCCTGATTTACTTATTTACCTGGAAGGCTCGCTTGATGACATTCTTTCACGCATCCAGGAGCGCGGCCGTCCGATGGAACAGCAGACACCTATTTCCTACTGGGAAGAAATGCACCAGCGCTATGAAAATTGGATCAACAGCTTTAACGCATGCCCGGTCCTGCGCCTGAATATCAATGATTATGACATCATTCAGAATGAGCAATCCATTGAGCCGATTGTGGAGCGCATTTCTTACTTCTTAAGGCAAACTCAATTATTGAAGAAATAACCGCCATATGGCGGTTTTTTTCTGTTCATTGGTTCGGAGGGTTCTGAATCCCCTGCAGAAGTGAGGGTCAAAAATTATACACAAAAAAACCGCTGATGCGATCAGCGGTTTTATGTATCTCCAATATTATGCGCGTGTTAGATGTCAATTAAAATGGAGGAGGAAAGGGGATTCGAACCCCTGCGCGGTTTGACCCGCCTGTCGGTTTTCAAGACCGATCCCTTCAGCCGGACTTGGGTATTCCTCCGCATCGACAAGAAATACTATATCATCTCTTAAAAAAGTTGTCAACATTATTTTTATAAAAAAATAGAGCGGATTAAAAACCCGCTCCGAACTTTCTCATTAAGGCTTAATGACTTCGCGATTGCCCATATAAGGACGCAATACTTCCGGAATGATGACACTTCCGTCAGCCTGCTGATAATTTTCCAAGATGGCTGCTACCGTGCGGCCGATCGCAAGGCCAGATCCATTCAGTGTGTGCACATGCTCCGGCTTGCCTTTTGCCTCGCGGCGGAAGCGGATATTGGCACGTCTCGCCTGGAATCCTTCGAAGTTACTGCAAGAAGAGATTTCTCTGTACGTGTTATAGCTTGGGATCCAAACCTCGATATCGTATTTCTTCGCAGCTGTGAATCCAAGATCGCCTGTGCACATGCTCATCACACGGTATGGCAGGCCAAGCAGCTGAAGGACTTTTTCTGCGTGTCCAGTCAGCTTTTCAAGCTCGTCATAAGACTCTTCAGGCTTCACAAACTTCACAAGCTCTACCTTATTGAACTGATGCTGGCGGATCAGCCCGCGAGTATCACGGCCGGCAGAACCTGCTTCAGAACGGAAGCATGCACTGAATGCCGCATAGTTAATCGGAAGCTCATCTGCATTCAGAATTTCTTCCCTGTGCATATTGGTGACAGGCACCTCGGCAGTTGGAATCAGGAAGTAATCCTCGCTTTCAATCAGGAACGCATCTTCTTCAAATTTCGGAAGCTGTCCTGTTCCTGTCATGCTTGCACGGTTGACCATGTATGGAGGCAGAACTTCCTTATAGCCATGTTCGTCTGTGTGCAAATCAAGCATGAAGTTGAATAAAGCACGCTCAAGGCGGGCTCCAAGACCCTTGTAGAATACAAAGCGGCTGCCTGTTACTTTGCTGGCGCGTTCGAAGTCAAGCAGGTCAAGATCTGTTGCTACATCCCAATGCGGCTTTGGTTCGAAATTGAATTCACGGACTTCTCCCCATTTGCGGATTTCCACATTATCATCTTCTGTTTCACCGTCAGGCACGCTTTCATGGGGAATGTTTGGGATGCTCAGCAGCAACTGGTCCAATTCTTCCTCGACCGTGCGGAGCTCCTCATCCAATGCTTTAATTTTGTCGCCAACTTCTCTCATTTCTGTGATTAAATGGTCTGCATCCTGCTTTTCGCGCTTCAAAGCTGCAACCTGCTGTGATACTTCATTCCTTTTGCTCTTCAGCTGTTCTGCTTCTACAATCAATTCACGTCTTTTAACATCAAGATCCTCGAATTTTCCCAGATCCGTTAAATCCTCGCCGCGGTGCTGAAGCTTGTTTTTCACTTCTTCAAAATTAGCTCTCAAAAATTTAATGTCCAGCATTTTTTTATTCCCTCCTGAAAAATAATTTAGAACACAAAAAACTCCCGTCCCCAAAAAAGGGACGAGAGTTACCCGCGTTGCCACCCTAGTTGAAAGCATAAGCTTTCCACCTTAAATCCATAACGGTTTTAACCGAAAGCATTTACTTTTCCCGGACCATACCGGGTGTTCCATGCTTTGCTCGAGGATGGATTCACAGGGTTTATTCACCGGTTCACACCAGCCACCGGCTCTCTACAGAACAAAGTTCCTGTTACTAGTTCCTCTCATTGCTTTTAAGCTATAAGAATTTTGTAATTCATAATGTACTACAATTATGTTCCATTTGCAACCAAAATATTCAAATTGCTAATTGCTTGGTCTCTTTAATCATTTCAACAAAATAGCCTGTCAGGCGATGGTCATCCGTCAGTTCCGGATGGAAGGAGCACCCGAGGAATCTGCCTTCACGCGCAGCCACAATCCGGCCATTGTGCTTGGCAAGGATTTCAACATTCTCCCCCGCCTCGACAATATGCGGCGCACGAATAAAGACTGCCGCAAAGTCTTCTGCCACTCCGGCAATATCCAGATCAGCCTCAAAGCTTTCGCGCTGGCGGCCGAATGAGTTTCTTTCTACCCGGACATCCATCACACCAATATGAGGCTCATCATAGCCAATAATGTGGTTTGCAAGGAGTATCAGCCCGGCACATGTCCCGAACATCGGCTTTCCTGACTGGGCAAACTCCTTAAGGCTGTCCATAAAATCATACTTATCAATGAGGCGTCTCATAGTCGTGCTCTCGCCGCCAGGCAGGATCAGCCCGTCGACCTCATCAAGCTGCTCTTTGCGTTTGATGACCACAGCTTCGGCGCCGCATGCTTCTACCGATAGTACATGCTCTCTGACCGCACCCTGCAGCCCTAATACTCCAACCTTTATCATGTTCAATTCTCCTTACCAGCCGCGCTCCTGCATACGAGCTTCAGGAGCCAATGAAGAAATTTCAATTCCCTTCATCGGTGTGCCAAGTTCTTTTGAAAGTTCAGCAATTAATTTGTAGTCCTGGTAATGTGTAGTTGCTTCAACAATGGCACGTGCAAATTTCGCAGGGTTTTCAGATTTGAAGATACCTGATCCTACGAACACACCGTCAGCACCAAGCTCCATCATTAGAGCTGCATCTGCAGGTGTTGCAACGCCGCCTGCTGCGAAGTTTACGACTGGAAGGCGTCCAAGGCTCTTGATTTCCAAAAGAAGCTCATACGGCGCTCCCAGAAGCTTAGCTTCTGTCATTAACTCATCTTCATTCATACCGACAACCTTGCGCACCTGTGCATTGACCTTGCGGATATGGCGCACAGCTTCAACGATGTTTCCAGTTCCAGGCTCACCCTTTGTGCGAAGCATGGAAGCACCTTCGCCAATACGGCGTGCTGCTTCACCTAAATCACGGCATCCGCAAACGAATGGAACAGTGTAGTCTCTTTTGTTCAGATGGTATTCTTCATCAGCAGGAGTTAAAACTTCACTCTCATCTATGTAATCGACACCCATCGCTTCAAGCAAACGAGCTTCTACAATATGGCCGATACGCGCTTTTGCCATTACCGGGATTGAAACTGCACCCATTACTTCTTCCATAATACGCGGATCTGCCATACGTGCCACACCGCCGGCTGCACGGATATCAGAAGGAACGCGCTCAAGTGCCATAACTGCTACTGCACCAGCTTCTTCTGCGATTTTTGCCTGCTCAGCGTTAACGACGTCCATAATTACGCCGCCTTTTTGCATTTCTGCCATTCCCCGTTTAACACGATCTGTACCTGTCTTCATGTTTATCCCCCTTCGTAAATACCATCTGCTCTGGATGGGTTAAATATTATGATAAAAATAACTTTTCAAAAAAAGGAAAATAGATTACTTTACTCGGAATTTTCCCTATTGAAAATATGCAATGAAAAAGGGCTCCTGTCAAGACAGGAAAGCCCTTTTTCTTAAAACCAACCTTTTACAGTTGAGGAAACACTTCCCCATAGGTCACCGAAGAAACCGCCGATGCTGCGCATAGTCAGCACGAACCAGTTTGCTTTTTCAACACTTTCAGCGGCTACAACATCCACCTGGATATTGCCTTTGCCTTTATCAGACAGGAACTCAAGCTTCCCGTCTTCTTTGGACTCAATCGTTAAATAGCCGACCTTTTCTCCCTTTTTAATAGGAGCAGTCAATTCACCATTTTCATTTAATTTCTTTTTATCCAGAACAAGAACGGGCTTAAAGTTTTCCTTTTCCCCATTTCTCATCACCATTTCAATGGCATCTTTAGAAGAAATCTTCACTTTATCTTCTTTCCCTTTTGTAACAGGCACTGTTTTCTGGCCTTTCACCTGATATTTGGCAGGAACGATTTCTTCTTTCGTGAAGTTGGTGAAACCGAAATCGAACATTTTCTTGGTTTCATCGAATCTGGATTTATAAGTAGCCTGGCCATTCGCTCCTTTAGCATTCATGACAACACTGATGTAGCGGTTGCCATCTCTCAGAGCAGTTCCTGTGAAGCAGTACCCGGCAAAGTCAGTTGTACCTGTTTTAAGGCCATCTGCGCCTTCATATCCATATACCAGCTCAGGAAGCATCCAGTTCCAGTTTTCCATTTTAATTTCATCGTCTGTACCCTCTCTGAAGGTCTTTCTAGGGGTACTTGCCGTTTCCAGTACTTCCGGGAACCGGTTAATCAATTCTTTAGCCAGAATAGCTGTATCTCTTGCTGACATGACGTTTTCTTCTTCAGGGCCGCCTGCAGGAGGGGATCCCTTTAAATCTCGGTTATTCAGACCGCTGGAATTAACAAATTTATAGTCTTTCAGCCCAAGCTCTGCTGCTTTTTCGTTCATCATTTTAACAAAGTTGGTTTCTGAACCGGCAATCGTTTCTGCAATCGCAATTGTTGCGCCATTCGCAGAGTATATAGCCATGGCTTCATACAATTCACGGATATTGTATTTGCCGTCTCTTCTTAACGGGACATTCGATAAGGCACGGTCCTGTGAAACTTTCCATACATATTCACTTACTGCGTATTCTTGATCCCACTTCACTTTGCCTTTTTCAACGGCTTCAAGAAGCAGGTATTCTGTCATCATTTTCGTCATACTGGCAATACCCAGTACTTTATCCGCATTTTTTTGATATAAAATCTTTCCGGTCTCTGCATCTACTAAAATAGCAGCATCGGCATTGATATTTAAAATATCTTCCGCATGTGCTTTATGTATACCAGGTAAAAGACCTAATATCATGACCAAGGCAAGGAATCCAGCGATAGACTTACGGTACAATGTTTTCTTCAATTTTACTGCCCTCCAACGTTTTAATACACTTTTGTTATTTTATCATAACTCTGATTCAAAGAATAGATAGAGTAATTACCTATTCCTGCCTCCCTTGTGGCATGATTGGCCCATTTGCTTGCACTGATATTTTCCTAGTATCCTTTTTCGGGCATAAAAATAAGCAGAAAAGGTTTCCCTCTTCTGCTTATTATTGCTGTTTTTCGCCAGCAATGTTGTCCGTTGATTTCCGCTCCAGGCTGCTCAGCGAACCGCGGGGCGTGCGGTGATCCTCCTCGACGCTGCCCGTCTGCGGGGTCTCACCTTTCCCCGTTACTCCCGCTGGACGTTGAATAAGCTCCCCCGATACACACCGCACGAAGAAAATGCGAGAGCATTTTCGAGGATCTCGTACCTTCCGCTCCAATCAACTCAGTAAATGAGATACAAAGAGCTGCGAAAAACAGCCTTATTTTTTATGAATTATAGCGAGTAGTTTGGCGCTTCTTTTGTGATCTGTACATCATGCGGATGGCTTTCTCTCAGGCCTGCACCTGTCATTTTAATGAATTGGGCATTTTCGCGAAGCTCGTGAAGATCTTTTGTTCCGCAATAGCCCATTCCGGAACGGATACCGCCGATAAGCTGGTAAATGGTATCGGATAAAGGCCCTTTATATGCAATGCGCCCTTCGATTCCCTCTGGAACGAACTTTTTATTATCTTCCTGGAAGTAACGGTCTTTTGAGCCTTTTTCCATGGCTGCAACAGAACCCATTCCTCTGTAAACCTTGAAGCGGCGTCCCTGGAAAATTTCCGTTTCGCCCGGGCTTTCAGATACACCGGCAAGAAGGCTGCCAAGCATAACGGCATGTCCGCCGGCTGCCAATGCTTTCACAATATCCCCTGAATATTTAATTCCGCCATCAGCAATAATGGACTTGCCATGCTTGCGTGCTTCGGTTGCACAGTCATAAACAGCTGTGATCTGCGGAACTCCTACACCTGCAACAACGCGTGTTGTACAAATCGATCCAGGTCCGATTCCCACTTTTACAATATCAGCACCCGCTTCAATCAAATCCTTTGTCGCTTCAGCTGTCGCAACGTTTCCGGCAATAATGGCCAGATCCGGATAAGTATTTCTGATTTCGCGTACGGTATCAAGCACGCCTTTTGAATGTCCATGTGCCGTATCCACTACGATCACATCTACATGTGATTTCACAAGCATTTCAACACGCTTCATCGTATCGCCGGTTACGCCAACTGCTGCACCTGCCAGCAGGCGTCCGCGCTCATCCTTTGCCGAGTTAGGAAACTCAATAACTTTTTCAATATCTTTAATGGTGATTAACCCTTTTAAAACACCTTCATCATCTACCAGCGGTAATTTTTCAATTTTATGCCTCTGGAGAATCTTTTCTGCTTCATCCAATGTGGTTCCAACCGGAGCCGTTACAAGGTTTTCCTTTGTCATCACATCGGAGATTTTTATCGAAAAGTCCTGAATGAATCGGAGGTCACGGTTTGTCAGAATGCCAACAAGCTTCAGTTCCTCAGTATTGTTGACGATAGGCACACCGGAAATCCGGTATTTGCCCATTAAATGTTCTGCGTCAAATACCTGCTGTTCTGGAGTGAGAAAGAATGGGTCCGTAATAACGCCGCTTTCTGAACGTTTTACTTTATCCACCTGATCAGCCTGCTGTTCTATGGACATGTTTTTATGGATAACTCCCAAACCGCCCTGGCGCGCCATAGCGATCGCCATTTCTGCTTCAGTCACCGTATCCATTCCGGCACTGATCACTGGAATGTTGAGTGCAATCTTTTCAGTCAAATTAACTTTGAGGCTTACATCACGAGGAAGCACCTCTGATTTAGATGGAACCAGTAAAACATCATCAAAAGTTAAACCTTCTTTAGCAAACTTAGTTTCCCACATCTTTTTTGACCTCCTGGACTCGAAAATATTATTAGTAGGTTATCAATTGGACAAAATACTGTCAAGGACAGATTGATATGTTGGATTTTTCAAAAGATTCGGAGGACTCTCAGTGATACATCCATTTGATTTTAAAAGCTCCTTTTTATATTTTTTTTCTGCGAACACATCACAGGAATTTTTAAAGAAATGCTACCAAAAGCAAAACCTGGATCAGGCTGAACAAAAGAGCTATGAAAACAGTTACCCTTTTATATACTATCTAGAACACGGGCAAGTATACTATGAGCAGGCAGAGAAGGCACCACTGGTCATCAAGCCGATTCTCTTTTTTTATGGCCTTGTTCACCTCGTGAAGGCCTGCATACTGACTGTGGATCCTAATTATCCGGAGACTACTTCTGTTTTGGCACACGGGGTATCTGCCCGGAAAAGAAAGAAGCAGCAATATAATTTTTTTCAGGATGAAGTGAAATTTCAAAAAAGCGGGCTTTTCCCTTATATGGGAGAAAAATTGTTTCACATGAAACATTTGGAAGGCGAAAAAACAACGATGGGAGAGTTATTTGGCCAGATTCCCGAACTTAATGACTTGTACAGCCAGACGGAGGGCCGTAAGACTTTTCTCGAAGCAGGGCTGGAAAAGGATAAATTGATTTTGCCAAAGGTGATCCTTGATCGCTTTCATATGACCGAGTCCCGTTTTGTGGAATATCTGCAGTCAAAGTCAGACTCTAATATAAGCTTTCAGGAATCAGAGGAGTCAGCATTGAAATTCAAGATGGAAAATTTGAATACATATAATTTCAAGCCATTACGATATAGTCCGGATGCCGGAAAGTTCTTCTTCCCGCTGGCTAAAGATGAATTGATTGATTTCCCTGAACTTCTTATTCATTATCTCCTGCTTTATAACTTAAGCATGATTGCCCGCTACGAAACAGAATGGTGGAGCGAACTGATTAAAATGATGCCGAATAAAGACTATCCGTTTATTCAAACATTTCTTCAAATTACGTCTGCAAAGGGGCCGTATTTGATTTATCAGTATTTGTCTGATAAGAAGCAGTAAGGTTATTGGTAGGGGTTATCCCTGGCTTCAGACTTCAGTTTGGCGTTAGGAAGAGGCAGAGTGCAGGGATAATTTAATTTAATCAGGTGGCCGGCTGTTTTCCAGGGAAGGAGCATCATTGGCGGTTTATCTAACAGGTATGAGATGTTATCGGCATGTTTTGGGTTTTATCTAGCAGGTTTATGAATTTACCCTACAGGTTTATTGATTTATCTAGCAGGGTTTGAAGTTTATCTTACATTGGCACAATTCTTCTTTAGAAAGAACAGATTTAAATTAGAAACAGACTGAATAATGAATGGCGCATATAATTTGATTCTGACGCATATATGGGCTGAGTGACGTATATCTGCATTTTTCCATAAAAAGAAGAGTCCAGTTGATTCAGAAACCTATAATTTCACACAAAAAAGAGCACCCATCAGGTGCTCTTTCAATTGCCCGGCAGCGTCCTACTCTCACAGGGGGACAGCCCCCA
>NZ_JBYTDU010000032.1:0-19526 GCF_058791715.1 Cytobacillus sp. EB106-05-05-XG126 | reverse complement strand
CTAAAGTAGTAGGTTGATTGAGCAAAAGTGTAAAATCTTATCGAGCAAAAACTGTCAACTTTATTCTAGCGTTTACAGTACCGCGCGAAAATAGATTCTTTGAATAAAGAGTACCAGCTGCAAAGCAAGAAATTGCAAGACCAATATGCAAAAATTAGAGTTAATGAGAATCAGCGTTACCAAGTGGTCAATAAACGGGCCCAAGATTCCATTTCTTTATTAAAACTAATGCTCAAGACAATTAGTAAATAGTTTTCATTTTATTCTTTCTAAGATATATGGTAATCTAGTTTTAATTAAATTTATCTAATGGGAGAACCCACCTTACAGAATGTATAAACCTCATTCTGTAATTGTGGGTTCTCTTTTTTGTATTTTATATGAGGGTAAACATGGAGGATTGGAATGATAAAAAAGTTAGATAAAAAATCGAAAGCACAAGTTGGTGAAGAAGTTTTATTCACAAGACAGGATAAGGAGCATGAAGGAATAGTTTACAAAGTACAGGACAACAGTGTTCTAGTGGTAATTTCAAACGAATCAAAGGCGTATTTAGGCTACGAAACTAACAACACAGTGGTTGCTCATAAAAACTATTTTGTGTTGAGACCAGCTAAACGTTAACGTGATTTATAAACATCATATTATTATATTTAATAGCATAAATGAATTTAAGTGTTTTGGAGGCAATTGTGGAACTGATGATACTTGAACGGGTAGACCATAACAGAACGAAAGAGAATGTTGATATCGTAAATACAAAGGAAATTCACAGGAGAAAATGGCTAAGGGTGCAGCTGGAATTAAATAATTCTTATATTCCTCGAGCTCTGAATGAGTCCTTAGAAAGGATTTATTATTTCCTTTCACAACACACAAGAATTAAATGTATTGATTTTATAGATACTGATTGTCTTATCAAGTATATTAAACAAAATGCAAAGAAAGAGTTCAAAGAAATCACTCTAAGACAAACAATTAAAGATATAAAGCACCTACTGCATTTCCTTATAAATTTTAGAGGGATTAAGGACCCACCAGAAATTGATCTCTCTCTTCAAAATATAGAGTTATGGACAAGGCTATAATTCTCTCTCCCTTAACAATAATTCCAAAAGGACCTATCTTGTAGGTGGATGTAATTTACGCTATGATATATTTAATAAACTAATAAACTAAAAAATGGGAAACCCCCAAGAGGACGCAGTAACCACCTTACTGTGTCTCTTGGGGGTTTTTTGTTTGGAGGGAAATCATGAAAAGGTTAGCAACATTATCTGCTGCCCTGGCTATAGGGGTAGGTAGTCTCCCAGGTTCTGTCCTTGCAGAAACAAACAGTACTGTTTCTAGGATTGAGGAACAAATTGAAGGTATACAGCAGCAAATAGTTAAAATGGATAGTGCTATTGATCAATTTCAGAATGAGAAGGCTGTTTTAAAGAATCATATAGATAGATTAGAAAAGGCCATTTTAGATAACCGCGAGAAGATAAACGAAGCTAGAGAGGAAAGCTCTCGACTAGAAACCGATATTCAAGAACTGAAACAAAAAATCAAGCCGCTACAAAATAGAATTTCTATAATTCAAACTTATGATTCAATATTTCTTCCTATACACCAAAGGAATCAATCCATTCCTTCAGCGATTGAGAAGACAAAGAAGATTATAACTGAAACAGAAACACTTAATATGTTAATAGAGAAAGAAGAAGTAATTAATACAAAATTAGAGAAGCTGCAGAGCCTGGAACTCGAATTGAAGGGAATGGTAGAACTTTTAAGTGAGCAAATAGCTGAAAAAGATAAGCTTCTTTCAGAACTAGAAGTTAAGGAAAAACAAAATCACGAAACTAGAGAAACCTTGGAAAAAGAAAGCCAACTACTCTCTAAACAAAAAACAAGTATTGAAAAGGCGATTGAAAATGAAAAGACACGGAAGAGTGGGAATGTAGGAGATCTACAAGTTGATAAACCTAGCACATCAATTTTGTTTCCATCCTCTCCTAAAGGACAGGTTCCTCCTGAATTCATGAAGTACTATCTATATGCTGAAAAAGAATATGGAATCCCTTGGTACTACTTGGCCTCCCTACATGGAATAGAAACTGATTTTTCTAGGCACCCAACAATGGTTTCATCGGTAGGAGCAGTAGGTCATCTGCAGTTTATGCCGGCAACGTGGGTAGGTCATAAATATGAAACAAGCGGCGGTCTAGTCGCCACTGACATTGATATAACTGATTTAGCCATTATTAAAGCGGGTTCTGGATTCGGAGTTGATGCAGATAATGACGGTATAGCAAGCCCATGGAGCATCGCAGATAGCGTAGCTTCTGCCGCTAAATATCTTGCTAGTCACGGATTCAAAAAAGATGTGAGAAAGGCGATATGGCACTATAACCACGCTGATTGGTATGTAGATAAGGTCATAGGACAAGCAGAAGAATATAAAAACAGCATGAAGGTTAATGAAGATGGTGAAATCACTATAACTCCTGGTGCAGATAATGAGGTAACCACTATAGGGAACAGGTGGATAAATAACTCAGTATATGTCTTTGGGGGCGGCAGAAACCAAAACGATATTAAAATGGGAAGATTCGATTGTTCCAGCTTTGTCCATTGGTCCTTTTCACAGGTTGGTATTAAATTGGGTGAATTAACATCGGTCAGTACTGAGACACTGAAACACTTAGGTACTGACATTAATGTGGAGGATATGCAGCCGGGTGATCTCGTATTCTTTGACACATACAAGAAGGATGGGCACGTGGGTATATATTTAGGCGATGGGAACTTCATAGGGGCTCAAAGTTCTACTGGGGTAGCGATTGCAAATATGAATGATGGCTACTGGAAAGAAAAATTTAATCATAGGGTTAAACGCATTGATTACGTCAAAAATTAATTTCTCTATACGTGGTTCTTAGAATACAGGGGAAGCTTTAAAAAGCTTCTCCTGCCTTTTTAATTGCTAAATGAAGAGATGCCTCTGACGGGATTCGAACCCGCACTCCTTTCGTAAGCATAGGCTAGGGTAGAACACGCTTCCCTACGGACTTTCACAGGCTAGGAATTTCACCTGCCTCAGCTATTTTGCTTTTCGGTGCTTCTGAAACCCTTGCCTTGCGACCCGGTATCTACAATGTTTTCCGGCGCTCTTCCCTTCTAGAGCTACAGAGGCATTATTGTATTATATTTAAGGAGTATCAATAAAAATTCCACAAAAATATACATTACGAAGACTTGAATCCAAGTCATGGTTAATTCTTTTCAATAAAGGTTTTATTATGAACGATTAAATTAACTTGTGCGGGATTAATACCAAATATATTAGCTATTTGTCTTTGATTTAAGGAACCATCGCCGTATAACCTTCTAATTTCGCCCGCTTGTCCTGCTGTGATTTTATACCCGTTTCTTTCTTTTAAATAAGTCCAGTCGTAAAGTGGGTAGGCCTTCTCTATTAACACATTTATTGCTACATTTGTTGTTCGCAGCATGCCACCTAGATGGTTTTTTAAGAAAGCAGTATTAGAAATATTCCTTTCTACCTGTTCCATACTCCACATCAATTTTTCTTCGATTAACCATTTTGTTGCTGCAACAGCATTATCCATCGTCCAGTAACCAACCGGCACTCTGCTTTTCATCATTTCCCAGGGCTTGACCTCCCACTCCGGAAAAGAATTGCTTATAAGCGGAAATATATTTCGGCTATACACTTTCATAAAACCAGTATTTAGTTTGAATTTCGTAATCGTATGTAGACAGAATTGCTCGCAGAAGTTAGATCGGTTCCAATTGAGTTTCTCGAGAACTACATACCTTACTAGTTTTAAAAGGAGTTCCTCACTATCCCTTTGATTCCAAGTGTCTAAAGGGAACTGCTTTCGTTTACCAGATAGAACTTCTTCGTATATCGTGATCAAGGTAATCAAGTGGCAACCTCCAGGCAAAAATATTTAGAAAGCTAAACACATGAAAATTATACCATGTATTCAAGAGGGAAGGTCTGTGTAAGCAGCGTGTTGATTTCAATGTTGTGTGCTCGTATCCTTCGAAATTCTGCATTGTACAGAAAAAAGCGCTTCTATCTAAATAGAATTTTAATAGGTTTTCTGTCCCTCCCACACACTCGAAACCTGGTAATATATTACTATTGTAATTTTATACCACTAATGTATAAAATTGTAAAAGGGAGGTGAATTTAGTAGAACTTTGGAGAAACTTATCCTATTTATGAAAAAAGGGGGAATTGATTTTGAAAAGAACAAATTTATTTTTAGTTGCTTTACTTACAATGCTAGCAACTTTTGCAAATCCTTTTGAGGGAAAAGCAGCAAGTTGTCCGGATTATACAGTTCATAGCGGGGGAAATACCTATCTTGATGCTTCGTACGATAATGGATCCGCTAAATGGGTTCTTGAGCCAGATTCAGGTCCTGATCAAGGTACATATTTAATTGAGTATGGGGCACATGGTGATATGATTCATTACTATAAATTTAGTATAGGTGGTTGTTCTAGTTATGCTGGCTGGTGGGGTGTTTATGCCTATCTAAATAACTATGATTTCACTAATACTAAGGCAACCTATTACTGGGATTTTGGTTCTACCAGAAGAAATATCGGGACACTTAATCAAAAAACTGCTCCGGGTGGATGGAATAAAATAAGTACGCAATTAATTAACACATCTTCTCCTAAGTTCGGGGTTTCGAGTAAAGGACCAAGTGGTACAAATACCGGTTCTGATGGAATGAAATTAGTAGACTAAGGAGGCGATTTTCTTGAAAAAATTGACGATTACACTATCTATCCTTTGTTTTGTAGTTATATTAGCAGCATTTAGTCCAATAACAAATACCTCTCAGCATTTAAAAGTTAGTAAAGAAGAAATTCATTCAAAAATGTTAAACTCGATTAATTATTTTAAATCCGTTAAAGGAAACTTTGTTTATAGTGATACTACAGGAATTGAATACACGGTAGATTATCATGTGAAAACTAAGGATAATCCTTCATCTGTTGTAACTATGAATGATCATGGTGAGAAATCAACTCAATCCTTTAATGAAAAGTCCAGTCTAATCATTGATCATGAAAAAGAAGTATATAATGAGTTAGCAGTCCCGCAAAATTTCAGTAAGGAGATGTGGGCTCACTTAGAGAAAGAGGATAAAGAGCCAAAAGCTAGATATCAAAAGGAAAACGGTGAAAAAGTCTACGTTCACTATGTAGATCCAACTCAAATGGGGATAGCCCAAGACTCTTTATACCCACAAAGTATTGCTATGGGATTCTTAGAGGATTATGATCAATGGGAAATTACGGACGTTCTAAGCAAGGAAAACGGTGGTTTGCATAACTTAGATACTGTTGTAATTGAAGGTACTTTAAATGATTATTATCAGAAAAAGCATTCAGCAAAGACCTTTAAATTATGGGTTAGTAAAGACACTGGGATTTTAATCAATTATGAAGAGTACAACGATAAGGGTGATGTAGTCATTAGCCAAATTACAAATTCTATTAAATTGAACCAAAATGTCAAAGACCGTATCGCTATCCCGGCCGTGCCTAAAAATTACAAGAAAACTGAGATATATTAATCTGAAGGAGAGTGAATGCTTTATTCACTCTTTTCCTTTAGTATACTTACTATTTCACCTGAATCATAACCTTTCTGGATTTCCTACCTGGGGGGAAGAGCCACAGAATATTTTATCTCCGTTAAACAATATCCTCTTATATTAAAAAGACATAATTAAATATATACATATTCATCCTCATTTTATTCAGATTCGCAATATGTATACTCCCCCTGCAATTTTGTAGTCTCTAATGATAAAAAATTTATAAACGTGCTATATTTACTTGGTCTTTGAAACATTTTTTTCAGTTGTTCGTCTTCTTAATGAATCTAAGTCAGGAGAGCGAGAATGTTCAAATCTAAAGAACAACAATTTAAAGAAATCATTCACCTTTATTCAAATGATATCACTAGAATTTCTTATTCCTATTTAAAGGACAAAGAATTAGCAAAAGATGTAACTCAAAACACCTTTCTAAAGGCATTTGAAAATTTTAATACAATACGAAAAAAAGATTCCATAAAATACTGGCTAATAAGAACTGCAGTAAATGAATGTAAGGATCATCTTAAAAGTTCCTATAATAAGAGGACTACTTTCACAGACGAAGAACCACTGATTTCTATTGAATTAAATATTGATGAAAAGTTTATTAAACAATTAGACAGAAAAAAAATTAGAAATATGTTGTTTTCCATTGAAGAAAAATACAGAGAAATTCTAATCCTTTATTATTTTCAGGACCTTTCACTAAAAGAAATATCAAGTCTTTTAAATATAAACGAAAATACAGCAAGAACTCGTATTTCCCGAGCAAGGAAAGTTTTCAAAGAGGTTTTTAATAAGTCTGGGGGTCTCTAATATGGATGAGATAAAAAGAGTAATTGGAGATGGATTAGAAGATATAGTCTTTGATAATGAAGACAAAGAATTCCTTTTAGATAAAATTAAACAGGCAAGAAGGAAAAAGACCAAGCAAAAATCTTTGATTGTCTTTTCGAGTGTAGCTATGATTTGGTTGCTTTTATTTTCATCAGCGAATCAAATAATTACTTATGCTATAGATCAGAGTGCCGAGAAGATGGAATTACAATTAAAGATGTATAATTCCGTACTTTATTATGAAACTGTCCAAGGACAATATCAGGAAACAGATTACCTTAGGGAACAAAAAGAACAAGGAAAATTCAAGATAAATGAAGGGGACACTCCTGGAGGAAATGTTCAAATTAACATTAATGATAATATTTACATTGAAGAAAAATCCAATGGAGACAAACGATTTGTATATGAAGATTCGCCAGAAGGTGAGATTGTAACCGAAGATACAAGAACAATGGTAGAAAAATTCACACAGAACTTATTCGAAAAATGGGAAACGCTGAAAGATGCCTATGTGATTATGAATGATGGAATGCCTGGATATAACTACAGAGAAAGACCTTCTTATATTCATTATTCTAGTTTCATTACATTTCCCCAAGCCCCAGCACATTATTTAAGGGTTTTAGAAAACTGGGAGATCCAAGAAGAAGGAACTCTTCTTGGAAGGAAGGTTAAGGTTATTGAAGGGGAATTTGATAAAAGCAGTAAAGAAAAATTCAGATCTGAAACATTTAAAATGTGGGTAGATACCGAAACTGGGGTATTACTAAAGTATTTTTCTTATGATAAAGATGGAAAACTGACAAAAGAAGTCCAAGTAAAGGAAATAAAGTTTAATGAAGACTTAAATGTAGGAGACTTTTTAGAGTAACTGGATATATTTTTTCTCCATCTAGAGTCTTGAAAGGAAGGAAAAAATTTTAATTGGTACTTAGAGGACTGTACTAACCAAAATAGTTATGGTGTTATATTTGTTTTATAATTAGACAGTTAAACAAATGTGTTTAACCTACTTTACACAAACTAGTTAACATAAAAGCATTTTTCAGAAGTTCCGAAACCTATAACCCCTTGGTACCCAAGAGGTTTTTGCCTATCTAAATGTATCGTTTATTACAGGATAATACATCTATTTTGCATTTGAAGAAGCCTGGTTACTGCTTGAGAGTTTTCCTGAGTAAATCCTTTAGGCATGGGAGTTAGGAAAGGATCGATTTCCTGCATGATTGGTTAACCACTCAGCAATCAGTAGAGATACAAGATACTACCTAACAGGTAAGTATTCTCAGGACTTAGCTAAAATAAGGTTTCTCCAGCAAATATTTCACTAATTGTAAGTGGGAAATTGGGAAATTGCCCTTTTAATTAACCAGATAAGCCTTCTATGTACTTAACGAAATATAATATTGTTCTAATAGGAGATAAAGAATGAAGAATGTGTATGAACTCATACAGCAAGGGCTTGAAGTGAACATAGATTCGATTATTAAAAAAGTATGGACTAAAAAAATAAAACCCGATTATGATACCAAATTCCTTTTATACGAAGACTCACTAAAAAACTCGCTTTATTATCATATCAGGTCAGAACTTGAAAACAATAGAGCGCTGAATGGTGATCTTCGGATATTTACAGAATATCAACTCCCCTGCGGCAGGAGAGCAGATATCGCTATTGTAAGAGTGGATTTAATTAAGGCAAACACAACTCACCTAAAGGATTGTGTATTAAATATTGAAGCATTAATTGAAATTAAGTATAAGAAGGCAAACGTATATAAAGATTTTTATGATGACTTAAGTAAGATGGTGGATTACTCAAAGTTATATCCTAATGCCTTGCTTTATGCTGCATTCATTCAGGAAGGATTTTTTAGTGATGAAGATTGCAGCTGGATAAAAGACGTTCACTATGAGGAGTCAATTTCAAATAAAATAAATGAGCTACTTGGTTATTGGGATATAGAGACAAATGAGTTTGTTGTCAAAGTAAATTCTGGTTAATATGTTTTGTTATAGATTTTTTATAATTCTACTCGACGGTGAGCTTGCAGCTCATCATTTTTTTTACAAATTTTCATTTTATTGTTAACTTTTTGCTAACTAATTCGTCTTATGTTCGATGGGAAAGGGGGCAGAAATGATTGAGCATGAACAATCAAAGATATTAAACAGCGAGTTAAATGTGGTTTATAAGTATCTAAGAAAGCATGGCATTTCCCATGTTGACTCTCAAGATATAGTCCAAGAGACAGCATATAAATTTCTGCTCTATTATGACTCCATAAAATCCCAGAATATTAGAGGGTGGCTCATTAGAGTGGCCTTAAATTATCATCATGACCAATATCGAAAGAACAAAAGAGTTACACTCGGATTAAATGATGAACAACTAAATTTATTATCTAAAGATTTGCCTGAGGACCTTATACTAGGAAATGAACAAAAAAGAGAAATTCAGAAAACATTAGCTCAACTAAATCCCCAATATAAAGAATTAATCTTGCTTAAATATTATTGGGACTTAAAGTATAAAGAAATTTCATCCTTACTTGATATGAAAATAGAGAATGTGAAAACAAATTTGCACCGGGCCCGAACCAAATTTATCAATTTATATACGGAGGCTAAAAAATGAGTGACAAAAAGCCAAGAGATAAAGAAACTCAAAATCATGAGCAAAGCGGAAATTTCGAGGAAATCGACTTTACAAGCAGCCCATCTGTACAAAATGTTTTCAAGAAAACAAAAAGAAAGCAGACCACCAAGTACATACTCATTGCATTTCTGACTACCGCAATCGTTATATCAGCAGTAATGTTCGGTAGCCAGCTAATTTTAAATAATAAAATTAAAGATTTCGAACAAAATTCTCATAAAGACATTGTGCAGGGAGCAAATGTATCTAATAGTGGAACTTACTTTACACACAATACCTTTAATGTATCAGCAGAAATTAAATACCGTAAGCAAATCGGTGATCGCTATATAATTTGGGATAAAAAAACGAAAAAGATCCCACTAATTGGACGAGAGGAAACAGTCAGCCAAGGAAGCGGGATGACCCAAATTAATAAAATGGATGAAGAAGCTAAAAGAACAGTTCGCTATAATGACTTCAATAATGAAAGAAAAATCGAATTCTATTACCCAGAAGTAGCTTATGACCAAATTCCAAATGAACTTGAAATAGCGGCGGGGCTTGATAATAACAAACTGATTGAGGTTGCTGTTTCATTTAAGCAGCCCATGACTTTAGCTCAACTAAGTAAACATCTTGGACAAGAAAATGTTAATTGGTTATGGGTAGATACCACTACACACTCCAAAAAGGAAGAGATCAGCAAAATAAGGATCACTAGCGTAAAAACTAAATGGGGTGAAGATGCAATCGGCTTTGACGTTTCTAGTGAATCTCCTTACACAACAGAGAGCGGAGAAGGATTCTTAAATACTATGGAAGACCTTAGCAGAACTGATTCAACAATAAAAAAGGCACTTAAGGTGATTCAAGAGAATACAAAATCCTCTAATGGAGAATTGCTAATAAGCGGTGCAGTATTAACCGGTACTCCAGAAGAGCTGCAGCGTTTACAAGGATTGGAATTTATAAGAGCAGCTGTACTTGGTGCTACAATAGACAAATATTAAGTGGTAGCCTTAGAATATCTCTCATTGATTACTCAGTCAAAAATATATGAAAAATGCCCTATCTTAAGTTGAAATAATGAAATGAGAAACGCTTAATTCCCAAGCGTTTCTTTTTTTTTACTCTTTGTTTTTCTTTACTTAATCATCCAACTAAACAAAATAATTAAAGACACCCAATCTTTTTTTCAATATAATGGATATATAGGTAAAAAGAAGGGGTTATAGGATGGGTATAATTAGAAAAATAGGTAAATACACCGGTAAAGCAGCAGGGTTTGTAATTGGGGGCCCTATACAAATTGTTGGAGAACTTACTGGAAGTGACCTTATAGAAGATATAGGCAAGGGAGTGCAAAAGGCTTCTGAATTTGCCGGTGATACCGCTGGACAAGTTGCATCAGGTGCAGTTGATACTGTGTCTGGGATCGTTAATGAGGATCCCAGACAACGGGACAAGGGTTTAGGAGATATGGGGAATGCTGTTACCAGGACTGCAAAAGGAGTAGTCGTTACAGCTAAAAATACCATTGTAAATGGTGGAGAAGTTATTGCCGGTGTTATAGATGGTGATAACGATAGAGTAAAAAGGGGAGCTACCTCAATTGTAAAAACCGTAGCTATTGGAGCGTTAGCTGTTGGGTTGGTAGATGTCATTGATGGGGCAGATGGTGGAGTAGAAGTGGCACATGCTGAAGGCAATTTTCCGGATGCAGCCAACCTCCAAACTGATTCCGCTGAACTTACAGAAATATCTACTGTGAATGCGGAACTGGCTGGTTCTACTCACCCAATTACTGGTGTTCCATTTGAAGAAGAAATTGTTGATTTACCAAACGGAACCTCACTAATTGGTACATTCCCAGAATTCGATGCTGAATATGAGGCCTATATAGACGAAAGCTTATACCTTCAATCGGACTATGTACATTTTAGCTATGCCAACCAAGAATTGTATGATGATATTCAAATGAATTCCGACCTAGCTGAAGATTTAGGACTAACCCAGCAGGACATATTAAATTTGGCAAATGGGGATACTCCAGAAGGATTTACTTGGCATCATAACCAGCACCCAGGTGTTCTTGAACTTGTAGATGAAGAGACCCATGCAGCAACTGGTCATACAGGTGGAAGAGAACTTTGGGGCGGAGGAAATGAGTACAGATAAATGGTTACCGATGGAATCGTAACGATTTTTGGAATAGCTTTGATGGTTATGTTCTTTTCAGTGGGGATATATGTACTTTTATTTATTTTAGGTGGAGCTGCGGCGATGCTTGAAATGGATGGTTTATATAATCTGATTGGAGATTTTCTATTTGGTGGATGGGAAAATTTCTGGCTGGTTGTTTTGGGGGTATTTGTCTATTTTTCATCCTTACTGCTTTACTCAATCATAAAAAGAAAATAGATTTTTAAGTTGAGGGGTTTCGATTGATAGGCGAATTTCTGTCAAATACAGTTTAAAGAATATGTGCAATTTGCTACTTGACCACCCTTCAAAAAAACAAAAGGGTGCTTTCTTAATATAGGTTTGATCAAATCAATATGATATAATTTTTTTGTACAGCAAATAAGCAGGGTGGGCAGCGGCCACCTCCAATCCAGTATAGGAAAGGGGGTGCCGCTTATGGTTACGTATGAAGCAATGAACTTGATGGTGAGCTTTGCTACACTTATCGTTGCCGTGATCGCTATAGGTATTTCTTCAAATAAAAAGAAGTAACCTACCCTGCATCGCCACAATGTGAGTAGGATTACTTCTATTCGGAACTGGCCGCTGCACTTCAAGCAGCTTTGCTGTACGTTGAGATCCTGGTTACAGCCGGGATCTCTTTTTTATTATATGAACTATATACATAAATTATAAACATAAAACTTTATTAAGTAAAGTAAGCTTACAGGGTGCTCTATATGAGAAGCTATAATGTTTGTCATCGCTAGTCAAAATTATGCTTCTAAACGAATTAACAATGAATTGCAGTACTTATCGTAGTTATAATTATTCCAGCTTGTTCTCTTTTTTAAGATTAAAGAACCTTAAGAATTGTTCATTCTTGTCAGCGCCAGATAATTAGTCTACTTATCCAGGGGGAATGAGGGTTAATTTTACTGATTTTTATCCAATTTAAGTAATTTTATGATACGTTAGTGAGGCACATAAAAATAGAAAGAGTGGGAGTATGGTTAAAAACGTAATTTTAGCAATTTTAATTGGGCTTGTTTTTATGACAGGTTGTTCAAACAAAGGGACTAGTGGAGAAGAAAAGTATGAAATCCAGTTTGAAGAAGTTAAGGAATTAGTCTCTAATAAAGACTGGGAACCAGCTAATAAATTGTTATCTGAAATTCCTGAAGACTACAATAAGGAAATATCCTTAATCAACGGATATGTAAAGGCTAATTTAATCTTAGAAAGTGAAGAAGCAAGTGGTTTCGAGAAGATTAAAAATGCATTAAGGGTTTTGGAACATACGGAGATAGAAAAGGGGGATAAGAGTGATTTTGCGCAAGTAACTTTATCTTTAAAATCAGAACTTGAAAGACAAGTTGAGCAAGCAATAAAGGTTGCTGAGGTTGAAGAAAAAGCTGAAGTAGAAGAAGCCTATACTTTATGGGAAGAATTAATCAAGATTGATAATGATGATGCTGCTACTGCCAGTAACATTAAATCAGTTCTTAGCAATAAGGACCACTTTATCTCTAAATATAAGGAAGATGCTCTTATTCTTTACTATTATGCGGTTCAAAATGAATCTATTAATGAATACAGGGATAACATGAATAGTAAAACTGGTTACAATAACAGTGGAAATTATGATAATAACAATTCATATGGACGACAATTCGCGGATAAACACTTATTAGAAGTTATTAATTATTTGAAAGAGATTGACCCTGATACAAAAGGAGCTTCATCATTTATTCCAAATGTAATGACAAATTTAAAAATAGGACTTGAAAGCTTTTTCTTTATAAACGAAGCTCAATGGAAACAGATATATAACAACTACGACTCAGCCATGAGAGATGAGATTGAGGCTGGTATTGAAGAGAGACGTGATTTAAGTACCACGATTCCAACTGCAGGTATGGTAGGTAGTGATGTAGTGATAACTAGCTGGGGAAAGCCAATAAAAATTAATAAAACTACAACCGTTTATGGTGTAAGTGAACAGTGGGTTTATGAGATTCATGGTACTCGGAAATATGTGTATCTAGAGGATGGGATCGTAACAGGAGTTCAGGAATATTAATAACTATTCCTTCTTAAGGCACATTTTAAAGGTATATCGGAGAAAGAACATGAATATGGGAATTATGATGAATCTATAAATTCAAAAAATCCCCTTGTGTGACAGATTTTAAATTTTTAATAGAATCATAATTGAATCCTAATACTTTTAGGTTACCTTAGCTATTTAAAAATTTTCAGCTGCTTAGAGCATTAATAATGAATTAATGCTCTATTTTTTTGAATAGGGATTATGTAGGTGGATTCTCTTCATCATATATAAATAGGGTAGAAGATCATTGATAAAAATTAAAGCACTTATACTATTCGTATAATACATATTTTACGCATAAAACATGAGGGGAAAAGGATCACCTAAACCTTATATACCTTATAATTTTCTACTAACTACTTTTTTATCTTCATAATCCAAATTAGTAAAACAGAAACCTAAAATTAAAATCATTTTCATAATTTCTGCATTTAATTCGTTTATTATATAGTTCTAGGACAAAGTTTCACCCCCTATATTGAATTGAAGAAGGAAGCACTCTTAATGGGTGCTTCCTTCTTCAATTCAACCTGCTACAAAATTATTAAGAATAAAATCAGAAAACTTGTACCATACTAACTGATAGGGAGGGATGGACATGAAGCAAGCACTATTAAGTTTATCAGTAATTGTATTAATTTTTTCATATGTTCAGATTGGAAAAGATAGAGAGGATAACCTTATGTATATAGTAAATAGTTTAGAAGAATTGGACGCAGACATTAATGAATGGTCTATATATTATAAGTATGACGATAGGTATGTAGATTCATTAGGTACTTTTAGAAAACAAGAAGCAAAATTGAAAGATAAATATCCCAACTTTAAATGGGAGGAAGAAAAAGTTAAAGATCATCATATCTTAATAACCGGCAAGGCCACTGAAAATAAATTTAGTGAGCAAATATTACTGACAGCATTGAAAGAAGGAAACAGGTATAAAGTTTTACATACATATAGTTATACCGGAGAGAATTGGTCAAAAGATAAGTACTTAAAACTAACTAAAAATCTGGATAACAGAAATAATCTTTATTTTACAGTAAAGTCTAAAATGCTACCTTCTGAGCATCAGAACTTAGGTAAAACGGCTAATAATCTTTTAGATAAACTATTAGCTACACCAGTTGAACAACTTACAGAGGAAGATTTTGTTTCTGTTTCAGCTTATAAAAATTCATGGGAAAACTTTTTACAAACAAAAAATAACGAAAAAATGAATTTACAAGTAGGTTTGAGAAAAGAAACTGATGAAAAATTGATAAGTATTACAATTGGAAATCCTATTATCACAGTTGAATATTAGAAAAAAGATAATAAAAATAAAGAGTTTCATGTTATTTTATATCATAGTTGCTGTTTGGTAATAAGAAATGTCATCTTAGTATGTAAAAGAATAACTTGGTTGATTTAAACTTTTCATTTATCTCTAGTTAACAACTGAAATTATAATCTATCCCGTTCTTAAAAACATAAAATGTTTTTAAGAATTTAGAATTTTAAACTTAGAATATCGTAGCCTTCTATTTTATGAATAGAGGTTTTTTTTGCATGGTAATAAATTTAGTTATTCCTCCTCCATATTTTCTTCAAAGTTATTTTCTATAATACATTTTTGATAATAAAAAATATTGAACGCAATGATAGAAAACTTGCTTGTCGTAAATGGTAGTTACTTAAAAATATAAATATTAAGAAATTATTTCTTAAGAATATACCATTAATGTTTAATAATTCATTGCTTCATGAATGTATTAGAGGAGGAAAAAATGAAACAAGTGATAGTACTCATTTTTATTGCATCGCTATTTAGTGGGTTTCCAAAGACAATTCATGCTTCTGACTCCCCGGTGGTGTCAAGCGGATCTGCTATTCTAATAGACGCAAATACAGGAGAAGTATTATTTGAAAAAAAAGCTACTGAGGAGATGTATCCAGCAAGCCTGACAAAAATAGCTACAGCCATTTATGCTATTGAAAAAGGAAATCTAAATGATATTGTAACCATTGGCAGTAACCCAAGGAAAATAGAAGGTACAAGGGTTTATTTAGAAGAAGGGGAAAGAGTCTCCCTTAGAAAGCTGATCCAAGGTTTGCTTATTAATTCCGGCAATGACGCTGGCGTTGCTATAGCTGAGCATATGGATGGATCTATAGAGACATTTTCAAAAAACTTAAATAGTTATTTAGCTGGGTTAGGTTTAAAGAATACAGTCTTTATGAACCCACATGGCTTATTTAACCCTGAACACGTAACTACTGCTGAAGATTTAGCTACGTTAACTCAATATGCAATGGAGAACCAGGAATTCAGTGAAATTTTCGGAACCAAAGAGCTTGAGTGGAAAGGGGTAACATGGAAAACGACACTATATACTCATCATAAGCTTATGAGGGAGTTACCATATGAAGGGGTCATAGGTGGGAAAACTGGATATGTAGATCAGTCTGGTCACACATTGGTAACAGCTGCTAAAAGAAAAGAGCTGAGCTTGATTGTGGTTACGCTCAATGCATCATCTCAAGAGCTTGCGTATGATGACACTAAGAAACTACTTGATTATGGATTTAATCATTATAAGACATCAAGTATAGCTAAAGGAACCTCTTTTAAAGTAAATGATGGTTCATATACAGCCAAAAAGATGATTTATTTTACCCAAAATACCAAAGAAAATATGAATAATTCAATAATAGTTGGGGAAAGAATGGCAGTTTTAAATCCAAGTGAAAAATTCCTTTCGGCTGTTCAACATGGAACTATTACTGAAAAAACTAAGGAGAAAAAGGATAAAGAGAAAAATAAGGAGACAAAAAATGAATCAAAAGAACAAGACATTGGACTTTATTTTGGACTCGTTCTTATTTTAGCAATCGCATTTTTTATATTAGTAAAAATCAGGATCAATAAAAAACAATTACAAAAAGATCTCATTAAATGAATAGCTAATTTTGTATTTTGATATACTCGTCCTGGTGGGTTATCACCCGGCTAAAATCAAGGATGATACAAAGGTTAAACGATACAGCCAGGGGCTTCTACCCCAGGTGAAATTTAGAAAGCTCATTGGGAAATCCAAGATAGGGGGAAATATTAATGATGAGATTTTATAAACTGCTGGAAAAGAGGTGGGTTTTATGGATTCTCCTTATATCAAATTTCTTAGGGACGATCTATGGCTACATCTGGTATGGGGATCAATTGGAGAATACTCCTCCTGAATTTCTAATATTCGTACCTGATAGCCCAACAGCAAGTTTATTTTTTGTTTTAGTTCTAGGGGCTTTCCTCTTTGGGAAGAATATTCCGCTAGTTGAGGCTTTAGCTGCGGTAACCTTATTTAAATACGGGGTTTGGGCTGTGTTCATGAATATTTTTACATTCTATGCTACTGGGTTCCTTCATTGGACAGGTTACATGCTGATTGCGTCTCATGCTGCTATGGCGATTCAAGGGTTGCTGTATGCTCCATATTATCGTATGAGAATATGGCATTTGGCGGTTGCGGCCGTCTGGATTTTACACAACGATGTTATCGATTATGTGTTTTTCATGATGCCTTGGTATGGTCCCTTAATTAACTACATTCCACAATTAGGATATTTTTCTTTTTGGTTAAGCATCACTTCATTATTTATAGTATATTTTATTGCCATAAAAAGAAAAGGGAGCTGATTGGCTCCCTTGATGCAGCTTATCAAAAAGCATATAAAGTTTAATAGTCTTTACGGATAGGTCCTAAATTGGTCTTGATCTTCAGTAATATCTAAGTTTGTAATTGAGATAGAACCTTTTTCTGAATAAGCCTCTAACCTTAATATGGAGCTTGTGCAGATCTTTAACATTTTTCTCAGTTCCATAGGGATCGAAAACTTCCCATTTCTAAATATCACTTTATTTAAATGATCATCTTCATGGTGCCTGCTTATCACAAGCTTGCGAGCTTCCTGATATATATATATAAATTCCCCATCCTTTACACCCAAATTTTTCTTAAGGGCTGAAGGTAGTATGATTTGGCCATTTTTAGATAATTTTTTAATATACAAGGAATTTCCCCCCCTTTAACTAGGATTTTCCGTTTGAGTTCCATTGATATCCTGTACCCCAAACTGTATTTAAATGTAGATCTACGGGATAACCTGACTGCCTTAACTTTTCTCGAATATTTCTGATATGTGAATCAATCGTCCTGTTTTCTGTCTGGCCATTGTTTTCCCAGATGGTTTTTAGCAGCACTTCACGGGAAAACACATGGTTAGGATTTTTTATCAATGTTCCTAAAAGGGCAAATTCCTTCGGTGTTAAGGGAATTGACTTCTCATTATAAGTGAGATCAAACCCTCTTTCATCCCATATTAATCCCTGAATAGAAAGCCCGATCTGTTTATGAGCCGAAGTTCTTCTTAACAGAGCCTCTGCTCTTGCCATAAGCTCCCCAGCATTAAATGGTTTGGTTATATAATCATCTGCTCCATGCTTAAATCCCTTTAGTATATCTTTTCTTTCTTTGTTTGAACTTAAAATCAAGATTGGGATGTTAGAGGTGCTTCTTATTTCTCTGCATGCAGTCCAACCTTCCTTTTCAGATAATGCAGGCTCCAGAATTACGAGCGATATATCTTCCGAATTTAGAAAAGTTAATGCCGCCTTGAAAGATTGAGGATTCACACATTGATAGTACGGTAAAAATAGGTTCTTTAAAGAGTTAACCAATCCTTGATCTTCATCTATAATCATGATCTTTTTCATTGCAGCTGCTCCTCATCTGGTAATATCCTTAAACTTACTTTACATAAAAAATATGAAGAAATTTTGCATTATTAATAACTACCCAAAAAAACTTAGGTGTTTTTTTAAGGAAGAATGACCTATTTAATCTGAATATCTTTCTTCCTGTTTTTTCTGCACAATATGTGCATATTTTTGTTATAGTCTTTAAGTATCTTGAAGGAGAGAAATCAACAGCTTTTAACATTTTGCATTTTAGGTTGTATTCTTCTAAAAGGACCCTATAATTGGTAGCAGGAGTGGTATATATGAAAAAGATAAGTTTATTTGCTGTAATTGGATTAACGTTTAGTCTTGCAGCCTGCGGACAGGCTGAAGAAAAAGATACAAAGGATAACGGACAATCAGAAGTCCAAACCGGTGAACAGGAAAATGGGGGAGGAGAAATCTCTATTTCTTCAAATAGCTTTTTTGAAAGCTTTGATGGGAAAATAGACCATATTCACGGAGCGGGTTATCCTGGAAATCAAGGTAAGATCTATTTTGCAGCTCATGACGGGCTAAAAGTTTATGATAACGGTAAATGGTTTAAAACTAAGGAAGAAAATAATGATTATATGGGCTTTAACGCAACAAATGACGGGTTTTATTCCAGTGGGCACCCCGGAAATGATTCATCTCTGCCAAACCCTCTAGGAATACAGTATAGTTCCGATAATGGACAAACTCTGGAAAAGAAAGCCCTAGAAGGGGAAATAGATTTCCATTTAATGGGAGTAGGATATGAAAATTCGGTCATTTTCCTTATGAACCCGCAGGAAAATTCTATTATGGATACTGGAAGGTTTTATCTCAGCGAAGATAAGGCAAAGTCATGGAAGGAAGTTGCTGCAAATGGTCTGGACGATACATTGCTAAGTTTATCTGTTCATCCTAATAATGCAGATTATTTAGCAGCATCTGGACAGCAAGGGATTTACCTGTCAAAGGACAAAGGGGAAAACTTTGAACTTATCTCGAAAAGCGGACAAGGCACATCGGTCTTTTTTACAAACGAGGACTTAATATATGGCACATACGATGGTACAGCTAAGTTGACAAAACTATCTCTTTCTGATGAAACAGAAAAAGAGATAGCTTTGCCTAAAATGAAAGATGATGCAGTAATGTATTTTGCTCAAAACCCAAAAAATGAACAGGAATTGACGTTTGTTACTTTTAATGGGGACATATATCATACTGCCGATGGTGGGAATAACTGGGATCCTATTGTTGAAGCTGGAAGTATTAAATAATTAATCGAGTAGGAGGGGGTGACTAACCCCCGACCTCTCACACCACCGTACGTACCGTTCGGTATACGGCGGTTCATTT
>NZ_JBYTDU010000031.1:0-21100 GCF_058791715.1 Cytobacillus sp. EB106-05-05-XG126 | reverse complement strand
ATATGTCGAAAAATATTTTTTTGACATCCCACCAACGGGTCAAACCGTTGTTATATCAATATTTATAGAGGGAGTGTAGCAATTAAAGAAAACTTTTTTTACAGAGAAATTGTAATGGTTGGAATATTCGTAGTTAAGGAAAATCCATCATATGTATAACAGAGTCTAGCTTTCTACTAAACAAATTATTTAGATAATTGGTGAAGAAATGCATTTGCCGAAATGTGATGCGGGCATTAAAAGTTGACCGTTTGTTTAAGATTTAAGGAATTCATGATTTAAAAGTAAAGTGCATTCTATTAAACATTAAATCCCAATTTCTCAATATAATAATGAAAAATTGGGATTTTTAATAACCGACCTTTGGAGTCAGAGTTTTGTTATGGGGCAATTGAATTCATATAATCACCTATATTTTCCTCAGTCAAAGTTCCCGTTAAGGTTTTAACAACATTCCCATCCTTATCAATTAAAATAGTAGTGGGTATTGGGCCAATGTTGTATAATTCCGTTACAACACTTCCTCTGTCCATCAAGATTGGGAACGTCAAGTTATGTTTTTTTACGAAAGTTGAGACAGCTAAGTCACTCTCATCTATATTGATCGCAAGAATTTCTACACCTTTCTCTTTATATTGTTTATATTGATTCTCCATATATGGCATTTCTTTTTCACAAGGTTTACACCATGTGCCCCAAAAATTCAAAAATACCCCTTTTCCTTTTAAATCAGACAATCTTATCTGTTCTCCGTTCAAGGTTTCTAAAGAAAAATCAGGAGCAGCTGTCCCTTCTTCTATTGAAACTTTATCTTTTGTCAAATTGGCGTAAAGAGTATAACCGACAGCACCAAAAAGCAATAACAAAATTACACAACGTATGATCAATCTTTTAATTTTCATAAAAATCTCCTTCGCTGGTTCACTATAATTATAATGAAAATGGTTATTAGAATATTTGAGAAGCTTATAAAGTTAAAGGGCTTATAACTTTAGGTGGAGCACTCAGTGAAGATTACATTCATTTAAATAGTTTAATTTCCTAATTCAATATATATATAAAGACACCACAAGAAGGTCGTCTTTATTTTAGCTAGTATCTTAATTAAAACCCAAAATTAAAATGATGATAAACGCAGTTAGAGTCAAAAGGGAATGGGAATAAAGCCAAACCAGTTAATCTATTGCGAACTGTAAGGTACCACTTAGAGACAAATTGGCACAAATCCTAGTCTCACCAAAACTTCTAATTTAAATTATATGTTTTAAATTTGGAGAATTTATGCAGAATGTGACTAAATATTATTTGGTTCTAAATACCTTTTGATTTGTTTCTCTTTGAAGTAATCCCTATAAACGAAGTATTGACAATTCGTATTAATTTACTTAATATTGTGATTAGTTACTAAATTTTGAATATTATATATAATCAAATCCAATACTTATATAGTCTATAGTTATTAGTTGAAATTAAGGGGGCTATATCGAATCACTATGTGCATTTTGCATGGGTTATTCGATATGCTTCCTTTTTTATATTTAAGTAGGTTTCGGAGGTGATAAGGAGTAAATTCTCAAGTAACTTAGCGTTTTCGTAAATTAAAACGAATAATGGGGGGATATTTGATGATTAATACGAGAAGTCGATTATTATTTTTAATCTTCTTAGTAATTAGTTTATTTATCAGTGCTTGTAGTAATAATAGTCAGGTTAATAATCAGAAAAGCACAGAAAATAATGACGATAAAACGGAGTCCACTACCAAAGAACAAATAATTACGATAAATGCATTATCTGAACCTCCAAGTCTTGAGCCGGCTTTAATTGATAACCAGGTTGCCGGGGATATATCAAACCAATTATTTGAAGGTCTTGTTCGCTTGGATAAAGAAGGAAACATTGCTCCAGGTGTAGCGGAAAAATGGGATGTTTCTGAAGATGGTACAGTTTACACTTTCCATTTAAATAAAAATGCAAAATGGTCAAACGGTGACCAAGTAACAGCAGAAGATTTTGTTTATTCCTGGGAGAAGGTATTGCGTCCTGATGTCGCTGCTCCACTTGGAAGTAATCTATTTTTTATAAAAAATGGAGCAGCATATAACGAAGGAACGATAAAGGATCCCGCTGAGCTAGGTGTTAAAGCAGTAGATGAATATACCCTTGAGGTTACGTTAGAAAAACCAACTTCTTTCTTTTTGGGATTAACAGCGTTTTTCACACTATTACCTATCAACAAAGAAGTAGATCAGGCAAATACAAAATGGGCATCAGAAGCTGAATCTTTTGTTTCAAACGGTCCATTTAAAATAGAGAGCTGGAAGCACGGACAAGAATTAATAATGGTACCTAATGAAAATTATTGGGGAAAAGATGTCGTAAAACTGGATAAGTTAAAGTGGGTAATGGTGAATGAACAAAACACAGAATATGCCATGTACCAATCAAATGAGCTGGATTTCTCTGCTAATTTACCAAATTCAATCAGAAATAAATTAATTTCATCCGGAGAGGCAAAAACAGCACCGAGTGCAAGTTTGGCTTATTTACGTTTTAATCATAAAGATAAAATTTTTGCTAATGAAAAAATACGCCAGGCATTAAGTCTGGCACTCGATAGAAATCTCTTAGTAGAAAAAGTGACACAAGGAGGAGAAATTCCTGCTCTAGGTTTAATACCAATAGGACTGAGCAGCGGTGCTGGGGAATTTAGGGAATTGGCCGGTGACTCCTTGTTTCAGGATAATGATGTTGAAACAGCAAAAACAGTGCTCCAGGAGGGACTTGATGAATTAGAACTTTCCGCTTTCCCGAAAATGAATCTACTATTCTATACGGACGATACGTACAATAAGCTTTCACAGGCCATGCAGGAAATGTGGAAGAAAAACTTAGGCATAGAAGTGGAGCTCCAAACAATGGAGCGGAAGGTTTTTGTTCAAAATGTCCAAGCAGGAGATTATCAGTTCGCTATATACAGTACTGGTGCTGACTATGACGATGCCAGTAATTTGATGGGGCAATTCATGACCGGGGATGTTTATAACTATAGCAATATCTCAATTCCAGAGTACGATCTATTAATGAAAAAAGCAGAAGCAGAATTAAACCTAGAAGATCGTGCCAAGTATTTGGTTGAGGCTGAAAAGGTTCTGATAGACCAGATGGCTATTTCTCCTCTTTATTATCGTACAAAGGTGTATCTGCAAAAGGATCATATAAATGGAATCTATCAATATACTATCCAGGCCATTGATTTTCGAGAGGCATATGTAAAGTAGTGATAAAAGTTAGGTAAACAGGTGAAAATTTTAGTTTATGTAGTTTTTAATAACTGGAAGAGTGTACAAAGCGTACACTTTTTCAGTTTGTTCGATCCAGTTGCTTCTCAAAAATAAAGGAGGGGAAATATGCGCCAGTTTCTGACTAGGAGGATTATTAGTGTCTTTATGACATTGTTCGTAATTATTTCACTTACCTTTTTATTAATGTACGCCATACCAGGAGATCCTTTTACAAGTGAAAATCGAATACCAGAACAAGTAGTTGAAAACTTAAAAGAGCATTATGGACTTAGTGATCCCATGTATATTCAATATTTTAAGTATCTTAAGGGAGCCTTACTATTCGACTTTGGTCCTTCGATCAAGTGGGACAATCAAACAGTGAATGAATTAATAGCAAGCGGGTTTCCAGTTTCTGCTTTGATTGGTTTGCAAGCAATTATTATTGCAACCTTTTTTGGCATTGCATTAGGAATTCTCGCTGCAATTCGACACAATAGTGCAATTGACTATTTTTCAATGATTATTGCTATTCTTGGCCTTTCCGTTCCCAGCTTCATATTCGCAACAGTGTTAATTAACTTTTTTGCTATTAAAATGCAATGGTTTCCTGTTGCCACTTGGGGGACTTGGAAGCACTCTGTTTTGCCTAGTGTTGCCCTAGCCGTGACACCAATGGCATATATCGCCCGCCTAACTCGATCAAGTATTCTTGAGGTCTTATCGATGGATTATATCCAGACAGCGATGGCCAAAGGAGTAACAGGTACAAGATTCGTGTTTAGGCATGTGCTTAGAAATGCTATGATTCCGGTTGTAACTATTCTGGGTCCCATTACAGCCACTGTATTAACAGGCAGCTTTGTAATTGAACAAATCTTCGGTGTGCCTGGATTAGGTAAATATTTTGTGGAAGGCATTACTGATAGGGATTATCCATTGATTTTAGGGACTACAGTTTTTTATAGTGCTATTCTAATATTCTTTGTTATATTAGTCGACATTGCCTATGTTCTTATCGATCCAAGAATAAAGCTTCTTAGAGGGAGGGGATAGCCAAATGCAGCCAGTTCGGGATGAGCTCTTTGTATTTAAGAAAAAAAACAGAGAGGAGAAACTACTTAGTAAACCAAGTGTTTCATTTTGGAGAGACGCATTGAGAAGACTGAAACAAAACAAGCTAGCTATGACAGGATTCGGTATGATAATTCTTTTAATCGCAATGTCCATTATTGGTCCAATGCTTGTACCTTATTCGTATTCTGACCAAAGTCTACTAAATGCTAATCTCCCCCCATCAAAAGATTTTTGGTTTGGAACAGACGATTTAGGAAGAGATATATTTTCAAGGACTTGGATAGGCGCCAGAATTTCCCTCTTTATTGGAATAACAGCCGTTTTATTGGACTTAATAATTGGTGTTATATGGGGAGGTATTGCAGCCTACAAAGGTGGAAAAACAGATGAAGTCATGATGCGAATCGTAGATATCCTTTATGGATTGCCTCATTTGCTTGTGACAATTCTATTAATGGTCGTATTAAAGCCTGGATTACTCACAATTATCATTGCTATGGCCGCAACCGGATGGATTGGAATGGCCCGTTTAGTCCGTGGGGAAATTTTGAGATTGAAAGAGTCTGAATTTGTATTAGCATCACAGGTATTAGGGGGAAACTTTTTCAGAGTGCTTTTTAAACACCTGATTCCAAATGCTATGGGCCCAATCATTGTAAGCATGACGCTATCTGTCCCTGGTGCAATATTTGCCGAAGCAACTTTAAGTTTTTTAGGACTTGGTGTACCTGTTCCGCTTGCAAGCTGGGGAACAATGACGTCAGAAGGTCTTGTCACCTTATTAACAGGTGAGATATGGCGCTTATTTTTTCCAGCTTTATTTATCTCATTAACCATGTTTTCTTTTAACGTATTGGGAGATGGCTTAAGGGATGCACTAGATCCAAAACTTAAAAAATAAGAACCTCTAAATTTTAACTTTCATCAAAGTAAGGAGGATAAAAATGAACAAACTTCTAGAAGTAAAAGATCTTCACGTTCAATTTCACTCTAATAACCGGCATATCCAAGCGGTCCGCGGGGTTTCTTTTCATATCAATAAAGGGGAAGTTCTTGCTATCGTCGGGGAATCGGGATGCGGGAAATCAGTTACTGCAAAAAGTATTATGAAATTGCTGCCTGAGAAAACTTGCACCATCCCCAAGGGATCCATATTGTTTAACGGGAAAGAAATAACCACAATGAAGAAAAAACAGCTATCTAAGATTCGTGGGGCAAAGATAGGAATGGTATTTCAGGATCCGATGACTTCATTAAATCCGACAATGAAGGTTGGCGATCAAATTGCTGAGGGTCTTATTATTCATAAGGGCTATAATAAAAAGTTAGCAAAGGAACAAACAATTGAAATTATAAAGCTAGTAGGAATACCGAACCCTGTACATTGCTTTTCAAAATATCCTCATCAACTTAGCGGTGGAATGAGGCAGCGAATTGTCATAGCTATGGCGTTGATTTGCAAACCTGATCTTTTAATTGCAGACGAACCCACAACAGCTTTAGATGTCACCATTCAATCTCAAATTCTAGATCTATTAAAAGATCTACAGCAAAAAATGGGCATGGCGATTATTCTTATTACACATGATTTAGGGGTAGTGGCAAGATTTTCGGATCGAGTCAATATTATGTATGCTGGAAAAATAGTCGAAAGTGGTACAAAAAATGAAATCTTTTACAAACCTAAGCACCCCTACACTCTTGGATTATTAGAGTCTGTACCTAAACTTGATCACAACCGAACCCAAAAGTTAACGGCCATCGACGGTACTCCACCGGACCTTTCAGAGCCTCCAAAGGGCTGCGCCTTTTCTCCGCGATGTCCTTTTGCAATGGAAGTTTGTGATGAACATAATCCGGATAAAACAGTACTTTCACGCACACATCATCTAAATTGCTGGTTAATGGATCCGCGAGCCCCCAAAACTGCATCTAACAAAGCAGCACCTATAGCGGCTAATGAATAAGAAACCGTACATTCACTAAATTTCGATAAATATGTATTTTTCCTAATCAATGAAAGCCTATTAGCCTTGCCGATGCAGAGATTATCTATTATCTCGACTTAGAAATGAAGGGAGCACTTGATGGAAAAAATCCTGGAAGTAAAAAACCTAACAAAACAATTTCAAATAGGGAAAGGATTAGAGTTAAAAGCGGTTGATGATATTTCGTTTGATATTTATGAAGGAGAAACACTTGGATTGGTAGGCGAATCCGGATGTGGTAAATCAACACTTGGAAGGACCATCATTCGTTTATATCAGGCAACATCAGGTAACGTAGTTTATAAAGGAAAAGATGTGCATATGTTATCTAATAACGATAAAAAAGACTTTCACAAAAATATGCAAATGATATTTCAAGACCCATACGCTTCCTTAAACCCGCGGATGACGGTTGCAGATATTATAGCAGAAGGCCTCGATATTCATCGTATTAAAAAAGGTGAGGCAAGAAAAGAGGAAGTGTATCAATTACTTGAAACTGTAGGTTTAAAGCGAGAGCATGCTAATCGTTATGCTCATGAATTTAGCGGTGGTCAGAGACAAAGGATTGGCATTGCAAGGGCATTGGCTGTAAGACCACAGTTTATCATAGCGGATGAACCTATATCAGCCCTTGATGTTTCCGTCCAGGCACAAATTGTTAATCTACTAATGGAACTCCAGAAGAAGAAGAAGCTAACGTATATTTTTATTTCACATGATTTATCGATGGTGAGATTAATCAGTAATCGCATCGGTGTGATGTATTTAGGAAATATGATGGAATTAGCACCTAGTAATAACCTCTACGAAAACCCGCTTCATCCATATACTAGTTCTCTTCTAAAAGCAATCCCGATTCCTGACCCAAATATAGAGGAATCCAAAGATCAAATGACCATTTCAGGAGATTTACCAAATCCAACCGATCCTCCCAGCGGCTGTGTTTATCGAACAAGGTGTCCATATGTAACAGAGGAGTGCTATAGGGAAAAACCCATTTTAAAACAGGTAGACGATCAACATTTTGTAGCATGCCATTTAGTGGGAATGAAATTATTAGAAAATTCAGTATTGACAAAATAATGATCTGTTAATAAGATTAATATATTCCTTTAGTCATACAATTTAACAGAATTGTGAGTGTCTGCCTAATGAACGTAAGACCTGATTCAAGAATCGGAAGAAACGCAATGCTTTTGGCTCTATTGGGCCAAGAGAAGCTAGAACCAGAGTTCATCAAGGATTTAAGATTACAAGGTTATATATATTGTCAAGGAAAGACGGGATCCATGGAAACGCAGAAGGTGGTTGCCTCTATTGAAACAGCAGCCAGGCAAAATCAAGTTATTGAAAAAGACATATACCGTGAAACGCATGCACTATATCACGCAATTATGGAAGCACTTCACGGTGTCACAAGAGGGCAAGTATTATTAGGAACTGTTTTACGAACGGTTGGATTAAGTTTCGCAGTAATTAGAGGCAAGCCATATAGTTCAGAGGAAGAAGGGGAATGGATAGCAGTGGCCCTTTATGGGACAATAGGTGCTCCGGTGAAGGGTTCTGAACATGAAGCCATTGGTTTAGGCATTAATCATATTTAATTAGTCCATAGTGATCAGTTATCAGGGGACTATATCAACAGATTTCTACGCTTAGAATCTGTTGGTATAGTCCCCTATTCTTTTTTAAAGAATTCTATCTATTGATGCACATTTTTTTAGTTCGCAAATTCGGAGTAGCCGTATCTTATTGAAATTAATTTTCCAAAAGGGTGGTTTGTTATGATTGAATTAACAGGAAATTCGTTAACCATGGAAAAAGCATTTAAAATTGTTTTTGAAAATGAACCTATTTATGTTCCTGATTATATTTGGGACAAAGTGAAAGTAAGCAGGAAAGCTGTTGATGATATTGTTGCAAACCAACAAGTAATATACGGAATTACAACAGGGTTCGGTAAGTTCAGTAATGTTTATATACAACAAAAGAATGTAGAGGAGCTGCAATTAAATTTAATCAGAAGCCATGCTTGCGGCACTGGCAAACCTTTTTCAGAAACTGTAACAAGAGCTATGGTCTTATTTCGCATTAATGCTTTGCTGAAAGGTTTATCTGGTATCCGAAGGAACGTTATTGAATTATTAATAAACTTATTAAATTATCAAATACATCCCATTGTACCTCAACAAGGCTCATTAGGCGCAAGCGGGGATCTTGCACCTCTTTCACATATAGCACTTGTTTTAGTTGGGGAAGGTGAAGTTGTGTACCAAGATAAAAAAATGGAGACTCTAGAGGCATTTGATAAAGTAGGGCTGCAGCCTATTTACTTAAAAGCTAAAGAAGGTCTGGCGCTTATCAATGGCACGCAAGCAATGACTGCAATGGGTGCGGTTGCTTATATTGAAGCAGAAAATCTTGCATTGCAGGCAGACTATATTTCTTCACTTACAATTGAAGGACTTCATGGGATTATCGATGCATTTGATGAGGATATACATTTAGCTAGAGGGTACAAAGAACAAATAGAGGTAGCTGCAAGAATCAGGAAGATTTTGAATGGTAGTCAGCTCGTTACAAAGCAAGGGGAGTTAAGAGTTCAAGATGCTTATTCACTGCGCTGTATCCCACAGGTCCATGGAGCAACATGGCAAGTATTGTATTATGTAAAAGAAAAATTAGAAATTGAAATGAATGCAGCCACAGATAACCCGCTTATCTTCGATAATAAAATATTATCCGGCGGAAACTTTCATGGACAGCCAATTGCCTTTGCAATGGACTTTTTATCTATTGGAATGGCAGAGCTGGCAAACATTTCAGAAAGACGTGTTGAACGATTAGTGAATCCCCAATTAAATGATCTGCCGCCTTTTCTTAGTCCTGAGCCTGGGTTACAATCTGGTGCAATGATCATGCAGTATTGTGCTGCTTCTTTAGTATCTGAAAATAAGAAATTAGCTCATCCGGCTAGTGTAGATTCAATCCCTTCTTCTGCTAATCAAGAAGATCATGTAAGCATGGGAACTATAGGTTCCCGATATGCATATAAAATTATTAATAATACAAGAAAGGTTCTATCAATTGAATATATTTGTGCTATGCAGGCAGCTGAATATAGAGGTATGTCAAAACTAGCGCCAATTACTCACCAGTTATATAAATTTGGTAGAAGTATAGTTCCATCAATTAAAAAAGACCGGATTTTTTCCAAAGATATAGAGAATATGGAAGTCAGACTAAAAGCTTTAAACTTTGAACAAAACTTTGTTATGCAGGTAGAGGATGCTGTGGCAGTAAAAAGGTTTTAGCGTTTGTCCCTCCGGCATAGGTTCTTTTCTGAAACTTAAAGAATATCTAGAGTATTAATTGAATCTGTTCTTCTTGGAAAGAATTAAAAAGCAAAGAAACTAACAAAAGGAGATCTATCTGAGAAAAATATATAAAAATTCACCCTGTAGGAATGAAGTGTTTTTCTTACAGGGATTTGATTTTTAAAAAGGATGCTCTTTAGAAAATCAATAAGGTGGTTTAACCATTATGACCTCATTAAATACTAGATTGAGCACCATCAAAAATAAATCACAAAAAAGTTGCCTTTAATACCTTTATGAGTAATTCAGAGTTCTCTATTGATTTTGTCATTTTTCTTTTCAGTAGATAGATAGACCTTTTCGGCATGGCAATTTCCGTAAGAAAAGGCACATTAATTACATTCTCTTGCTGGATTAAACGTTTAGCAACTGTATTGGGAAGAAAACCAAGTCCGGTTCGTGTTTTCAAGAACTTTAATAAAAGTGAAACATGATCAACTTGTATATGGTAAAAATCTTGATTAGAAGAAATTCCTCTAAACCACTCCGTAAATGTTCCTCCCCAATTTAAATGAATGTAATTGCAGTTCCGCAGGTCTTTGTCTAAAACGAAATTATTAGGAACAGGAAAACTCGGATCGGCAACCAGAACAAAAGAATCCTCAATAATTAGCTCCATAGTAATACTGGCATGATTAATTGGATAGAACACTATAGCGATATCGATTAATCCATCAATCATTTTTCTAATTAAAATATCAGAATGCTCCGTGACTAAAGATAATGAAATTTTAGGATGTGTTTGTTGAAAATTCTCCATGGATTCAAATAGTACGTAATCCCATAGTGCGTGTGTAGTGCCTATTATTAGATGTTCACTAAAGCTATTTTCTAATTGAACAGCCTTTATCCCTTCATTGTTTAATTCCAATATTCTCTCCGCATATGCGAGAAAAATTTTACCTGATTCTGTTAATTTGATGTTTCTCTTGTCCCTTTCAAATAAGTCTTTACCCAATTGTTTTTCAAGCATTTGAATCCTGGTTGTAACAGTTGACTGTACAACATTTAGTAATTCTGCTGTACGCGTAAAGCTTTTTGTATTGGCAACAAATATAAAGGCTTTAAGCTGTTCAATATCCATTAGAGCCCTCCTTAAATATATTCAAAAAACAAATTACTGTAATTAAAAATATTCGTTTTACAAATAAATTGTCGTCCATTAATATTATCATATATTTTAATAATTCTAAATATTTTAAATTTTAGGGAGGGGTATTGTGCATATTTGGAATAATACTGTGAAAGTTTTTGAATGCATTAAATGCAACCAGCATTTTTCACCAAATGATTACTTTACGGGTTGCCCTCTATGTTTGGAAAAACATGAACCTTCAAGTCTCAGAGTTTTGTATCAAAAAGACATACCATGGAACATAAACAAGTCAGCAAAAGGTATGTTTCGGTACGCAGAACGATTGCCCTACAAATCTTTTCCTACTCTTGGTGAAGGGGAAACGCCGATTATTAATATAAAAGGCCTTGGAAGTGAACTAGGTATACCCGAACTTTGGTTGAAAAATGAGGGACAAAATCCCACTGGATCCCATAAGGACAGGATGAGCCCACTAATAGTTGCAAGAGCTGCTTCCTTGAATCGATCAACGGTAATTGCTGCTTCTAGCGGCAACGCGGGTGCATCATTGGCAGCTTATGCAGCTGCTGGAGGATTACACTGCAAAATTGTGACAACCCCAAAAATTAATGTAGCTTGGGAAAAAGCAATTCGCCTTTATGGTGCTGAAATTATTAAAGTACAAAGTTCATTCGAAAGATGGGAAACAGTCCGAAAGATGGTGGAAGAAGGCGACTATCCAGCCACAAACTACAGCATTCCTCCGGTGGGAAGCAATATGTTTGGAGTTCAAGGATACACAACGGTGGCATATGAGATCGTTGAGCAAATGAGAGAATATCAGCCTACTGCTGTTATTATACCTTGTGCAAGAGGGGACCTGCTTTGGGGGATTTGGGAAGGATTTGTTGAATCGCTACGGCTAGGATGGATTGAATCCTTACCTCGTTTATATGCCGTGGAACCTTTTCCGCGCTTGGCTCATGTTCTTCAAGGGAGGGATTACAGAGGGAAATTTAGAGGCGATTCAAGTCTTTTACCTTCTATTGGTGGAGAAACGGTTACGTACCAATCTTTAGAAGCAATAAGATCTTCAGGAGGTGGAGCTGTAGTGGTTACCAATACTGAAGTTGAAAAGGCTCAATTGGAGTTAGCTAAAAGAGGGATTTTTGCTGAAGGGTCTGCAGCTGTAACATGGCCTGCTGTCTCAAAACTGGTCAAAGAAGGGAAAATGGACGAAAGTGACCGTGTGCTTTTGATGATTACATCACATGGCTATAAAGGAGTGTAATTTAGAAGGTTGTTAATATTATTTAAACAACCTTAATCTAAAGGGGGAACAAGGGGTGAAATTAGCAACCAAAACTCTTATTGCTATTATGTTGGGAGTCCTTACTGGTTTAGGTTTAAGCATCTTTGCTCCAAATCTATACGGAATTTTAAATTCCTATATTTTTAGTCCAATCGGTGAATTGTTCATAAAAGCAATAAAAATGATTGTGATTCCTCTAGTATTTTCGGCAGTTGTATTAAGTATTACCTCAATTGGAAGTCCAAAGAAATTAGGACAGTTAGGTGGGAAAACAGTTATTTTATTTGTAGTGACTACCATGATAGCCTGCTCCATCGGAATTATTGCAGCAATCATAATTGGACCTGGTAAAAATGTCGTAATCCCTGAATCTTCATCTATATCACAAAATGAGAACCATAATGGACATGGGGCTTCAGCAACTGACACTGTAGAAATACCAACACTTAAGGACACTATTTTGAACATTATACCCAGTAATCCCTTTGAAGCTTTTACTTCCGGGGATATGCTGCAAGTCCTAACATTTTCAATTTTTTTTGGCATTGGCTTAGCTCTGCTAGGGGATAGGGCAGGAACTATTAATCAGTTTATAAATCAACTTAACGAGCTCATGATGAAACTTGTCCAAATAATCATGAAAGTTATCCCTTACGCGGCTTTCTCACTTGTTGCTACTTCTATTGGCACCGCAGGATTGGAGCTGGTTGGGTCAATGGTGAAGTATCTTGTTGTCATTGCTGTTGGATTGATTGTTCATGTTGCCTTTACTTATGGATCGATGATTTCTCTTTTCACAAAAATTAAGCCGGCTCATTTCTTTCATAAAATGATACCCGCTGTAGGAACCGCCTTTGCAACAAGCAGTAGTGCTGCCACACTCCCAGTCACAAAAAGCTGCTGTGAAAATGAGCTGAAAATATCTAAAGATGTAAGTTCTTTTGTTCTCCCGCTTGGAATGACCATAAATATGAACGGTGCCTCTATGAGCCATGGAGTAGCTGCCGTTTTTGTCGCCCAGCTTAACGGGATAGAGTTAGGCCTTGCTCAATATTTAACTATAGTCTTAATTTCTTTGCTAGCTTCAATTGGGGCACCTGCGATACCCGGTGGAGGAATAGTCTCCCTGTCAATGGTATTCCTTGCAGTAGGTTTACCGATTGACGGGGTAGGCATAGCAATTATCTTGGGATTATTTAGATTAGTCGATATGGCATTAACCTCTGTAAATGTACTGGGTGATGCTGTTTGTGCAAGTATAGTTGATAAGAGTAATAGGAATTCCAGTGAAGTCATTAAGCAAAATTTTGTATCTTAATTCCCCGATGAATTGAAACCCATATATTATTTTTATACCTCAAAGGAATCGGTGATTTCTAATAATATAGGAACAACGTAAAGCTAGCCTTCAAAATTATATTATCTTGGCAATCTTGGATAATCTAAAAATATTATTTCCATCACTTCTTCCTCTTGGACATTAAATGTCCAAGAGGATTTTTGGTAAGCACTGAACAAATTTAACTAGCATTTGTTACCTAGTAGGATATGACCCCAGGGAATCAATGAGTATTACAAGCTGATTTAGAGTTTTTTATCATATGTCACTTATATTGTGATGAAACTAACTCGATAATAAAAGATTTTTTCCTTCATCTCCATACTTTCTCCAAACATATATGAAATAATATTTACTTTAATATAAAGAAGAGGAATGATGTACCAAACCTTTGGGGGAATACAGCTTAACAGAGCTTGGAAATTCCATTCTCGCTTGTTCTTCACACGATTATAACTCTGAAAGGCTTATATAAGGGATAAGCAAAACAAAGAATAAATTTCTGTTATTATTGCTGATTACCATTAGAAGTGTTTTTTCAATTTTTATAGGTGCACATGCTATTAAAAAAGCGGTCACAATGAAAAGGGCAAAGAACATTTAACGCTGGGATTTTTTGCGATTTAACCTAGTTAAAAGAAGAGAAACTGATATTTTATTATCAGGCTACACAAATAAATGATACCACTGAAAACTTGAACCAGATAGAAGGTTTAAATGTGGTAAAGGAAGTAATTTAACCCTTACAGCAACAAACAACAATGGAGAGATTACTTCTATTGATCCGGAGAAGTGAACCAAACAAAAAAACTGAAATTCTTTTAGGACTTAGAAGTGTTAGAAGGCAGGCTCTTTGCGTTTTTGTCATACGAAAAGATGATGGTATGCCAGAGTTTTATTTTTTAAAACTAAAAGAATTGAATACATATGAACATTATTACGTTGGAACGGAGATCTGTATGAAGTCAAAAATCTATTTAACGTTATTTGTTGTCAGCTTTGTAATAATGGGATTGGAAATGACAGCCACAAGACTTATTGCCCCGTCATTTGGAAACACTGTTTACACATGGGGAATTATTATCTCTGTTTTCCTGATTGGTTCGAGTGCAGGATACATAGTTGGCGGGTATCTAGCTGATAAAGCAAATATTCGAGAAATCATGTTATTTATCTACCTTATTGGTATTCTTTCGATAGCTATTATTCCCTGGATTAAAACTACACTCTTTCCATTACTTGAATCGCTTTCAAGTACTCCTGGTACAACGCTAGGTGTCCTCTTGCTTTATTTAATCCCCAATTTTCTTCTCAGTATCATCGGTACTATCCTTATGAAGGATGGTTTAGGAGAATTGGCAAGCGGGAAAATGATTGGCAGCTTACATTCAGCATCAGCCATCGGAAGCGTTCTTGGAACACTTGTGACGACTTTCTGGCTAATACCATGGATTAATATTAACTCCATTATTGGGCTCCTGGCTGGACTTATATATTTAACAAGCATTTTTTATTGTGATACTAAAACAAAGAAACAAGGTTTTTTATTGATCATTCCAGCTCTGTTTATTGCCCTTCCTTTTCTTCCAGTTGGAGAGAAATCCCAAGACATTCTTTTGAAAAAGACAAGTCTTTACCATGATATTTATGTATTCGAAAAGGATTTCTATCAAGGTAAAGAAGGAAGGTTTCGCTCACTTACCTTCGGCAATGAAACAACTATTCAGGGAATGATGGATATGGAACAGCCTGATAAACTTCTCTTGGATTATTCTAAAAGCGTGTGGGAGGTTTCTAAGAAATTTGCTCCAGAGAGTAAAGAAGTCTATATGATTGGCCATGGTATAGGAACATTAACACGAAAGTTTGAAAATGCGAATAAAAATGTTCTTGTAGCGGAAATCGATGAAGAGGTATTAGAGATTAGCCGTCAATATTTTCAATACAATGGAAATAGTGTAGAGATAGGGGACGGAAGAAAAATCCTGAAAGAGCAGCAAAGTAAATTTGATCTAATCTTTTTAGACGCCTATAACAACACAACTCAAATTCCGTTTCATCTAATATCAAAAGAGTTTTTTGAGCTTACAAGTGAGAAGTTAAACAGTAAAGGTATTATAGTTATTAATGCAATTGGTGAACAGAAAGGAGATTTGTTGATTGAATCGATGAATAGCACATTAAAATCAGTTTATCCCTATGTTTACATCTATGGAATGGATGATGGTAAAGGAATTCAGAACATGACGATTGTTGGAAGTAAACATCCGATTGAGGATAAAAAAATAAAGGGACACAACCTTATCAAGGTAGGAAAAGGGAAAGTGATTTTAGATGGAGACACTAAATTAATTAACCTAAATTAATTATTTTATAATTATTTATTGAGATCCAGTCATAAACCAAGAAAATTAAACTTAGTCGCCTATATATAGCCGCAAGCTTATATGGTTTGCACCTTTTCCTGAATTTACTCCGATACATGCTCTCTAACTAATAGGCAATTAGGTGATGTATGTTGTGACAGTATGTTTATTATTTTTATGAATTTTCAACAGAAACTGTATAGGTGCTATTACTTAATATTATTGTAAGAAATTATGAAGGAGAGTACTTAAACAATAGGGAAGGTTTCTTAATAAGAATAGTTAATATCGACTCCAACGAATTATAATATGTTATTAAGTGTTTGTAAAAGGAGATATCTATGCCTGTTATTGATCATCAACAATTTATTAAAGCACCGATAGAAATATGTTTTAACCTTGCAAGAAACGTCCATATTCATACTCAAACGACCTCTAATACAATGGAAAGAGCTATTGATGGAGTGACAGAAGGGTTATTAGAACAAGGCGATACCGTTACCTGGGAAGCCATTCACTATGGAATAAAACAAAGGCTAACAGCCAAAGTGACATTAATGGAAAAACCTTATAAGTTTGTAGATGTTATGGTGAGAGGAGCTTTCCATTCCTTTGTTCATACCCATCAATTTATTGAAGATACTGGCGGAACTATAATGATTGATATATTCCAGTATAAATCACCCTTTGGTCCAATTGGCATTGTAGTGGATAAGTTATTTTTGGAGAAATATATGACGGCATTTATTATTTCGCGAGCAAAGGCACTTAAAAAGATTGCAGAAAATATGGATTAACCTTCATCAACAAAAAGGTGTTTATGTTCAAGATCAGCTGCTAATCAGGCAGCTTTTTTCCTTTTCAACTTAAGGGCCAGGATGCCTACATTTCCAGAAGAAAACGACTTTCTTTCGCTATTCTAATCGGATAATGGTATTTGATTCTACTTTAAAAGGCTTACCTTTATTATAATGAAGCAACCTACAGATTCTCCAATGGAGAGGAAGCTTTTATTGTTAAGCTCTCTCCTTCCTTTGGTGAAGTTAAAATACAGGTAACTCAGCGTAGTTCAAATAGATTGATAAACTTATGAATCTAAAACGAGTCGAAAACTTTGAAAGTAAGGCAGATAAAAAAGATCGTGTTAGTGTGCTATTAACAGTAGTTAATGAGGATTCTCAACAAACTATTGAAATGATTTTAAGCCATATTTTAAACAGATTATTAAAGAACATTTAACTCGGTAACAAGAAATCTTAATTAAGCTTAACGGGTGGAAGAGTTGAAAAAAGTGTTGCCATTCCAGGCAGCACTTTTCTTAATGAACAAACGGTGCAGGTTTGTTGGATAAAGAATGAAAAACTTGGGATATTAACTGGGAAATCTAAAAATGGGGTGAATTTTATTTTTAAACAATACTTAATCATATTGGGTATTTTATTATTTGCTTTTGCTCATTTACAAACGGTTACAGCAGAATCTGTTCCAAATGCAGAAGATATCTATATTACAACAGAAGATATTGTTTCAGACCTTGTGTTTCCCATTATCGATAAAAGAATAATTAGAGAGTATGGTGGCGATTCTCTTTTTGACTGGCAATGGCAAAGAATCATCGGTATAAATTACAATGATAATCATTCTTATGATGTTACCGTAAGAATTCTTATTCCTTCAAAAAATAATGATAATGATACAGAAGATATAGTTAAGGTTAGAATATCCCCATCCTGTAACAGTGGAAAGCTGAATAAGTTGAAATGTAATCACGATTTTAAGATTGAGATATTAGATTACAAACATTTGTCAAAATAAGTAATGACCATAACAAACAGGTGCTTATGTACATGCTGCTATTCAGGCAATTTTTTTCTTTTTAAACTAAAGGGGCAGTAGCTGAATAAAGTAAAGGGCTAGGAAACACTAAAAAAGAGGTGATGCCTATGAAGATCTATATTGGATTAATTTTGTCAGTTGTTCTTATAATTCAACCTACCATTGTAGGAGGAGAGATTGAAGGGTATGAAATTGTTAGCAGGAACGACAAAGAAAATATAACCCTTTATGCTAAGAAAATGAATGGATTATTTAGGGACTTCAAAATTAATTTCAAAGGGGGATTATACTCTAGACCTTTTTGGATTAGCGAAACAAACCCTACCTATGCTCCACAGATTATATACGAGGACATCAACAAAGACCAAAAGAAAGAATTAATCATAATCTTGACAAAGGGTTATGGAACGGGTGTCTTATGGGAAGATGTTTATGTTTTTCACGCACTAAATAATAGTGGTTTAAACGTAAATGAAGTGATTGTTGAAAATCCTTTAGTTATTATTCATAAGCACGTGAAAACAAAGTTAACTGTAAAAGATGCCAAGGTCATTATCGGTGACAAAGAATGTACAGTTGATATAACCGCTTTAGAAATAAAACCCGAAAACCTGTTTGATGATGTTGGTTTTGGTAGTATTGTCGACTATGAAGTTAGAAACAATCACCTGATTGTAAGTGTCGCTGGACAAATATCTCCTTCCAGCTTTGTTGGAAATATTGTAATTGTTTATGAATATCGAGATAAAATGTTTCAAGCAAAATCCATTGAATTTCAACCATGTAAATAAACATGTACTTAAATAAAAGGGTTCTTATGTACTAGATCAGTTGCTAATCAGGCAGCTTTTTCTTTTTAAACAAAAGGGGCAGCATTCCTGTAATGAAGGAAAATGGAGTTTGAACAAAAAAATAACCTCTTGGTAGAATGAGAGAGTCCTGAAGCCGGGAAGCGAAAAGGACATTACTCAAATACCAGGAGGCTTTAAAATGAATTATAACCAGAATAAGAAGATTGCTCAAATTACTCCTTACACCCTGATTATAGGGGTGGATATCGCGAAATTCAAGCATGTGGCACGTGCCCAGGATTTCAGGGGAATCGAGTTTGGATCCCCTTGTTATTTTGAAAATACAAAAGAAGGTTTTGAGCATTTTCTTCATTGGATTTCGGAAACGAAGAAAGCACATAGTATGGAGAAAGTGATTGTCGGTATGGAGCCAACAGGTCATTATTGGTTTAACCTGGCTCACATTTTAAAAGAGAACGAGATTAAAGCTGTGAACCCCTTGCACGTCAAGAAAAGCAAGGAACTTGATGATAATTCCCCAACTAAAAATGATGTAAAAGATGCCAAGGTGATTGCCCAATTGGTCAAGGATGGAAGATACGCCGAACCTACCATACCGCAAGGTGTTTATGCCGAACTCCGTGTGGCAAAGAAAATACGCGATCTTTTAACCGAGGACCTTCAAACGGTCCAGGGCCAGGTGCATAACTGGATTGACCGGTATTTTCCGGAATTCCTTAAGGTCTTTAAGAAGTGGGAGGGCAAGGCTGCCTTACAATTCTTACGGCTTTATGCTCTACCGCATGAAATAGCCAATTTCACTGAAGATCAATTGCTTATCCATTTAAGAAAATCCGTAAAAAGAAGTGTAGGTGCTAATAAGGTTCGGGAGTTAAAGCAAGCAGCGAGTCAGTCCATCGGACTTCGCCAAGGCTCTGAGATGGCAAAAATGGAGCTGAAAACTCTTCTGGCTAAATATGATTTGATTCAGAAGGAATTCGAAGAATTGGACGGAAAAATAGATTCCCTGCTTGATGAAATTCCAGGTGTAGCCCAAATGTTAGCGATCAAGGGTGTTGGAAGAGATACAGTCGCTGGTTTCTTTGCGGAAGTGGGTGACCTGCGTGAGTACACTCACCCCCGACAAATTATTAAGCTGGCTGGCTTGAGTCTGAAGGAAAATACGCCTGGAAAGCATAAGGGAAAAACCACCATCTCCAAGAGAGGACGGAAGAAGCTAAGGGCTCTGTTGTTTAGGGTTTGCATGATTCTCGTTGCCAAAAATTCAGCTTTTAAGGCCCTGCATGCTTACTTTACACAACGGCCAGACAACCCGCTAAAGAAGATGCAGTCCCTTATCGCTTTGTGTAATAAATTGATTCGTATTTTCTTTAGTATAAGTAAAAAGCAATTTGAATTTAGTGAAGAAAAGATGTTAAAAGATATCCCTCACTTGGCAGGATCAAAGAAGGCAGAACTGGCCGCTTAATTCTGGTTTCGTTTAGATTAGAAATAGGTCTTGGCTTATAGTTTTGGAGACCATTTGAAGCACGGATTAGTCGGCAAAGCAACTAAATTACGGGCATGGACCCTGTGGGGCAGCATGGCCGACATCCACCTCATGGAAAGGTTGGACGAAGGAATTTGAGAGCAAAGACTCTGTGAGGCATGGGAGGGTTGACCTCCATGAGATATGTGGACATCTACCAGTGCGGTCATATTCTTACTATTCCACCAATTTATGTAATAGATTGGTTAGTGGGTTGTAGCTCATTTTTCTCGGTGTGTCCAAATATATCCTTTTCAGTGACTATCCTCCAATTGAAACCCATTTACCGGCAGGTAAATAGCTATGAAAATCTAAGAAATCAGGAGTAATTGGGTGTGTACGCTTCTTTTATTGAGGGAGGTTAGTTAATAAAGGATATTTGAAGTTGACTGGGAATATATTCATAAAAAGAGTGGGGTGGTGTTTATGTTTATAAAAAGTTTTGTTTCAATTATTTCGATTATTGTTATCTTAACTACTGTAGGGTGTACAAATAAGAATGAGGAAAGCGTAACTACAAATGTGGAAAATAAAAATCTAGCACAAAAGTGGAATCAAAGTCCTCTATTCAAATCTGGTAATTACACTATGATTGGTGAAAAAGGGCGCTTAGGTTTCATTTATGATGATAGTGAGGCTGTTAGATTTTATCCAAATAAAACTCAAAAGTATATGTGGCATTTTTGGGGAGAAGACCAAGAGTTTAATGGAAAACTTAAAGTAGTTGCTATACATGAGAATGATGAAAAGCAAATAACTGTGGTAGAAGGCGGACTAGGTGGTGATAATAACGGAGCAGACCGACACGCCCCATCTAATATGTCATTACCAAAGAGTGGAATGTGGAAATTAGATGTTTATATTGGAGATAAACTATTCGGAAGTGTGTATGTAAAGGTCCATAAGAAATAAACTTCTAACTTAAAAAAGTGTCGGTGTTGTCTTAAAAAAGCAAAAGTTATCATCAACTAATGGGTGCACTGCTTAAAGAACGGCTGCCATTTCAACAATCCTTTTTCTTCAACAAAACCAGCTAATAGTTTGTCAACTTTTTTCATTTAAATTGCTTTTTGTTGTGTGGTATCCTAAAAATATGCATACCA
>NZ_JBYTDU010000030.1:0-21560 GCF_058791715.1 Cytobacillus sp. EB106-05-05-XG126 | reverse complement strand
AACCGAAAAAGCATTTTTTCGGCAAAAGTGTAAAAAGGAAACGAGCAAAAAGTGTAAAATTCGACTTGACGTCTACAGGTACCCTTTTTCACTTAAAGTATTTTTTATTTTCATGATTTCTGTATCTAATTTGTTGGTAAAATATTGGCGCTCTAAGATTTCAGCCGTTATTTTATTTATTTCTTTTTCGGCAACAGCCTGATCCTGAATACTAACCACTTTAATATTTTTGTACTCATTAACTAGGACAATAGCATTTTGTACCTCTTCAGCTCCGATAGTCTTTCGTACTTTAGTGCCCTTATCCTTAATCACTTTATCGTTTTGTGCTGTCATTGACTTAATTTTGCTTCTCTCTCTTGCGAAATCAGTCTGTATTTTCTGTGCTTGAAGTTTGAACTCTTCTCCGGCTTTTACCCTTACTTGCTCAAACTTCCGATAGGCTTCATCAAGTTTTTGTTTAGCCAATTGAGGATTTTGTTTTCTTAAATGATTGAACTCTGCTTTTGCTCTTTCAAGATTTACTTCAGCGTCTTTTACTTTCGCTAGTTTTTGTACCTCTGCAAGTTCGATTTGGAATTTGTTCATTTCACCCGCTTTTTTAGTACGAATATTTATATTTTCCCAGGTTGCTTTCTGAAACTCATCAAATGCGGCCACCTCAGATTTTATCAGGCTTGTGCTAATTTCGACAACTCCTAAATTGTTCGATAAATTAGAGGCAGCAGAAGCTCCTGTTGGTAATGCTGCGGCTCCACTTAGAGTAAGTGCGGAAGCCAGAGTAATGCTCAATAATTTTTTCTTCATGTTCTTGTTTCCTCCAATAAGGTTATGATTAGAGTTTTTAACTCCTAACTTCATCATAAGAACACCAAGAATTTTTGATTGTAGAATTTCACAATAATATTATGTAGGATAAAAAGTTGGTTCAGATTAAACGAACCGATGTTTTAAGGTGAATAGGAAAAATACACAAAAAGAAGATTTACCAAAATGAATCTTCTTCAGCAGATTTAAGTTTGGATTTTATAAAAAGATTTTATCTTTTTTGCGATCCTCATTAAATCAAAGCGCCCAAAAATGGAATAACTAAATTATGTTCACACTATGTAAATCACTTTTTGCCCCTCTAAGAAAAATAACAGCCAATATCATAATGGCTGTTATATCTTATTTTTTTAAAAAGTTTTTTTGATATTGAAATGGAAAGGTCCGAACGGTTGTGGCTCGTCGATTGAAGGTTCTGGTTTTGGTTCTGGATCGCAATCTCCGGTTTCTCTAGGATATCTTCGTTTTTCAACCATTTATATACCTCCTTTCCTGCCTTTAAAGATTCCCTTCATTTCCTTTTTAATAATTTTTTATGCAGCACACATCCAAAAGATAAAACCATGGAATTTTTGTATAGACTCTGACACTCTAAAGACAGAACCTTGCCCCGGTCCCGCCTTTAAACCCTTTCAGTCTATATCCTTTATTAAGGGAGTTGAAAATTTTGAGGCGGCTCTTATTCATCATCTGACCCGTGAATTGAATAAAAGTGAAGCAGAATACCACTTTTATAAATTGCTCAACATCTTTCCTGTTAAATGAAAAATTTATCCATCGTAATAGTCACGAAAATAGTTCTTTATTACATCTTTTTCTTGAATGTCGCTCGCATCAACATAATCATCTAGTTTTTTTAAAAATTCCTCTTTCTCAACTTTTGTAAAGCTAAGTAGAGTTTTTAACATAAAATCAATTCTTATTTCATTAGCTATAATATATAAATTTTTATCGCTGCTATCTATCTCATCGTATATGTTTGCAATATAAAACATTCTTACTATATTACTAATTAGACTAATGGAATAAAATATAATAAAAAATAAAAAATAAGAGAGAAATAACACAATAAAGTAAAATATTAATTCATTTAACAAAGGTAAGTTAGAATATAAACTAACATGTACTAAAAAGAATAAGAATATTGCAATACCTACATTAAAGGCTAGGAACTCAAAGCTTATAAATAAGTTTTGTACACTTCTTTTACTTACCTTCTCGACTTCTTTTACTATTTTTTTATTTAGTAAGCTGAAAATTATTGTAACACCTGCAATAATGATACCTAATACTCCTATAAGTGCTTGGCCTATATAAATAGTTAAATTTCTAAGAACATCTACATACGAGTCGAAGTTTCCATGCATATCCGTTAATATTGCGTATCCTAAAAATATTAATGCAATGATAGTTGCAATCTTACATTCGAATGACTTTAGGTTAATATAATCCTTCCATTTACTTGCATCAGTGAACCTTTCTAGTATTCTTTTTTTCATAAGTCCTCCTAAAACACAGAACGTAATATACCAGAAACTTTTTTCTTACACATCAATGCAAATTCTTTGGGATTCCTAGGTTTTGTGTCTATCCTATCTCTTACAACTACATTGTCATCAGTTGAAAATGTCCTTCCGGAAGTATTAATTGCTCCTACATAAACATAGCCCTTTTTCTGTGCTTCCTCAGCTGTAAGTTTAGAATGAATCTGACTAATTTGAGATAATTCTTCTTTAATCATACTAGCATCTATATTTAGACCCTCGGGTGCATCTGAAGCAAACAAGACACTTCTTTGAGTTATATTCCCTTTTTTAATGTTCTCTAAGTATTTCTCCCCATCTTTTTGAATACTATCCAATAATTCATCATCAGGGTTTGGAGGGTTGATCTCAATGGTTAGTTTTTCTATTTTTCCTATTTCCTTCAATTGTTTTGTTATTTTATCTAAACTCAACCCTTCTCTTACCAGTTTAACCTTAAATAAATATTTCTCTTTCTCTACTTCCATACTCTTATTTAATAATTCTTGAAAAGCATTAGTAAAGTCCGCATACCCGAACCTATTACTTGTATGAAAAACAACTATTTCCTTCTTGATGTCATAAAAGAAGTCAATAACCTCACTATTCTCAGTAGGGACTTTAATTTGTTGCTTTGTTTTTTCATTATATTTTGAAACAAAGATAGTGCTATCCTTAATAACCTTACCAACTATGGTATAATCTAGCTCTGAGTCAAACTTTTCAATTGCATGAAATTTATACTTTAACTCCTCGATATGCTCTTCGCCACTACTATCCAAACGGATTATTTCTTTTGTAAAGCTTATATTATCTTTAACGTTTATAAGAATCTTTTTATCAATTCCATTCTTTACATTTTTATCGTTATATATTTTAAGGATATGAGAGCTAATATTTATTTTTGAATAATATAATGTTACTGACATTTAATTTCCTCCAAAATTTTTATATCAACTATAAGAAAGCTATGTTGTATTTTAATGTTATGTTAAAGCTAATCAATTGAGATTCTGAAGGACTTTAAGTGAGTTCTTCTCACTATACTAATAGATATAACGGACAGCTATCTCCTGAAAATAAGCTAAAACAGTATATATTATACAATTATTTCAAATTTTTCTTTACTTGGCAATAAGTACTTACTGCAATAAGTGACACGAAAACCAAATAAAAAATTCCTGTAATGATACAGGAATTTTTTATTTATTATCGAAGATTCTTATTATTTCTGATTAAATGATTTATATACCACTATCATATCATTCCTATGAACGATAACTGCCTTTTTTTTATGTCTTCAAGACCTAATAAGAACTGAATATTTTGTTTGATTATATCTAGTGTAGACATGGATTCAGGAGCATTGATCCGCTCGCCATTTGAAAGATATATCTTGTCTCCCCCTTCCCACTTTCTTGCATTAAGAAAGCTTGTGGAGTCTGCAGAGAATAGATTAAACTCCAGGAGCATTTCGTCTGCTAAGCCTAATCCATGAAAACAGACATTAGGATATCTTTTTGTGACTTGATCGAGTATATCCCTAACAATATGCTTTCTGCTGCTTAGAAAAGGTACACAACCACCTAATCCAATCATCTCCGGCTCTTCCTTAACCAATTGATTCAAACCCTCTAAAGAGTCTGTAATCTGCCAAACCGGAAAGATGTTAGCATCTGTAAGCTCTTTTAATCTTTCATAGTTTACTTTAGTCTGTTCAGGGTCCCCAATACAATCCAATGGGAAAAAACCTAATATTCTTTTGTTATTCTTATGAGAGTTTATGAATTGAGCGTATCCCTCTAGAGTCATTTCATCCAATTTTTCATTATCGAATAAGTTACTTTGGTGAAACAATTGTTTTGATGATTTCCTCTTCTTATTAAAGATAGAAAAGGCACCACTATCCACAACACAAAATAAATCATAAGTATCAAGCATTTGAAGACATTGTGGTGATTCCAAAATATTTTTGTAGTTAAATAAGACGAATTTTCCATTTAAATCTTTGAGAATTTTGAGCATTGCCGGATCTCTTTCAAGCCCTGAAAAGAAGAACCGTGTACCCCAAAGGGATAAACGGTATAATCCAGCTCTTAATTTAAGTAACCTGGCCTTGTCTTTAAAACATTGTAGCAGGATACCAAATAAGGCCGATGTAAAAGAAGAGTATCTTTCAAGATCCTTCCGAACTGTTGTCCGCTTAAAAAAGAAGAAGCTAATAACCTGTCGAATAGATCTTCTTTTGATTTTTTGCGGTACCACTCCCTTTTCACTTTTAAATTCTAAGTATGTCTTCCCGTATTCAACTAAATAGTTTCTACATCCTTGAGCAGTATGAAATGTTCCTTTCTTTATTAACATACGCTTAAATTGACGTTCAATTTTTCTTGCATTTAACTTATATTCGATATACATACTAATTCCTCCTCATAAAAAAGAAGAGTCTTCACTCTTCCTCTCCAATTGATATTTTTAGAATTTGTCACTGATGAATGAATAAATTCTAATAGCTCCTATTAGCGTGAAAATTAGCCCTACTACTGCGCCAATTACTGAACGGATTACCTTTAGGACTATTATTAATCCAATTAATCCAGTCACTAGCAGCCAAAATGACGGCAAACTAAGTAAATTTGAGAATAATTCCATTACTCAACTCTCCTTCTCTAATTAATAATCTTAACCCACCTTTTCTTGGGGGCTATGTCCTCCTTAATTTGGTTCGATTAACCTCTGGTGTATGCCCAGATATGAGCAAATTTTATTTGAAAGGTCAAACCATCTTCATCAACTTCTAAATAATTGTCGAATATGGCTGTTACTGCCCCGTTATATTTATGCTCTCTTGTACTAACACTGAGTTGATCTCCTATGCATATTTCTTTTTTAAATTGTTCAATCCCTAATTTATTCATTGATAGATCATTCCTCTCTTAGCTATCTAAGTTTTTATACAAGCCTTGCACTTTTCCAGAAGCCCTTCTTTAAATGGCTGTTTTGTAAATTTCTCTCCATGAAACCTTTATATTGATATTCTCCATATTTCTTATAGATTTGATATCTATCGAATAGTATCTTATTTAGCAGCACCTGCTTTTTACCAATAGGAAAGTAATATTTAATTCTCCCTACCGAATCCTTTGTAGCAATTAAATCAGGACAACACGTTAAAATGTTATAACGATAAGCAAGATGTTTTTTTCCTTTGTGGTCACTAATTCTTATGGTATGACAAACCCCATAGTCTAGTTTGAGATAAATGCTGTGGCTACTGTAACTGTCATATCGCTGAACCACTATCCCCTCAGCCTTTAATCTACTTATCAGCCAATCTGCTGTTCTCTTAAGTTTTCTCATGCAGTGCCTTCTTAAATAATGAAGGACATTTGTTTATTTGAATTCTCCTGAAGAGGTATTATTGGTTGCCTATGGATAGCGGTACTAACTTTTTGCTTCATCAGTGAAAAAGCAACTTCAATCCCTATTGCTTTCACAACGTTTGCTGCTACGGACTGTCCCAGTAATGACGCTCGTTGGCTCTCAGAAATAAAGTCAGGAAAAGAAAAGTCCTCTGGAACGTCTAGAAATCTAGCGAGTTCATCAGACCTAAACAACCTCCATAAATTTGGATTTTCAGGATGTTTGAGATGACTTGAAGTAACATTGATTTTAGAGTAATTGGCGATAATACACGATATTCGTTTATCATCAAGACTTACTAACGTTCGATTTTTCTCTGCTGTAAAATTGTTGTTACCACTTCGACTAAGAAGATGCTCCATAACGGTCCCTTTAATTTCTCTCCAGTCCCCTTTTTCCCATTCTTTCCCGATCACCTGGCCAACTGTGAAGCGCCTGTGGTCCGGAAGCTTTGGAGTCTTTGGAAATTGAAAGTCTACTCCTTCTACAGCTGCTACTGCGTATCCCCGTTTTCTCCCGGCAACTGAACCCATATCATAAGCATCAATCATGCTTACATGCCAGTTAGGAAACATGGGAGCAAGTAGACCTTTTAAATGTTCAAAGGATCTGCTGCGGAAATATGCTGGCACTTGCTCAATTATAATGGCCTTACAATTAGAAGCCATTACGATACGCGCAAAGTGTGCTCCTAATCCCTCGGTTATACCACCTTTTAATAGCCCTATTGAGCTAAATTCCACACATGGTGGGCTCAACCAGGTAACGTCTATTGAAGGAATATAAGAAGGATTAAGGGAACGAATATCACCAAAATAACTACTTCCATTTGAGAAATTATGCAAATAAGCATCTATTGCGATATCCCAAACATCGGCCCCCATTTTTGATTCAAAATAACCAGTACTTTCTAAAGCAGCACTAGCAATACCCGCTCCACTCGGATAGCTTGCAAAAGTAAGTTTCTGTAATGGATCGGAACCACTTAAAAGTGGTTGTTTTATGACACAAAGGTCAAAACTCTGTTCTTTCCTGATTACAATAAGAGAATCGGATACCAAAATATCGATTTTTTCCTTCTGGGTGAACAATACAGCTAAATCTGCATTTGAATAGTCTATAAGCGGTCTATGAGCTGGCCATGAAGGACGCTTTCTCTTTGCTACCTTATACGGAGTATCCTCATCTTTTTTTATTATTAAAGCTTGATTCGTATAGGTATAAGAAATAGACTCTCCCACCTTAAAGTTACCTGCTTCCAATACAGTAGGTTCTAAGAAAATTCTAGGATTGCCGTATTTGTTAATTGTCCTTAAATTTCTAATTAGCTTGATATTCTTGCTCATGAGAATCCTCCAATTTATATATAGAAAGACAGAACCGCAAGTGCGATTCTGTCTCCCTAAGTTTTTTAGATTTCTGATTACCTAAATAGCCATTGCTACTTGAAAATTTTCATCCTCAAAAAAGTCACCCTCAGAATTCTGGCCAAAATCCACAAAGCAGCTGCAGCCAGCATGGTCAAATTTTAGGTCGAATTCCTCTTCATCATTCCATCCTTTCCAACCGCTTAAATCCCTACCAAATTTCGCTAAAGGATATGGACCTCCATTTCTTTTCATAAAGCTATATTGGTTAATGGTTAGATCAGTAGGAATGTATACTTTTGGTCTGCTTGCTCTATCGTAAAAGTAGTCCCTATAACAATCATCAAGGTTTTTATGCCACAATGCTTTAACCTCATCATCTAAGCCATCCACTTCTAAGTTTTTAATATAGTGGTATTCAGAAACATAAAGTTTGATATAATGTTCCTGTTCAACTAGCTTGTTAAAAACATCAGGCATTTTTTCTCGAAGCCTTTTAAAATGAGCCATACCCGCTTTTACGCACCTGCCATTGCAGTTGTTGTGACTAAATCCCAATTGGTATAATATAGGAATTTCTATGCCCCATTTCTCTAAAACTTCCTGGTTATCAATAAAATATTCAATCAGGGGAAACCGCACATTGAAGTTCTTACCCCAGTTCTTCTCAATACCCTTTACTCTGTGGGCTTCTGCGAATGATATACCAAAGTACAAGGTTGCATCCGAAACAAAATCCTCACTTTTGAGGAATTGTCTGTTATGCCACTTTTCAATCTTTGGAACTTTTCCTTTTATCAAGAAGTCTCCGGCCACTTTCATTTTTAAATACTTTGAACAATTGCCTATTCGATTATTAAATACAACCTTCTGTTCAAACATAAGTTGAATAGGTGTCAATCCCATACTATGCGTTAACAGCGGCAATTCCAGCTTGTCCGATACTTCATAAATGAATCTGTACAGATCATCTGATTCCCATAATGTATCATTGAAATATAATAAAATATTGTCCTCCGGGTAGGTTTCCTTTACATAATCAACAACGGAGAAGCTAGAAAGCCCTCCGCTGAACATAATTATATGATTCCTCATCTTTTAATCCTTCAGATTTATAATAAGATTGTTTATTAATTTAAAGGTGAACTATCTTCAAGAGACCCCTTTATAACTCGCTTGTTCATTGCCCTTAGACATATGATAAAAAGTTAATAGGACTGCTTGTAACTCAATAAAATCCTCTTCCAGGAGCCCAGGATTATAAAAGCATTCAGCAAACCAAGGGTGCCCATTTAAGGAAACACAACCCACTTCAAAGGGACGAAAACCTTCACCACTATGTCCTTTAAAATCTTCAAAGGATGCGAAAGTTTCCTGGCTCATAATAAAGAAATTAGGTGCATTTCCGTTTTTTCCATAGGTGATTACTCCATCGAACCCCACTCTTACAGCTATATTGAAGCCACCTTTACAACGAAGGTTTCTAAAAGCATAAGGAAAGTTGCCCCTGTTCTTGATCATCCATTTCGGAAATTGAGTAAGCATCACTTTCACCACCCGAATAATATGCATATTTTCCGCTGCCAAAAACATCTTCTGCTTTAAATATGGCTTTATTGGTTTTTTCGTCAGTAAATAGCGGCGTATGGAAAGGGTTATAGAGTACTTTTTTATAACCCATTGGAACATGCTTGTTGTAGGAAACTAATTCTCCTCTAATATAGGCATGAACACGTTTCCGCTTTTCCTGGCCTGTTTTTTGTCTTCCCGCTTCAGAAACTACGAATTTTGCGTTTTTTAATTGGACAGTACTGCAATGCGCCAAGACTAACCCTGTTTTTGCACAACGAATGCTATAGCCGTTATCTGTATGAAGGTTGCGGTAGCAATCGACTAGCTGGCCAGCTGTTAAGCTTCTCCCTTTATAGGGCGAAAAAAACATATCCGGGAGATTTTTAACAGCAAGAATATCATCAATATGATAGGGTTCCCCTCTTGATTCTCCATTTTTCCAAATAACAGCATAAAGCGCCTCATCGTCATGTTCCCAACCCCTAAGTTCGCCCTTAATAACAAAGGTTTTATTTCCTTCAGTACAAACTTCTTCTAAGATAGTTAACTCATACGAAGAACCAATTTTAGTTAGTCCTTCATAAGGTTTTTTTATAAGATAGTTCATATAAATTAGCCTCCTGAAAATAGAAAAAAGCAAAGAAAGTATCCTTTCTTTGCTTTGATTCTCCAACAATAGCCTTTATTAAAGTTTCTTAGTTCAAACTAACCATTACTGTATCATGGCAAAATACTATCCAATCTTATTTAACAGTTTAGAAACCTCAATGCTTTCCTTCACGGTCAATAAATCATTGTACTCTAACTTTTGCACTGCACAACGAATAAGATCCTGGTTAACATCTTCGAATCTATTTGAAGAATGTTCATCAAATTCATTACACAGGAGAGCATGAATCATCTGACCTTCTGCTGCTGATAGAAGAAATCCCTCACTCATTTTGTAAATACAATCCTCTAATGCTGGTTTAACTACAAGAGAACTCATATCTAATACCTACCTTCCCAAAATTAGTTAATGTATTAAAGTTCTTTATTCATAACAAACACAAAAAAGCCTTTGGGATGATTTTTAGACACAAAGGTAGTGTCTTAAGATCAAGCCCAAAGGCTAAAGTGTTTGTCAAAGTCCGCTAACGATAAAATATCGTCGCCTCAAAATAATAAAATAAAGAAATTTAATAATAAAATTATAACAATTTACCCAATTATTGTCTATGTAATCATAAAAATTTAAAATTTATGATTGTACTTTATCACAATTATATATCCCAGAATAAGTAATTAATTGTATAATTTATCTATATTTTTAGGTTAATAAGGGGTGGTTGGGGTGAGATATGGTGGGTGGTTAGGAATTTTTTTTCTGTTTATATTATTAGCAGGTTGTATAGGGAAATATGACGACTATTTACAAAAGGGTAAAAACTCCTTTGAAAACGAAGAGTACGCTAAAGCAGTAGACTATTTGGAGCAGGCTTTGAAAGAGAAGAAAACAGCAGAAGCTGAACAACTTTATGCTGAAGCGAAAGATAAATCTAAAATATCTAAGCTCCTGACAGAAGGGAAAGACCTAACAAACAAAAAACAATTTGATAAGGCTATATCTATATATACTTCTATTCTTAAGGACTACGAAAATAAAGAATACCTGGATAGCATTCTAAAAGAAACACAAGGTCTCCTAAATGTCACCAAAACAAAATATGGTGAAGCCCTTCTTACAATGGCTAATACAGCCATTAAAGGTGGAGAATACTCTTATGCTAAAAAAAACCTATCAAAACTTTTAGATATGGATATTGAAAATTCAGAGGTTAAGCAGCTCCTTATGTTTTGTGAAAATATGATTAACGGAACCAATGCGTATAATAACCAAGAATGGGATGAAGCAATCTCTCTATTCTCTGTTGCCCTTAACACCTATCCGGATCATGAGAAAGCAATTTCAATGAAAAAAGAAGCATTAGACAACAAAAAAAGTTTAGAAATTGCAGATAATATGGCCGGTTATGAAAATGAAGAAGCAATGACCAATGAGGTTGACTTTGAAGAAACTGATGTAACCGTAAATGAAGGTGAGGATATTCAAAGCAACCCAACGGAGGACGCGGCAAAAATAGAATTTGTCAATGTTATGAATAGCCTACTGGATGATTATTGGAGCAATGTTATGAACCAAATTCAGGGTATATCAAGTGGAATGACCTCTATAACCTATTTGCAAATGAATTTAGGGAACATTTATAGAGAATCAGTAAATGTTCCCGTTCCATATCCAGAATACCAAGAAATTATGAACAACTGGATGACCTGTTTGGAGGAAACAAACGTTTACTTAGAAGTCCTTCAAGCCATATACAATGGTGATTCTTCAGCTCTTTTACAAGAGAATATTAGTGTAATGGCAGACTATTATCAAAAGACACTAGATGGCCTTAACTCGATTCAATAGTGCAATCTCCAAACTAAAAAAAAGCTGTATCCCACAATATAATGGAATACAGCTTATTTCATTGTAATACATGCTCTTTCTTTCCTTTAATCCGGACAAAAGGTGACGTTGCTCTAATAAGTTCATAGGTTGAAGCCTGTTCTTTATTTCCGCTCATTAAAGATTCGTACCGACTTCTCGCTGTATTTAAGATTTCGTCAATCTCAGCCTGAATTAAGGTCCTCTCCTTCTTGTTATGGGCATCAAGTAGTTCAAGTTGAAGTTCATTAAACTTCTCAAGCTCATTAGCATTTAGAAAGTCCTTAAGTTGCATCTTGGCATCTCCTTTCAGGATTTACTTGCTAAGATTCAGTCTCCATTTAGATATCGTTTAATTGTTACGAACAGTATATCATATTTCTCTTGCAAAATATGTAAGAAAGAACAATACCGTTTATTGTTCTTTCTCTTGTTTTGCTGAGGACTCATTATCTTTTGGTTCAGGAGCAGGCAAAGATTCATTTAATTTTTCCAAATTGCTCTTAACCGAATCAATATTAGCTTGCTGATTTGAAGCTTCTAATTTAGCAATTGCGCCCTCTCCAGCATAGCCGCCTAAGATTGAAGTTAAAATTACTCTTTCAATACCATTCGGGTCTGCCACAATAACAACTGCAATTGCAGCCAATGCACCATAAGCCATATCAGTTAAAAAACCAGGATAGAATGTTCTCTTTGTGTTTCTTGGTTTTTTAATGGTATTATTCCTCTTAGCATGAGATAACACGCCCATCACTGAACCAATCCCTGCCGCTATCAATATATTTGTTAACATATTTTACCTCACCCTTTCGTTTTTTGTCTTGAAAATTTGCACAAAAAAACGACCTTTGGGCGATAGAAAGACATTACAAATAAAGTAATGTTCCATCGACCACAAAGGCCGTAACTTTTAAGCGTTTCCGCTAGTCTTCAATAGACTGCAAAAAAATTAATTGAAAAAAGTACTTACAGAAAAATTTTACTATAAACTTAAAGCAGTATCAATATTTTTCCAATACTTTCTTAACCCACCCATTCCTCTGTACTTTTTATCACAGATTTAATTCTAGTAGTAGCTTCCTCGTAACATTCTGGATCTTCCCTACAAGTATCCTCAACAGAATGAATTAGAACTTCAATGGCTTGCAAAGTCAGCTCAAGTTCACTTTTGGACTTTCCTTTTATCTCAATTATAATTTCCTGACTATTTGACTCATCTAAATTCATCAGATTTATCTTGAGTTCTTTCATATCACGCCCTCTTTTCTACTTTAATATATTCATGAATTCTTCTGCTTTTTCTACAATGCTTTCCTTCAAATCTTTTGATACAACATCCATGTCAAATCCATTCTTTTTATCTACATACCCGGGAATACTCCAAATATTTTGGCCGGCTTCTTTTGCTTCTTTTTTCCGCTGCAAGATATAGATCGGTATAGTTGTATTCATCATATATATAAGCGACTCTTACTAATCCTTCTAAGATAAGAATTTGTTGAATACTTCTTCCACTAATAAAGGCGTGAATTAAATACCTCCCATATTTATCCGTAATATCAGCTTCGGGGTCACTTTCAATCTCAATCTCTTTACCCATTATTAGATTGGTTAAAAAAGCTGTGCCTTCAGGTCCGAATTTTTCAATAATATTGGTTGTCTTGGGGGCAGTTATTCCTAATAATTTCCCAGTTACCTCTTTATTTAGCTGAGGATCGAAATATCGGATACTATCAGCATCAATTATAGATGTTACAGTCACCTTCCTTCTGGTTTCGGATTCAGTTTTTTCATATATATTACTTAGTTTTAGATTGGTATTTGTTTCATAATTTCCATTTTCTTTGTTTTCTGGGTATATTATTCTATTGAAGAATTGGTCCTGTGTATCATCATTTGAGTGTTTTAATTCATACTTTGGTGCATCTTCATAAGTAAGACCTGGAGTAGAACAGGAGATTAATATTAAAGCAGTTGAAAAGATGAACATGATTTTAGTTATCCGTATTTTATTTATTCCCTTTCCCTCCTAACAAACCCAATTTTCTATTTTTCATTTTTTCTTTGCTAATTTATCTATGTAGTTCCAGCATTCTTCTATCGGGTATCTCACTAACTTATAGCTTTGGCCATACTTTACCCCTCCTTTTTCTTCTAGTAAAAGTACTAGTTGCTCAATAGATATTTCTCCCTTATCAACTTTTTGATAATATTTTAAAACTAGTGACTTCCATATTCGTCCAGGGGTTAATATATAAACCTCCCCTTGATATTGATGCGATAGAACTTTCTCAACCAACTTTTTTCTTTGGTCCTCATCACGTTTTTTCTCAAAAGTTAACATTATTCTCCCCCCATACAAAAAGACCCCAATACAGCTATTTATGACAGCTGCATTGGGGTCTTCCCATTAAATTGATATATTTATTACATTATTTTACCATTAATATGCGGATTTTACCAAGCACTTTTTATATGACAGAGAAATATGTTATCAGATTTATAATTCTCGTAAGGGGTTGTTAGCCAGAATTTCCTTAGCCTGCTTAATGTCTATTCTTGCTTTATAACCATGTTTGTGAAGTAAAGACAATAAATTACTTCCATTAATTAAAGTAATCGGCTTGTCTTTGGCAAATTTAAATGAGTCTGGACCAAAGTCAGCAGTTGATACTAATATACCTTTGGTAGCTCCTTCGTGTTGAACTGTACCATACAAATCCCTTACTGAAGAAACCCCCACTACATTTGTATATCTCTTTGCTTGAATAATTATTTTTCCACCCCGTATTGGATCTGGATCAAAGGCTACTGCATCTACACCGCCGTCTCTACTCGCCCTGGTAATTCTTACTTCTCCACCAGTCTCATTAAATTCTTTTTCAAACAATTCTCTAATTAAATGCTCGAAGTCTTCCCAATCCATCGCTGCCAAGTTATCGGATTCATCTAAAGAATCAGCAATATTATAAGACGAAACAAACCTAGAATCTTGACGCTCAATCTTAATTATCGGTGCTATTGGAGTTAAACTATGCAACTTAATACTGCCAATACCTTTAAGACCTTTAAAGCAAAGTTTTGGATCCACTTGTTCTAGATTAATTTCTTCAAATTCTTTTTTTTGTGTTTGAACAGACAATATACATGCCTCTACTTCATTTCCATTTGTCTTATCAATAGATTTTACTAGTCCGTTAAATACGATTGAGTGTACGGCATCTATAGAATCTGCCTCAAATAATTCATGTATAGTTCTTAATGTAATTTGATACAAGAGATTATCATATATTTTATTTAGTGCTGCATCAGACAGATGTTCTTCTTTGAATTCATTCCTGGACTGAATATATTTAACAGATTTAAGCGTTGGTAAGTCACTAATAGAAGGTAACAAATATTCAACTAATAATACCTTATTGCTTGGATTATATTCTAATTCAAACTCCTGTGGGAAAAAATTCGGATATTCCGAATTTGATAGTACCATGTCACAATATTCAACAATAGCATCTGGGTTTCCTTGTATATAGCTTTCTTTTAGGTTTTCAACCGCTTCATTATTTTCTTTCTGATTCGCTAAAAATAGCTCTTTTTTTTCTATCCAATTAGCTATTTCTCTTTCATAAATTACTTTATTTTTCTGATTAACTTTTAAAACACGTTCTTTTTGTTTTTCCCACTTTTCATGATCTAATTTATATAACTCATTTATCTCATCAATTTTTTTTTGTCTTTTCTTTGACATTAATCTATCCATAATACCAAATTTTGGATTATAAAGTTCATCTGATGGGAGAGGTTCTCTTGGTATTTCAATTACATCTTTCTTCACTGGCTCAATTTCACTAAAAGAGGAGGTATCTTTTAAATCTTCCCAGTTAATTGTGTCAACATGATCTAATGTAAACAACAAAGTGTTTTGAATGGTATTTAGTTGTTCTGTTGCTTCAGTTGTTAATTTGGCAGCTAGCTCCTTCTTCTGTTGTTTTTCTTTCGCCGCCAGTTCCCTTGCTTTCTTTTGATTCAACTGTAATTGTTTCTTTTTCCACATTTCATTCCAAGTTCTTTTCTGCATTTCTGCCTTTTGCTGGACAACGTATATGTTATTCCCTTTAATTACTTTATATTTATTTAGGCCTTCATGACGAACTTCAATTTGATACATAACCATCTACTCTCTTCTAATATTTATTAAATTTTTCCTTAGGAAGTATTTTGAACAATCACAGTTTGGAATAGTGTAAAAAATGCAAGATATTCATATCTCTTAAATGTCGTACTTATCTCTCAAAATTGCTATCACAGTTTCTTCCATGGTGATGTTTGATTTTTCAGCTTCTTCCCTTATCTTTTTCTTTAATTTTGAGGGGACAGCAATTGATAGCACTTCCAGGTTGCTATCAATGTAAATACCTTCTAATCTAATAGTTATATCTCCTTCAGTTAAAGATTCTTCAAGCGTTGTAAGAATTTTGTCTGGTATACGTTCTTTAATCAAAATGGGTTTTACTTCAACTGTAATCTTATCCTCATTTTTCAGATACACTTTTATGTTTTTAGGCCCGAGGTGAGAATAAAATAGCCCCATTGCTCTATAGAAATCCTGGGATTCTGTGAATTGGAATTTGGCAAAGCCTTTCTGCGTTTTATATCCTATATCCGGAATCTTTTTTACCGGTGTATAACCTGCTTTTTCAATTCCCTCATACGGGATTTTCTCTCCATTTTGGCATTGAAGATAGGGCTGCAACTTTTCGTTTAATAATATATAATTACTGTCTTTACCATCCGGAGAAAGGAATTCCTGATACCAGGCATAGTTGGTATCTTTGTCGTAAAAATCTTTCCCTTCATTTCTTTTCTGTTCCTCATAATAAGATTTAAATCGCTCAAGTTCCTCCGGGGTAATGAAATAAAATTCTCGTCCCTTATATAGCTTTTTCTCAGCAGCTAGCAAGCCTTGTTGAATGTATTGAAATATTGTAGCTGTATGGAGGCCAAGTAATTTGCTAGCTTCTCCAGTTGTGATTCCCGGTTTTCCCTTTTTCTTTTTTAATTCTTCAACATCTTCTTTGTAGAATAATTTAGTGTTATCAATGTGCCAGTTGTCTTCGTAAACTGGCTTTAATTCCCCTTGCTTTACATATTTATGAATAGTTGATGGCTTAACCTTAATTATTTCTGCAGCTTCATTTGTTGTTATCATTTCTTTTTCTTTATCCATGGGTTTCACCTTACTTTTTAATGTGTCTAAAAAAACCAGCAATGTTGCTGGTTATCAATTCTAATTTGTTCTATCTAAGATAATCATACTATAATACAATTTTTTATATAAGTTTTAGTGGAGATTATTTCCTAATCACTTTTAAAGATGATTTACTTCTTAAAGAGGCCTTTAACTCTTTAACATCTTTATTATCACATCCACATACGATGCCAATCCAATAACGAGATCCATCTACTGTAATATAACCTCCATCATCCACAATAGAATTACAAAATTGACAAGTAAATACGATATTCAATGGTTTCCCACCTGCCTTTAGAAAAGTGTGAGTTGCTCAAATATAATTTCCGAACTTTCCTCGGAAGTTATTGTACAAAGAGAATGATTTGAACTTGTTTCTTCCATTATATAAGTAACTTCTTTGAACTCCTTGAACCAATGCAGCGGAAAGCATCCTTTACATTTAGTTAGTTCACTGTCCTCATAGAAATGAGCATGGGTATTCTGAGGCAAAATGTAATAATGAGAAAGCAGGATATTACTATACCCTGCCCTTCTCCAAAATAATTTAGCTTTATAAATCTTACCCTGATCAAGCTCTATATTCGTGCGTGGAGGCTCAGTAGGATAGCTTTCGTCTTTAAAGATTTGAAACCGGTCACCGTTGAAACATCCAAAATGAGCATTGGGGTTATTAAATTTAGATACATAATAATGATTGGGCCCATTAGGAAATAAAAAATATGTATATTCTTTATTTAAGTAGCACAACTTATCACTGCCAATATACATCCCTTTTAGCATCATGCATCTCCCTTTTTTAGCCAACCTTTCTTGTTGCAATACTCTAGTAACTCATCGATGTATGCGTTTACTTCCTTGTTCTTAGGGTTTTCGAGAATTCCTTTTTTTAAGGACTTTTTCAAAATTATGTTATCGTCTCCCCAGACTAATTCTATCTCAGCTGTTGCTTTCCTTTTGGTTGAAAGTCTCCGTACCTCTATCCTGAGACCTGCTTTAATTTCAGAAAGGTAGTAAGTTGTTATTTTTAAATTAACTTTCCCCTCTCGCACCTGTTTATCATTAAATTCAAATTCTTCTTTCATAAGCGTCCTTCCTTTGTCACCGAAAGTCCTCTGATGAATTAACTAGGCGTTCTTATTATCGGGTTTTTGATATTTGAGTTTCAATTGGAGTTTCATAGGAAATTTACACCACAGTCAAAAAGTACTATGGTGTAATTACCTTTAATCGTTATATTCTATCAATTTATAAAAGCGTAATTTTCAGCTTCTGATTTTGTGTCAAACAGTCTCAGTATCGTAGAAGCAGTAAGATGAAAGAAGCTTCCCTTCGCTTCGTGATCGACTATGTAAGCTTTCATTTTCCCCCTACCCCGAGCACTGATCACCACTGGAAGAATATCGTGCCCATTAACAAAATATCCTGTTCGAACACCGAGCCATTCACCAGTTGACTTTTCCCATTCTTTACGTCCTTTGATTAATTTGTCGATGCTTGCTTTTTTGGACACTTTATCAATTGCTGCTTGGGTACACTGAAGTTCCTTATCCCCATCAACTAGAATCCTTACTGGATATTTAGTCCCTGGCTTTACCTCATAGATGATGCCTGATTCTCCAGTTGATTTCAATTTTACAGGACGACCGCAAACCACGTCTTCATCCTTCATCACTGTTCCTTCAGTAATTGACCATTGATATCGAGGAAATTTTTTAGTTAATTGTTTAACAACCGCTTTTTCCCCTAACTGTCTTAGTTCTTCTTGTGTGAGTCCTTCTTTTCCACTAATTTCAACAGAGATTGAAGGAAGTTGGAATGTTAGCGTTTTTTTCATTACTAATCAGCCCTTCTGAAAAAATTTAGTGTGTGCGGGAAGGCTCCAGTAAAATCCTTAGCCTTGGTTAATGGAAAACCTTTCCTTGAAATGAATATATCAAACTTTATAACTATTGTCTAGTTATTTATAAAATAGTTATATAAAATATAGTTAAATGAATAATAATAAATAATTAATACATATAGACAAATAACCTATTTTTCTCGTAATCTGTATTATAATAAATGTAAGTTAATAACTTAATAACTCTTTATATAAGAAGTTTTTTATTATAAAATCTAAATAAAATTAATAGGTTTAAATAAAATTGTTAATAAATATATTTCATCTAAAAGGAGGTAAAATAAAATATGAAATCTAGTGAATTAGTTTATACTGAACAAATTAATAAATTATTAACTCCTGATTTAGTAAATAAAGCTCAAACAATTTCCTCTTTGGTAACATCCCTTCTAGATGATTCCTTACATAAAAAAATGAGCGATATTATAGATAAAGACGGTGAAGCAAACTTTTCACTCTTTAACGATATCGAAATGATTTATTATTACGCGCACCAAAAAAAGGATTTAAATGAGAAGAAAAACCGAACAGAAAATACAAAGCGGGAATATCTAAGGGATCTTCTTTTGTTCTATCAGCAGCTGCTGGAACAAGCAGAATTACTGGAGATTAAAATTAGAAATGTGCAGGAGTATCGGTTACTGAAAAAATTAACACCACGGAATATGAGGAAATTCCAGGAGTGGTTGAAGGAAGCTCCCCTTGGGAAGGGTGGGAAGGAATATTCTGTAGCAACCTTAAGTCGAAAAACAGTTGTAATTAGAGGTTTCTTAAAGTACCTGTACGAAAATCAATACATTACGGTCCCGCTTCATCAAAAAATGTTAAGCAGCAATGTTCGTTCATATGATCGTCCAAATAAAGAAATGAGTTCTGTGGAGGTAATTAGCATAGTCAATTACTTCAGAACTCATCCCATCCTTTACGGATTGATATCAGTATTGGCCACAACTGGGCTACGTATACAGGAGCTCTGTAATGCAAAAGTTTGCGATCTTGTTTATTTAGATGGAGAATACTGGCTTACAGTTATGGGAAAGGGTCAAAAGGAGCGGCAGGTATTAATTCATCCAAACGTTTTAAAGGCCATAGAGGGGTTTCGTAAAAGAAGAAGGCTAGATTTTAAACTCGATCCTTCCGATAGCTCCCCTTTATTTACTACTTCTAAGGGAAAGGCCTATGGATATAAATATCTGTCGAATTATTTAATCACAAAAATAAACAAAGCTGATTTGGACTTTATTAAAATGCGGAAGAATCCTATAACGCCTCATAGCTTCAGACATGGTTTTGCTCTTATTAGTGCTGACCAGGGGGCGGATTTATTGACCATAAAAGAAAGTCTTGGTCATTCTGACACCAAGACAACTCAGATCTACCTACAAAGAAAAATGCAACGGAAGAATAATGCTGCTCATTCTTGGAAGAACTCTGATATCATTAATAAGATTTAAAGACCACATAAACAATGTTATGTGGTCTTTATTAATATAGGGCTTATTAAACAAAAGCACCCGATCGTAATATAAGGTTAGCCAGATATTTCTGGTTGACCTTTTTATTTATGGTCTTAATATTACGGTAGTCGGGGTAGAACGTCGCACCCGTGGGTTAAATCCCGTCAACTAAACTGTTCACCCCCTACTTGTATAAACATGTTTCAGGCTGGTTGGGACAACGATCCCGTTTAACAAGCGAACCTATGACATTACAAGAAGCCTTAGGGGATACCGACAATTGTTGTTTTACAAAGGAGGAGATATGATTATGAATCCAGTCATTGGTCTGGATGTTTCAAAAGGTGAAAGTCAGGTTCAAGCATTTTTAGACAAAGGCAAACCGTATCGTAAGAGCTTTAGTATCAAACACAATACTGATGGTTTAGGTAGTTTATTAGAGTTCCTTCATGAAGTAGAGAGTTCAGCTGGTGGTCATCAGCCAACGGTGGTTTTAGAATCAACAGGACATTACCATTTTCCTGTAATTCAATTTCTTGAGGAGCAATGTTTTGTTTATATTGTTGTCAATCCTCTTATCTCCCATCGGGCCAAAAGTTCGAGTTTAAGGAAGGTAAAAACAGATACAATTGATTCTTTTCACCTTTGCGAACTGTTTTATAAAGAAGAATTAGAGCCTTATAAAAAAAGAGGAATTCAACTATTAAATCTTCGTAATCTAACAAGACAACAAGAAAGTATTGCCGAAGTATCAGCACAGACTAAAATACAGCTGCATACCCTTTTGGATCAGGTATTTCCTGAATATAGAGGAGTTTTTGGAAGTTTATATTCCAAAGTCTCATTGCTTACATTATTAGAATTTCCTACTTCAGAAGTAGTGTTAAGTGTGAGTGAAAGAGAAATAACAGAGAAAATAGCTTCGCTATGTATGAGTCGTTCAGATGCATGGGCAAACGAAAAGGCCAAAAAATTAAGGGAAGCAGCCCTTCGTAATCCGTTTCAAAGCAACCTCTACCAGAGTAATATTTTTAATCTAGAGTTATTAGTCAAGATCGTTCTTCAATACCAAGAGCATCTATCTTGATTGCAGGTGAAATAGATGCCCTCGCTAAAGAAATTGAAGAATATCATATACTGCAGTCTATCCCTGGAATTGGAGAGAAAATCGCCGCCACGATTATTTCCGAGATTGGTGAGATAGATCGGTTCAATGATGCCAAAAAGCTCGTTGCATTCGCTGGAGTAGATCCTAGTGTTTTCTCTTCTGGTAAGTTTACTGCATCTGTAAATCGAATTACCAAACGAGGTTCTAGTAGACTTCGACATGCCTTGTATATGGCAGTTCAAAGTGGTATTCGTGATGCTCGTAAAAAGAAAACGACTGATAAAATCATCGCACGCAATAAAAGATTAAGAGAGTTTTACGATAAAAAACGTGAAGAAGGAAAACCCTTCAAAGTAGCAGTTATTGCATGTGTTAATAAGCTCTTACATTGGATTTTTGCCTTATTAAAAAGCAGAACTATTTTCCAAGATACAGTTTAAAAACTATATCTAACTAAATACAACAAAACCTTCCAAATTAAACATAGAGGAAGGTTATTTGGCATGAACATTTTTAGTATATCATGACGTTATTATTCTTTTTATTGAAAAATGTTGACAAACTATTAGCTGGTTTAGTTTAAGTGTATTTATTCACAAACTTAAGACCTTATTAGACACCTGCCTGTTTCCTATACGTCCGTCCTTTATTC
>NZ_JBYTDU010000029.1:0-26500 GCF_058791715.1 Cytobacillus sp. EB106-05-05-XG126 | reverse complement strand
TTTGACACCCCGTATCATACCAAGAGGGCTCTTTTTTGTTCAAGTCCCCGAAAATTCTTCTAACAGGAATGCTCCTTTATTCTTTTACAACGTTTGTAAAGTGTATTGAATTTATTGTAATTTTTTTACATTTTATTTTTTGTAAGGTTTGCAACATTATATTTACAGAAGAATTTGCTAAGAAAAAAAAGGATGCAGCTGAAAATTCAGCCTGCATCCTTTTTTTATTTTTATCTTTGTTCAGTTAGCATGAATATAACAGATACCTGAAAATCCATTACTTAAGATCAACCATGGGGTTCGATTAACTTTAAATAAAATGAGGTCATATAGATGATTTTGTACCAGCTCTGAGTATTATAATATCATTTAATGGATAAGTTAAATGCTTTCACGATGATCCCGTCATTTGCTGGCTGGAAGTCGAATTGCGGTATTCTTTCAAAACCCATACGTTTATATATCAGTAATGCTGATTTCATAAACTCTGCAGTATGTAAACCAATACAAGGAAAGCCTTTAGATTTTGCTCGCTGAATGCACTCTCTTATTAGCTCCTCTGCAATACCTTTGCCTCTATATTCAGGGCTAACTGCAAGCATTCTAATTTCTGGATATTCTAACATATCGGCAAGCCCCTTATACGCATCTGACTTCGGGGGGAATAAAGCCACACTTCCAGCTATTTCTCCCTTTATTTCAGCTACTAAAAGTTCAACCCCTTGCTGTTCGTCTGCATCCGAGGATATAGCCGTCTTAAGAGCTTCCCAGTGGCCTTTGGGAATACTGTTTATATGTTCTTCATATGCTTGCACTCTTCTTTCACGAATAACTTCTCGTTCAGTATCTAGTGCCTCACGAATTTTAACCATAAGTATAAATTTGCCTCCTATTTTGAATTGTGATCCAATTCTTACGCCTTTCAACAAATTCTATCTAGGTAATGCTTAAATTTTTTAAAACAAATAATGCTGGAGAATTGCCAGCAAATCTACTTGTATCACTTTATTTCAATCATATCTTTCTCTTTGAGGTGAGGGTTAAAACTCTAGAAGATCTTAATGAATTTTCTGATGGTTTGACTGTAATTTGCAGATTAAAAACGTATTAGCACACTACTATCCCAAAAATGACATTTTTTCAGTATGATCGAAAGTAACCAACCTCCTTGAAATAACTTCTAAAATGAAATTAGATGGGTCTAGTATAAGAACCTTATGAGGCGTTTTTTTATTTTAAGCTCAAGCAGGACTTAACCTACTAGATAAAACAACTCAACAATTCACTACTTGTATTGGTCAATGCAAAGTATCATGGTAACCATACGCTGTTATTACTATAAAGAAAAGTATGACTCAGAACACTAATGTGAGTCATACCCTCTTATGAAAAAATAATTAACTTTAATTAAATCAAATTAACGTACAGGCTTCCATTTTCTCAAAAATAAAGTGTTACCCACTACCGAGACAGAACTGAAAGCCATGGCTCCTCCAGCGAGAATTGGGTTTAAAAGGCCAATTGCTGCAACAGGTATCAATATAACATTATAGGCAAATGCCCAGAAGAGATTTTGTTTTATTTTTCTCATGGTTGATTTGGATAAGCTGATGGTATCAACTATTCCCATCAGATCACCGCGCATTAATGTGATATCTGCTGCCTCCATTGCAACGTCAGTCCCCGTTCCAATGGCAATTCCAACATGGGCTGCAGCTAGTGCTGGCGCATCATTGATACCATCGCCTACCATAGCTACAATTTTTCCTTCCTGCTTTAATTTTTCGACTTCGGCTGATTTATCCTCAGGAAGCACTTCAGCAAGTACCCGGTCAACTCCCACCTGCTTGGCAATTGCTTCTGCTGTCAACTTATTATCGCCAGTAATCATAATAACTTCTATACCCATGTTTTTTAGATGTTTAATTGCTTTTGCAGATGTTTCTTTAACTGTATCCGCTACTGCTATTATTCCGGCAAGACTGTCTTTGACTGCTATAAGCATAGCGGTTTTCCCTTCACCTTCAAGCAATTCCATCCTGCTTAACGCAGCACCTATATCTATATTATTTTTGAGCATTAGCTTTTTATTTCCTATAAATACCTTTTGATCACTGATACTAACTTGAATGCCGTGACCTGGAATGGCAATAAAGTCTTGGGCATCTTGAAGCTGAAGACCTTTTTCTTTTGCTCCATTAATAATTGCTTCTCCAAGTGGATGCTCCGATCCTTTTTCAGCAGATGCAGCCACCTGCAGTAATTCATCTTCTGAGAATTTTCCAAAAGTAACGATATCTGTTACATCTGGTTCCCCTTTTGTAATCGTTCCGGTCTTATCCAATACAACAGTAGTTACCCGCTGTGAAGTTTGAAGATGTTCTGCCCCTTTGATAAGAAGTCCGTTCTCAGCACCCTTACCAGTACCAACCATTACAGCAGTCGGTGTCGCTAAGCCTAATGCACAAGGGCATGCAATAACAAGTACAGCAATAGTGCTGACAAGTGCAGGAGTAAATCCTGCAAGGAAGTAAGTGATAGCAAATGTAGCAAGTGCTATTAAGATTACGATTGGCACAAAGATCCCAGATATTTTATCAGCGAGTTTCTGAATAGGAGCTTTCGAACCCTGAGCTTCTTCGACAAGTTTGATAATTTGGGCTAATGCGGTATCTTTACCCACTTTTGTAGCTTTAAATGTGAATGCACCATGCTTGTTTACTGTTGCTCCAATGACTGCGTCGCCTATTCCTTTTGTAACAGGCATACTTTCGCCTGTTAGCATAGATTCATCAACAGTCGTGTTTCCCTCTAGTATTTCTCCATCAACAGGAATCTTTTCTCCTGCACGAACAAAGATCAAGTCACCTGTTTGAACCTCTTCAAGTGGAATGTCAAGTTCTTCTCCATCCCGAATGACCCTTGCTGTTTTTGCTTGTAGCCCCATCAGCGTTTTGATCGCTTCTGATGTTTGTCCTTTAGCTCTTGTTTCAAGCAGTTTTCCTAAAACAATTAAAGTCATAACAATTGCAGCTGCTTCATAATATAAGAATTGCCCTGTACCTAAAATAGTGACAATAAGACTGTAAAAGTAGGCGGCTGAAGTCCCCAGTACAACTAAGACAGCCATATTAGCACTGCCACCGCGAACCGCATTGTATGCATCACGGTAATAATGGCCGCCCACATAGAATTGCACTGGAGTAGCAAGGAGAAATTGGACCCAAGGACTCATATGAAAAAACATTCCATTACCATATTCCATTGCAAAATCCGATATCATTTGAACTAAAAAGAATACGGATAGAATTGCCCCAATAGTAAACTTCCTTATCTGTGTTTTGTACTCTTTTTCCCTTGCGCTGCGCTCATAATCCTCATCCCTATCGCCAACTACCTTGGCATCATAGCCTACTTTTTTTACAGCAGCTATTATTTGCTCGATATTCGTATTTCCAGGAATGTACTCTATAATAGCTTTTTCAGTTGCTAAATTGACAGCTGCACTTGTTATCCCTTCGATCTTTTTTAGCCCCTTTTCAACACGGGTTGCACACGCTGCACATGTCATTCCAATGATATCAAGCTGGACTTTTTCTTCCTGAACCCCGTAACCTGTCTTTTTTATTTTTGCAATAACATCTTCAACAGTGGCTTCTGTAGGATCATACGTTACAGAAGCTTTTTCTGTAGCGAGGTTAACACTAGCTTTTTTTACACCAGGAACCTTCGTAATGTTTTTTTCAATACGGGTTGCACATGCAGCACATGTCATACCGGTTATGCTCAATGTGACATTTTCCCCAGTAGCCTCCACTTGAGTCTTGGCTATTGTTTGCTCCGCCATATTTTATTCCTCCTTTTTAGATTGAAATGAGGATGAATTTGATTGATTTAACATGAGTTGCCCTCTATATACCCGTGTTGGGTATATTTTCTTGAAAAAGAGAGGGTGCCGCATTTGCACACCCCTTCATCTGATTTAATTTACATCATACCCTTGATCATCAATTGTTTCCTTTATTTTATCTAGGGAAACTTCTGTAGAGTTATATTCTACATCAACTTTTCCGCTTTCAAGATGAACCTTAACATTCGAAACACCAGGTAATTCTCCTACACTTCCTTCAATTGCTTTAATGCAATGTCCGCATGACATTCCTTCTACATTTAATGTAACCTTTTCCATTATTAACAGCTCCTTTATTTTTTCATTAACTTATGGACAGTAACAAGTACTTCATCTAATACTTCCAAATCCCCTTGTTGAAGGCGGTCCACTACGCATCCTTTTAAATGCCCTTCTAAAAGAATTTTTGCCACGCTGTTTAACGCAGATTGTGTTGCTGATATTTGAGTAATGACATCGTCACAATAAGTGTCTCTTTCAATTAAACCTTTTATTCCGCGGATTTGGCCTTCTATTCGGTTTAATCGAGTCACAAGATTGTTTTTTACCTTATCCGAATGGTGACTTTTTCTCTCACTCTCGCTTGCGCAGCAGCTTTCTTCTTCGATTAATAATGCATTTGTATTGAAATTAGATTGCACTTAGCTTCCCCCTTACAAATTAAATATATCATACCCCCGTACCCTATGTAAATGGGGAAGGATATAATTTTTTGTAAAATATGTTATTTTTGTGAACTCGAACTGCATCTTCAGCTTAAATATTAATTTCTTTCAATATCGTCTCTTTGCCAATCCTGTTTACAAACTTATGAAAGGCTTCTCGTTTCTTTCCCTGCTGCTGATAAAATTCAATAATCTTTTCAACCGCTGTATATAAATTTTCTGGTTTAAGATTCTTCATTAGAAGATACCCTGGTTCTGCATCTTTTCCTTTCGCTTTTCCTCCAATATATAAATCATAATGATCTTTTACCTTCATAATACCTATGTCATTGACTAGCGGTTCACCACATCCTACAGGACAGCCCGTATAAGCGGGCTTTAATGTGAAAGGAACAGGAATACCTGCTATTCGTTCATTCAACTCTTTTGCTACTGGCATTCCTTCTTCTTCTTCTCCTTTGCAAAAGTTGCATGTCCTTAAGCTTTTAACAAAGCTCCCTACTGGATAACACCGGAGTCCTGCCTGTTCAAATTCTGAGATAATTTCGTCTTTCTTGTCCTCAAATACGTCAATATAGAGTTGCTGAAAAGTAGTTAATTCAAGCTCATCCTGATCCTCCATATATTTCGCTATAACAAGCAACTGCTTGGCATTAAGCTTTGCACCAAAATTGATTCCTCCATTTACAGCCATTTTTACCTTTTTTCTTTGATTTTCCATTATGTTTCTCCCTTTCTTATGAAGTCTTTTCCAACAATTCTGTATGACAATGGCAAGAGACTGAATGGCCGTTGTCTACCGACTCCAAATTAGGCACCTGTGAATGACAGACAGCTTCTTTATGAGGACACCTTGAGACAAATGGACATCCTTTTTCCTCTTTTGTAGAATCGACCTCCCCATCAAGAATCAGCTTCTCCCTATTCTTAATAAAATGATTTAGATCTTTAACCACAGCAACGAGTGCTTTCGTGTAGGGATGTGATGGATGCTGAATAATTTTTTTCGTGGGACCTATTTCTACTATTTTTCCTTGATACATTACTGCAATTCGATCACACATATAACTCGCTGTAGATAAATCATGTGTAATAAACATCATGGTAAGTCCCATTTTCTTTCTTAATTCCAGCAGAAGGTTCAAAATTCCTGCTCTTACTGATACATCAAGCATGGATGTAGGCTCATCTGCAGCAATAAAAGATGGCTTTAAGATGATCGCTCTGGCAATGGCAATCCTTTGTCTTTGCCCTCCGCTTAATTGATGAGGGTATCGATAAATAAAGTCTTCTGCAGGTCGCAACTCAATATTTTCTATGGCCTCTACTACCTTTTTAAATTTTGCTTCGTAAGGCAAATCCTTTTCATGTGCGTTAATCGGTTCCATTAAAATATCTAGAATTCTCATGCCTGGGTTTAACGTATCATAAGGATCTTGAAATATCATTTGCATTTTTTTTCTGATTTTGTTAGTCTCTGCTTCTTTTAAATTACAAAGGTTTCTTCCCTCAAAAATTATTTCCCCTTCGGTTTCTTTCATAAGGCGCATAACCATTCTGGCCGTTGTCGTTTTACCGCAGCCACTTTCCCCAATAATTCCAAGGATTTCGCCTTTCTTGACTTCTAAATTTATATTATTTACAGCATATACTTCGGTTCTTTTTCTTTTTAAAAAAGTTCCGGCCTTTTTAATGAAGGTTTTTTTCAAATTGCTCACTTTTAAAAGGTAGTGTTCATCCATGGTTTCCTTCCTCCTCTAAAAAGCAGGCTGTGTAATGTCCGGTTCTAACTTCTTTAAATTCCGGATTCTCCTGCCGGCATTTATCAAAGGCATGGGGGCATCTAGTATGAAAACGGCAGGAATTAGGGAAATTCACTAAATTAGGGACACTTCCTGGTATAGATACGACTTCCTTATCCGGATTGCCTAAAACAGGTGAAGCGTTTAAAAGTGCTTGTGAGTATGGATGTCGGGCATTTTTTAGAATATCCTCCGTGGTTGCCCATTCTACGATATTGCCTGCATACATGATGGCTATCTTATCACAAATGGCTGTAACCATCGGTAGATCATGAGATATCAGGATGACAGATAAGTCCATTTTCTTTTGAAGGCTTTTGATTAAGGCGATTACCTGTGCTTGTGTTAAAACATCCAGTCCAGTTGTAGATTCATCAGATATAACCAATTTTGGATTGCAAGCTAATGCCATAGCAATGGCAACCCTTTGTTTCATTCCTCCACTGAATTCATGAGGATAGCTTCTCCACCGCTCACCATCTATACCCACTAATTCGAGAAGGGTCTTAGTGCGCTTGAGGGCTTCCTGCTTGCTCACATTTTCGTGAAGGAAAATGGATTCCATAATTTGATCTCCTATTGTGAAAATAGGATTCAAAGCGTTCATTGCACTTTGAGGAATTACCGAAATCTCTTTCCACCTCATGGAAGCAAGTTCTTTATCAGAAGCCTTTATGAGATCTCTTCCATTTAATAAGACACGCCCGGATACTACTTTTCCAGGATATTCTATTAACCTTAAAATGGATTGGGCAACTGTTGTTTTGCCACATCCTGACTCACCTATTAAACCTAACATTTCTCCCTTATTGAGTGAAAAAGAAACATTTTCTACTGCCTTTGCAATGCCTTTATCCGTTTTAAAGTAGGTTGAAAGGTTCTCTACTGACAACACGGTGTTCATAAACTAACGCTCCTTTCTCAATCGGGGATTCAGAATTTCTTCCAGTGAATAGCCAGTAAAGGCAAATCCAATGACCAATGTTGTTATTAATAAGCCTGGAGGCAGAACCCACCATATCCAGGCATCAGTTAAAAACGCACCTCTGGCCTGAGCATAATATAAAATGGTCCCCCAGCTTTTTGTAAACGGGTCCCCTAGCCCTAAAAAGCTTAGTGAGGCCTCGATTAATATTGAATGGCTCGCTGCTAAAACAAACTGGGAAAGAGCTATAGGAATGACGCCCGGGAGAATATGTCTGCTTAAAATGACTGTGATGTTTGTACCTATAGACTTTGCAGCTTCCACATATCCTTTTGTTTTCAGTGTTAGAACCTGGGATCTTATTACCCTCGCTGGACTCGCCCATGAAATTAGACTGATAACCAGGACGATGTTCCAAAAACTAGGGCCAATGAAAGCGGCCAGCAAAATCATTAAAGGAAGAAAAGGGATAACAAGCACTAAGTCTACTAATCTCATTAGGAATGCATCTACTTTGCCGCCGTAGTAACCTGAAACGATTCCGACCAGGCAGCCAAGGAGAATGGAAATAAAAGCCGCAATGACTCCGATCAATAAGGAAATCCTGGTTCCATAAAGCAATTCACTTAAAATATCCTGGCCGACATCATTGGTTCCCAGCAAAAATTGGCTATTTGGTTTCGTAAATGGAGCTCCAACCCGATCAGTTGGATCAAATGGAGCAAGGATTGGCGCTAAAAGGGCAATCAATAAAAAGATCGCTAAAAGAATTAAGCCAAACAAACCAATGTTATTTGATGTAAGTACCTGCCAATATCTCTTCAACTTTTGATTAACCATTGCCGCTTCCCACCTTTGGATCAATTAAGGGATAAATTAAATCTGCAAGAAAGTTAGCAATGACTACACTAAAAGTAATAATCAGGAATGTCGCCTGTATAAGAGGGTAATCTCTGCTTAATACAGATTCAAACATTAAACGGCCGACGCCCGGATAGGCAAAGACGGTTTCAATAACAGTTGCACCGCCTAGAGTAAATCCCAAGCTAAGCATAAAGACAGTAGCCACAGGAAGAAGTGCATTCCTCATAGCATGCTTATACTTAATAGCCTTTTCTTTTACGCCCTTTGCTTTAGCCATCATAATATAATCTTCTCCCAGGACATTCAGCATAGAATACCGCATGATCATAAATGTACTTGTAACAGAAATCAATATAAGAGTAGCTAATGGGAGTATCAGGTGTTTTCCAATATCAATTAGCCTCTCCATTCCTGAGAAGTTGGACCATGCGCTTTCTGCACCAAAGACCGGCAACCAGCCTAACTGAGCAGAAAAAATAGATACTAATATCATGCCAACCCAAAAAGAAGGCATGGCACTTAAAAACATAAAGACAGTAAGAAGGTTTGCATCCGTTCTGGTGCCCCGTTTCCATGCTGATATCGCACCAAACATGACACCAATAACAGTTGAGAGTACCAGCCCGAGACCTGTTAGAAGCAGTGTCCATGGGAGTCTCTCTACCAAAAGATCTGAGATAGGCCTCTTTTGTTGATAAGAATATCCAAAATCACCTGTGAAAATATTCTTTATATAAGTTCCATATTGTTCAATGATAGAATCATTAAGACCATATTTATCTAAAATGGCTTCTTTTTCTGCACTGGACATAAATCCAACATCTTCGCCAGCTAAAAAAACTAATGGATTTCCAGGCATTAGACGGGGCAATAGAAAATTTAACGTCAACATAAGAAATATGACAATTAAATATTGCAAAAGCTTGCCAGCTATGAATTTACCCAACTCTGTCACCTCCAAGTATGTAGATGTCTTTATACAGATTTCCCGTAAAAGAAAATGCTTTTACGGGAAACTATCTTAATTAAAATTCAAAATCATCTTTCCCCTTATCTTTTTTCTTTCTTCTTAAAAGGACAAACCCAACAACGGCCACTAATAGAATTACGCCAAATACAATTAATGAAGTATTATTACCTTCTTGCTCTGTAGTAGCACTTGCTGTTTTGCTATCTGTTGAAGCAGCTGTATCGCTGTTTGTCTTCTCACTGTCAGGTAATTCGGTTTTTTCGCTTGAAACAAAAGAAAGTTTGTTTATAATACCCTTGCCAACCTGGAAGACATACTGATCGTATTTTGCAGGATTAAAAGCACCTACAATTTCTTGATAATATAGTGTAATAAAGGGGGCATCTTCCGCTACGAATGCTTGCATGTCCTTAATTAGACTGAGTCGTTCGGTTTCATCGTATGTCTGTTTAAGTTTTTCACCAAGCTGGTCAAATTCAGGGTTCTTGTATCCCCCGATATTGACTGTCCCAATAGCGGGATCTGAATGAAATAGGTCATTCATTCGATCAGGGAATAGCTGCATTGTGTTGGACCAGCTCCAGACCCCAAGATCGTAATCCCTTCCTTTACTGACATCAAAATCAGGCCACATTAATGAGTCAACTGTAGTTGAATCCATTGCTTTTACAGAATTTTTGATTCCAATTTCATTTAACGCTTCTGAGATTAATTCAGCCGTTCTGATTCGAATCGGATTGCCCGAGTATACCAAATTGGTAAGGTCGATTTTATTGCCTTTCTGGTCTTCTCTAAATCCATCGCCATCCTTATCAATAAAACCAGCATCTTCTAATATCTGTTGTGCTTTCTCCTTATCATAAACAGGCTTTAAATTTGAATTGAAATACGCTGAGGATGGGTGGATAAATCCGGGACTACCGACTTCTGCGTAACCAAGCAGTACTGTATTTACTAAATTTTCTTTATCAATAGCATAATCTATGGCTTGACGAAATGCTGTTTCGGTCATTGGATATTTCTCTGCATTAATTTGAAATAAGCTGGTACTATATCCTGGCCCTCTTACTACTTTCAAAGCAGGATTTGAACTAAATTGTTCCACAAGTTCAGGTGAAATACTTGATGAGATAGCATCAAGCTCACCTGCCTGAAGTGCATTATACATAGCAGTTGTATCTTCAATGATCGGAAATATTAATTCGTTGATTGGCGGGGCACCTTTGAAGTAATCATTGTTGGATTTCATTTTGTAGTACTGACCAGATTTGTGTTCTTCCAGAATATAAGGTCCGCTTCCGAGTGCATTGGTTTCATCATCGGGAGTACTTACTTCAGACCAGATATGCCGTGGCAAAATTGGCAAATCTGCTAGAGGCTGAATAATAAAGTTGGGGTCAGCCTGTGATAAATTTAATGTGATACCGGTTTCTCCGCTTACCTCTATTGACTTTATTGTTTTTAATGGATTTGTAAATCTGGATTTCGGGTATTTTATGAAATATTCCATTGTGAATTTAACATCATCAGCCGTAAGAGGTTCGTCGTCGTGCCACTTAACGTTATCATGCAGAGTTAATTCATAGGTTAACCCATCTTCGCTAACTTTGTAATCCTCTACGAGCCAAGGTACCGGCTGATTTTCCTCATCCAAATTAAATAGAGAATCATAAAGTAAATTGACCAAATCTAATCCTGGATACCCGGTTACATATGTATAAGGGTTTAATCCATTCTCATCCTTTGTAATGCCAATTTTCAATGATTGCACTTTCTCTTCCGCCCGTACAGGATTGAAATTTGATAAGAGTAACAAAATTATTAATCCAACACTAAAAAATGATCTCTTCATTTTCACTCCCCCTATTTAGCGATCTAGATCTTTATTTGATTAGCTCCTGTAAGTGAAAGTTCCCTTCTCTTCTGTATGCTTCAGCCAGAGCGAAATGTCCATGAGTTGCCAGGCCATGATAAACATGAACAGCTTTGTCCAACACTCTATGCATAGCTCTTCCTTTTTCTTGAAAGTTGTTTAATTTAGAATAACCGGGTGATAATAATTCAACTGTCTTCGAATCAAGAATTTCATCAAAATGCATACCGCTAAACTCCATTTGACTTTCAAGCATATCCATTGCCTTTTCTTTTTTGTCCCAAACTTGAGAAATATCAACGACTGTATTGGGATGATGTGGCGTCATGTAGTAGATGGTCGGAATGGGGTGTGGGGACAAACCGGGTGTTTCATCTAAGGCATAGTCTCTGCTTGCAAGTGCAATTGATTCTAGCAGAAGGGTCATGGCAGGTCTGCGGTCGGGATCTAAATCATGGAAAGAGTGCTCTGGATCTTGGGTGATGAGGATGTCTGGTTTAACCTCACGTATTAATTTAATCAGCTTAATCTTTGATTCCTTGCTAAAATCTACTGTGCCGTATTCAAAATTCAAGAAAGAAATCCTAACCCCCAATACCTCAGCTGCACTTTTTACTTGAGGTTGACTTGTTTCTCTGCAAAGCATAATACTTGCATAAGACTCCCCTCCATTTAAGACATTTTTAGCTAATGCTCCCCCACATTCGACTACTTCCATTCCATAAACACCAAGAAATAAGATTCTTTTGCCCTTTGACATACTATTTCCTCCTCCTAATGTACAGTACCCCTCTATAGTATCGGGTATTAAAAACAATAATAATACTGAATTACTAGTTTGTAAATATAGAATTTTTAGAAAATTTATTTATTTTTGATTTTCATAGATTTTTTGGTATGGCCTGTCTACCGCTTACATATCATTTAGCAAATAAAAAGGAGTTGATGTTTTTGGGAGCATATCAGTTATTTGTTTTGACAACAATAGCTGTTTCGGGAATTGCAGCCTTCATGTTATCAATAAAATTCAGGGAGCAGTTAACTAAAATGCAAGCTATGGTTATTGCAATGGCAATGGGAATGAATTTGGGTCTAACAGCTGGGGTCTTATTTGGAGCTGTTTATCAAGGGAATTTGTTTATTTCTACGCTTGTTTCAGCAGGAATTGGGGCATTTGCGGGGGTGGCGTGCGGAATAGCGTTTGGCATCCTTCCCTCATTAGAAGGATTTATGTCTGGTTTAATGGGAGGAATGATGGGAGCCATGCTTGGTGAAATGGTATCCCAGAACCAAGCATTCACCTTACTTAATATCTTACTCACACTTACAGCGTGTTCACTATTGCTATATAATATTTTCTCATCAGAGACTTCCATTAGCGATAAAAAATGGTTCCTAAAACCAGTTTTAACTTTTATTCTTCTTTTTTCTTTTTTATATTTCGGAAACCAGCTTGATAAAAGCAAAGCAATTTCCTTCTTTAATTCGTCTGATACAGCGCAGAATCATAGTGAGCATGATAATAAAAATACCTCGAATACCAAAGAGTTCGTTTTAACTGTTTTTCCATCAGAATTTTCCTATACCCCTTCAGAAATAACCCTAACAAAGGGTCAGGAAACAGCTCTAACACTAAATAATCTAGACAGTGTAGACCATGACATTGAAATAAAGCAAATAGCTGTTAAGAAATCGGATAACAACAAACACGCTAATCGTGGCACCGATCAAGCTGACTTCCACCTGCATGCATCAGGAAAGAGTGAAGCAGCTCTGAGTTTTACACCTCTTGAGTCCGGTGTGTTTGAGTTTTATTGTACTATTCCTGGACATAAAGAAAATGGCATGATAGGCACTATTACAGTCAATTAAAAAGGGCCATCCCTCAGTATTTTTACAGGGATGGCTTCTTTGTTGTATAGGAACTAAAAATAGTATGGTGGAATAACTCTATGGAATGGCCAAAACTTCGCAATATTACCATTAAACCTTCTAATTATTACCTATATACCCTATATGGGTATACTAAAACAAACAAGGCAGGAAAATAGCATGATCGGTGAATTGATTTTGCAGTTAAAAAAAACTATAAAAAATGCACAGAGCAAAATCTCTGAGCATTTTTGTTATTTCAGTTTAGTGACTTATGCAATTAATTGACATTGACTACTTTATAGATATTGATTCGGAATAGTAAACTTAATCTTTTCCGGTGTTCTTACCAGCACCTTCTTCGACAATTTTTTCCCATGTTTCCCCTGAATCAGAGGTTGTATATATATTGAGTTGGTCTGTAGCAAACGAAAGTTCTTTTTTGTTTTTATGATTTACAGCAATATATGTAATGTTCCCATCTGAATTTTTAGGCATACTATAATTAGTTGATTGATTATTATTAATATTAACTTCTGTAATTGCATTGTTGCCTTTATTATTAATTCCGGCAATTATTGTGTCATTATCTGCAAAAACAGCAGCACTCACACTGAATTCTCCTAATATCTGGTCAAACGTATTCCCGTAGTTTTCAGAGAGAAAGAGCCCTTGATCTGTGCCAATAGCTAATGTTCCATTCTTAGAAGGGTGTGCTGCCATCGTGAGTGGAGAGCCGGATATCCCTTGCATATTCATTAAATTCCAAGTTTCTCCTTGATCTGTGGAGTAATAAAATCCTTGTTCTTTCATTTTTGAATTAGGTTCAGCTGCAAAAACATAGATCTCTTCTGTTTCGTACCCTACGGATAATGCATGGAAATCTGCCTCTCCCTGTAAATCAACGATTTCCACCGTTTCCCCATTATCCTTACTTTTAACAATTCCTAAGGGGTTTTTAAGGTTGGAACTTGGAGCTGGGTGTCCGCTGCTATAAAATCCATTCTTAACAGGTGAATACCCCATATAATCATTTTTCGGTATATCTGGTACCGACCATGAACTGTCAGAATATACTTTTAAGCCATCATGGACTGCTGCAACTAATTCTCCACCATCCTCTGAGTAGCTAAGACCATGTAAGTCAGGAAATTTCACTTTATTAACTCCGTTATTAGGAATAAAAATAAGGAAAATAAAAAACCCCATTACAATCAGAAAAATCCATCCTACGCCAAACTGTCGCTGCTTGTTTTGTTTCTTTCGATTAGACACCTTTTTTTCCTCCTGATCTTATAACTATATCGTTTAAAATAATACTGATTTTCCTATAAATACGCTGAATCGGAGCTAGTCTCAAAGCTAAAACCAGCATAAAGAAGTTCTTCACGCAATTCTACGCAGTTCTAAATTTGTCCATTAAAAATAATCTAAAAACGCTTATTTTCGTATGTAAGCGGCTGATGTCAACTTTCAATATCTATAATACTCAAACGTCAGAAGCCTAATTGGATAGATTCATCAAGTTAATAACCCGATAATATAATTCATTTGCACATATCACATAAGAGGCTCTCTATTAAAAACTCCAGTAAGTAATAGTATCCAATACTCCAATTATCAGCATAATGATACCTGTTGCTTTTTGCACAATAGCCCCCATTCTTCGCCCCTTTTTCATTAACTTACCTCCCAGCTCTAGATACCATATAAGAAATACAGCAATAATCAAAGGCAAAGAAGTCCCTATTGCAAAGATAGGAGGAAGTATCATCCCATAATTTACAGAGATAGCCATTGGCATCAGTGTGATGAAAAATAATACAAACATGGTTGGACAAAAACCAAGGCTAAAACTTACTCCCATAAAGAATGCGCCTAAGCTTCCTTCCTTTTGAAACCTTTGAAAAATCCCCCCTAAGGAGATTGTTTTACTTAATTTAATAAATCCAAGTAAAAATAAACCTACCAATATAAACATAGGACCAATAATTCTTCTTATCCAAGGAAAGTAAACTGTAAAAGAAGTCTTTATTTCACTTCCGAAAATCCAAACTAATAATCCAAAAAAGGAAAATACAGCAATTTTCCCAAGCGTGAAGAACAAAACTTCTTTCCAGGCAACATTCTTTTGGAAAGACTTATTTCCATATAGTGTAATCGCACCCAGATTCCCAGTAAATTGACATGGAGCCAATGCGCCGACAAGGCCTAAAATAAAAGCAGAAATTATGGGAATGTCCTTGGTGTTCAAACCTATATTAATTAGAGGTTGACTAAAGAAGTTGCTTATTGTACTAAAAAATTCATACATATTTAATTCCCCTGTCTTGTTATCATTCATTAATCTGTAAAAAATGTTTAGGTTCACTGTTAAAGATAGCCCCTTTTTCATTGATACCATTTAATTATGAAGATTTTATGAAGGATTGACATATTTAATATATTTCGCAGAATATGTTATCTAGCTATTGATTCTCCAAACATAAGAAAAGCTGATTTTGGAACATTTTTTCAATGCTCTAAAATCAGCTTTTTCTTTATTCTGTAGGGCAACTCCTTACATCTAAAATATACGAGTTTGCAGTTTCTTTGAAATGATCTGTAAATAAAATCCTAACTGGTTACGATTTCTAGTTATCAATTTCCGTTTACTTCCTCAGCATCCCAGTAATATTCACTGAAGACCTTCGCAAACGCCTCAATTGAATTATCTAATTCCGTGTTATTATTTTCTACTCCTCCGAACTCAAGGAGCATTGATTGGCTGGAAAGGTCTTGGTTATATACCCCATTCCCATCATCTTTTGTTTTTATGAAAACACCTCTGCTAATTCCCGGAAATTCTTCTTCTAGCTTTTTGTTTAATTCCTTAGCTAGTGCAAGATTCCTTTCGTAGTTTTTATTTTCCTTTCCAACGATAAAAAATAATCTTGCAAATGGCTCCCCTTTTATCATTGTCGTGGTAAGTTTCTTTGGCTGGGAGTCTCTGTGAATATCAATAAGATAGCTAATTGAAGATTTTTGGGCCATTGCCTCTATTACTGTTTCTCTTGAGAGAGCGTAGGAATAATTATAATTCCAATTTTTCTTTTTCAATTCTTCTGTAACATTCGATGTATTATGGCTTGCTCCTATCCCTCGCTTCATTAGTTCGTCTTTCAGCTTTTTTCCCACCGCTATTATGTTTTTACTTTCATTTAAACTTACAGCTTCATCTGCCGTTTTCTTTCCAGGCAGTGATGGCAAAAAGGCTTCCCAGCTATGCGAATGATAAATAAATGCCACATCTTTACCGGTATTAGGGACAGGTGAAGTTCCCTTTTCTTGTGAAATTTCTGGATTAGACTGGTCTTTCTCTGCCAGTTCTTTCTCTTTCAAAAGCATCTCTAATGGAGGTGCAGATTCTATTGGCAAAGTAGTGAGGTCTGTTCCAAGTCCTGCAATGGCAATTTCGGTGTTGAATATGGAAAAACCAGGAATTTCCCTACCAAGAAAAGTCCGAATGTCTTCCGGCCAAATATTTGTGAAAGTGAGAAATGCAGCACGGGAGATGGATGGCGTTTCATCTTCCTTAATAGTTGATTTAAGCGGGCCAATTTCAGTTGACATTAGGCTTAGAAAAAAATTAGCATGCACCTTTTCACTAGTTGCTGAAACAATTGAAGAATTTAATCTTTCTTTTAAATCAAGAAAGTTTATAAAAAATACAATGCTAAAAATGAATAAAAAAAGGGCAAGATAAATCCAATGAACTCGTATAAAAAACATAGAAGTATGATTCCTATCTTTCATTTGTTCCCTCCGTTCTAGTATTTCTCCTTGGTACTTTAATATATGATTAAAAATTGATAATAGAATAGATTCTCTATCAAACTCTATTAATACTTATATAGCACTATTTTCTTGCAATAGTAGACTCTCTTATTTCCTACATAGATATGCAGTTAAATGTTCCTTGTATTACACTTTTAGGAAAATCGGATGTATCTTAAAAAATTGTTTTATATTGAGAATGATTTACTATTTAAATTATGGATGGGCAAAAAAAAACAGACACCAAGGTGTCTGTTTTTTGCTAAATTATAACATTTGACGGCAAGCTTCTGCACATTTAAAGCAGGCCTCTGCACAGTTTTGACAGTGTTCATGGTGATGTTTCTTGCATTCGTTTCCGCAAGCCTCGCAAATGTCCGCACATAATTGGCATATTTGTTTTACAAAGGGACTGTTGGATTGCATAGATTTTGCAGCAAAAGCACAAATATCTGCACAATCTCGATCCATTCGAATACATTCTACCATCATTTTTAAATCTTCTTCACGTAAACATGCATCATAACATACATTACATGCCTCCATACATTCAAGGCAAGCCTGAATACATTGCTCGTAGGTTTGGCTATACATAGAATCATCCTTTCTGTGTTTTTTCCAATACATAAGATAGGTTACCCTTGCATTGCGCAATTAAACTGCATAAAAAATGCATATTTCTAGTTAGCTCACTATAAAAAGACTTTGATTTAGTATTGTGTGATTGTGGCCAGAGTAATACGGAGAAAAGTATCCAATCACTTCCGAAAATACTTCTAAGCGGTTCACAGTCTTTTTATATTTTTCAAAAATCAAATTGCCCATTACAAAATAGGTTCAAAGGAGTAACCTACTCCAATTTTGATGGGATTTGTCAGCCACCCTCTACACAGGTAGCAGCCGAACTTCCAACAACAGAATTTACTTTTTGAAGGAGACAAGATAAGTACTCCATTTCTACTAATGTTTCCAAGGGGTGTTCTGTAAGAGGAATATTGTATTTGTTAAAGACTTACGCTGTTTCAGCCCACACTTCAACAATTGCATTTGGTGACATATTGGATTGAATAACCATTTCAACATCTCCTTTTTCCTTTATTTCTCATATCATTACTCTTTAATTCAAGATCAAACCTTTCAACCTTTATTTTTCTAATGCTTGTCCAACAAACGGAACTGTTTATACTATTTTGTTAGGCCTTAAAGTTAGTTTTCGGACGACTGTACCCATTAATGGAATATTATCTATGAGTATTAGTCCTGACAAATCTACATTATTTAATGTATTCCGGTTGATATTTGCTCCCCACAGCCTGACCGTTAGTGGATTAAGCATGTCCATAATTGCTCCTGCAACAGGGTTACTACTCCTCATATGCTCAATCATAAAAATTTCCCCACCTGGCTTACATACTCTATTCAATTCCTTCAATCCCTTGACTGGATCAGGAACTGAGTAAAACACACATGTTGAGACTATTGCATCAAATGTATTATCAGGGAATGGAAGAGCTTGAACATCTGCATTTATCAGATTTACCTTGTAGTCCACATTTAATTTTTCCTTCTTTTTTCTTGCATAATTGAGCATTCCTTCACTAAAATCCACTCCAGTTAAGGAAGTAATATCTTTAGAATAATATTTAAGATTTATTCCTGTCCCGATTCCTGCTTCCAGTACATCTCCACTTACATCGGCCAAAAGGCTCCTTCTCCATTCATCCTTAATCATCTTATCCATCCAGTCATAAAAAAGAGAAATTCTGTTATACCTTTGTATGACCACTTCACTTTTTGAAATATCCACTTCTTTCCCACCAATCGTTTTTGAGAATAGTTTCTCAGACAAATATGAATTTTTTATGGATATGAAGGTCCTTTTGTAGCAGAAAATTGTATAGGGGTATCTGAGTTAGTAAAATAAAGCCATATAACAATGGTGTAAAGGTAGAGGATATTGCTTTAAATTCAACAAAATTGAAAGTTCAATTTCCCCGCAGAAAACAAAGAAAGATATTTTCTTTGATTACTATAAACATTTAAAAGTAAATCTGTTTGGTTCTCTTTTACAAAATTACAGCACACATCCTGTAGTTAATGGTTTTTATAAACTCTATTACGGCTTCTGCATTACTAACTATAATAAAAGCCGAATATATACAAGATAAATAGGCTTGTATACATTCGGCTTTCCAGTTTTTTAATATCTAGTTAATATTCAGGGGTAAGTTCTTCTTCAATGATCCATTTGTGATTATCTACTATTTCCCCGGTAGTAGTAGTGAAGTCAAGCATATAGACTGTAGTTTCTACCGATGATTCGATGACCGCGGTTGCTCCGTCCATACCTTTCATATGATCCGCGTTAAGAGTAACTTCCGTACCAGGTTTAAAAGGTTGTTCCCCGACGTTTTCTATTTCTTCATGGATGACCCATTTATGATCTTTTACTGGATCTCCTCCTGTTGTAGGATAATACGTAACAGAGTAAGCAGTTGTTTTATATGCTCCTGCTATGGTTGCTAAAGCACCTTTCATACCGGGCATATGATCAGCTTGAATTATAGCCTGACTTCCGCTTTCAAAAAAAGGATTTTCAGCTTCTTGCAGTCCATTTGGGACTTCACCTGAACTTGACATAGTCTCAGCAAAATGAGCTTCAATTGTTTCATTGACCTCTGAAGCATTAATCCGAACCTCATTAATCAGTACTTTTATCTCTTCTGTGGATGCTCTTTGTTTGTCTGGATTGTGAGTTAGGGCCTCTAAATGGCTTTCCGCAGCGTTTAAACGATTAAGGAAATCGCTTATTTTTTCTTTATATTTCTTGTATTTTTCTACCTCTTCAGCAGTTAAGGGTGGTTCAGCAAGGGATTCTTCTATTTCCCCTATTTTAAGGTTAAGGTCATTCACTTTTCCTTCCAATTTATCTAAATGTTTCTCAACTTTCGATTCCTCTTTAACTTGAGCATTGGTTTGTAATTTGACTCCCGCATTGTGGGCATCTGCAGAGATTTCACCAGTTGAAAAAACGAGTCCGAGCGATGCCAAACTTAACCCTGAAAATTTTAAAATTTTGTTGGTCATTTTCTTCCTCCTTTAAAATATTTCACATGAGTATATACCTCCCAAAGGGTTATTAAAACATCAAAATGTTTTCAAAACCGATTATATTCTAATACTAGAAACTATTAATACAGAAAGAAAAGGCCTAAATCGTTATCAGATTTAGGCTTTTAATTGATTATATTTTATGTTTAACGATATGGGAAACCTGTTTTCGAACGGGTTTGATTTACTTCATTTATTATTCAGTGCCTGTTTTAAGGTTTCTATATTTTTATTCATTAAGCTTATATAGTCTTCATTGTTTTGAATATCTTCCTCAGTTAATGATTCTAAATTGTGGAGAGTCAGAGTTTCTGCTCCGAGTTCTCTTTTTATTACCTCAGCAACCCGATTTTCGACATTTTGCTCGAAAAGGATATAATCTAATTCTGCATTTTCAGCTGTTTTAATGATTTCTTCAAGCTGTTTTTGAGATGGTTCAGCACTAGGAGAAAGGCCGCTAATTCCAATTTGCTTTAATCCATAGGCATCTTCCCAATATCCATAGGCAGAGTGGGCAACGATGAAGGTTTTATTTTTTGACTCGTTGACCATGCTTTCAAAGTTAGAGTCTACAGTTTCTAAATCAGCTTTGAGAGCCTGAAAATTCTTTTCAAAATAATCTTGCTGGCTAGGATCAATTTTAATTAATGCATTCTTTATATTTTCAGCAAGCTGCACCGATCTGCCTGGATCAAGCCAAACATGAGGATCAACCTCTCCCTCTTCACCAGCATGTGCCTCATCATTTTCTGCTTCATGTTCATCTTCAGGAGAGTTCTGAGCTCCAATTAGAGGAGTTCCTTCGGATGCTTTTACAATGGCTGTATCTTCATTCTTAACGGCACTAATGACTGCATCGGCAAACCCTTCGATTCCCGTTCCTAAATAGATAAAAGCATCCCCCTCAGCGATTTTGATCATAGTTTTAGTTGTAGGTTCAAAGGAATGAGCATCAGATCCTGTTGGAACGATATTTTCTACTTCTACAAATTCCCCTCCAATTTTTTCTGAAAAATCCTGAAGCGGAAAGATTGTCGTGTAAATTTTTAACTTCTCATCATCAGATTGAGTGTTCTTTTCCTCTTGAGTTGCTTGACTGCATCCCCCAAGGACCAAAATGCCAATAGCAAACAGTATTAGCCACATTAATTTATACAAAGTGTTACCTCCTCTAGAATTAAACAGTAATCATTACGATTTATATATTATAAAAATTTTATTAATTAGGCAATATAACTTCTAAAATATGCAGAAAGTATGAAAATTAATAGGGGGGCAATCCCCCCCAGAAACCTATTTCTGCTGCTCAACCCAGTCTTCATTGAAATGCTCAGCTTTTGAATAGTCCAATTTTGATTTATCCGTTGTCTGAATTCCGCTAAGTTTGTGGAAACGCAGCAAGTCCCCATATACCACCTTATCGGATAACTCAAGTTCATTTTTAACAATTTCTGAGTATTTTTGATATGGTGTAATGTTCTCAACAATTTGTCCTGTTTCGTTATCATAGATTTTACCTTTAACTGAAGTTACCTTATCGGTAATATAGTCGCCATTTCTAAACGCGACAATCTGATCTCTTTCTTTTGATAACAAGTCTGTTCCAAAGGCTACCTGATGTGAAGTGTCAATACCAAGAAGATTTAAGACTGTTGGGCGCACATCAACTTCACCACTATAAGTTTCATTAACAAATCCCTTCAGGCCTGGTGCGTATATAAAAAGCGGCACTCTCTGTAACTGAGCTTGCTCAAAATCATTTATCTCCCTATTCATAACTTTTGACATTGGCTTTTTGCGGTTTTCAGAAATACCATAATGATCTCCGTACATCACTACCATTGTATTTTTATCAAGACCAGTAAGCTTTAAATCTTCAAAAAACTGCTTTAAAGCTTCATCTAAATATCGTGCAGTCTGGAAATAGCCATCAACTGTCTCGTCTCCTGTTTCTGCAGGCTCAATCGACTGATCTTCTTCGTCAATCGGATAGGGAAAATGATTAGACAGCGTAATTAACTTGGCATAAAATGGCTGAGGAATCGATTGTAAATAAGGGATTGTCTCTTTAAAAAATGGCTTGTCCTCCAGCCCATAATTTATAACATTTTCTTCTTTCATATTATAATATGTTGAGTCATAAAACATATCGTATCCCAAGGACTTATACATTTCTTCCCTATTCCAAAATGATTTATTATTCCCATGAAAAACGGCAGAATAATAGTCTTTATCTTTTAAGATAGCAGGTAATCCCTGGTACGTATTTTGTGCCTTAGTCGTAAAGACAGATCCTTGAGGAAGGGGATATAAAGAATTTTCCATTAGGAATTCGGCATCAGACGTTTTGCCCTGTGCTGTCTGGTGGAAAAAATTTGGAAAATAGATTGTATTTGGATCTTTTGCTAATGAATTTAAGAAAGGAGTGACCTCTTCTCCATGTAGTTTATATCCGATAAGAAAATTCTGAAACGATTCCAACGAAATGTAAATGACATTCATTCCTTTGGCTGTACCAAAATAATCGGGATTAGGCTTTGTATGTTTTGATGATGTGTAATTTTCAACTGTTGTAATATCACTGCTGTCAGCCATAACTCTTTGGGCTGAAGACCTTGTGTTTTGGATAATATCATATATTGCAAAATTATATGCTCCAAGATACTTTACAAGATAATTTCTATCAAAGCTTCTAGTTAACAATTGAGGCCTATCAGCTTCAGCAAGCCCAACATTTAATCCAAGTAGCAATAATCCCGATAAAAATACCTTACTTAAAGTTCTTCTCGGTAATCGACCCGGCATTTTCAGTCTCTTTGATAGAATTAAAGCAAGTAACAATAAAGTATCAAAGAAATACAGGATGTCAGTTGGCTCTAAAAGCGCAGCGGCACTCCCTCCAACTTTCCCAAAATTCTGTGTCTGGAAAAGAACTGGAACAGTAATAAAATCGTTAAAGAAGCGATAATAAGCAACATTAGCATATAAGAAGAATGTTAAAATAAAATTCATGGCCAGCAGCACCCAATGCTGTTTTCTACCTATAAAGAATAAGGCAATTCCTAAAAATAAAAGGGCAGAACTTATTGGGTTGAGCAATAGTAAAAACTGCTGCATAGCATTGCTGACCCCTAAATTAAATTCGGTTTTGTAAATTAAATAAGTTTTTATCCAAAAGAATATTACTACAATATAAAAAAGGCCAAGTTTTTTGTTTAAAATTGATTTTAAAAGATTAATACCAAGCATATTAACACCCCTATCATATAATTTCACATTTGATTAGATTAATATAATCATCTTTAACATCAATCAGGAAGATAGGTTACTGCTTGACTCCCCATTTGCCTCCAGGCTTTAAGAAAATCTTCCTTATTCATAGACTTATTTTTCATCCCGGTTATAGGGTCATTAAAATAAATATTTTTTTCATCATATCCAGTAATAAGGACCGAATGTTCTTTATAGGTTATATCGATTTCTCCTGCAGGGGTATTCCATTTTTCAAAAGCTGATTTTGGCAATTCCCTATAAGTCGTATTCGTAATAATCCAGACTGGAATGTCTAATGAAAGAAAAATCATAAGCTCGGAAAACTCTTTCCCTGTTAAGTCTATTACTTCTCCAGGTAAATATTTTTCTGCGAGTTCTTTAATAGGTTTATGATAAACTCCTAATCCAGGATTATCATATGAATACATATCCCCAATAAACCCATCATTTGGATGCCCCCAATAAATATTCCCTCCTTCTCTTTTCAAAGGAACAGAATTCTTTTTAATTTCACCGGCAAGTGTCATTTTATCAGTGTCGATTCCTTTATATTGGAGCAGCATCGCAAGGCTAGTCACCTCACATCCTCTCGGCAGCTCGGGGAATTGCTTAATTACAGGAGCATCAATAAGAACTTTTTCCTTAATCTTTACAATTGTATTTTTATATTCTTGCTCCTCTAAAAGGTCTTGTGTGGTTTCTTTAGGTGATTCTGAAACTATTAAACTTCGTAGTTTTGAAAAATCTTCTTCTCCAGATAAAAGGATTAGTATTAAAACTGCGGCAGCAAAGCTATTCAATATTAAAAACAATTTCATTTTTTATTTCCTCGGCTTTTTTCTCTCAGTATCCTCGTTTTATATCCCTTGGCTACTGTTTCCTTTTTTTACTTTTTAGGACAGTTTGTAAAAAAACAATCCATTGGAGCACCAAGACAACAGTCACCGTCACTAGAAAAGGCTTTTGTACCGGGTTATAACTCCCTAGTCTAAAAAAGAAGAGAAAGAACGCCGTATGCAATATGATCAAAATGTATAGAGTTCCACTTTTTTTCTGGAGGTAGTTCCAACTCTTTTTTCCCAGTACTTCTATTGCTTTATTATTAGATATCAAAGCAAGTAAAAGTAAATAGGCAAGTCCCACTGTACCTAGAATATTTGCAAGGGTGAAACCAGGATCAAAAGAAAGCTGGCCCGTTTCTTGATTAACGCCAATAATTAATCTGATGGGTTCCCAGTAAAACCATCCCTCGAAAAGTATATAGACATGCAGGACTGCCATAATAAAGCACCAAATCCCCAACTCCCTTCTCCAGGATAAAAAGCGGACAAATAGGTTTGTTACTCGGCTTAATGGACCAATAATAATGGTTAAAATAAGAAAAACAAGAGCTACATCAGCATAAGCCCTGTTCCAGGCATGCATTGGACTCCATTCTGAACGGCTAACTAAGAATAAATAGACTAGAATTATGCTTGTCAATCCAATAACCAAGTGCCTTGTTAATATGCCCATGGTAAACAATACCCCTTTTCTTTTTTCCCGGAGTTTCATTAAGATCAGTTTTAATATGTCAAATTATTGGGTTTAAAATAGCACATTGGGTTAAAAGGCTAGAAAGTATTATCGCATATCTTTATCAAGAAAATATGCAGTTTTAACAAAAATACGAAAGCCGTTTGTATGAAGTGAGGCTTTCGTACTTTCAAGATTATATTCCTTACCTTAAAAATTCCTATACATTAGATGCTTTGTAGCTTTTAGAAAACAAATATTTGATTGTTTCTGCATCGCTGTCAGCTGGTAATTCAAACTCCCGTTCATAAAGTTCGGGTCCTTTACCGGTTATTACAATCCGATCTCCCTTTATTGAGTTTTTCCATGCATACTCAATAGCCCTTGTCCGATCTATTATCAGATGGATATTATTTGTTCCCATGTAATTAACTGACTTTTTTAAATCTAATATCATTTTTTCTAGTGCAACACCATTTAAGTCATCAAGTGTTAATATTATTTTGTCACAATATTTTGCGGAAATATCAAGCATTGTTAGCCTCTTGGTCATATCTTTGTTACCTCTAAAGCCAAATACATGCACAATTCTATTCCCATTTAAGCTTTTTACTGTTTCCAAAAGGTTTTCTAAACCATCTGGAGTATGTGCGTAATCTAAGATAAAGTTGACACTTTGGCTATAATATTCTTCAAATCTCCCAGGAACTCCAGGGAAACTTTCTACTGCTCTTTTAATATCATTGACATTTACCCCAGCCCTATAAGCGCATAATATTGCCGCAAGTGCATTTTGCAGGTTGTGATTTCCGGGCATGGGCATTTTGATCTCTAACTTTACATTAGAACCCTGTATTCTTATTTTTGAAACTCCATCTTTAGTGCTTAATAACTGAAGATCATCATTCTCAGAAGTTCCGAATGATAAGACAGATTGACGCTTGTTCTTTAATTGGTTTATTAACTTCCTTCCCCAGGGACAGCCTGAGTTAATGATGGCCTCACCATTTTTTTTTAGAAGCTTAAATAATCCGGCCTTTGTATTGAAATACTCTTCCATATTTTGATGATAATCTAAATGATCATGAGTAAGGTTAGTGAAAATTCCATAATTGAATTCTATTCCCTCTACTCTTTTCTGATGCAGCCCATGTGAGGAAACTTCCATTACAACATTCTTGTCCATACTCATCCGAAGCATTTTATTTAATTCAAGTATGTCAGGTGTAGTTGCAGTAGACATGAGTTCAGTCCCATTCACAAAGTTTGAAACCGTGCTGAAGAGTGAGCAGGATTCGCTAGCAGTTTGAAAAATATGTTTTACCATATAAGCAGTTGTGGTCTTTCCATTAGTTCCAGTGATCCCAATCATGTTATGCATCTTAGATGGATCACAGTATAAAGTTTTAGCCAGATTCCCCAGGGCTTGCCTAGCATCTTGGACCTTAATGTATGGAACAGGAATACAATCATATTCTGCTTCACCTACAACAGCAACGGCTCCATTAGAAATAGCTTCATTGATGAAGTTGTGGCCATCATGTTTTAATCCCTTTATAGCAACAAATATGTCTCCTTTTTTTACATTTCTTGACTTGAACTGAATTCGGTTTACTTCAATGTCAGATGCGTACTCCAATGAATTAGTGATGTCTGAAATAAGAGTTTTAAGCTTCATTTAATGCCTCCGTATATTAAAATAAAGAAGCTGTCTGAATACAGACAGCACAGTAAACTGACCTTTCAGTTCATAGACGAACTATCTATATCAATTTTATTTTTCCATTTCAACTTTCCCTGGAGCTGACATACGACAAGGCTAGTAATAAGGAGCATTCCTGTTAGAAGAATTTTCGGGGACTTGAACAAAAAAGAGCCCTCTTGGTATGATACGGGGTGTCAAA
>NZ_JBYTDU010000028.1:0-26531 GCF_058791715.1 Cytobacillus sp. EB106-05-05-XG126 | reverse complement strand
TGCGGGTGTAGTTTAGTGGTAAAACCTCAGCCTTCCAAGCTGATGATGAGGGTTCGATTCCCTTCACCCGCTCCAAAATGGGCCTATAGCTCAGCTGGTTAGAGCGCACGCCTGATAAGCGTGAGGTCGATGGTTCGAGTCCATTTAGGCCCACCATTTAATTTTATTGTTCCGCAGTAGCTCAGTGGTAGAGCATTCGGCTGTTAACCGAACGGTCGTAGGTTCGAATCCTACCTGCGGAGCCATATATGGGGAAGTACTCAAGTGGCTGAAGAGGCGCCCCTGCTAAGGGTGTAGGTCGGGTAACCGGCGCGAGGGTTCAAATCCCTCCTTCTCCGCCATATTGGCCCCTTGGTCAAGCGGTTAAGACACCGCCCTTTCACGGCGGTAACACGGGTTCGAATCCCGTAGGGGTCATACAAAAAAGCTGTCAACAATTTGTTGGCAGCTTTTTTGTTGTCTATGTTTGTATTTGTGTAACTCTGCTTTACAGTTCATTTCTGCTCCTGTTTAATCAAATTTCTCTTCTTCCCTGCTTAATCTATTGCCGGGATTATTCAAATCAATATCAGAAGATATTCCCGTATAGGGGCCTCTAAACATATCACCAGTGGCCATAATCTTTCCATCCGGTGCTTCAAATAGTGGAATCCTTATTTCCTTTTTGGATGCCTCATTCAATAAAAACTCCTCTTCTTTATTGCTCAAAATATTATTCTCCTTTCATTTTTTGCTTGCATATTTTGTTTTATTTTGTCTAAGTTTACCGGAAATTATGTCGAAGGCTGTTAAAATGGGCAAAATGCTATCGTTTATTAGCGGATTATGAACGTTGTTGTCATAAAATTAAAAAAACTTTTACAAGGACTTTTCAAAGGTGCAGCGAATATAACAGGAAAGTCAAAAGAAACGAGACTGGGTGGGGAGAAGGATGGTAGTGGATACTTTGTTTCCAACCGATTATCAGCTGCATTTGTTCCATGAAGGGACGCTTTATGAGAGTCACCAGTTATTTGGTGCACATGTAGTTTCAAACGGAGGAGCAGTGATTACCCGTTTTTGTGTATGGGCACCGAATGCTGAAATTATCAGATTAGTCGGTGATTTTAATGATTGGAATGGAGAAGGCTATACCTTACATAGAGTGAATAAGGAAGGTGTCTGGATTATTCAGCTGGATGGAAACATGGAAGGTGCCTTGTATAAGTATGAAATTACTACAAAGAAAGGAGATATGCTTTTAAAGGCTGATCCTTATAGCTTTTTTTCAGAAGTAAGGCCGAATACAGCTTCTAAAGTATATTCGCTGGACGGGTATCAGTGGGATGACAGCAAATGGATGCAAAAAAAAGAAAAGAAGGCTATTTTTACAGAGCCTGCGGTCATTTATGAGGTCCATCTTGGTTCGTGGAAGCAAAAAGAATCGGGCAGTCCCTATACGTACCGGGAGCTTGCAAGGGAATTAATACCTTATGTGGTGGAGCATGGGTTTACGCATATAGAATTGCTTCCTCTAATTGAGCATCCGCTCGACGCTTCCTGGGGCTATCAGGGAACAGGTTATTACTCGGTTACCAGCCGTTATGGCAGTCCGCATGATTTTATGTATTTTGTTGATCAATGCCACCAGCATGGTGTTGGGGTGATTCTGGACTGGGTGCCGGGGCACTTCTGCAAAGATGCCCATGGCCTTTATCAGTTTGATGGTTCGTATTTGTATGAGTATGAAACAGAAGGTGACAGAGAGAACCGGGTATGGGGAACTGCCAATTTTGATCTCGGCAAAAATGAAGTGCAGAGTTTCCTTATTTCCAACGCTGTTTTTTGGATGGAGAAATACCATATTGACGGCTTCAGGGTTGATGCAGTTGCTAATATCATTTATTGGCCGAACCGGGATGGAAAAACAGAAAATCCGTTTGGTACCGGCTTCCTTCAAAATCTCAATAAAGTGGTTTCACAATATGATTCTTCCTTTCTCATGATGGCAGAGGATTCAACAGACTGGCCGCAAGTGACTGCACCAGTTAATTATGGGGGGCTGGGTTTTCATTACAAGTGGAATATGGGCTGGATGAATGACGTTCTTACATATATGGAAACAGAGCCCGAGAGGCGATCTGGTGTGCATGGGAAAATGACATTTTCGCTTTTGTATGCTTTTACAGAGAACTTCATACTGCCTTTTTCACATGATGAAGTTGTCCACGGAAAAAAATCGCTGCTGGATAAAATGCCGGGCGATTACTGGCAAAAGTTTGCCCAATACAGGCTCCTCCTTGGCTATATGGTTGCCCATCCCGGCAAGAAGCTTCTTTTCATGGGGAGCGAATTCGGGCAGTTTTCCGAATGGAAAGACAAAGAACAGCTAGATTGGCATCTGCTGGATTACGAGATGCATAAAAAAGCAAATGATTATGTGAAAGAATTGTTAAAGGTCTATAAACGTTCCAAGCCTCTTTTTGAGCTTGATCATCTTCAGGATGGCTTTGAATGGATTGATTGTCATAATTCGCACCAATCCATCTTTTCTTTTATCAGAAAAGGCTCTAAAGAGAGTGATTATCTCGTGATTGTCTGCAATTTTACACCGTATATATACCCAAAATACCGTATAGGCGTACCAAATATGGGATCTTACCGGGAAATATTTAACAGTGACAATGACAGCTTTGGAGGATCAAATTGCACAAACAAGAGGGTCCTTAAGAGTGAGGAAATTGAGTTTCATGGCAAGCCGTTCAGTTTGGAGATGTCTATTCCGCCATTTGGCATTTCAATATTACGCCCTGTAAAACATCGGAAGGAGAGGAAGGGAAATGGGAAAGAAAAAGTGCGTGGCAATGCTATTAGCAGGAGGGAAAGGGAGCAGGCTTAGTTCTCTGACAAAAAGCCTGGCGAAACCTGCAGTTCCTTTTGGAGGAAAGTATAGGATCATTGATTTTACATTGAGCAATTGCACCAATTCGGGAATTGATACAGTCGGGGTTCTGACACAATATCAGCCGCTGGTTTTGAATTCATATATTGGCATAGGCAGCGCATGGGATCTTGATAGAAAGAACGGCGGCGTGACAGTCCTGCCCCCTTACAGCGAGTCATCAGAAGTCAAATGGTATACAGGAACAGCCAGTGCCATTTATCAAAACCTTAACTATTTAAAGCAGTATGATCCTGAATATGTCCTGATTTTATCAGGTGATCATATTTATAAAATGAATTATGAGCTGATGCTGAATTATCATATTGAAAAAGGTGCGGATGCCACTATTTCTGTTATTGAAGTACCTTGGCCGGAGGCAAGCAGGTTCGGCATCATGAACACGGATGAGGAGATGCGGGTCGCAGAATTTGAGGAAAAACCAGCATATCCAAAAAATAATTTGGCCTCTATGGGAATATATATTTTTAATTGGTCTGTTTTAAAGGAATATTTGGAAATGGATGACCGCAATCCGGAATCAAGCCATGACTTTGGAAAAGATATCATTCCATTAATGCTTGACGAAAATAAAAAGCTGTTCGCTTATCCGTTCAATGGCTACTGGAAGGACGTTGGTACAGTTAAGAGCCTGTGGGAAGCAAATATGGATTTACTGGATGACGAATGCGAGCTGAATCTTTTTGATCATGATTGGCGGATTTATTCGGTCAATCCGAATCACCCTCCACAGTATATTTCAACTCAGGCAGAGGTTGCAGAGTCATTGATAAATGAAGGCTGTACGGTTGAGGGCGAAGTTGAAAAGTCAGTGCTTTTTCAAGGGGTTCTGGTTGGGAAGAATTCGGTGATCCGTGAATCGGTAATCATGCCTGATGCTGTGATTGGCGAAAATGTCTATATTGAAAAGGCGATTGTGCCAAGCGGAATGAACATACCTGATGGCGTGGTGATCAGTGCTTCCGAAGAGGATGACGAAATCATTCTGATAACACAGGAAATGATACAGGGAATTTGTTCTTAATTTACAGCTGGATGCCAAGTCGGATCCTGGCCAATAAAACGGGAGGGAATGTCATGAAGAAGAGAATGCTTGGTGTAATAGACGCAACAACCTACCATGAAGGTTTAGAGGAATTGACAGTACACAGGTCGCTCGCAGCTGTTCCGTTTGCAGGCCGCTATAGGCTGATCGATTTTGTTCTCTCAAATATGGTCAACTCGGATATTGAGAGTGTTGCCATATTTCCGAAGTATCAATATCGCTCTTTAATGGATCATCTTGGTTCAGGGAAAAACTGGGACTTAAACAGAAAAAGGGATGGGCTATTCTTTTTTCCGTCTCCTTTGCTGGATAGTCCTAGTAAAGGGATCGGATCTTTCAATCACTTTGCTGCGAATTTGGATTATTTTTATCGCAGCAAGCAGGAGTATGCCTTGATCTCAAACTGTTTCACCGTTTTTAATATGGATTTCAGGCCTGTTCTGGATAGACATATTATGACGGGGTGTGATATTACAGTTGTTCGCCAGGATGGACGCTCGCTGGAAATGTACCTTGTAAAAACCTCGCTGCTTATAAGTTTAATAGAAAATAGAAACGAAACAGGATACACGTGTATGAGTGATGTTGTTACAGATATCCACCATTCGTATACGATATGCAATTATGAATATACCGGCTTGGCTGTCATGATTGATTCCATTGAAAATTACTTTGCTGCCAGTATTGGGCTATTGGAACCGGAGGCATGGAAAAATATTTTTCTGCGCAGCCAGCCCATTTATACAAAAGTAAAAGATGAACCCCCAACCCGATATGTAAAAGGTGCGAGCGCAAAGAATTCGATGATTGCAAATGGATGCATGATTGAAGGAACAGTCGAGAACAGCATTATCTCCCGCGGAGTCAAAATTGGCAAGGGCTCAGTCGTGAAAAATTGTATAATCATGCAAAAAACCCAAATTGGCGAGAACTGTGTTTTAGACTCTGTTATTTTAGATAAAGATGTTAAGGTAGAATCCGGTGCCAGAATTGAGGGAAGAAGTGAAATGCCTCTGGTAATTCGCAAAGGTACCGTACAAGGAGCGCTGATGAACTCGTGAAAGTATTGTTTGCTGTTTCTGAATGTGTTCCATTCGTCAAATCCGGAGGTCTTGCCGACGTAGCCGGTTCACTCCCGAAAGAGCTTGCCAAACAGGGGACTGACGTACGGGTGATTCTTCCGAAGTATGGTTCCATATCAGATGACTTAAAAAAGAAAATGTCTAAAAAGTGCGAGTTTACAGTTCAGGTTGGCTGGAGAAACCAGTATTGTGGAATTGAAGAACTTGAGCACCAGGGAATTACATTCTATTTTGTGGATAATGAATACTATTTTAACCGCGAAAAATTATATGGCTATTTTGACGATGGAGAGCGGTTTGCCTATTTTAACCGGGCCGTGCTGGATGCTCTTCAGCATATTGATTATTGTCCAGATGTTATTCACAGCCATGATTGGCATACCGGGATGATTCCTTTTCTGCACAGGGTTGAGTATCGTGCGAAAAAGGGGTATGAATTCATTCGGACAGTCTTCACCATTCATAACCTTCAGTTTCAGGGGATTATGCCAGGGGCTGCTCTTGGGGATTTATTAGGGCTTGACTATAGCCATTTTCATCCGGATAAGCTTGAATTCTTCGGAAATATCAATTTTATGAAGGGCGGACTTGTCGCTGCTGATAAAATTACAACAGTCAGCCCTACCTATAAAGATGAAATTCAAACCGAGTATTACGGTGAGAAGCTGCATGATTTATTGAAGCGCAGAGCTTATGATCTGGAAGGAATCTTAAATGGAATTGATGATGAGTTTTATAATCCTGAGAAGGATCCATTTATTAAAGAGAACTATACCTTTGAAAAGCTTCAGATTAAAAAAGAAAATAAGATGGATCTTCAGAAAAAATTCAGCTTGCCGGTGAAGGAAGAGGTTTCTCTGATAGCCATGGTTACGAGGCTGACAAAGCAAAAGGGCCTGGACCTGGTTAAATGTGTGTTCCATGAGCTTATGCAGGATGATATTCAAGTCCTTGTTTTGGGAACTGGAGATCCTGAGTTTGAGCAATTTTTCAGGGAGATGGAAGCGGCCTACCCTGATAAGTGCAAAGCATATATTGGGTTTGATGAAGGCCTTGCACATGAATTCTATGCAGGGTCCGATTTATTCTTAATGCCTTCCCAATTTGAGCCCTGCGGGTTAGGGCAGATGATTGCGATGAGATATGGCTCCATTCCCATCGTAAGGGAAACAGGCGGGTTAAATGATACTGTTCTTTCTTACAATGAAGTCACAGGAGAAGGAAACGGTTTTTCCTTCAGCCATTTTAATGCCCATGACATGCTGTACACCATTAGAAGAGCAATAAACTTTTACAGTGACAGCAAAACATGGGAGAAGATTATGAAAAATGCAATGGGTATGGATAATAGCTGGGCGCAATCTGCTTTCAAATACAATCAGCTATATGCAGGCCTTGTTTCAAGGAGTGAAAGCCATGTTTTCTGATCGCGATGGGTTCAAAGAGGAATTCCTGAAAAAATTGGAGATGACCTGTGGAAAAAGCTTCGGTGAAAGCACAGAAAGAGATCATTACTTCACGCTCGGAAATATGATCAGGGAACATGTGAGCACAGAGTGGATTAATACAAATGAGCGATACCGCATCGACCGTGAAAAGCAGGTATATTACTTATCCATCGAGTTTTTATTGGGCCGCCTGCTTCATCATAATCTGATAAACCTGGGAATTGAGCAGGTTGTAAAAGATGGCCTGGCAGATCTGGGCATTGATCTCAACCGCCTTGAAGAAATTGAAGCAGATGCAGGGCTGGGAAACGGGGGACTGGGACGTCTGGCGGCTTGCTTTATGGACTCGCTGGCATCCTTAAACCTACCCGGCCATGGCTGTGGAATTCGCTATAAGCATGGACTTTTTGAACAGAAAATTGTGGATGGCTATCAAGTGGAGCTTCCGGAGCAGTGGCTGCGGAACGGCCATGTATGGGAAGTCCGAAAAGCCGACCTGGCCATTGAGGTTCCTTTTTGGGGCAAAGTTGAAACGGCAGAGGACAACGGCAGGCTTGTGTTCCGCCATGTAAATGCGGAAACTATTTCGGCTGTCCCCTACGATATGCCTGTTGCCGGCTATCAAACAGATACGATTAACACTCTCAGGCTATGGAATGCTGAACCGTCTCCTTATCCTGTAAATCATGATATATTAAAATATAAACGGGAAACCGAATCTGTTTCCGAGTTTCTATATCCTGATGATACCCATGATGAGGGGAAGATCCTGAGGCTGAAGCAGCAATACTTTCTTGTTTCGGCCAGTATCCGTTCCATTGTGCGTTCCTATCGAAAGCAGCATGCCAGTTTAAGAGATTTCCATGAATATGTGAGCATTCATATTAATGATACACATCCGGTTCTTGCCATTCCTGAACTTATGAGAATCCTGCTGGATGAAGAGGGAATGGGCTGGGAGGAAGCCTGGGATATTACAGTCCGGACAATTGCCTATACGAATCATACAACTCTTTCAGAGGCTTTGGAGAAATGGCCTGTCCGCATTTTCCAGCCTTTGCTGCCGCGGATTTTTATGATAGTGAATGAAATCAATGAACGTTTTTGCCGCGATCTTTGGGACAGATATCCGGGTGACTGGAAGCGGATTGAGGATATGGCGATCATCGCGCACGACCAGGTAAAGATGGCACACCTTGCACTTGTCGGAAGCTCCAGCGTTAATGGTGTTGCCGCCCTTCATACAGAAATCTTAAAGAAGCGGGAAATGATTCAGTTTTATGAAATTTTTCCTGAGAAATTTAATAATAAAACCAATGGAATTACACACAGAAGATGGCTGCTGAAAGCCAATCCGCTTTTATCTGGTCTTATAAATGAGACCATTGGGGCAGGCTGGATTCGGGAACCGGAAAAGCTTCGCGAGCTGGCAGATTTTAAGAATGATAGGGTTTTCCTTCGGCAGCTGCATCAGATTAAGCAATTGAACAAGGAAAGATTGGCGAAGCGCATTCAGGAGCAGCAGGGCATTAAAGTTGATACGTCTTCGATTTTTGACATTCAGGTTAAGCGTCTGCATGCTTATAAACGCCAGCTGTTAAATATTCTGCATGTTATGCATTTATATAACAGGCTGAAGGAAGATTCCAATTTCCGCATGCACCCGCGGACTTTTATTTTTGGTGCAAAAGCTTCCCCTGGCTATTATTACGCAAAGAAAATCATCAAATTAATTAATACCGTTGCTGAAAAAGTGAACAATGACCCGCAGACAAGAGATGTTCTAAAGGTTATCTTTCTTGAAAATTACCGGGTTTCGCTGGCAGAGGAAATTTTCCCCGCTGCAGATATCAGCGAGCAGATTTCTGCAGCAAGCAAGGAAGCTTCCGGTACAGGGAATATGAAATTCATGATGAATGGCGCTTTGACAGTTGGTACACTGGATGGAGCCAATATTGAGATAAAAGAAAAAGCAGGAGATGACAATATCTTCATCTTTGGATTAACGGCAGATGAGGTGCTCAGCTATTACCAGAATGGCGGTTATAATTCCAGAGAGTATTACCATCATGATAAGCGAATCCGCCAGGTCATCGACCAGCTTGTGAATGGATTTTTCCCGGATGCTGATGATGAATTCGAGCCTATATTTGACTCCCTGCTGATGGAAAATGACCAATACTTTGTGTTGAGGGATTTTGCTTCGTACGTAAATATCCAGAAAGAAGCCGGGATGGCTTATGAGGATCGGGATCATTGGCTGAAAATGAGCTTAATGAACATTGCCGGCTCAGGCTATTTTTCAAGCGACCGCACAATCAGCGAATATGCGCGGGAAATCTGGAAAATCAAACCCGCTGGCGTTGAGTTGATGAATAAGTAAAAGGAGAACAGCCTTTCCAGTGAGAAAGGCTGTTTTTGGTTGATTAGTGCGAATAACGCCCAAAAGGAAAGTGCTCAAGAGAGAATGGGAGTTAATCAGGGGTAATAACGCCCAAAAGGAAAGTGCTCAAGAGAAAATGGGAGTTAATCAGCGGGAATAACGCCCAAAAGGAAAGTGCTCAAGAGAAAATGGGAGTTAATCAGCGGGAATAAAGCCCAAAATGAAAGTGGTCAAGAGAAAATAGGTGTTAATCAGGGGTAATAACGCCCAAAAGGAAGGTGCTCAAGAGAAAATGGGAGTTAATCACAAGGATTAACTCCCAAACTGTAGATGCGCAAGAGAGAAAAGCAGTTAATCACAAACAGCGGTTTCCAAGAGGGTCTATAATCTTTCTACGGTTCATTGAGGCAGGAGATCTACCCTTTACTGCGTCTAACAGGCATAGTGCAGCAGCGGAAGGCACCTCCGGATTTAATAATTTCAGTAATGTCTACCTCAATGACTTCATAGCCCCTGGACCTTAGTTCTTTATTGACATTCTTATTAATGGGAAGGCTGAAGATTTTTTTATTGCCAATTGAGAGGACGTTCGTTCCGAGTGTGAATTGCTCCTCTTCCGACACTTTTATTAAATCATAGCGCGATTCCAGCATTTTTACTTTCTCCCCATGAATCTCTCCTGGAAAAATAAGAGCTTCCTCAGGTGAAATGATATTAAATACACAATCAAGGTGAAGATATGTATCAGTGAAGGGGACGGATACGACTTCATATTCAGGCATAAGGCTGCGAAGGTGCTCAATTGCTTCCTCGTAGGTCCGGCTGCTGACTCCGGCATATATAGTTTTGCCATCGATGAGTACGTCACCTCCTTCTATACGATCACCCGTAAGGTTGTAAAAAGGAACCTGATTTACTTCCAGCCATTGTCTCAGAACATTTTCCTCCCCCTGCCGGATATCAGCAGCCATTTCGGCAACATACACCTTTTCTCCAAGCGTAAATCCGATGTCACGGGTAAAAACCTGCTCAGGGTATTTTTCAAACGGGGGCAGTAAAACGACTTCGATCCCCTGATCCTTCAATGCACTGACAAAGTGCCTGTGCTGTTTCATCGCCACGTCGATATTAATTCCTTCTTTTTTATAATGCTTCTGTGTTTCGTTAATAGTATCCACAATCGTCATGTACTTCGGTTCACATAACACCACTTGTTCAAGGTTGTCATATTCTGAAAAGCATGCTGCTTTCATTTGTGCGGACATAATGAACCTCCCAGCAATTTATTCTAAAACTAATATTTCCTTTGTGGCAAAGTTTTACTCTGCAAAGCGAAAATATTAACAATAATTTCCACTACAAAAAAGGTTTAAAAACCCTGATAATGAAATCATTAGATATAAAGGGGGTAGCTGTTAAATGTACCAAATCGAGAGAGGATCAATGGAAGAAGTTTTGCTGCATCTTCAAAATATTGGACTGCAACTAAATGAATTCGAGAAAACAAGTGATTCTATTCCGGTGAAAAATTATAAAGAACTGCTGGAATTCAGCATCTCCATTGCCCGCCGCACAAACGACGTTTCCGATACGATTGATGAGATTATCCAGGATATCGAATCCAAACTATAAATATAAATAAGGGTATCTTATTTTGCCATTTGACATAAAAAAGCGATGCAGCTGCATCGCTTTTACTTTAATCCTTATCTTCATCCACATAGCCGTCAGTCTCATGATACGGCACATCCCCGAAAGGTGCTTCGATATCATTTTCATCCAGCATGGCTTCATACTCTTCCTGTTTCTTGGAAGGATAGATTTTTCTCTCCTTGCCTTCAAGGTCATTTCCGACAAATGTCTCATAATCTTCTGTAAAACCTTCGTCATCATGACCTTCATTATAAAGGGAATTGTAATCTTCATAGTCCCCCCTTAAATCAGAGGGTGTCTCAGAAGTGCCAAAACGGGCAACTTCCTGAAAGCTGTCTTCATTATCTACTACTTCCCTGAATTGATGATGCTGAAAGGTATTCCCATGAGCAGGTTCAAGCACATCTTCCTCAACAGGACGGTCTCCCGGCACATTTTGTTCAGGACTATGATCCTTACAGTAAAGGGTTGCCGGAATCACTTCCAGCCGCTCGTATGGAATATCAGAACCGCACTGTTTACACTTACCGTATGAACCATCTTCAATTGCCTTTAGTGCAGCATTCACTTTATTGAGTTCAGAGTCATGGTGCTCTTCTAATGCAAAATCCTTTTCGCGTTCATAAAGTTCAGAACCCATATCTGCGGGATGGTTATCATATAGAGATAGCTCTCCTACTGCATCTCTGGCGCTTGCTCCTTCCAGACTGCCTTCTTTATTGCCCTGCAGCTGGGACTCCAGTGATTCCTTTTCATCATTCAATTCCTTTTTTAAAGTGCTGATCTGTTCATTGGTCAACATATTATGTCACATCCTTAGTTTTGATGATTTTTATAAATGCCTGTTGATCTGATAGTCAAGCTTATAATAAAGCCGAGCTCTGACAGTTTTGCTCCGCCGGATATCAAATCTTAGTCCATATGGGTTTAGTATGGACGTAGTTTGCAAAATCATAACGGAAGAAGTAATTTTACGGCCTGCATCTTCCTTAAGTAAAAATTACCCGTTAAAAATGGGATGAAACCAGGATGACAGCATCTGCTGATTTTTTCCAAACAAAAAACCCCTGCCATAGAAGCAGAGGTTTATTAAATGATTATAGTAGATATCCGAGAAACAGGCCTACTGATAAAAGGAAGCCAAAGATTGTATTTGTCTGTGCAGTTGCTTTCATCGCAGGCATCATTTGCATCGGAAGTGTTTTGCCGATGAAGCCTTTCGTTGCTTTAATGGCCTTAGGCGCACTAAGGACAACGATAGCAAGCCATGGTGTTATGATGCTCATGGCGATTAATATGAAGACCCATGCATAAGACACGATGAACATACAGGCAAGCAGGTTAATTGCTCCTTTTTTTCCTAAAAGAATAGCCAATGTTTTACGGCCGAACTCCTTGTCGCCATCCAAGTCTCTGATATTATTGGCCAGCAGAATGGCGCCAACAAGAATCAATATAGGGAACGAAACTAAAACACTTGTTGCGGTTACGGTTCCTGCCTGGATATAGAAAGAAATAAGAATGATTAGCATGCCCATGAAAAACCCTGCGAATAATTCACCAAATGGTGTGTAGGCAATCGGAAGAGGACCGCCTGTATATAAATATCCTACTGCCATGGAGGCAAGTCCGATTGCTGCAATCCACCAGCTTGTGTTCATGCAAATATAGAAACCAAGCAATATCGAAATCCCGTATAGCCCAAACGCCAAATTCAGGACTGTTTTTGGTTTGATTCCTTCACGGACAATCGCTCCGCCGATTCCAACAGAGTCTTCCGTATCAAGCCCTCTTTTGAAATCATAATATTCGTTAAACATATTGGTAGCAGCCTGAATCAGCAGACTTGCTGCCAGCATGGCAAAAAACAGGCTGAAATTTATTTCGGTAAGTTCCATTGCAAGAGCTGTTCCAAGTAAAACCGGAACAAAAGCAGCGGTCAAAGTGTGCGGCCTGGTCAGCTGCCACCAGACTCTCCAGTTCTTTGAACTGGAAGCAGGCGGAAAATTGGTCTGTGCTTGTGGTTGCATGATAACTCTCCCCTTAATTATCTATTCTGTAATGGTATCAATCATTGCATCATTCAAACTTGTTTATTTTAACTGATTATCAGGGTATTGTCAAAGTAAACCCTCATAAGCCAACTATACCAAACACCTTAAGTTTAGGTAAATACCGCAGGAGTGTCAACGTATTATTGCCGTAAAATGTACCGGTATTTTCCATGATTGTTGTAACGTAACAGTTATTTACAGTGAACCTGAGTTAATTGATATTATAGATGCCGAAAGTAAGCTATAATATAAAGGATACAATAAAGGAATGGCAGGATTGACATCATTGACATTCCTTGAATCACAGGTGTATCTTAGAATAAGTTTAAAGTAGGATAACGGCAATTTAAGCTGTTATTGGAGGGATTTTTTTGGTTACGATACAAGATACGGAACTAAAAGAAGGGATCCAGGAGGCGATTGAAAGGGCCAAAGCCTTATCAAAGCCTGTTTTAGTGAGTGAAGTGAAAAAAATAAATCATATAGACCCCCTTTCTTTTTATGCGGCAGGAAAGAGCCGTTTTTTTGGTGAACGCTTTTTCTGGAAGGATCCTTCCAGTGAAGCTTATATAATCGGGCTTGGCATCTGCAGGCAAATCCAGTCAGACGAAAGTACAGACAGATTTAAACGGGTTGAAAAGGAATGGAAGCGTTTTATTAATAACAGTATTATTTTTAACCCTTATAATGAAAATGCAACAGGGCCCTTGATGTTTGGCGGTTTTTCTTTTGACCCGCTGAAGCAGAAAACAAAGCTTTGGTCAAAGTATTCCAATTCCCTTTTTCATGTGCCGGCTTATATGTATAGTGAAATCAATGGACAAGCCTTTTTGACAACAAATGTTGTCTGTACACAGCATGATAGTGAATCACTTTTTGAAAAGATAGCCGCTGAAAGAAGCATGCTAATCGGTTCAATCAATGATTATCATCCTGAGAGTGCAAACACTCTTCAGGAAGAAGCGGATATCAATCCGGAAAAATGGATGGAGACAGTGGATAAAATTGTTGATGAACTAAAAACAGGATCCCTATTAAAAAAGGTTGTGCTTGCGAGGGAATCCAGGCTCATTTATGAAAAGCCGATTGAGATAGAAAGAGTTATCCTGAATCTCAGGAAAATGCAAAGTGAAAGCTTTATCTTTGCGTTTGAATCGAACGGTGACTGCTTTATTGGAGCCTCTCCTGAACGCCTTATAAAAAAATACGGGGAAAACGTGTTTACAACTTGTCTGGCAGGTTCCATCCCCAGAGGCAGAACGGAAGATGATGATCATATCCTTGGAGAAACATTACTGCATGATCAAAAGAACTTGACTGAACATCAATATGTGGTGGATATGATAAAGGAAGCTATGGAAGAATCCTGCACAGAAGTTGAACTGCCGAATGAGCCGCAGCTGATGAAAATGCGTGATATTCAGCACCTGTATACCCCTGTAATAGGAAAGACCAGGGAAGATGCTTCACTTCTTGCTTTAGTTGACCGTCTTCACCCGACTCCTGCTCTTGGTGGGCTGCCTAAAAGAGAAGCAGTAGAAAAAATCAGAGAAGCAGAAGAACTGGATCGCGGCTTTTATGCTGCTCCATTAGGATGGATGGATTTTAGAGGAAATGGCGAATATGCTGTGGCAATAAGATCCGGTCTAATCCAGGGGAATGAGGCATCCTTATTTGCAGGCTGCGGAGTGGTACAGGATTCAAATGCCGAAAGCGAATACCAGGAAACAAAGATTAAATTCCGGCCAATGCTTACGGCTCTTGGGGGTTATGAAAAGTGAATCATCAGGAAGCTTTAACTTCATATATAGCCGCATTTGTGGCTGAACTAGTAAAAAGCGGGGTAGAGGATGTCGTGGTCAGTCCCGGCTCCCGTTCTACCCCGATGGCAATGGTAATGGCAGAGCATCCGGAGCTTCGTGTACATATTCATGTAGACGAGCGTTCGGCTGCCTTTTTTGCGTTGGGAATTGCTAAAGCATCCCAAAAACCGGCAGCTTTGCTGTGTACATCCGGAACAGCTGCAGCCAATTACTACCCTGCCATTGTGGAAGCCAGGTATTCCAGGGTGCCGCTAATCGTGCTTACGGCAGACCGGCCTCATGAATTAAGGGATGTAGGCGCTCCACAGGCGATCGATCAGATCCATTTGTACGGTAATAATGTAAAGTGGTTTGTTGAAATGGCTCCTCCCGATAATTCAGCAGAAATGCTGCGTTATGCCCGAACAGTATGTGCGAGAGCAGCTTCGGCCGCTAAGAGTTCGCCGGCTGGACCTGTTCACCTTAATTTCCCTTTCCGTGAGCCGCTAGTTCCGCAGCTGGATCGTGCTGATTTATTTGAGCTTAGTGAACGAACAGAGGGGTATGTAAATATTCAGGGTGGCAAGCTTAGTTTGCCTAACGAAGAGTACAAAGAAATGGCACAGGTTTTAAACTCCGCACAAAGGGGGATTATAATCTGCGGTCATCTGGAAAAATCCGGCTTCCCGGCTGCCGTTATTAAACTGGCGGAAAAGCTGAACTTTCCGATCATTGCCGATCCATTATCACAGTTGAGAAGCGGACTGCACGATGGCAGCTTCATTATGGATGCATATGATACCTTTTTGAAAAATGACGATGCAAAAAAAGCTCTTAAGCCGGATGTCATCATTCGCTTCGGTGCTACGCCTGTATCAAAGCCATTGTCCATTTTCATGAAAGAAAACAGTACTGCCCGGCAGATTATTGTTGATGGGGGCGGCGGATGGCGTGATCCTTCACTGCTCTCGACTGAAATGATTCATTGCGATGAGCTGCTGTTCTGCGAATCTGTCACCTCATATTTAAACACTTCAGAGAATGATGAATTCATTGCACTATGGAAAAAAATCAATGATCTTACAAAAGTAAGGCTTGCTGATATTAATGAAGCAGATGAATTGAGTGAGGGTAAATTATTTTTCCAGCTCGCTGAAATGCTGCCGGAAGGCTCGACATTATTTGTAGGAAACAGTATGCCTATACGGGACCTGGATACTTTTTTCCATTTTAATCAAAAAGGCATTAAAGTAATGGCTAACAGGGGAGCAAATGGCATTGATGGCACAGTTTCAACTGCTCTTGGTGCCGGAATGGCATCCCAGCCGCTCTATCTTGTGCTCGGTGATTTAACTTTCTTTCATGATTTAAATGGTTTAATTGCCTCTAAGCTGTATGGAATTGATATCAATATATTGCTGATTAATAATAATGGAGGCGGAATCTTTTCATTCCTTCCTCAGGCGAATTACCCCAATAACTTTGAAAAACTGTTCGGAACACCGCTGGATCTTGATTTCAGCCATGCCATTAAGATGTTTGGCGGACAATATGATTTAATATCAGATTGGGAACATTTTATTTCAGCCTTCAAACGGAACATGGACATACCTGGCTTGAAGGTAATGGAAATTACGACAAACCGGGACAGAAATTTAACCGAGCATCGAGAATTGTGGAATTCTGTTTCCCGGGAAATAAGTCGATTGCTGGAAGGGTGAATGCCGATGAAATATGTCATGAATGGAGTTCCCTATCATGTCGATACGTGGGGTAAAGGATTTCCGCTCCTGCTTCTTCATGGCTTCACGGGAAATAGTGAGGGGTGGAAAGAGTTCGTTCCCTTCTGGGAAGGTCATTCGAAGGCAATAGCTTTGGATATCATCGGCCATGGGAAGTCTGGGGCACCATCTGATATTGGCCATTATCAAATAGAAGAGTGTGCCGCTGTGATAAACAGTCTCTTAGAAGAGATGGGAATCGGGAAAATTGATGTTCTTGGATATTCCATGGGAGGGCGGCTTGCGCTGACTTTTGCAGTTAAATATCCTGAAAAAGTCCGAACGCTGATTTTAGAAAGTGCTTCCCCAGGGCTGAGGACAGAAGAGGAAAGGCATGAAAGAAGAGTGCAGGATGCCAGGCTGGCTGCCAGAATCAGGAAGGAAGGCATTGTGAATTTTATCGATTATTGGGAGAATATCCCCTTATTTCAAAGCCAAAGAAATCTTCCTGATCAAATCCGAACACGAATAAGAAACCAGCGTATGGCCAATTCTATTGGTGGTCTGGCAAACAGCCTGAATGGCATGGGTACCGGCACACAGCCATCCTGGTGGGAGGAGCTCGGTAATCTGAAAATGCCAGTCCTTCTATTGACCGGGGAGCTGGACCAAAAATTCTGCAGAATTGCAGAAGAGATGTCGAAAGCATTGCCAAATGTTCAGTGGAAGGCTGTTAAAAATGCAGGACATGCAATTCATGTGGAGAAACCTGAATTATTTGGTACAATAGTAAGTGGGTTTTTGTCGCAATTAGGGGAGATTAATACAAAAGCAGTAAAGATTGAGGAATGATGTCCTTTGCTGGCGCAAAGCTGTGCGGCAATTATCGCGCTATCTAATACAATACATATTGAGGAGGATTCATGTATGTCAGCTGTAGAATGGGTTGCAGGAAAAAAGTACGAAGAGATTATGTATGAAACATACAATGGAATTGCGAAAATTACCATCAATAGACCACAAGTCCATAATGCCTTTACTCCAAGAACCGTAATGGAATTAATTGATGCATTTGCGTACGCACGTGATGATGAAAATGTAGGTGTTATTGTCCTTACAGGTGCAGGAGATAAAGCATTTTGTTCAGGCGGAGACCAATCTGTCAGAGGACATGGCGGATATGTAGGGGATGACCAGATCCCTCGTTTAAATGTTTTGGATCTTCAGCGCTTAATCCGTGTCATTCCTAAGCCGGTTATTGCGATGGTAAAAGGCTATGCGATTGGCGGAGGCCATGTCCTTCATATCGTATGTGACTTAACGATTGCAGCTGATAATGCTGTATTTGGACAAACAGGACCTAAAGTGGGAAGCTTCGATGCAGGTTACGGTTCAGGATATCTTGCAAGAATCGTGGGCCATAAGAAAGCACGCGAAATTTGGTACCTGTGCCGCCAGTACGGTGCCGAGGAAGCTCTGGATATGGGGCTTGTTAATACAGTTGTGCCACTTGAGAAAGTGGAAGAAGAAACAATTAAGTGGTGTGAAGAAATTCTGGAGAAGAGCCCGACTGCTATCCGCTTCTTGAAGGCTGCCTTCAACGCCGATACAGATGGACTCGCCGGAATCCAGCAATTCGCCGGTGATGCAACTCTTCTATACTATACAACGGATGAAGCAAAAGAAGGCCGTGACGCATTCAAAGAAAAGCGTAAGCCGGACTTTGGCCAATTCCCGCGTTTCCCTTGATTTTGAGGTATACTATTTTTTCAGCTTGATGGCCAGTCCATCAGGCTGTTTTTATATGAAAAAATCGCATGAAATGAGGTTTTAGGATGGAAGCTCAAATAGTACCGAATTTCCTTCAAAAACGGGCATTCTTAACACCTGAACGCCCAGCCCTTTCTTTTTTGGAAAAAACCTATACATTTTCCGAAGTGTATGATCGTGCATACATGATAGCAGGGCAATTACAGGCAGCTGGATTAACGAGAGGCCAGTTTGCAGGTGTGCTGCTGAGAAATCATGAAGATAGTGTTTTTATCCTTTTGGCGCTGCAGCTAATCGATGTGAAGGCCGTTATATTAAATAACAGGCTAACAGCCGAGGAATTAATTTGGCAACTGGGTGATTCGAAGTCGGCTTTCCTTTTAACAGAGAGTTCCTTTGATGGAATAAGCCAAAAGGTTGTAAAATCTTTACGGGGAATTTCAGCGATACATAAAGAAGAGCTCTTCAGGAAAGATCCTGCCCAGCCGGCATTAATAGAGGAAGTAAGTCTTAATGAGGTTTGTACTGTCATGTATACATCCGGCACAACGGGGAATCCGAAAGGCGTTCTGCAAACCTACGGTAATCATTGGTGGAGTGCAGTGGGGTCTGCGTTAAACTTAGGGCTGAATGAAAACGACAGCTGGCTGTGTGCTGTGCCGATTTTTCATATTAGCGGCTATTCCATTTTAATGCGAAGCATCATCTACGGCATGAAAATGGTTCTTTTTGAATCTTTCCATGAGAAAAAAGCCATCAAAGCCATTTCCAGCGAAAAAGTGACCATCATGTCTGTTGTGAGTACGATGCTTACCAGGATTGCAGATGAACTAAAAAATGAGCAGCTGCCGGACTATTTCAGATGTATGTTATTAGGGGGAGGTCCAGCAGCGAAATCTCTTCTAGAAGTTTGCAGGGAGAAGGCTATTCCTGTTTACCAGACTTACGGGATGACGGAGACTTCTTCACAGATTGTTACTCTGGCACCGGAATACAGTTTCAGCAAATTAGGTTCAGCCGGAAAGCCTTTATTTCCTTCCCAGCTGAAAATTGTTAATCCTAATGGGGAGCTTGCGGATCCTGGATATGCGGGTGAGATTCTTGTCAAAGGCCCGAATGTGACGAAAGGGTATTTAAACCGTGAAGAAGAAACTGTGAAAAAAATAAAAGATGGCTGGCTCTCAACCGGAGATATAGGCTATGTCGATCAAGAAGGATTTTTATATGTACTTGATCGGCGTTCAGACTTAATCATTTCAGGCGGGGAAAATATTTATCCTGCTGAAGTTGAGGGTGTTCTTGCTTCACACTCCCAAATATCAGATGCAGGGGTGATTGGCATGAAGGACAAGGTTTGGGGTGAAGTGCCGGTCGCCTTTATTGCCGGAGAAGAAAGCCTGGATAAAAAAGAAGTGACAGAGTACTGCTTAGAGAAGCTGGCAAAGTATAAAGTGCCTAAAAAGATCATCATGATTAATGAAATTCCCAGGAATGCTTCTAAGAAGATATTAAGAAGGAAACTCCGGGAAATGCTCGGGGAAAGCGGGAATTAGCATGGATATAAAAACTATTACTTTGTATAGAATTGCGATGCCTTTAAAAACGCCATTTTCCACTCATTTAGGAACTGTTAAGGACAGAGAGGGAATTATAGTTGAAGTAACTGATAAAGAAGGTCGGAAGGGATATGGGGAAGGAGTCGCCTTCTCTTCCCCCTGGTATACAGAGGAAACGGTTGAGACGAGCTATCATGTGCTAAAGGAGTTTCTTATCCCTATCTTGCGTAATTCGGATATTGAGCATCCTTCAGATGCAGGACGTGTTTTTAATGACCTGAGAAGGAATCAAATGGCGAAAGCGGCGCTGGAAATGGCTTTATGGGACTTGGCTGCAAAAATAGAAGATATTTCTCTTTCTAAATTTATAGGCGGTAAGAGGGAACAGATCCTATCCGGCGTGGTTGTTGGCGCCAAAACAAAGGAAGAAGTTAGAAGACAAATTGAAAACTATCTGGAAAGCGGCTATCAAAGGGTCAAAATAAAGATCAGCCCCGAAAATGATTATGAATTGATCTCAGAGATCCGCCGCTATTACCCCGATCTGCCAATCATGGCTGACGCTAATTCAGCTTACTCATTGGAGGATATAGACCAGTTAAAAAGGCTTGATGACTTCGAGCTTATGATGATTGAACAGCCGCTTGAATATGATGATATTGTTGACCATGCAAAGCTTCAGAAGGAATTGCAAACACCGATCTGCCTGGATGAAAGTATTGTTACCTTTAATGATGCCAGAAGAGCCATCGAGCTTGGAAGCTGTAAAGTTATTAATATTAAGATTGGCCGGGTTGGAGGTTTAGGTACAGCAAAGAAAATTCATGATTATTGCCTGGATAAAGGGATCGCAGTCTGGTGTGGAGGTATGCTCGAGTTCGGAATCTCCCGAGCCCATAATATTGCGCTGGCTTCTCTGGAGGGCTTTTCAATACCCGGTGACATTTCTGCATCAGAAAGGTATTGGGAAGAAGATATTATTCTCCCTGAAGTCACCGTAAAAGACGGGATGATTAAGGTTCCTGATAAACCGGGTATTGGTTATGAGATTAATGAGAAAAGACTGAGTGAAGTAACAATCTCAAAGGAATGCTTTGTCTTGTAGAAGAAAACCGCCGTTCTATTTTGGAAGAACGGCGGTTTTCGTTTGATTGCAAAAAAATAAGGCGCATCCGCGGCGCCTTTTATGATCAATTATTGAGTGATTTCGTCTTTAATAAATGAATCTTCTTTAATGGCAAAGGAGCTTAATCCAGCAGCAGCGGCAAAAGCAGCTCCAAGCAAAATAACGGTCGATAACATATGTATCACTCCTATTAGTTATTGTTATTCTATACATTCCCGGTAAAAAAAATAATAAACTTATTTATATTAAAAAAAGCGGTGCAGCACATGCACCGCTTTTGCAATATGCATTAATGGCACTGCCGGAATTTGACAAAATTCGAGCGGTGCCTCTCACCATTAATGCGGTTCGAACGTTTTGCAGTCTGTTTCTTTGCTGTTGTCTGCCGTTTCGCCAGTATGGCTGACTACGTATATTTGATCTGCACTGCATCGGTTTCCATTTTTCCAGAAAGTACAGTTATTAACTTCACATAGTACGTCTTGTGCCATTTTCAAACACCCCTTAACAGAAAATTGTGACCACATTGAAATTGACAAATTTCCGGAGCATGTCACTTCTTTATTTTCTGCAGTGCTTTTTTGTTCAGTCATGGCATTTGCAGGAAGATCAAGCCGGGTCTTTGGTTTGTTTTTGCCGAAGATATCGTTTGTCGTTCATGAAAAGGCTCCAAAAGTATATGAACCCGGGGAAAAGGATAAGGAATCCTGCGATATAGGTGGCAAATATGGCCCGGAATGAACTTGGATCAGTAAACGCAGAAGCAATAGTCACTTCAGGGTAGACGATATAGGGAAGATGAGCTTTTCCATATGCATAGCTGGCAGCAAGGTATTGGAGGGTTATGGCAATAACCGCCAATCTGGGAATTCCCCTAACTCCTTTTTTGTTTACGGATGGCAGGAACAGGGCAAGCCCTCCTATTAGAAACAATCCAAGAGACAGCAAAAGCAAAGGCATATCATCTATCATCTTTTCATAAATCCAAAATGCTTCTCTTTTCAAAGTAAACATAATAAGAAATGCCATTATGATTGAAATTGGCCCAAGCACGATTGCATCCCTGCGGTATACTGAGTAAGCTTCCATCTCTTCCGAGGCTTTTGAGTAGTCCGCGAGGAGAAGGGAAGACAAAAACAATGTGCTGCTGATTGCAAAGCCGATAAAAGCATATTCGTTCGGGCTTGTAAAAAGATGTGCCAGGTCCAGAGATTGCCTGCCATCACTAAATTCAACAAAGTCTCCATGGGTGATGGGCAAAACGCTGATCAGCAATCCGGGGATAAGAATTCCGGATAGGCCTGAAATATAGGTGAGCGGCTTCCTGTATTCTTCCGCAATGTTGGAAAACACCAGGAATGCACTGCGGATCGCCAGTAAGAGCAATATGATGCTTCCTGGTATTAGAAGTACAGTTCCCAGTGTGTAGGCTGCAGTCGGAAAAAGGCTATAAACTGCCACTACAATTGCGACGATAAAGGTATTTGTCACTTCCCAGGTAGGAGATAAATATCGGTTTGCCACATTTGTTGCCTTTATTTTGGGCCGATTAAAGTAAATCATGGACCAGAAGCCTGCGCCAAAATCCATTGTCGCCATAACCGCATATATGAAGACGAATCCCCATAACACTGTGATGGCCAGTAATTCTTCCGCCATTGGATTCACTCCTTCATGTGTTTGATCCGTATAGAGGAACGTTTTTCTGTTTGGCTCTATTTATGTCATCGATTACAGTATTCTTTTTAAAGTAATAAAGCATAACAAACACAACTGCTACTCCAAGTACTACATACACAAGGGCAAAAAGAATAAATAAAATCCCCAGATTCTCAGCTGTCGTAACAGAATCAGCGGTAGACAGCACCCGGTAGATGGTCCAGGGCTGACGGCCGGTACAGGCAAATACCCATCCGAATTCTATTCCAAGAACTGCGAGCGGGCCAGAGGCAACAAATGCCCACATGATGAACCTGGGAAAATGGTCTCTTTTCAGGAATTTATTCCATACGAAAGCAATAAGAGATAATAATATGAGCAATGAGCCTATTCCGACCATCGCATTAAAGAGGGTATGAACAAAAAGCGGAGGCCACTCTTCTTCAGGAAAATCATTCAGCCCCACTACTACGGTGTCAAAGCTGTTGCCCGCCAAAAAGCTTAGTGCCCATGGAATTTCAATTCCCCACTTAACCCTCTGAGTTTCACGGTCTGTAAATCCTCCAATCGCAAGGGGAGCATAGGATTGAGTTTCAAACAGCCCCTCTGCTGCTGCAAGTTTTTCCGGCTGGTACTCATGCAGGTATTGAGCCGATTCATGCCCGTTAATAGCTGTTAGAAAAGAAAAAATTCCCCCGACAATCAAACTCAGCATAAGTGCTTTTTTATGAAAGTTATATACTCGTGTTCCGAATGGAGTTCTAAGCATTTTAAAAGCAGCAACTGATGCTACAACAAATGCCCCTGTTGTATATGCTGATAGTGCCACATGTCCTGCTGTAACGATAAAGCTTGGGTTAAAAAATGCAGCCCATGGATCCACATCGACAATTTCACCATCGACAATTCTGAATCCCTGTGGTGTTCCTTCAAAAGCGTGAACATTAGTTATCAATACAGCTGAGGCAAAAGCGCCAAGAGCTACCAGTATAAGGCTTGATATACGCATCCATGGAGGAATTCTTTCGGCAGCATACACATAAATTGACATAAATAAAGCTTCAATAAAGAAAGCATAGATTTCAATCTGGAATGGCAATGCCATTACCTTGCCGATAACCTCCATAAAACCAGGCCATAAAAGGGAAAGCTGAGTCCCTGCTATGGTTCCTGTCGGAATTCCTACTCCAAGCAGCACCGCAAATGCCTTAGTCCACCTTTTTGCCATAATGACGTAATCATGATCCTTCGTTTTCTGGTAAAGAAGTTCCGCTGTCAGCATCATCAGCGGCAAGCCAACTCCAATGGTTGCAAAAATAATATGAAAGCCCATTGTAGTCCCAAATAAAGACCTCGCAATCAATAAATCACTCATTGCTTTTTCATCCCTTCAATTTCTTCAATGGAAATAGTTTCTGCAAAAAAAAAGACAACTATGTAATCTTTTCCTGAATTACCTAAATTAAGAGACAAAAAAACCTCCCAATGCGGGAGGCTGGTGTGCTTATTTATTTAGCGCTTTTTTCAATGAAGCCAAATTATCTTCCATAAGTGTAAAATATGTTTGATTTTCGGTAATATTTTCTTCTGTAAGGACCGATAAATTATGAAGCATTAGCGGTTCTGCGCCAATTTCTTTCTGCAGAATTTCAGTCAGTCTTGAGCTCACATTCTGTTCGAAAAAAACATATTTTAAGTCATGTTCTTTTGCTTCTGCTATGATTTTCTGCAGTTCTTTCTGAGTAGGCTCGCTGGAAGAATTTAAACCGGATACACTGATTTGATCCAGACCATACCGTTCTTCCCAATAGCCATAAGCTGCGTGTGAAACGATGAATTCCTTATGCTTTGCACTTTGAACTGTCTGTTCAAAATCAGAATGAAGATTATCAAGCTTCTTTGCAAGCTCCATATAATTTTGTTCAAACTGCTCTTTCTGATCAGGCATCTGTTCCACTAAAGCATCCTTAATTGATTCCGCCAATTCTTTCGAGTATAAAGGATCCAGCCAAACATGGGGGTCGATATCTCCATGGTTGTGATCATGGTCCTCTTCAGATGATTCAGCTCCGTGTCCGTCAGCATGTTCATCTTCATGCTCAGCTTCATCAGCATGTTCTTCATGTGCAGGATCATGATTTACATCTGAGTGGACAAACTCAATATTTTCTCCAGCGGCGACCATTTTAACATTCTCATTTTTCAATGTTTCTTTTGCCTTTTCCACAAACCCCTCAAGACCCAGTCCTATAAAAATGAATAGATCTGAATCGGCCAGCTTCATCATATCTTTTTGAGAAGGTTCAAAGGTGTGTTCATCCGACCCCGGCGGGTAGATGGTTTCAACTTCTATCGCTTCTCCTCCGATTTGTTCAGTAAAGTATTGTAGAGGATAAACGGTTGTATAAACCATAGTTTTATCGCTGCTGCTCTCCTCTCTCTTTTCACCTGTACAGCCAGAAAGAACAAGGATTAGCCCTAGAATATATATCAAAAATGACTTTTTCATTTTTTTTCCTCCTTTTTATAAAGCGTATCTATTACGATTTAAAGTACAGACCATATTTTAAGTAATGTTTATAATTATGACCTTTAATACGTAACCATTACGATTTCCCTTAGTAATCTTACAAAATATCCAGATAAAAAGCAAGGAAAAAAATTTGTTTGGAGCACCTACTTTATGTATCATAATTATAGAGGCCAGTGAAAGGTCTTTATTAGTATTGACATTTTTTCGTCAAGTATGGGAGCGAATAGCTCTTACAATCAAAGTATTCACAAAAAGACAGGGAGTGGAACAATTGAAACTTTTAGAAGAGATCTTAAACCATAACCAGCAATTTGTTGAAGAAAAAAAGTACGAAGAATTTGAAACAACGAAATTTCCTAATAAGAAAATGGTTATTCTGACTTGCATGGACACACGTTTAGTAGAACTTTTGCCAAAAGCGCTTAATGTAAGAAATGGTGATGTGAAAATCATTAAGAACGCGGGAGCCTTAGTAACCCATCCGTTTGGAAGTATTATGAGAAGCATATTAATAGCTGTTTATCAGCTGCAGGCGAAAGAAGTGTTTGTTATTGGCCATCATGACTGCGGCATGAGTGGAATGAAGGCTGATGCGGTTGTCAGCAGCATGAAAGAGAGAGGCATTACTGACGATGCACTGGATACGATGACATACTCAGGAATTGCTGCAGATGATTGGCTGAGAGGTTTTGAAAATGTTGAGGATAGTGTATCCCATAGTGTACATATGGTGAAAAAGCATCCGCTGATGCCGGCAGATGTGCCTGTGCATGGGCTTGTTATTCATCCTGGCACAGGCAAGCTTGACCTTGTAGTGGACGGATACGAGGGTTAATTCTTTTTCTTTTTGGGCCATTGCTCTGGAACCAGGTCGACACCGCCCGGATGAAGGGGATGGCATTTAAGGATCCGTTTTATTGTCAGCCAGCCGCCCTTGAAGGCGCCGAATCGCTTAACTGACTCCAGCCCATAATGGGAACATGTCGGATAAAACCGGCATGTGGGAGGCTTGAGCGGGGAAATCACAATTTGATAAAAACGAAATATTGAAATGAGAATTTTTTTAAACATGGCATTACCTTTCCCGGTTAAATCATATTTTCTTTTAAAATAACATATTATCATGATAAAGTCATAATTTTCATATTAATTTGATGAATTTAGTCGGATATTATGCTATAGTAAAAGGAAAACTTTAGGGGAGTGTTTTATATGCCTTCAGTAGAAAGTTTCGAGTTGGATCATAATGCTGTAAAAGCGCCTTACGTGAGGCACTGCGGTGTCCATAAGGTGGGCAGTGACGGATTAGTGAACAAGTTTGATATCCGGTTCTGCCAGCCAAATAAACAGGCGATGAAGCCGGATGTCATACACACACTTGAGCATCTGCTTGCGTTTAATATCCGTACTCATGCAGAAAAATATGACCATTTCGACATTATTGATATTTCCCCGATGGGCTGCCAGACCGGCTATTATTTAGTGGTAAGCGGTGAGCCGTCAGTTGAAGAAATAATTGATCTGCTGGAAGCTACAATGGAAGATGCAGTTGAAATTACCGAAATTCCCGCGGCAAATGAGAAGCAATGCGGGCAGGCAAAGCTTCATGATCTTGAAGGGGCAAAGCGTCTTATGAGATTCTGGCTGCAGCAACCAAAGGATGACTTGAAACAGGTTTTTGCATAAAGTGAAACTTCAATCAGTGGGGGTTTTCCTTATCCCCCACTGATTGTTAGTCGCGTTCTAGTGTCGCTAAGA
>NZ_JBYTDU010000027.1:0-27675 GCF_058791715.1 Cytobacillus sp. EB106-05-05-XG126 | reverse complement strand
GATAAGGAAAACCCCCACTGATTGAAGTTTCACTTTATAATGAGCAGGGGGCTGCCTTAAAGCACCCCTGTTTTTTTGATAAATTTGCAGGTTTGGCATTATATCTTGACAGTTACTGTATTTGAGATAAAATTATATGATGTTCATTTGATTATTAATTACTGATATATGAAATAATGATAGAACTGAATTCAGGAGCGTCTGGTTTATAGGCGCTTTAACTTTTTAATTACGGAGGGGTAGCATGTCGAACCGGATGCCTTTTGCCGTATCCAAAAGCGAATCTTTTTATGAAAAGCTAAGTGAGTGGATCGGAGATGTTTTTTACGATATATTGCCTGAAGCAGGATTTGAAATTCGGGATGAGCAAATATTTATGGCTTTCCAGCTGGAGAAAGCATTTAAAGATAAAAGTGTTATTTTCGCTGAGGCAGGTGTAGGGACTGGGAAAACGATTGTTTACCTTTTATATGCAATCAGTTATGCAAGGTACATAAATAAACCTGCTATTATCGCCTGTGCGGATGAGACTTTAATCGAGCAGCTTGTGAAAAAAGAAGGTGATATTGCCAAGCTGGAAAAAGCATTAGGGTTAAATATTGATGTCAGACTGGCAAAATCACGCGATCAGTATCTATGCCTAAATAAGCTGGACAAGCTCGTTGCAAATGATGTTCATGATCACTATAATCGCATTTTTGATGATCTTCCGGATTTTGTTCAAACAGGCTCATCCATGCAAAAGTTTGAAAGATATGGTGACCGGAAAGATTACCCTGAATTGCCGGATGAGCATTGGACCAATGTCTCTTGGGATTCAATACAGGACTGTTTCACTTGTGAGAAGCGTCACCGCTGTGGTCAAACTCTCCATAGGGAATATTACCGCAGCGCAAAAGACTTGATCATTTGTTCACACGACTTTTACATGGAACATATCTGGACCAAGGAATCGAGAAAACGGGAAGGGCAGCTGCCTTTGCTTCCTGAGAGCTCATGTGTGGTTTTTGATGAAGGCCATCTGCTGGAATATGCATCGCAAAAGGCTCTGACATATCGTTTTTCCGAGCAGATTCTGGAATCCATCTTAACAAGGCTCATGGCGAATGATGTACGTGAAAAAACGTTAAATATCATTGAAGATGCTATTTACCAGAATGAGCATTTCTTTTTGACACTGTCCATGTCAGCTTCGGGTGATACTGGTTCTGACAAGAAAACGATTGAAAAAACTGCAGATGTTATGAGAGAAGGACGTAAACTGCAGGACTTGATCAATACACTTGAGGAAGAATTAGTATTTGAAAGCGAAATGTATGTCATTAATGAATATGACTTAAAAATTGTTGAAGAATATCTTGAGCAAATCTCATACTCACTTTCATTGTTCCTTAAGGATTTAAAAGGAATCACCTGGTTTGAAGAGAAAAATGGGGAAAGAACCTTGGTTATTATGCCAAGAATGGTAGAAGACATTATGCGGGAAGAAGTATTTTCCCAGAATAAGCCGTTTGTTTTCTCCTCTGCTACACTGTCTGAGAATAAGTCCTTTGATTATATGGCAAAAAGCCTGGGAGTAGACGATTATCTATCCTTTACCGTAGATTCCCCGTTCGACTATGAAGAAAATATGGTCATTCGCATGCCGGAATTTGCAGAGGGATCAGGAACTGCGAAAATGGACTACATTCTCGAACAAGTTAAAGCAACAGAAGGAAGGGCTTTAGTATTATTCAACAATTCTTCTGAGCTGGCAGAATTCAAAGCATTTGTTTCAGGGAAAATAAGTGTACCGGTCTTTTTTGAAGGGGATGCAGAGATAAGCAGTCTCGTATCAAGTTTCCAAAATGATGAGCATTCAGTTCTCTGCTCTGTTCATTTATGGGAAGGTCTTGATATACCGGGCAGATCCCTGGAGAATGTGCTTATTTATGGCCTTCCATTCCCTCCTCACGATCCGGTCTTTACAGCCAAAAGGGAAGGTTCGGCCGATCCTTTCAAAGAGGTTGATCTTCCATATATGATCCTGCGTTTAAGGCAGGGGATTGGAAGATTAATTAGAACACATGAAGACAAAGGGGCCGTTCATATTCTGATGAATAAAAATGAAAATCCTGAAGTCCGCGAAATGATAAAAAAGGTTCTGCCTGCAGAGCCCGTAACAAGCTGAACGAAGGCAGTGCCCAAGCGGGCGCTGCCTTCCCTTTAACCTCTCAACAGCTGATTTGCTTCGGGTGTCATACGAGCAGGAGTCCAGGCAGGCTCCCAGACAAGGTTAACCTCTACATCTGAAAACAGCTCAAGATCTTCAATGCAATACTTAACTCCACTGACTATGCTGTCATGCAGCGGGCAACCCGGTGTTGTAAGTGTCATGGTAATAACTGCCTTGTCACCATCGGGAAAATTAATATCATAAATAAGGCCCAAATCAACCACGTTTATATTCAATTCAGGATCCATAACTCTTTTTAGATTGCTGAGAACTACTTCTTTTCGATTCATGTTAATCCCCCCTATTGTTTTAAAACAGAAATAATCAAATAACAGAAAACAATGCTGGCTCCAGCCGTTACAATCTGGCCGGATAGGAACAGGGCGGGCTGTTCACATACGATGGAGACTGTCACACTGAGTATACCGAGAATAAAGGCGGATAGAACCGGAATGGATGCCTTGTCATTCATCATATCTTTGAGAGAAGGTACACTCCGTTTGCCGATCTCTTTGCTGTATTTCCAGGTCCACCACAAGAATGGCACGATTTTAAACAGATAACCGAGAATGCTCAAAGCTACCCAGAGCATGAGGTATGCAAACACAAGATACCCAACTGTATTTTGAAAGCTTCCGATTAGTGAGCTTATGAATGCTCCCAGGTGGATTGCCAGCCCTGCAGGTATGGCGATAAGAGCATATCGGAATGAATAATCAAGCTTTTTCTTTACTCTTTTCTGCAGGATTTGCAGCATGTGCCAGGTGAAGAAGGCAAATCCGCCAGCCAGGACCATTAAGGCAATAGTAAAAAGGGAATTATTCCCGGTGAAAAAAGAGATAATTGCCGCAGACAGTCCTGCTGCATAAACCATAAACACATATTTGGCAGGCTTCATGCTGTAGCCGTGGGACAAGGAAAACATGGGAACCATTTTATAGGAAAATCCAAAAATCAGAAGTGTAAACCAGCCTGCTGTCCCAAGCAGTATGTGGCTTTTAAAAACTGCCTGGTAATGGGCGGAAATAAATCCGGTTTTCATGCTGAAGACCATATGGATTCCCAATAGAATTGCAGACAGCAGGCTAATTAGTGCAGTTCCTACGAAAAGAGTCAGTACATTGGGCTTTACCTGCTGCCTTAAAGTCATGAACATCTGCAGCAGAAACATTAAGATGCCTGTTAATGTAATGAGCCCGGGCAGCATTGCACCCGCCGGATTATAAAATAGACTATGCGCAAAATATAATATTCCAAAGGCAGTTACAGTAAATTGTGAAAATCCAAATCTTTCATTCCATATAGGGGTAAGAAAGGCCACCGGAACGAGCTGATACATGGCTCCCATTGCTGTCATCAACGCCCAGCCCAATATAAACAAATGAGCCGCTGACCAAATGGCGGGTATACGGAATTGACTGTTAATTATGGATTCCCCTTGAAAAAGAATGAGCGCCATAGATCCTATTAAGCAGAGCAAGCTGAAAAGTATAAATGAAAAAGGAAGTTTTATATTGGTCTCATTTTTTGTATTGGCCAGCAACGCGATCACCTGCTTATTTTTTGATTTCTATTAAAAAGCTTCCGTCTTCCAGTTCGGAAGTTACATGCCTGCAGCCCATTTCGTCCAGCTGTTCATAAAGAAACATGGGCCGCCTGTCATTTATAATTGATAAGGTTTCTCCCTCTGGCAGATCTTCAAGAGCCGCGAGAGTTCTCATCATCGGCTGAGGCGGTTCCAGCCCCCGGTTATCCAGTTTCATTATGACGCACCTCTCTTAGTAAAGATCACTTTCCAATGCTTCTTTTCAATTTCTTCAGCTTTATATTCAAACCCTTTAGCCTTTAATACTCCAAAAAGAGGGATGGGCTTAAACGGGGCATGAAGGATAAAAACATCATCGATATCAAGTTCAGCAATCGCCGACATGATTTTTTGAAACGGCTCAAATTTATTTTTTAAATCCTCTCTTACATCAAGCTCAATAACTTTGTTTTCCATTCTGATCTCTCCTTCTATCGGCTGATGGATTAAATTAATTGCCAATAACTGAAAATCACCTGCCAGTGAGAATCGTTATTAATTACTTTAAGTTTAACAGCGTGAGCTTTTCAAATAAGTGACATATATCATATTTCAGAGAACATTTTTCAATGTACAAATCCAATGGAACAAAAAAAACCGCAGATGCTTACTCTGCGGATTCTTTCTGTTCTTCTATACATTCAAAACAGATGGTTTCATTTTTTTCATTATGGACTCCGTTGAAGAATCCATCAAGACAGTATAGGTCTTTCCCGCAAACAGCGCAGCAGCCTACTAATTCTTTCATTTTCAGTCACTCCCGCTTTTTAATATTTGAGGGCTTTTCTTTTTAAAGTATATCGACATGCCGTATACAGTTAACAATAAAATGGCTGCGGCGATTAAAAAACCTGTATCGAATGTTACTCCTAAGAAACCTAATATGGTGGAACCGGCTACCACGCCTAATGAAAAAAAGGCATAGAAGAGGCCAAATGCCTTACCTCTTGTTTTTTCAGTTGTATGATTGGCAATAAGGGCATTAATGGATGGGAATAGAAGAGCAAACCCGGTGCCGTAAAGAACCATGCATAAAAACATGAAACCAAGAGAAGATGCTGAACTTAGAAGGATTAATGCGATTCCTATGATCAGCATTCCGGTAAGCATGCTATTGTGATGTTTATACTTATCAAAGATTTTATTAATGGGCAGCAGAAAAATAAGAATTGCAGTTATTCCAAAAGTGCTTAATAAGATCCCGCTGTACATCGCATCAATTTGTAGAGCTTTTACCTGAAGAGGAAGAAGGTAGGCAAGTGTCCCTTGAGCAAACATGAGAGAAAAGGCTCCTAAATAGCTTGCTGCGAGCATAGGATTCTTAAGTAATGGAAGCATTTTTTCATGGGAGTTCTCTTTTTTTACATTTTTCAGAGTTCCTGCCGGCAGAAACAGAAAGGCGAGGACTGCGCTGCTGATCATGGTTGCCGCTATAATTAAAAAGACCCAGTTTATAGTGTAATTGGACGCAATCACCGCCCCAAAAGCCGGTCCTATAATGGCTGAACAGCCGACAGCAGCGCCTGATACAGCCATTTTTCTTCCTTGTTTTTCTGAATTTCCGATGTTTGAAATGATTGTGAAAGCCGCAGGGACCAGGAAGCCTCCAAATAACCCGTGAAAAAATCTTACTGAAATTAAATGCAGGGGTGATTCAGCAAATGTATACAGTACTAATATAATTCCAGTTAAGGTTAGGCCGGACACCAAAACTCTTTTTGCTCCGCTTTTATCGATCCAATAGCCGGCTAAAATATTGCCAATCATATTCGAGAAGGAATACATCCCAACAATCATTCCTGCAAATGCGGGTGATGGATTAAATGTCATGGCAAAGGGGCTCATTATAGGAAGCTGAGAAAATGTATCAATAAATGCTGCAATAACGATAAAGTAAATCAAATATTTCATGCTATCTCTCTTTCCGGTTAGTTCACTTTCCACTATTATAACTCTTTGGCAGCCAGGTGAAAAAGAAAAGCAGCCAAAGGGCATAGTTTAAGAAAAAGATTATAGAGACTGCCTTTTCAGAAAAATATGATAAAATGATACTGTAGTAGATACAAAGGGGGAAAAATTGTGGCAGAATCACTAAAACAGACAGAACAGCAATTCCTTGATTATGTCAAAAAAATGATGGCCTATAATGAAGCGATCGGGCTGATGTATTGGGATATGCGGACAGGCGCACCCAAAAAGGGAATGGAACAGCGCTCCGAAGTGATTGGAATGATCTCTTCAGAAGTTTTCAGAATGTCCACTTCTGAGGAAATGGCAGCATACATAGCGAAACTTTCAAGCCGGGAAAATATTTCTGAAGTAACATTGAAAACATTGGAAGAATGCAAAAAGGATTATGACCGGAATAAAAAAATTCCTGCAGAGGAATATACCGAATATGTCATCCTGCAATCCAAGGCTGAAAGTATTTGGGAAGATGCAAAGGCAAGCTCAGATTTTGAAATGTTCCAGCCTTATTTGGAAAAGCTTGTTGAAATAAATAAAAGATTCATTTCTTATTGGGGATATGAAGGAAACAAATATAATACACTGCTGGATATGTATGAACCTGGCGTAACCGTTGATACGCTTGATCAGGTGTTCGGGCAGCTGAGGGAAAAAATTGTTCCGCTTGTTCAGCAAATCTCTGAATCACAGAATAAACCGGACACCAGCTTTTTATTTGAACACTTTGCCAAGGATAAGCAGCGGGATTTCAGCCTTAAAGTTCTTGATCAAATGGGCTATAACTTTAAAGCGGGACGTCTCGATGAAACTGTTCATCCTTTTGCAACAGGTTTGAATCCTGGTGATGTCCGAGTGACCACCAAATATGATGAAGCTGATTTCCGGACAGCTGTGTTTGGCACGATTCATGAAGGCGGGCATGCTCTTTATGAACAAAATATTTCTTCTGACCTGGTTGGAACTCCGCTGTGCTCTGGAACATCAATGGGAATTCATGAATCACAGTCATTATTTTATGAAAACTTTGTCGGAAGACATCGTTCTTTCTGGAAAAAGAATTATGACCTTCTTAAAGAATATGCAAACGGTCAATTTGATGATGTGTCAATAGATGCTTTTTATCGTGCAATTAATGAATCAAAGCCTTCATTAATCCGTATTGAAGCAGACGAATTAACATATCCGCTTCATATCATTATCCGTTATGAAATTGAAAAAGGCTTGTTTAACGATGAAATTGAAGTTAAAGACCTGCCAGCGATCTGGAATGAAAAATATGAACAATACCTCGGAGTAAAGCCAGAAAATAACGGAGAAGGCGTTCTGCAGGATGTTCACTGGGCAGGGGGGAGCTTTGGTTATTTCCCTTCATATGCTTTGGGTTACATGTATGCAGCACAGCTAAAAAACAGCATGTTAAAGGACTTGCCAAACTATGATGAATTACTTGAAGAAGGCAATTTAATGCCAGTCAAAGAGTGGTTTACTAAGAATGTGCACCAATTCGGCAAAATGAAAAAGCCGCTTGAAATCTTAACTGAAGTCACCGGGGAAGGCCTGAATGCCCAGCATTTAATTGATTATCTGTATGATAAGTACGGTAAGGTGTATCAGCTGAAATAAGTGTTTAATCATAATTTGTGTAAGAGGGTGGTCTCAGCCATCCTCTTACTTCATGGAGAGACATAATGAAGAAATTACTTCCATTTCTAATGATTGCGTTAGGAGCAAGTCTTTGGGGCATTATTGCTATATTTGTTAAAGGGCTCGGGGAATATGGATTCTCAGCTATGGAAATCGTGGCTGTAAGAGTGTTTTTTGCGGCCATATTTCTCGTTCTATTAGGGATAATGCGTTTCCGGAACTGTTTTAAACTGGAATCTGCCACTGACATCCGGTTTTTTGCTGGTACCGGGATACTGAGCATCGTCTTTTTTAATTATTGTTATTTCACAGCAATGAACCAGATCAGCATTTCATTGGCAGTCGTTCTGCTTTACACCGCTCCTGCATTTGTGACTGTATTATCCTGCCTGTTTTTAAAGGAAGGGATAAATCTAAGAAAGATTGCAGCTGTGGCAGGCACCATTGTGGGCTGCATATTAGTTGCCGGATTATCAGCAGGCAGCAGTGATATTACACTGCTTGGAATTTTGACGGGATTAGGTGCCGGGTTCGGGTATGCGCTTTATACCATCTTCGGGAAATTTGCGTTAAGAAAGTATCATCCTTTTACAGTTACGCTTTATACATTCCTGGTTGCTTCGGTATTTCTGATCCCGGTAACAAAGCTATGGACAAAAGCTTCAGTTTTTTTGAACGCTGAAGTTTTGTTTCTTAGTATGGGTTTAGGGTTTGTGCCTACGGTTCTCGCCTATTTTGTTTACACATGGGGACTGGAAAAAACAGATGGGAGCAAAGCAGCTGTAATCGCTACAGTCGAACCAGTCGTTGCCATGCTTTTAGGAGTGACACTTTACGGGGAAAATCTTGGTGCAATCCAGATTGCCGGTGCTTTACTGATACTTAGTTCGGTTATTATTGTGAATCTGCCTGCAAGAAGGAAAAATACGGGACTGACAGCTGAGAGCAAGTTAGAACATTAAAACACTCCGGTCCAATTTAGACCGGAGTGTTTTTTTACCATAACTTATATCCCTTGGCCCCTGGGGGTGCGTTTTGAATTAAATCGATAAATGGAATGGTGTAGGCAAATAGAATAAGAACAACAGTAATTCCGAGCCATAGCTTCCAGTTTTCGAATACCATCGGTGCTTTTTCGGCTTCTTCAGCCGCTTCTCCGACAGGGAACTCCTGCTCGCCCTTTGGTGCGAAGAATGCAAGGTTGATAAAGATATAGATCATTAATATAATGCCAATAAAGAGAATAGAACCGCCGATTGCCTGTGCAACCTGGTATGGAATCCATTCTGCTGCTTGTGCTGCTCCGCCATATTCAGAATATGATGAACGGCGCGGTGCTCCAAGCAGACCGACAGCATGCATGGCACCGGACATGAATGTCATTCCGATTGACCAGATAACTGCCTGGATGATCCCTAATTTATTCATTGCTTTGGTTAATGTTCTTCCAGTCAGATGAGGAATAAGCCAGTAAGAAACCCCAAAGAATGTAAGTACTACAGAAGTTGCCACTGTTAAGTGAAAATGACCGGTTACCCAAATCGTGTTGTGAACTACCTGATTCATCTGGTGGGAGGCGTTGACGATCCCGCCTGCACCCGCAGGGATAAAGGCTACCATCCCAATGAAAGGAACGACAAATCGCGCATCTCCCCATGGAAGCTTCTTCACCCAGCCGAATAACCCTGTAGCCCCTTTAGAACGGCCAAAGCTTTCGAAAGTAGCAAATAAAGAAAATGCAGTCATTAAAGATGGAATGACAACAAGGAATGTTAAGATAACCTGCAGGAATTTCCATGCCGGATCAATTCCCGGCTCCATTAATTGATGGTGAAATCCGACAGGGATTGAGAACAGCAGGAATAATATAAAAGACAAACGTGCCAATGAATCAGAGAAAATTTTTCCGCCGATGACTTTTGGAATGACAACATACCACGCCATATAAGCAGGCAATAGCCAGAAGTATACAAGCGGATGTCCGAAATACCAGAATAGAGTTCGGCTGACGCCGATATTTACGGTTTCTACAAATCCCAATGACCATGGAAGAAGCTGGAAAAGAACGGTAGATGCTACACCGATTGTTGCCACAATCCACATCATTGTATTGACCAATGACATGAAGGTTAATAACGGACTCGGCTGGCCAGGATTTTTCCTGCGCCATTCTGCATACTTCATAATGATTGCTGCCCCGTCAATCCAGCTTCCCACTATGACAAGTGTTAAACCGATATAGTACAATGCATGTGCCTGAAGAGGAGCATAGAAAGTATAAAGAACTGTAGCCTCATTCAGCAGGATCATAACAGCTGCAAGAACAGTTCCCGCTGTCATCAGCCAAAAACCGATCCAGCCGGTAATTCGCTGTTTATTTGTAAGGGTCCCTGATGTTTTGCTTGTTGCAGCTAACTGGAAGCCCATTATAAAAAAAGTAGTAAGTACAAGTCCCAATACAACACCGTGAACCGTGAGGATCTGGTAATACCCGATGCCTGCCGGGAGCTCGAATTTACCGGAGCGGACCAAAGTCTGCAATAATCCGGCTAGGCCGCCTATTGCTAAAGCTGTAAAGGCAACGAAAAAGTGAGCCATTGCCAATTTTGCGTCGCGAGGGTCAACTTTTAATTTTGCTGAAGGATTAAACATTATTCCACCACCTTAATTTTAGACGACATCATGTGGTGACCAACACCGCAATATTCATTACATACAATTAAGTATTCGCCTGTTTTATCAAATGTTGTCACATGTTCACTGATATAGCCGGGTTCAAGCATCATGTTGATATTCGATCCCGCAACTTCAAAACCGTGGACGACGTCTTTGGTTGTAGCGATAATTTTCACTTTAGCCCCATATGGAACCTCTACTTCAGCTGGGCTGTAGGAAAACGCAGATGCTACGTATACCAATTCGTAATCCCAATCTTTTCCTTCTACCTTTTTCAATCCAGGCTCATTAAATGGAACGGTAGTATCGACCTTTTCAGGGTCAATGGTTGCCAAACAGCTTGGAGGCTGATTGCCCAGGTAAAATGCGCTGACTCCCAGTACTGTTAGGAAAACAAGCAGTGATCCAATTCCAAAAATGAGCCAGGCTTTTTCAAACTTATGCATATGCATGGCTTTTTCCCCCTTCTAACTTTAAAAGCGGCTGATAAATAATAGATAAACGCCTACCCATGTAATAATCAGGAAGAATCCTAATAAGAAAACGGAAGCTAACGTTCCCTTTAAGGAAGAGCTATCCTCTATTTCAGTTTTCGTTTTGCGGCTGAGTTCCGTTTTCGCCATTTTCCTTCACTCCTTTCGAAAATTGGAAAAAGTAAATGATTACACTTTCATAATACAAAACATTTAGGAAGATTCTAGATGCTTTTGGTGAGTTCACAAATTGTTCATTCGTAACTTAAACACTATGATAATGGTGAAAAATTGATATTTAAGTGATTTAAATCACAAAACCCATGTGTGAATTGTGAAATAAATGTGAAGGTTTATATTAGGCTTCAAAAGAGGGACTAATAATTGAAAAAAATCATACTGAAGATAGTAAAATGTTCAATTTACGAACAATTATGAAAAAAACACTATTTTAGTTCGCTTTTGTATGAAGGTTTTTGTTGAAATATTAGGAAATGGTGTTATAATGTTAATAAATTAATAACATTCACTCATATAATCGCGAGGATATGGCTCGCAAGTTTCTACCGGATTACCGTAAATAATCTGACTATGAGTGAGCAATGACCAGGACGTTTTTTTGTCATCCTCGTTTGCCTGCAGCCAGCCTGAAGGCCATTGCTTCACTCATTTTTATGTTGTGAATGCAATGGGCCTCAGGCTTTTTTTATGGACCTGAAGGCTTTCTATCACAGAGGAGGATGCAAAATGGATATGCTTATTGAAAAAATAAAAAGCGAAGGGATTGTTTTATCGCATTCAGTCTTAAAGGTTGATTCATTTCTGAATCACCAAATAGATCCTAAGCTTATGCATGAAGTCGGGAGAGATTTTGCAGATAGATTCTCAAACAGCGGGATTACAAAAATATTGACAATCGAATCTTCAGGGATTGCACCAGCTGTAATGGCGGGACTTCATCTGAATGTCCCGGTTGTATTTGCGAGAAAAAGAAAATCACTGACTCTGGTAAATGACCTGATTACATCCACTGTCTATTCTTTTACTAAAGAAGAAACAAGTGAAATTTCTGTTTCAAAGAAATATCTTTCAGAAAAAGATAATGTTCTTATAATCGATGATTTTCTTGCGAATGGACAGGCAGCATTAGGTCTTGCGGATATAGCGGAAAAAGCGGGATCATCAATAGCAGGGATTGGGATCGTTATTGAAAAAGGCTTTCAAAAGGGCGGACAGCAGCTGAGAGAGAAGGGATTTCGGGTCGAATCTTTAGCTATTATTGACTCTCTTGAAAATGGCATGATCAGCTTTGAAAAAACATCAGAGAATGTGGAGGAATTGTTGCGATGAATCAGAATCCAATTAAAATTGCTTCGCTCGGAATTCAGCATGTCCTTGCCATGTACGCAGGCGCGGTCATTGTACCTTTGATTGTAGGAGGGGCACTGGGCTTAACAGGGGAGCAGCTCACCTATCTGGTTTCAATTGATATTTTTATGTGCGGAATTGCAACACTGCTTCAAGTATGGCGCAGTAAATTTTTCGGGATTGGCCTTCCGGTCGTCCTTGGCTGCACATTTACGGCTGTTGGACCAATGATTGCGATTGGCGGTCAGTATGGGATACCGGCAATCTATGGGTCTATACTGGTTTCCGGTATTTTTGTGGTTGCTGTTTCAAAGTATTTTGGAAAACTGGTGAAATTTTTCCCGCCTGTTGTGACAGGGTCAGTAGTTACAATAATCGGGATTACGCTTATTCCTGTTGCTATGAATAATATGGCCGGCGGGCAGGGAAGCCCTGACTTTGGGTCGATGACAAACATAGCATTGGCTTTTGGAACATTGCTGTTCATAATTATTCTCTTCCGTTTCTTTAATGGCTTTATCCGGGCGATTGCCATTTTGCTGGGATTAGCTGCGGGAACCATAGCATCCTATTTTATGGGCATGGTCGACTTCACAGCTGTTGGTGACGCTTCCTGGTTCCATATGCCATCACCTTTCTATTTTGGCATGCCGACATTTGAGGTGACAGCCATCCTGACTATGATTCTAGTAGCAATGGTCAGTTTAGTTGAATCTACAGGCGTATACTTTGCTCTGGGAGATATTTGTGAAGAGAAACTGGAAGAAAAGGACCTCTCGAATGGTTATCGTGCCGAAGGACTTGCCATTATCCTTGGTGCTGTCTTTAATGCATTTCCTTATACAACCTATTCCCAAAACGTCGGACTTCTTCAGCTGTCAGGCGTAAAAACAAAAAATGTCATATATACAGCAGGTGCTTTCCTTGTACTGCTTGGACTGGTACCGAAAATTGGTGCATTGACAACTATCATTCCAACTCCGGTATTAGGAGGCGCAATGGTTGCCATGTTCGGTATGGTAGTCGCTTATGGAATAAAAATGCTCAGCAAAGTGGAATTCTCCTCCCAGGAAAATTTATTGATCATTGCCTGCTCTGTCGGGATGGGACTGGGCGTAACAGCTGTTCCTGAACTATTCGCGCAAATGCCTTCGAGTGTGCGGATCCTGACGGATAACGGGATAGTGGCAGGCAGTATGACGGCCATTCTTTTAAATATCGTTTTCAATGTAGTTAAAGGAAAAAAAGCAGTTCAGCGCCCTTCTCTTGCGGAGCAAAAGGCTTTATAATTCTCTTTTGAGGCAATCACAATAATATTGGAAATTAATATAATAATCTATCGGTTTTTTACATTTCCGAAGCGATGTACCTCGCAAGAAAGAGAGTGTAATGTGATGGAGAAATATTATTGTGATAACTGCCGGCTTTTATATAATGAAGAAGAGGTTTGTGCTGCTTGCGGTATCCTGGTGACGAAAAAAATATATATAGAAGTTCAAAAGCATCATAAAAACCATAATGGATTGGATGCATCAAAATAACTGCGTCAATCGCCGGCGCATTTCATGGTTAGGTGCGGCATTAAAAAGTAATTGGAAAAGATTTAGTAATGCTATTCATTTAATGATTCATTTATAATAAAGATGCACAACAACTCCTTCAAAACACATTGCTTCCTCCTAATGGGGGGAGCTTTTTTTTTGCTCTTTATCCAATTTTGAAACATAAATTGCTTTTATTTGGAAAAATTAACAGAAAGCAATAGAAGGAGAGTCGCTTATGCCAGCAATTGTATCAGTAGCGGAGGCAATACCTGAATATGTTCTGACACAGGATCAGGTAATAGATTTTGCCAGAGATTTATTTTCCGATTCCTTTAAGGATATTGAACGGCTATTAAAAGCTTTCCACAACGGCCAAATTGAGAAGCGGCACTTTGCGAAGGGACTGGAATGGTTCAAAACAGATAAATCATTTGAGGAACGAAACAATGCATATATTGAGCAGTCTATTGAACTGGGAACAAGGGCCATAAAGCGCTGCCTGGAAAATGATCTTTTCCTGACCAGAAGCCTTCCGTGCGATGAGATAGATGCCATCTTTACTATCTCAAGTTCAGGGATTGCCACTCCGAGTATTGAAGCAAGAATCATGAATAAGCTTCCATTTTCTGAGCATACGAAACGAATTCCGATATGGGGTCTGGGATGTGCAGGTGGTGCTTCAGGGCTTTCAAGAGCCTATGAATATTGTCTGGCATTCCCTGAAGCGAAGGTACTGGTTTTAAGTATAGAATTATGCAGTTTGACCTTTCAGCGCAATGACCGATCAAAAAGCAATCTTATCGGGACCTCTCTTTTTGCTGACGGTGCAGCATGTGCTCTTATAACAGGTGATAAGGTACAAAGGGATTTTCAAAAGCTGTCATCCATTCCAGGAATTCGGGGAACCCAATCGACAACCAAGCGAAATTCTCTGGATGTAATGGGCTGGGAAGTTAAGAATGAGGGTCTATATGTGGTTTTCTCAAAGGACATCCCATCCATAATAGAGGGATGGCTAAAGCCCAATGTAACGGAATTTCTAAGGGGAAAAGGCATAGAAATGGAAGAGATAAACCACTTTGTTGCCCATCCCGGCGGAAAAAAAGTCATTGATGCTTATCAGAAAGCGCTGCAATTTGACCCTGGTATGACAGAGATTTCACTTGATGTATTAAGGGAGTTCGGTAATATGTCATCTGCAACTATTCTTTACGTACTCAAAAGGTTTATGGAGATCGGCAGACAGGGAGATACCGGGCTTGCAACTGCACTCGGGCCGGGATTCAGCTCGGAATTGCTGCTGCTGGAATGGGAGTGAATACATGCTGTTCTTAATTTTTATTACCTTCATCATTTTGCAAAGGGCTGCAGAGCTTGCTGTAGCCCGGATTAATGAAAAGTGGATGAAAGAGCGTGGGGCATTGGAATTTGGCCAGAGGCACTATCCGTGGATCGTTGCTGTTCACGCTTCCTTTTTTGTCTGCTATTTGCTGGAAGTATTCATCTTTGAAAAGAATCTGTCGCCTTTTTGGCCCATATTGCTGATTCTGTTCTTCCTTACCCAGGCGGGAAGGGTATGGGCGCTGTTTTCCTTGGGCAAATACTGGAATACGAAAATCATTGTCCTGCCGGGAGCTGAGGTAGTCAGAAGAGGGCCATACCGGTTTATAAAGCATCCCAACTATGCCATTGTAGCTGCTGAATTTCTCGTGATTCCTTTAATGTTTCAGGCTTATTTAACGGCTGCTGTATTTACTCTGCTAAACATAATAGTGTTATCTGTCAGAATACCGGCGGAGGAAAAAGCACTGAAGGAATTGACAGAATACGAAGAAGCCTTTTTACGATTACGGCCTGACCTTAATGAAGATATTAAAAAAGTTTGACAATTTTAAATTCCCTATTGAAAATGATTATCGTTCGTGATAAACTTCTAATTGAATTTGAAAATTATTCTCAATATCATTCCAACAGGAAGGTGCTGCTACATATGACAATTCTTTTCGTTGCCGGCACAATTGCTGCCTATTCACTTGTTATGAAACATGTTTTAAATAACGTAGCTAGACCACATACAAGATAATTACTACTTATTGAAACCAGGCTATCAATGCCTGGTTTTTGTTTTCATATCGTCTATTTAATTAGGTTTTTAGAAGTTAAATACATTAATGCACTGAGTTGATTGGAGCGGAAGGCGCGAGATCCTCGAAAATGCTATCGCATTTTCTTCGTGCGGTGTTTTTTCAGGGAAGCTTATTCAACGTCCAGTGGGAGCAGCGGGACAGGTGAGACCCCGGAGACGCGTAGCGTTGAGGAGGCTCAGCGCCTGCCCCACGGAAAGCGAGTGCCTGCAGCGGAAATCAACGGGCCAAATTGAAAGACAAACAATTTATAAGCAGTAATTTGAAAATAGAACATAGAATAACAGCAGAAACTGATTTGCTGATAAAAATTAGAAAAATCAAAGATTAATCCATCCTGTATAGGAAAATAAACAAAAATCATTTAAAATAGGAAGTAAATTAAAGTTACAAGGGGATTAATGGAAATGGCCGACACGATTTTGCAACCAGGTTTGCAGCAAACTGAATTAATTAACAGAATAACTGCTATATATACATTTGCCCAGAGAAATGGAGATGCCGAGACAGCCCAAAGAGCTAAGGATCTCGTGCTTAAGCTAACGAACCAGGAATTTGCCATTGCTTTTTGCGGTCATTTTTCTGCCGGAAAATCAAGCATGATCAACAGGCTGGCAGGAGAAGATCTTCTTCCTTCATCGCCGATTCCAACCAGTGCCAACCTGGTCAAAGTCAAATCAGGTGAGGAAGATTATGCAAAAGTAATTTTTAAGGAAGGAAAGCCAAGACTTTATCCTGCTCCATATGATTACGGACAGGTAAAATCCTATTGCAAAGATGGCGATTCTATCCATTCCATTGAAATAAGCCATTCTGCCACCAGCTTGCCAAAGAAGGCAGTGATTATGGATACACCCGGAATCGATTCCACTGATGATGCGCATAGAATTGCTACTGAATCTGCTCTTCATTTAGCTGACCTCATTTTTTATGTAATGGATTACAACCATGTTCAGTCGGAATTAAATTTTCTTTTTACGAAAGAACTGACGGCAGCAGGAAAAGATGTTTATCTTGTTATCAATCAAATTGATAAACATCGCGATGAAGAACTCAGCTTTGAGCAATTCAAAAAAAGTGTAAAGGATTCATTTGCATCCTGGGGAGTAAAGCCTGCCCGGATTTTTTACACCACGTTAAAAGACGAGAACCATCAGGCAAACGATTTTAAGGAACTTCAGAGCTTTATTAACAGCAGCATCGCTGATCGTGAAGAACTTTTGCCTCAGTCTGTATTTAATTCTTTGAAGAAATTAACAGAGGATCATCTTGAGTTTTTAAGAGACTCTCATGCAGCTGAAAAAGCTGACTGGGAAGAAAAACTGGCAGAACTTGATCAGGATGACAGGGAGCAGCTTCCCGGCAGACTGGAAGACCTGGAGAACCAGTTAAATAAGCTGAATTCTTCCTTACATGAAGCTGATATAGAGGTAACCGGTAAATTAGATGAGATTTTGAAAAATGCTTATTTAATGCCTTTCCAAACGAGGGAACTGGCTGAATCATATCTTGAATCGTGCCAGCCTTCCTTTAAGATTGGCCTGTTTTTCAGCAAACAGAAAACGGAGCAGGAAAGGTCATTGAGGCTTGACCGCTTCTATGAGGATTTATCAGAAAACGTTAAATCTCAGCTGGAGTGGCATATAAAGGAGCTGTTTTTACAGCAGTTCAAGAAGCATAATATCCATGATTCTGAAAAACTTGCACAAGTTCAGAGCTTCAAGCTTAACTTTGAACCAGCTGTTTTAGCTGAAACGGTAAAATCCGGGGCAATGGTTTCAGGTGACTATGTTCTGCAATATACAAACGACACAGCTGAGGCTGTAAAGAGAATTGCCAAAAAGAACGCAGCTTCTTTAAAGAATGCACTTCTAGAAGCACTCGAAGAAAATAACAGCCAGGAACAAACTGCGCTGGTCAATGAAATTCACACCCTTAATGCTTACGCTGAAGCATTAAATGCGCTAAAGGCCATCCATGAAAAAATTAATAAGGCATCAGCGGGAATGAAAGTCTATTTGACTGGTGAATTTAATACTCATGAGTTTCAGGAAAAAGCCCAGATGCTTGCAGCAGAAGAAGTTGATGAAGCTGAAGTTGTTTTCCTGAATGAAGATAAAGCTAAGAAAGAACAGGCAACGCGGAAATCTGAACAGTCACCTGATGAAGAGCCTGAAAAGGAAGCGGTTGCTGTTGCGGTACAGCCTGTTATTGAAAAGCTTCGATATACTGCTAATGCAGTAAAGGAGCTCCCTGGCTTCAGAAAGCTTGCAGCTGATTTGGCAGATAAAGCATCAAGGCTTGAGAGCAAAGAATTCACAGTTGCCCTTTTTGGTGCATTTAGTGCAGGGAAGTCTTCCTTTGCCAACGCTTTGATCGGGAATAAGCTTCTTCCTGTTTCACCGAATCCGACGACAGCTGCTATCAACAAGATTAAGCCTGTTACAGATGAATATAAACATGGAACCGTTCTTGTTAAAGTTAAAGATTCACATACACTTTTAAATGATATCAATCATTCCTTGAAGGTGTTTGATTATTCAGCAGGAAACTTCGATGATGCTGCCGCCGCAATTAAGAAGATTACTGGGGAAAACCAGGATTTTGATGCGAGTGAAAAGACACACTTTGCATTTCTTAATGCATTTATGAAAGGGTACAATTTCTTCACTGATAAGCTGGGGAAAATCATTAAAGCTGACTTGGATGAGTTTGGGGATTATGTTGCCAATGAAGAAAAATCATGCTTTGTTGAAACGATTGAAGTTTACTTTGACTGTGAACTGACAAGGCAGGGAATTACCCTGGTGGACACACCCGGCGCTGATTCGATTAATGCGAGGCATACCGGCGTTGCATTTGAATATATTAAAAACTCGGATGCTATCCTTTTTGTCACTTATTATAATCATGCCTTCTCAAAAGCGGATAGAGAGTTTCTTATCCAGCTGGGGAGGGTTAAGGATACCTTCTCCCTTGATAAGATGTTCTTTATTGTCAATGCCATTGACCTTGCCAATAATGAGGAGGAAAAAGATTCGGTTCTACAGTACGTTGAAGAACAGCTGGTGCAATACGGAATCCGCCGTCCTAATTTGTCTGGCATTTCAAGCCTTCAAGCCCTGGCAGAGAAGCTGGATAGCAGCAAAGAGGAAGTATCCAATATCAGTTCATTTGAAAAAAGCTTTTACTCCTTTATTAATCAGGATCTGCTGAATATTTCCATTTCATCAGCTGAAACAGAGTGGAGGCGCCTACTAGCCCAGCTGAGGTCTTATATTTCTTCCTCACAGGAAAATAAAGAAGTCCGGATTGAAAAGCTCAAACAGCTTGAGAAAGAACATAAGGATATTACTTCGATTATCAGCGGACAAAAACCTGAACTGCTTTCCCAAAGGCTTGAACAGGAAACAGATGAGCTCGTCTATTACATCAAACAGAGGGTATTTCTTCGTTTCTATGACTTTGTGAAGGAGGCCTTCAATCCATCAGTTCTGAAAGATGACGGCAGGAATTTAAAGAAAATGCTTAAGTTGGCACTGGACGAATTCCTTGCAAGCTTTGGATTTGATTTTGCCCAGGAGCTTCGTGCTACAACATTAAGGCTTGAATCCTATATATCCAAACTGATCGCTCAGCAGCAGGAGACTATTTCTAAAAAAGCCTCCAATGTAAACAGTGATTTGACTTTTAGCACATATGAGCCCTTAAAAATGGAAAGTATTGAATTTGAATCAGCATTTTCCAATGAAGACACGAACCAATTTAAAAAAGCTTTGTCCTACTTTAAAAATCCAAAAGCATTTTTTGAAAAAAATGAGCGCAAGCAATTAGCTGATGAACTGGAGAAGAACCTGCAGGAACCTGCAGAACGTTATCTGCAGGCTGAAAGCAGCAGGCTGAAATTCCATTACAGCAGCCAGCTGATGACTGAATTCGAGCGGCTGCTCAATTCGCTGATTGAACAGAACAACGAATATTATGAAGGAATTACGGCTGCTTTAAAAGATGATTTCCCAATTGAAGAGCTGAAAGAAATTGAGAGGAATATTGCACAGTACGAAAACTAACTTGGAAAGGTTGCTGCTTTTCACATGGACAAATGGCTGTGCACAGCAGAAGAGAAATATAATATCGATATCCTTTTTGCATGTGAAGCGGGGAGCAGGGCGTGGGGGACAGATGATGCGGATTCGGATTATGATATCCGCTTCATCTTCAAACATAAGAATCTGAAAACATATCTTTCCCTTGAACGCGCAAAAGATGTTATCAATACAGATACCCCTTATGATGCGCATGGCTGGGATATCTTTAAAGCATTTGACCTTATGCAGAAATCCAATCCCAGTATATTTGAATGGGCATACTCACCTATTGTCTACAAGGAAATGAACGGCTTTTCAGAAAGACTGAGGAGTATTGCGGAAGAAGAGTTTTCAAGATTTAAGTTATTCCATCATTACACTCAGGCTTTTTCACGGAATCTCGGTGAGGCGGTAAAAAATGAGAATCTTACGTTTAAGAAACAAAAGCTGCTGATTCAGGCAGTAAGGGCGTGCCTCATATCAAGGCAGCTGCTTAAGCAAAGTAATGTAAAAGGGGATTTTTTGTATACAGGTCTCTTTTGCATAAATGCCGAGGATGAGATCACCCGCTTTTATCAGACCCTGGTTCATGCAAAACAAAGCGGGAGGATAATCGAGAATCATTTAGCAATGCAAATGGCGGAGAAACTGGAGTCAGAAAGGGAACTGCTCTATGCAGCAGCTGACTCAATGCCTAAAGAAAAAGGCAAGGTATCCGGATTGAATGAATGGCTTTGGGAACTGCTGAAGATTTAAAATCATTTCTGAGAAGAAAAGGGAGACAAATGGAGAAGAATTCTTTTCATGCATGTGCAACCTGCATAAACTTCCAGCCTGAAAAACGTAAAGACGGAATGTTTTATTTTTGCAGCAGGCTGGGCTATGAGACAAAGCCTGACTATCAATTTAATTGCTGGTCACCAAAGGAACATATAATACACCTGATGGAAAAGAGAAAAGGGGAGAACCTTAAATGAAGTATCTAGCAGAAAAGGAATGGGTATTATCCAAACTGGATGACTCCAATATCCGAATTGCCGACTGCCGTTTTAAACTTGGATCGCCAGATGAAGGGCGCAGCTTATATGATCATAGCCATATTCCCCATGCAGTGTATTTTGATCTGGAGAAAGATCTGTCAGGTCCGGTAACAGAACACGGAGGCCGGCATCCCCTTCCGGATCCAGCTCAACTTAAAAAAGTCCTTGAGAAAACCGGGATCAGCAGAGATACCACAGTTATTGCCTATGACGGCGGAGAAGGGGCTTTTGCTGCAAGATTCTGGTGGCTGCTCAGGTATTTAGGGCATGAGAAAGTGTTTGTATTGAACGGCGGATATAAGGAATGGGCTGAAAGCGATTATCCTTTGACTAAAGAAGTTCCCAGCATGGAGCGTGCGGATTTTAAAATTGATCTGCAGCCTGACATACTTGCCTCATACGAAGAAGTTAAAAGCGTCGCAGGTAATCAGGATAGCGCTGTATTAATTGACTCCAGAGAGGAAAAGAGATACCTGGGGCTGGAGGAGCCAATTGACAAAAAAGCAGGCCATATTCCAGGAGCAATCAATAAAGTTTGGCTTGAAGCATATAAAAATGGCAGATTTAAAGATACGAAAGAACAGGAAAATCGATTTGCAGGTATGGATAAAAACAAACCCATCATTGTTTATTGCGGCTCTGGTGTAACGGCGGCACCTAATTTTCTTGCTTTAAAGGAAGCCGGCTATAAACATGTTAAATTATATGCAGGAAGCTTCAGCGATTGGATCTCTTATGACAGCAATAAAATAGAAACTGTCGAAAAATAGTGAAATCCCTTTTAAAAAAGGGATTTTTTTACTGTTTAAATTATTATATAATTTAAAATGTTTGATAGATTAGAAATTTTGGAGGGGAAATATGAATACTTCGGGTTACACCATAACCAAAAAACAAAAAACCGATATAACTCAAATATTGGTCACGACGGGAATCATTCTTATATTATCTGCAATATTTATTCCAATATTTTTACTTTCGCCATTTCAGGCTCAATTTTACAGGCCTGAAGGAACCTGGGTATTCGAAGCGCCAAAATCAGCTTATATGACATTTAGCATTGGTCTGGCAGCTGTGGGTGTTTTTATCATATTGGGAGTTTGGATGAAGAGCGCCGAAAAATTCGGGTGGTTTGGAAAAGTTTTTATCGGAGCAGGATTTTTAATTTCGCTTTTGATGGCAATTTTAAGTTTTGATTATTATCACTATATCGATAAAAATGGTGTGCATTTCAACACCTTACTCAGTTTGCAGGAGAAGCATTATGAATGGTCGGAAATTCAGCAGGCAAGGCAAACGGTTATAAATAAAATGGGTGTTATGTCAGATGATGAATTAATTTTTACTTTTTCCGATGGAACTGCTTATGCATTTCAGCTAAATGATAATATCCGCAAAGCGAGAATCGCGACTTACTATGAATTGGAAGAACAAGGAGTGGAATTGATCAGGGAAACGGACTGATTCTGTAAAACTTTTCAAGAGAAATGGAGAGTTTCCCATGTTATAATAGTTGTTATGATTATAATTGGGAGGCGGAGACATGAACGAGAATAAACCTTCACTGCTGCTTGTTGATGGAATGGCGCTGCTGTTCAGAGCTTATTTTGCAACAGCAATGTCCGGTCAATTTATGATAAATTCTAAAGGAATTCCTACAAACGGAGTTTATGGTTTTGTTAAACATTTTTTAACAGCTGTTTCTTCCTTTAATCCGTCACATGTGGCAGTATGCTGGGATATGGGCAGCAAAACCTTCCGAACGGAAATGTTCGATGCCTATAAAGCAAACCGTCCAGAAGCTCCGATTGAACTTGTGCCTCAATTCGATCTGGTAAAAGAAGTGGTGGAAGCCTTCGATGTACCTAATATTGGCCTTGAAGGATTTGAAGCTGACGATTGCATTGGAACCATTGCAAAAAAAGCAAGCCAGGAAGCGGAAGTTTTGATCCTTACTGGTGATCAGGATATGCTGCAGCTTCTGGATGACAATATTTCTGTCATTTTACTGCAAAAAGGCTACGGCAATTACCTTGTGCATACAACGGAGACGTTTTATGAAGAAAAAGGAATCACACCTAAGCAGATGATTGACCTGAAAGCCTTCATGGGAGATACGAGTGATAATTACCCGGGTGTAAAAGGAATTGGCGAAAAAACAGCGCTTAAGCTGCTTCAGCAATTTGAGCATATTGAAGGCGTATTAGAAAATCTGGAACAGCTGACAAAGGGACAGCGTGCCAAGATCGAACAGGATCTTGAAATGCTCCACTTGAGCAGGCAGCTGGCCGAAATAAAATGTGACGTTCCTGTTGAATGCCCTCTTGACCTCGCCCAATTCACAATGAACCGTGAAAAGGTCCTCGAGAAATTCACTGAAATTGAATTCCGCGGCCTTCACAGATTCCTTGATATTAAAAAGGAATATGCATAAATAAAGCTCCAGGCTTAGCCTGGAGTTTTTTTATTCATACATCGAAAAAAGCCGCACGTGGCGGCCATCCTAATATTATTTAGTATTTTTCTTCTTCGCTGCATTCTCCAGCTTGCTTTTAGGCTCTTCTGCAAATTCAGCATCCTGTCCGTATCCTTGCGGGTTTACGCCAGGTGCTTTTTTTCCTCTGTTTGTATGTCCGTTTTTACTCATCTGATTCACCTCCTAAGCCAGCAATTCTTCATTTGATAAGCTTATTATTGTTAAAGTCTTCGGGTTTTAATCATGTACAGGCAGGGTACAATTTAGCAACTGATGCGGTGAATTTTTTCTTCAGATCCGGTTTAAATTACTCCATAAAATCCAATCTATTTAGCGTTTGAAGGAGGAATAATAAAAGTCTGCATACTTAACACTAATGATGAGGTGAGTTTTTATGAATAAGGGAGTTTATATAGCTCTTTTAAGTATAGGGATGGCACAGGGTTTGAAAATTCCGATCCACTATGTGAAAAAGGGAGAACTGCGTCCGGATTTATTTTTCCAGACAGGAGGCATGCCAAGTTCCCATTCGGCAGGCGTATCGTCTTTAACCACGTTTATTGCTTTAAAGCGGGGTGTACCAACGGTGGATTTTGCTCTATCACTGGTTTATGGCCTGATCGTAATGTATGATGCACAGGGAATCAGGCGCCAGACAGGTGAGCTTACTTTAAAAGTAAACAGTCTGGGTGAGCTGGTTGATAAAATTCACAAAGATGAAACCGTAAAATTTGAGGAAGAAGGTCCAAAAAAGCTGAAGGAAATGCTTGGCCACCAGCCTGCTGAAGTATTAGGCGGAGCACTCCTGGGTGTATTAACCGGAACACTTGGCTACCTTCTTACTAAAAAGAAAAAATAGCTGCTCACTTGAGCTTACAGCGCCCCTGCTTCATGCCGAAAAAAGGTAGATAATTGTCGAAAAATCAGTTAAGATTTAAGAATACAGGAGGAGCAGGGGAAGAGGGTAAGTACAATGAAGACAGTTGAAGAATATTTGCATTTTTTGCAAAGTAAAGGTTTTCAATTCAGGGAGGACGCAGTTGGCTTCATTTACTTTGGCAAACATTATACCAATGCTTCTGACGAGCTGGCCAATGCAGCGATAGAACTGACATTAAAGGCACAGAAATCATTTGACGGAAGTTTCTACGTTTCTTTGCTGGAAACTTTGGTTTCAAAGAATATTACCAGCAGGCGGGAAGCAATAAAGTTTGTAAAGGAAAAAGCAATCATCTAAAAAGGCGTGTCTGTTTCGAGAACACGCCTTTTTTGAATTATGAAGCTGTTTTTTTTCTGAAGGTTAAAAACGTTTTCTTAGCAGGCAGTTCCGCAAAAATCATTCCCGCAAAAATAAGCAGACAGCCGGCCAGGGCACTAAACGAAAGTCTTTCATTCGCCCACATAAATCCTGCAGCTGCTGCAAACACGGGCTCCATAGCGAAAATCAGGGCAACTCTTGTTGGTGTTGTGTACTTTTGAAATGCCGTCTGTGCAAAGAATGCGATAGCGGTAGCAAAAAGTGAAGTCACAATAAGCGCAGTAACCACATTGGCTTTAAATAAAACTTCTGTCTCCAATGCCTGCTGCCAGTCTTCAGTGATCAATGCGAAAATAACTGATAATACTGCCACCGTACTTACTTGGATAGCCGTTAATAGCAGGGCAGGGTATTTGCTGCTGTATTTACCTGTAAAGATAATATGGAGGGCAAAACCGACAGCACAGATTAATACATAGGCATCACCAATATTCAGCGGGGCATTATCGGTCATGGTTAGAAAATATAGTCCGGCCGTCGCGATTGAAACTCCGATAATGGCATTGAATCCCGGCTTGATTTTTAGCAGCATTAAAGAAAAGACTGGAACCATTACTACACTTAACCCCGTAATAAAGCCGGCTTTTGAAGAAGTTGTGTGCAGGAGGCCGATCGTTTGAAAGGCATAGCCAATAAATAAAAACAAGCCCATAATAACTCCGGATATTAAAAGCTTTCTATCCATTTTCTTTATCTGTTTTCTTTCAAAAATAACAAGCCATCCGCCCAGAATTAAAGCGGCCAGGAAAAAACGGACACCATTAAAAGAGAATGGCTCAAGAAAAGCAATGGCGTTTTGTACTAGCACAAAGGTGGTTCCCCACACAAAGGCAACCAGCAAAAGGCTTACATCTGCAAATATTACTGATCTATTCATGATCTTCCTGACCTTTCACTTTGTTTTTGTGAATGGCAGCTCTTGCTAATTCATCCGCTGCCTTGTTTTCAGAGCTGGGAACCCACTTCATAAAAAATAAATCAAATTTTCCTGTAAGCTCCAAAGCTTCTTCAAGCAGTGGGGCAAACTTTTTATTTTTTACAAATTCTTTTTCAACAGCACGGTTAACAAGCTGTGAGTCCGTTCGAAACGAAACAGTTTTATAACCCTTATCAATGCATAATTTCAGTGCATGAATAAATGCACGGTATTCTGCTTCGTGATTTTCCATGCAGCCCAATGCGATGGAAAAGCGTTCAACCTGGCCATTATTTTTTATAAATATGCCTGCACCGCTGGGACCCGGGTTTCCCGCACTTGCTCCATCGATATATACTTCAATCAATTGAATTGCCTCCTGATTTTAACACTATAATAGGGTAAACTAAATGTAGTTTATCACAAAAATAGTTGATACTGCAGAAAAAGGATACCTAAACGGCATCCTAATCTTTTACTGGGAAACGTTTAGCGATATAGCCAAACGGGGTATCAAGTACAGCTACTATAAATTTCAGCAAGTAAGTTGTGATGAAAATTTGGATCCATTCTTCCAGGGGAAATACACCAAGGAAGGCAATGCTTGTAAACACAAGGGTATCCAATAGCTGGCTGATCATAGTGCTGCCATTATTCCTGATCCAAAACTGGCCGTCTTTTGGAAATTTCTTTTTTAAATAGGTAAAGATATAAACATCTGTAAATTGGCTGACTAAATAGGCAGCGAGGCTTCCGGCAGCAATTCGCGGCAGAACCGAGAAAAGAGTGCTGAGAGATTCCTGTGCAAAATCCGTTTCATGCGGTTTGAACATTAATACCATCTGCATAATCAGAGTCATGGACAGAAGAGTAAAGAAACCGAGCCATACAGCTTTTTTCGCTTCTTCTTTTCCGTACTTCTCATTTAAGATATCTGTAACAAGAAAAGCTGTACCATACATAGCGTTGCCTAAAGTGGCGGTCAGTCCGAACATTTCAATTGTTTTTACGACTTGAAGGTTGGCCATGACAGTGGAGAAGCCGATCCACACGAAAAGACCAGTCTTTCCGAACAGGCGGTACATCGCCAATACTAAAATGAAATTAATTATTGCAAAAAGCAATCCAAACCATTCATTAAACATCAAATTCCTCCTAGTTTTGTTAATGCGGGAGTTTTCGAACCGCAGAATATAAAAATGTCATTGACCATTATACCTTGAAATATACTCATTTAGTAATAAACAAAGGAAAGTATAATAAGTTCAACTATTGCAAACAGTTCTAATAATGATAACCAGCTAATAAAGTACAGAAAGGCTGACCTCAATGAAATATAAATTAGAATGGAAATATAAACTTAAAGGAACTGAGGATATTTTGTTTACTTCAGACCTGATCGATGGTGAAACTGCTTTGCAGGCTGGTGAAGATATTGAAAAGTCGGGCAAGGGCAAAGAGGTAATTTATTATGATGAAGCCGGCACTTCCTGGAGCACAAAGGAAATGAAAAAGCTTCTTATGGAAGTTGAAGAGGACCCTCATGATATTACCGTATTTTTTGATGGCGGCTTTAATAAAGATACCGGCCAGGCCGGACTCGGTGCGGTCATTTATTTTAAACAGGGCAAAAAAAAGTATCGTTTGCGGGCAAATGAGCTTTTTGATGAGATGGATAATAATAATGAGGCAGAATATGCAGCCATTTATTACACCCTGAATCTGCTTGAAGAAATGGGCGTTCATCATATGACATGTGAATTTAAGGGGGATTCCCAGGTAGTATTAAAACAGCTTGAAGGTGAATGGCCTTGTTATGAAGAAAATCTAAATCGCTGGCTTGACCGGATAGAAGAAAAGATTAAAAAGCTGGGCATACTGCCAAGATATAAATCCATTCCGCGCAATGAAAATAAAGAAGCGGATAAGCTGGCAAGCCAGGCACTGCAAGGGAAATTTATTAACAGCAAAATGCAGATCATATAATCGCAAATAAGGAAGGCGTGAACCGTTTTGAGCAGAAAGGAAATTATCAATGAAGTGGAGGAGCTGATGACCAGTTACTGCAAAGACTGCTTCCTTCATAAACATCATAAAGATGAAAAAGGGCGCAGATATGCCCATCGATTTTGCATTACAGAATGCACTGTCGGTGTGAAAATAAAATCGATAGGAAGCAAGCTTTCATAAAGTGAAACTTCAATCAGTGGGGGGCTTTAT
>NZ_JBYTDU010000026.1:0-29857 GCF_058791715.1 Cytobacillus sp. EB106-05-05-XG126 | reverse complement strand
ATCTTAGCGACACTAGAACGCGACTAACAATCAGTGGGGGATAAGGAAAACCCCCACTGATTGAAGTTTCACTTTATGTGTAAAAAATATGTCAAAATTGGACACGCTTACAATATGGGATGATTCTTGATTAACTTTGGTGCTTTCGTTAAAGTGGAATAGAGATGACAGCAAATAATAACAGCTGTTGAAAATTGAGAAAAATTGGAGGACATTCATGACACACGTTCGTTTTGATTACTCAAAAGCACTTCCTTTTTTTGGCGAACATGAAATTACATATTTGCAGGATGCAGTGAAGGTTGCTCACCACTCCCTTCATGAACAAACTGGAGCTGGCAGCGACTATTTAGGCTGGATCGATCTGCCTTCAAACTACGATAAAGAAGAGTTCTCCCGCATTCAAAAAGCGGCTGAGAAAATTAAGAATGATTCCGATGTTCTTATTGTCATTGGAATTGGAGGATCCTATCTTGGAGCGCGTGCGGCTATAGAAATGCTTCAGCACAGCTTTTATAATGCACTTCCAAAAGAAAAGCGCGGTACTCCGCAGGTACTGTTTGCCGGCAACAATATCAGTTCATCTTACATGAAGGATTTAATGGATCTGCTTGAAGGAAAAGATTGGTCCATTAATGTGATCTCCAAATCAGGCACAACAACTGAGCCGGCATTGGCTTTCCGTATTTTCCGCAAAATGCTCGAGGAAAAATATGGTGTGGAAGAAGCGCGTAAACGAATTTATGCTACGACCGACAAAGCGAGAGGTGCTTTAAAAACTCTTGCGACAGAAGAAGGCTACGAGTCATTTATTATTCCTGATGATGTAGGCGGCCGCTATTCTGTTCTTACAGCAGTAGGTCTTTTGCCGATAGCTGTCAGCGGTGCAAACATTGAAGATATGATGAGCGGTGCTGCACAGGCGCGCGAAGACTTCAGTAAATCAGAGCTTCAGGAGAACGCAGCCTATCAGTATGCTGCTGTCCGCAATGTTCTTTATAACAAAGGCAAAACGATTGAAATGCTGATCAACTATGAACCAGGTCTTCAATATTTTGCAGAGTGGTGGAAGCAGCTGTTCGGTGAAAGTGAAGGAAAAGACCAGAAAGGAATTTTTCCTTCATCAGCAAACTTCTCCACTGATCTTCATTCATTAGGCCAGTATGTGCAGGAAGGCCGCCGCGACCTTTTTGAAACGGTTATCAAGGTGGAAGAATCACGCCATGAACTTACCATTGAAGAGGCCAAAAATGATCTGGATGGTTTGAACTATCTTGCGGGTGAGACTGTTGATTTTGTGAATAACAAAGCTTTTGAAGGAACCATGCTTGCACACACAGATGGCGGTGTGCCAAACCTGATCGTTTCCATTCCAAAAATGGATGCCTATACATTTGGCTATCTGGTCTACTTCTTTGAAAAAGCCTGTGCAATGAGCGGCTATCTTCTGGGAGTGAATCCATTTGACCAGCCTGGTGTTGAAGCATATAAAGTGAACATGTTTGCCCTTTTAGGAAAACCAGGATTTGAAGAGAAAAAAGCTGAACTTGAAAAGAGATTGAAGTAAAGGTGAGAAGCGTCTGCCTGCGGGCAGGCGTTTTTTATTGCAGAAAACAAAGTTCCATCTAATTCCTGACATCGCATTCATGATATCCCCCGCTTTGGAGAAACTAAGCAAAAAGCGAAAAAGGGGATGGATTCAGTGATTGAGATACCTTCAAAAGTGGAAGGAAAGCATTTTGATTTATATAAGCTGGAGCAGGCTTTGAAGCCGATTGGCTATTCAATTGGCGGGAACTGGGATTATGATCACGGTTCTTTTGACTATAAAATTGATGATGAGGTGGGGTACCAGTTTTTAAGGGTCCCATTTAAGGCAATTGATGGGCAGCTTGATGATCCAAGCTGTACGGTGGAGATAGGCAGGCCGTTTCTGCTTTCCCATAAGTACCAGCGCGGTCTTGATGACCACGCTTATACAGGAAATTTCAGCGCTTCCTTTGATCAATTCTCGGAGCCGGTGGATAAGGACGCCAGTTTTCCGAAGGAATTCATTGATCTCGGCAAAGCGCTTGTCGAAGAGCTTGAGTCCATATTAATAAGAGATTAACCGAGTATAACAATCAGCTGATCCTGCTGAAGAACTTTAAATGGCTGGGGAGGATTAACTAGAGTTTCCTCCCCTCTTTTAACACCTAAAAGGAGGATGCCTTCATTCATGAGCTCTGCACTAAGTTCAGCAAAGGTTTTATTTTCTATTTCTTCCGATGCAGGCTGAAACGTTAATTTTCGTTTATCAAGCTGTCCCAGCAAATCAAGAAAAGAAGTAACGAGCTCCTGGGAAGATATGCTGTTGATCATAACGAAGCTTGTGAGCACATTCGTCTGGACAATTTCATCAGCCCCCGCTCTTTTGGCATTTGCTGCCTGTTCAGAAGTTAATATTTCCACGATGCATTGAACATCCCGATTCAACCCTTTGATTGCCAATAAGGTTAAGATTGAATTCATATCAGCATGCAATTCATCCTTATTCTGATCTGCTGTAATGATGACTTTTTGCGCGTCAAATATATTTGCCTTCATGAGGACATCATCTCTGTTGGCGCGTCCCTGAATAAAATGTACATTATTATGGGGGACAGGATTTGATTTTAATGTTTCATCGATTAAAGCAATAGAATGGTTCATCCCATCGCCCCCGAGTGTATTAACGATCTCCCGTGCCCGTTCATTCCACCCGATCACAACAATATGATTTTTGCCCCGATATTCAACTTTTCCTTCCAGAAAGTCATTCTGCCGGGTCACTGCGGCTGTTGCGAGTGAAATAAAATATGTAGACAGAAAGCCCGCTCCTGTTAAAATAAGCGCAATTCCTATAATGCGCCCGGCTGTGCTTGTCGGATATAAATCTCCAAATCCCACGGTGGAAGCTGTAACCACAGCCCACCAGATTCCATCAAAAAAGGTCGGAAAGGAGGAGGGTTCTATAATATGTATTAATCCGCCAAAAAGAAAGATCACCAACAGGGCAATCAACAGAATCCTGATTACTAAAGGCAGACGGATGAAACTGTAGTAAATGTGCTGAGGCATAAAACATCACTCCTAATATAAACCATGGTGTTAAAAAAAACGGGAAATTAAAATATAAAAAAAGCCATGCCAGGTATATACTTAGTTAAGTATATCGTCTATTGCACGGCTCAGCAGTTGAATATCCTTTGATATTTCATTTTTTACGTTGTCAATCTCGCACCTTTCATATTCATCCATGAGAAGGGAGAGTTCTCTCTTTAGTATGACAGCCTCGTGTTCAACATCCATGATGACTCCCTCCTTTAGGGGTATAAAGGACTAACAGGCAGTTAGTTAATTTATTTGTAATGTTACAATTATGTTACCCGGATTCTTTACAATTTAAACGGTAAAAACGTCAATTATTAAACAAGAAATTTAGAACGGATATAGTTTACCCTCTTATTTTGCATGTAAACACATTGGCTTTAATGAATAGCAGGCAAGTAAAAAACAAAAAATCCTCGTGGTATACCCGAGGATTCTTAGAGACAGTTCTATTTTCGGATCAAGTTGTAAACCGAGGCCCCTATCAGATCTCCGGCTTCTTTCATCCGCTCGGCACTAATGTGCTCGATGGAATCCAGCGGTGTATGATAATACGGCTCAAGATTGGCTGTGACAGGCTCTCGTCTGATAAAGTTAACAGCCGGGATGCCTGCATCATGAAAAGAAACATGGTCGGATGCACCGCGCTGATAAAGTACTAATTCAGATGGTGTGCCAATGCGCTCTGCAGTAGCAAGAGCAGTTTCTGTTGCAATATTTGCCTTGCCATCAAGGGTATTCATGTAAATCGCAGTTGCATTTTCCCATGCTGTACCTACCATATCCATATTGAAGTTTGCGATGCTCCGCTCTACCTCATTGCCGCTCAGCTGGCTGACATAATGCTTAGAACCAAGAAGCCCAATTTCTTCTGCGCCTACAAATGCGAAACGCAATTCTTTGTCAGCAGGATAACTTTTCAGAACTCTCGCCAGCTCTAGGGCAACAGCAGTACCTGATGCGTTATCGCTTGCCCCTGGAGCAAATGGGACACTATCAAAATGCGCAGAAATGTGGACAATATCAGTTTCCCCGCCTTTATTAGGCTTAGGGTTCTTGATGGCAATAATGTTTTGCGATTTTATGTTTTGAAATCTCTTTACAGTCAGCGTTACCGTTTTGTTTTGTGCCGCAATATCTTGAAGGAGTGCTTCTCCGCTTGCTTTCGTTATGCTTCCCACAGGAATAGTATAGGGACCTCCGATTGAGGGATTCATAGGGGCTGGCTGATCCACATTATTGTAAATGAGGACTCCTGCAGCACCGGCATTTACTGCATTTAAAACTTTTTCAGAGAAAGGGATATCTCCGCGTGAAATGAGTGCTATTTTTCCTGATGCTTCCTCTGAGAAATCAGCTGCCCTGCCTAATCCGGCATCATATAATTCAGATGTAATTCCTTCTTCAGCCGTCGATCCTGACCCGGAAGGAATGGTTACAAGAACCTCCTTCAGATCACTGGTGTGCAAACCTCCAGCCATTTTATCAGGAATGCTGAACTCTTGTGTTTCGACTGTGTAGCCATATGACTCAAGGCGTTTGCGAATGAAATTTGCTGCTTCCTTTTCCGCTTCCGTTCCTGCAACCCGCGGCCCGATGGTTTCTGATAAATACCTGACATCCTCCATCATGCGAGCTGCATCTACCCTTGCGATTACCTTCTGATCAAACGACTTTGAGCCTGGATTTTCTGCCTGGCTTTGTTCTGCCTCAGCACTCTGCACAAATTGAACAGGCACCCCATACAAGCTTGAAGCTGTCAGAACCGCTGCAAGCATGACAGAAGATGCTTTCTTTCCAACTTTCATCTTTTATTCCCCCTCGACTAGTAGTCCAGCTATATGTATTCGCTTACATAGCTCTGCTTCCTTTTATCAAAGGGTAAAACGAATCGATTATCCCAGCAGATTTATTAATTATGGGAGAAAAGGAAGATATTAACTTTTTGAATTTGGGGAAATGGCAGCTGTAAAGTACTATATCTAAGATTCATACTTTTTTAGTCATGACTTTTGGAGGGACCCGGTGGCTTGTTATCACTTTTTTTTGGAAAATACAGGTCTTTCGACTATCGATACTTAAGTGATTTTAATCTATTCTGAAAATTATAAAGTTTTATATAAGGGAGGATTTCTTATGAAAAATGCTGCTTTAAAAGTGTTCATTACGTCAGCTATCGCTTTCCCGCTGATTGCAGGCGGGGCTTTGCCTTCAATTGGTAAAGACAGCCACAGCAGCATTGCCACAGCTGAAACACAGATTAAAGTCGAAAATGGCATGACTCAGCCCGTTTTTTCCCTGGACGATGCCATTGTCGAAAGGGTTTTTGTTGAAACAGCAACAGACAGTGATCGGGATGGAAAGCTGGATCGGGTACGTGCAGATATTATTAGGCCAAAAGAAACAGAGGAAGGGTTAAAGGTTCCAGTTATTTATGAAATGAGCCCTTACCGTTCCGGAATTAAAGGTGTCCCGGTTTATGATGTGGATACAGAACTTAACACTGTGCCTGGAAAAGGGAAAGAAAAGGGGGAAAAGGGAAAACCGCAGGCAAATCTCCCGGGGTATTATGATGATTATTTTGTGCCCAGAGGCTATGCGGTTGTTCTTGCGGAAAGTGTAGGGACAGGCCTTTCTGACGGCTGCCCTACAACCGGGGATGAACATGAAATCCTTGGAACACGGGCTGTAATTGATTGGCTGAATGGAAGAACAAAAGCTTTCAATGCAGAGGGACAGGAAATAAAAGCTGATTGGTCAACAGGAAACGTTGGGATGACAGGAGTTTCCTATAACGGAACACTGCCAAATGCTGTGGCTGCCACTGGAGTGGAAGGCCTTAAAACAATTGTGCCCATTGCTGCAATCAGCAGCTGGTATGACTATTATCGTTCAAACGGTGCTGTGATTGCGCCAGGCGGGTATCAGGGTGAAGATGCGGATAATATGGCGGAAGCGATTTTAACCAGGAAAAGCCCTGAAAAATGCAGCAATGTCATAAAAGAATTAACGGAAGGCCAGGACAGGGTAACAGGTGATTATAATGAATTCTGGAGTAAAAGAGATTATACAAAGGATGCAGATCAAGTAAAAGCAAGTGTCTTTATTGTCCATGGATTAAATGACTGGAATGTTAAAACAAAGCATTTTTCAGATTGGTGGCAGGCACTTGGCGAGAATGATGTTCCAAGGAAAATGTGGCTTCATCAGGGCGGCCATTCCAGCCCCTACAGCTTTAGACGTGATGTATGGCTTCCGACTTTAAATAAATGGTTTGATTACTGGCTGTATGACATTAAAAATGATGTCATGGATGTACCGATGGTTGACATTCAAAGAGAGGATAAGACATGGCATACAGAGGGAAGCTGGCCGGCTAAAGGAATCTCAGGCGCAAAATTGCATTTTAAACCGGCTTCCGATGGAGGCGGCAGCTTAGAATCGCAGCCTGTACCAAATAAGAACAAGAAAAACCAGCATTTTGTGGACGATGCAGCAATTAAGGCTGAAGAGCTGGCTTTGAATCCGGATTCTGCTTTGGCTAATAGGCTTGTCTATTTGACTCCGCCTTTAGAAAACGATATTCGCATGAGCGGAACGCCAGAGGTTCAAATTCGTGCAAGCATAGACCGTAAAACAGCCAACCTAACAGCCCTCCTTGTTAAATATGGGGAAGGAAAGCCGGAAATTGTTACAAGAGGGTGGATGGATCCTCAAAACCTTCACAGCGAAGATAGATCCACCGGGCTTGCACCGAACCGTGAATATACATTTACATGGGATATGCAGCCGGATGATTATGTGTTTAAAAAAGGTGATCGTCTGGGAGTAGTTGTTTTATCAAGCGATTATAACTATACAATCAGGCCAAAGGCAGGCGCGAAAATAACCATCGATCCGGAAAGAAGCCATATAATGCTTCCTGTGCAGGGTGGAGTTAAAGCATTTAAGTAGAAAATAGAGGGATCATTTCTTGGTCCCTCTTTTCTATTTTAATAGACTGTTTTAGGAAAATAGTAGCATTGCCACAATTGAACTAAATGAATTAAAATGAGTTTTATCTTATAAATATACAAAGAATGCATCTGGAGGTACATAATGAATAAAAAGAAAGTTTTTTCAGGAGTTCTGGCAGCAAGTATTTTGGCATCTGTTCCATTAAGTTCCGCTCATGCAGTTAGTCCGAAGTGGGTCAATGTTAATGTGTCAGAGGAAAAGGACGGAAGTTTATTCAATAGCGAAAACTACGACTTTATGAAATTCTCAGTAATTGGGACAAAACTTGCAGAAATTGAAAAACAGTCTAATAGAGTGAAGGTGGAGGTAAAAGGAACTTCCGCTGATGGAAATCCACTCTATGTTGTCACCATTGCAGATCCTGGTGCACACGGCAAGTTCGGCAAATTTCAGGCTTTAAGAAAGCAAATGTTCAAAAATCCTGAAAAAGCCCAGGATTGGATTGCAAAAAATCAGGACTTTAAAGTTCCAATCATGATCAATGGATCGATCCATGGCACAGAGTTTGTGGGAAGCGATGCAGTCATGCAGCTGATTGAACGTTTTGCCACACAGAATGACGAGGAAACAAAGGAGATCCTGAACAATAATATCCTAATTTTTAACGTGGTGCAGAACCCGGATGGCCGTGTGGATGCGACCCGTTTTAATGGTGAAGGAATTGATTTGAACCGTGATTTTATCACGCAGTCACAGCCTGAAACTCAAGAAACCGTGTCTCTTATTAAAGAGTGGAATCCGATGGTGTTCCTGGATACCCATGGGTATGTGAAAAATTATGCACCAAACAAACAGGGTTTGATTGAACCTTGTACACCTCCGCATAATCCTAACTATGAATATGATTTATATCAAAAATGGGCTAACCATCAGGCAGAAGCAATGGAAGCTGAAATTATGGGGGACAAGGCTCTTTACACAGGCGCTCTTTATCAGGAAATGGAAGGCACCTATATTCCTCAGCGGGATGATTCAGCAGGCTGGGATGATTACCCGCCGATTTTCACACCGATGTACGCCATGTACCATGGTGCTTACGGCCATACGCTTGAAGCTCCGACAAATGATGAAGATGGCGTACGCTGGATGTACAATGCCATTATGGGAGCATTAAAATATGCAACAGAAAATAAGGACGAAATGATTACCGATCAAATTGAAATGTTCAAGCGCGGTATTAACTTTGATCACCCATTCCATGAAGAGGGATATTTCCCAAAAGCGTATATCCTGCCTGTGAATGAGAATGATCCAACAGTAACAAATAAGGCTGTGAATCATTTAATTAAGAATGATATCGAGGTTGAACAGGCTTCACAAGCCTTTACATCTGATGGAAGGACCTATCCGAAAGGCACTTATATTGTACCGATGGATCAGGCAAAGGCTGGACTGGCAAACACCATGCTTTGGGATGGAGAGGACATAACTGATGATACACCTGCCATGTATGATATTTCTGCCTGGAGTCTTCCGGAGCTATGGGGCTTTGAAGCGATCGCAGTACAAAGTGATGTAAAGGCAGCGGCTTCGAAAGTAAATAATGTAATAGAACAGGGCTCAATCAGCGGAAAAGGGCCTTATATAATTCCAAACAGCTCAGTGAAAGCAGTTCAGCTCGTGAACACGCTTCTTAAGCAAGGGGTAATGGTTAAACGAGACAGTGAAGGTAACTTCTACGCTGAGGAAACAGCAAATGCCATTTCAGCAGCTGTTAAGGATTCTGGCCTTAAGATTACTTCCGGGAAGGTTCCTGCTGAAGCTAAGGCAATTAGCGAAATAAGCGTAGCCATCTTAAAAGATGGGGGCATGAACAAGGCACAATCTCATTCAGGAACAAAACTGGCACTTGAAAGATTAGGCTTTAGTGTCACGGAATTAACTCCATCAGAAGTAGCGAATAACGGTCTTGCCTCACAAGATGTATTTGTTTACAGCGGAACGGAAAATTTAATTTCTTTAAATTTAAGCAATGCCAATAAAGAATTTGGCCTTAAAAATCAGGAAGAGCTGGCTGCATTTAAAGCATATGTAGAAAGGTTCGTTTCTGAAGGCGGAAAATATATTGCTGTAGGCGCCGGTGCTTCCCGTGCCACAAAGACTCTTGGCCTGACTGACGATGTTATTAATACTGGGGGATCCAACAGCAATGGAATCATTAAGGTAGATTATAAAGGCATTGGCGCATCAGCAGGCTACACTGGGGATGACCTTGGATTTGTTTACCGTCCAGTCTGGTATACCGGCACAGAAAATGATGAAGTGCTGGCAGCCATTGCTGATGAAGAAAATTTCTTTGTTGCCGGACACTGGAAAAATCACAGTGCAGCACAGGGCCAGGCTATCATGGTAAAAGAGCAGGATAAGGATGTTACACTAATCGGCCTTGAAGCGGGCTTCCGGGATCACACGGATTATCTCTTCCGATTGCTTTCAAACTCTATTTTTGAGGAGTAATTCGTTTTTCCGCGGCCGAATCATTTGACTAATATATGCATAAAACATATAATTAAGCTAACAAAATAGTTCGGATTCTTCCTAAAGGGGAGTAGCTTTCAAGTAGAGTCGTCAATACGGGATTTTAAATCTCCGGCTTTACTGGCAACAGATGTTGTTTGCGAGACCTTTACCATTTATTTGGTAAGGTCTCATTTGTTTTTAAGGCGCTGAGACCAATAAATGGCTCAGTGCCTTTTATTTTTTTAGGAGAGTCTGGACAGGGAGGTTTAATAATGAAACTGTATCATCAGCTTGCAGACAGTGTGAAATTTTCCAGAAGCCTTAATTGGACCAGACTTCTTGAAAAGGACGACAGACTGGAATTTATAGGGGCAGGGAGAAGTGCCTTTGCTTTTAGGATTAAAGAAACCAATCTTGTATTAAAAGTCTTTTTTCCGGAATTTAAAAGAATTGCCAGGGAGGAAGCGGAGATTTACAGGGCATTGCCTGACCATCCATACTACCCTTCTTTATATGGCTCTGGAGATAACTATATTGTCATTGATTATGTACAGGGGCTGACTCTGTTTGATTGTCTTGCGCAGGGGGTACCGATAAACGAGAAGACAATAGGACAAATTGATGAAGCCTTAAAACTGGCGAGGGAAAGCGGGCTAAATCCCTCGGATATTCACCTGCGCAATATTATTCTTACAGAGGATGGGCGTATTAAAATCATTGATGTGGCCCGATTTAAGCAAACAAAGAATTGTACACAGTGGGATGACTTGAAGCATGCATTCTATAAATTTTACAGAAGAAGATATTTTCCAAAGAAGATCCCTGTATTAATTATGAATACAATTGCGGCTCTTTATAAAAAGCGAATTGTTCGTTTGGGTTCATAAACAGTTCATTTGATAACGCATTTTTCTTTTGAAATAATAAAGTCCATAAAACAGAAAGGGGCATGTATCCATGAAGGTTCTTATCGTCGGAGCAAACGGGCAAATTGGGAAGCAGCTGGTCAAGCTGATAAATGAAGAGGATAAACATACAGCAAGAGCAATGGTCAGAAAGGAAGAGCAAGTCCGCCAGTTTGAAGAAATGGGCGTGGAAACGGCACTAGCAAGCCTTGAAGGAACAGTTGATGAACTGGCTGAAGCAGCCAAAGGCTGTGATGCAATCGTATTTACTGCAGGTTCGGGTGGAAATACCGGCTATGACAAAACTCTGCTTATTGACCTGGACGGGGCGGCAAAAACAATTGACGCTGCGGAGAAGGCTGGAGTGGACCGGTTTATTATGGTGAGTGCTATCCAGGCAAATAATCGTGATAAGTGGAGTGAAACAATCAAGCCATATTACGCGGCGAAGCATTATGCCGACAGAATTCTGGAAAACAGCAGCTTGAACTACACAATCGTACGTCCGGGCGGCCTGACAAATGAACCTGGAACAGGCAAAATTAAAGCAGCGGAAAACCTGGAGCGGGGCTTCATTCCCCGTGAGGATGTAGCGAAAACCCTTTATGCTGTGCTGGATAAGGAAAATACCTATAAGCGGGCATTCGACCTGGTATCAGGCGATGAAGATCCAGAAATGGCAGTCCAAAAAATATAACTCTTTCCCGGTGTGTATGCACCGGGATTCTTATTGGATTCGGCTCTTCAATATACATTATTCATTGGCGAGATTATGAAGTATGGAAACGAAGGACTCAAACTGATGATTGCAAGAGGCTGGATGGAGAATCCGCCGGAATCTGAAGATAGGAAGTCATTCTACAAGTTAGATAGATAAATAATTTGTTGAAACGCGGCATTGGCAAATTCCAATGTCCTATTCGTTTTAATCTATGCTCAAAAGGGAATAGGGAGCTGTAAAAGGAATTACATAGTTTCATATTTTCCTCATATAAATGTTGTTTAAGTGTCACAGCTTTTAGGCTGGAACTGTGGGATAATGTGATGTAGTGAGCATTCAAGAGGAGTGAGTGAATGTATAAAAAACAGGAACGTATTTTGATGTGGCTTGCTTTTACAGTGGCTATCATTATGGGACTTTCTTTTATTGGACGTATTTTTGCAGGATAGGAAAAGGAGAATGTTAAATGGGGAATGAAGAATCAGTTTTTTTTAGCCGTGTTTTAACAGAGCTGACATTATCCTTTCATATCATATACGCAACCATTGGTGTCGGCATCCCGCTCATGATTATGATAGCGCAGTGGGTGGGAATCAAAAAGCAGGATGAACATTATATTCTGCTCGCCAGAAGATGGACACGCGGTTTTGTCATTACTGTGGCTGTCGGAGTTGTTACCGGCACTGCCATCGGCCTGCAGCTTTCATTGCTGTGGCCTAACTTTATGGAACTTGCAGGCAATGTCATTGCGCTTCCTCTGTTTATGGAGACATTTGCTTTTTTCTTTGAAGCGATTTTTCTTGGAATCTATCTCTATACTTGGGATCGGTTTGAGAATCAGAAGAAGCATTTGCTTTTATTAATCCCAGTTGCAATTGGGGCATCATTCTCAGCAATTTTCATTACAATTGTAAATGCATTTATGAACGCGCCGCAGGGATTTGATATTGTGAATGGGCAGCTTGTAAATGTTAACCCGGTACTTGCGATGTTCACTCCTGCCATGCCGACAAAGGTGGCGCATGTCCTATCCACTGCCTATATGACATCTGCGTTTGTTCTGGCATCAATAGGTGCTTATCGGCTTTTGAAAGGTTCGAATCATATTTACCATAAGAAGGCATTAATGCTTACAATGAAAATCGGATTGATTTTCTCAATCGCTACAGCGGTAATTGGTGACTTCTCGGGAAAATATCTTGCAGAATACCAGCCTGAAAAACTGGCTGCTGCTGAATGGCATTTTGAAACAGAAGAAGGGGCGCCGTTAATGCTTTATGGTGTTCTTGATGAGGGTGAAGTAAAGTATGCAATTAAGATTCCATATGCACTCAGCATTCTTGCACACAGCAATCCGAATGCAGAGGTGATCGGACTCGATCAATTTCCTGAAGATGAAATTCCGCCGCTTTATATTCATTATTTATTTGACCTTATGGTGACCATCGGCATGTGGATGACGGCACTATCACTCATCTATGTTATGGGCACCTGGTTTAAAATGCGCTTTGTTTCGGCGAAATGGTTGCGCTGGCTGATTGTTCTGGGCGGGCCGTTATCAATCATTGCGATTGAAGCGGGATGGTGGTTTGCGGAAGTGGGCCGGCAGCCGTGGATTCTCCGGGGCATTATGCGTACTGAAGATGCTGCCACTTCAAGCGGCCAGGTAGACCTTATGCTTCTGCTGTTTGCAGGATTATATCTCGTGCTGGCAATCGGAAGCTTCATTGTCCTCACCAGAATGTTCCGCAAAAATCCGGTCGAGCAGGAATTGGCCGACCGTGAGCTGGAGAAAGAAGGTGAGCTTCGATGACGCTTGAGATCCTCGGAATTTCCGTCTTATGGCTGTTCCTATTCGGCTATGTCATCGTTGCATCTATTGATTTTGGAGCAGGATTTTTCAACGCATACAGTCTATTCCGCGGAAAACAGCATATTTTAACGCGAATTATACAGCGCTATCTATCACCGGTTTGGGAAGTTACAAATGTATTCCTGGTGTTCTTCTTCGTTGGCATTGTCGGATTCTTCCCAAAAACTGCCTACTATTATGGAACGATCCTGCTGGTGCCGGCAAGCATTGCCCTAGTGCTGCTTGCCATTCGCGGTTCTTATTATGCTTTTACCACCTACGGCGGACTTAGACAGAAAAGGTGGACCTATCTGTATGGTCTTTCAGGTCTTTTCATTCCTGCATCCCTGTCCATAGTACTGACCATTTCAGAAGGCGGATTTGTTAGTGAAAGTGCAGCCGGGCTGGAGCTTGACTATTGGACATTGTTCACCAGCCCGCTGACATGGAGCATTGTAGTGTTGAGTATAACAGCAGTACTCTATATATCAGCAGTGTTCCTTACCTGGTATGCCAATAAAGCAAACGATGAACCGGCTACAGAACTGCTGAGAAAATACGCGCTTATTTGGGCAGTGCCTGCTATCGTTACAGCGACAGGCATCATTGTTGAACTGAGTGATCACAACCCTGAGCATTTCAGCAGATTAATGGACCTGTGGTGGCTGTTCGGCATCTCATTCCTTCTGTTTGCAGGAACGGTCTATCTAATTTGGAAGAGAAGATACTACGGTCTGGCATTCGGGCTGCTGACAGGGCAATTCTTTGTGGCTTTCTTTGCCTATGGAATCTCACATTATCCGTATCTGCTCTATCCGTACCTGACCATATATGATGGTTTCACAAACGAAGCTATGGCCATCGCCCTGGTCATTGCCTTCCTAGCAGGATTGGGTTTGCTGCTGCCGTCCCTTTATCTGCTGCTAAGGCTGTTTCTTTTCAATAAAGACTATGTTCAGGGGAAGCGTGACGACCATGCATAGGAGGGGAGAAACATGGCGGAGTTTGTAATGTTTTATGCACCGTTTATTGTGATCATTGCTTCCATCGCAGCGGCTTTTTGGCTGGCGGGGAAGGATGAAATAGTAGAGGAATAACAAGTTAATTGATATAAAAAAAGCTGCAGGGCCATTTTTGGCCTTGCAGCTTTTCTTAGTTATGGAGAATAGGGGGCTCGAACCCCTGACCTCAACGCTGCCAGTTCTCTCGCTTGCCAATAAAAAATTAATTGTCCTATAACCCATAACATATCTAGAATTTACTATTCTAGACCACCGTTCATAAGATATTTATTTAAATCAATGTTAAGCGGTCTACTCTTATTTGTCAAGTATTTCCATGTAAAGTTCGTTTTTTATTCTATTCAATTCAAGGTTACCTTCTTCAGAACTAATATAGTCTTTTGCTTTGATTGAACCAAACTTTTGAATAGCTACTTCAATATTCGTCCCTCTGTGTATTAAACTTTTTATTATATAAAAGGGTTTTCTCCTGCCTTCTCTTAATACCTTATTTAATCTCTTTACTGCTTTCTTAATTGTTACAATAGAATAACATTCATTTACTTTGTTTTCGTATTCAGCTACTGTCATACCATGCTTGTCAGCTATATACTTTATTGCTTTCAGCCATTGTTCTCTGTCTATATGATGCTTCTTGTATGCTTTTTCAATCCATTCAAATGGGTTATTTGAGGACTTAGACTTGTTCAATGTACTATGTAAAGGTAGCATATTCTCATACCTTGTTCCGCCAATTCCTAGTTCTATTGCTGTTTTTCCCCAACTAAGTGGTACAAAATGGTCTAATTGAATTGAACTGTTTTTGTTACTTAATGCGCACCTCCCACCGAAAAACTCTCGTGTTAATGTCTTTTCTTCCTCAGAAATAGTATTAAGAAGTGTAGATAGCAAGTATTCTCTTCTTTTCTTTGATTTATTCAGGAGGGTAGCATAGCGGTTATTAAAGCACTCTTTGCATATTGCTCTTCTCCCGTACTTCCCACCTTTGAACTTATAAAAATTTTTTTGAAGGTCAAGCAATTTTCCTCTACGCCTACAATTTGGGTCTTTACATCTTTTATAGTGTCGTTTCTTTACCATTAAAAATTCTCCTTGTAATTTTCACGATAGTGATAAAATATTTGGTGAATCGATTGTTGGATTTTTCATTATACGTTTTAAGCAAGAAACAACATTTATATACATTCAATTTTAATAAAATTATTTAGTATACCCACAAATACTCAAATAAATACAATCATTTATAAAAAAAGTGCATGACTTTTAATAGCCACACACCTTGTCACAATTAAATTCGGTTTCTTTCCTGCAGCTTCTTAGCAGCTGCTTGCACAAGGTCAAAATCACTCAGACCATTTGGTTCACTTGAAGTAGTTAGTATGTGTGCGACCCTTCTGTAATTTATTCCGCTCTCATACCCCATAAGAACATATATTGCTCTCCGGAAGTTATTATCTTCGTTCCAGTCAACATCACCGTATACCACTCTATAGAAAGCCTGTGGGCTGTGTTGTGGTGCTGGAATGTCAATGTAATCAATTGGTTCTTGATGGATAGCCATAGTTTTCCCCCTAAATATATATTCAAGGTAAATTATACCATATAAAACACTAGGTAAATTCGGCTTTTCCATATAATTGCACTTATACGGAACATGAGTTAAAAGAGTCTTAAGAGAAATCAGAATCCAAAAACTCTCCACCAAACTTTACATTTTATTACAACTGAGTTATTATTTGATTAAGAAGAGCAGTGACTCAAGATTTGAGTGAAAAAGAATAACCCATCACCTAACACCTTGGTCGGGAGGTAGGCTGGGTTATTTTTTATTGGTATTTAATACAGATATCTAAAACTAATATCCTTGCTTACTTGAGACTTTCAGTTTATTTCTTATCAATGCAGCCCTTACACTTTCTCCAGCCAAACGGCTTACTAATATCATCCGCTATACTGGTTAAAAGCGCAATTTCAGTTGAACAATATTTAGGATACCGAGTAGTATATGTACCAATTCGTGAAGGTGTAGTTAAGTGACGGCAGCCAACATGATGAAGAACATTACCCGTTCTCCCGCCAGCTTTGTTAAACACATAACCGTTTAGGTTCTCTGCACACCATTTCTCATAATCCTTTTCCTGATTGTAAAAGCATATTACCATTAGCAATCACCTCATGAAAAAATAAGAGACTCCCTTACTTTTCTGAAACTGTTCTCAAAAAGATTTTCTCTTCAAATCCACCTCGTTTTTCTTTCTTTTGATGCCTTGTACTTTCAATCTCTTCTTCACTAATTCCTTTAGTTGCTGCAATTGCATATAGCACTTCCATAATATCCGCAATTTCACCTGCAATCTCATCCTGACTTGCACTTTTGAACTCTTCAATTTCTTCTTCAAGCTTTGCAGCTAGTTCATTTGCATATGACTCTTCGTCCAGTACCTCAATTTCACATGTCTTTCCAGCTTCAGAAATAACAGCAGGAATCTTATCTCTAACTAGCTTGTTGTAAGTAATAACAGACATTTGCATTCTCCTCTACCATAATTTGCAATGTACCTCTAGCTTTAATTTTAATTTAAACTACAATATTAATAAAGGGGGAGAGTCATATGAACGTCTTTACTGAAGAATATCCTTCACTAGAATCCTATTTTCGTTCAGTAATTCTTTTTGGAAAAAACAGCGCAAGTTACAAGTTTGCACTAGCAAAATCACTAATAAAACTCTCAGAAAATCATAATCAAAATACATTCATCCCACTTGATGAATTATCAGTTCCCTTTGCTCAAAACATTTGTGAACATCTAAAGATAAATGATAAGCAAACAACATCCTCTTCGAGCAAATTTCTCAATGCTTGCAGGGACTATAATAATGGAAGTATCACTTTAGATGAGTTAATACATTTAACAAAGAGTCTCGGATTCAACAATGTATTGGATGCATTCCACATCGTTAATCAAGGAAATATCCCAGTTTCTTTCTTTGAGGTCAAAAGTCAAGGAAGAAGCAAAGGAATAGTTTTAACTGATGACCTATTTAAACTCAATGAATCTCGGCAGTTTGAGAATTTTACTCATGAAGTAGAGGCTAGATGGCGACTAGTTGAAACAGCATGGTCAATTAAGATTAACCCTGGAATGTTAAATGTAAATTTCGATTCCAAAACTGAAATGTTTTTCATCAATGAAGACTACAAGTTAAGGAGAATTGATGTAACTTCCTCAAGAGATGCACTTAATGGCTATCAGAAAGGTAAGTGCTTTTACTGCTTTAATGATATCAGCATTGACTCCGGCTCTGAGAACTTAGCTGATGTCGACCATTTCTTTCCTTATTTCTTAAAACATGAGCTGGTTTCTAACTTAAATGGAGTATGGAATCTGGTACTTGCTTGTTCTACCTGTAATCGTGGTGAGTCAGGTAAGTTTACAAGGATTCCTCAAATCAAATATTTAGAGAGATTATATAAGCGAAACGAGTTCTTTATTGAAAGCCACCACCCACTCAAAGAGACTCTTATAAATCAAACTGGGAAAACAACTAAGGACAGAATCGGTTTCCTTCAGAATATGTACAATGAGTGTTTAAGTCTATCTGGATATATGAAGTGGCAGCCAATATTTGAATATGAGCCTGCCTTTTAAAAGGGGATAAGGGGATGTATATAGCAGCTAAGAAATATAAAATACTTTGTCATGCAAGCTGTCATCATGTGAAAAACATTAAAGTTAGCAACCGACTCACTTTTAAAACCATTGAAGAAGGTCTTAGTGTGTGTGTTAGGGTTTGTAAGATATGTAATGCAAAACCTTGGAAACCTAAGAAGTAGTAATAAGAAGTTGACAACTTCTAAAGGATTGTATTGCAGCTAACATAGGAACATGTCTACAAGAGAAACAGGAGGATAGAGTTATGGATTTTAGGCCTCATAATCCCAAAGAAGCAAAAGACATAGAAAAATCCCATTCAACCTTAGAAAAGAAGAAATACATACGTATTTTTGTACTTATTATTTTTTTGACACCTACATTTTTCTTAGCAATTGATTTTATCAACCTAAATTCCTATATAGGTTTTACAATAAACTATGATTGGTTAGGCTTTTTTGGTGGCTTCTTAGGAGGTACTTTCGGGGGAGTAGCAACCTTTATGGGTGTTTACTTAACTTTGAAATATCAAAAAAATGCTGATTATGAAAAGAATAGACTTTCTGTGATTCCTATACTCGAATATAAAATTAGATACAATAAGGATGACTTTGATAATTCTATGGGGCAATTATCAGATGAGGGCGGAATTCCACTCATCAATATTAAAAATGCAACATATCAAGATACGAACAGCTTAGAATGGTATTTTAATCTGATTATTTCTAATGTTGGGATGGGGCATGCTCAAATCAGTGGGATTAGTTTTGTATTTGTTAACGCTAATAACCACGAAGAGATTATTGAGAAAGAAGAATTTGGTTATACTTTTAAACTAGTTAAAAAAGACCATGATATGAGTTTTAAATTTATGATTTATGCTCCAGATGAAAATCCTAATGACAGCCTTTATGGTTTGAAAATAACCATAAAGTATCAAGACCTTTTAGGTAATAAATATGAGCAATTAGCCCATGCAGCAATAGCTAGTTCAGGTCGGATAAACTCTGCTCACCTCCATTATTATGAAAACTTTAAGCATTTGAAGTGATTAAATTCAAAGATATCTAACAAAAGCCCTTCTCAATCGAGAGGGGCTTTTCTCTTATAGACTCCAGTTTCATTAAATTGATTAACAAAGTTTGGAAAGTAGCGGAAATTACGTCCAACTACTTCTGATAATTCTCCCTGGTCTAACTTCTCAAAATGGTTAAAATGTTCACAACGTAGGTGTACCAGGGAGTACATAGAATCCATAACAACTATCTCACCTAATTTAAGTTCTTGCATGCATAAACTACAATGTGGAATCACATATCCATTTTCATCATATAAACTCATGATTGACACTCTCCTTACCCATATATTCAGTGAGATAGGGTGAAAGACCTTGTGTCAGTTTTGTGAACCTTCAATGCATCTTCTGAATGAAAATATAAAGATTAGGTTAGTTCCTAACGCTTCTTTCGAGCCTTGGATGAATTTTTTCCATAAGATAATACTTGAAGATTGTTTTTATAGTAATGCCCTTTTTCATCAATTCTATCAAAAGTGGGGCGTAGACTTAGGTCTTTTCCACTTTCCATGTATATTATCGTTTGCTCCATCCATTTTTCATAAAACTCTTTACTATTGAATTTTACTGATAAGAATAATTGATTTGCTGATTTGAAAGAGCATTTAACCTCTTTATATGCTCCATCTTTACACCTACTTCTCTCTATTATCTTTCGACATGTAGTCTTTAATAGCTTTTCACCTACAATAATAACCTCTAGACTATATTTCTTATTGTTTTTCATAATTACAACATCTCCTTCATCCTTGTAGTTACCGATGAAGGCGCTCATGTTTGGTATTTTCGAGTAGTCGCTGTTTATGTTATTTTTTCTTCAATATTCAACCATGTTAAACAACTACTAATCCAGAATACCAATTCAGTTTACATTCCCAAGTGGTTGCTGCTTGCTAATGTATTATGTTTCCTCTATCTTCACACCTCTCGGTAATTGATTTTACTATTTCCGTCTAATAATTTTGGGGAAACTTTGCTTATTCATAAATTCTTCTGTTATGCCCATCTCGGTTTTGACTTGCTTATTGGTGGGGATAATCTCCAAATCATACGCTTCAAGCATTTCTCCTATACAACGCTTGAACTGACCTTTCTTGAAATCTTTGCCAGAATCGATTCTTTGACTTATACATTCAAGCACCTCTTTTTCTGTTGTCCAGCCCTTGTATTCAATTTGGTTAAGTGCTACTAGGTTTATTTCAGATACTATAACCTCATTCAGTTCAGCTATCACTTTTCCTTTATCCTGAGGATAAACCCTGTCGGCTTCCTCACGACCAAATGTCCTTAGAATACCCTCATATGAAATAGTTCTACTTGTACAACCCATCTTCAGCCATTCTTTGCACATACTATCAATTTTGCAGAAGAAATCATACGTATACATTGGTATTTCATAGGTACTACTTCTATATTGGTAGTGATTTCTTTTTTTGTTCTGGTTTTGTATGCACAACAGGTCATCTGGAACTTCTGATTCATCAAGTTTTTTTGTTACATTGAATAAGGTTAAAAAATTCAACCTCGTTCCTGTAGCTGGAACACTCCTACCAAAATGCCTTGCAAGTGTTCTTACACTATGAAAGAAAACAAGTTGTGGGTCTGAATCATTTGTTATAAATTCCTTCGTTAAATCTAATAGCATGTATAAGTCTTGTAAATGTCCGTAACGGTTAAATACCTTGTAGAAGTGGGGATGAATGTCTTCAAGGTCCTCAGACCTTAACAGTTCTTTATACATATCTATACTGTCCTTAAATTCCTTAACAGCTTCACTTTCATAGATATTAATCTTGTAAACTTCTATCAGAAATTTCTTTGCATTGATTGAAGAACAATTTAACAGCCGCTCAACAACGTGTATTATTGTTCCTACGAACTGATGACTAGTTGAAAAGCATTTGTATAACCAGTGTCCATTTCCTTTATTCGATTGAAATATAGAAGCACTTGGGTTGTTCTCATCATGAAAAATATCTAAAAAATTCCCTTTCGATTTGATACCCAGAAACGACCTTAAATCTTGCTTCTTTAGGTAATCAATAACTTCGTTATTTGACAGAGTGACAGGATTAATAGTTAACCTTTCTTGTAATTCTTGTATATTTCGTTCTGTAATAAGTTGAATATTAGTTACAGAGCTTTGGATGAGAGTGTTTTGGTCCAAGCTTACCGTTTTGACAGACATATTAATCAGATTATTCTTTATGTCTAGCAAAGGGGTATCCACATTAAAACCCTCTAACTTTAACCGATTATCATAGTTGAAAGGAATAACACTTGTACCTCCAAAAAATAATCTGCTACCATCTTTACATGCCTTGTCAGCATATGGGTATTTAATCATTAGTTCGTAAATTATCATCAGGAATTGCTTATATTCATATACCGGCTCATCTAATACAAAAACCACTCTAAATTTATGTTGTTCCGCTGTGTGACTAAAAGTCGTATATAGAAATGCAGCATTTTCTCTGAAGAACTCATCCTTATATGCTTCTTCTAGTCTAAGCCCCTCGTCAAAGTCCAATGCAATAATTTGTTGTGACTCCCAATTGTCATTTGACCTATTTATTTCTCCTCTTACTTTTCTGAATGTAGCAGGAACAAATGTTTTTCCATTTCCTAATTCTGAAGCAAGTTCTTCAACATTAATATCAACGGGATACTTTACAATTCTCTTACTAATGTTAGCAATCTCATATCCTATGGGCTTTTGTGAATATTCAGTTGTATCTAGCATTAATTTCATCGACATTCCTCCTCTTTCTCGTTACATATCATCCATCCTTTTTATTAAGTTTACAAAAAGAATCTTTTGTCCCCTTATATCTGTCCGATTTTTGATTACTTAAAACCTAGTAGACTCAATTTCTAAATAAAATCAATCTTTTATCTAAACATTTTTTGCGTTCGCTCGTATCTCCACGTTAATTTTTGCTGGATTAAAGTGTTTCTAATAGAATTTTCAAAATAGATTTTTGTTATAATATTGTTAAATATTAGTAAAGGCAGGGGAGTCAGTTGAGCTTTTATATACCTGGTGATAATGAGATTAGTTACAGTAGTACACTTGATTTATTCACAAAACTAGGGAAATTAGATAGGTTATCCCATCAGCAGGGTGAGTCACTAAAAGAATATGAAGAAATGAGAGATACGGTAAGTGATTTTGCAATAGAAATGCCCGCTGGTCACGGAAAAACTTTAGTAGGTGGTTTAATAGGGGAATATAATAGAATCAACAACAATTGGCGAGTAGTATATGCTTGTGCCACTAGACAACTAGCTGCTCAAACCCATTCGCTATTACAATCTTATGGCATTAAGTCAGTCTTATTAACTGGGAAAATCAGAGATTTTTCACAGAGGGAGCTTGGTAAATATCAAAGGTCTGAAGCAATTTGTGTAACCACATACGGACATATATTCAATATTAAACCAAAATTTGATGATGCCAACCAAATAATTTTCGATGATGCTCATGCAACTGAATATGCAATTGATGATTTTTGGTCTGTGCAAATTTATAGGAACAAAGATGAAGAAATCTTCAATTCACTTTTTCATACGTTAGGTAATAGTATAGCGCCTCATATACAGGATAAAATTGTCCATGGAACGTATGACCCGCTTCATGATGGAATAGATATTATATCTTTTCCTCACTGGTATAAGAAGGTTGATGCCATTCGAAGTTTACTCGATACAAAAACAGATGATACTTCACATTATTTCAAATGGAGTATGCTTCGAAGTCATTTACATACCTGTCAGATATTTATCTCTCATTCAAAAATTGTTATAAAGCCTATCTTGCCACCGAACCAAAAGCACCCAGCATTTATTGATGCAAAGGAGCGGATATATATGTCTGCTACTCTTGGAGATTCTGGAGAACTCGAAAGAATGTTTGGTGTTCCAGAAATACATTACATTAGGAAATTTCCTCGTACATCTAATAAAGTGTCTGGGAGAAGGCTTATATTATTTCCACAAGACCATTTTGAAGGCGATGAACTTAAACAGGTTTTAAAAGAGACAATAGAAATGCAACCAAGAACTCTAGTCCTCGCTCCTTCTAATAATGAAATTGAAAAAGTTAAAAATGAGCTAAGTGAAATTCTACCTGATTCAAAGTTCTTGGATAGTCATGCTATTGAAGATGACTTAGGCAGCTTCACATCAATTCAAAACTCTATTTTGACTTTAGCAGGAAGATATGAAGGAATTGACCTTAAAGATGATGATTGTAGATTGCAGATAATGAATGAATTACCAGTAGCTATCAGCTATGAAGAGAAATTCTTACAGGACAGACTTAATGCTACCGAGCTATTAAAAAGCAAGTTAATGACTAGAATTGTTCAAGGACTTGGAAGATGTACAAGGGGTAATTCGGATTTTGCTGTAGTTTTATTTTTAGGAAGGTATGTTGGAGATTATCTTTTTAAAGATGAATTTAGGAAATCCTTACCAGCAGAGATTGATGCAGAAATTTCGTTTGGAATACATCAGATAGACTATTTAGATGATAAGAATAAGTGGCATAGTTCGTTAGAAAATTTTTATAGCCAAAATGATAACTGGAAGCCTGTTGAAGTACATTTAGAAAAACAAATCAATAAGTTGAGTAAAGAAAAGGAGCATTATACTCAGTCTGAAGCTGCTCAAAAGCTATTTAACTCAACTAAATCAGAGATAGACTATTTATATTCCCTGTGGGAAAAAGATTATGAGCAAGCTCATATCTCTGCTCAGGCAGTTCTACAAGAATTTGCCCGCACACCAGAACTGAAGGGTTACAGAGCATGGTGGAATTACTTAATTGCAACTGTAGCAGAACTTCAAGGCGATGGTGAGAAAGTCGAAAAGTATTTAAAAAGAAGTCTGCAAGCTTCTGATAATAAGGTATGGCTTGACAGAAGAGGAATTGAATTAAATCCTGATGACGAGGAAGTCTATAGTGAAGAGCTAGAGACACAAATAGAAAGAATAACAAATTTCTTAAAAACTTTTGGAGATAGAGATAATAAATTTGACAGCGACTGGAGAAAAGTCAATGAAGGGCTTAATCAAAAAGATGCCAACCTATTTGAACCTGCTTTAAAATCTCTGGGAAGTTGTTTAGGGTTATTCTCAGAGCGCCCTGATGGACACGGAGTACCAGATGGCGTATGGAATTTAACTGATACATGGATTTCTATAGAAGCTAAAACAAATGTTGAAAATACCGAAGGATATATAGCCCTTGATGATATAAGGCAAACCTCTGTCCATCGAAATTGGATTAAGCAGCAATACGGCATTGATGATGAAAGTAAAATTATCTTAGTGATGATTTGTCCAAAAAGCAAGATTCAGGAAGCTTCTCAATACGCTTCTGAGGGGATTTTTTTAGTACATCCTGAAGAGGTACAGAAAATTGCTGTTAACCTTGAACAAATTTTAAGAAGGGGATTTCAAATATTAAAATATGGCGATGCTACTACTCTAAGAACATTTCTCGGAAATGAGTTAATGGAAAAAAGCCTTTCGATTGAAGGAATAAAATCTACTTTGACTCAAGTTAAGTTGTACGATTTAGTTGAATAAGACCAAAAGCATAGTCCTCTTTGGACTATACTTTTAGGTTGTAAAATGGATAGAGTTGTCGTTTTAAGTGCAGAATTATTTCTTTATTATTGCTAAAGGATACTGATACACAGAACTGCTTTCTCAAACAAAGGATAGTAGCGGAGAGTATGTATTCAGGGTTGCTGTAAAAACAGTTTGCTCTTAAAACCTGTAAACACACCCCCTTCATTAAGAATTAGACCACATTACACACTGTTATGTGGTCTGTTTTTTGAATGTTATGCTAATATTGGATTATGGATTTATTTGTAAGGGGGCGTTTTGTATGAAAAAAAAACTTCAGGTATTTATATCCTCAACATATATGGATTTGATAGAGGAAAGGCAAGCGGCGGTTGAGGCGGTTCTAAGTGCAGGGCATATTCCAGCTGGTATGGAACTTTTTAAAGCTGGAGACGAAACCCAAAAAGAAACTATTAAAAAGTGGATTGATGAATCTGATGTTTATGTACTACTTGTTGGTGGGAGGTACGGAAGTATAGAGCCAAAGAGTGGCTTAAGTTATACTCAATGGGAGTACGAGTATGCAGGTCAAACAGGAAAACCTAGATTTTCTTTGGTAATGACAAGGGAGGCACTTGAAAGGAAAGTTAGGGAAAAGGGTAGTACAGTATTAGAGGTACATAACAATTTAAAATTTGAACAATTCAAGGAACATGTTCTAGGTAAGACATCGGAATTTTTTGATGATATTAAAGACATTAAGTTATCAATTATAAGAAAAATGGCAGAGTCCCAATCTGATGAAAATCTGGTGGGATGGGTATCTGGAAGGGATGTTAAAAGTAATGAGACACTTGCGACACATGTTGCAAAACTAACTAGCGAAAATGAATTATTAAAACAGGAAATCACTTTTCTTAGAAAGAAAAATAAAGATTTTGGAAAAGATGCTGCGTCCAAGAAAATATCAGACAGCCATTCAGATGAAGAATTTAATGTTAACATTCAAGAGAAGTTTTATGAAAGGCTTGATAGAGTTCTCAAACTGAAGAGAATAAACAGTTTCTATTCTCTCGATGAGACAATTGAATGGACGTCTGGAAAAAATGAGTATAGTCTGGGGTTTCCAAATGGGAAACTCTCTCCTTACTTAAAGAAAAGTAAGGAAGGGAATATCGAGAAATTGATTATATTAGGAAGAGTTAAGAAACATTACGATTATAATAGTGCTCTAGGTGATATTAGAGTTACTCTTTCTCAGTATGATATAGATAACAATATGGATGTCTTGTTCTTAATAGCTCACCCAGCAAATCAGCCTGCTAAAAAAGAACAAGCCTTAAAATTTTTTGAAAAAGTTAAAGACCAAATTGAAAATAAAACGAAATTTGATATAGAATTTTGGGATGAACAATCGCTATCTGAAATTGAAAAAGAACTACTATTAAAGTTATAGAAAAGAGGGGAAGAGGTTTGTTTCTTCCCCTCTTTTTTTAGACTAATCCTTTTAAAGGGTCGTGTCTGTCTAACACATCCTTAAGTTCGTGTTGAAAATAACCAATGTATTGTCGTGTAACATCAATTTTTGAATGTCTAGCAAGTAGCTGTATTTCGCGAAGATTTGCTTTATTTAACAACAAACGTTTAATGAAAACATTCCTCATAGCATGAGGGGAGAAATGACCTGAAATGCCTAAATCCTTTTTGAGCCTTTTAATAAATAACTGAACACCGTTTTTTGTTAAGCGGTTTCCTATGTGGTTAATAAAGACAGCTGTTGGAAGATTAGTGAAGTGAGCTTCTATATATAGTTTCCAAGCAGCTAGTTCTTTTGACAATGTTTCAGATAGCGGGACAGACCCTTGTTTTCGACTCTTGCTCTGTCTGATGAGAATTAGGCTATCTTTAAAGTCAATGTCATTCCAATTTAAATTCACCAATTCAGTTACTCTTAAACCAGTGCCAATTAGACAAAGCAAGATAGTATGATTTCTGATTGAATAAAAGCTATCTTCTCTTCTTTTTTTTCTTCTCAAATGTTTAAGTGCCAGATGTATATCTTCTTCCTTAACTATTTTTGGAGAGTCGTCTTCTCTGACCAACTTTATCCCTTTACAAATATCTTTTTGTATTAATTCTTCCTCTAACATCCAACGTGACCATGCTCTAATCAATTTGAGCTTTGAATTTATTGTTTTTGGCTTATTGCCTTTTTCTTTACAGGAGATTAAGAAAGCTTTTATAACAGAAGGTGATAGGTCTTGTGTTTGTTCAACCCCGCTCTCTCTAAAGAAATCTCCTAAAATGTTAAATAAATTTTCATAGCTCTTAATACTGTTTTCAGTTAACCCTTGAAATTTTTTTTCCGCAATTAACTCCTTAAAACTCATTTCAATTAACATAAAAAGACCACCATTCCTTTCTGAACGGTGGTCTAGTTTGTGCCTTTTTAGGTCCGATTTTAACTACAGTACAAAATCAACTAAAAAAGTAATAAAACGTAAGTGTTATGGAGAATAGGGGGCTCGAACCCCTGACCTCAACGCTGCCAGCGTTGCGCTCTCCCAGCTGAGCTAATCCCCCGGGTGGTGGTACAAGAAAAATTATAACCACATCGGGGCTATCTTGCAAGAGGAAATATTAAAAAATTTACTGCATGCTATCAATTTCCATGCATTGTACTCCAGGGATACTTGAAACACTGTAATAAACATCCGTAGTTCTTCTTTTGTAGTCGACGGCAACGATCAGCTGCACAAGATGCAGATTCTCATCCTCTAAATCTTTAATGCGAATATGTTTTATAGATATATCAAGGTCTTTTACCGCTGGGATGATGTCTGCGATATTTTCTTTATCCCTTACTTTCAGCTGCAGGTTTATCTCTTTTTCCCTTAAACGTTTAGGACCAATTATGCCCATTATAAAAGGAATTACCTCTACTGAAATAATCAGCAGTGCTACTCCAGCCATTGCTTCAATATAAAAGCCTGCTCCTACAGCAATTCCAATCCCCGCTGCCCCCCAGATTAAAGCAGCAGTTGTAAGACCCGAAATGCTATCATTTCCGCGCCTTAAAATAACGCCTGCACCCAAAAAGCCAATTCCAGAAACAATTTGGGCAGCTAAACGCAGAGGATCCATCGTAATGTTGATGTCATCATTACCCGGAAACATATATGCTGATTCAATGGACACAATGGTCAAGAGGCAGCTTACTATGGAAATTACTAAGCTGGTCTTTAGGCCGACGGGCTTTCTTTTTAATTCTCTCTCCAGTCCGATAACAAGACCCAGTACTGCTGAAATCCCCAGCTTCATTAATATTTCTATCTCTAAACTGCTCATAATATCTCCCGCTTTTTAAAGTATTATATATCCAAAATAGGATTTAATAAAACCGTAGTAAAAGTTTGGCTGTACGTTGTAAAATGAAATATACCCTAATTATTAGGAAACCGAAACAAGGAGTATAAAAAATGTCTAATACTAAAATAAACCCTTATATTGTCCTGGCGATTGGCGTCGTTTCTGTCTCTACTTCGGCAATATTGGTGAAGGTATCCAGCGCTCCATCGGGAGTCATTGCTTTTTACAGATTATTTTTTTCTGTTCTTTTCATGTTGCCTGTATTTCTTATAAAGTATGTTCCCGAACTTCGTCTTATTACAAGGCGGGATTGGATCTTTTCTATCATTGCCGGTGTGTTTCTTGCTTTCCATTTTATTCTTTGGTTTGAGTCGCTGAACTACACCTCTGTAGCCAGTTCTACAGTTCTTGTGACTCTTCAGCCCCTTTTTGCGTTTGCAGGTACATATTTCTTCTTTAAAGAAAAGTTTACCTGGAAAGCAATATTAAGCGGGCTTCTCGCAATTGCAGGCAGTGTCATTATCAGCTGGGGAGATTTTCAAATCAGCGGGACTGCTTTGTTCGGGGATATACTGGCAATCATTGCGTGTGCCCTCGTAACGGCTTACTTAATGTTTGGCCAGACAGTCAGAAAAAGACTTTCACTCATCACTTATACTTTTGTTGTTTACAGTATTAGCACTATTACATTGTTCTTTTATGTGTTAATCGCCGGAGAACCTTTACTCCCGTATGGAACCAGTGATTGGGTATATTTTATCCTGCTCGCACTTGTTCCCACCCTGCTGGGACATACATTATTTAATTGGTCAATAAAGTGGCTCAGCACTTCCACCATTTCTATGGCCATCTTATTCGAGCCGGTTGGTGCTGCTGTTTTAGCTTATTATTTGCTTCATGAGTCTATTATATGGACACAAGTTCTTGGGGGAACAATCGTAATTGGAGGAATAACTCTCTTCTTATTAGATGAGAGAAGGATTCGAATGAAAGAATTAAAGAAAAAAACAACGGTTTCCGGATAAATGGGAGCTGTCTACAGGTATATTAGTGAAAAAATCTCCCTAAACGGGGAGATTTTTTTTATCTGAATACATAGGTCAGAGCTGAAAAAATAAAAGCAGCTGTGACTGAAAAGATGAAGGTGCCTCCGTAGACCTCTTCATCTGAATCTGCAATTTTAATTCCCTCTGCATAAGCATAAGCAAACAAAAATACGGCCATGATTACTGATAGGTATAGAGCTGCGGTTTCCAGTATGATTCACACCTTCCGTTAAAAAGTAGAGTTAATAGATATTATGAAAATTAACTCAAACTATTACTATTTCTTCTATATACTGGTTATATTTTAATATTGAGTTTGCACTTCAATAAGCTGCTATTAAAATTTCTTATAAATTTACTATTCTTTATGGTTACTTTTAAACCTGTGGAAAAGTGAACAAAGTTATCCACAGACTGTGTGTAACTCTGTTGACAAGTGTAATAATAAGTATTTTACAGTGGATAAGTATGTGGGCATGTCTAATAAAGCTTTCGAATAATGATTTATTGATATAACTTAACGATGAAAGTTTAAGTTAAATACCCATTAATTTGATTTGTAGAACCTGCACCTATAATGAGATCTGGGTGCAGATTATTTAGATTTTCTGCCGCTTTATTAAAGGTAGTCTCTAATAGGATGGTTCCGTATCAATCATCTAATAGAGAAGAGATTAATAACAAAGTGCATCGAAAATATAAAAATAAACATTTTTAAAAAATTATATTGCAAACATTTAATGAATCATGGTATATTAATTCTTGTCCTCAACAAGGCAAGTTGAAAGAGAAAAAAGTTGTTAAAAAGATATTGACTTGTTTGTGGGTAACATGTTATATTAATAAAGTCGCTTCTGGGCGACAAGGAAAAATATAACAAGAGAAATTGATCTTTGAAAACTGAACGAACAAAACGTCAACGTTTAATCATTAGTCTTTTTTGAAAAGACAAAACGAGCTTAATCAACTCTTATATGGAGAGTTTGATCCTGGCTCAGGACGAACGCTGGCGGCGTGCCTAATACATG
>NZ_JBYTDU010000025.1:0-32576 GCF_058791715.1 Cytobacillus sp. EB106-05-05-XG126 | reverse complement strand
GAATAAAGGACGGACGTATAGGAAACAGGCAGGTGTCTAATAAGGTCTTAAGTTTGTGAATAAATACACTTAAACTATCGGGTGCTTTACTTAAATAAGAAACCTTCAAAAACAGAGAAAACCCGCTAATATGCGAGTTTTCTTTTTCTATAAATCCTAATTTAATTAGGGTATTGAAAAATTGAATTGTAAGCGTTACACTTACTGTAGTAGTATGCACATGCATTAAGCAGGCAGCTTTTTTTATGCCGCTTAATGCAAACGTTTGCGCACCAAACAGAGATTATAGAAAAGAAATTTATATATAATGAGGGTGTTAACATGAAAAAGGTATGGTGGAAAGAAGCAGTTGGATATCAAATTTATCCCCGCAGTTTCCAGGATTCGAACGGAGATGGAATTGGCGATCTTCAGGGAATTATTCAGCGGCTGGATTATATTAAAGGGTTAGGCATTGATGTCATCTGGATTTGCCCAATGTACAAATCCCCTAATGATGATAATGGATACGATATTTCAGACTACCAGGATATCATGGAGGATTTCGGTTCGATGGAGGATTTCAATCAGCTGATGGATGAGGTCCATAAGCGCGATATGAAGCTGATTCTGGATCTTGTGCTGAACCATACAAGTGATGAGCATCCTTGGTTTATTGAGTCCCGTGAGTCCAAAGAGAACCCGAAAAGAGACTGGTATATTTGGAGAGACGGAAAGAATGGCAAGGAGCCAAATAACTGGGAAAGTATTTTCGGCGGATCGGCATGGGAATACGATGAGAAGACAGAGCAGTATTATCTTCATGTTTTTTCCACCAAGCAGCCTGATTTGAACTGGGAAAATAAAGAGGTCCGCGAAGCTTTATATGCTACGGTGAACTGGTGGCTGGATAAAGGAATCGACGGCTTCCGGATTGATGCCATCAGCCATATCAAAAAGCGTGCAGGCCTGCCTGATATGCCGAACCCGAAGAAGAAAAAGTATGTTTCTTCCTTCGATATGCATATGAACCAGGAAGGCATTCACGAGTACTTAAAGGAATTTAAAGACCGCACCTATGCGAACTATGATGTGATGACAGTCGGCGAGGCAAACGGTGTTACCGTGGATGAAGCGGACCTTTGGGTCGGTGAAGAGCAGGGTAAGATGGATATGATTTTCCAATTTGAGCACCTTGGTCTTTGGGACGCGGAAACAAACCCTGAGGTTGATATTGTCGAGCTGAAAACAGTTCTGACCCGCTGGCAGAAAGGCCTGGAAGCGGATGGGTGGAACGCGTTATTCATCGAGAACCACGATAAGCCGCGTGTCGTTTCCACATGGGGAAATGATAAGGAATACTGGCAGCAAAGCGCAACAGCTATGGGTGCCATGTACTTCCTGATGCAGGGAACGCCGTTTATTTATCAGGGACAGGAAATCGGCATGACTAATGTCCAATTCCCTTCCATTGACGACTATGATGACGTAGCAGTGAAGAACCTGTACCGCCTGAAGAAAGAGGAAGGCATGTCCCATCAGGACATCATGGACATCATCTGGGCTTCTTCCCGTGATAACAGCCGTACGCCAATGCAGTGGTCCTCTAAAGAAAACGCAGGATTCACTAAAGCCCAGCCTTGGATGAAGGTGAATCCGAACTATAAGGAGATCAATGTGGAGATCCAATCGCAGGACGGGGACTCTATCCTTTCTTTCTATAAAAAGATGATTCGGCTGAAAAAAGAAAATGAAGTCTTCACTTATGGCCAATATGATTTGCTTCTTGGAGATGACCAGCAAATCTATGCCTATACCCGTACATCTGAAGATGACAAGGTAGTTGTGATTACAAACCTTTCAACAGAGGAAGCCTCTTTTGAAGCAGATGATAAGCTTTCCTATGAACAGCTTTTATTGAATAACTATCCGGTTGAAAAACATAGTGATATGGATTCATTTACGCTTAAGCCATATGAAGCCCGTGTGTACCGATTGAAATAATTTCTATTAGCAGGATTCCCTTTTGGGGAATCCTGCTATTCTTTTCCCTCTGCCTTTTTGAAACTGGCCAAAAATGCTAAAATGAGGTAAATAACCACTGGAGGCGCAGGCAATGGCAAAGGGTAAAACAAATGCGATGCGTATGCTCGATGCTCAAAAGGTAGTTTATGAATTGATTACATATGACAGCCAGGACGGGAAGATTGATGGTGTTTCGGTTGCAGAAAAAATCGGCAAAGACCCTAAAGCTGTCTATAAAACATTAGTCGCCCAGGGCGTCACAAAGCAGGTCTTCGTGTTCATCATTCCTGTGACAGAAGAGCTCGACCTGAAAAAAGCCGCGAAAGCTGCAGGCGAAAAAAAAGTGGAAATGATCCCGGTCAAAGATATCCAGAAGCTCACCGGCTACATACGCGGTGGCTGCTCCCCGGTCGGAATGAAAAAGCAATATCCCTCTTTCATCGACGCAAAGGCACAAGAGCTTGAGCTGATCATAGTCAGCGGCGGCAAAATCGGCATGCAGATGGAGCTCAAGGTGGATGACCTGCAGAAGGCCATTGGGGCTGAACTGGCGGATTTAATCAAATAATTGAAGCAAGAGTGCTGAATCACCACGATTCAGCACTCTTTTTTTCATAGGCTTTCACCCATCCCGCTCCTTTTGCATACTGTAAGGTGAAAATGCATTTCGAAAGGAAGTGTAGGAGTGGCTGGGAAAATATTAAAATACTTCGCCGGCGGGAATACAGCCCGGGGATTCCACAATTTATTCGAATCGAACCTGGCAGGGCTTGACCGCCTATATATTTTAAAAGGCGGACCGGGAACAGGCAAATCATCCCTGATGAAAGCAATCGGGAAGGAACTGTCTGAAAAAGGCTATGACCTGGAATATATTTATTGCTCATCTGACAGTCAATCGCTCGATGGCGTCATCATTCCTTCTTTAAAAGCAGGCATCGTTGATGGTACAGCGCCGCATGTGATCGAACCGAAAGCACCAGGCGCGGTCGAAGAATATATCAATCTTGGCGAAGCCTGGGATTCAAGGGCACTGGCTGCATGTAAAGAAGAAATTACCGTACTGTCAGGCCAGATAAGCAATTCCTTTGCAACGGCTTATGACACGTTTGCCGAAGCACTGAGGATTCATGATGAATGGGAAAAAATCTATATAGAAAATATGAATTTCCAGAAGGCGGATGAACTAACGAAAAAGCTGAGTTCCACCTTCTATGGAAATATGAAACTAAATAAGACTCCATGTGTAAAGCATCGTTATTTAGGGGCAGCCACTCCCATCGGAGCGGTAGATTTTGTGCCGAATCTTACAGAGGATATTCAAAAAAGATACTTCATAAAAGGGCGTCCGGGTTCCGGCAAGTCCACCATGCTGAAGAAGCTGGCAAAGGAAGCTGAAAGCCGTGGATTTGATATTGAAATCTATCATTGCGGGTTTGATCCGCACAGCCTGGATATGATCATTGTGCGCGAGCTGGGCCTTGCTATCTTTGACAGCACAGCTCCGCATGAATATTTTCCGAATCGTGACGGCGATGAAATCGTAGATATGTATGAAATAACGATCAACTCAGGCACAGATGAGATTTACGCTGAACAGCTAAAGGATATCAGCACCCGTTATAAAAATAAAATGACCGAAGCCATATCCTATCTGGCACGGGCAAAAACCCAGCGGGACACGCTGGAAAAAATCTATGTAAATGCTATGGACTTTTCAGTGGTAGACCGGATCAAAGAGCAGGTCCGCTCTGAATTGCTGCTGATTGCAGAGAAAGTCTAAATCCCGAAAGGAGTATCAAAATGGATTATATGAACTATCCGTTTTATCCATATATGTATGAGCAAAATGAACATGGCCGTATTTTTCCGGGCGGGGGATCAGGAGGAGGCTTCGGCATCCCTGGTTTTCCAGGTGGAGGATCAGGAGGAGGGTTCAGCATACCGGGATTTCCGCCGGGTGGAGGGTTCGGACCACCAGGACCGCCACCAGGTGGACCGGGCGGCGGATTTGGACCTCCGGGTGGTGGAGGAGGCCCTGGAGGACAGGATGGACCGCCATCAGCTCCGCCGCCAAACTTCACCCCTCAAATGCAGCAGGTCAGCACATTCGCTGTTGATCCCGGTGCCATAAGAGGCTGCTTATTCCGTTATACCTTTATATGGCTGCAAAACGGAAACAGCTTCTGGTTCTACCCGACCTTTGTTGGCAGGACCTCTGTTGCAGGCTGGCGCTGGAGAAACTGGCGCTGGACGTATTACGGAACAGACTTGAGGAGAATTCGTTCCTTTCAATGCTTCTAACAATACAAAAGAGGTATCCCGCATAAGGATACCTCTTTTCGTATGTTAAAAAAGAAGATGCGCAGCCAGCACAATCACCGGCAATGTAATCAGTGTTCGCTGTATAAAGATAATAACAAGATCCCAGAAGGATACAGGTATCTTGGAGCCCAGCAGAAGTCCGCCGACCTCTGACATATAAATCAGCTGGGTAACAGATACTGCAGCGACAATAAAGCGGGTCATCTCGCTTTCAATGCTTGCCCCGATCACAGATGGCAGGAACATATCGGCGAAACCGACTACAAGTGTTTCAGAAGCTGCTCTTGCTTCCGGCACCTGCATCAATTCAAGCAATGGAATGAACGGCATTCCCAGATACGTGAAAACCGGCGTGTATTCGGCAACGATCAGAGCCAATGTTCCCAAAGCCATGACAATTGGGGCAACACCCATCCACATATCCAGAATATTCTTGGCGCCATCCTGGAAGAAGGCTTTCAGGCTTTGATTAGTGCGTGCTTTATCTAATGCCTGCTTAAGCCCCCAGCTGAATGGAGTGTGTCCTTCAGGGATGTTCTCATCAAGCTCTGCTTCCTGTCCGTTATAATACGTATCAGGCTTTTTGGCCAGAGGCCAGATTCTCGGGCTGATGATGGCGCAGATGAATCCTGCCGCTGTAATGGTGAGATAAAAAGGCACAAACATATGGCCTAGATTCACCTGTGAAATCACCACAAGGCTGAAGGTAATAGATACGACAGAAAAGGTCGTGCCGATAATGGCGGCTTCCCTTTTCGTATAATAGCCTTCTTCATACTGCTTGCTGGTCAAAAGAACACCAATCGTGCCATCGCCAAGCCAGGAAGCTACACAGTCAATTGAAGACCTGCCAGGCAGCCTGAATACCGGACGCATGATTTTCGTTAAAAGCGAGCCAAAGAATTCAAGTAATCCGAAATTCAATAGCAAAGGCAGGAAAAGCCCTGCAAATAAAAAGACCGAGAACAGGATCGGCAGAAGGTCATTTAAGAGAAGTCCTCCTGTGTTTTCAGACCAGATCTGTTCAGGCCCCATTTGAAATAGGGTGATAACCGCAAAAACAGCGCCGATAAATCTCGCTGCAGCCCAGATGTATGGGACATCAAATAAGTTCTTGAAAAAAGAGCTATTCTCGATAAAAGCAGGCTTGGTGAGCTTCGCCAGCAATGTACCCAAGAATGTAATAACAATAATAAAGGTCATAATTTCAGGAAGATAATCTGTAAGCAGGTTTTGGATCCATCCTGAAAAAATGGCTATGGGAATCGTAATATCTCCCTGATATTTGATCGGAACCATGAATAAGCTGATTCCAATTAAGGATGGTATGAGAAATTTTATCAGATCGGAAGAAGAATGCTTCTTTCTGGATGCGTCAATCAATATATTCACCTTTTTCTTATATTTATAAACCACATGTTATTTTAATTCATTACCCCTGAAAAAGCCAACCCTTTCTCTTAAATTCCACCGTTTCCCTTCTTTTTAAACTTCATATTTTTTAGCTCCCATATTATGTTAAAATATGAAATAATCAAAAAAATCAAAAAGCAGGTGTGCGGATGTTCAGGTTTCGGTTATATTGGAGCTTCACAAAGAAGGCCTTTCTGCGATCAGCCGTTTATCGGTTTGATGTATGGTCACGGCTCGGCTCAAACCTTATTTTTCTGCTGATGTGGGGTTCGATTTGGACTGCACTATATGCCGGAAGGGAAGAAGCAGGCGGTGTCAGCTTTGAGTCCATGCTGACGTATATTGTGGTCAGCCAATTTTTAACGGGAGTAAATGGGGCGGGCACCCCGCTGTGGGAAATCCAGGAGAAGGTCCGGACAGGTGATATTTCCCTGGAATTAATGAGACCGTTTGATGTGCCGCTCCGCTACCTTTTTGCCGACTTTGGCAGTGTGGCCTTTTACATACTGACAGCACTGCTCCCTTTATACACCGTCATGTTCATTTTTATGGATTTGACATTGCCTTCAGAATGGGAAACTTGGGCATTATTTATCGTATCCGCTTTTATAGGATTCCTGATCCGCTATTGCATTGAAATGTCCTTCGGGCTGCTTTCCTTTTTCCTCGTTGAAACGGGCGGAATTGTGGATGTCTTTTACTTCGCCATGTCTCTTCTGTCAGGCTCCGTCATTCCGCTGTGGTTTTTTCCGGGCTGGCTGGAAACGATGGCGCTTTACCTGCCGTTTCAGGGAATCTATTACATACCAAATGCAATTTTCATAGGCAAAATCTCTGGAACTGAGATCCTGCTATCCCTGGGTGTTCAATTATTCTGGGCTGGGGCCAGTTATCTGCTGTTGAGGTTTGTCTGGAATCGAGCATCCCAAAAAGTAGTGGTACAGGGGGGATAGAGTGTGAGTGTTGTAAAATATTTCGATCTGTATTTCAAGCTCATCTCAGCAGGTGTGAGGGCACAGCTGCAGTACCGGTTTGCTTTTGTCATGAGGATTGTGGGCCTCATTACATCCTATACAGGCACCGCTCTCACGATGTGGATCATGCTTTACCAGTTTCAGGAACTCGGCTCATGGACCTTTTACGAGATGCTGTTTCTATTTGCAGTCGCTGTTTTATCCTGGGGGTTCTGCATCATTCTCTTTTTCCATTTCAGGGGATTGGACACCTACATTTTAAACGGCACGTTTGACCGCTTCCTTGTCAGGCCAATCAATCCTTTTTTTCATTTCATGGCAATGAAATTTGATGTCGCCTCTTTTGGGCAGTTTATCTTCAGCATCGGCATTTTTATTTTGGTCAGCTTTAAGCTGCAGCTGGATTGGACAGTTGGGAAAAGCTTGTTTCTGCTGTTATCTGTGGTGGGAGGTATTCTTATCCAGGGCGGTCTGCTCGTCATGATTTCGGCCCTCGCTTTCTGGACGACGAAATCGGAGCAATTTTACTGGGTGGCCATGTTTCCTGCCCGAAATCTGACGAATTATCCTTTGGTCATTTATCCGAAAGCCGTCCAATGGTTTACGGCCTTTGTGATTCCATTCGGCTTTGTGAACTATTTTCCCGCGGCTGTGCTCCTTGAAAAAGAAACACCCTTTTTCCCGGAGAATATCGGGTATTACTCGCCGCTTGTCGGCATCGTCTTTTTTTCCATCGCTTATTCGATCTGGATGCTGGGTTTAAAGCGATATAAAAGTACAGGTTCATAGGAGGGCTGGAAATGCCGATTATAGAGGTTGAAGATCTAATGAAGGACTTTATGATTGCCAAGCGGGAGACAGGCTTCCTGGGCGCTGTGAAGAGTCTGGTAAAAAGAGAACATATTAAAAAAGAAGCTGTAAAAGGCATCAGCTTTTCGATCAATGAAGGGGAAATGGTCGGCTATATCGGACCGAACGGAGCCGGAAAGTCCACCACTATCAAAATGCTGACGGGCATTCTTGTTCCAACCACCGGAAGTGTGAAGGTGAACGGCATCATTCCCTATGAAAACAGACAGGAAAATGCCAAGAATATCGGAGTGGTTTTCGGCCAGAGAACGCAGCTCTGGTGGGATCTGCCTACTATCGAATCGTTTGAGCTGCTGAAGGAAATCTATCAGGTTCCGGATAAGCGGTATAAGGAAAATATGGACACCTTCACCGAGATATTGGGGCTGGATGAATTCCTGAACACACCGGTCCGCCAGCTCTCCTTAGGGCAAAGGATGAGGGCTGACATTGCCGCATCCCTGCTGCATGACCCGCCCATTCTGTTTCTGGATGAGCCGACGATTGGCCTGGATGTCGTCGCAAAGGAAAAGATGAGGACTTTTATAAAAGAGATTAATAAGGAGCGCAGCATCACCGTCATTTTAACCACCCATGATATGGAGGATATTGAAAAGCTCTGTGAGCGGATGATCCTCATCGACCATGGGCAGAAGGTGTATGACGGGGAAATCGCAGTTGTCAAAGAGCGTTTCGGAAAAACGAGGACACTCATCGTGGACCTGGAGGAATCTTCACGCAGCCTTAACCTTAGGGGCGGTGAGGTGTTTAAAGAAGAAGCAAGCCGCTTCTGGATCCGGTTCAACCGGGATGAAGTGTCAGCTTCAGGACTGATTGCCCAAATTACCGAAACGCATAATATCAAGGATCTGACAGTGGAAGAGCCCGCAATCGAATCGATTATCAGCCGCATTTATCAGGAGGGCTATCAGGACCTGCCAGAGACGGTAAAAGTGTAGCCTCATAGAGAAATAGGCTTGGTCAATATATCAATATTTTCTGAAAAATGATATACTATATAGAGGTGATCACATTGATTCTATATTTGCTGGGCTTTTGTACAGTATTGCTGGGAACAGGCATGTTTGTGGACTGGTGGCATAAAAAGCATGGAATGGACGATTTTTACCCTGAGGAAAATGAAAAGCATGTATCTGAGTCAGAGAGAGCCTACATGGAGTCCTATATGCATAACATGAAAAATGATCATCATAATGGAATATAAGCCTCCCGATGAGGCTGCTGCTCATAATAGAAGAGCATGGCGGGTGCCATGCTCTTTTCCTTTTAGAAAAGTAAGAAGCCCATTGAAATAATCACGCCGCTGACCAGAAGAGTCAGCACGCAGAATCCCATGATGTCTTTCGCTTTTAACCCCGCAATGGCGAGTGCCGGCAGCGCCCAGAAAGGCTGAATGAGATTGGTCCAGGCATCACCCCATGCAACCGCCATGGCTGTCTTAGGGATGGAAGCCCCCATTGATTGAGCCGCTTCAAGCATAATCGGAGCCTGAACAGCCCACTGTCCTCCCCCTGAAGGAACGAAGAAGTTCACAAGCCCCGCACTTAAAAACGCGAAGAAATGAAACGTGTAATCATTTGAAATGCTGACAAACGCTTCGGACATAACCGCAGCCAGTCCTGATGCAGTCATCATGCCCATGATTCCGGCATAAAACGGGAACTGGATAATGATGCCGCTTGCTCCTTTTACCGCATTCAGGACAGCTTCGAGGAACTGTTTTGGCGTTCCGTGAAAAAGAATGCCCAGGAACAGAAACAAGAAGTTTACGATATCAAGATTAAGATTAAAGCCCTTTGTGGCGAAATAATAAAATAAGAACACAAGTCCTAGAATCCCGGCCAGCAAGGAAATGATGCGGCTGTTTTCCAGGCGTTCAGCAGGTGTCATCGCCTCTTTTTCGAGTGCAGCTGCCTGTACGTCTTCTTGAAGGAGAGCAGGATCAACTACAATCGTTTCCTCTTTCGATGGCATCATAAAGCGGTTTATAAAAGGCAATACCAATAATAATGCGACAACAATAAAGATATTGAACCCTGCGAAAATAGTCTGGTCAGTAGAGATAACGCCAATCATATCCTCAGAAAAGTGACCCGGTGTAGCAATCGTCAATGGGATCGAGCCGGAAATCCCCCCATGCCAGACAACGAACCCTCCGTAAGCGCTTGCAATTAACAGGCGATAATCCACATTTTTCACTTTTTTGGCAAGTTCTTTTGCGAAAAGAGCGCCGATTACAAGGCCGAAACCCCAGTTAATTAAACTTGCAACCATCGACACGAATGACACAATCAGGATGGCCTGGCCGGGTGATTTGGCCAATGATGCCAGGGCACCTAATCCCTTTTTAAAAATATTGCTGCTGGCTAATACATGTCCTGTGACTAATACCAGCACCATCTGCATGGAAAAAGTCAAAAGGCCCCAAAACCCATTTCCCCAATGCTGAACCATCTGATATGGCCCATTATCTGTAAAAATCAAGCCTAATCCAAAAACCGCAAAAGTTAGGATAATGACAAATAAAAATGGATCCGGCAAGTACCGCTGCATAATGCGATTAAAGAAAGATACCAGTACCCTCATGCTGCAACCCCCTTAAAAATTTTTCTCGAACTTAATATACTTTCTGTAGAATTCAGTTTATTCCTTCTTTTCTGAAATAATTCTTGCCTAAAATGCTCTTGCCCTTTAAATTTGGAGAGTAAATAGTGAAAAGGGGATTGAGATATGGACGTAAAAATAGTCAAAGCCGCAATCGCGGATCGGGACATAGTAAGAAACATGTATGCATTCTATCTGCATGATTTAACAAAATACACAGATGCCTTGCATGTAAACGATGTAGGCACCTTCGAATTTGATGCATTTTCAATAATCTGGGACAAGGAAGGCATTGAACCTTATCTTATTAAGGCTGACGGCAAACTGGCGGGGTTCCTGCTGCTTTTGAAGGCCCCTTTTTTTACAAAAGCAGACTACTGCATCAATGACTTTTTCCTGTACAACTCATTCCGGGGGAAAAAAGTGGGGCAGGCAGCTGTAGGACAGCTTTTTAGTGACTATATGGGTACGTGGTATATCGAGCAATTAAAACGAAACAAGCCTGCAGTCCGCTTTTGGGAAAAGGTGTATCAGGACTATCAGCTTGAGGTTCAGGAGAATTTGAGGATGGAAGATGGAGAAGAGGTAGTGGGGCAGTTTGTGAAGGTGGAATAGATCGAATCCCTGGAATGACGTCCGGACACAAAAAGAGAAAATTGGCGCTCCAGAGTCCGACCCGGGTCCAACTTCGGACACAAAAAGAGAAAATGGGTGTCTTAGAGTCAGAACCCGGATCAACTTCGGACACAAAAAAGGAAAATAAGTGGCTTAGAGTCAGAACCCGGATCAACTTCGGACACAAAAAGAGAAAATGAGCGGTTTAGAGTCAGAACCCGGATCAACTTCGGACACAAAAAGAGAAAATCGGCGCTCCAGAGTCAGAACCGGGTCCAACTTCGGACACAAAAAGAGAAAAAGGGCGTCTTAGAGTCAGAACTCGGATCAACTTCGACACAAAAAGGGAAAATGGGCGTCTAAGAGTCAGAACCCGGTGCAACTTCGGACACAAAAAGAGAAAATGAGCGGTTTAGAGTCAGAACCCGGATCAACTTCGGACACAGAAAGAGAAAATGGGCGTCTAAGAGTCAGAACCGGGTTCAACTTCGGACACAAAAAGAGAAAATGGGCGTCTAAGAGTCAGAACCGGGTTCAACTTCGGACACAAAAAGAGAAAATGAGCGGTTTAGAGTCAGAACCCGGATCAACTTCGGACACAAAAAGAGAAAATCGGCGCTCCAGAGTCAGAACCCAGCCCAACTTCGGACACAAAAAGAGAAAATGGGCGGCTTAGAGTCAGAACCCGGATCAACTTTGGACACAAAAAGAGAAAAAGGGCGTCTTAGAAACAGAACCCGGGTCAACTTCGGACACAAAAAGCGAAAATCAGCGGTTAAGAGTCAGAACCCAGCCCAGCTTCAGACACCAAAAGAATAAATCCGCGCCACAGTGTCCAAACCGCAGCTCCCCGCCAATAAAAACAAAAAAACAGACCTCCTCCCAGAGGTCTGCCCGGTTATTTTTTCTGCCTGACAGGTATCGTTTCCCTGCGCAGCATTTTCAATAGCGATATGCACATAAAAATCAGGATAATGGTGAATGGAAGCGCCGATACCAGCGAGGCTGTCTGCAGGCCTTCGAGTCCGCTGCTTAATAGCAGGACCGCGGCAATGGCTCCCATTAGCAAGCCCCATACAATCCGCGGGAATAGCGGAGGGTTCAGGGTGCCGTTAGCGGTCATAACGCCCAGGATATACGTTGCCGAGTCAGCTGATGTAATTAAGAATGTCAAAATCAGCAGAATGGACAGCACTGAAACCAAAAAGCTGAAAGGCAATTGGTTATAGGTCTGGAACAGCGCAGAAGTCACATCATTGTTAACGGCCTCTGCAATCTGTGTGCCGCCGAATAAATCAAAGTGCAGCGCTGTGCCGCCAAATACGGCAATCCACACAAGTGCGATTAACGGAGGAACAATCAGGACGCCGACAACAAATTCGCGGATCGTTCTCCCCCGGGAAACACGGGCAATAAAGGCTCCGACAAAAGGGGACCAGGCAATGGCCCATGCCCAGTAAAAAATCGTCCAGTCGCGGATCCATGTGCCTCCCTTGTAGGGGGTCAAGCGCAGGCTTAACTTAATAAAACTTGAGATATAGTCGCCGATCCCAAGTGTAAAAGTATTTAAAATAAACACAGTCGGGCCGGTAACCAGTACAAAAATCATCAAAGCCAGTGCCAGTCCGAGATTGATGTTGCTCAAGTATTTGATTCCTTTATCAAGGCCTGTCGAGGAGGACAGCAGAAACAAAGAAGTCATTACCGCAATAATCAGAATTTGAGTCATAGTGCTCTGCTCTATGCCGAATACTGCGTCAAGCCCGCCGTTAATCTGCAGAATTCCCAGTCCAAGCGAGGTCGCCACCCCCATGACTGTGGCAATAACAGCCAGGATATCAATGACCTTTTTCAGCAGGACAGGATCTTTTTTCTTGCTGAACAAAGGAGTTAAAGTGGTAGAGATCAGTCCGTTTTCTCTCCTTCTGAATTGGAAATACCCCATGGCCAGTCCCACGATCGTAAACACTGACCATTGGCTGACTCCCCAGTGGAAAAACGAGTAGCCCATCGCCTCGCGGGCCGCTTCTGCTGTTAAAGGATCCATGCCTTCCCTTGGCGGAGTGAAATAATGGCTCATAGGCTCGGCAATTCCCCAGAAAACCAATCCAATCCCAAACCCTGCACTGAATAACATTCCAATCCATGTAAAAAATGGATAATCCGCTTTATCTTCATCATTCCCAAGCTTGAGGCGGCCATATTTGCTGATAGCCAGAAAGATACAGAATAAGACAAAAAACAAGACCGAAATTAAGTAAAACCAGCCAAATGCGTATGTAGTAAAATCGAAAGCTTTTGTTGCAGCACTGGCGAACAGATCAGGAGCCAGGGCCCCCAGTAATACTAAGAATGTTATAACTACGGCTGAAACCCAAAATACACTGTTTATACTGCCGGATTTATCATTCAATAAAATCCCCCCTTGATATGTAAATCACATTTGTATTTTGGTCTTCTTTTCTGTCTAATCATTCATTGGGATTTGTAAAATGCAGGTAAAATGGGATTAAATAGAAGAGGAAAAGCTGTCCGAAAACGGAGAAAGCAACAAATCTCTACCATACCTTACCCTTAACATGATGACATAAACCCGTTTTGATGTAAAAAGGAGTGCTCATATGGATATCCAATTATTAACCGAGCTTTTTGAAGGAAACCGGGATACAGAAAAAGCGATTCCCATGCAAAACTATATGAAAAACCGCTTTTCCTTCCTGGGAATCAAGGCACCTGAAAGAAGAGCCCTTTTAAAGGAATACTTCAATAAAACGGGCCTGCTGAAGCAGGAGTTTAATCCGGCATTTGTGGAGGCCTTATGGGACATGGAGGAGCGTGAATACCAGGCAGCCGCCCTTGACTACATAGGGAAATTCACCAGGAAACTGGACAAGAGCCATCTGGCATTAGTCGAAAAGCTGATTACATCAAAAGCCTGGTGGGATACTGTTGACATGCTGGCCGCCCATGCAGTGGGCGCCATCGCGGCCAAAAACCCGGAAGTCATCCCAGGGAAAATAGAGGGATGGGCGACCAGCGAAAACATGTGGCTCCGCAGAACCGCCATCCTATTCCAGCTAAAATACAAAACCTGCACAGACGAAGAGCTGCTATACCGCTACATCCTCCTAAACAATGACAGTAAAGAGTTCTTCATCCAAAAAGCCATCGGCTGGGCTCTTAGGGAATACTCGAAAACAAATCCTGAGTCAGTAAAAAAGTTTATTGAATCAAACACACTTGCAAAATTGAGCATCAGGGAAGGGAGCAAGTATGTAGGCTAAGAAGAGCAATTATTTAAAATAACCCTGAGAACATGATAGAATGGCAAATAAGTTTTTCAGAAAAATACTACAGCCAGAAGGTGAATCTAATGATCAAATGCATTGCCAGTGATATGGACGGAACGCTTTTAACCGCTACACAGAAAATTACGCCTGAAAATTTAGAAGCCATTAAAGCCGCACAGGAAAAAGGAGTTGAAGTGGTCATCGCGACCGGGCGCTCCTACTTCGAAGCAAGCTTCGTCCTCGATGAAGCCGGCATTTCCTGCCCGATTATTTGCGCAAATGGGGCAGAAGTAAGAGCCTCAGATGGGAAAGTTGTATCCTCCAGCCCGCTCGATAAGGACCTGGCCAAAAAAGCAGCCTATATCCTTGTGCAGAACAATGTATATTTCGAGGTATATACCAACCAGGGTACATATACCATTGATGAAGACCGCGGCGTGTCCATTATTGTTGATATCTTTTTAAGCGGAAATCCCGAAGCGGATATTGATGAAGTGACCAAAGCGGCCGAAGAGCGCTTTACAAAAGGGCTTGTCCATAAAGTGAACAGCTATGATGAGCTTTTCAACAGTGACGAGCATCAAATTTACAAGCTGTTGGCCTTCTCGTTTGAACCGGATTTTCTCGTCTCCGCGAAAGAAGATCTGCTGAAGCTTGAAGGCATGGCCGTAAGTTCATCAGGGGATGAGAATCTGGAGCTGACAAGTGTAAACGCCCAAAAGGGAATTGCCCTTGAGGCTTTTGTAAAAGAAAAAGGAATCTCGCTTTTGGAAACCATGGCCATTGGCGATAATTATAATGATTTGTCCATGTTCAAACGCGCAGGAAGATCGGTTGCCATGGGAAATGCCGATGACATCATTAAAGCACAGTGCGATGCGGTAACATCCGCAAATGAAGAAAGCGGTGTTGCCAAGGCAATCTGGGAAGTCCTGAAGTAGAATTTCAAGGGAGGCTGAAGGCTGGATGAAAAAGGTGTTAGGTTTAGGGCTGCTTGTGTTGGGCCTGCTGGCCGGGTGTTCTAGTGCAGGAGAGAATGATAACGGGAAGCAAATCGAGGATCAGGAGGCCAGTCTTCCCGCCGGTGCTGAGCCGGAAATACTGGCAGATGAGCTCGATATTCCCTGGTCCATTGCCAAAATGGGCGAAACTTTTTACATGACCGAAAGACAAGGCAGCATTGTGAAGGTCGAGGACGGCAAGAAAGAACGCCAGAAGGTGGAGCTTGCAAAAAAGCTTTCTACCGCCTCTGAAGCAGGCTTGCTCGGCTTTGTGCCGGCACCTGATTTTTCACAATCAAACGAAGCGTATGCCTATTACACCTACGAAAACACCTCAGGACAGTTTAACCGAATTGTCATCCTCCAGCATCAGGATGGAACCTGGAAAGAGGACAAGCTTTTGCTTGATAAAATCCCAAGCGGTCAGTACCATCATGGCGGCCGGCTTGAAATAGGCCCTGATGGAAAGCTTTATGCGACTGCAGGCGATGCTGCGACCGATCCTGAAATTGCCCAGAATGTGAATTCCCTCGGAGGAAAGATCCTAAGAATGAATCTGGACGGCAGCGTACCTGCTGATAATCCGTTCAGCGGATCTTATGTCTATAGCTACGGCCACCGCAATCCGCAGGGACTTGCATGGGCTGAGGATGGGACTTTGTATGAAAGTGAACACGGCCCATCAGCCAATGACGAAATCAATAGGATCCTTCCAGGAAAAAATTACGGCTGGCCCGTCATAAAAGGGACCGAGAAGAAAGAAGGCATGGAATCGCCGCTGTTTACCTCCGGTGATGACGAAACCTGGGCTCCGTCCGGGATGGCCTATTATAAGGGCAAGCTTTACACCGCCGCCTTAAGAGGCAGTGCTGTTCTGGAGTTTGATCTGGAAACGAAGAATGTCAGGAAGATTGTGTCTAATTTAGGCAGAATCCGCGACGTCTTCATTGAAGGGGATGTGCTTTATTTTATCAGCAACAATACAGACGGAAGAGGCAATCCGCTTGAGAAGGATGACAAGCTTTATAAAATTCAGCTTTCGGAAATATAAGAAGCCTGGCAGCGGTGCCAGGCTTCAGTTTTTAGCTGAAAGTCCATGCATGATGAATTGAATGGTCAGTTCGATTTCTTCTTCATCATCCCAGTCGGCTTCAGGCAAAATTAAATACCTCGCGATAAGAAAGCCGAATATCGACGTAAAAGTCATTCGGACGGCACTGTAGGCCGGGATATCAATAATCTGCCCTTTTTTCTGATAGTATTCAGCCAAACTGGCAAAACGATCGAATACCTTCATGGCAATATGCTCTTTAAACTGTTCCTTGAGTTCGGGGTGGAACGGAATTTCCTGGATCAGGATCTTGATAAGAGGCATATTGTTTTTAAGGAACTCGATCCGGTTTTCCATCATGGCTCTTAAAAAATCTTCAAAGTGTTCATATTCATGATTGATGACTTTATATAAATCTTTAATGACGAACGGAGCAATCAGCTTTGCCATCATCGGCGAAACGATCCCCATCAGCAAATCCTTTTTGGTTTTATAGTGCCTGAAGATGGTTCCTTCGGCTACTCCTGCCTTCTTGGCGATTTCGCTTGTCGAAGTGGCGGCATAGCCCTTTTCAGAAAACGATTCAATCGCAGCCATGATAATTTTCTTCTGCTTCTCCGTAAGCTTTTCTTCTTCCTGAAATAACTCTTCTAAAATGGAATCCTGCTCTGGCATGGTAAACTCCTTTATACGTGCAAAATCTATAGCTTTATTATAAAGGAATGAAATTATAAAAGAAATTTTATATTTTCCGGTACCTTCTTAAAGCAGCGATATTCAGAACCATAAAGAGCAGGGAGAAAGCGAGCAGCATCAGCAGATCTTTATAAATCATATCCCATCCAAAGCCTCTTACCATTACATTTCGTAATGCTTCAGCCGCGTAATATAAAGGTGTGAAAGGGCCGACCCAGCTGAGCCACTCTGAAATGGTCTCAAGATTGAAAAGCCCCGAGAAAAAGATCTGCGGAACCACTATAATGGGAATGAATTGGATCATCTGCAGCTCATTGTTGGCGAACGAAGACAGCAGGATTCCCAGAGTCAATGCTGTCAGCGAAAGGAGCAGTGTGATCAGAAGGACATAGCCAAAAGAACCTTCCATCAGCATGCCGAGTACATAGATCGCATACCAGGCGATGATGGCTGCCTGGATCATCGTGAAAATTCCAAATCCCATGATATACCCGGCAACAATTTCCCACTTCCTGAGCGGACTGGTCAAAAGCCGCTCGAGTGTTCCGGTGGTCCGTTCTCTTAAAAAGGATACCCCAGCAATCAGGAATACAAAGAAAAAGACAAAGAATCCAAGCAGAACCGGCCCAAAATAATCAAACTGCCCCATGTCCTCGGAGCCGAATAAATAATCGGCTTTTACTTCCTGATTCCCGCCATTTGGCTGCAATGGCTTCAATGCACCCTGAACCCATCTCATCACAGCTCCGTTTACACTTGGGTCACTGCCTTCGAGAACCACTGACGGCGGCATTTGATCAAACACCAGATACGCATCCAGCTTCTTGTCTGATAAGTCCTTTTTCGCGAGCTTCTCTGTTTCATAGTGTTCGAGTTTAGCATTCTCCAGGTTAAGCTGAGTTTCTATTTTTTCAGGCAGATCCACGAGGCCGACTTTTGGCGTATATTCGTCTCCGTTAAACACAAGATGAAGCATGCTCATGACCAGGATCGGAGCAAGGATCAATAGAGCCATCGTCCGTTTATCTCTTACAATCTGGCGCAGTATTCGAATAACCAGTGCTGTAATCCTCATATTAAGCACCTCCATATGCCAGAAAGGCATCTTCAATAGTGGCCGCGCCTGCTTGCTGCATTAATTCTTCGGGTGTCCCGGCTGCAATGAGCTGTCCGTCTCTAATCATGCCCAGCCTGTCGCACTTTCCTGCTTCATCCATGACATGAGTGGTCACTAGGATGGTGGTCCCTTTCTCCTTCAGGCTTTTAAAAGATTCCCAGATGCTTTTTCTGAGGACGGGATCAATTCCAACAGTAGGTTCATCGAGAATGAGGAGACCGGGACTATGCAGAAGGGAAATGGCAAGGGAAAGTCTCCTCTTCATTCCACCTGAATAGTCGGAAACCATTTTATGAATGTGGTCTGTTAATGAAACCAATTCCATCACCTCATTCATCCGCTGCCTTTTTTCTTTGCCGCTTAACCCATACAGCGCTGAAAAGAAATCCAGATTTTCCTTTGCTGTTAAGTCGGTGTACAGAGCATCGGATTGAGCCATGTAGCCGATTCGTTTGATCAGGTCCAGCCTGGGCATTTTTTCGCTGAAAATATAATTTTCACCCTGTGCTGGCTCCTCCAGGCCTGCCAGCTGTTTAACAAGCGTCGTCTTGCCTGCTCCGGATGGGCCGAGCAGGCCGAAAATCTCACCTTCATAAATTTCAAGGCTGATGTCTTTTAGAACTTGCTGCTTTCCGTAATTTTTAGATACATGTTGAATGGAAACGATTGGACTATTCATTTGTTCACTCCTTTTTAAAAAGTGAGTAATCACTCACTATAATCATAAATGAACCACTAACTATTTGTAAAGTGAGTAATCACTCATTTTGTTTAAGCGTGCTAATATTCTGCATGAGATGATCGTTTTGTGAGTTAAGTCACTTCATTCCAATCCGTACTTAGCTAGAATATTTCTTAAGAATGGTAAAAGCGGGGGATGGGAATGGAATATGAAAAGCAGGATCATAGGCCGTTAATCAACGAATTTTTAGGCAAGATTGAGATTTTTAAAGAGCTCCCCATTGAATCTCTAGAGCGGATCGATAATCGAATTATTAAGAAAGCTTATTTAAAAGGCGAAAGAATTATGTCTGAATATGAGGTTGCCAAAGGAGTTTACTTTGTGCACTCCGGTATTGTGAAGCTGACGAAGCAGGATGAACATGGAAATGAACTGATTGTCTGCATTAAGAAAAAGGGCGAGATTTTTGCTGAAGCCAACCTCTTTAACCAGGAGGGCCATACGTATCCTGCGACAGGTACAATGGTGCAGGATGGTGAGATCTATTTTCTGAATACTGATGAACTGGAGCAGGAGCTTCTGTATTCACCGGAAATGGCCGTACAGATTATCCGCTATATGAGTGAATCTCTGCGTGATATGACCTCCATTATGAGGGATATTGCGCTGCTTGATGTGTATACGAAAACAGTCCGGACTTTGGAAAGGCTCGCGGAGAAGTTCGGCGCCAACTACTGCAACCGGATGCACCTTGAGCTCCCCATAACCGTCCAGGAATTCTCCACCCTTGTTGGGACGTCCCGGGAAAGTATCAGCCGTGTTTTTTCCAGGCTGAAAAAGGAAGGAATCATCGAAATTACAGGCAGGAAAATCGTTATTGTGGACTGGTGTAAATTTTGCTCCCTTTACCGCCAGAAGCTGTAGGGAACCGTCTTTACTCCAGCCTGCTTTTTTGTTATATAATAGAGTCATAGACTTATGATTCTGAGGTGCAAAGCATGGCTGATTTTCGTTCGAGTGAGATTATCAATAAACCTGTACATGAAGTATTTGATTATATGATTAAGATGGAAAATGTCCCTGAGCTTATGCCGTTTGTCGTGAAAGTGGAAAAACAGACCGAGGGTGAGACCGGAAAAGGAACAAAGTTTGTTGAAACACGCATGGTCAGAGGGAAAAAGATCATCGCGGATGTTGAAATCATTGATTTTGAACAGGACAGAACCTATACCATCCGCAGCAATGCCAATGGACTGATTACCGAATATAAATATGATTTTCATGAAATAGAAGAAGGAACCCAGGTGGAGATGGAAGCAACCGTCAAAACCAGCGGGCTTGTTGCCAGATTGACGAAGCGTTTTATCGTGAATATTGTGAAGCGGGAAGACGGAAGCCAGCTTCAGTATTTGAAGGAAATGATGGAGAAGTAATAAAAAGGGAGCGAGAGGCTCCCTTTTTATATTTTATAAGTCCAAAAGCGCTCTTTATACATTCTTGCCAGTACTTCCGGATCCTGATTTTTAATGCTTTCTTCCATGTTTGCTGCCATCAGCTGTGTCTGGGAGGCGTGAGCCTTGATGGCTGCGATTTTCCGGTCGATAACCTCACTTACATCATTGACCACATCGGCCTGGCCGATTTCTTCCTCACAGTTATTGGAGAAGGCAACACAGTGAACCTTCGGACGCTTGTCAGCAGGCAGCTCTCTTACCGCCCGGATGACGGCAGCTCCTGTCGCGTCATGGTCAGGGTGCACAGCGTATCCCGGGTAGAACGTAATGACGAGGGAAGGGTTCGTCTCGCCGATGATGGCTCCGAGCCTGTTCGCGAGCATTTCCTCATCTTCAAATTCGACAGTTTTATCCCGGTATCCCAGCATTCTTAGATCTTGGATTCCCAGAACCCTGGCTGCTTCCTCCAGCTCTTCTTTGCGGATTTTCGGCAGGGTTTCTCTGGTGGCGAAAGGGGGATTTCCCATATTGCGCCCCATTTCTCCAAGCGTCAGGCATGCGTAGGTGACAGGTGTGCCATTATCGATATGTAAGGAAATCGTTCCTGATACGCCAAATGCTTCATCATCCGGATGAGGGAAGATGACGAGTACATGTCTTTCCTTTTCCATCATGGTCGTGCTCCTTTCCTTTCATGTCCTCTTATTCAAAAGGAGTTTCACTAATTTGCAGGGCGACTGCCAGCTTGCCGCTGAAATCATGGCCGGCTAAAAGGAGCCTGTTTTCTTCATCCACTTCAAAGTGGGTAATTCCTTCAGCATACACCCAGCCAAAATTCATTTTCAATCCAACCCGGTAAGGGCCCTTGCCGGTGACCTTTCCATGTTCATAAACCAATTGGGCATTGCGGATATAGGCGCCTGAAGAAAAGAAGGTTTCATCAAAATGGGAAGCGTATGCTCCATTTGTTGTTTCCAGATGAATAAAGACCTCTTTCCCGGCAAGGCGGTCGATCTCTTTTTGTACATGTTCCTTTACTGCTGGTTCCATTTTATAGTCCCCCTTTCATATTATCTTTCTGTTTATCTTACTAAAAAAACGAATGAAAAGCGAAAAAGTAATCTCATCGTGGACCGCTAAATTTTAGCCGCGAAAATCAATATATCTGCATGATTTTAACTTTAAGGAAAATGTTAACAGAAAATACAAAGGTTAATATACAGTTATAAAGTATTAGTAAACCCTATTTACAAATTTTGTAAAAATGGATTGATTTTAATTGACACTTATTGATGACCAGGAAGTTGAAGATATTCAGGGGTTTTTTAAAACTAACGAGATATGGTATGAAAATGATTTGCAGAAACAATACATATTTTCGATGGATACTGATACTGCCTGGTACTGTTTAGATTTGCAGTTGGAAATATATCTTGAACTAGACAAACACTCCGGATCCTAATCCAATCATTTGATAGTTTGAACTCCACATTAACAAGGACCTTCCAAATAACTTTGTTATAACAGCATATATATACTTTTATTAGCTACCTAAGAGGTTAGCTTTTTCTTATTTCATCAATGGATAAAACATATATTGCCACTCATAATATTTTTATTACTAAAGTACTATTAGTTGTAGTAAAATAGTCTGGTACATATTAACAAGGGGTGTTTTTATGGAATCTTCCACAAATGAATTAATAGAGAATCAAGAACTTATGAATGCCTTATATTCACTCGAATATACTTTTGACGAACTCAATAAGGAATATGAAAAGAAGAAAAGTGTACTCGAAGAAGAAACAGACAAAATGACTACTGAATTCTTTGAAGCAACCAACAAGGTTAGGAATATACTAAATAAGGAAAAAGAGCTTGATTATGAATACGACCAAAAGAAACGGCATATTAAACCATGGTTCGGAGTTACAAAACCATACAAAGTTATTATGCCCGCTGGTTTTTTTCCACTCCTTTTCATGCAGCCTTGGAACTGGGAGGAAGGTATAAGTAGTATATTAATAACATTGATTGCTTGGGGACTGTGTACAGCAGGCGTAACTGGATTTATTTTGCTCCCTGCCATGTTTAAATATGAAAAATATTCCAATTCTAAAATAGATTCGGATAAGAAAATTGCTTTGGCAATGTTAAGACCTCAATTAGATAGAGAAATAACGCAGATTAAGGAACAATATTTAGTATACAAGGAGTTTGGGAGTGTGGAACAAATAATAGACAGCAGGTACGATAATGAACATTCAGAATTACTCTCTGAATACAAAAATAAAAGGGAATCTGCTGCACGTGAGTTTAATCATATTTATCCTGCATATCTAAAAGATACAATAAGATCAGCTATAGAATGGATTGAGAATAGAGAGGTAAAGACAATGTTTGACCTCCTAAATAAAGCAGAAAAACTACATGATAGACAACATGTGAACGGTTTACAGTTGAAGTATGAACGATCTGAGAAAGCTTTTAAGGAAACTAGACTTTATAAAAATCATTATAGTAGAAGGGAAGAGGAGAACTTTACTGGAGATGAACCACATTTTGTTGACAGTTATAGTCAACCAGAAGAACAGTTAGGCCATTTAGAAATTGATAGAAAAAGATGGGAAGGTATAAAATCAGAAACCACTAAACAATATCAAGAACTTCAGACACTTTATGCAGATCAGGCTAGAAGAAACGGGGAAGATCGGGATACAGTAAAGCACTTAGACGAACTAGCGGGTAGAGGACTTCAGGAAAGAATAGATTCGGATCGAAGATGGAGTTATAGGGATAATGAACATAACATGGATAGAGGAGGGTCATATTAATATTTGTGTAATGTAGTATACTTAAACCATTATTAACTCTTAAATCAATTCCAACCTATCTACTGGTGATAAGTAATTGGTATTGACCATATTTACATATGTAGGTTTCATCCTTTTCTCAATTGATTACTAAAAATAAAATTGAAAAGACTAGAAACTGGGAAGAAGCAAAGCATTTTGAAAAGCCTTAGCATGTAACAAATTGGTGACTTTAGCAAAGTAAAAAGAAGCAATAAAACCATTGAACAATAATAATAGGAGATAGAAAAACTATCCCAAGAAAAATATGGGAATATAGACCACATACTTTGTGTTTATGTGGTTTTTTATTTAAATCTTATTAGATATTAGAGTCCTTCTTCCGTAGTATTTTTCTTTGTAAGTAAATCTGGGTCGTCTTGATGTGGAAAAAAACCAAGACTTTTCTTTATGGTTGACAAATCCCCACCCTGGACAGCACTAATAAGAGCAAAACCATGTCTAAAGCTATGTGGCGTAATAGGATTTTTGCGCATTTTATAAAGTCCAAGTCAGCTTTGCCAATTTTCTTGATTAAATAAGTCTATAGATACTTATATCCGTAGCCTTTACCCTTAGAAGTAGTAAACAAAGGGGAGCTATCGGAAGGGTCGTGTTTAAAGTCTAACCTTCTTCTTTTACAAACCCCATTAAGGCCTTTGAAATATTTGTATGAATTAATACTTGCCACTATTTTTGTCCCTTTTCCATAAATGTAAGCCAGTGTTCCACATCTAAATAAGCAAGGTCACTATGCTAAACCGCCCATAGCCAAAAGAACAGAGCCCGCCCGGACTCTGTTCCCTCATTTTTATTCTGATTCAGTACGGCCTGCGCCATATTTGCGGTATGCACCCGGCATGGTCGGGCCAACATACTCATTTAGTTGGAAGCCATGGTTGATGGCCGCAGTAATGAAGTCCTTTGCGGTTTGAACCGCTTCTTTAACAGACTTGCCTTTTGCCATTTCTGCTGTGATGGCAGAAGAGTAGGTGCAGCCTGCACCATGAGTGTAAGTCGTTTCAACGCGTTCGCTCTCATAAAGAGTGAACTCTTGTCCATCATAGAGAAGGTCAACGGCTTTTTCGTGCTGGAGCTTGCTGCCGCCCTTGATTAATACATACTTCGCACCAAGTTCATGAATTTTAACAGCTGCTTCCTTCATGTCTTCAACCGTCTTGATCGGACCGGTTTTAGCCAGCTGCCATGCTTCAAACAGGTTTGGTGTTACAACTGTTGCAAGCGGGACAAGCAAATCTCTTAATGCTTCGTTCAATTCTGGATGAATCGGCTCATCTTCGCCCTTGCAGACCATGACCGGGTCGATTATAACGTGATCCAGGCTATTTTCCTTAATGGTCTTTGCGGCAATTTTAATCACTTCTTCAGAACCGAGCATACCTGTCTTCATTGCATCGATTCCTGTCGAGATAATCGTTTCGATCTGTGTTTCCAGTATATCTGTAGAAATCGGGAACACATTGTGGCTCCAGTTATTTTTAGGATCCATCGTCACGATCGTAGTCAGCGCAGTCATCCCGTAAACGCCAAGCTCCTGGAATGTCTTAAGGTCAGCCTGGATGCCGGCGCCGCCGCTCGTATCCGAACCTGCAATGGTCATTACTTTTTTCATTGTCATATGCCTAATTCCTCCTTGCTGATATCTTTTACTAATTATAACAATAATTGAAAAAGGGAAAAACTATAACGGACCGATTAGATGATTTCTCAGCATTAAGTTGTCCGCTATTGTTTTCAAAAATACAAAAGAGGTCAATGAAACAAAAAAGGAGCTATTCCTCAAAGAAGAATAACTCCAGGTCAGTCTTTTAATTTGGCTGTTTTCGCAAAGTTTGTTGCTATTTTTATTATATTTACTGAGTTGATTGTAGTGGAAGGTGCGAGACTCCTACGGGAGTAGCGGGACAGGTGAGACCCCACAGACGCGCAGCGTCGAGGAGGCTCACCGCCCGCCCCGTGGAAAGCGAGCATCCTGGAGCGGAAATCAACGGACAACATTGATAAGCGAAAAACAACAATTTATACGAAAAGAGCCTTAATTTACAACTTCTACATCGCTTTTTTTCACGAACCCCAGACGATGGTTGTAAAAAATCTGATAGTATTCATCATTTCCCTTTACAACCTTATTCGTAGCCGGGTCATTATAATACTTGGCATGATAGTAATCGGACTGAATTGGCGCTGTTGCTGTATAGATTTGGCCAGCCGGCATCTGATATAGAACCTGTGCTTTTCCTCTTGCCGATTCTGCAATTCCGGCCTCATCGTAAGCTGCGTCGTCAGGATAGGCGGCACCATATACAGGTATGGAATCAAGCCCTTCTTTTGGCGTGATGAGGGTCCCGCTGCCTGGGACGCTATTTTTATTGTTTGGATTATAGAACCAGGCTTTTTGGCCGCCGTAGTAAATAGCTGTCCAATCGCCTTCCTGCCCGGCTTTATAGAAACTCTGTCCAATCGCAGCTTTATTGCCCCAGTCATTAATATTTTTAGTGCTGGTGCCGCCAGGATGAAGCAGGGGATCACTGACCAATGGCGCCTCAAAGCCAGGTTCGCTGTATAAATGAATCAGGCTTGAAGACTCAGGTTCCTGTTTAATTCCTCTGTACGTAAAGTCTGGCTGATTTGTATTGAAATTTGGGCGGATTGTGACGATATTACTGTCTTTGTCTCCGCTGCTTGGATTAATGGAAGCTCCAAGAAGGTCGAAAAAGTGTCCCCAATCCCAATAAGCGCCCGGATCCCAGTGCATGCTCCTATGTTTTGCTGTTGTTAAGCCAGGTATCTCATCATGGCCGATAATGTGGTGTCTGTCCAAAGGAATGTTAAATCGGTCTGAAAGGTATCTTACAAGTTTTGCAGTAGAGCGGTACATTTGCTCACTGTACCAGTCTGCGCCTTCTGCAGCATACCCTTCATGCTCCAATCCGATCGAATGCATATTAAAATACCAGTTTCCTGCATGCCATGGAACATCTTCAGGACGTACCATCTGGGTGATTTTTCCGGTCTCTGAATCTATGACATAGTGTGCACTAACGTAGGACGGATTCTGGAAGTGGCTGATGGCGGATTCAGCCGTGCCCTCAATATCATGAATAATAATATAGCGAATATCTAAATCATCCTTTGGCCGATTGGCGATATCGTAGTTGCCGTAATTACTTGTGCTGCTCGAAAATTGCTTATAAGCAGCAGGAATGTAAGTGCAATCAAGACCATTGGGACAGTCGGTATTGGTGTATTTGGTGTTGCGAAGAGGGATAGTGCCAGCTGTAGTCTTATTTGGTGTAATTTCCTTGGCGTTTAATACGACCCTTTGTCCATCAAGGTTTTTTCTGGCAGCACCTTGCTGAATGGTCTCAAAGACTTGATCTGCAAAGTCCTTAGCAATGACTTCCTGATCTGTTCCGCTGTATTTAACGACGGCACCGTACCAGTCTGCTGCATCGGAAGGGAGCTCCCCTGTCGTTTGGCGTGCAAACTCTGCTAAAAGAGCTGCCCCGCCCCGGATATTTTGTTCAGGGTCTTTTTTTAAGGATTCCGGATCTTCATTTAGAAGATTTGCGGCTGTTTTAAGCGTGCTATTCTCATTATCCGAAGCCGCAATGATTCCGTCGTCATGCTTGCCCCTGGCGCTCATGTCGGCTGGCAAATCTGCAAGATTCATAATGCCATAGCCTCCGACCTCACTTTGGCCTTCATGATGCTCCCAGCGTGACTGATTGTAAGCGACGGCGAGAAGGACAGATTCAGGTACTCCAAATTCCTTCGCCGCTTTTTCAAAAGCCTCTTGCAAGTGGTGCGATTCAATGATGTTTTCTGTTGAGGCTGTAGAAGTTGCGCTTGGTGTAAAGTCGGCGGGGATGGCCAAGAGGCTTGCGGTTAAGGTCAACGTTAAAATGGCTGATGATAGCTTTTTAAATCTCAATGTATTCCCTCCCGTATATAGAAATATATGGAGTTCTTTCTAATAGCTGAAGGGTTATACCTGCACATTACATGTCAAATGATTCCATCGGTTTATAAGTTTTTCTAAAAAAAGGTAATTGGTAGCGGAATAGAGATAAGAAGAAAGTAGGGGGAATCCAAAGCGATCCGCACAACCGGCAGGCCTTTTTCAAAGAAACACATTGGATTAGATGGTAAAATAAAACCACAAGGATAGAATGTCGCTGTTCCACATCATACAAAGTCAGGTGAAGAATATGGGTACAACAGGCATTATTTTGGCAGGAGGGCATTCGAGCCGTATGGGGGAGAATAAGGCTCTGCTAAAAATACAGGGAAAAACAGTGATTGAACGCATCGCAGATTCATTGGCTTCTTATACATCCCAGGTGATCGTCGTTGCGAATAAACAGGAAGAATACCGGTTTCTTGGGCTTCCGATAGTCAGTGACAAATGGATAGAAAAAGGTCCGCTTGCAGGAATTCAAGCAGGGCTGTCAGCGTCATCAACCCAAAGAAATCTGATTGTTGCCTGTGATATGCCTTTCCTATCTGTGGATTTAGGGAGAATTCTTCTAGAAGAATTAAACAGCCGTCAGGCCGCTGTACCGGAAATGGAAGGCCGTCTTCATCCTCTGTTTGCAGCTTACCGAAAAGATGCTAAAGAAGCCGCTGAACAAGCTTTGATGAATAATCGATTAAAAATCCGTGAGTTTTTAAATGAAATAGACACTGCCATATTAAGAGATGAAGAACTGAAGAAGAGAGGTTTTCTAGCCAAGGATGCCTATTTTTTTAATATGAATCATCCGGATGAGTACCGGCAGGCACTAAAAATGGCAGCTGAAGAGGAAGGGAAATCAAATTAAACAATCAGCCATTTCACTTCCGGCACAGGATATGTCAAAATGAAACAAATAAGGCTAGAAGAGTTTTTTTCTATAAATGAGGTGATTCCATGAATTTTGAGATTTCAAAAGAACCAATCGATATTCAAAGCGTGATCGATAAAGTGGTGCAGCGGGAAGCAGGAGCGATTACGACCTTCATCGGAACCGTCCGCGAGCTGACTCACGGCAAAAAAACACTGTACTTAATCTATGAAGCATACGAGTCCATGGCTGTGAAAAAACTGGAGCAGATTGGAACCGAGATAAAAGAACGCTGGAACGGGGCAGAAGTGGCCATTACCCACCGCACAGGCAAGCTGGATATTACCGATGTAGCGGTGGTCATTGCCGTTTCTACTCCACACCGTGCCGATGCTTATGAAGCCAACCGCTATGCGATTGAAAGAATTAAAGAAATTGTGCCGATCTGGAAGAAGGAACATTGGGAAGACGGCGAAGAGTGGATCGGCAATCAGCTGGAAACAGTGGCATATCCAAAAGGGAAACCGGAGGCGGAGGATTTAAATGAATAAAATTATGTTTTTTGCCCATTTGAGGGACCGTGTTGGAGAAGAGTCTGTAACAAGGGATGTCAGCGGCAAAACCATCGCTGAGCTGAAACAGCTGCTTGAGGAAGAATTCGGGCTGAAGCTTAATTCAGTCATGGCAGCGGTGAACGAAGAATTCGCTTCAGATGATGAAGTCATTCAGAACGGAGATGCGGTTGCGTTTATCCCTCCAGTCAGCGGCGGGTGATGCATAGAGAGGAGGGGCCCTATTGTCTGAAAGGTATTCACGCCAGACCTTGTTTGCGCCGATTGGAAAAGAGGGGCAGGAAAAAATCCGCTCTAAGCATGTGCTGATCATCGGTGCAGGCGCACTTGGCTCAGGAAATGCGGAATTGATGGCGCGTTCCGGGGCCGGCAAACTGACAATCATTGACCGCGATTATGTCGAGGAAAGCAATCTGCAGCGCCAGCAGCTTTTCGCAGAAAGCGATGCGGCGGAAAAAATGCCGAAAGCGGCCGCTGCCGAAAAACGGCTGAAACAGATTAATAGCGAGGTTGAGATCCGCTCGATTATTGGCGATGCTACTCCTGAAAAGCTGGAGGAGCTTGCTGAAGGGGTGGATCTGATCCTCGATTCAACCGACAACTTTGAAACCAGAATGGCCATTAATGATATTTCCCAGAAATATTCTATTCCGTGGATTTATGGAGCCTGTGTCGGCAGCTTTGGCATGAGCATGACTTTCCTTCCGGGAAAAACGCCATGCATGAATTGCTTATTAAAAAAAATTCCGATCCAGGGAATGACCTGTGACACCGGCGGGATTATTGCACCTGCTGTACAAATGGTTGTCGCTCATCAGGCGGCAGAGGCACTGAAAATTCTGGCTGAGGACTGGGAAGCGGTACGGACTGCCATGGTCAGTTTTGATTTATGGCGAAACCAGTACACAAGCATGAAGGTGTCAAAAGCGAAGGATGAAGGCTGCTTATCCTGCGGAAAAGAACGAACTTATCCTTACCTGCAGCCGGAAAATATGATGAAATCCACCGTTCTCTGTGGAAGGGACACCGTTCAGATCCGCCCTCCGAAAGAACTGGAAATCGAGTTCACAGAAATCGCCCGTCAGCTGAAATCACTCGGCTATCAGGTAAAAGGCAATCCTTATCTGCTTTCCGTCGACATGGAGGAGCAGCGGATGGTTCTATTCAAAGACGGACGCGCCCTGATTCATGGCACAAAGGATTTATCGCATGCGAAGTCCATTTACCAGCGGATTATGGGGTAAGGTGAAGCTTCAATCAGTGAGGTTAAACCAAAACTAGTTCTTATTGATCATATATGATCCTCTTCCTTTTCTGTAAAATAAAGACAAAAAGACAGAAGAGGATAACATGATAACATGATTACATTTATGTATTTTATCGGGTATTTATTTGATCAGCTGCTGGTTAATTTTTTGGGGTTCGTTATGATTTTATACAGTTTTATCATGCCGGTTACGCCATTGTATAAAAACAAGCGTCCTGCCGATTTGATTGTTCATATCAGCCGGATCCTTTTCGCTATCATTCTCCCTTTCCTGAATTTCTTTTACTTTTTATTCAATAGCGGAGATTGGGCGACAGGGAACGGCATAATAGCGCCGGAGCATTTTTATATGTTCATCTGGATTCAGGCAGGGTTGATTGTATTGCCTGAACTCGTATTTTTCATCCTGTCAAAAGTCAATATAACCAGAGTATGGTGGTATGTACTGTACCCGGTTCTGCTTATAGGGTTATGGATTTGGATGTTTTAAGGGCACAAAAAAAGCGATGAAAAAGTTCATCGCTTTTTTATATTACTGTCTAGCTCCAGCGCCTGCCCCCTCGAGGTATCGGGGGTGAGCAAGGCGCTGGAGCTTTTCTACTTATTTTGCTTCATCTGTACCCACAATAACTAACTTGCCTTCATCCAATACTTTTTCATATTGTTCTGCTTCTACCGTTGTTAACCCAACAGATTCAAATTTTGAACGAAGCTCATCTCCGCGCTTTTTGAAGACATTTCCGACAGAATCGAATAAACCCTGTTCCTTCATGCCGACTTCGCCTGTATCTGTCGCATCAGATAGGTGTTCGGAGCGATCCTTGTCATGTGCGAAAATATAGATGTTGTCCTTATTGAATCCCTGGCTTTGCAGCATTCCAATTGCATCAGTAGCTTGTACACCATTTTCTACAACTTCGATTTTATACATATATAACATCCTCCTTTAAAAGATTTGCAGATTTATTTGTAAGGGCAGCTCTTCCTGCCCGTTCTATATATTACATATCCGCTTTGAGATTTTTTAAACATGTAGGCAAGAATGATAGATTATGGCATGATACCCATTGGGTATGAGAATAACAGTTCAACTAAGAGGAGGGAGAGTTGGCAAATGAAGCGTATCTTAAGAAATGACTGGCAGGAGATTTTGGCAGAGGAGTTCGGGCAACCCTATTATCTTCATCTTCGTGGATTTTTGAAAAAAGAATATGAGGAGCAGACCATTTATCCGAAGCAGGAGGATATATTCAATGCACTCCAATATACAGCTTATAAAGATGTAAAGGCAGTGATATTGGGACAGGATCCTTATCATGGGCCGGGGCAGGCACATGGATTAAGTTTTTCGGTTCAGCCTGATGTAAAGCTGCCTCCTTCACTGAAAAATATATTCAAGGAAATGCAGGAGGATCTTGGCTTCAGCGTGCCAAATAATGGCTATCTGCTAAAATGGGCCCAGGAAGGGGTACTGCTCCTGAATACCGTTCTGACCGTCCGCAAAGGGCAGGCGCATTCGCATAAGGGGCAAGGATGGGAAACGTTCACCGACACGGTTATCCAAAAATTGAATGAGCGGGAACAGCCCGTTATTTTTATATTATGGGGAAAACCGGCACAGGAAAAAGAAGTACTGATTGATGCTTCCAGACACTTTATCATAAAATCACCGCATCCCAGCCCGTTTTCGGCCAGAAAAGGGTTCTTTGGGAGCAGGCCATTTTCAAGGACGAATGAAATCTTACAGAAGCTTGGAGAGGAGCCAATTGACTGGCAGATTCCTAATCTCTGATTCTTTTCGCCATGTTTCACGTGAAACATACCGTTTTATGCAAGAAGTGCTCGAAATATGCTCTGTGCACAAAGGAGAAAAACAAATGAGTTCACAGAAGATCGATTGTTTTAAGTGCAAATATTTCTATGTGACCTGGGATCGGAATCATCCAAAAGGCTGCAGGGCTTTTCAGTTTAAAACAAGGCAGCTGCCCTCTCTAGAAGTTTTCCGCGCATCCGGCCATCCCTGTTTGCGTTTTGAAAAGAAAACCTGATAAACTTGATATGCTAATCATTCTGGCCGTTTTTAGGCAGGCAGTTTCCCTCCCCGAGTGCCGGGGATGGACAAGGGCTGCTTTTTTATAGAAAGAGGTGTAGAGGGTGAATATCTCTGTTCAGAAGCTATTAGGGAAGATGGAAAAGGAATTGCTGGAAGCGAAAAGCAGCTCTTCCGACGCCAGAATCAGAGAAAGAGTGCAGGCGATCAAGTCGTTATGCGAGCTGGTTTTGGATGAGTCGGATGCAGGAAGTGTGGCTGCTGTTTCGTCTATTAGCCATACATACAATGCGCCGCCAGCAGCTCAGCCGGCGAATCTGCAGCCAAAGAAAATGCAGATGGATGATGAGGCTAATGGCGATTCATTATTTGATTTTTAATAAAGAGATAAGAGGTGCAGGGGATTATGAAGCTATTTATTATCATTGGGGCTATTAATGCCTTTTTATCAGTTGCATTAGGGGCTTTCGGAGCTCACGGACTTGAAGGAAGAGTGGAGCCGAAGTACTTGGAGACATGGCAAACAGGTGTAACCTACCAGATGTTCCATGCAACAGGTCTTTTGATCATTGGCGTTCTGCTTGGCAAGCTGCCGGCAACGTCTTTATTATCCTGGTCCGGCTGGCTGATGGTGATCGGCATCATCTTGTTCTCAGGAAGCTTATATGTGCTGACTTTAACGAAAATCAGCGTGCTTGGTGCCATCACACCGCTTGGCGGAATCTCATTCCTAGCGGCCTGGGTGCTGCTGATCATTGCGGCAGTTAAATATTTGTAAAAGGAAGGAGCTTTGACTTGGGGTCAAAGCTCCTTTTTCTGTGCGCCCGGCATGGGTGCAGTCTATAGGGTGCAAGTCCCGAGCCATGAAGGCAGTAGTAATGGTTAGCTTAAC
>NZ_JBYTDU010000024.1:0-36736 GCF_058791715.1 Cytobacillus sp. EB106-05-05-XG126 | reverse complement strand
TCAGGTTGATAGGTCAGAGGTGGAAGCGTGGCGACATGTGGAGCTGACTGATACTAATCGATCGAGGACTTAACCAAAACGAAAAGCGGAGGCGACTGTTCAACTTCGATAGACGTTGGAGAGCCGGCCATTCAAATCCTGGTTTTGGGATTTGGAGGGACGGATCGAAACGGCCGAGAAGTTAGGAGCCGAAGCTAGACAAGTCATTGGTGAATACTCGGCAAATACTTCTTCATACATTATCTAGTTTTGAGGGAACGAAGTTTCTTCAAACATAGTCCGGTGGCGATAGCGAGAAGGTCACACCCGTTCCCATACCGAACACGGAAGTTAAGCTTCTCAGCGCCGATGGTAGTTGGGGGCTGTCCCCCTGTGAGAGTAGGACGCTGCCGGGCAAATGAAAGAGCACCTGATGGGTGCTCTTTTTTATGTGTAAAGCTAGATGAACTCCGAACTTGCGAGTAATACCAATTTAACTGCAACCCAGTTCAAAGACACCTTGTCCGAATGGATGGAATATGTATTTAAAACAAAAGTTTATAAGCCTGCAATCCAAAATATATACCAAAGCCAATCAAAGATATTCCAGATACAACTGAAATAATAGCGAGAATCTTTCCGGTTAAAAATCTTCTAAAGCTGCTGGCGACGGCTGCCATAGTTACATCCCAGAGAAGAAGGCCTGTAAAAATCGCTCCACTGTATATAATAACTTGGGCCTTGTCATACTCAGCTGCTGTTTTTGCCAGGATGGAACCATAGATGCCGAGCCAAAACAGTATGGTTAAAGGATTTGACAATGACATGAGGAAGCCTGACATAAAGGATTTTACTTTAGATTCATTTTTGGTTCTGACGCTTGATATTACTTTGCCAGCGCTTAATATGGTTTCCACACCTGTATATACCAGGACAAAAAATCCAAAGCACCATAAAAAAGCTTTTATAAATGGAATCTCAAGAAAATGTACTACACCCAAATATACGGCTGCCATATAAACTGCATCTGCTGTTATAGCTCCCAGCCCTACAAGCCAGGCGTGGAAAAAACCATTTTTTATCCCTTTATCCAATTGCGCAGCATTTATTGGACCAATTGGCGCTGCAAGCGATAGACCCAAGAAAACATAGCCTAAAAATATGCTCATAAGTGTACAACCCCTAACTGCCAAAACCTGTTTGTACAAAGTGTATTCAGAGTATTGGAAGGATAGGACAACTATTTAATCCTTAGCAAGCAGCAGTTTTTGCAATCAGAATGTATTTGGCCCAATAAAACAACTTTACTGAAAAAGCAGGCATAAATTTCTCAACCATGCAAAAAATAAACTGAAAAAAGCAGAGGAGAGTGTTTCTTATGGATGCAAAGCGAGTGAAGCAAATTCTTTCATCATCAGCAGATATCGAAGTAAGATACAATGGTGCTTCCGTGTGGATCGATAAGCTCAATGAAGATGGGAGGACTGCGACAGTACATTTACGCGGCCCGCTTGAAGAAAGGTCCGAGGTGGAAATTGGAGAACTGACTGAATTGTAATATGACATTAAGCCGCCATCACTGGCGGCTTTTCGTCTATATATCCTGATTGGAATCAGTTTCTGAACGTTCATTTAAGTACTTATTCTCAGCAGAAGCAAAGTTTACTGACTGCAGGCTAATTTCTTTGTCAATTCCATACAGATCTTTGCCCGTGTCTTCTAGATTTTCATGCCTTCTATCCACATCATCGACCTCCTTTTTAAAGTGTTTCCGTTAGTATAAACAGAGATTTTCAATAACATGAAAGGGAAATTATACTTAAAAAACCGGAAATTATCCCATTTCGAATTCAAAGCTTTACATAGGGTACCCGGGTATAATATAATTAATACAAAGGAGGCTGTTCAAATGGCTTTTGATTTAGAAAATGAGGATTTATCTGCTGACAGCTGCTGTTCAATTGAATCGGAGCGAAAAAGTCATCATTCAGAAAAAGTTAAGAAGAATTTGACTACCCGATTAAATCGGATTGAAGGGCAAATACGCGGGATCAAAGGACTTATTGACAGAGACGTGTATTGTGATGATATCATAACACAAATTTCAGCAACTCAGTCCGCTTTGAATAGCGTAGCCAAGCTATTGCTTGAAGGCCATTTGAAAAGCTGTGTGGTTGAAAGAATCCACGAAGGCGATGAAGAAGTGCTTGATGAATTTTTAATCACAATCCAGAAATTAATGAAAAAATAGTGGGAGGCTGCATTATTATGGAAAACGTAACTTTGAAAGTAAGCGGAATGTCATGCGGACATTGTGTAAAAGCCGTGGAGGGCAGTGTCGGCAAATTAAATGGTGTGGATAAGGTAGCAGTGGACCTTGATAATGGCCAGGTACAGGTTCAATTTGACTCATCTGCAGTTGCACTTGAACAAATTAAAGAAACAATTGACGATCAAGGGTATGATGTAGAGTAATTTAATTGGTAAGGAACGTGTGAATAAAATGCACGTTCTATTTTTTTACAAATTAAGAAATTTGCCTAATTATATTTGATTGACATATAGGGTAGAGGGGTATAGTATATAAGTGTAAGGTACTTCGTTTGATAAAGGAGTGGGAGTTATGGGTGATGCAGCCCTGAAGGAAGTTCACCTTCCGATATCGGGAATGACATGTGCAGCCTGTTCATCTCGAATTGAGAAGGGGCTAAATAAGCTGGATGGTGTCCAGGAAGCAAGTGTCAATCTTGCATTGGAAAAAGCAGCAATAAAATATAATCCGGATGTAACTTCTGTTGAAGCTTTTGAGAAAAAAATTGAGGATCTCGGTTATGCAGTAGTATTGGAAAAAGCAGAGTTCGAATTGCTGGGGATGACATGCGCAGCCTGCTCCGGAAGAATTGAAAAGGGACTTAATAAACTTCCTGGGGTAAAACAGGCTGTGGTCAATTTGGCTCTTGAAACGGGTACTGTTGAATATAATCCCGAGCAAGTCTCCGTCCAGCAAATGATAAAAAAAGTAGAGAATTTAGGGTATCAGGCAAAAGTAAAAACGGATAAAGACCAAGAGATAGAAGGTTATAGGGAGAAGGAAATCGAGAAGCAAAAAGGCAAATTCGTCTTCTCATTAATTCTTTCCATTCCTTTGTTCTGGTCCATGGTGGGACATTTCGAGTTTACATCCTTTATTTACGTTCCCGATATGTTTATGAATCCGTGGGTTCAGCTGGCGCTTGCAGCTCCCGTGCAATTTTTTATAGGGAAGCAATTTTATATCGGAGCGTATAAGGCATTAAGAAATAAAAGTGCCAATATGGATGTACTGGTTGCATTGGGTACTTCTGCCGCTTTTTTCTATAGCTTATACCAATCACTGCTATCAATTGGCAGCAATGGACATATGGCTGAGCTCTATTATGAAACAAGTGCCATCCTTATAACATTAATCATTTTAGGCAAGCTGTTTGAAGCGAGGGCTAAGGGGCGTTCTTCTGAAGCAATCAAAAAGCTTATGGGTCTTCAGGCAAAAACAGCAACTGTCTTGAGGGAAGGGGAAGAAATTGAAATTCCTCTTGAAGAAGTAATTGCTGGAGATATCATATTTGTAAAACCGGGTGAAAAAATCCCGGTCGATGGCGAGATTATCGAGGGACAGTCAGCATTGGATGAATCCATGCTGACGGGGGAAAGCGTACCTGTTGATAAAACAGCAGGCGACACAGTCATCGGATCCACCCTTAATAAAAATGGCTTCCTGAAAATTAAAGCCACTAAAGTTGGCAAAGATACAGCACTGTCACAGATTATTAAAGTAGTTGAAGAAGCGCAAGGTTCCAAGGCGCCCATACAGCGAATGGCAGACAAAATCTCCGGGATATTCGTTCCGATTGTCGTGAGTATAGCAGTGGTTACATTCCTGGTATGGTATTTATGGGTAAGTCCCGGTAATTTTGCAGAAGCACTAGAAAAATTGATTGCCGTCCTGGTGATTGCATGTCCATGTGCCCTGGGCCTGGCTACGCCAACTTCTATTATGGCAGGTTCTGGCCGGGCAGCGGAATATGGGGTTCTTTTTAAAGGCGGGGAGCACCTGGAGCTTACACATGAAATCACTACTGTCGTTCTTGATAAAACCGGAACCGTAACACACGGCAAACCGGTTTTAACGGATGTGATTACGGAAGGCAATATTGAAGAAATGGCATTTCTCCAGCTTGTAGGATCTGCTGAGAAACAGTCTGAGCATCCATTAGCCGAAGCGATTGTAAAAGGAATAAAGGATAAAGGAATCACTCTTTTTTATCCGCAGGAATTTGAAGCTATTCCCGGCTATGGGATTAAAGCAAAAGTGGAAGGTAAAGACCTTCTAGTCGGTACAAGAAGATTAATGGAAAAATACGATATAAATTTCCATTCAGCCAAGCTTGAAATGGAGACACTTGAGGAAAATGGAAAAACGGCAATGCTAGTTGCAGTCGATGGCCAATACGCAGGTATCGTTGCAGTTGCGGATACAATAAAAGAAACTTCCAGAAATGCAATCAATCGCTTAAAGCAATTGGGGATTGAAGTCATTATGATTACGGGAGATAACAAACGTACGGCTCAGGCAATAGCTGAGGAAGTGGGGATAGACTCTGCAATTGCAGAGGTTCTGCCTGAAGGCAAGGCAGAAGAAGTAAAAAAACTACAAAACCAGGGGAAAAAAGTCGCCATGGTCGGCGATGGCATAAATGATGCCCCTGCACTTGCTGTTGCTGATATAGGAATGGCGATTGGAACCGGTACAGACGTTGCGATGGAAGCAGCAGATATTACTCTAATGAGAGGGGATCTAAATAGTATCGCAGACGCCATCCTAATGAGTAAAAAAACCATAAGGAATATCAAACAAAATCTTTTCTGGGCATTTGCATACAATACACTTGGCATCCCAGTAGCTGCATTAGGGTTCCTTGCTCCCTGGCTTGCCGGTGCAGCCATGGCTTTCAGCTCCGTATCTGTCGTTTTAAACGCACTTAGATTACAAAGAGTAAAAGTAAGTGAAAAAAACGTTTAATTGGAAGGAGCAAATATAAATGAAGAAATGGGCAGGTGCAGCGATTGCTTACCTGATGCTTGTAATGGCTGGTTATGCGGCATATGATTCTTTCTTGGCTAAGCCAGAGCCGATACCTCATGATATTGAAATCGAAAATCATGAATAACAAATGACCGGGCAGAGGGAATCCCCCTCTGTCCATTTTTCGCAGATTAATAATTGTAATTTATTTCTCGATATGATAGAATCGACTACAATATATAGTATGTATTTTCAGAAATAAAAACTACATATAGATCGTGATTGGTGTCCTATATGGACTTAATAGGGAATTCGGTGAAAAACCGAAGCTGTCCCCGCAACTGTAAGTGCAGACGAAAAAAGCATGCCACTGTACAAAACGCTTCATAGCGTTAGTATGGGAAGGGCTTTTAGTAGAGTGAAGCACAAGCCAGGAGACCTGCCAGGGCGATCGAAAGTTTCTTATCTTCGGGGATTGAGATGATGAAACGATCGCGTAATGGCCGTTTGTTCATCTGCTTCCTGCTATTATACTATCGTTTGATCCGCTCATTTTCCGGGCGGATTTTTATTTTGCCTTTAGGAGGAAGTAAGATGGTCCAAACCATACAGCCGTTAAAAATTTTAGAAGAACTTAAGACTGAATTTCCACAGCTCGGCATTGAACAATTGTTAAAAAGGTATGAAGAAATGAGTCAGCTGGGAGGGGAGGCCATGTATGACCAGCTTATACTGGATTGTTTATCATTTATCAGCATAGAAGAGCCTGATTGGACGTTTGCCGCTTCACGTCTGCTTCTTAAAAAGCTCTATATCGAGTCAGGAAAAAATAGAGAATGCCAGCCGGACGATTGCTACACACATTTTTATACGCTAATTGAACGGCTGACGGCTTTGGGAATTTATGAACAGGATTTATTAGATATGTATTCAAAGGATGAGATTAGTGAGCTGTCCTATTTTATTAAAAAAGATAATGACCGTTTATTTACATATTTGGGGCTGAAAATGCTGGCAGATCGGTATCTTGCCAGGGACAAACAGAGAAAACTTTATGAGCTTCCACAGGAGCGGTTCATGATCATCAGCATGGTTCTGATGAAAAAGGAGACGAAGGATAAGCGTCTTAAGCTTGTTAAAGAAGCTTACTGGGCAATGAGCGGGTTATATATGACTGTTGCCACTCCAACACTCGCTAATGCAGGGAAAAACTGGGGTCAGCTTTCAAGCTGTTTCATTGAGACCGTTGATGACAGTCTTGATTCTATTTATGACAGCAATACCGATATTGCATCACTGTCAAAAAATGGCGGTGGAATCGGAGTATATTTGGGAAAAATCCGCAGCAGAGGCAGTGATATTAAAGGATTTAAGGGGGCATCTTCCGGTGTGATCCCCTGGATGAAGCAGCTGAATAACACAGCCGTCAGTGTCGATCAGCTTGGACAAAGGCAGGGTGCTATAAGCGTCTATCTGGATGTCTGGCATAAAGATATCTTCTCGTTTCTTGATGCAAAGCTTAATAATGGAGATGAAAGGCAGCGGACACATGATTTATTCACAGGTGTCTGCATTCCGGATTTGTTTATGGAAAAAGTGGAAAGCCGCGGGTACTGGTATTTATTTGATCCCCATGAAGTCCGCAAGGTAATGGGCTTTTCACTGGAGGATTTCTATGACGAAGGAGAAGGAGAAGGTTCTTTCCGGCAGAAATATAAAGAATGCATTGATAACCCGAATCTATCAAGGGAAAAAGTATCAGCTATCGAGATCATGAAATCCATCATGAGAAGTCAGCTTGAAACCGGGACACCCTTCATGTTCTACCGGGATGAGGTTAATCGGAAAAATGCCAATTCGCATTGCGGAATGATTTATTGTACCAACCTTTGCACTGAGATCGTACAAAACCAAAGTGTTACTAAGAGGGTTGAAGAATATACGAGGGATGGGAAAATAATTATCGAAAAACGGCCGGGAGACTTCGTTGTCTGCAATCTTTCATCCATCAATCTTGCACGGGCCTTAAGTGAAGGAGTCCTTGAAAGGCTTGTGCCCATTCAGGTGCGAATGCTTGATAATGTTATTGATATAAATAGTATTCCGGTTCCTCAGGGGCAGATCACAAATCAAAAGTACCGTGCGATTGGACTGGGGACTTTTGGCTGGCACCACCTTCTTGCACTGAAAAAAATCACATGGGAAAGCGAAGAAGCAGAAGAATTTGCTGACAATCTATATGAACAAATTGCTTTTTTAGCGATAGAAAGTTCTATGAATCTGGCAAAAGAAAAAGGTAGCTATTCAGCCTTTAAAGGCTCTGATTGGGAAACGGGTGCTTACTTTGAAAAGCGGGGATATCTGGAGGCAAAGACAGAAATGGACTGGACAGGATTGAGCAGGGAGGTAAAGGAATTCGGCATCCGAAACGCCTATCTGTTGGCGGTAGCCCCTAATGCTTCAACTGCATTAATTGCAGGAAGCACACCCAGTATTGATCCTATATTTAACAAGCAGTATTCCGAAGAGAAAAAGGATTATCGAATCCCTGTGACTGCACCTGATATTAACAGTGAGACCATCTGGTACTACAAATCTGCCTATCATATTAACCAGGAGTGGAGCATCAGGCAGAATGCAAACAGACAAAAACACATAGATCAGGCTATTTCATTTAATTTCTATATACCTAACCATATTAAAGCTATCGATCTATTAAATCTGCATCTTTCAGCATGGAAGAATAAATTAAAAACAACTTACTACATCCGTTCAACTTCATCAGAGGTTGAAGACTGCGAATCTTGCTCAAGCTAAAGGAGGACCCTTATGAATACTCTAAAAAAACGCCTGATTATAAATCAATCGGCGCCTAATAAATCCACTTCAATCATTAACGGGGAATGCTCCAATATTCTTAATTGGGATGATGTCCGCTTTTCCTGGGCCTATCCAAAGTATAAAAAAATGCTCGCTAACTTTTGGACGCCTTTTGAAATAAACATGTCACAGGACATTAAGCAATTTCCTCATTTAACAAAAAGTGAACAAGATGCATTTTTGAAGATTATTGGGCTGCTTGCATTGCTGGACAGCATCCAAACAGATTATGCCGGAAAAGTTGCTGATTATATTACTGACTCAAGCATATCAGCACTCATGATCATACTTGCACAGCAGGAGGTGATTCATAATCACTCCTATTCCTATGTTCTATCAAGCCTTGTTCCCAAGCAAAAACAGGATGAGGTTTTTGAATTCTGGCGGACAGAACCTATATTAGTTGAAAGAAATGAATTTGTTGTGAACGGATATAAAGATTTTGCAGAGAATCCAAGTTCTGAGAACCTGCTGAAATCGATTGTATTTGATGTCGTTTTGGAGGGGCTTTTCTTTTATTCAGGTTTTGCATTCTTTTATCACCTGGCAAGAAATCAAAAAATGGTTGCCACCTCAACAATGATAAATTACATCAACCGGGATGAACAAATCCATGTAGATTTGTTTGTTAAAATTTTCAAAGAAATTCTTAAGGAAAATCCGGAACTTAATACTAATGATTTAAGTGAATTCGTCCAGGAGACTTTTAAAAGAGCAGCTGAACTGGAAATTGAATGGGCCCGCGATGTGATCGGCAGCAAAACGGAAGGCATTCTGCTGTCTGACGTTGAAGCTTATATCAAATTCTATGCAAATGTCCGCTGCAATCAGCTGGGATTTGAACGGCCATTCGAAGGATATAAGACCAATCCTCTCCGCTGGATAGTAGCTTATGAGGAGGTTGACCAAGGAAAGTCTGATTTCTTTGAACAAAAATCGCGGCAATATACAAAAGTTCAAATAGATAATGGGTTTGACGAATTATAGAATAGAATTTACTAAAAAAGATTCTGCCCCGGGGCAGAATCTTTTTTTTATCGCAGTCTAACGGGCAGTAAGATCAGAAAAATAAATGGAGGATAAGTGTGGGGCAAACTGCCCAATCTAGCTGCCGCTCCTAGGGGCTTGAGGCCATAAGCCAATCAGCTGATGGGAAAAAGCACTTCCCGCCATCTGCTCGTCTTATGCTTGTCACCCCTGGGCAAGTCGTCTCGCTTTATAATGTAAGGCCCGAAATAAGGACAAAGACTAAGAACGCCACGTCCTCCCAAAAGCTGCCGCTTTCTGTCGTGTGATGTATCGCTGCCGCAGAAGCTTTCCTTGTCCTGTGGCTGTGACCCACTTCCTCCCAAAAGCTGTCGCATTTGGTCGTGCGATGCTCATGCTGCCGAAGCCTTCCTTGTCCTGTGGGCCTCAACTAACAAACAATCAGCGGGGTATAAAGGAACCCCCGCTGGTTGAAGTTTCACTTTATCAGGAGTATACCGGCTCCCCGGCTGCGAAATCAATTTCAAAACCCAAATCCTTCAGCATTTTATGATCAGCTGTGCTTTCCTGACCAGCGGTAGTTAAGTAATCTCCTACGAAAATGGAATTGGCCGGATATAATCCAAGCGGCTGCAGGCTCCTGAGATTCACTTCTCTGCCCCCGGATATTCTGATTTCCTTTGATGGATTAATAAAACGCATGAGACAAAGCACTTTCAGGCAATAGCGCGGATTCAGCTCATCCGTTCCTTCTAATGGCGTTCCATCAATGGCATGAAGAAAATTAACCGGAATTGAGTCGGCATCAAGCACCTTTAAGCTTCTTGCCATCGCTATGACATCTTCTTTGGTTTCCTTCATGCCGATGATAACACCGGAGCATGGTGAGATGCCTGCCTCCTTTATTAATTGGACAGTATTGACTCTGTCTCGATATGTATGGGATGTAGTAATGTTCTCATGATGATTTTCAGAGGTATTAATATTGTGATTGTAGCGGTCTACTCCCGCTTCCTTCAGCTTCTCAGCCTGTTCAGGCTTCAGAAGTCCAAGGCAGGCGCAGACCTTCATATTGTAGTGATCCTTTATCTCTTTAACAGCAGATACAACTTCATTTATCTCTTTGTTGCTTGGGCCCCTGCCGCTTGCAACGATACAATATGTTCCAACATTAAGCTGTTGTGCCTGTTTAGCTCCCTGTATGATAGAGTCCTTATCCATCATCCGGTATTTTTCAATAGGTGCAGTTGAGATGCTGGATTGTGAACAATAGCCGCAGTTCTCAGGGCATAATCCGGATTTTGTATTTATTATCATGTTTAATTTAACTTTATTCCCGTAATGATGATGACGGATTTTATAGGCACTGTGCAATAAATCCAGAAGCTCATCATCAGGGCAATTTAATATGGACATTGCCTCCGAGTCTGTCAATTCATGTCCTTCCAATACATTTAGAGCTAATCTTCGATAATCCATATGAATCCTCCTTTATACTATTAGTTAAGCTGCCCGGTTCATTTTTCTGAACTGACTGCGGGCAAATACTCTATGCTCCAGTCGATATGCCATTAACCCGGCAAATACAGAGAGAATAATGTCCTTTGGAAGAGGGACCGCCATCCATAGCCATGCCATTTGATAGGAAAATCCTTCAGGTGCTGTAAACCAGAGCTTATAAGCCAAGTACATCCAATTTGTCCCAAATAGATAATTGATCGCCATTCCAATTAGAGCTGCTGTTATATATACCGGGACTGATTTTTTCTTTTCAATTATTTTCCCGGTGACATACGCTGTTAGAATGAACGAAAGGATAAAACCGAAAGTCGGGTTTAGTAATGAAGCAAAACCGCCGCCGAATTTTGAAAATACCGGGGCCCCTGCAAGCCCGACGAAAGCATAGACAGCCATTGTAATAGCTCCCAATCGGCTTCCTAAAATAGCCCCTGCCAAAATGGCAAAAAAAGTCTGTAAAGTAATGGGCACTCCTCCGATTACCAAAAATGGCACAATTGAAGTGAGGTTTGCCCCAACCGCCATCAGGGCAACAAACATACCTGCCAATGTTAAATCAATTGTCCTCAAACCTTTCTTCATAAAAAGCCTCCTGCTAGATTTATATTTATACAATTTAGAATAATAGCAGCAGATAACAATTGTCAACCGAATTATAAATAAGGTTTACATATATGTCGTGTTAAAGATGGTATCGGAGGGAAGGGAGGGCAACTTGCGAAGAGGCTGGGTGGCTTGATTTTTCCTAATTAAATAGCCGCCGGCAGTTCGCCAGCGGCTATTTTGAGGTATTAATTATTGCCTTTTGTTTTTTTTCGAACCACATCAAAAAGTCCGGAACCAATAATATCAAGGGCTGATTGCATTCTTTCTACAGAGATATTATCTTCAATTGTATCCTGCGGTGTATGGTATACCTTTTCAATATGATAAACAAGCGGATCCCAGCTGTCTATTCCCATCCAGATGAAAAGGGCCGCAGGAATGCCGGCATTATGAAAAGGCACATGGTCACTTGATCCGAATTTGCCTGGGAGAATGTCCGAATTGCCTAGGCGTGCACCAGCTTCACCAGTTGAAGAAGTTACAATGTTTTGGCTGCCGTCTGGAGTCATGGCATATAGGTTTGTCGCCTTGTCGTAATTTGTAGCAACCATATCAGGAACAAAAACAGCCTCTATCTGATTTTTTTGTGACTCTGTTAACTGATCTACATAATATCTTGCTCCTAAAAGTCCGCGCTCCTCAGATCCAAATGCAATGAATTTGAGGGTTTTGTCTGTATTATAACCTTTATAAACTCTGGCTAGCTCAAGCATTAACCCAACCCCGGAAGCATTATCATTCGCACCAGGAGCACCCACTACACTATCATGATGGGCACCTAGTATAACTTCTTTTGTATCTTTATCTTTTGAATTTGCTTCCTTTGTTGCAATTACATTTACCGATTTAAGATCTTTATAATGCTTTGCTGTCAGGGAGAGCTCAACTGCACCTTGTTCCATTTGTTCCTTAAGCCATTCACCATGAATATAGGAAGCCCCGAAAATCGGAATATCATATTTTGCAGTAAGGTTGGGATTAAAAGTTTGTCCGTAATTGCCGCGGCTTCCAACGAGGCTTTGCAGAATTACACCTGCTGCTCCTGCCTCGACTGCTTTGTCTACCTGCTCACGGTATCCGGCTGTAGTATCTGCGCGTGCCAGCAGTACAATTTTACCTTCGGCTCCCTGGAAATTTTCATTTTCCACATAGACCACTTGAGCATTAACTGGTGCCTCGCTGATTGCTCCATTCGGGGCAGCCCCCATTTCCCAAACAGTTCCGTCTCCAAATGCAGCACTGCCTATGTATTGATCTGCTACAGGAAAGTATTGGAATTCGACATCATAACCATAACTCTTAAGTGTATTTGCAATATACTGTGCTGACTTCTTTTCATTTTCTAATCCGCCCGGTCTCGTCCCAATTTCTTCTGATAGATACCTTACATGATCAATAGCACGCTCAGCATTTACCCTGGCAATAATCTTCTGATCCTGCGAGTGGGATGAGTTTCCGTTTTCAGTATTTAGCGGGGCAGCATACCCGACTGTCCCAAATGCTAATGAAGCTGCTAGAGCCGCTGCCAGGATACTGGCAGACTTTTGTTTTTTTCTTGACATAATAACCTCCTGAAAATTAGTATTTTTCGATTCCCTAACGATTCCTAGTTTAGTAGATATTGGTATTTTGTGAATAGAGTAATAATTCCTAAGAGGCATACCCATTGTTCCGACATAATCTGCCAAATCTATATGGTAAATGACAAAGTTTCCGGTACATTACTCCTATATTAATTTATTAGAAGCTGGTGTTTTTAATTTTTCCTGAGAGGGTAAAGTGAAACTGCTCATCAAATAGATGATGTCCACACAATATAAGGAGGTATAAACATGGCAAATAATCATAACAACATTCAAAGTGACGAACAGAAACAATATTTCAAGGACCGGGCAGGCACAGATGAAGCGAGATTCCATGTAGTACCGCACGATGAAGAAGGGTGGGCAGTCAAAAAGGAAGGCCAAGACAAGCCTGAGTACACTGCAGATTCGCAGTCAGATGCTGTCGAAGAAGCAAAGCGCATGGCTGAACAAGCCGGCACAATGGCCATTCTGCATAATGAGGATGGAAAAATTGAAAATCTGTTAAATTATGAAGATAAATAACTTTAATGAAGGGCATTACCTTTGTGTAGTGCTCTTTTTTTGTTATGGAGAAATGTGATTTTTTTCCTAAAACAAAAAAATTCCGCTTCCCATAAGAAAGCGGTTCAAAAAAGAGACCTTGGACCAAGTTAATTCTTAAATTTAACAATATATAGTAGCGATAGATGTCAGAAGAAACTATATATTGTTATTTTAGATTCTAGCATAATAAATCATAGAGAGCAAACTATTATTTTAATATATTTAAAATATTCTAATTAAAAGAATAAATATACTATAAACAATCAAAAACGATCAATATATGATTGATTTTGATATATTTTGAATGAAAATGATTGATTTTTGCAATCGGTTTCAGTATGATGTAGTCAAGAAGAACAACACACCCAGGGAGGTGATGTTTTGTTAACACCAGAGCGCCACAAATTGATACTGCAGCTTTTAAAAGAGAAAGGTGTAGTGAAAATTCAGGATCTCGTTGACATAACAGAAACATCGGAATCAACAATTAGAAGGGACCTTACCCAGCTTGAGGAAGGAAAGTACCTAAAAAGAATTCATGGAGGGGCTGCAAGGCTTCAGGGAAAGCTGCAGGAACCCAGCATGTCTGAGAAGTCATCCAAAAACCTTCAGCAAAAGCGGCAAATCGCCCAATACGCAGCAAACCTTGTTGAAGAGGGGGATTCCATCTATTTGGATGCAGGCTCGACAGTAACTGAAATGATTCCCTTTTTGCCTGCAAAAGAAATTGTGGTTGTGACGAACGGATTAATGCATATTCAAGCATTGCTGGAACGAAATATAAAAACATTTTTAATTGGCGGATTTGCCAAGGAACAGACAAAAGCGATCATCGGCAGAGGGGCATTGGCCAGCCTGGAAAATTATCGATTTGATAAATGCTTTATGGGGGTTAACGGCATCCATCTTCAATTCGGCTACACCACACCGGATCAGGATGAGGCTATGATTAAGCAAATGGCCATTTCGCTTTCAAGGGAGGCATTCGTGCTTGCCGATGATACGAAGTTTTCAGAAATCGCGTTTGCGAAGATTGCCGATTTGCATACAGCAGCAATTATTACAAATGAGCTGAATGAGGACCAGAAGGAGCCTTATAGCAGCAAAACTACAATAAAGGTCGTGACAGCATGATACACACATTGACGCTAAATCCGTCAGTGGACTACATCGTAGAATTGGATGAAATGATAGTCGGCGGTTTGAACCGCATGCAGCAGGATGCAAAGTTCCCTGGAGGAAAAGGGATAAATGTTTCCAGAGTGCTGAACAGAATGGATGTTGAAAGCAAGGCCTTTGGCTTTGTAGGCGGATTTACAGGAGATTATATTGTTGATCGCTTAAATAAGGATAATATTCAAACTGACTTTGTCCAAGTTGCTGATGACACAAGAATTAATGTAAAGATCAAGACAGAGACAGAAACAGAAATCAATGCCAAAGGGCCGGCCATTTCAGGGGGGAATTTTGAGGATCTTAAAAATAAGATCCGCAGCCTATCAGAAGAAGATTTACTTGTCCTTGCAGGCAGTATTCCATCGACCTTGCCTGAAACAACTTATGAAGAGCTGGTGAAAATCTGTTCAGAAAATGGAGCGGCCTTTGTGGTGGACGCAGAGGGAGAACTATTGAAAAAGGTCCTTCCATACAAACCGTTCTTAATAAAGCCGAATCACCATGAATTAGGTGAAATATTCAATACAGAATTTACTTCCGCAAGAGAAGTTATCCCATATGGACAGAAACTTGTAGAAATGGGCGCGCAGAATGTAATTGTTTCATTAGCCGGGAAGGGAGCCGTCTTGATTTCTGATGAAACAGCGTATATTTCAAGCGTTCCAAATGGGGAAGTGAAAAGTTCTGTGGGTGCCGGAGATTCCATGGTAGCCGGTTTTCTTGCAGCTTATGAAAAAAACAAAAATATAGAAAAGGCTTTTCAATACAGTGTTGCTTCCGGAAGCGCTACGGCTTTTTCACTTGGTCTTTGCACAAAGGAAAAAGCAGAGGAATTGCTTTCTCAGGTTTCGATTGAAAAGGTCAGCCTAAAAGGGGAGATTTAGGATGAGAATTACAGAATTACTGACAAGAGATACGATTCTGCTCTCATTGAGCGGAACAGGCAAAATGGATGCCATAAATGGATTGGTAAACAAGCTTGATGCAGCCGGAAAGCTTCATGACCGGGACGCCTTCAAAAATGCAATCTTAAAAAGGGAAGAACAAAGCACAACAGGCATAGGTGATGGAATTGCCATACCTCATGCCAAAACGGGTGCGGTCAAAGAACCTGCTATTGCGTTCGGCAAATCAGAAGAAGGCGTAAATTATGAATCACTTGACGGTCAGCCCGCACACTTATTCTTTATGATCGCAGCCCCGGAAGGAGCAAATAATACACACTTGGAGGCTCTGTCAAGGCTTTCATCGATATTAATGAACGAGGAAGCACGAAAAAAACTTCAGCATGCTGCTTCTGCGGACGAAATTATTGAAATCATTGACAGCTATGACGGGACAGAAGAAGAGGAAGTCCAAAATATTGCAGACAGCAAACGATTTGTTGTGGCTGTAACAGCTTGCCCAACAGGAATTGCCCATACTTATATGGCAGCTGATTCACTAAAGGCCAAGGCAGCTGAAATGGGTGTTGATATTAAGGTTGAAACAAATGGCTCAAGCGGTGCTAAAAACGTTCTCACACCAGAGGAAATTGCAAATGCAGCAGCAGTTATTGTTGCAGCAGATACAAAGGTTGAAATGGAACGATTCAGCGGAAAGCATGTCCTTGAAACGGCAGTAGCTGAGGGCATCCGGAAACCTCAGGAGCTTATTGAAAAAGCGCTTAAGCAGGATGCTCCTGTATACAAGGGCGGAAGTGCGGACAGCAGCGGGACCGCTGGGAATCAAAAAGAACAAAAAGCCGGAATTTATAAGCACTTAATGAATGGCGTATCCAACATGCTTCCATTTGTTGTGGGCGGAGGGATCCTGATTGCCATTTCATTTATGTTCGGTTATAAAGCAGCAGATCCTAATGATCCGTCATACCATCCTATCGCTGAAGCACTGATGACGATTGGCGGGGGGAATGCATTTGGATTAATCGTTCCAATCCTTGCGGCGTTCATTGCCATGAGTATTGCGGACCGTCCAGGCTTTGCTGCAGGCGCAGTCGGGGGAATGATGGCAGCATCTGGAGGCGCAGGATTCCTTGGCGGCATCATTGCCGGCTTCCTTGCAGGTTATGTAGTAGTTGGTTTGAAAAAGGTCTTTGCTGGCCTGCCTTCATCACTTGAAGGAATTAAAACGATTTTGCTCTATCCGCTCTTTGGAATTGCTATCACGGGATTGCTGATGCTTTATGTTGTCAACAAACCAGTTGGCGCATTAAATTCTGCTATCACCGAGTGGCTTTCAGGTCTTGGTACTGGAAATGCTGTCCTGCTTGGAGCAGTCCTTGGGCTGATGATGGCATTTGATATGGGTGGCCCGGTCAATAAATCGGCATACGTATTTGGTACAGGGCTGCTTGCGAACGGAGTATATGAACCAATGGCCGCAATCATGGCAGCGGGTATGGTTCCGCCTCTTGCCATCGCGCTTGCCACAACTTTATTTAAAAATAGATTTACTAAACAGGAACAGGATGCAGGAAAAGCAAACTACATTATGGGATTTTCGTTTATTACTGAAGGCGCAATCCCATTTGCAGCTGCAGATCCATTACGTGTTATCCCATCCATCATGGCAGGATCTGCCTTGGCTGGTGCCATCTCAATGATGGCTGGAATCGGATTAAGGGCGCCGCACGGCGGAGTCTTTGTCGTCCCTCTAGTCGATGGCCCATGGCTAATTTACCTTGCAGGAATAATAGCAGGTGCTCTTTTGTCCGCTGTCCTTATTGGACTCCTGAAAAAGCCTGCAAATAAATAATGTATGAACCCAAGCCGGTACTCGAAGTATCGGCTTTCATTTTTGAAAAATCCTTTTAAAATTGATTGAAAAAACTGAAAATAAATGCTTTAATTAAAATAAACTCATTAGTCTATATAGTTTTGATTTTAAATAAACTATTCAGTCTATTTAAAATGGAGGTGAAAGAGACATGGCCATTATCATTGTAATTAAAAAAGGGAACAAACATAAATAACAATCAAAAATTTAAAACATGAAGGAGAGCGGCTATGAAAATAAAAAGACTTTCCCAGTGCACCCTGGAGGAGGCGCTGACAGCTTGGAACAAAGGCTTTGAAGGATATATAGTTCCCATTAAGATGGATCTTCAGGCATTTGTTAACCGAATGATATCTGAGGGTCTTTCTCCTGAAATGTCGATTGTTGTATTTATGCACGGAGAACCTTGCGGAATCATAATGAATGGATTTCGGGAGATTAACCGCAGAAAAATAGCCTGGAACGGAGGCACTGGAATCGCCCCGGAATTCCGTGGAAAAGGTCTCTCTGCAGCAATGATGGAAGAGGTAATTAGCATCTATAGAGCTGAAAGAGCCCACACCGCTGTTCTTGAAGCAATTGAAGAAAATGAGAGAGCGATTAAGCTGTACAAAAAAGCAGGCTATGTGATTACCGATCACTTGCTTTATTTAAACAAGAAGCTTTCACATACCGAACTGGGCGTATTAAAGGAAAACCATCTTTCCATTAAAAGGTTATATCCCGAACAGCTGCAGTCACTTAGCATTTATGACAGCAAAGCTGCCTGGCAATGCCAGTGGCAAAGCGTAAAACACGGAGAAGCTGCTGTGATATTAAATGACGATGGGAAAGAGGAGGGCTACATTTTATACAAAAGAATACTGGAAGCGGGGGGACGAACAGACCGAATCATCATCTATCAGTTAAGATTAAATGATGGAAATGCTTATGATAAAATGACTGAAGGCCTTCTCGCTCATCTGTTTCTGGCTGGGGACGATTCTATTGATTTTACTGCAGTTAATATTTCTGTTTCCAATCCCGCCTCAAAAGCTTTACTTGAATGGGGATTCGAAAAAAAGGCTGGACAGGTAATGATGGAAAAATCGCTTTAGTATATCTGCTTTTCAATTTCCCTCTTTCTCTTAAAAACTAAGTTGCAGATCCATAGTTGAGGTTAGTGCTTAGGCATAATTTCAGCTGGTTTCTGATATGTTTTTATGAGTACGTTTGAAAGGGGAGATACACTTGGCTGCAGGATTTGAAAATGCTGCAAAATTTGAACACGGGTTTTGGCTGCAGATTTTGGGTGATCATGCACGCTTTATACATGATTCGCTATCACCAAAGGAAAAAGACAGCATTGAACGGGCAAATTACTTTATACAAACTTTTGATCAGCTGCTGGGAAGGGTTGGAGTGGATAATCTGGAGCAATTGAGCAAGAGGGCGGAACAGGAAGCTAAGAAGCTGCGGGAATTTAAATTGAACCTGATTGAACGTCATTTGACAGGGAAAATATCCATTCATCTTGGTCCGGTTTTTATTAACCATATGGTCAATGAGCTTGAGGAATATATGCTTGTCCTTCAATATTTAAAAAAGGGGGAAGCCCCGCCTGTATTTCATGAGCTCCATCACCATTTAATCTGGCTTCTGGATGCAGCTGGCCATGCAGGTGCCATATCGGACAATATGGAACGTGTTGAGAAGAAAATTAAGAAAATCAGTGATGGCTATACAAAGGATTTTGAAGCATTTTATTTAAAGGCCGTAGAAATGTCCGGCTTCCTTCGGACTAATGTTGAATCATTCCCCGCCCTGCAAAAGTTTAACAGCGATGTTACGCTGGAAATGTCTCTGTTTATGAACTTTCTCAATGAAATTGAGGAGCTTGAATTAAGCAAGGAGGCAATGGGGACATTTGCAGCTTTAATGGCAGATCATATGTACCGTGAAGAATGCTATTACCTCTCAAAGCTTGCCGAGTCTACTCAGTCTGAAAAGCCGAAATGTGACCCGGCCAAACCACGGCTTAAAGAATAATTTCAAAACTGCCATTTTCGGCAGTTTTTTTGCTTACAGAACATGAATCCATGTTTTCCAGGGTAAAGGAATATTAAAAAGGCTGATATCATGGAACTGATTAGATGGAGTTATATGAGGAGAAATCAGGTAAAGGGGTTCTTTGACTGTTTTCCTGAAGCAATCATTATTTTTAAAAGAATAAAAAATTATTATTTTATCCACAGTGCGGAATGGATAGGAAATCCCCAGATAATTGCTAAGCACCACCTGGAGGAAATGGAATATTTACTTAATCAGGAGATGGGTTTTCTTCATGGCTATCTTCAAAGGAAATCTGCAGATAATAGAGAGAGTAAAATTTGAAAAAATAGGAAAGAAGAATCAATTTATTTAAAATAGAACACATGTTCGACTAAATGGACAAGAATGTGTTATAATAGAGAAGCAATGGGAGTTTCTCAAGGGTGGTCGGCTAGCCCCGTACTGAAAGGGGGTGATGCCTTTTGACAGTTTTCGAATCGATCATGATGATGATTTCTTTTTCTAGTCTGATCATTGCTGTCATGACTTTTAACCATAAAAAATAGACCTCCCTTGATCTGACAATTGAGGGAGAGGTCTACGTCTTTGACAGGCCGATCCCCTAAGGGAACGACTATTGCGAATGACCGTGGGTGCGGCAACACCTGCGGTCGTTTTTTATTCATAATCTTAATTTAAGGATATCATATACGTCTCAAAAAGTCACGGAAATAAGCATATCGCATGATCACTTATAGTATATGCAGGTCTGTGCTGAAAATCCATAATGATTCTTAGCCTGGTGTGAAATACTAAAAAGGCATTGTGATATATGGAGGAACAGACATGACAAAGCGCAATATTAAGACTAAATCAGGATTGCAAAGTACAAAGAAAAGTATTAATGAGATGGAGTTCTCAAAAGAGCTTGGTACAGAAAGCAAAAGTGCCAAAAAGACAAAACCTGACTGATGTTGGAAATAAAGAATCAACAGAGATGGGGCAGACTAAAACTGCCCCATTTTTTTATGGAGCAGGGAGCAGGAGAGCGAAGAATGTTTGTATAGAAAGGACGATTCGAATGCCGTCATTTATTTATGAGGATACAAAGATTTTTTATGAAACAATGGGCAAGGGAGTGCAGATCATTTTTATACATCCGCCTGCCATGGGGAGAAAGGTATTTTATTATCAAGGTCTGCTGGCAGAGCACTTTCATGTTATTTTTCCTGATTTAAGCGGGAATGGAGATACCGCTGGCCCGGAAAAAACAGTAACTATACAAGGATATGCAGAAGAGATAAAAGCTGTATTAGACCACTTGGATATTGAAAAAGCTGTTATTCTGGGCTATTCATCAGGTGGCATAATTGCTCAGGAGTTTGCCCTCTCATATCCGGAAAGGGCACTTGGTGTCATTCTCTCAGGCGGGTTTCCTGAGGTGTTATCAGAAACCTTCAAATACGAGCATATTCTGGGAATGTATTTTGTGAAGCACTTTCCAGGTTTCCTGCGGTATATAATAGCATCGAGCCATACAAATGATAAAAAAGTCAGAGACGAGATTCTGGAGCATATGAAAAAAGCAAATCACACCATGTGGTTTCAATTTTATGATAGATCCCTTCACTATTCCTGCACCGATCGCCTTAGGAACTTAAGTGTCCCCCTTCTCCTTATATATGGCTCAAGAGATTTTGTTAATCAGCATATAAGGAGCTATAGAAGATATGTCAGCTTTCAGGCAGCCATAATCAAAGGCGTTTCCCATCAGGTGCCAACTAAAAAGTGGCAGCTATTCAATCAGGTCGTAACTGGTTTTGTACAGCAGCATTTTAAATAAAGAAATCCGTATCGTCATGGAACGATACGGATTTTTTCAGCTGTCATTTGCGTCAGGTTTGATTGCTATAATGGCTGCAAGGGCAGCAAGAATGGTTATTCCGCTTAAAATATAAAAAAGCCCTTGATCAGAATGCTTCATCAGAATAGCAATGGCAGGCGGGCCGCCGGCAACGCCGATAAACCGCATTGAACTGTATAGCGAAGTAATGGTTCCACGTTCTTCTTTTGCAATTCCTTCCGTAATCAGTGCATCCAATGAAGGCAATGCAACGCCTATGCCAATTCCGGCAAACAGGAACATGCTGATCATAAACCACATATTGTTTGAAAAGCTTAAGATTGCAGTGGCAGCTGCCACAAGCACTGTTCCTAAGAATATGATCCACTTCATTAGTATTTTATTTTCTTTTATTTTTTTTCCTGTCAGATAGGACGAAAGGCATAGTGCGCCAAGCGGTACAGCCAGGAGAAGCCCTTTTTTTACATCTTTAATATCGTATGTCTTTTCAAGCACATCAGATAAATAAAAAAGTATCCCAAAAAGCACAAACATAAGAATGGCACCAATTAAGAAAATAGCATAAAGCCATTTTCCGTTGTTCTTAAAGGTATCCTTAATATTGCTCCAAAATTTCTTTAGCGGAAGCGGCTCTTCTCTTTTATTTGGTGTTTTTACAAGAAAGAATACCAGCAGGATTGAAATCGTACAAAAAACCGGAAACGAAAAAAACGGTAAAAACCAAATAAACCCCGCCAAAAACGCTCCAAGTATAGGGGATAGAACTTTTCCAAAAGTATTGGAAGTTTCAATCAGGCCAAGGGAACTGCTGACTTCATCATCATTTTTAAACATATCCCCAACCAAAGGCATAACAATTGGTGCCGCGCCGGCTGCCCCAACACCCTGCAATGCCCTCCCGGCTAATATGATCCAATAAGCATCCGCCATTTTCCATGCGGCCCACCCAGAGATCAGTCCGCCGATTCCCGCAATGAGAAGACTTGGAATAATGACTTTTTTACGGCCGATATGATCCGATAAAAAGCCTGCGATTGGAATCAAAATAATGGCTACAATACTGTAAACGGTAATAATCATGCTGGATTGGAATGCAGAAATATTTAGTTTATTTTCCATCTCCGGCAAAACAGGAATCAGCATGGAATTCCCAAGTGTCATAACGAGAGGAATTGAAGAAAGTGAAAGAATGGCCCATTTTTGGTTATGAACATCATCACCTGACTTCTTTTTAGCTTTGGAATTTACAGATTGTAAATTTTCAATGTGCTCCATATTTCTGACCTTCCTTTTCGTTAATCAAACTAGTCTTAATATGAGCTAAATGAAGAAAAACTAACTAGAAAAAGCTTTGTCTTTTTATGGGAAAGTTCATATTCTGGAAAAATTTGTTTCGATTTCCTGAAAAGAAACCGTTACACTATAAAGAAAAACGAACACGGGGAGGGAATTATGTGAGGGAGATTATTTCCTTAAGCATAGGAAAGCCCAGAAAGCACAGCTGGAAAAGCAATGAGGAAATTTCGGGAATCGGCAAAGAAAAAATTAACAGTGTGTTTCTAGAGAAGGAAGGTTTTCTGGGGGATGGAGTGGCAAACACTGATTTTCATGGCGGCCCAGACCGTGCAGTGTGCCTATATCCCTTCGAACATTACGGGATGTGGGAGAAAGAATTTAAAAAGACATTCTCTCCGCCCTCATTTGGTGAAAATATTTGTGCGGGAAATATGCTGGAAAAGGATGTTTTTATCGGTGACACCTTTTCTCTGGGGGAATCGGTCATCCAAATAACTCAGGGGCGGATCCCATGCTCCACAATATCAAAGTATAACGGAGAAGATCGGCTTTTAGGCAGAATTGTGGAAACATGCTTCACAGGCTACTTTTTTAGAGTTCTTAAAGAAGGAACTGTAACAGCAGACAGCGTCCTTAAACTCGAAGAAAGAAAGCAGGAAAGTGTATCGGTTCTGCAGGGGAATTTTATCATGTTCCATGACCGAAGAAACCTTAAAGCAGTAGAAGAACTGCTGCGGATTGAGGAGCTTGCAAGTGTGTGGAGAGAAAAGCTTGAAAAAGCATTATTATAAAAAAATGAAATTTTTCCCTTGACATTTTTCATTTATCGGAATAGTATAATAAGCAATATATCGATCGGCAATGACAAAGAGTAGTAACTGCTGGTGAAGCTAAAGAGAGCTGATGGTTGGTGCAAATCAGTGTGGAAACAGCAGTGAATGGACTTTCGAGCCTCCAAACCGAACCTTTTTTAAGCAGTAGGCTTTGGCGAACGGTCTCATCGTTACAAGGGACAGATATTTAGGCGATTTTCGCTTTGATATCTGTTAAGTGAGCTGATTGATCAGCTAACAAAGGTGGCACCACGGGTTTCTCGTCCTTTTTAGACGGGGAGCCCTTTTTATTTTCACGAAACTTTAATACTTTAAATCGCTAAGCAAGAGGAGTAGATTGATGGAGATCCGTTCAAGAGAGCTGGGGGTAGGTGAGAGCCCGGTACGGAACGTCATTCGAATGGACTTGCGAGAGGCTTCCTGAACGATAGTAGGGAAGCACGGGTTTCCGCCGTTAAAAGGATAGGGTATCGACTTATTTCCGTACCCGAAAAAGGGAGCAGCTTTTTTGCTCTAAAAAGAGGTGGCACCACGTTCACAAGACACGTCCTCTATACCTGCAGCTACTGTGGGTATAGGGGACTTTTTTTATTTTCCTTAAAGAACTGGAGGAGAGATATATTGAAACCAACATTAGATGGGACTTATATAATCGAAGAGCTGGAGGGTGACACATTAACACCAATTTCAATCTTTCAGAGAATGAGCGGAAGAAAAAAATTTCTGTTAGAAAGCTCGCTAAAGCATGAAAAATCGGGAAGGTATTCCTTTATTGGTACAGATCCCGTGATGGAATTAAAAGGAGAAGGAAACCGGACAGCTGTTACTGCCAGGGGAAAAACAGAAGTTTTTGCTGAAAAGCCGCTTGATGCGGTAAGAAGGCTGATGCCGGAGCAGAAACATCACCCCTTTGAACAGTTCCCATTTTGTGGAGGAGCTGTTGGCTATGCAGGCTATGATGTCATCAGACAATACGAAGATATCGGGACGATTCCTTATGACGAGCTGAATGTACCGGATGTCCACCTTATGTTTTTTGAGGAAGTGGCGGTTTTCGATCATCTGGAGCAAAAGGTATATCTCGTAGGCATGCCTTTACTGGAAGAAACAGATGAATCTCAGCTGCGTGAAAAAATACAGAAAAGAAAGGCTGAAATCCAAAAGGGGACAGCGGGAGCTGAATCGGAAGAAGCAACGCTTTCAGCTTTCAAAGCTTCCATATCTAAAGAAGACTTCGTTGAAAAGGTAAACAGAGCCAAATCTTATATTGAAGAGGGCGACATTTTTCAGGTGGTGCTTTCTCAGCGGTTAAAGGCAGAATTGACTGGAGATCCTTTCGCCTTTTACCGGAAGTTAAGAGTTCAAAATCCTTCCCCATATATGTACTACCTTGATTTTGAAGAATATGCCGTTGCAGGGGCATCGCCTGAAAGCCTTATAAAAGCAGCAGGAAACAAAGTAATTACGAACCCAATTGCTGGAACAAGGCCAAGAGGCAAGTCAGAAGAAGAAGACTTACAGCTTGAAAGGGACCTGATAGAAGATGAAAAGGAGCTTGCCGAACACAGGATGCTGCTCGATCTGGGCAGAAATGATCTCGGCCGTGTCTGCGAATTCGGATCGGTCACTATAGAAAAAAACATGGTAATTGAGAGATATAAGCATGTCATGCACCTCGTATCCGAAGTTGGCGGGAGGCTGAAAAATCCCCACACATCGATTGATGCCTTAATTGCGTGTCTGCCTGCCGGAACAGTTTCTGGTGCTCCCAAAATTAGAGCAATGGAAGTCATCAATGAACTTGAAACTGTGAAAAGAGGAATTTACTCAGGAGCAGTCGGCTATTTTTCCGGGAATGGCAATATGGATTTCGCACTGGCTATCAGGACAATGGTGATTAAAGATGGATACGCCTATATACAAGCTGGGGCAGGCATCGTGCATGACTCCATCCCTGAAAAAGAGTACGAAGAAACACTTCATAAATTAAAAGCATTTTTGGAGGACAAAAAATGATTCTGCTGATTGATAATTATGATTCATTCACATTTAACCTTTATCAATATCTGGGTGAGCTGGGACAGGAAATTAAAGTTGTAAGGAATGATCAGATAACAGTCGAAGAAATTGAAAAATTGGATCCCGATGCCATTGTCCTTTCCCCTGGACCGGGACGGCCGGAACAAGCGGGAGTCATTGTTGAAGTGATTCAGCAATTTTACAGGAAGCTTCCTATCCTGGGCATTTGCCTTGGTCATCAGGCAATCGGCTATGCCTTTGGGGCAAAGATTGAAAAAGCCAAAAAAATTATGCATGGCAAGGTGTCTAATCTGAAGCACAACGGATCACAGCTGTTTCAATACATGCCGCAGCCAATAAGCATCATGCGTTATCATTCCTTAATAATTCAGTCAGGAACGCTGCCTGGCAGCTTTAAGGTTTTGGCCCGATCAATGGATGACAATGAAATAATGGCAATCAAGCATGAAGACTATTCATTATACGGCTTGCAGTTCCATCCGGAGTCAGTAGGAACAGACCTTGGAAAAAGGATTTTGGAAAACTTTTTACAAACAATCAGGAGGGAAGAAGAGAGTGAAAACAATACTGCAGAGGTTATCTGAACGGGAGTCATTGACAGAGGCAGAAATGAAGGAAGCAATGGACAATTTATTTGCCCAGGACGTAACGGACAGTGAGATTGCGGCATTTATGGTGAGCCTTAAAACAAAAGGGGAAACAGTTGAAGAAATTGCAGGCATCGTAAAAGCAATGAGGGATAAATCTCTTTCATTTAGTAAGAAGATTTCCAATGTTTTGGATAATTGCGGTACAGGAGGAGATGGCTCAAGCAGCTTTAATATCAGCTCCACTTCGGCCTTTGTGATTGCAGGTGCCGGAATTCCTGTTGCTAAGCACGGCAACCGAAGTGTCTCCAGCAAAACAGGCAGTGCCGATGTTCTGGAGCATTTGGGAATAAATCTAAATCATCCGCCTGAGCGCACGGAGGAAATATTGGAGGAAATCGGAATTGCTTTTCTTTTCGCCCCTCATGTGCATCCGAATATTAAAAGAATCATGAAAGTGCGCAAGGATTTGAGGATACCGACAACCTTTAATCTGATAGGGCCATTGACTAATCCGGTTGAACTTGATCATCAGCTTCTTGGTATTTACCGGAGGGATTATATTGAAATGTTTGCAGAGGTCTTAAAAACTTTGGGAAGAAAGCGTGCAGTTGTTTTAAATGGTGCAGGATTTATGGATGAAGCATCTCTGCAGGGGGAAAATCATCTTGCTATCCTTTCTGACGGGAAGGTAACGAAAAAGGTTCTCCATCCGGAGGAAGTTGGACTATCCATCTGCAGCAATGAGGCGATCAGAGGCGGAGATTCAAGGGAAAATGCTGAAATTCTTATGAGTGTCCTGAAAGGAGAAAAGGGAGCGAGAAGAGATACAGTCCTTCTTAATGCCGGCATTGGAATCTTTACAGGAGGCAAGGCGGCAACAATTCAAGATGGGATAAGTGCAGCTAAAGAAAGCATTGATTCAGGAGCTGCCTTACAAAAGCTTCATCAGTTAATTGAGGCAAGCAGAAGCATCCATAAAGAGGTGATATAAGTGGGAACAATTTTAGATCAAATTCTGGCTGAAAAAAGAAAAGAAGTCATCGTGCTGAAACAGGAAAATATCGATGCTACAGAAACCGAAAGCAAACGCTCATTTATTAAAAGGCTTGCGTCAGGCAGCGAACTGGCTGTGATTGCTGAATTCAAAAGAGCCTCACCATCAAAGGGCGATATAAATACCGGACAAAATCCGAAAGACCAGGCATTATTTTATAAAAAGTATGGTGCGGATGCGATTTCCGTTTTAACAGATAATAGGTTTTTTAAAGGCAGCTTCGCTGATCTTTCAGCTGTCAGAGAGACAGTCGACCTTCCTATTCTCTGCAAAGACTTCATTGTAGACGAGGTGCAAATCTTAAAGGCAAAAGCATCAGGGGCAAACCTGATTTTACTCATTGCTGCTGCCATGGATGCAGAACGGCTTCAAGAGCTTTTTGATTTTGCTGAGGATGAAGGCCTTGAAGTATTAATGGAGGTTCATAATGAAGAAGAACTGGAAATCGCGCTGAAAACCGGGGCACAGCTGATCGGAGTCAACAACCGGAATTTAAAAACCTTTGAAGTGGATCTGAGTGTAACAGAAAAACTTGCGCCGCTAATAAAGAAAGCGGGGAAATTTCTGATCAGCGAGAGCGGAATTAAGTCTGAAGACGATGTGCGGCGTGTCATTGCAGCAGGAGCAAATGCCATCCTTGTCGGAGAAGCATTTATGAAAGCAGAGAACCTGGAAAGGCTTTTGAAGGCCATGAAGCTTCCTTTGCAGGGGGCTGTCAGACAATGAAGGTGAAGATTTGCGGAATTAGAGATATAAGCACGGCGCTTTCTGCCATTGAAAGCGGTGCGGATGCCCTGGGATTTGTTTTTGCTGAAAGCAAAAGAAAAATTACACCCGAGGCGGCAGGCGAAATAATTAAAGAGCTTCCCCGGGATGTTTTAAAAGTCGGAGTATTTGTGAATGAAACGAAAGAAAACATTGAGGAAATAGCCAGTATTTCAGGGATCAATGTCATTCAGCTTCATGGAGATGAAACGCCGGAATTTTGCAGCTTATTCTCTTTACCGGTTATAAAAGCTCTGAGCATTGGCTCACCTGATGATCTATCTAAACTGGATGAATATGCATGTGAATACGTTCTTCTTGATAGTCCAATAGGAAAATATCGGGGGGGCAACGGGGTATCGTTTGATTGGTCGATTCTAAACAAAAATTCAATGCATGATAAAAAAATCATCCTCGCAGGAGGGCTCAATCCTGAAAATGTGGGGGAAGGAATTAAAGCCGCCAATCCTTATATGGTTGATGTAAGCAGCGGGGTTGAGACGGAGGGTAAGAAAGATCTGGAGAAAATAAAAAGATTCATAGACAACACTAAACGTATGGAGAGGGAGGAAGTAAAATGAACGCAGCTTATACTTTGCCTGATGAACGGGGTCATTTTGGGACATATGGAGGCAGGTACGTGCCTGAGACACTAATGCAGGCCATTCTTGAATTGGAGGAGGAATATAAGAAAGCGCAGGCTGATGAAAGTTTTCAAAAGGAACTTCAGGGTTTGCTGAAAGACTATGTCGGGAGGGAAACTCCTCTGTATTTTGCAGAAAACCTCACAAAATATGCCGGCGGTGCGAAAATCTATCTTAAAAGGGAAGATTTGAACCATACAGGAGCCCATAAAATCAATAACTCACTCGGCCAGGCTCTATTGGCGCAGCGAATGGGCAAAAGAAAAATCGTAGCTGAGACGGGTGCAGGGCAGCATGGAGTTGCAACAGCAACTGCCTGTGCACTTTTAAATCTTGAATGCGTTATTTTTATGGGTGAAGAGGATATTAGAAGACAGCAGCTGAACGTCTTCAGAATGGAGCTGCTTGGAGCGAAGGTTGTAGGTGTGCAATCAGGAAGTGCCACACTTAAAGATGCAGTCAACGAAGCCCTGCGCTACTGGGTGACAAATGTCGAGGATACCCATTACATTCTAGGTTCAGTCATGGGCCCGCATCCTTTTCCAATGATTGTCCGGGATTTCCAAAGTGTTATCGGAAATGAGACAAAGGAGCAATATCTTGAAAAAGAAGGAAAACTCCCTGATGCAGTTGTAGCCTGCATTGGCGGCGGCAGCAATTCAATGGGCATGTTCTATCCTTTCATTAAAGATGAAACGGTCCGCATGATTGGGGTGGAAGCAGCAGGATTGGGAACAGATAGTGAAAAACATGCTGCCTCTTTAACAAAAGGAACGCCCGGAGTTCTTCATGGGGCATTAATGTATTTGCTGCAGGATGAACACGGACAGATTCAGGAAGCCCATTCCATTTCAGCAGGCCTGGATTACCCTGGAGTAGGTCCGGAGCACAGCTATTTGAAAGACAGCGGAAGAGCCGAGTATGAATCAATCACAGATGAAGAGGCGCTCGAGGCGTTACAGCTATTATGCAAGCTGGAAGGCATTATTCCTGCTTTAGAAAGCTCCCATGCGGTGGCCTATGCATTAAAGCTTGCACCGCAAATGAATAAAAACGAAGGCCTTGTTATCTGTCTATCTGGCAGAGGGGACAAAGATGTAGAAACAGTGAGAGCAAGATTAGGAGGGAAAGGAAAATGAACCGGATTGAAAAAGTTTTTCAGAACCTAAAGCAAAACAATGAAAAAGCGTTTGTGCCATATATTATGGCCGGTGATGGAGGCTTGGAGACACTGGCTGAGAAAATTACATTCCTCGAAAAAGCGGGAGCAACAGCTATTGAGATCGGTATTCCCTTTTCGGATCCGGTCGCCGATGGGCCCGTAATCCAGCAGGCAGGCATTCGGGCATTAGAAGCTGGAACAACACTTAGGGGCGTATTAGCTGCAATTGCGGAAATCCGCCCTATTGTTCATATTCCGCTTATTTTTATGACATATATGAATCCGATTATGGCATATGGCATTGGCAACTTTATTTCTGATGCCTCAGGATCCGGGGTGGACGGCCTAATATTGCCTGATCTTCCTGCAGAGGAAGAGGAAATTATTGCACCGATTGCTGAGAGAGCGGGAATCGAGATCATCCGGCTTGTGACATTAACCAGTCCATTAGAGAGGATACAAGAGATTGCAGACAGAGGGAAAGGCTTTTTATATGCTGTAACTGTTAATGGTATCACAGGTGCAAGAAAAGGGTTCAAGGATGAACTCGGAAAGCATTTGGAAAGAGTTAAAGAGGTAAGTCCGATTCCGGTATTGGCAGGCTTCGGAATTTCGGAGCCTGAGCATGTAATAGAAATGAATAAGCATTGCGACGGAGTAATTGTAGGAAGCAGGATCATAGAGCTTTTTCAAAGCGGTGAGTTAGCAAAAGTGGAAGAACTGATCGCTTCATCCAAAATAGAAGAAATTAAATTGTGAAACAAAAGCTTTCTCCTGATGGAGGAGGCTTTTTATTTGATTACACCCAATTTTAAAAATATTTGTTGTAAAGGTTGACATGCAAAGTGAATACATTATAATTACAAGTAATCCGAGTAAATTAATGAGATTTATAGGAATAGGTGATTTTGAATGTTTATTGAGATAAACGATGTAAATAAACAATATAACGATAAAGAAAATCGTCCGGTTGACGTCCTGAAAGATATTAACCTATCGGTTGAAAAAGGGCAGTTTGTCTCGATTTTAGGACCTTCAGGATGCGGAAAGTCAACACTTCTATCAATTGTCGCAGGGCTGACTAAAACAACTTCAGGCAACATTCAAATCGATGGAAAAACCATAACAAAACCCGGAAAAGACAGGGGAATGGTTTTCCAGCAGGCAGCGTTATTTCCCTGGCTGACAGTCTTGGAAAACGTTACGTTTCCCCTGAAAAAAGAAATGAAGAAAAAGGATGCAGAGGAAACCGCACTAAAGTATCTGCAAATGGTTCAGTTGGGAAAATATATATCCCATTATCCTCATGAGCTTTCAGGAGGAATGCAGCAGAGGGTAGCAATCGCAAGAGCACTTGCCATGAACCCTGAAACACTTCTAATGGATGAACCATTCGGTGCTCTTGATGAACAGACCCGAACGCGATTGCACGGACAGCTGGAAAACATTTGGACTGAGACGAAGAAAACGATTCTTTTTGTTACTCACAGCATCTCAGAATCTATTAAACTTTCAGACCGGATCATTGTAATGGGGACAAAGCCGGGAATTATATTACAGGATATAATCGTTGATATTCCCAGACCCCGTGAGGACCACAAAAAAGAAATGCTCGAAATTGAGGATCACATTATGAAATACCTGAAAAAGGAAATTGATAAAGTTGTCAGTGAGGAGCTCCAATATGCAAACAGCCATTAAACGGATCATATTTTTTGCAGCCATCATTGCCTTCTGGGAAATTGGATCACGGCTTGAACTCTGGCATCCTTTGATCTTCCCTTCTCTATCAAGTGTATTCAGTGCACTTGCTGAAGGGTTTCAGGATAAAACATTAATCTATGATTTAATCGCAAGCTTTAAGCGGCTCGCAGTCGGTTTAACGATCAGTCTTATTATTGGGACTCTGATTGGAATTCTTTTAGGGAAATCCAAAACGGCTGATGAAACACTGGGTGCTGTCATTCTTGCTTTGCAAAGTGTACCAAGCATTGTCTGGCTGCCGATCGCGATTATGTGGTTTGGCTTAAATGAAAAGGCTGTTATTTTTGTAACCATCCTTGGCGGTACGTTTGTAATGGCTCTGAACATGAGAACAGGTATAAAAAATGTTTCACCCTTATATATCAAAGCAGCCCAGACAATGGGTGCGACTGGAATTGATTTATTCACACGAGTCATTTTTCCGGCATCCATTCCTTACGTAGTAACCGGCTCCCGTCTTGCCTGGGCATTTGCCTGGCGGGCACTGATGGCTGGTGAACTTTTAAGCACAGGACCTGGATTGGGCTACACACTTCGATATGCTTCAGACTTTGGACGAATGGACATCGTAATCGGTGTCATGATTATTATTGGAGCAATCGGAATGATTGTTGACCAATTGATATTCCAGCGCATTGAAAAATCTGTAATTAAAAAATGGGGACTAGAGTCTTAAATCTGGAGGGATATTTATGAAAAAGGCGTTTTTATGGGTTGCTGTATTATTTACTATCACCGGGCTGCTTGCCGGCTGCGGATCATCTGAGAAAAGCAGCAGTAAGGAAGACAAGATTGTCATCGGTTATTTTCCTAATATCAATCATGTGCCGGCAATGGTTGCGAAAGACCAGGGTTATTTTGAAAAACAGCTTGGCGATGGAACGAAAGTAGAATATAAGACATTTGCTGAAGGCGGTTCTTTCATGACAGCTCTGAAAACGGGCGACATTGATGCAGGTCTTGTAGGACCCGGACCAGCCATGAACAACTTCTCAACTGGCGCCGATGTTAAAATTATTGCAGGTGCTTCAACTGGCGGTACTGTTGTACTAGCCAGAGAAGGGGTAAAAATCAACTCACTGGAAGATTTTCAGGGAAAAACATTCATCACGCCTGGCGTAGGCTGCACACATGATGTCCAGTATGAAACATATCTTGAAGAAGCCGGCATCACCTCAGCACGCATCGGCGGTACTATGAAGCATTTAACAGGCAACCCTGCACAATATGCAAGTATGCTGAAGACAGGTAAAGTCGATATAGCAGTTGCTCCGGAACCATGGGCAGCAGTCATTGAACAGGAAACAAATGCAGAAGTGGTAATTGGATGGGATGAGGTATCCTTTGGTGAAACACTTCCGGCATCCGTATTAGTTGCAACGGGCGACGCAGTGAAGACCAGCCCGGAAAAAGTACAGAAAATTGTTGATGCGCATAAAGATGCTGTGAAATTTATCGAAGAAAATCCTGAAGAAGCAAAAGCCATTACAATCAAAGACATTAAAGAAGTGACCGGCCAGGAGCTGGAAAAAGAAGTCGTAGACCGCGCCTGGGAAAGAATTGGATTCACTTACGATGTAGATGCAGAAACAATCCAGGAATTTGCAGATTCATCTTACACGTTAAAATTCCTGAAGGATAAACCGGAATTCAGTGAACTGATTGCAAAGAACTTTATTAAATAAGCATATTTTGAACCGGAGCCCATATGGGCTCCGGTTTTTCTTGTGTTACAGGGGTAAGGAATCTCCTGGTTTAACTTTCACTCAAAAAAGGAAAAATACCATGCAAGCGACAAAAACAACATAGAAAGAGGAGTGGCTAAAAATGAAAAAAGGTATGGGAGTTATTATTGCCGTGATTGCGGCAGTAGTGATAGCAGGTATGATGCTGATGTCCAGCTATAACGGATTTGTCAGTGCAGAGGAAAATGTGGATCAGGCATATTCTCAAATTGAAAACCAGCTGCAGCGAAGGCTGGATTTGATTCCTAATCTGGTAAATACGGTAAAGGGGTATGCTGCACATGAGAAGGAGACCATTCAGGCGGTATCAGATGCACGTGCCAGATTGGCGGGAGCCCGTTCGCCTGAAGAGGAAGCAGCAGCAAACGCAGAACTGTCAAGCGCTCTGAGCAGGCTGCTTGTAGTAGTTGAGAACTATCCCAACCTGAAAGCGGATAAGCAGTTCACCCAATTAATGGACGAGCTTGCCGGTACGGAAAACCGGATTTCGGTTGCCCGAAAGGATTATAATGACCAGGTTTCTGTATATAACAAAAAAGTAAAAAGGTTTCCGGGAGCAATTGTAGCCGGGATTACAGGCTTTGATGAGAAAGAATATTTCAGGGCGGATCCTCTGGCGAATGAAGCACCTGAAGTTGACTTTGGAGGCAATGGAGAATGATCAGCCGCAGGGTCTTTTTGACCCTTCTTTTAGTAAATGTAATAATGGGGGCATTCAAAGTCCATGCAGATGAATCAATACCCCAGCCTGCTGGAGATATTTATGTCCAGGATTTTGCAGGTGTTCTAAATGAACGGGAAAAATCTGAGCTGATTAAACTGGGGAGACAATTGGAGGATCAGACAACTGCACAGGTGGCAGTGTTAACTGTTGATACAATTGGGGACAGGCCGATTGAAGAATATGCAAATGAAGCTTTTAGGTCATACGGCATAGGCAGCGCCGCTGAAAATAATGGTGTCTTATTAGTAGTGGCCATGCGGGATCGGAAGGTGCGCATTGAGGTTGGATATGGGCTTGAAGGCCGGATCCCTGATGGAAAAGCCGGCAGGATTCTGGATCAGGTTACTATACCATATCTCAAGGAAGGCCAGCCGGCTAGAGGGGTAATTGAAACCTATAAGGTGCTTGTACAGGAAGCTGCTGGAGAAGAAGTGAACTTAGGGGATAGCGGCGATTATGCAGATGCAGGGACAAAGGATGGAGGCGTTGGCATCCCGTCCTGGCTGCTGTTTATCATTGCTGTCGGTTTGCTGTTTCTTGATATTAAATTCTTTGGCGGAGCCTTTTCATATGCCATACTTTCCATCCTCTCAAGAGGAGGAGGCGGAGGCAGAGGAGGCGGCGGCGGTCCTCGAGGAGGCGGAGGCGGCTCATCAGGCGGTGGAGGAGCCAGCCGGGGCTGGTGAAAGGAAGAAGAGCGGGGGCATCCCCGCTCTTTTCTATTACTTAATTCCAGTTACACAAACAGTTAATACGGGCCGGGCCTCTTTATATGAGATGGAAATGGAATGGAATCCTGCAGCCTCCATATCAGCTTTGATTACCTGCCCCAGATTTTTGGTTATGGTTTCATCTGCTCCTTCTTCTCTCGGCTGAACCGTGATGGCAATTACTCCGTCTTTCTCAAGCATCCCATGCAGATGCTGAAGGGATTCTCTTGGTTTTGTCCAGAGTGGATAATTGTTGACTGAAAAGATTTTATTATACTTTTTATCCGGGAAGTAGTCGTGGATATCTTTTACGAACAATCGAACCTTTCCCTGCTGGATATAGTCATCATTCAGTTTGGCTGCAGCAGTTTTCATATCTTCTGATACATCGACGCCATCGGTTTCTGAATGGCGCCAGTGATCCATTATATGCTTTATGCTGTAGCCGGGGCCAAAGCCAACCTCTAAAATTGAGTCTCTGCGATTTATTTGTAATTGTTCAATAGTCCATTTGTTAATATTGCGGTTTTCAAAGTACATAATTTTCCCCGCAAGCTTTCCCAGTAACCCTTCTGGCTTCTCAAATTGTTTTCCTAAAATATCGAACATGTCTCTCACCTCGGTGTTTAATACTTATATTTAGTCTCTTTATAGAGGTTCTAAACCTATTCCGTAAAATGGATAAATAATTTTTTACTGGAAAAGGTACTATTATGAATTAAGATTGGAGGAAGTCCGGTGATTTATGGAGAAGAACAATACCGAAAAGATTTAAATCGGTATATTGGAAATATTGATGATCAAATTCACTCGCTTTCCAAAACTCTTGAGGAATTCAGCTGCTGTATTTTATCTGATTTCGAAACCTTGCAGAAAACTGTTGCAGAAGCCCACGCCATTGCTTCTACATATTATCTGCAGTCATATTTAGCTCCTTTTACGAAGGAGTATTCAAGCGTATCACTCGCTGCCCAGCATCTATCTGAAAAAAGGCATGGTGGGCTGATTGTTGTAGAAAGAAGACAGCCGGTTGAAGAATATATACATAACGGGACGCCGATAGGAGCAAAAGTAAGCAACACATTGATTGAAACGATCTTTTATCCGGGAAACCCGCTGCATGATGGAGGTACATTAATAAGAGAAGACATCATAGTTTCTGCAGGAAGCATTCTCCCCCTTACAAATAAAACCATTGAAGGAAAGAAACTTGGGACAAGGCATAGAGCGGCAATTGGCATCACGGAAAATTCAGACGCAGCTGCCATAGTCGTATCAGAGGAAACAGGCCGCATTTCTTTTGCAGTAGATGGCCAGCTGTATACAATCCGCACTTAAAAATCCCCCTGATACTGGGGGATTTCATGTTAGTTATTTCTTATTAATTTGGTTTCCGCTTTTTTTCTGGCTTTGTGATTTATTGTTGCCCGCCTGAAACTCGCTTCCCAGTTCAACATCGTTTCGCTTATCCTGTTTTTCAATTTGGGCTCTCGTTTGACTTGGATTTTGTCTGCCTTGTTTTGTCATATTTCATTCCTCCCTTGAAAATAGCTGACAGTCTTAATATGCGCTATAACCGGGAATAGATGAACAATATATTGAAATTTACTGAAAGAGGTGATTATCGTGTGCGGCAGGTTTACTTTAACGGAAACAATTCATAAACTTCAGCTGCTGTTTGGGTTTGAATATGCAGAAGGTGAGGTAATGCCCAGATATAATATTGCCCCCAGCCAAAATATTTTAACAGTCACTGGCGACGGCAAGCAGCGGATTGGCAGGCAGATGAAATGGGGGCTGGTCCCTTTCTGGGCGAAGGACGAAAAAATAGGATATAAAATGATAAATGCCAGAGCAGAAAGCATCGCCTCGAAGCCAAGCTTTAAAGCCCCCTTTAGAAGCAAAAGATGCTTAATCCTTGCCGATGGATTTTATGAATGGAAGAAAACCGATGAAGGCAAGCAGCCTTACAGGTTTATTATGAAAGATGAACAGCCTTTCGCTTTTGCAGGAATTTGGGATATCTGGAATAAAGGCAAAGCTCCTTTGTTAACCTGTACAATCATAACAACGGGGCCTAATGAAGTAACAGAGGAAGTTCATGACAGAATGCCGGTTATCCTAAAGGAGAATGATTTTGAGGATTGGCTTAATCCCCGCTTTCATGATACTGAATATCTGAAGTCTTTACTTGAACCTTACCCGGCTGAAAAAATGGATAAATATCCGGTATCAGACAAAGTAAATTCACCCAAAAATGAACTGGCAGAATTAATTTCTCCACTTAATAGTTTATAAAGTGAAACTTCAATCAGTGGGGGGTTCCTTATCCCCCACTGATTGTTAGTCGCGTTCTAGTGTCGCTAAGATCTCCGCTAGCGCTTCGATCAATCGACACT
>NZ_JBYTDU010000023.1:0-38664 GCF_058791715.1 Cytobacillus sp. EB106-05-05-XG126 | reverse complement strand
GTGTCGATTGATCGAAGCGCTAGCGGAGATCTTAGCGACACTAGAACGCGACTAACAATCAGTGGGGGATAAGGAAACCCCCCACTGATTGAAGTTTCACTTTATTTCTGGTTTTGAAAGTTTTTCTGTGAACCAGCCTATTGTTCCGCCAATAAGAGCACCGCTAATAACATCGGAAGGGTAGTGGTGGCCTGCCCAGATGCGGGCGAAGCCTGTGCATGCTGAAACCCACAGCAAAATACGGCCTATAAATCGGTTTCCGTAAAAAATGACGATAGAAGCAGCAAACGAAACTACTGTATGCTTGCTTGGAAAACTTGAGTCTCTTTTGGCTGGAATTAATAGGCCAACCTTATTTTTTATGAAGGGACGGGGCCTGAAATAACAAATTTTTAGAACCTTATTTACAAAGATTGCAATCAGAGAAGCAGCAGCAGCTTTTTTTGCGGCTGTTCTGGAAGGTCCTTTGGCCAGCCACATACATGCCAGGACAAATAAAAATAAATACCTTGCCCTATTTGATAAAAGAATCATTAAAAAATCTATAAAAGCTATACGACCGGATAAACGGTTGATTGCCTTGAAAATTTTCAAGTCCATTATTTGTCTCCTTCTGCTCTTGTCATTGTCAGATGCCTGCTTAAGGCTCTCCTGTGATTTCCTATTGTTCATTTGCTTATTATTTGCAGCTAAGCATGTAAAAACACCATTTGGGCTAACATAAAAAAATAAAGACCATGCATCAATGGCATGGTCTTAAAACTAAGCAGAAAATAAGTCTCTAAACACAAATGAAGCAAAACCCATATAAGCACTGACAGTGTAGTCGTATATAAAATAATTTGGATAATTCCATAAAGTCATCAAGTTACCTCCTTTAAATATTGAATCCCCTGCGAGGCAGGGGAATGATAAATATTATATTTTTCGCAGTCTAACGGGCAGTAAGACCCCCACTTTAAGACTCAGAGGAATCAATGGAGGAGTTGAAGTTTCACTTTATCCTGATCTTGCTGACAGCCATTTGTCCATATAGTCAGGAACTTTTCCTTCTGAAGTAAGGTTGGCATGCCCGCCCTGAAGGAGATGAAAAGTTTTATCAGCACTGGACACCAGGTCCATGACCGGAAGAATCTGCTCTTTTGGAACAAGTCGGTCATTATCTGACGCGACAGCGAGCAAATTAGCTTTAATTTTACTGATGGCGGCTTTCTTTTCTCCGATCGTTAATGTACCGTTCACAAGCTTATTGTCTTTTAAAAGATCTTGATGGATTTGCTTCAGTGCAGCCCCTGCAAATGGAATATGGCCATTGGTCCAATGGTTAAATCGCTTCCAGCGGGACGCATATGCTTCATCGTCGGCCCTGGCCAGAAGCGATAAATATGGAGAGAAATAGAGGGGGGAAGTAAATAGCCGCATACCTGATTTAATGGCAAAGGCGGGGATAAGTCCCCATGCATCAAAAGTGGTTTCCAGGCTGCCTTCTCCATTTCGCAGTTCATCTGCCCATTTATCAAAGACCGGGACAATGCTGAAATCAACTGGTGCAACAGACAGTACTAAGTTTTTGACCGGTTCATCCGCAATGGCCGCATAAATGGCTGCAAAGGTGCCTCCCAGGCAAAAGCCCATCACAGTTATTTCGTCTGCTCCCGAGTGATATAAAGCTCTTTTTACCCCCTTCTGGATGTATTCAGTAATATAATCTTCCATCGTAATGTCTTTATCCTCATAGCCCGGAATCCCGAAATCCAGTAAATAGACATCATACCCGCTGTTAACCAAAGCTTCGATTAAACTGTTCTGTGGTCCCAGGTCTAAGATAAAGGGCTGATTGACAAGTGAATAGACAAGGAAAATGGGGATACTGTATTTTTTGCTGGCAGGGGCATAGTGCCAGAGAGTTGCCTTATTTCTTTTCCAGACTGCAGTCCTTGGAGTTAAATTGATCTCCGGATCAGGCTGTAAAAGAGTATTAACGAATCCAAACAGTTTTTTGGAAGCTGTATTTTGTTCCATTTATTTTTCCGCGCTTTCAGCAGGGCTGCCAAGTGCTTTTTTTATTTCCTCAATAGATCTGGCCAAAGCAATGACTTTTTCGTCAATCTGATCCATTTTTTCTTCAGCCTGAACAGTGAGTTTTGCTGCATTTGCCACGTCGGTCTTGGTAGGAAAGTTAAGAGGGATGGATAGTGTTTCAATGGCGTCCCGGAGTTTTTTCATGCTTGCTGCAGTCACCTCGGAACGGGTGACTAAGTTTTTGAAAATATCTTCTTTGTTAATAGAGTTCTGAATAGATTCATTCAGTTCTCTTTCCACTTTTGTCCCTAACTTTTTTATTGCCTGCAATAGGGCTTCTGTATGGTTAATAGACATAAACTTTCTCCTTTCTATGAAGTTAGCTCTGTGAAACCTTAAAGGGATACCGTCATTCCTCCATCTACGACTAATACCTGTCCTGTCACGTAATCAGACGCTTTGGATGATAAAAAGACAGCTGCTCCTTTTAAGTCATGTTCGCTGCCAAATCTTCCGGCAGGAATCTTTCTGAGAATGACTGAACTCGATTTTTCAAGGATTTTTGTAATTTTGGTAGGAAAGAAGCCTGGAGCAATAGCGTTTACTTGAATGCCGGCAGGAGCCAATTTTACAGCTAAATCCTTTGTAAGTGCGATAACTGCTCCTTTACTTATGCTGTAAGGCACTGCATCAAGAAATGCCGAGTGGGTGCCCCTCATTCCATTTACGGAAGAAATATTAATGATTTTGCCGCTTCCCTGCTTCGTCATCACTTTTGCGGCAGCCTGTGAAAATAAAAACAGCCCCTTTAAGTTCACATCCATGACTTTGTCCCATTTATCAGCAGGCAGATCCAGAAAAGGTGCAACCCAGGATGTACCGCTATTATTAATGAGGATATCGATGCTTCCAAATGTCTCCAGGGTCTTTTGGATGACCTTCTGAATGTCTTCTTCCTTGGTGATGTCACATTCGATGGCCAGGGCCTTAACTCCTTTGGCTTCAAGGTTTTTTCTGACATGCTCACATGCTTCAATTCTGCGTGAGCAGACGACAACATTTGCTCCTGCTTCCCCAAGTGCATTTGCCATTTGCTCACCGAGTCCGCGTCCTCCTCCAGTGACAATGGCTGTTTTATTGCCTAAATGAAATAACTCGTTCAATTCCAACGTTATCCCTCCCTTATTTGTTAGTAATAAGCAATCCTGATATTTAAAATAGACTTCGATATAGTATAGACAAGTTCACCTCTTGTGGTGCTAAAATTGTATATTTGCCTTGTCCCAAAAATGTATAAGGAAGACAAAAACAGAAAAGGATGGATAACAAACGGGGGAGGGATGCGAAAAGATGGAAAGGGAGCAAATTGAGGAGCTTTTTAAAGAAAGCGGATATCCCGTTTTAAACAGCAAGCTTGCTTATAAAGTCTGGATGACTGGGGTATGGGATGAAGAAGATGAAGACAGAATAGAAGCGTTTTTAGATGCTTATTCTTTTGAAGAAGAAGGAATATTCACTGGCGAATTTCTTTACCACTACCGGATATTTGCCTATATTTACGAGAGGAATGAACTGTCTTTATTTCCGTTTTAGGATACTAAACAAAAACAAACACAGATCAAGGGACCTGTGTTTGTTTTACATATATTAGCTAGCCTTATTTAACTGCTTATTGGCTGCTTTATAATGATTTTCAAAGAATTCATTAGTATCTTTAACAACCACTTTGCTTAAGAGAATTAATGCAATTAAGTTAGGAATCATCATTAATGCATTTGCCATGTCTGCGAATGCCCAAACAGTAGTTAAGTTGGCCACCGCACCGATGCCAGTTGCGAAGATGTAAATGGCACGGTATCCCATAATTCCTTTTGTGCCAACAAGGTATTCAAAGCATTTTTCACCATATACATACCAGCCGACGATTGTAGAGAAGCCGAAGAATATAACAGAGAATGCAACGATATATTCACCCGCTGTTCCAAGGACATGTGCAAAGGCTGCACTTGTTAATGCTCCGCCGTCAAGGCTTCCGTTATGCGCCACGCCTGAAATCAATCCGCCTGTTGTGTCCCAGAAACCAGTCATGATAAGCACTAGTCCGGTCATCGTACAAACCACGATTGTAACAATAAATGTTCCAGTCATCGCAACAAGAGCCTGTTTTACAGGATGGTCTGTCTTTGCGTTTCCTGCAATAAGCGCTGCTGTACCAAGACCGGCTTCATTAGAGAAAATACCCCTTGAAACACCATTCTTGATTGCTTCGGATACGACAACACCGACAAAACCGCCTGTCGCTGCTACCGGATTGAAGGCATAGTAGAAGATTGTCTGGAAACCAGGAATGATTTGATCATAGTTAACAGCGAGTATCAGTAATGCTCCGCCGATATATAGAACAGCCATGACTGGAACAAAGAATCCTGCTACAGTACTGATGCGCTGAATGCCGCCAAAGATGATTAAGGCAGCCAACACAGCAAGTACGACACCTGTTACCCAATTATTAATCCCAAATGAAGTATCCATAACAGCTGCAATCGTATTCGATTGAACACTGTTTCCAATGCCCAGTGCCGCAAATGCACCAAAGACTGCAAAGGCTACTGCAAGCCATTTAAACTTTTTGCCGAGACCGCGTTCCACATAATACATCGGTCCGCTGGAGTACTCGCCATTTGCATTTTTAACACGGTATTTCATTGCAAGTAATGCTTCGGCATATTTGGTTGCCATTCCAAGCAAACCAACTACCCACATCCAGAAGATGGCTCCTGGTCCGCCGAGTGTAATCGCAGTGGCAACACCGGCGATATTACCATTACCAATGGTTGCTGCAAGAGCGGTCATTAGAGCTTTAAAGTTACTGACATCGCCCTCATCATTGGATGAAGCCTGTCCTTCTTTTGTAAATCCTAATTTAAATGCATATATCAGCCTTCTGAATTGAAGACCCTTCAGCATGAATGTTAAAAGAACACCCGTACCAAACAGCAAAATCAAACTTGGTGTGCCCCAGAGCACCCCGTTAATTTTATTAAGCGTCTCAAGCATAAATCATCGCCTCCTAGATGTTAACGCTTTCAAATACTGTAAGTAAAACTATTAATATGTGCTTTTTTTGTGAGCATGTCCTATTGTAAAATTATCTGAATATAACTTCAAGTCAAATTTAAAAAGTAAAACTATTAGAAATTTTATAAAAACAGGGAGGGGCACGGCTCGAATTTTGTCGAATAGGCATGAGGGCTTTGGTAGAGTACAGGGTGGCATTGAGGTATAATATAATAGGATAGAAAAAGTGCAGTTTAAAGAAGTTTTACGATTGGGTGATAATTAAAATGGAAAAAGATCCGTTTAAGAGGGCATTTAGTGATCTGGAGGAATTGGTAGATAAGATCCGCGATGTCCTGGAATGCCCTGTTACAATAGAAGATGTTAATCATCGCCTGCTGGCATACAGTACACATGATGACCAGACCGATACCGCAAGAATCGCTACAATCATCAGCAGAAAGGTTCCTGAGAAGGTGATTAATCGTTTATGGAAGGAGCGTGTGATTCCGCAGCTGATGCAAAGCGGCGAACCGCTTAGAATTCCTGAAATAAAGGAGATCGGACTGGGAAATCGGGTAGCCATTTCAATACGTAATCATAATGAAGTATTAGGCTACATCTGGGCAGTTGAAGAAGAAGCCGCTTTAACAGAAAGCAAGCTGAATATGCTAAAGCTGGCCGCACAGTCTGCAAGGACGGAAATGTTAAGATTAAACGCCCAGAAGAAAAAAAGAGCTGAAGGCTACCGGGATTTTTTCTGGGAACTGCTAACCGGCCGTTTTCATACCCATGATGAAATCTCAGACAGATTTGAGGATTTAAGCATAAAGCCGCCATCACCTTTTGCTGTGCTAGTCTTTAGGTTTAAAGAAGAGGTTACCTCTAAAATAGAGCAAAAGATCATCTATCTGATCACGACAAGCCAAAAGGTTCATATAACCTTCCATGCCGCGATGGGGAATGAATTCGTTATTTTAGCAGTGCCGCCTGAACCTGCTCTAGCTGAAAATACTTTTATTGAATTCATCCAGTTTTTCATTGATCAAATGAAATCACGTTTTGGCATCGATCATATTACCGGGGCAACAGGAACAACTTATCAGCACTTTGAAAAAGTGGAAAAAAGCTATCAGGAGGCATTGCAGGTCCTGCGTCTTAAAGAACAATTTCCGGAAGAGATCCATCATATTTATAGCTATCAGCAGCTTGGCCTTTTCCGCTACCTTGATGCCATCCTTGAAAAGAAACGGCAGGAACCGTATGAGCACCCTGCTATCGAAAAGATTACTAAATATGACCTTGAGCACCGGACCAATCTGCTCACTACTCTTGAAGCCTTCATCGATCATGACAGCAATGTGAACGAAACAGCTAAAAAGCTGCATATTCATATGAATACACTGAATTACCGATTAAAGAGGATAACCGATATTGGGAAAGTTGACTTGAAGAATACAAATACAAAATTTTCTTTATATCTTGAACTAAAAATCCGGAGAATGGAAAAGAAGAGCCCCCATTTGTAGATTTTCACAAATGGAGGCTCTTTTATTTTACCGATTTAACAATGACAGCGCTTTACTTAAATTATTATACTGACAATAGTAAATATCATAATTGATAGAGTGAAAGGGGATTTTTCCATGATTATTGGAGTACCTAAAGAGATTAAAAATAACGAAAATCGTGTTGCTGCGACACCAGCAAGCGTTGACGCATTAGTAAAGTCCGGACATAAAGTATTAGTAGAAATCGATGCAGGAATTGGAAGCGGTTTCACTAACGAAGATTATACTGAAGTAGGAGCCGTTATCGTAGATACTGCTGCAGAAGCATGGGCAGCTGAAATGGTTATGAAGGTTAAAGAGCCGCTAGCTTCCGAGTATGGCTATTTCCGTGAAGGATTGGTTCTTTTCACATACCTTCACCTTGCAGCAGAGCCTGAGCTTGCAAAAGCATTAACTGAAAAAGGTGTTACAGCGATTGCTTATGAAACAGTGGAAGTAAACCGCACATTGCCTCTTCTAACTCCAATGAGTGAAGTTGCAGGACGCATGTCTGCTCAAATTGGAGCTCAATTCCTTCAGAAGACGAATGGCGGAATGGGAATCCTTCTTGCAGGTGTTCCAGGGGTATCACGCGGAAAAGTTACCATCGTTGGCGGCGGTGTGGTTGGAATCAACGCAGCGAAAATGGCAATCGGACTTGGCGCACAAGTTACAATCATCGACTTAAGCCCAGAGCGTCTTCGCCAGCTTGACGATATTTTCGGAAACAGCATCCAAACTTTAATGTCTAATCCTTTCAACATTGCAGAAGCCGTAAAAGATGCTGACCTGGTAATTGGTGCGGTTCTGATCCCGGGAGCGAAAGCGCCTAAACTTGTAACAGAAGAAATGATTAAAACAATGAAGCCTGGTTCAGTAGTTGTTGACGTAGCGATTGACCAGGGCGGTATTTTCGAAACTGTTGATCACATTACAACTCATGACAATCCAACATATGATAAGCATGGCGTTGTTCACTATGCTGTTGCAAACATGCCTGGTGCAGTTCCAAGAACATCTACAATTGCTCTTACAAACGTTACAATCAACTATGCTCTGCAAATTGCAAACAAAGGTGTTGTAAAAGCGATTGAAGACAATGCAGCACTAAAACTTGGCGTAAACGTTGTAAACGGAAGCATCACATACCCAGCGGTTGCTAAAGACCTTGGCTATGAGTATGTATCTGTCGAAGATGCATTTGCTAAAGTAAAAGCAGCTAACTAATATACCAAAAATCCCCTTGGCCAAAAGGCTAAGGGGATTTTGTTTTGTGCAGTCAGGGCGCCTTCCGCTTTTCTAGTGCTGTCTAGCTCCAGCCCCTACCCCCTCGAGGTCACAAGCTTGTCTTGTTTCGGCTCCTAGGGACTCGGGATCATAAGCCGTTTCCTTTCAGAAGGAAAAACTCCTTCTTACAGGAACCGTCTTATGCCTGTCGTCCCTGGGCAGTCACCTCCAAATTTCTTGCAATCCTCACAAAAAGGCAAAGGACGCCTTTCCGTAAGGCCCGTCTTGTGCTTGTCGGGGGTGGACAAGGCGCTTCCGCTTTTCTAGTGTTGTCTAGCTCCAGGCGCCATCGGCTCGAGGTCATAAGCCAATCCGTCCAAAAGATTAAAGAACAATTTTTTAGCCGGCTCGTCTTATGCTTGAGGCCCGCAGGACAAGGAAGGCTTCGTCAGCATAAACATCGCACGACCAAAAGCGACAGCTTTTGGGAGGATGCGGGTCATGCAGACGTTGCCACAGGACCTGGCGGTTTTAGTCTGCGTTCCTTTATAAGCGGGCGCCTTCCGCTTTTCTTGCCGCCCACTCAAAATAAGGACATCTGCATATTAAATAGAGAAGGGATTGAAAATGAAGGAGGTTACCCTGCATGTATTATTATAGAGGCCCATATAGAAACGGGAACGAAAGGTTTTTCTTTTTAGGAGCTCCTTTCGTCGGCGGCTTGCTTGGCGGTTTCCTGGGAGGCGGGCTGGGAGCAGCTTTATTTGCTCCACGTCCATTTTACGGCCCTCCGCCTCCACCGCCTTTCTATGGCCCGCCAGGAGCACCATATGCCCCTTACGGCGGTGGCGGATACCCTGGCTATGGCCCATATGGAAACCCTTATTACCGCTAAACACGTGAGAAGCTCTCTTAATTGAGAGCTTTTTTATTTACATCCATCTCAGTTTTAACATTAAATCACAGCATTTCTGAGGATCCTCTTTGTCTGATTCGAAATGAAGTCTTAGCCCGTCGGGGGTATAGTCAACAGAAGGGACTCGCGAGATGCCTGTCGATTTCAGCAGGTTTTCGACTGCCGCCTTGTTGGACTGCTGGGCCGCTGACATCAGTTCATAAGAAAACTTTTTTGACTCTGCCATATTTACAAGCAATGTGCTGGCATCTCTCATGAGGACCTCCATTTTTTTTGCAGAGCTCATGAACATTTGGGGATCGACAGCAGGCAAGGTCCTGTAGAAATGCACAGGGTGATAATAAGTCTGATAGGCCTGGGGATAAGTCCAGCAGCTTTGCTGCTGAGGATTATATCCGGGCTTTGGATAGCGAAAATAATAATAGGGGTACATCCGGTTCTGCCCCTTTCGATTAATAATAAATGCACGCATTCCCAATATATGAAAACAAGGCTTTTCCTATGAAGGAACAAAATTGTTTCACACAAAGGTTAGGCATATGAGGTGGATAGGAAGAGAATTTTTTAAAAGGATTGATATTATTAGAAAAGGGGTAAAAGAAGGGAATGAAGAATATATTAGTGTGGTAAATAATTGTGCATAGCTTACATAGATAGGAGGCCCCGAATGGAACTGGAACTGATCTTGGAAATCATTGAAAATAACGGATATTTGGGGCTGTTTCTCTGGCTTTGGGTAGGAGTTTTTATTTTTCCTGTGCCAAATGAATTGATTGTTATGACTGTTGGACTTTCTTCCTCTTTAAAAACGCTTCACCCTGCGCTTGCATTCATCGTCATTTATCTTGGCATTTTGGCGGCATTGTCAACCTGTTATACCATCGGGCGTTTGGTCGGAAGGCCTTTGCTAAAGTACTTTCATAAAAGCAAAAGGATGTCTAAAACGATTGATTCTTCTTTAAAGTTAATGGAAAAGTATCATGCCTTTTCCCTCTCCTTCAGCTATTTTGTTCCGGGTATCCGAAACTTCCTCCCTTTTTTATACGGCTTCAGTAAATTGCCATTTAAAAAATTCGCTTTATTTGCATACAGCGGCGCACTGATATGGCTGTCTTTATCCTTCTCGATCGGCTACGTATTTGGAGATCATATTGACACTATCATCAAACATGAAAAAGAAATACTGATTGGCCTGGCAGGCTTTGCTGCAATCTTCCTTATTTTCCGCATTACCAGAAAAAAACGCGGGAAGGAACAGGAAAAGCTGCATGATCAGGGGCTGGGATTATAATATAAAAGGCAGCAAGATGCTGCCTTTTATATGTCTAGCTCCAGCGCCTACCCCTCGAGGTGTCGGGGGGGGGGCAAGGCGCTTGCGCTTTTCTAACTTAGTACTGATTGCGGTGCTCTACCAGGTCGATGGCTCCAAGTACGATATGGGCGAGCCCAAAACCAACGATGGTATCTGATAACATATTGTTTGTTCTGCGGTTTTGTTTCATTGCATAGCCTGCCGCAGTAACAGCGGTGCCGAGAACAGCCGGAATTAATCCTTCGCGTACACGATCCATGACGGTCACCTCTTTTTTGAGATTGTCCAAGAGGACATCCATAGTTTGTTCTTATATAATGAAGTATAGTATGACAACATTTTACATAGCGAAAGGGGATTGGGGAATGGAATTGAAAGGTACTCTAATCGAAACACTCGGAATGGAAATCGTGTCACTTGAAAAAGGCCGTGTTGTTGCCACTATGCCTGTTGATGAACGCACCCGCCAGCCGTTTGGCCTCCTGCATGGAGGGGCATCTGTCGCCCTTGCAGAAACTGTTGCAAGCATCGGAGCATTTGAACTTTGCGACAAAGAAACGGAGTCCGTGGCAGGGCTTGAGATCAATGCTAACCATATACGTGCCAAAAAAGATGGGATCGTGACGGCTGTCGCAACAGTGTTGCATCAGGGGAGAACTACAATGGTCTGGGATATCAAAATAATAGATGAAAATGACAAACTGGTTTGCACATCAAGATGTACCATGGCAGTAATAAAAAGAAAATAAATAATAAAAAACCGCAAGAGGATTTCTCTTGCGGTTTTCCTATTTATCGCAGTCTAACGGGCAGTAAGACCCCCACTTCAAGACTCAGAGGAACAAAGGAGGATAAGCGGGGGCAAACTGCCCAATCCAGCTGCGGCTCCTAGGGGCTCGAGGTCATAAGCCAATCAGCTGATGGGAAGAAAAGCACTTCCCACCATCTGCTCGTCTTATGCTTGTCACCCCTGGGCAAGTCGCCTCGCTTTATAATGTAAAGGCCCGATTGGTTCAACTAACAATCAGTGGGAAAAAACTCCACTGATTGAAGTTTTACTTTATGATTGTTCCTTGCTGCTTGCCTTTTTCATATGTGGTGCATCTTTCAAGTCATCCTGTACACTTTTATCCCATAGCTCTACACCGGAGTTATAAGCTGCCCGGGCAATTAAATGCCCGGCTACAGGTGATGTCATGAAGATGAATATAATTCCGAGCAGCACTCTGGAATTGAAAAAGCCATCTTTAACATAAAAGAACAGCAGGGCTCCAAGCAGTATGGACATAACCCCCAGTGTAGCGGACTTTGATGCCGCATGGTTCCTGGTATAAACATCAGGAAGCCTGATAACGCCATATGCAGCGACAAGGCTTAAAAAAGCACCCAGTATAATCAGCACAATAATGACAATATTAGCGATCTCGTTCATTTTCGATAATAACCCCCTTCTCCAGATATTTAGAGAAGGCTACGGTCCCTATAAAGGCAAGAATCCCGATCAGAAGGATAACCTCCACATAAGCACTTGTATTAAGGGCGATAGAAATCAATGCAACAATTGCAACAAGATTTATGCCAATAGCATCAAGTGCAACCACACGGTCTGGCGTGGTCGGCCCTTTAATCACTCTGTAGATCAAACCGATGGTGGCAGCCGAAATGATAAGGATGGCACTTAGAACAACAGTATTCAGCATTACCGGCTCACCTCCAAGATTGCTTTTTCAAACGAGTTCCTGATAGAATCAATGGTTTCCTCTGCATCTTCAATATCAATTGCATGGATGTAAAGAATCTTATTATCCGGAGAAACGTCTACAACCAATGTCCCCGGAGTCAGTGTGATCAAATTCGATAGCACTGTTATTTCCCAGTCCTTTTTCAGAACAGTAGGGTAGGCGAAAATGCCTGGCTGCATATCAAGTTTGGGTCTTAACAATACTTTAAGCACGCCGATGTTCGCTAAGATAAGCTCTTTGATGAAAAGAAACAAAAGATTGATTACCGCTACAACTCTTAATAGATAAAAGCGTGAATCGAAAAATCTTCTGAAAGTAAAGATGATGAGCAGGCCAAAAAGGTATCCTTTAAGGAACGCAACCGGTTCGTATGATCCTGTTAAAAACATCCACATAAACCCAAGGAACACATTTAATAATATTTGAAATGCCATACTCAATACTCCTTTAAAACTGCTTCAATATATATTTCCGGATTTGCAAGAGTTTCAGCAGCCTGTAAGATATACGGATAAACGTACTCCGAGCCGGCTCCGTAGAAAACGGCAATGATAACAAGGATTACCGGGGCAATCAACATTTTGCCGACAGGTACTTTGTCTTCCCCTTTATAGGCGCGAGGTGTACCCCAAAAGCCATTAATGAAGACTTTCATGATTGAAAACAGCACAAGAAGACTGGACATTAAAACAATCCCTGCTCCCCAGTAATGTTCTGCTTCGAATCCTCCTTTAACAATTAGAAGCTTTCCAACAAACCCGCTTAACGGAGGAATTCCCGCTAGAGCAAGCGCAGCGATGAAGAAGGTCCATCCCAGACCGGGATAGCGCTTGATCAGCCCGCTTATCTTATGCAAATTGCTTGTTCCGGCAATTGCAATCACGATGCCGGCAAGTAAGAATAGAGCCGCCTTAATAATCATATCATGAATCAAATAGAAGATTGACCCGGTAAGGGAATCAGTCGTCATAGCTGATACTCCAAACAAAATTGCCCCTACAGCAATGATGATATTGTAGATGATGATTTTCTTAATATCCCAGTAGGCAATTGCCCCAATGACTCCTGCGATGATCGACATAATAGCCAAAAAGCTTAAGAGCTGATGGGTAAAGCCAGTATCGTGATAAAAGAACAGCGTATAGGTTCTTGTAATGGAGTAAACTCCGACCTTTGTCAGCAGCGCTCCGAATAAAGCCAAAACAGGAGCAGGCGGTGCATAGTAAGAGCCTGGCATCCAGAAATATAAAGGAAAAATGGCGCCTTTCAATCCAAATACGATTAAAAATAGTACAGCAATCACTGTAATGATTCCTGGGGGATTCCCTTGGCTTGCTTCGCTGATGCGGACGGATATATGCGCCATATTAAGTGTTCCTACTACAGAATAAAGATAGGCAACAGCTATAACAAACAGAGCGGAAGATATTACATTCACAAGGATGTATTTAATGGACTCCCTAAGCTGTGCCTTCTTTCCGCCTAATACAAGCAAAACATACGAAGCCATCAGCATAACCTCGAAAAATACGAAAAGGTTGAAGATATCCCCTGTTGTAAAGGCACCGTTTACGCCAACAATTAAAAAGTTGAATGCAGCATAATAGTAAAACTTCTCTCTGGCTTCCCCGATGCTCCAAAATGAATAAATCAGACATAGAAATGCGATTATACTGGTTGTAAGCACCAGCAGAGCTGACATCATGTCAGAAACAAGCGTGATCCCAAACGGAGCCTCCCAGCTTGAAACATCCAGCGTTTGGATCCCGCTGACTTGGACCTTCTGAACCAGCAGGGCTGAGAAAATGATCGCAATCACTGATGAAATGCCTGCAATCCATCTTTGCAGCATGATTCTTTTAGAAACGAAGATGAGAAGGACACCTGTAACTAAAGGGATCAGGATGGGCAATATTAAAAAGTTAATCATTTCCTTCAGTTCCTCTCATTCGATCCATATTATCAGTGCCAAGCTCCTGGTAGGCACGGTATGCCAGAACCAGGAAAAACGCAGTGACCCCGAAGCTGATTACAATTGCCGTCAGGATAAGAGCCTGAGGAATTGGATCAGTATAGGGTGCTTTTTCACCCAGCAGCGGGGCAGATCCTTCTTTTAAACCGCCCATCGTTAATATCAGCATATGTGCTCCATGGCTTAAAAGCCCGGTTCCGACAATAATGCGCAGCAAGCTTTTTGACAGCATGAGATAAGTAGCTGACATAAATAAAATTCCAATTACGAAAGCCATTAATATTTCCATTATTCATCCTCTCCTATCGTTTGAATAATGGTCATCGTAACGCCAACAACAACCAGAAAAACACCAAGGTCAAACAGTGTAGCTGTATGGAGGGAAGTGTCCCCCAGAACTGGCAGGTCAATATGTCCAAAGGCATGGGTAAGGAAAGGGACATTAAATAGCAATGCTCCCGCCCCTGTACCAATGGCAAAAAGAAGTCCGACTGCAATCATGTGAATATAATTGACAGGAAGAATCTTAGAGACAGTTTTCATATCAAAAGCCAGCAGCAGCAGCACGATTGCCCCAGATGTCAGTAAACCTCCAACGAATCCGCCGCCCGGCGTATAATGGCCGGCAAAAAAGATATGGATAGAGAAAAGAACAATGAGAAACAAAACTACTTTCGTAGCAGTCTGCAAAATAATATCATTTGTTTTCATTTTTCTTTCCTCCTTCCAGGCGAAGTTTAATCATTGCAAATATTCCAAGAGCTGCAATTCCAAGAACCGTAATTTCAAACATGGTATCAAAACCACGGAAATCAACTAGAATAACGTTTACCATGTTTTTCCCTGCTGCTTCCTTATACGTATTCTCGACATAATATTGCGCAATTGAAGGAAACATCTTATTGCTGTGGGCAGATAGGGCAATCATCGTGACAATTGCACCCACCCCGACAGAAATAAGGGCATTCGTCGTTTTAAATCTCATCCGCTCCTCATGCCGAAGCTTAGGCAGATGGTAGAAAGCAAGCAGGAATAAAGAGACAGAAATAGTCTCGATTACAAGCTGTGTTAATGCAAGGTCAGGCGCACGGAAAATAACAAAGAACAATGAAACGGTATATCCGACTGCCCCCAACAGAATGATGGATGTCATTCTGGACTTTACAAAAAGAATGGAAACAGATGCAGCAGCGATGACTAATGCCAGCAGGACCTCAGCATAATGAATGGTTGCCACATCACTCGTATCGAATTTAAAAGCATCTTTCAGAACCAGGGTGGTAGCCAGAGCAACAATGAAAAATGAAAAAATATACACAAGATAGGTTCTGATGAATCCGTTCATATATAATCTTGTTAAGTTGAAGGAAGCCCTCTGTGATACTTCCAGCATAGAATCGTAAAAACGATTCAGAGCCAATTTTTCAGGGAAGAAATCATATACTCTTCTCCACTTCGGAAGAGTGACAAAAAGCAGAATTCCCAATGTAATAACACCTAAAGTCATGAACAGTTCAGGCGTAAATCCATGCCAGAAATAAATATGAGTATCATACACATACCCTTCAACAGGCATGATGGCTGCCTGTGCCGGGGAGATGAGCGTGTTTGAAATAATATTAGGGAAGAAACCGATAATGATAACTAATGAAGCCAGGATAATGGGTGAAATCAGCATCCCGATTGGAGCTTCATGCGGTTTCTTTTCTAATTGTTCAGGCTGGTACTTTCCTGTGAACGTTTTGAATACAAGGATCATGCTGTAAATGAACGTGAATACACTTGCCACCCAGGCAATAACAGGGAACAAGAATCCCCATGTATCCAAATTGAAAATATCCATTTCCAAAACACGGACCATACCTGTGAAGAACATTTCCTTACTTAAGAACCCATTGAAAGGCGGAAGCCCTGCCATGGAAAATGTGCCGATGATCGCCAAAGTAAAGGTAATCGGCATAAAGTTCATAAGACCGCCAAGCTTCCGGATATCACGGGTTCCGGTTTCATGATCAACAATTCCGGCTACCATGAAGAGACTTCCTTTAAAGGTGGCATGGTTGATCAAATGAAAAACAGCAGCTGTAGTGGCAACCGTAAAATAACTGTCATCCACTGTTTCAAAGTGAAGCGCTGCAGCGCCGATGCCGAGAAGGGACATGATCATCCCCAGCTGGCTGACTGTTGAGAAAGCCAGAATGGCTTTAAGGTCAGTCTGTTTGACAGCTGAAAAGGAACCCCAGAATAAGGTTGTAATGCCAAATCCAGCAATGAGCCAGAACCAGAGCGAATGCTCAGCAAATACCGGACTCATACGTGCTACTAAATAAATGCCGGCTTTAACCATCGTTGCCGAGTGCAGATATGCACTGACGGGTGTTGGAGCTTCCATGGCATCCGGCAGCCAGATGTGAAATGGAAACTGCGCGGACTTGGTAAAAGCCCCAAGCAAAAAGCAAAGCAGAGCAGGAACGAATAATGAATGTGAAAATATCTCATCTGATCCAGCGATAATTTCCGAAATGCTGAATGTGCCCGTCATCAAATAAAGAAGGATGATGCCTCCAAGCATAGAAAGACCGCCGAAAACGGTAATGATCATCGACTTCTGTGCGCCATATCTTGATTTCTCTCTGTGGTACCAATACCCGATTAGCAGGAATGAAGAAAAACTCGTGAATTCCCAGAAAGTATAAAGCACAATCAGGTTATCAGATAGGACAACCCCAAGCATGGCTCCCATAAATAGAAGCAAGTACACATAAAAGGTGTTCAGTTTTTCTTTATTTTTATCAAGGTAATAGATGGAATACAGAACAACCAATGATCCTATTCCGGTAATCAGCAAGGCAAAAAGCAAACCGAGACCGTCTACTTTTGCCGTGAAATCAATCCCCAGAGCGGGTATCCACGAAAAAGACTTTGTGACGGACTGCTGATTGGAGGTGATGGATAAATAAGAAATAAAATAACTGAATAAAAGGATTGGCAGAGGAAGTACAAACCAACCCGTATGTATCTGCTTGAACAGCTTGTACGCAATAGGCACAAGGATGGCAAGCAAAAATGGTGAAATTATTGCCAGGTGAAGCAAAGACAAGACATTACCCCCTTTAAATTAATTGCGAGTTATTCAACAAAGTATCCTATCAGGCAGCTTGATGAAGCCGCTATATGGCATCTAACGGTTCAGGATGGATATTTGGAATAATGTATTTTTCTTCCGCAGAATGTATAATCTATTCCTGCAATTAGTAAGCGCTTAATAAAAGTTTTTCCACCTTCCCCCATATTATCCAGCCAGGGCAGGCATGACAGTCGTGCCATATTCATCATTACTATCCGTTCATGCACCTCAGAACAAATTATAACCTAAAAAGAAAGTCTGTGCATTCTTCCAACCCTTATCATTAAAGGATTTATCCATTCTTATTAAATAGGTAGAAACACGAGTGTATCAGGAAAAATTTTTTGAAAAAATATATAAAAAGAAAGCACATTTGTATAAAAAATCATTCATTCAAGCACACTATTAGTAGGTGGTGTTATGCATGATTAAACATAAAATTTCAGCAGCCATTACAATCTTTGCCCTGCTGTTTGCAGGCGCCTGGATATTGAACCACCAAACCAAAAGGGAATTTTATATTCCGGCAGACGAAGAAGTGGTCGAATTATTACCTGCAGATTATAAAATGGAAGCTGGAAAAGAACAAAAGCTGAAGGTGTTTGAGCCTAGGGAATATGTGAGGATACAGACGGCTTCATAAGAAAAAGAGGGTGTGCTTTGGCACATCCTCTCTTTCTGCTGTATTAAGTTTTACTGCGGCCGCGGTTTTGGAAAATCATGATGGCTAGCGGAACCGTAATGATAAAGGAAAGGAAGAATAGGAGGAGTAACTTGGAGAAGGGGGTAATGCTTTTTTCGATATTATCAACATACCGTTCAAAAAACTCCCTGATTGATTCATTGCCAAGCACATTGGATGCTGTCAGAAATTCTTTTTTGTCAAAATCATAATAAAAGAAATCTTTTTTCTTAAATATAAATAAGTCATCTCGTTTTTGTTCCAATTCCAAAAAAACAATGCCGATATGGGAAGTATATTCCTCAATAACCTCTTCATTTTCTGATGTTTGCGGGTCATCAGATGTAACGATCTTTGTTACCTGTCCCTGCATTCCGTACGCATCGATGACTGAAAAGGAGTTTTCGCTGTAATAATGGACTGTGCTTCGAAGCTGTTCCTCGAGTATGTCTTCAAACTCTTTTTCAGCATCAGCAGCTTTCGCAGGCATTAGGGATCCCACGAACAGCAGGACTGCAAACAAAAAACAGCACATTCCTTTTTTCATACCCTGCCCCCTTTATCTCTATTTGTCTCTTAAGATTACTAGAATATGGTTTATGTTTATGCTGGGAAGAATGGAAATATACAGCTTGCCGGGCGGGTTATTCCATAATAGATAGCTAGATAAGGAGAGCGATGGAGAAATTCCGGCATAAAAGCAATTTGATCAGAAAATTTAAATATTTCATGCTATAATATAAGAAATTAAGTCCGTTAAATCTTAAGGGAAAGCAGGTGAAAACATGGCGGAGGAACATCAATACTTATTTATTGATTTTGAGTTTACCATGCCTGATAAAGGCAATGCTTTCAGAGGTTTTTTTCCGGAAATTATCGAAGCCGGCATTGTATCAGTTATCAGCAATCAGGTTTGTGAAGAGTTCTCTTCATATGTAACTCCTGTCCGGTTTCCGATATTGTCCGAGCGATGCAAATCCTTTCTGCATATATCACAGGACCAAGTAGATCAGGGAATGGATTTTCTTGAATTGGTCAAGAAAATGAAGGATATGAACAGAAATCGTTCCTGCACAATCGTTACGTGGGGAAATATGGATATGAAGGTGCTTAGAAATAATTGTATCCAGGCTGGAGTGGATTTTCCATTCAGGGGCAGGGAAGTGGATCTTTCGATGGAATATAAGCGATTCTTTGGGGACCAAAACCAGACAGGATTATGGAAAGCAGTTCAGGAATACGGGAAAGAAGGAACCGGAAAACATCACCGAGCACTGGATGATGCCTTGACGACTTACAATATTTTCAGACTGGTAGAAAAGGATAAAAAGTATCTGCAAAGGCCGGAGCCTACAACAATTGGCGACCGGGTGGACTTCTCGAAGCTGTTTAATAAATTTGCCTGACAAGCCAAATCCATCAAAGCGATTTGGCTTGTATTCATTTTACTTAAAATAATCTTTCTCCAATGAGTCGAGATTTCTTATGCTTTGCTCAGCCCATGGAGAAGAATCTCCTTCCAGCTCCGTTCTCATTCTATCCAGTGCTATTTGAAGCGAATCCTTATAATCTGGTATTTCTTCTGCGAAAGGCTTTACCATTTGCTTAGGCACATTCGTCTGCTCTCTGTATGCAAGTGCGCGGCGTTCATGAAAAAGCATCACGTCCGCTTCTTTAGGATTATGCAAATCGCCCTGCATGGGATGCTTTAGGACCCCAAGCACTCTGACCAGGTAATGCTGCGGCCGGATATCTGTCACTTCCCCGATATACTTGCCTGTTTTATAGATGGCTGTTACTTTGTCGCCTATCTTTACTTCTGCCAACCTAACCTCTCCTTTTTCATTTTCTTTAGCCCTATTATGAAGCCTGAAAAAACAAAGTGCAAATTTTCAATAAATCAGGTAAGCTAAAAAATGATTAGTTTTTTATAGGAGGCTGAAAAATAATGAAATGGCGAATGTTAACTCCCATTCTAATTCTGATGTTTATCCTGTCAGCATGCGGGACAAGCACTGAAAAAGAAGCGGACAATGCAAATGGCTCTGAGACTGAAGAAAAACAGACAAATAACCAGTCAAGTGAAACTCCAGACAATTTTCCGCAGCTGACTGAAGAAGTGCAGGGAAATGAAAGACTGGTTGAAATGCAGACATCGAAAGGGAATATTAAAATTAAACTTTTCCCGGACCAGGCTCCGAAAGCTGTTGAAAATTTCATTAAGCACAGTGAAGATGGCTACTACGACGGATTGATTTTTCACCGTGTCATTCAGGACTTTATGATTCAGGGCGGCGATCCTGAGGGAAGCGGCATGGGCGGAGAAAGCATTTACGGTGAAGCATTTGAGGATGAATTCTCCAATGAGCTCTATAATATTCGCGGAGCTTTATCCATGGCGAATTCCGGTCCAAACACAAACGGAAGCCAATTCTTTATTGTTCAGAACACGGCACTTGATCCAAGCCTGAAAGAACAAATGGAAAAGGCCGGCTATCCGGAAGAAATCATTAAAGCTTATGAAAAAGGCGGTACACCTTGGCTTGACAATAAGCACACCGTTTTTGGACAGGTTGTTGAGGGAATGGATGTAGTCGACAGCATCGCAGCGGTTGAAACAGCCGAACAGGACAAGCCTGCGGAAGATGTGGTTATTGAAAAGATCGAGGTATTGAAATAAGTTCATTGGACTGTGCAACCATTGCTGTTATAATAATTTAATGGACACTGCTTTTAGCAGAAAGGATGGATTAGAATGCTGCAATGGTATGTACTGTCACTGTTTTTGTATTTTCCTGAAGATAAATCAGAATACGGCCCGGCAGCTTTAACGTTTGCCATCTTCTTAATTGGGGCCATTCTTACCATGAGATTAATTATCCGTGTATCAAGGCGCGAAGCAGCCAAAGCGAAAGAGCTTGAAGAGCGCATTGACAGGCAAAATAGACAAGAGGGGAACAGCTGAGCGGCTGTTCTTCTTTTTTTGTGTAAGATCTAGCCCTTGCTTCTAGGAGTCGGGGGTGAGCATGGCACTTGCGCTGCTCTTGTTTATTAATAAAGTGATTGGGCAACACTAAAGGCAAATTGTCTTGATGGAGGATTCAATCATGAGAAAAGGTTTGATGCTTGGTGTTTTTCTTCTTCTGTCCGGCTGCGGGGAAGAGAATATTACAAATACAGAAGTCGAAATGTATAATGCTGCAGGTGATTCATTAGGCACCATTAAAGTGCAGGAACAAGCGAGCGGAGTAAAATTGACCGGTGATCTGAGCGGGCTGCCGCCGGGGGAGCTTGCTATTCATATCCATGAAGAAGCAAAATGCGAACCCCCTGATTTCAAATCCGCCGGGAATCATTTCAATCCTGATAATAAGGAGCATGGTCTGCTTCACCCAAAAGGATCCCATGCGGGGGATCTTCCTAACCTGATTGTCGAGGATGACGGCAAAGTTAAGATTGATTTTATGGCGCCTCAGGTCACGTTAAAAGAAGACAAAACTTCATTGCTGACAAAGGAAGGGACTTCCATTGTCATCCATGACGGGCCGGATGACGGCATGACTCAGCCGGCAGGAGATTCCGGAGAACGCATTGCCTGCGGCCGTATTTCAAAAGATAAAAAAGAAGAAGGGCAGAAAAAGGCACAGGATGATCAGTCAACAGAAGAATAAATAAGTGAAGGCTTTCCGGGAAGGGAAAGCCTTTATCACTGGGAATTTTTACGAACGATCCGTATAATGGAGTTAATCTTATAATGGAGGTTGGTTAAATGGGAATTTTCGATGGCTTTATCGGCAATGCCTCTGAAGCGGACATTAAGGAGGTGCAGGACGAATTTTCAGCCGTCCTTTCTCCAAGTGAACAGGTTGAAAAAGCCTACAGGCTGGTCCGTGATTTATTCATTTTTACAAACAAACGCCTGATTCTGGTGGATAAGCAGGGAATCACAGGGAAAAAAATCGAGTATCACAGCATCCCTTATAAAAACATTACCCATTTTAGCATTGAAACCGCAGGAAGCTTCGATCTGGAGGCCGAATTAAAAATTTGGATCTCAGGATCAGACGAACCAATTGAAAAACATTTTAATAAAAACTTGAACATCTACGAGGTGCAGAGCGTGCTTGCTGAATATGTATTATGAATCCCCTTGCTTTTTAAAACCAAGGGGATTTTGCTTGTAGTCTTAGAGGAGTTTTCATAAAATTAAATTATCTTAATAAAGGATGTGAGTGATGATAAACAAACTCCGTATCGAACCAAAGGAGCTGGAAATCCTCCGTTTTCTCTCCCGCCGCCTGGAGCTGCCTTTGAAAAATGAAAATCAGTATCTGCATTTAGAGAAGGGCTATGCAGGCGAGAAGCATTTTGACAGGGAGCTACAGGACTTACCAGACTCTTGCATTATTTTAAATGATCTATTGCTGGAAAACAGCAATACTCATTTCCAAATCGATACTCTCCTTATCGCCGGCGGCACTATATTTGTCTTTGAGGTGAAAAACTACGAAGGGGACTATTACATAGAAAATGAAAGATGGTATTCCCTGCTATCCAGAACAGAAATAAAAAATCCCCTCCTCCAGCTGCAGAGAAGCGAAACCCTTTTACGTGGCCTCCTTAAAGAATTAGGCTTCCATCTTCCCATTAAATCACACCTGATCTTCATTAACCCCGGCTTTCAGCTTTATCAAGCTCCTATCAATATTCCTGCAGTATTTCCTTCGCAGCTTAAACGATTCCTGGAGAAATTAAAAGCAACTCCTCATGTGACGAAATCCAGAAACATGAAGCTGGCCGAACAGTTAAATGCCCGCTGCTTGAAAGAGAACCCCTATGTGCGAATTCCAGAATACACTTATGGCCAATTGAGAAAAGGGATTATATGCAGTTCGTGTACTTCTTTTTTAGCATCCTTTACTCAAGGTTACTTAGCCTGCGGGGAATGTGGATCGAAAGAAAAGGTGGATACTGCAGTACTGAGAAGTGTAAAGGAATTTTCAGTTTTGTTTCCGGATAGGAAAATTACTACAAATACAATAGTGGATTGGTGCGGTGGGATTGGTTCTGGGAAAGTGGTGCAGAGGCTACTAGTGAAAAATTATGAGAAAAAGGGGAGGGGGAAAGCTTCTTATTACCAAGCATGCCAATGTGAAGAAAAAGTGAATGGAGGTCAGATGGATTAACACCGAGATTAGGAGTGGCAAGGGAAAATGGTAATTAATCAGAGGGATTAACACCGAAAATAGGAGCGGGGAGAGGAAAATGGTAGTTAATCAGAGGGATTAACGCCGAAAATAGGTGGGGCAGGAGAAAAATGGTAGTTAATCGGATGGATTAACGCCGAAAATAGGAACGGAGAGAGGAGAATGGTAGTTAATCAGAGGGATTAACGCCGAAAATAGGAGCGGGGAGAGGAAAATGGTAGTTAATCAGAGGGACTAACGCCGAAAATAGGTGGGGCAAGAGAAAAATGGTAGTTAATCGGATGGATTAACGCCGAAAATAAGGGATGCAAAGAGAAATGGTAGTTAATCAGAAGTATTAATGATGAAAAAACATGAGAGAATGGTAGTTAATCAGTATAGACTACCGCGATATCCCAGCACATCAAAAAAGCACGGCCTCAGCCGTGCCACCACAAACAATATTACCCAAAAGCTCGTTTCAGCCTCTCCAGTCCCTCCGCCAATACTTCATGCGGGCAGGCAATGTTCATCCGGACGAAGCCTTCACCGCCCTGGCCGTATTTCGGGCCAGGCTCCAATGCGAGTTTTCCTTTTTCCAAAAGCCTTTGGCGCAGTTCGGCATCACTTAATCCCAATTCGCGGCAATCCAGCCATAGGAGATAGGTGCCGTCCGGCTCCATCAGGCGAATACCGGGAAGGTGCTCACCAATAAATTCAGCTGCTGTCCGTTTATTTTCAGCGAGATAATCCATAAGACCATCGAGCCATTCTTCGCCATGGCGGTAAGCTGCCTCCATGCCAATGATGCCGAAGGCCGACAGCGTAAAGAATCCTTGCTTGTGCTGTTCTGCCTGGAATGCCTTTCGCAGCTTCTCATTGCTAATAATGGCAGCTGAAGCCTGGATCCCTGCAAGGTTCCAGGTTTTTGTCGGAGCTATGCAGGTGACCGTAATGTCTGCAAATTGTGGATCCATTGAAGCAATGGGATAATGCTTATGGCCTTTATAAATTAAATCAGAATGGATCTCATCGGAAAGAATAAGGCAATTATATTTTACACATAGCTCCCCTATTTTCCTAAGTTCCTCTTCTGTCCACATGCGGCCTCCAGGATTGTGCGGATTACATAGGAGGAATAGTTTCACTCCTTCTTTCAATTTGTCTTCAAAATCGGCAAAATCAATTTCGTACCGGCCGTTCTCGAGCTTCAGCTGAGAATTAACGACTTTGCGGCCATTCTGTTTAATCATCTCAAAGAAAGGAGTATATACGGGAGACTGGAGCATTACCTTCTCCTCTTTTTCCGTAAAAGCCTGGATCGCAGTTGCGATGGAGGGAACCACTCCCGTGCTGTATAAAATCCACTCATTATTAATTTTCCAGCCATGCCGCCTGTAAAGCCACTGTCCGATAGAGTCTGCGGTTGAATCAGGAGCAAATGTGTATCCGTAGACTCCATGAGCTATTCTGTCCTCGATGGCTTTTTTTACTTCCTCGGGTGGCTGAAAATCCATGTCCGCTACCCACATCGGCAATACATCGGATCTGCCGAAAACCTCCCTGGTCCGATCCCACTTAACAGAAGCTGTATTTTCCCTGCTGATTTTTTGATGGAAATGAAAACGATCCAACTCTGTCACCGCCTTTAGAATTCTTTTATGTATCCTGACTCTATGATATGATATTGATGCTAAAAATTAAAATATTGCGGCTTCATTCAGCCGAATAATAATCAGGTGATATAAATGGAAATTCAGCAAACGAATCTTTTGCTTGTTTATACACTGGATCAGTGGGATCCATTTAGAGTTGGGCCGGGCAACTATGACACTGAAATTGCGGATTCAGTTCAGGTAATCCATGATTTGAATGATCAGGTGAAATTAGCCAGGAAGATTCAATCCATATATGAATTTTCCTTTGAGGAAATCATTCCATTGGAAAATTGCATAGAAATCTCCGGGCGTCTTCTTGAAATCAAGAATAATGGCTCCTGCGCTATGTAAAGTGAAAAAGGCAGCTCTCCGACCCGGAGGCTGCCTTTTTCATCTGCACACTTGAACGGAATTTACAAAACTCCGAATGTGCTTTAGAACATCTTCCGGCCGCTCTTCCGGCACGAGATGACCGGTATCTTTTAACACCACCAGTTTGGAATTCTTTAAATCTTTATTCAGCCGTTTTCCGATATGAAGCGGAACGACCCTGTCGTGTTCTCCCCATATTAAAAGGCATGGTGTTTCTATTTTCCTTAATGCAGCAGCAGGCATATCGCCTTCCCTGTCGCGAATCATCCTGGTTAAGGCCCGGAAAATATCGTCTTCTAAAAAGGGCGACAAATAGCCATAGAGCATTTCATCATCAATCATGGAATGATCGTAGACAACATTTTTTAAATTCTGTTTTACCCCTGAACGCTGAAGATATAATTTCACATACAAATGAAAGAATGGTATGTAGCTTGAAAAGATAATATGAGGCTTCATTCGTTTCATATATCCGGAACTGCACAGTAGTACGGCCTGGTCAACCAGATCAGGCTTGGAATGTGCAACATTTAAAACAATCTGTCCCCCCATGGAATGACCTATTAATGTGACCTTTTCAAAGCCCAGTTTTTCTGATAAGCGGATAACCGTATCAGCCAGGTTTTTATAGGAGTAGACGAACTGCTGGGATTTCCCGCTTTTGCCGAAGGGCGGTAAATCCATCGAAACTACATTGAATTCCGTTTGCAGCAGAGGGATCAGCCTGCGAAAGCTAAAGGTGGACGAAAGAAAACCGTGCAGCAGAACCAGGGTATTCCTGGAGGACTCATGCTTATAGTATTCATAATAAACATCTGTTCCATTAATTGGCTCTGTTCCTGAAAATGTCGCTTGTTCCATGGGCCTTCCCCCTCCTAGACTCAGTTTCACAGTATTTTCCCCTTAATCTTAATCTTGACACATATGATTTTAAAGAAATTAATAAATAATGAAAGTGACACATTTATTTTTCGAAGTTTTTGCTATAATAAAACTATTTTATAGAGTAAATCACTAAAGGATGGGAGCGACAAGTAGTGAAACTAACTGAAAAGCAAATCGAAGTTCTTGAAATTTTAGAAAATAACAGTGCGCGAATCCCTGTTGAAGACATTGCGAAAATGGCTCAATTAAATGTGGCGGAAACTGAAACCATTTTAGATAAGCTCGAGGAAATGAAAGTGCTTGTGCGTTTTAATTCTGTTATTGACTGGTCAAAGGTGGATGGCCATGAGGGAGTTACCGCTATGATTGATGTGAAGGTCGCTCCAAAGCGCGGGGTAGGATTCGATGAAGTTGCACAGAGAATTTACCGTTTCAAAGAGGTGAGGTCTGTCTATCTAATGTCCGGCGCCTATGATCTTTCTGTCATCATTGAGGGCCGTTCCATGAATGAAGTAGCCCGATTTGTATCAGAAAAGCTGTCGACTCTTGATTCCGTCTTGTCGACAACAACACACTTTATTCTAAAAAAATATAAGCATGACGGCACTATTTTTGAACAAAATGAAGATGACAAACGAATTGTGGTGTCACCGTAATGAAGGGAACAAAGTCTTATTTATCCAAAACGGTAGAAGAGCTGAAGCCTTCCGGGATTCGCCGCTTTTTTGACCTTGCTGCAGGAATGGAAGGAGTCATTTCCCTTGGGGTGGGTGAACCTGATTTTATCACACCCTGGTCAGTGCGTGAAGCAGCCATCCTTTCACTTGAGCAGGGATATACCTCTTATACGGCTAATGCCGGGTTAATGGAGCTGCGGGAGGAAATTGCAGATTATATGCAGAAAAGCTTCGGAGTTTCTTATTCACCCCAAAATGAAATTATCGTTACGGTGGGAGCGAGCCAGGCATTGGATATATCTCTAAGGGCAATCCTCGATCGGGGTGATGAAGTAATTGTGGTTGAACCAAGCTTTGTTTCCTATGTTCCCTTAGTAACTCTTGCGGGAGGTGTGCCTGTTCAGGTCCAGACTTTAAAGGAGAATGGGTTTAAGATTCTGCCTGAGCAGCTGGAAAACGCAATAACCGGCAGGACTAAAGCCATTATGCTTTGTTCGCCCAATAATCCGACTGGAACAATGTTATCCGGAGATGAACTGAACGCAATTGCACAAATAGCTGAAAAGTACGACTTGCTGGTTCTTTCTGATGAAATATATGCAGAGCTTGCTTATGATGATGAGTATACGAGTTTTGCCGCCATCAGAGAGATGAAGAAAAGAACAATCTTAATTTCGGGATTTTCAAAGGGGTTTGCCATGACAGGCTGGAGATTGGGGTTTGTCTGCGCTCCTGAGGAGATCTCGCAGGCAATGCTGAAAATCCACCAATATGCGATGATGTGCGCACCTACGATGGCACAGTTTGCTGCACTTGAAGCCTTGAAGACTGGCAGATCAGATGTTGAGGTTATGAAAAAGAGCTATAGGCGCAGGCGGAATTATTTTGTTCAGTCTCTAAATGAACTGGGATTAACCTGCCATATGCCGGGTGGAGCCTTTTATGCTTTCCCATCTATTGAAAGTACGGGACTTTCTTCTGAAGAATTTGCAGAAAAACTGCTGCTGGAGGAAAAGGTAGCGGTCGTGCCAGGCAATATTTTTGGCGAAAGCGGTGAAGGCCATGTGCGCTGCTCTTATGCCACCTCCATGGAACTTCTGCAGGAAGCGATCAAGAGAATTAGCCATTTTATAAAGCAGAATCAGAAAGCATAAAAAAAGGACAATCCACAACAGATTGTCAACTTCAAAAAGGGGGGGAATACTAGAAAGCCTTATACTTCAAGGCTAACCAGTATTCCCTTTTTATATACTCTCTTTTATAAAACTTTTTGATCATATTTAATTTCATATAGCATTTGCATGACACGGAGGAAATCTTCCTCACTGAATTCCTTAGCTTTCCTTAAGATAAGCTTTGCTTTTTTTGTGCCAATTTCACGCACAAGCTGTTCGATTTCATAATCGATTCCTGACTGGCCCTTCTGCATTTCCTGTTCAAGCAGTTCGGAAGCTGGAATATCCAGGGCTGTTGAGATTTTTAAAACAGTCTGTGTATCAGGAATCTGATTTCCATTTTCGTATTTTGCAATCGTACCCGTCCCCACTCTCACCTTTAATGCGAGCTGCTGTTGGGTCATATTTGCGCGTTCGCGGCAAGCTTTAATGTTATGGCCTATATTTGACATATCCATCACTCCCACTAACAATTACTTCTATCTTTATTTTATCATGTTAAACGTATGATCCTTTTTGTACTTCATGAACATTTAGTTAACAAACAAATAGAATGTCTACATATTGTTTGCGGATTGTTTTATTATAATGAATGAAAGTCTGTGATTCCCAATGGGATTAAAATGTCTGGGGTTTCCATTTGAATTCCTTTTGATATTTTGATCAAGTTGTGATATAATTTCTTATTGCGTATAAAGAGATAAAATTTGAATTTAAATAGGAGTGTTTTCATGTCTGAGAAAATCGAAGTAGGCAGTGTTATTACAGGAAAGGTAACGGGTATTCAGCCATATGGTGCGTTCGTAGCATTAGATGAGAATACACAGGGATTAGTCCACATTTCCGAAGTGACTCATGGTTTCGTAAAAGATATTAATGAGCATCTTAAAGTGGGCGATGAAGTAAAAGTGAAGGTTCTTTCTGTTGACGAAGCAGCAGGAAAAATCGGTTTATCAATCCGTGCAACAGAAGAAGCGCCACAAGCAGAAGCGAAAGCAAGAAAGCCTCGCAAGCGCCAGGCAGCTCCAATCAAAATGGAAGACGAATCTGCACAGGGATTCAATACACTTAAGGATAAGCTCCAAGAGTGGATTGACCAGTCCCAGCGCGAGGATCTTATTAAGAAGTAATAAAAATGAAAACCGGGTTTTGCTGCCCGGTTTTTTATTTTTATTTGATGCAAAAAATATTTGCTTTTGTATGCAAAATGAGCGGGCGCTCGACAATATATTTTGCATGCTTACTTACATAAAACCGATGTAAATTAAATTTTTTTAGGGTAAATAGTCTGAAAAATGTTTGAATTTTATATCTTGGCATTAATCTTGCAATAGTTAAACCAACAGACATGTAACTTTAAAAGGAGGAACATTATGAAAGAAACAACAGGAAAGAAAATTCCCTTCTGGTTTGCAGTGCTGCCGCTGCTGGTAATGATTGCTGCAATGATTATTACGATTGTTAAGTTTGAAGGGAGCCCACACGTGCCTTTAATTGCCGGAACAATTGTATCCGCTTTCATCGCATGGCGTTTTGGCTATAAATGGAACGATATTGAGGAGGGCTTCTATAAAGGCATTAAGTTAGCGCTCCCGGCAATTCTGATTATTATAATGGTCGGTTTGACAATTGGCTCCTGGATTGGCGGAGGAATTGTAGCGACCATGGTCTTTTACGGATTAAAGCTAATGACTCCATCCATGTTTTTAGTCTCAATTTGTATTATCTGTGCCATTGTCACTCTGGCAATCGGAAGTTCATGGTCTACAATGGGAACGATTGGCGTCGCCGGAATGGGAATTGGGATCAGCATGGGCATTCCGGCTCCAATGGTGGCGGGAGCTATCATCTCAGGCGCCTATTTCGGAGATAAAATGTCACCCCTGTCAGATACGACTAATTTGGCTGCAGGAATTACTGGTACAGATCTTTTTGAACATATAAAACATATGTTTTACACAACCCTTCCAGCGCTGGCCATTGCCATTATCGCTTACTGGTTTTTAGGAAGGCAATTTGGCGGGGATGATTTGAATAATGATAAAATTTCTGGTGTCATGAATGTTTTAGCGGAGAACTTTGTCATCTCCCCTTGGCTATTATTGGTTCCTTTAATTGTTATAGGATTAGTGGCAAAAAAAGTTCCTGCATTGCCCGCGCTTGCTATTGGTGTTTTCCTTGGCTGGCTTTGCCATATTTTTGTACAGGGGGGCGCTGCAGGGGATGCTGTGAATACACTCCAGGGCGGGTTTTCGATTGAATCAGGAAACACGATGGTGGACGAGCTATTTAATAGAGGCGGCATTGACGATATGATGTATACTGTGTCCCTTACGATAGTGGCGATGGCATTTGGAGGAGTTATGGAGCAGACCGGGATGCTAAAAGCCATTGTTGAACAGATCCTGAAATTGGCCCGTTCAGCAAGAAGCTTAGTAGCCACTACCGTGCTATCTGCTTTCTTTACCAATGTAGCCGCTGCAGAGCAGTACATTTCCATTCTGCTGCCGGGCAGAATGTACACACAGGCATTTAAGGATAAAAATCTGCAATCTAAAAATCTTTCGCGGGCCCTTGAAGATGGAGGTACCGTCACGTCCGTTTTTGTTCCTTGGAATACCTGTGCGGTGTTTATCATGTCAACTCTGGCGGTTCATCCATTTGAATATGCACCATACGCGATTTTAAATTTCACTGTGCCGATTCTGGCTATTGTCTTTGCGATGCTTGGCTACAAAATAACATTCATGAGTGATCAGGAACGAAAAGAAATGGAAGAGAAAGATCAATTAGCTTCTTAAATCTCAGGCTCCGTACCCTCGGAGTCTTTTTTGTTTTTTGAGAAGATAATAGGGTAAAGGTAAATTGATTCAGACTGTAAAATTTTGAATAGGAGCTGTCAGTTAGCAAAGAATATAGTTTGTTGAAAGGAGAGATAAATATGGCAGAGCAGACACTTTACGAAAAAGTAGGCGGCGGAGAATCTATTGAAAAGGTTGTCGATTATTTTTACGAGGAACTGGTATTGAAGGATCCGACCGTCAATCAGTTTTTCGAGCATACCGATATGGTAAAGCAGAAACGCCATCAATCCAAGTTCATCAGTTATGCTCTGGGAGGGCCTAATCAATATTCAGGCAATTCCATGGCAAAAGCACATGAGGGCATGAATCTGCAGCCGGAACACTTTGCTGCGATTGCCAGGCATCTGCAAGATGCACTTGCGCATTTTGGAGTGAGTGAGAGGGATATCGATGAAGCTTTGACTCGTGTTGCAGCGCTTCGGGACGATATTCTATACAAATAGGCTCCCCGTGGGGAGCTTTTCGTTTTTTATTCGATTTTCGAGAGACTCCCAGACCGAATTCAATCAGCTGTTTTCTTTCCTGACTCCGTACTTCCTCAGCCTATATTGCAGATTTTGCCGGCTCATGCAAAGGGATTTTGCGGCTTGGGTTATATTATTGCCATGGTGTTTAAGGACTTTCTTTAGATAGTAGGTTTCGGCTTCCTGTATATATTGTTCAAGAGATTTAATAGGCTTGTTTTTCTGAATCAGCAAATCCTCCAAATGACCGGTTTCGATCGGCTCCTCCTTGAATTGCGGCTTATTCCGGAAATGAAGAGGCAAATGCACATAGCTGATGGTTTCTTCCTGATCAATCAGATTCATGGCTCCTTCGATAATATGCTCCAATTCCCGTACATTGCCCGGCCAATCGTATTGCTCGAATTTGCTCATTACTTCTTCATCGATTTCCGCTACATTCATTCCAAAGAGCTGATTGTATTTTTCTATGAAAAATTGTGCAAGATCCCGGATATCCTTTCTTCTCTTTCGGAGAGGCGGAATGAAGAGGGAAACAACACTCAGCCTGTAATATAAATCTTTTCGCAGGCGGTCTTCTGAGATAGCATCAATCGGGTCTTCGTTAATGGTTGCTATAATTCTAACATCTACTGTCCGGTCCTTCGTATCACCGACCCTGCGGACCGTTTTTTCCTGTAAAACTCTCAATAGCTTTGCCTGCAGGGATGGATTAAGTGAATTGATTTCATCAAGCAGCAAAGTCCCGCCATTTGCCTGTTCAAACAATCCAGGCCTTTCAATGGAGCCTGTAAATGCACCTTTTTTTGTGCCAAATAGAAGACCCTCTATCAGACTGTCTGGAAGAGCAGCGCAATTTTGAGAGATAAATGGTTTTGAAGATCGGCTGCTGCCATTATGGATGCTTTGGGCAAAGAGCTCTTTTCCTGTGCCGGTCTCTCCGATAATCAGGACAGAAGAACTTGTCCGGGTTGCTCTTTTGCTCGCTTCAATCACTTCATTGATCTCGTCGCTTGAGCCAATTATACTATCGAAAGTATAGCGGGTGTCTCCGCGTTTATTCATATTTTCTCTGATCAGCTTTTCAAGCTTGGTCACATCACGTGCGATTTCCATAGCGCCAATCTGTTCGCCATCTTCCATAATTGGAAAAGTATTATTAATCGTGGTGATTTCCTGCCCCTTATTGTTAAAATAGGTTTGTTTGGCATTTTTAATTTTGCTGCCATTTTTGAGCGCCTGAAGTAAGGTGCTGTCTTCGTTTTGGTTGAAAGAAAACACATCCAGAAGATTTTTATCCAATACATCTTCATAATCCATGCCTTCTATTTGAGCCATTTTTTTATTGTAGAAAGTTGTTCTTCCTTCCTCATTCACTACATGGACACCGACATCAATTTCATCTAATATCCGCTGAAAGATCTTGTTTTTTAGTTGGAGCTGTTCAATTTCCCTGTGATTCATTGTAATCTCCTTCACTCGGCAGTTTATTCAATAGTATATATTTAATTGAGTATATGCAATAAAAATTTGCACCAGAAACTATTGGTATTTTAAAAAGCGCAAAATCATTTTGCTTCCAGCTTATAAGAATTGTCATTTATCAGCTTTTTATATTTGGCACAGTTCTTGCATTATAAAATGGTGGATGAAAAACGAATTTATTAAAGGGGGATGGCATCATGGTACAGCCGTACAAACATGAACCTTTCACAAATTTTAAAACAGAAGAAAACCGTGAAGCGTACTTACAGGGATTAAAAACAGTCGAAAGCTATTTAGGACAGGATTATGATCTTTTAATTGGCGGAGAGCGCATTTCTACTGAAGATAAAATTGTATCAATCAATCCTTCTAATAAAGAAGAAGTCGTTGGACGTGTATCAAAGGCAAACCGCGATCATGCGGAAAAAGCGATGCAGGCCGCAGTCGAAGCGTTCAAGACTTGGAGAAAAGTAAAGCCGGAAACACGCGCAGATGTGCTATTCAAAGCAGCTGCGATTATCCGCCGCCGCAAGCATGAGTTTTCTGCCCTATTAACGAAGGAAGCAGGGAAGCCTTGGAACGAGGCAGATGCTGATACTGCAGAAGCGATTGACTTCCTTGAGTACTATGCACGCCAAATCTTAGAAATCAAAGACGGCGTTCCAGTCAATAGCCGTCCGAACGAATATAACCGTTATGACTACATTCCATTGGGAGTGGGGATCATCATTTCTCCTTGGAACTTCCCGCTTGCGATCATGGCCGGTACAACTGTTGCGGCAATCGTGGCAGGAAATACTGTTCTTTTAAAGCCAGCTTCTACAACTCCAGTTGTGGCTGCGAAATTCGTTGAAGTGATGGAAGAAGCAGGCCTTCCGAAGGGCGTTCTGAACTTCGTGCCTGGCAGCGGTGCGGAAGTGGGCGACTACCTGGTTGACCATAAAGATACCCGCTTCATCTCCTTCACAGGATCACGTGACGTTGGTCTTCGCATCAACGAGCGCGCATCTAAATTAAACGATGGCCAAATCTGGCTGAAGCGCGTTATCGCGGAAATGGGCGGCAAGGATACGATCGTTGTCGACAAAGAGGCAGACCTTGAATTGGCGGCGACTTCCATCGTGGCTTCTGCATTTGGATTCTCCGGCCAGAAGTGTTCAGCATGTTCACGTGCGGTTGTTGTAGAAGATGTCTACGATCAGGTGCTTAACCGAGTGGTTGAACTGACTAACGAATTAACACAGGGCAATCCTGAAGACCAAAGCAATTACATGGGTCCAGTGATTGACCAGGGCGCATTTGACAAGATCATGAGCTACATTGAAATCGGCAAAGAAGAAGGCAAGCTGATGGCAGGCGGAGAGGGCGACAGCTCAAAAGGCTTCTTCATCAAGCCGACTGTATTCGCAGACCTTGCCCCGGATGCACGCTTAATGCAGGAAGAAATCTTTGGACCTGTAGTTGGCTTCACAAAGGCAAAGGATTTCGATCATGCGCTTGAAATCGCCAACAACACCGAGTACGGCTTAACAGGAGCTGTGATCACACAGAACCGTGAGCACATCCAAAAAGCGCGTGAAGATTTCCATGTTGGAAACCTATACTTCAACCGCGGCTGTACAGGTGCGATTGTTGGATACCAGCCATTCGGCGGATTCAACATGTCAGGAACAGACTCCAAAGCGGGCGGACCTGACTATATCCTGCTTCACATGCAGGCAAAGACGACTTCTGAAATGTATTAATTTTGTAAAGCATGTATGGGATATTTAATATCCTGTACATGCTAAAACCTTAAATAGTTTAAAGAAGAATAGCTTAACGTTACAATGAAAAGGACTATTCTGAAAAAGGAGGAATTTTAATTGACTGAAGCGACAAAATCAAAATCACTAATTGAACAAACTGAAAAATACGGTGCACACAACTATCATCCGCTGCCAATCGTTATTTCCAAAGCGGAAGGTGTTTGGGTGGAAGACCCTGAAGGAAATAAATATATGGATATGCTAAGTGCTTATTCGGCTGTAAACCAGGGGCACCGCCATCCAAAAATCATTCAGGCGCTGAAAGAACAGGCAGATCGAGTAACATTAACTTCACGTGCTTTCCATAACGATCAGCTTGGACCATGGTATGAAATGATCTGTGAACTGACAAATAAAGAAATGGCACTCCCTATGAACACAGGGGCAGAAGCAGTCGAAACGGCAATTAAAGCTGCACGCCGCTGGGCTTATGACGTAAAAGGGGTTGCAGATAATCAGGCGGAGATCATTGCTTGTGTCGGAAACTTCCATGGCCGTACAATGACAGCGGTTTCCCTTTCTTCTGAAGAAGAATATAAGCGCGGATTCGGACCAATGCTTCCAGGCATAAAGCTGATTCCGTACGGAGACCTTGACGCTCTTAAAGAAGCAATCACTGAGAATACGGCAGCTTTCTTAATTGAGCCGATTCAAGGTGAAGCTGGAATTGTAATTCCTCCAGAAGGCTTCTTGAAAAAAGCATTTGAAACTTGCAAGGAGAACAATGTATTATTCATTGCAGATGAAATTCAGGCAGGCCTTGCGCGTTCCGGTAAAATGTTTGCCTGCGAATGGGAAGATGTAGATCCTGACATGTACATTTTAGGGAAAGCGCTTGGAGGAGGAGTATTCCCGATTTCATGTGTGGTTGCGAATAAAAATGTTCTTGGGGTATTTAATCCAGGATCCCATGGTTCAACATTTGGAGGAAATCCAATGGCTTGTGCAGTTTCAGTTGCTTCCATGGACGTATTGGTTGAAGAGAAGCTTGCAGAGCGCTCACTTAAGCTGGGTGAATATTTCATGGGCAAATTAAAAGAAATTAATAATCCTGTCATTAAAGAAGTGCGCGGCCGCGGCTTATTTATTGGTGTTGAGCTGAATGAGCCGGCACGCAAATATTGCGAAGAGCTTAAAGAACAAGGTTTGCTTTGCAAAGAAACGCATGACACGGTTATTCGCTTTGCCCCGCCTTTAGTCATTTCTGAAGAAGAGCTTGATTGGGCAATAGAAAGAATCAATAAAGTATTAAGCTAATACAAATTTACGGACAGTTGGCCCCTGTATCTGAATTTGTGATGCAGGGCCTCCGGTTATGGAGTATTGCTGTAATTTTCCTAAATATTAAAATCAAGAGGTGCCATGATGGGAGCTGCAGGAGTAGCTGGGAAAGTATCTGAACAAAAAATGGAAGAGTCTTTAAATTTATTTACTTCAACCCAAGTTGTGATCAAGGAAGCTTTGAACAAGCTCGGCTATGGGGATGAGATGTATGAGCTGCTGAAAGAGCCGCTGAGAATGCTCACAGTAAGAATTCCGATAAGGATGGATGACGGATCGATAAAAATTTTTACCGGCTACAGATCACAGCATAATGATGCAGTGGGACCGACAAAGGGCGGTGTCCGTTTTCATCCTGAAGTAAATGAAGATGAAGTAAAAGCATTATCCATGTGGATGAGTTTAAAGTGCGGAATTGTGGATCTTCCTTATGGAGGAGGGAAAGGCGGCATCATTTGTGATCCCCGTTCCATGTCAATGGGGGAGCTGGAACGCTTAAGCCGAGGTTATGTTAGGGCAATCAGCCAGATCGTTGGCCCTACAAAAGATATACCTGCTCCGGATGTTTATACGAATTCACAGATCATGGCCTGGATGATGGATGAATACAGCCGCCTCCGTGAGTATGATTCTCCCGGATTTATCACAGGCAAGCCTCTTGTTCTCGGCGGGTCACAAGGAAGGGAAAAGGCTACTGCACAAGGGGTAGTGATCTGCATCGAGGAAGCTGCGAAAAAGCGCGGCATTTCCATTGAAGGAGCACGTGTGGCTGTTCAGGGATTTGGAAATGCAGGAAGCTTCCTGGCAAAATTCATGCATGATGCAGGCGCTAAAGTGGTCGCCATTTCAGATGCCTATGGTGCTCTATATGATCCGAATGGACTGGATATTGATTACCTTCTTGATAGGCGCGATAGCTTTGGAACGGTAACGACCCTTTTCGATAACACTTTGACAAACGAAGAATTGCTTGAACTTGATTGCGATATCCTGGTTCCTGCGGCTGTGTCCAATCAAATTACCGCTGCAAACGCTCATAATATTAAGGCTTCCATCATTGTAGAAGCAGCAAATGGCCCAACCACTCTTGAAGCTACAAAAATTCTTTCAGACCGGGGAATCCTGCTTGTTCCTGATGTTTTAGCAAGCTCAGGCGGTGTAACCGTATCCTATTTCGAATGGGTGCAGAACAACCAGGGGTACTATTGGACTGAAGATGAAGTTACAGAAAAGCTTGAAAAAGTGCTTGTTCAGGCTTTCGATAATGTTTACCAGACTTCACAGCAGAGAAAGGTAAATATGCGTTTAGCTGCTTACATGGTCGGCGCAAGAAAAATGTCTGAAGCCTCCCGTTTCAGAGGCTGGGTTTAATCCGGTATATAAATACTGATTCACTAAAAAAATCCTTGCACACAATGTGCAAGGATTTTTTTGCATATATTAACGGGTTGGCCTAGTTTCAGGTTCTCTTTCCAGTTCTTCATTTGGTTTGAAGAGAAGGCCAAGGTTGATTAGGCCGGCGATGCCCACCAGACCATATATGATTCTTGAAAGGGCTGAATCCTGGCCGCCGAAAATAGCTGCCACCAGATCAAATTGGAAAAATCCGATTAAACCCCAGTTTATAGCGCCAATTATTGTTAGTACCAGTGCAATACGCTGTATGCCACTCATGATGTTTCCTCCTTATAATATAGGTTCACTATTATGTTGCTGCACGAGAATAAAAAATATTCATCTTAATATTCGTTAAGGGCCATAATGTAAAGGAGTCCGAATATCGAATCATACTTTTTGCAATAGCTGAAAATTTGAAAGATAATGATGGGGAAAAGGAGATGGTGATATGCAAAATTTTACCTTTTATAATCCTACAAAATTAATTTTTGGGAAAGATCAGCTGTCCCAATTGCAAACTGAAATTCCTCAATACGGCAAGAAGGTACTTGTGGTATATGGCGGAGGAAGCATTAAGCGAAATGGTTTATATGATAAAGTGATGGCTGAGCTAACTGAAATTGGTGCTGAAGTTTTTGAATTGGCAGGGGTTGAGCCTAATCCAAGAATCTCTACGGTTCGAAAAGGTGTTGAAATCTGTAAAAATGAAGGCGTTGATTTCCTGCTGGCTGTTGGCGGCGGGAGTGTAATCGACTGCACCAAGGCTATAGCTGCCGGTGCTAAGTATGATGGCGATGCCTGGGATCTGGTTATTAAGAAAGCATTTGCTGCAGAAGCTCTGCCGTTTGGAACGGTTCTTACACTAGCTGCTACCGGCTCTGAAATGAATGCCGGATCTGTTATTACGAATTGGGAAACAAACGAAAAATACGGATGGGGAAGTCCTGTGACATTTCCTAAGTTTTCAATTCTTGATCCTGTTAATACTTTCACAGTGCCAAGAAATCAAACGGTGTATGGTATTGTCGATATGATGTCCCATGTGCTGGAGCATTACTTCCATCTTGAAGAAAATACTGATTTTCAGGATCGCATGTGCGAATCCCTGCTGATTACCATAATGGAAGCAGCTCCTAAGCTTCTTGAAAACCTTGAAAGCTATGAGCATCGTGCAACCATTTTATATTCCGGCACGATGGCGTTAAATGGAATCCTAAACATGGGCTATCGTGGTGACTGGGCAACGCATAATATTGAGCATGCCGTATCGGCTATTTATGATATTCCTCATGGCGGCGGCCTTGCTATTCTGTTCCCGAACTGGATGAAGCATAATCTGAACGTGAAGCCTGAACGCTTTAAGCAGCTGGCTGTCCGTGTATTTAATGTGGATACGGCAGGAAAAACGGATGAACAGGCAGCACTTGAAGGGATCGAAAAGCTTCGTGAATTCTGGAACAGCATTGGGGCGCCTTCCCGCCTTGCTGATTATGACATCGATGACAGCAAGATCGAATTGATGGCAGACAAAGCGACGGTCAATGGAGAGTTTGGCAATTTCGCGAAATTAAATCATGCCGACGTAGTTTCAATCTACCGCGCTTCTTTATAACATTCAGATTGGACTCTGCCAATGCGCGGGGTCCTTTTACATTTTCTCCCGTCGTCATTTATCGCAGTCTAACGGGCAGTAAGAACCCCACTTCAAGACTCAGAGAAATCAAAGAAGGATAAGTGGGGGTCAAACTGCCCAATCTAGCTGCGGCTCCTAGGGGCTCGAGGTCATAAGCCAATCAGCTGGTGG
>NZ_JBYTDU010000022.1:0-40998 GCF_058791715.1 Cytobacillus sp. EB106-05-05-XG126 | reverse complement strand
TTGCATGTATTAGGCACGCCGCCAGCGTTCGTCCTGAGCCAGGATCAAACTCTCCATATAAGAGTTGATTAAGCTCGAGTTGTCTTTTCGAAAAAGACTAATGATTTAAACGTTGACGTTTCTGTTCGTTCAGTTTTCAAAGATCAATCAGTCACTATCTCTTAAAGCAACTTTATTATAATACTATTTACAACTTCCAATGTCAACAGAATTTAAAAATTACTTTTAAAATATGTTTTGCGAAAGCTGTTCTTAAATAATAGCATCGTCCATGTTCCAGGTCAACCGTTTATGCATGGTACATTATTCCAATTTAAAACGATGGGAACATATAATGATTTAACTTCCTGATGAGCATGAGTAAAAGCATATGTATCACACTAAAGAATACAGGATTCCAATAAGAGTTTATTACTAAGATGTCCATCTTTTCCATTATGATATGGAATGCAAAATCAGCAATAAATAATAATACAAGCCATTTAAACCGATAAAATTTAATTATAACAATGGTCAGCAGCAGGGCATAAATAATCCATATCAAAACACTGAAAGCTACATGGTCCTGATAAGGAGAATCAAACCATCCGACTTTATAATGATGAGAGCCCACGACAGCAGTCAAACCAAAAGAGATTCCTTGAAAGATTGTGGTAATAGCCATATACACAGTAATATATTGAATAAAAAAAGATGGGTCTTCGACTCTATTCCTCCACCATTTTATAACAAAGACAGACGCGAACAATATTACCGGGGTAAACCAGGATTTCCACCAGTTATGTTCATAGATGCCAAGCCACAGAAATAGCTCTTCTATTCCATAAATGGAGGCTATTATTAAAATGATCCACTTGAACGGGATTCTAAAAGCCGCTATAGTCATCAAAACACTGGGAATAAAAAAAGCCTGTGAAATACTTGAACCAAAAACATCATCATACCAACGGATTGAAAAGAAATTCGGATAATAGGAGTAAGCGTCACCTAAAATCAATACGATATATTCCATTAAAAAAGAAAGTCCCATAATAAAGAAATAAACAGCCAGATTAAAACGAAAGTCTGTTTTCTTATAAGTTATATAAATAAGACCCACGCTAATGAGCACTAACCCAAGAAACCAAAGCAAATTTGACATTCTTCCACATCCAGTTTTTTTTCGCTCGTTTCCATTATTTTGTTCATCTCGGACAAACATATACTTCTCCCTGGAACAAGAAAATTGTTAATAAAAAAACGTAATATCCGAATACAAGCGCTGTCTGCGGAACAAATATACAAATGAGAAAGTATTTTAGTCGAGACTTACTCTTAATTTATTATACAAAAAATAAAAGGGCGATTTTTAGATCGCCCTTGCAACTATTTAGAAAATATGCTGTTATTGTTAACGACTTGCAATTCTTTAGTCGTTTCTTTCATTTCACTTTTGCAAATAGGACAAAGAGGCACCTGGCTGCTTTTGAAGTTGTCCCTTACCCAGCAGTTGCAGGACTCAGATGTGCACTCCCAAATTTTCACTTCTTCAACCTTGATTTCTTCCATGTTTTTTCTGCCAAATCCCATTGCCATATACAGGCACCTCCCAAAGAGTAAGACCCTTACCCAAAATAAAAATCACTTGCTATATAAAGTGACGAACCACTGGCTCTATATAACAAGTGTTTAAGGGCAATATTATATTCTTTTAACTAAAAATAGTATAACATATTTAAAAGCTTCTGTCAAAAAGTTCTAAACCCGCAGCTATAATCATTGAAAGATCAAAAAATTGTTAAATACTATTAACCCAATCCGGGAAAAGTGTATAATGACATGTACAGCAGCGATAGAAAGGGTGAAGACCATGAATATTACAAGTTATACTGTTGAGTACATACAGGATCCTACTGGCATTTTAACAGGTGACCGCTACGAATTCTTTTTAGATATTGATGTGGATGAAGAAGATGAGTTATATTCAGAGAATGGCATTAGGCTAAGAGTGCTTTATTTTAAAAATGGAGAAGACGAGAGAATTCTCAATTATCATTTTGTTGAAGGCAGTTCTGGAACAGTTTTGGATTTCGCTTTAGACGAGGATGAAGAAAAAACAATTTCAGCTTTCTGCCGGGACAACCTTTCCCAGGCAGAAGAATAAGAGCAGGGTTCCCCTGCTCTTTTACTATATTTAAATTCCCTTTCCCTCTTCAATAATGTGATACATGAGATGCGCTAAATGCTGTATAGGTGTATAAGATTCTTCCCTGTCCACATTATTTCCTTCATTAAAATCCAGGTCATTCAGATAAAGAGCTGTGAATTGGTAGAAGTCTTTTAATTCAAAAGCATAGCACGCACTGGGTTCTTCCGATTCCCCTTCATATTGCAGAACCATGTAAGACTCTTTACCTTCCTTGTCGACAGCATCAAAAAATATAAAATAGCCCACATTTGAGTTCAATTCAAATAAATGCCTTGTTCCGCCTTCTGTATATTGCTCAAAGTCATTTTCATTCAACTTCTGGACAACCATTTGCTGTATATTGTCTTCCTTTTGGAACTTCACTGTGAAATTTTTCATTCAATCTCCCCCTTAATTCATACAATCCTAACATATTGCTATATTTATTAACATAATTTCAATAAGCACTCAGGACGAATTCAATTTTAGGTCTATTCGTTTGAACCGTTTTCTTATATTATTGGTTTATCAATTTTTTATACAGGAGGCCGCCTGATTGCTGACAAAAAAACAATTAGACGATATTCGTTCTCTACAGCAAATATGCGAAGAGACAGAGAATATCGAATTAAAATTAAATTGGGATACTTTGAGATCGAGACCCGCGGATGAGAAACATGACTATTTCCATTATAATAAAAACGGAAAATTATTGGGGTACCTTGCTCTTTATAGTTTCGGAGGCCCGGTGGAATTATGCGGAATGGTCCATCCGGATCATAGACGCAAGGGCATCTTCTGCAGTCTGTTCAATGAAGCGGTAAAACAATTGACTCACGCAAGCAAATTGCTTATTAATGCACCAGCCTCTTCTGAATCTGCGAAAGGTTTTATAAAGTCATTGCCTTGCAGCTATTCTTTCTCCGAGTATCAAATGAAACGCCATAAAAGCAAGGAAATCAGAACAATAAACCAGGATGTAACCCTGGAGGAAGCAGTGAGCAGTGACCTGGATTTCATTAATCATCTGGATACAGTATGCTTTGATGTTCCAAAAGAAGAGGCAGCGGCGTTTAATAATAATATCTTTAACAGCGAAAATGAGAAAACATTTATAATTGAATACAAAGGCGTAAAGTCCGGCAAAATCAGGATTCAAATAGAAGAAGATGCTGCCTGGATTTACGGCTTTGCTGTCGATCCTTTATTCCAGGGAAAAGGAATCGGCAGGAGCACCCTCACTAATGCTGTTAACCATCAGCACAGCAAGGGAATCAGCTGGGTGCATCTTGAAGTCGCTGCAGAAAATGACCATGCTCTAGCATTATACAAATCATGCGGCTTCGAATCATACGGCACACAGGATTATTATGAATATGACCTTAATACAATTAAGATTTAATGAGGTATTATTCCTTTGAATCGAAAAATACATGATTAAATATTAACTCATCTGTAATTTCCAGGATGCCGAACGAATAGTTCGGCTGCCTGCGCTTGTCAGTTGGAGACCCGGGGTTAAAAAGAATAATCCCATTATGATGTTTCTTAACCGGAATATGTGAATGCCCGAAAATTAGTGCATCAACTTCTTCATCATCGAAAGCCTCAATACTTCTTTTTTCAGTTGTTTTCCCCTTCCCATGCCCATGGACAACACCTATTTTAAAACCTTTTATTTCAAGCAGAATTTTTTCCTTCAAAATAGCGCAAAGTTCATCATTGTCAGTATTTCCATATACTCCCTCAACCGGCGCACGTTTCTTTAATTCCTCATAAAGTTTGATGCTCTGCCAATCCCCTGCATGAATAATTAAGTCACAGCCGTTCAGTTCATCCAGCAATACTCCTGGCAGATGTTTTGATTTCTTTGGCATATGGGTATCGGATAAAATAAGGATTCTAATCACTATCAGCCCTTTCTCCTTACTGTTATACCTTATTTACCCCTTATTTACTCCAAAAATTAAAAGAGAGCCCCCATCAAGGGACTCTCTTTTCAATCATTATAACTTTGTTACATTTACAGCTTGCGGTCCACGCTGGCCCTGCTCTATGTCAAAGTTAACTTCCTGGCCTTCATCAAGGGTTTTGAAACCTTCTGTCTGGATTGCAGAGTAATGAACAAATACATCTTCTCCGCCTTCAACTTCGATAAAACCAAAACCTTTTTCTGAGTTAAACCATTTTACTTTGCCTGTTGCCATGTAAATTTCCTCCTAATATCAATAACTCACAGAGTGATAAATTACCCTGCATTTACTAATATGGGTAAAAACTTCAATTTTTATAATAAAAAATTCAAAAAGCAGTGAAAAAAATCTTTTTTTCGCTATTCAGGCCGCATTACCCCTTATTGCTATTGCTGCGCGGCTTACTGCTCCGTCTGTCCCGGCCGCCTTTAAAATCTCTTCTATCGCGTCCGCCGCCTCTGGATCTGTCGCTGAATCTTCTTCCTCCGCGATCACCTTTAGGTTTTCTGACACGGATAGGTTCGACCGCAGTTAATTTAACCGGTGTTACATCAGGACCTTTAGTCAGCAATTTAAAGGCTGCAGCAAGCAAAGTAACAGAATCTGTATCTTCAAGAAGATTTTCCGCCACTCTCTTGAAGTCTGCATATTCTTCTTTTTCAATAACTTCCATAAGTTTATTAATAGTCGCCTGCTGATTGCCTGCAACAACATCCTTAAAGGAAGGAACAGGCTTTTTCGCCATCTTACTCTTTGTAACATTTTCAATTATTTTCAGGTGGTCAATTTCTCTTGGAGAAACGAATGTAATCGCAAGCCCCTTGTTTCCAGCACGGCCTGTACGTCCAATCCGGTGAACATAGCTTTCAGGATCCTGCGGGATATCGAAGTTATAAACATGGGAGACGCCTGAAATATCAAGGCCTCGGGCAGCAACATCAGTCGCCACCATAATATCGATTGTCTGCTCTTTAAATCGGCGGATTACCTGATCTCTTTTCGCCTGTGGAATATCGCCATGAATTCCTTCAGCCGAATATCCTCTCTTAATGAGTCCTTCCACCACTTCATCCACACGCTTTTTGGTTCTGCCAAATACAATCGCCAGCTCAGGTGATTGGATATCCAGAAGATTGCAAAGCACATCAAATTTTTGTTTTTCATGCGTTTCCATATAATACTGTTCAATATTTTTAACTGTCATTTCTTTCGCTTTCACTTTAACCATTTCAGGCTCCTGCATGAATTTTTCAGCAAGGGTCTGAATTCTTCTCGGCATTGTAGCAGAGAAAAGCAGGGTTTGGCGCTCCCCTTTAATTTCACTTAGAATTCTTTCGATATCCTCGATGAATCCCATATTGAGCATTTCATCCGCTTCATCCAGAACAACCATTTTGATATTGCTTAAGCGTATTGTTTTTCTTTCAATATGGTCAATTAATCTTCCTGGTGTAGCTGCAATGATATGCGGGTGTTTTTTAAGTGCACGTATTTGGCGGCTAATATCCTGACCGCCGTAAACAGGAAGTGTCCGGACACCTTTTACCTGTCCTATACGGTTTAATTCTTCAGCTACCTGTACGGCAAGCTCCCTCGTTGGAGCAAGGACAAGGCCTTGAATTCCTTCGTTTAAATCAATCTGCTCTAAAAGCGGTACACCGAAAGCAGTGGTTTTTCCAGTTCCAGTCTGCGCCTGGCCGATCATGTCCTTCCCCTGCATTCCGATTGGAATCGCCTGTGCCTGAATTGGTGTTGGTTCCTCGAAGCCCATATTGGAAAGAGCTTTTACTATTTCATTACTTAAGCCAAAATCTGAAAAAGTTGTCAAAATATGTGTTCCTCCTTGAATTATATATGTTATTAGGTACTGAAAGACTGTTTTTGTATAAAGACAATGACACTTTACTAGGCTTTCCAGTTTGCATCTCTTTTTTACATTTCCGTTTGCACTAATTTTAAACTTTTTGTAATTGAAGAATTTTAATTGGGTGAAATGAAAAATACATATCCTAAAAGCAGGTGTTGCAGAAGATCTGTTTTGAGGAATGCTGAAGGCTACAAAGTGGATAAGCAAACATAAAAAGGTGATGCATGATTAGACATGCATCACCTCATTTAAGCAAAATTATGCTTTTGTTACGTTAGCAGCTTGAGGTCCACGGTTACCTTCAACGATTTCGAAAGTTACGTCTTGACCTTCTTCTAAAGTTTTGAAACCTTCAGTTTGGATTGCGGAGAAGTGTACGAATACATCTTGGCCTTCTGAAGATTCGATGAATCCGAAACCTTTTTCTGCATTAAACCATTTAACTTTACCTGTGTTCATTTGTGTTGCCTCCCAATAAGTTGTTTTTCACTATAATGTACCATATAAACTTAAACATAAAAAAGCCGCAGCTGCCAGAAATGAGGATGAACGATCGCCTACATTTCTTTGCAGCTACGTCTACTTATCCAAAAAGTATATTACGAACTTTACAGCGTTAACCTAATAATAAACGACACCCATCTATAAGTCAATCCCTTTGGAGATCAATTTTCAATTAGGGATAAATTGACTACTTACGATTTTCTTATTAGATAGTGTCTTTTCCGCAGCCTGTACAGTATGTTTCAAAAGCATGGAAATCGTAACAGGTCCTACTCCACCAGGTACAGGTGTAATAGCAGACGCTTTTTCAAAACAGCTGTCATACTCTGCATCTCCAATATTTCCTTCATTATAACCGGCATCAAGAACAATAGCCCCTTCTTTAATCCATTCACCCTTAACAAAGTTAGGCTTTCCCACAGCTGCAACTACAATATCAGCCTGCTTTACAATCCTGTGCAGGTCTTTGGTATATGAATGGCAGGTTGTGACCGTTGCATTTCGATTGAGTAAAAGGGCAGAAACCGGCTTTCCAAGGATCGGGCTTCTGCCGATGACAACAGCATGCATACCTTCAGCATTCAATTTATAATAATCCATAATTTCCATAATAGCTGCAGGTGTACAAGACGGATATTCACCAAAGCCGAAAGCAGTTTGACCATATCCAAGGCTCGTAACACCGTCAACGTCTTTTTCAATTGCAATAGCTTCAAAAGCTTTGCGTTCATCTATATGTCCAGGTACGGGATGTTGGAGAAGGATTCCATGTACAGAAAGATCATCATTCAGTTCTGCAATTTTCTCCAGCAGTTCTTGTGTTGTTGTATCCTTTGGCATATGGATACGTTTTGATATAATGCCCAGTTTTTCACACGCATTCCCCTTCATTCTTACATACGTTTCAGACGAAGGATCATCTCCCACTAAAATAGTGGCTAAACAAGGCTCAATACCTTTTCCCTTTAAATCTTCAATTCGATTCTTTAATTGGTCTTTTACATGCTTTGCCACAACAGTTCCATCAAGAATAATCTTTTTTTCCGCCATGCATATTCCTCCTATAGGAAAAGCACCTATTCGGCTTGCGGGCTTTTCCATTTTGTTATGAAAAAAGAGACAAGGGTATCCCTTATCTCTGCCCAGACGACCGGCTATACATAGACGCAGCTCCCCAGCGGTTGATTCCGCATTGTCGTCAGTCACTGCGATTTTGAAAAGCTATTCTTATGAGTAGATAATAGCACAAAAACACAAATAATTAAACTTAAATTTATTAAAATGTTCGTGTTTTTTACAAAAAGTTTCCTTGAGTATACGCTGCACGAAGAAAATGTGAATGCATTTACGAGGATTTCGCACCTTTCGCTCCAATCTGCTCAGTAGATAAGATACAAAAAAAGCAACAGACCTTGCGAAAATAGCCTTGTAAAATAAATAAAAAAGGACAGCAAATACTGTCCTTATAAGTGATATATTTGAGTTAATTATTTATTACCTAAAACAATGAAAGCCCTGCCTCTCTTCCATCCTTGCGGCTCCTAGACCGCGCCAGTGGGAATCAGGTCGGTCGGAATCCTTTCCGACTTAGATGCTCTCTGAGATTTTAATATTAAATGGTAAGAAACTTACTGAAGTAAAAATACGGAGAAGTGTCTGGTTTACAGAAGATGATTAAGAAGAACATTCAGCGTTAAGCTGTCCACACAAATTATTCTTAATTACAAACACATACTTACTCTTTCAAAATCCTAAAGAGCATAAAACATAATAAAAAGCCGCAGTTCCACTAAATAGAAGGTTCGGCTGCCGAACATTCCAAGTGGATTAACGACTTCAAAATATACCTCAAATACTTCAATCACTATATTATCTTATAGGCGGTTATCTGTCAAGAAAAAATCTTGTCACCAGCAGATCAGCTTTCTCCTTTGTACTCGGTTACATCAAAATAATCGGTTGTATCTTTATAATCATTAAAGCCTATATCCAGATCATGAAAATACCGGTGCAATTTGATTAATACGTCCTTTTCCTTGGTGCCCGACTGCACAGTTTCTGCCAGACTTGTTATTGTTCCGAGGTCCTTCTGCAGATCCTCATTCTCTGCTGATATTTTTTTTAGGGAGTTTATGATTAGCTCAGCTTGTTTTCTTTGTTTCGGCCAGCTGACTTTCCGGTCTCTTCCCCAGCCAAGTGTTTCATTATAAAAAGTATGATTGGAGGCAATAAAGTCTCCTAAATCTTCGTACATTAAACCCTGTGCGGGCGCCTCCGCATTTGCCGAGGTCTTTTGCATCTTAGATTCATCCTTATTTAAAAAGACAAGCACACTGTAAGCCAGGGCAATGGCTATGACCATTCCAAGAATTGAAAGGGTCATGTTTAATTTTTTATTTTTCAGCAATTTGAAAGCCTCCATTTGATTTTGATTAATGCTGCCGAAGTTAAATGGAATTATTGCCATTTTCACTTTTTCCAGAAGAATCTTCCACTCACTGCAAATGTTTTCCATGTTAGTACATTCTATGTGAACTTCTCATTCCCCTTCAACACAAATAAAAAAGCTTTTAACACAATGTGTCAAAAGCTATTTCTGATTTTTCTGTGAGAGAAAAACCTCCATAAAATCAATGATAAATGGTTCCATGTCAAGCTCCATCGCGATATTATCAATTGTTTCCGGCGGTTCCTCTTCCGGCTTAGGCCTGAAATCAGCTATGCTTTTTCCTTTGGCCTTTCCAAACTGTTCAATTCTCACTCTTCGTTTAACATATTTGACAAGATCGGGATTTGTAAGAACACTTAAAACAAGAACATCATGGAGAGGTGCACCCTGAATTCCCGAACAAGCTTTTGGTAAGCTTCGTAATAATAATCATAAGCAGGTTTGATTAAATCTTTAAAAGGTGACTGGGTATTATTTGCTATAAAATTAATCGTCTCAGGCCGGATAATCGCTTTATTTGTTACATTCAAAGGAAATATATAAATGTTTTTGGCTTTTTCCAGCACTGAATCCGCTGCGATGGGGTCAGCATAAAAGTTGGCTTCTGCCTCTGGCGTTACATTTCCCGGAACCAGAAACGCACCTCCCATTAAATAAAATGCATTTACATCTTGATATGCATCCTTTCCATAAAGAATGAGCGGCAGTGCCAAATCAGTCTGCCTTCCAACACCAACGATCACAAGGTCATTTTTGTATTGATTTACAATTTCAATAATTTTGTCTATATCATATACCTTTATTTTGCTGCTAAAATTCTCCGGAGGCCGAATGGGCCCCAGACCTTCCTCCCCATGAATTTCAGGATAAAAGACAGCAGTCTCACCGGATAATGGACCGCTTGCTCCTGCTATAATGGGAATGTCCTCTCTGCCGGCAAGGTTCAGTAAATAGGCAGTATTATTAATGGATTCTTCTTTGGTTATGTTGCCATAAGCGCTGACTACACCAACTAAATTAATATCAGGATGCTGAAGGGCATACATTAGGGCAAGTGAATCGTCAACCCCAGAGTCAACAAACATGAGAACATTGTACATAACCCATCTCCTCTACCTATTTATAATATAGTATGCCTGCGGAATGTCCCTTTTGTTTAAATTCTCCAAGAAAAAGAAAACTCCCCGTCCGGAGAGTTTTAGTCCTGATCAGCAGGCTTCATTGCAGATCTAAGTTCCTCGTTCAGCTGGTTCTCAAAATTTCTTTCAGCAGCCTTATCCCATTTAAACGCATCAGCCATATATGAAATTACTTGCCTTTGATAATTTCTTACCGTTTCGATATCAAAAAGAAGCGCTCCTGTTCTGCGGTTAAAAAAGTCAACAGGTGCTGCAGCCATTTCATGTTCAATTGCATATTTCAACTTTGCCCACAATACAATCGGCAGGCCGTAATTCTCAGCTTCACTCTTATCCGCTTCAATCATATTAAAAATGATGCCAACGTTAGAACCATATATATTTACAAGGTGTTTGGACTGCTCAGCTGATAAACCAATACTTGTTCCTTTTTCAGTCTGGAACCCAATAAATTCACGGAATTTGGATGATCCCCCCACATTCCCTCCAGAAATGGGCAATGTTTTTGTAATACTGCAGCTAAATGTCCTATTCGATTCCTGCTTGAATTTTTCAGCAAGCATATCAACAATGGTTTCGGCCATTTTCCGGTACCCGGTCAGTTTCCCGCCGGCAATTGTCAGCAATCCAGTATCTGACTCCCAGATTTCATCTTTACGTGATATTTCGGAAGGGTCTTTTCCTTCTTCCCAAATAAGCGGACGAACACCAGCCCAGCTTGATTCAATATCATTTTCCGTTATTTTCACAGAAGGAAACATAAAATTAATGGCGTTTATGATGTATGTTCTGTCACTTGAAGTCATTTTTGGATTTACGGGATCTGAATCATAGAAAGTATCTGTTGTCCCCACATATGTTTTTCCGTTTCTAGGTATGGCAAATACCATCCTTTTGTCAGGAGTATCAAAGTACACAGCCTGTTTTAACGGGAACTTGGATTGGTCAATTACCAAATGAACACCTTTAGTCAGACGCAGGGTCTTTCCTTTCCTGGAACCGTCTTTCTCACGAATAGAATCAACCCAGGGACCAGCAGCGTTGATGACTTTTTCCGCTCTGATTTCATGAATCTTGCCGGTCAGCTGATCTGCAGCAGCAGCTCCGCAAACTTTACCTCGTTCATCATATAAAAGGTTCTCGACCTTCAAATAGTTAACTGGAAGAGCGCCTTTTTCTGCAGCAGCTTTCATTACCTCTATAGTAAGACGGGCATCATCTGTGCGGTATTCAACATAATAGCCGCCGCCTTTTAGTCCATCTTTTTTTATAAGCGGTTCTTTTGATAATGTTTCCGGGACACTGAGCATACTTCTTCGTTCAGATTTTCTGACGCCTGCAAGAAAATCGTAAACTCTAAGGCCGATAGAAGTTGAGAATTTTCCAAATGTGCCTCCTTTATGCATTGGAAGCAGCATCCACTCCGGTGTAGTTACATGTGGCCCATTTTCATATACAATCGCCCGCTCTTTTCCGACTTCAGCTACCATTTTAACTTCGAATTGCTTAAGATACCTTAATCCTCCGTGAACCAGTTTGGTTGAACGGCTGGAGGTTCCCGCTGCAAAATCCTGCATTTCAACGAGGGCCGTTTTCATTCCCCGTGTGGCCGCGTCAAGAGCAATCCCAGCTCCCGTTATGCCGCCGCCAATAATCAGAAGATCAAATTCTCCGGCTGTAAGTGTATTTATCATGTCATTACGATTTAAATTAGAAAATGTCATGGTTGTCTCCTCCTTTTTGAAAAGGCTAGTAGTTGTAACTACCCTTTTAAAGCAGGGAATAAAAAAGAGACCACAAAATACATTATCAATAAAACGATAATGATTTTGTGGTCTCTCCGCATCTCCTGCCGAACTATTAACTTAGGATCATTATAACATACAAGATATGATTTGTGTAAAAAACTTGCTTCTGATTATTTAAATGCAATAGCTGCCTTTACAGCCTTTTTCCAGCCCTGATAAAGATTTTCACGCACTTGATCATCCATCGAAGGATAATATGGTTGGTCAATTGCCCACTGCTCAGCGATTTCCTCCTGTGATTTCCAGAACCCGACAGCCAATCCCGCAAGATAAGCTGCCCCCAGAGCGGTAGTTTCATTAATCACCGGCCTCTCAACAGGAACATCTAAAATATCTGACTGGAACTCCATCAGGAAATTATTTTTCACGGCCCCCCCATCAGCTCTAAGCGTCTTAAGTTCAATGCCAGAGTCCGCTTCCATCGCAGAGAGGACATCTTTTGTCTGATATGCCAGTGCCTCAAGTGTCGCCCTGATAAAATGTTCTTTGGACGTTCCCCGTGTAACTCCGAAAACTGCTCCCCTTACATCACTATCCCAATATGGCGTCCCGAGGCCAACAAAAGCCGGAACTACATAAACTCCATCTGTAGAGTCCACTTTTTTAGCATAGCTTTCACTGTCCTTTGCATCTTTAAGCATTCTCATCCCATCTCGGAGCCATTGAATAGCAGAGCCCGCAACAAAAATGCTGCCCTCCAATGCATATTCAATTTTCCCCTCAAGTCCCCAGGCAATGGTTGTTAGAAGCCCATGTTCAGACTGTACGGCTTTTTCACCTGTATTCATAAGCATGAAACAGCCAGTGCCGTAAGTGTTTTTAGCCATTCCTTTCTCGAAGCATGCTTGTCCAAACAGCGCAGCCTGCTGGTCCCCCGCCGCACCAGCGATAGGTACTTCCTTTCCGAAAAAGTGATAGTCAATGGTCTTAGCATACACCTCGGAAGATGGCTTCACTTCAGGCAGCATCGCTTTCGGGACTCCAAGAATATTTAGGAGCTCTTCATCCCACTTAAGTTCATAGATATTAAACATTAATGTCCGGGAGGCGTTGGAGTAATCGGTCACATGCGCTTTCCCTCCAGATAGCTTCCATATTAGCCATGTATCAATGGTTCCAAACAATAATTTTCCCTGTTCCGCTTTTTCCCTTGCCCCTTCCACATGATCCAATATCCATTTCACCTTTGTTCCTGAGAAATACGCATCAATTAATAGGCCGGTTTTTTCTCTGAACAAGCCGTTATAGCCTTTTTCTTTCAAGTCATCACAAATCTCGCTGGTCTGCCTTGACTGCCATACAATCGCATTATAAATCGGTGCTCCCGTTTCTTTATCCCAAACAACAGTAGTTTCCCTCTGGTTTGTGATGCCAATGCCGGCAATTTGCTCAGGCTTTATGCCGGATTCTGAAAAAACACCTGCAATCACCGATAAAATTGAACCCCATATTTCATTAGCATTATGTTCAACCCAGCCAGGCTTTGGAAAATGCTGTGTGAACTCTTTTTGTGCCGTGTGGACAATTTCGCCTTTTTTATTGAATAGAATAGCTCGTGAACTTGTAGTCCCCTGATCTAATGATAAAATATATTTTTCCATAATGAACTCCTCCCAATCTCGTTCAATACTCTTATTTATGCAGCAACTTTAGAAGAATCAACTTCTCCAGGCTGTTTTTTGCCAAAAATATACGAAAGAATTAATACTATTATATTAACACCCAGCACTGCCCAAACAATACCTGAAGCTTTGCCATCGAACATTACTTGATAGAAGCTTGAGCCCATTAATCCCCCTAGGATTGGTCCAGCTACCGGTATCCATGCATATCCCCAGTTCGATTTCCCTTTGCCTGCAATGGGAAGAAGAAAATGAGCAATACGCGGTCCCAGGTCACGGGCAGGATTAATTGCATAGCCCGTTGTCCCGCCGAGCGACATGCCGATAACAACGATAAGAAGGCCCACAGCAATCGGATTTAACCCTTCAGTAAATTGATTTGCTCCTATAAACATCAAACCCAATACAAGAATGAACGTCCCAATTATTTCACTCAATAAATTTGAAAATGTATGGGGAATGGCAGGACTTGTTGAGAAAACAGAAAGCTTTGCACCCTGGTCTTCTGTTTCTTTCCAATGCGGCAGATAGTGAAGGAACACAATCACCCCTCCCAAGAACCCACCCAGGACCTGAGCCAGAATATACCCGGGCACGTCTTGCCACGGGAAATCACCGCTAAGCGCAAATCCGATGGTTACAGCAGGGTTCAAGTGTGCACCGCTGATCGAGCCAACAGCAAAAACCCCCATCGTTACAGCAAGCCCCCAGGCAATCGTAATAACAATCCATCCTCCATTAATAGAAAAAGTCTTTTTTAAATTCGCCCCGGCAACAACGCCTCCTCCAAAAACAATCAAGATCATCGTTCCAATCATTTCTCCCATAAATGCAGACATCTGAAAATCCCCTTTCCATTTTGGCTGATCGGAAACAAAAAAGGAGATTCACGACAGATTAAGCCTAAAAAGGCTAAACTGTGTGAATCTCCTAATCTCCGACACATAAATTAACTTGTTAAACCGAGTATACAAGTCTATGAAAACGTTGTCAAACGTTTCTAGAACATTTTTATGAAAACCTTTCCCATATTTCTATTTTTGATGTAGTAATGGCAGCTGCTCCTGCTTTAAGCGCATTCTTCACTTCTTCTTCTGAGCGGATGAGTCCTCCGGCAAATATAGGCGTATTCAAACGTTCATTTACCTCTTTTATCATCCATGGCATGGCACCCGGCAACACTTCTATGTAATCCGGTCTGGTTTTCTCGATTAATTTATAACTTTTTTCAAGTGCGTGCGAATCGATAAGGAAAATCCTCTGGACTGCGATCACTCCTTTTTGCTTCGCTTTCAGGATTACGCTGGATTTAGTAGAAATTAACCCGTACGGCTTGTATTCCTGGCAAATATATTCCACAGCATAGTCGTCGCTTTTCAAGCCATGGATCAGGTCAACATGATAAATCATTTTTTTGTTTTGCGCTTTAGCCATCTGCGAAACATTTTTCAGCTGTGAAATATGCATATCGAGAAATACACCAATTTCATAAGGGCTTTTCAGGAACTTTTCAAATTCTTTCATATTGGATGATGCCGGCAAAATTTTTTGATTCATTCGTTCCACTCCTATTTCTGTTATTTCCCTATGTTATTAAGAATGTGCGTATTTCTCAATACCCATTTATAAATCTTTACGGTACTCATAATAGCGGAATCCAATAATCATGATGGTCAGCCAGGCACCCCCGGCTGCAAACCCGGCTATTACATCACTTGGAAAATGAACACCTAAATAAATACGGCTTAATCCAATCATTATGATAAAGCTGCTCAGCATCAATGTCCATGCAGCCTTCCAGCGCTTTCTTTTTGCCAGATGAATGATCATATAGGCAAGTGAGCCATAAAAAATAAAAGATCCCATTGAATGTCCGCTCGGAAAACTGAATCCCTGCTCTTCAATCAGAGGTCTGATATCCGGACGTTCTCTTTTAAAAATCCATTTTAAGAGCAGGTTAAAAAGTGCTCCGAGACCCGATGAAAGAACCATGAACCATGCAAGTGATCTCTTTTTAAACAGGAACAAAAGAACAGCTGCTGCAAGTACCGAAAAAGCCAGCCACTTTACCGACCCCAAAAAAGTAACTACACTCATAAACTCCGTGAGCCGGGGAGAAATAAATGCCTGGACATACTTGATCACAGACTCATCGAAATGAATTAGCTCCTCTTCCTTCAGTTCATCCACTATTTCGATAAATAGCAGCAAAAATCCGGCTATGATAGAGGCGGCAAGCGTTAAGTAAAATATGTTTTTACGTGTTATATTTCTCCAGTTCATTCACTCATATCCTTTTTAGTTAGAATTACCACAAAACATCATGAACGGAACATTTTTTTCGGATCAGAGTGAGCCGCATCCTCGAAATTACGAATCCGCCCAGCAAAAAACCGAGTCTGCATCAGCAAATTCGGTTTCGGTTCATCAAGCTTGCTTTTTAGCCTTTGTTTTTGTTGAAGCACGTTTCTTTTTAGCTGCAGGTTTTTTCTTTGTTTCCGCATCAGCAGGTTTAGTTTTATCAATTGATGCCTGAAGGGCAGCCATGAGGTCGGTAACATTTGCCGCAGGCTCTTTTTCAACAGGCGTGACGATATCTTTGCCAGTCCGTTTTGCTTCTATAAGCTCCAAAAGAGCTGTCCGGTAGTCATCATTATATTTTTCAGGTTTAAATTCTGTGGTTAATTGATCAATCAGCATGATGGCAGTATCGATCTCCTTATCTGTCACTTTGTCTTCTGCAGGCACATTTGGCACATCCGCAGCCTTGCGTACTTCATCAGGATAATGGATCGTCTCCATGACAAGAGTATTTTCATATACACGGACAACAGCCAGCTGTTCTTTGGAGCGGATAATGATTTTTGCCAAACCTACTTTTTCAGACGTCTCGAGCGCTTTTCTTAAAAGGGAGTAAGCTTTCCCTCCCCCGTCCCCTGGAGACATATAATAGGTGCGATTGTAGTAAATTGGATCAATTTCCTGTATTTTTACAAAGTCCATAATTTCTACAGCTTTATCCTCATTTTCCTGTTTAAGCTTTTCTAAATCCTCATCCTCTAAAACAACAAACTTTCCTTTTGTGTATTCATAAGCTTTTACAATATCCTCGTTCTTAATTTCCTTTTCACAAACAGGACATGTTTTCTCATACTTAATTGGCGAATGACATTCCTTATGAAGATTTCTCAGCTTGATATCCTTATCTTCTGTAGCCGAATGCAGCTTAATTGGTATATTCACCAGCCCAAAACTGATGCTTCCTTTCCACATTGTATGCATAGTCAGACTCCCATTCATTTTGATGTAATAGTCATAATTTGTGTATTAATAAAAAAGGAGATACGCAAAAAGAATTGGAAACTGAGTAGTTTTAGCGGCAACTGCCAAAACTATAATGACGATTGTAAAGGAGGCCAAATAGTATGAGACCTATGCTTCCTACATTAACTTTCGATGTTCCGGAAGAGAAAGAATGGCTGTTTGAAGCAAAATATGATGGTTTTAGAGGGATCCTGCACTGGGACAAGGAACCCAGACTGACAAGCAGAAACGATAAACCTTTATTAAACCTTTTCCCGGAGATTAATGCTTTTTTGGAACAGCACAAAGATAAATTTGAACAATACCTTCCGCTTATATTAGATGGAGAGGTAGTCTTGCTGGAAAATGCCTATAAAGCTCATTTTGGGTCGATTCAGGTCAGGGGGAGAATGAGATCTGAAAAAAAGATTCTTGAGAAAGCCAAAACAGCTCCCTGCCGTTTTCTTGTTTTTGACATCCTGATGATAAATGGCAGAAAAATTGCCGATAAAGAGTACTCTGCCAGAAAATCAGAGCTTGAAGCTTTGTTTAAAAGCTGTGATTTGCCCTTAAAACCTGACGAGAAGGACTCCAGGCTGATTCAATTAGTTCCCCCATACCCCAGTTTTAAGGAGCTATGGGAAAAAATCGTTCTTCATGACGGTGAAGGAATTGTGGCCAAGCAGATGAAGAATAAATGGGAAGAAGGAAAGAGAACCTCTTTATGGCTGAAATTCAAAAACTGGAAATACGTTTCCTGTTTTATCACTGCTTATGAAAAATCTAATGGATACTTTTATGCCGGGGTATATCAGGGGGATACTGTCATAGGAATCGGACAGTTTCTTTTTGGCTTGAAGCCTGATGAAAAACAAGCCTTATTTCAAATAATTAAAGAAAATAAAGCAGATGAAAACAGCCAATTCATATATGTAGAACCTGCAATCTGTGTGGATGTTAAATACCTCGAGATCTATGAGGAGCAAATGCGGGAGCCGCACTTTCACCAGTTTCGTTTCGATTTGAAGCCTGATGCCTGTACATATGATCAATTTATACAGCAGCAGAAAAACCTGCCTCCAGAAATAGAAATCACCCATCCGGAAAAACCATTATGGGAAACTCCGGCTATTCAAAAGATTGATTACATTCATTTTTTAAGAGAAGTTGCACCCTATATGCTGCCATTTTTAAAAAACAGGCTTTTAACCGTTATCCGGTATCCGCATGGGATTTTTGCAGAGCCCTTCTACCAGAAAAATTGCCCGGATTACGCACCGGATTTTGTCGAAACGGAAATGTCAGAAGGTATTGATTATATTGTCTGCAATAATCTAAAAACATTGTTGTGGCTTGGCAACCAGCTTGCTTTTGAATATCATATACCGTTCAAAACGATCGCAAGCTCCGGACCAAGTGAAATCGTTTTTGATTTGGACCCGCCGTCCCGGGAGGCTTTTCCTCTCGCCATTAAAGCCGCTGTTTATATTAAAGAGGTGCTGGATCAGCTTAAATTAATCAGCTTCGTTAAAACATCAGGCAATAAAGGGCTGCAAGTTTATATTCCTTTGCCGGAAAATGCTTATACCTTTGATGATACACGGCTTTTCACTGAGTTCATTGCCCAGTATCTCCTAAACAAAGACCCGGATTCTTTTACAATTGAAAGGTTGAAGAAACACCGGGGTGGGCGGCTTTATGTGGACTATATCCAGCATGCAGAAGGTAAGACGATTATAGCCCCTTATTCACCCAGAGGAAATAAATCGGCGACTGTTGCAGCTCCGCTTTTTTGGGAGGAAGTTAACGAAAAGCTCACTATGGAAAGGTTTCAAATAACCAATATGATTAAAAGAATAAACAGTGATGGCGATCCTTTTAACACTTATTTTCAAACAAAGGAAATTCAGCCGTTTTCACCAGTGCTGGAGTTTTTAAAGGAACATAATAAAAAAGGATAAGGCCTTGATGCCTTATCCTACAACCACTCTTTAAGTACTGCCTGAGCAAATTCCTGAAGTTTAGCATACTGCTTAATTTCTCCAGTATATTCCTCTTTCGGGGAAAGGGAAAACTCTGCAGGGTTATCCATGTCAGTCTCTGCTTCACAGCGGTAAACATAGCTTGCATTTCCAATTAAGTCAATGGATTGCCTGCCATTCTCTTCATGGACTACACAGCGCACCTTTCCGCCATTATTATATACCTCTACAGGCTCTTCGATTTTATTAAGCCCATTCATGCAAGTGACAAGTGTCGAAGCGGACATGGCAGTACCGCAAGCATTGGTAAATCCTACTCCCCGTTCAAATGTTCGTACATAAATCTGCCCTTTTTCTAGCGGCTTTACAAAGCTGACATTTACTCCATCAGGAAAGAATTCATTCGGTCCATTCAAATATTCGCTGATCTCTTTTTGCAGGTCTGATGCTATTTGCTCTTTCTCCACAATGGAAACAAAATGAGGATTAGGGACTGCTAAGGCTGTAAAAGCTAATTCATCTGAAATCCCGCTCACTTTTTCATTAATTACAGTATCTTTATCAAGAACTAAAGGAAGATCCTTCAAATCGAATGAAACAGGTGAGATTTCAACAAGATAAGTCGGAATGTCCTCAAATATATCTTCTTGCTTTTTCACCTGTAAATCAGCTTTCATGGTCTCAATGATAGCTTCTTTCAGCCCAAGAAGTTCACAAACATAACGGGCGACGCATCTTAACCCATTTCCGCACATTGAGGCTTCAGATCCATCCGGATTAAAAACACGCATCCGGGCATCTGCTTTATCGCTTTTTAGTACGAAAAGAATTCCATCTGAGCCCAGCTCGGTGCTGCGGTCGCATATAGCTCTGGCAAGCTCTGCACGATTCTCTTCTGTAAAATGATACGTATTGGATATCTCATCTATAATAAAGAAATCATTTCCTGATCCATGACATTTCAAAAGTTCAATATTCAATGTAATACCTCCAGATCAATAGTAATTCAACTTATAGATAAGAGTGCCATAAAAGCTTTTATTATTCAATATTTGTTTTCTATATAATATAGACTCGGAGAATATAGTTCTACAAACCTTAAGGCTTTAGTTTGTGATCTTTTCAGGGTTCAGCAGCTGACTGGACCAGGCTAATGCTTCTGAATAGATCTTAAAAATGGTTTTTTCATCAACATTCAGCTTCTCGCACATTTCACTGATTCTGCACCATTGTGCTTTCTCGACTGCAACAGCAAGATCGAGTATCTCCTTAAGATTATTATTTTCTCCGCGGAGGGCTTCACAAATATCATCCTGCAGGGGAAGCTCATTAAGAATTTGCTTCATCGGGATCTTAAGCAATGAGTCCATTAATGAAAACATTCCAGTCATAAAATAGCTTGATGAAACGCTTTTTCCGGTCCTGAGTCTGCCAATTTCCTCACACATTTTTGCACGGGTCATTGATAACCTGACGGTCTCTTCAGCCATTTGGGAATGATGAACGATATTTTCCCTTACTGCCAGTACATAGATCCACTTTTCAAGCTCTATCAGACCCAGGAGAACGATGGCCTGCCGGATCGAATTTATCTTTTGCTTAGGACGGTAAGCCGGTGAATTTATTAGTTTCAGCAATTTATAAGACAGTGATATGTCACGTTCTATTAACTCGGTTATACGGTCAAGACTTGGCTCCTCTTTTGACAGGTTTTGGATCATCTCATAATAGGATTGAAAATATGCTGGTACATCATGTGTAGACATAATGACAGGCTTTTCAAAAAAGTACCCCTGAAAATAATCATACCCCTTGTTTTTGGCTTCCTCGTATTCCTCTCTGGTCTCAACCTTTTCTGCTACTGTTTTTATTCTGAGCTGGTTAACAAGCAATTCTATTTTTTCCCGCATCTCCTTTGGGGTATTTAGAAAATCCACCTTAATGATGTCTGCATATTTCAGCAATTGCCTTGCAAAGGGGTTGGTTTCATTAAATACATAATCATCCAGCGCTATCTGATAGCCAAGCTCCTTTAAATCCTTGCATATCCTGACAAGTTCCGCGCTCGGCTCTACCGTTTCAAGGATTTCGACAACAATCTCCCTGGGCCTAAAATAAGCAGGCACCCTTAGCTTTAGTAATTTTTCCGTAAAATTTATAAAACATGGTTTCCCTTCAGATAGCTGATCGATTCCTATATTTAAAAAACTATTAATAATAACTTCAGCTGTAGCCTGATCTTCATCTATATCAGGGAAAGCGTTCACCTGATTATTTCTATACAGAAGTTCATAAGCGAATACTTCTTCCTTTGAGTTGAAAATCGGCTGTCTAGCTACAAACACTTCCATTGACATACCTCCGAAAACACCTAATACTATAGTCCTATTTTAACTCAGGTTAGTTATTACGCGTGTCGAAACTTGTTGAATAAATAGAAATTTTTATAGTTTTAATTAAAATTTCCCTTTTTTTGCAGGCTCCTTTTTTATTTTTTTTCAGCTATTAAAGTTGTCCGTTGATTTCCGCTCCAGGCTGCTCGCTCCAATCAACTCAGCAAATAATATATATAAAGCAGCAAACCTTGCGAAAACAGCATTTCCGTAAAAAGAAAAAGGATGCCCGATATAAAGGCATCCCATAATCTATATTAACTAATCACATGAAAAACAAAGTTGAATAAAAACAAAGCAGCTATGACATATAAAGCAAATGAAACTTCCTTTGCTTTACCTATCGAAATCTTTAAGATTGGATAAAGAATAAATCCAATGGCAATGCCGTCCGCAATACTGTAAGTGAACGGAATCATGGCAATGATAAAGATAGCCGGAAAGCTTTCGCTCATATCCTTTAAATCAAGATTGCGGATGTTTTGAAGCATCAGTCCGCCAATAATGATCAGAATAGGGGCAATCGCGCTGTTGGGGATCAACTTAATAACAGGAATAAAGAATGCGGATAGCACAAACAGCATCCCGGTTGTAACTGCTGTCAATCCTGTACGTCCCCCGGCAGCCATACTTGCTGCACTTTCAACCGTTGCAACAGTCGGGCTTGTCCCAAAAATACCGGACAATAATGCTGAAACAGAATTTGCCTGAAAAGCACGCTTAAACTGTTCCGGCCTGTTAATAAAACCAACATGACCATGGACTAATCCGATATTTTCAAATACCAGAACCATTGTCAAAGAAAAAATGGCAATCCAAAAAGTGACGGAAAGCAAGTTATCAAATGACATTGCTCCAAATACTTCCATATAATCAGAGAGCGCGAACGACTTTTCATCAGTCTTCTGCACATCTATCAGCCCAAAAGCCCATGCGATCAGTGTTCCTGCTACAACAGTAATTAAAAAGTTTCCAGGCACATTCCGCATGAATAAAATGATGGCCAGCAGGAACGTTAAGATGGTTGCAAGCACTTGCGGGTCTCCCAGCTCACCTAAAGCAATAATGGAGTTTGTCCCTTTTTCAACGATTCCGCCTTTTTCAAGTCCAATCAGCATCAGGAAAAGCCCCAGTCCCACTGTTATCGCTTCTTTAAGTGAATGTGGGATTGATTCACTTAATGTCTGTGCAAATCGCGAAAAAGCCACGAAAACAAAGATCAGACCGGATATGAACACTACAGCCAATGCTTCCTGCCAGGATAAGCCCATGGACTGGACCATAGTATAGGAGAATAAAGCATTGATTCCCATTCCAGGCACAAGGAGGATCGGTACATTTGCCCAAAACCCCATAATCAAACAGCCGACCACCGAGGTTATAATGGTTGCAAAAATAGCTGCTTCCAATGGTATTCCTGCTTCAGAGAGAATAAGAGAGTTAACTGCGATAATATAAACAATCGTAAAAAAGCCGATTGCCCCAGCCATAACCTCCCTTTTAACAGTTGTTCCATTTGAATTCAGCTGAAAAAGCCGGTTAAACCACTTATTCATAAATACTACCTATCTATTCAATTAGCCCTCTCCCTACCCGCTCTCCCCGCAGAAGTAAACACGGGTGAGCCACAAGCAGTATTTTAACAAAAAAAATTCATTCTGCCAATAGAAAGGTCAGACGTCTGTTCAGATATACCTAAAAAAACCGGCGGGAATTGTCCCGCCGATTTTGATAGAAACAGGTCAGCATAACTGCACCTGCATAATTATATGATCAAGTCGATCGTAGTAAGCGTTCCGTTTGAATAAAAAATGATACCTTATTCACCATCGGATAACTGTCTATACAAATTGCCCATTTCAATTGCTCCGACAGCTGCTTCCCATCCTTTGTTTCCAGCTTTAGTGCCGGCACGCTCAATAGCCTGTTCAATCGTGTCAGTTGTTAGAACTCCGAAGATAACAGGGACACCGCTCTGCAATGCTGTCGCTGAGACCCCTTTAGCCACTTCGCCGCTGACATAATCAAAATGCGGAGTTGCTCCGCGGATAACTGTGCCAAGTGTAATAACTGCATCAAATTTTCCGGACTGGGATAGCTTTTTAGCTGCAAGCGGGATTTCAAATGCTCCAGGAACCCATACTACTGTCACGTCTTCTTCACTCACTCCATGGCGCTTAAGTGCATCTTCCGCTCCACTTAAAAGCTTGCCCGTAATGAATTCATTAAAACGCGACACGACAATTGCCATTTTTAATCCTGTTCCTACTAAATGTCCTTCGATTACCTTTTTCATCTTAAATCGCTCCCTTAAAATTGTAATAAATGTCCAAGTTTCGTTTTCTTCGTTTTTAAGTAATTCTCATTTTCAGATTTGGCAGGCATTTGAAGAGGAACCCGTTCTGCTACCTCCAGCCCATAGCCGCCCAAACCTGCAATCTTGCGGGGATTATTGGTTAACAGGCGCATTTTTTTCACTCCCAGATCCCTTAGGATTTGTGCACCTACCCCATAGTCGCGAAGATCATCCTTAAACCCGAGCTTATGATTTGCCTCAACGGTATCATATCCCTCTTCCTGCAGCTTATAGGCTTTCAATTTATTAATCAGGCCGATGCCGCGTCCTTCCTGTCTCATGTATAAAAGAATTCCCCGGCCTTCTGCCTCAATCTGTGCCAATGCTGCTTCAAGCTGCGGTCCGCAGTCACAGCGGTTAGACCCGAATACATCTCCGGTCAGGCACTCTGAATGAACACGAAGCAATACGGGTTCATTTTCATCAATTTCTCCTTTTACAAGAGCAACATGGTCTTTTCCATCGACAGTGTTTGTATAGCCTACTGCTTTAAAATCTCCAAATTCTGTTGGAAGCTGAATCTCCACTTCCCTTTTTACAATGGAGTCATGTTTTAAGCGATACTCTATCAATTGCTGAATCGTAATCATTTTCAAATTGAACTTTTCCGCTACTATTTCAAGGTCATCCACACGCGCCATTGTTCCATCATCTTTCATGATTTCACAGATAACCCCGGCTGGTGCAGCACCGGCAAGGCGAGCAAGATCTACCGCAGCTTCTGTATGTCCTGCCCTTCTAAGGACTCCTCCTTTTTTCGCAACGAGCGGAAAAACATGTCCCGGACGGGAAAAGTCTGAAGGCTTAGCATCACTCTCGAGCATTTCCTTTATCGTGAAAGCACGCTCAAAGGCACTGATGCCTGTAGTGGTTTTCACATGGTCAATACTGACTGTGAAAGCTGTTCCATGGCTGTCAGTGTTCACCTCTACCATCGGATTCAGTTCCAGCTTTTCAGCCAGCTCCTCAGTGATAGGTGTACAGATCAGGCCTCTGCCTTCTTTGGCCATAAAGTTGATGGTGTCCGGTTTAGCATATTCCGCGATTGCCAGGAAATCTCCTTCATTTTCCCTGTCTTCATCATCACAGACAATGATGACTTTCCCCGCTTTTAAATCTTCCAATGCCTCATGTATTTCACTAAACATGGTTTATTGCCCCTCCTTTTGCTATTTATAAGAAGCCGTTTTCCTTAAGGAAACCTTCTGATATTCCTTCTTTAGGCGGTGTGGTCTCCTGCCGCCTGTTCATGAAGGAAAATAGATATTTGGCAAGCATATCGAATTCGAGATTAACAATGTCTCCAGCTGTTTTGAAGCCCAGTACCGTTTCACTCGCTGTATGTGGAATGATCGAGACGGTAACGGTATTGTCTTCATTGCCGAAAACAGTAAGGGAAATCCCATCTACTGCAATAGAGCCTTTCATGATAAGCAAATGGCTTAAGGCAGGCGGCACAGATATTTGTATATAAATAGCATTCTCACTCGCTGCCTTTTTGATGATTTGACCTGTACCATCCACATGCCCTGTCACAAAATGCCCGCCAAATCGGCCATTTGCAGACATTGCCCTCTCCAGATTGACTTTTGTTCGTTCTTTAATGGCAGAAAGCGAAGTGCTTTTGAATGTTTCGGGCATGACATCTGCTGAAAATTCATTTTTTGCAAATTCCGTAACTGTAAGACACACGCCATTAACCGAAATGCTGTCCCCCAATTGAACATCTGATAAAACTTTGGAGGCCTGAATCGTCAGTTTCATCGCCTTGCCTTGCTGAACTACTTTTTTTACTGTTCCAAGCTCCTCAATAATTCCTGTAAACATTATTGCGTGGCCTCCCTCAGCGGTTTTGCGGTAATTCTAAGGTCTCCGCCAATCCTTTTGATTTCTGTGAATTCCAGTACAGGGGAGTCTTTTACATAGTCGGCACCATCCCCGCCAATAAATGGAATCGCCTTATTGCCTCCAATAATTTTAGGAGCCATATAGAGGATCATCTGCTGAAAGAAACCTTCTTTAATAAATGAAGCATGGATCTCAGACCCGCCTTCAACAAATAAAGTCATGATGTTTCTTTCACCTAAGTTTTTTAATACTTCTTTAATCGGCACCTCATTTGCAGGAAAAGAAAAAACTTCTGCATTATACTTCCTTATTTCCTCTGCTTTTGTCGAATCTATTTCGCAGCCGGTAAAGATGATGGTCTTAACAGACTGATCTCGGATGACATTTGCGTCAGCCGGAATTCTGAGATTTGTATCTAAAACAATTCGAATGGGATTTTTTCCGCCTTGGGGCAGCCTGGCGGTTAAAAGGGGATTATCGTGAATGATCGTATTTACACCTGTAAGTATTGCGTCATGTTCATGCCGTAGACGGTGTACATCCTGCCTGGATTCTGGAGAGGTAATCCATTTGCTGTCACCGGTTTTTGCAGCTGTTTTCCCATCAAACGATGAAGCTGCTTTAATGGTTACGTATGGTGTCTTTGTTTTTATAAAATGGAAAAATGGTTCGTTTAGGGCATCTGCTTCCTTTTTCAACAGACCGGTCACCACGTCAATACCGGCATCCTGCATCCTTTCGATTCCTTTGCCTGAAACCAGAGGATTTGGATCGGCAGAAGCAATAAAAACCCTATTAATTCCTGAATTAATAATTAAGTCTGCGCATGGCGGAGTCCTGCCAAAATGGCTGCACGGTTCAAGAGTGACATAAATATCAGCCCCTTTAACCTCATCGCCAGCTGCAGCAATCGCATGGACTTCTGCATGGGGAGTTCCCGCCTTCAGGTGAGCACCCATCCCAAGAATTTCACCATTTTTAACAACAACCGCACCCACCTGCGGGTTAGGACTTGTTTGTCCTTTGGCTGCCGCTGCCAGACTGATGGCTAACTTCATATATTCCTGGTGGTTCAAATTATGTGAATCCTCCTTTCCTTACAATTTCTCCAATTTAAGTATGAAACGGCAAAACCCCGTACACCAGCTAGGTGAAACGGGGCAAAAACACATGACGAAATAAGCGTTTAAAAAAAGAAATTTTGAACGCGTTACTATACTCATTCCTTCTCCCATCCAGACTTTCACTGTCGGCTTTGGAATTTCACCAAATCCACCGCTATTATTAAGCACCTATCTCTGCTAATAAAACCGGGTCACGGACTAAGAGGGCGTACCCTCATCACCGCCGGTTGGGAATTTCACCCTGCCCCGAAGGAAATCCTATTCTATTATAAGAATCTTATCATGAATAGCCGAAATATACAAAGAGAATTGGTTGTGAAAGAAGTGAAACTTTTGCTTTAAACAGCCGTATAGTTAAAATATAGAAGAAGGAATGAAAGGGCGATACTAATGATTGAACCGAAAGAACAGCTGATAAATGAATTAAAGAAATGCGAAGAATGGGAAAAAGACCAAGGTGATTTGTGGTTTTGGGAGAAGCTCGGGAGGCTTCCTTTCAAACTTATTGATAGATTCACACCGGAGTTCATACAAAAAAAGGTTGGAGTGATTCTTGATGAACTTGGCACGTATATTCAATCAGGAGGAAGATATTTAAGTTCAGCAGCAGCGTTAAAGAATTATTATCCTGGACAGAATATCCATACCTTGCAGGATGTAGAAGCCCTGCCCATAGTAAAGATGGATGAAGCCGCGGAAAAGCTAACCTCAAACAGAAAAAGAACCGCTGCATTGCAGGGTGCGGGAACTGGAGTCGGAGGGATTTTCACCCTGACCATTGATATCCCTCTTCTCCTCGGCATTCAATTAAAAACACTGCAGGATATTGCGATTTGCTATGGCTTCGATCCCGCAGATAAAAATGAAAGAATGTTCATCGTCAAAATCCTTCAATTTGTTTCCAGTGATATTGTTGGAAAAAAAGCTATTCTGCAGCAGCTTACCATGTTTGGCGCTAAAGAAGAAGGACCAAAAAGGGAAGTCGTTTCTGAGCTTCAAGGCTGGAGAGAGGTTGTGTTTTCGTACAGGGACCAAATAGGCTGGAAAAAACTTTTCCAAATGATCCCTATTGCCGGATTGCTTTTTGGGGCATTCATAAATCGCTCTGCCGTTAATGATATTGCAGAAGCCGGCATAATGCTATACAGAAAAAGGGTAATCGTTAATCGCCTTCACCAGGATATGATTGCAGATATAAAGCCGGAGAGCTAATATGGCTCTCCGGTTTGTTTATGGAAGCTTTTTGATTTCCTTCTCCATATATTCTTCATTTAAGGCTCCCAAAACTTTTTCTCTAATAACTCCATCAGAGTCAATAAAATAGCTTGTAGGATAAGCCATAATATTATAATCCGCACCAACAGCGCCCTTTACATCCATAGGGATTGTAAAAGTCAGACCCAGCTCTTTCACGAACTTCTCAGCGTCTCCGTTATTCTTTTCAGTGTTTGTTAGATTTACGGCAAGAATATCGAATTTTTTATCTTTGTACTTTTTATAAAGCTTCTCCATATGCGGCATTTCCGCGCGGCATGGAGGACACCAGCTTGCCCAAAAATTCAGAAGCACAGCTTTGCCCCTGTAGTCACTGAGTTTCACCGGATTTCCTTCCATATCTGTCAGTTCAAAATCTGGAGCAATGCTGCCTTTCTCCAAACCAATAGGCAAATCCTCAGGATCTTCAATTTTATCGTATTTTTGCATTTGTCCAGCTTGCTCTACTACTCCCTTTTCCTTAAGAATGGTCTTGTCAACAATGAACAGCAAAAGGACAATAACTGCAGCTGCCAGTAAAAACTTTTTCATTCCAACACCTCTATACTGATTTCCCTATACTTAAACTGAATTTATCATACTATATGGGGAATCCAGAATCTATAAATGTGCACATGTTTTAATGATTGCGATAAAGAAATAGAGCCGCAAAAATTGCATAAATTCTGCGCTTTTCTTTTGCATCCAGACTAATATTAAAAGAAAGGACAGGTGTGTTTGGATCCTTAAAGCGCTTCCCCCACTCAAATGGCATCCACCCTTTGCGAAAACGGGCAATTCTATTCGATTGATCATCTAGTACCTGCAGATCTGTGTGTAAAAAGGTTTTAGGAACGGCATACTGCATATCTCCATTCTGAAACAGCAGAGTGCTTCCTTCCTTTTTAAATTCGATTATTTCCCTGCAGTGGCAACCTGAAGACAAGACTTCGATTCCCTTTCTACGGATGATGATTGATGCCTCAAGATTATCAGTATAGTCATAAATTCCCAGCCTTTTTGGAATGAATCGGTCGATAAAATAAGGCAGGAACCAGCGAAGCTTCCGCATTTTCATATCTCTTATTTCACCTATCACCCTTCCTTCGGGATCAAAAATAACCATTCTTAGAGAAGGGGCCGGCAGAAAAGCGATCAGCACTTTTGACTGCTGCAAAAAAGGCAGAGGGGCTTGTCTAATAGAATAAAAGTTACTTGCCGCTGCCTCGGCTGCCCTTTGTTTATTCAGAAGATACATTTGATGACACAAAAAGCTATAAATAATAAAAGGGAACAAGATAATAATGAAATTCCCTGGAAATTTGTTAAAGAATATCAATAGGAAGAAAAATGGCGGCATAAGTGCAGTTAGGCTTGCATTCAAAGAGATGTCAGCTGTTTTCAGGTAATAGTGCTGGATATTCATCAGTAAGTCTCCCCTGCTATTTTTATTCTCTCTATATTCTATTAATCAGGTCCAATAAAAATGAATTTTAAGAGGATTTTATTAGCGGAGCTCTTTTGATTTTGCAAAATTCACTTATAAAAATAAGCTGACGGAAAATTTCCGCCAGCCTGATTAATAGGATTATTTTAGCGCATTAACTGCATTTATTAGCCCGTGGCCAGATTGCTCGTCATACCCAGGCTTAAAGATGTCTTCTGATGAAGTTTGAATGATATGCTTAACTTGTGCGGGAGAGATGTTGTCTTTACCATGTTTTGCAATGATCACACCTGCAAGTGCCGCTACTTTCGGAGCAGCCATTGAAGTTCCTCCCTTATAGCCATAGCCTCCGCCAGGGATTGTTGCTAATGCTAAGTAAGTATTATCCCTGCCCGCTCCAGTATTTGGATCATAGTTTGGTCCCAAGTCTCCACCTGGAGCCATAACATCAATTTTGCCGACACCATAATTGGAATAGAAAGCAAGATTCTTTAAAGCTCCTCCAGCAGACACCCGAATCATCAGTTGACTGCTTGGACTTCTGTGTGTGGCACCATTATCTGAACCGGAAAGCTGCCCCGGACTTTTTAAATCAACTGCATTATTGCCTGCTGAACCAACTACAGTAACACCTTTTTGAATAGCATATTTGATGGCTCTGTTAAACATTTGCACGTCCGCTACAGTATCCTTTGTTGCATACTCAGGATTCTGGAACCAGTCATATCCGCCAAGAGACATATTAACAACATCAACATTATCATCAGCAGCGGTCATTAAAGCTTCGGCAATATGGGAAGTAGCTGCTCCGCCTTCAGGACCGAATACACGGTAAGCCGCTACCTTCAAGTCTGGTCCAACCCCCATCGTTCTTCCTTTTGCTGCAATAGATCCCGCAACATGTGTTCCATGGCTGTTTTCATCCATTGGATCTGGATAACCGGGGACAAATGATTTACCATATGCGTAATTTTCCTTTAGATCCGGGTGATTATAGTCGATACCTGTATCGATTACCCCAACAACAATATCTTTGCCATCAGCGGCCTTTCCAGTTCCTCCTGGAAGATTCCACGATGCCCCATCATTTGTTACTTGTTTGATGTCCCATTGCAGACTGTTATATAAATCCGCACCATCTAATGGAAGATCTGCTTCCACTGCAGGAGCTTCGGGATATATGACATTTTCAGCGCCGGCAGCCGATACAAGTGAAGACTTTCTGATTTCATTAAGAAAGTTAGGATTTGCTGAAGAAACTTCAACTGCTCCTAATTTGTTCAGCTGATTCTCTACTTGCCCTCCAGCCTTTTTCACTAAATCTGCATACCCTGCAGGAAGCCTTGCTTCATCTTTAAAAACGACTAAATAGTTTTTTTCTGCCGTTTGGGCTTGTCCAACACCGGCAGAACCCGCAAAAACAGCTGAGGCACATAATGCCAAACTTAATGCACCCGTTACGATGCCCTTTTTCATATTCATTTTGTAATTGACCCCCCTTATATTTCCTAATTTTCATTATATTCAAAATAAACACACCGGCAATCTTTGTTATTCGACATATCCTTCTGCTCCAAGAACAAAAGCTGCAACTTAGAACTCATATTATTTACATTAAAATCCATGGTTTTAAACAAACACAGGCATATTAGCCTTATATTCTACAAAACATTTTTTCTTTCCATTTCCTTAATGTCGAAAAGATAAGAGTTTTGTCCTAATAAAAATAAACCGCATCCTGATAGATACGGTTAGAATTGATTAATTCTTTCAAATGATTTTCTGGCATCATTATATCCCTGGAGATATAACTTATCCAATTTTTGAGGATTCCGTTCCATCCGTCCCACTGTTAACGGCTCCTGCGGCTGGACGACAAGAACTGTCCCCTTCTTTTCTTCCTGCTCTACATAGCGAAGGGTCTCGTTATAGGTCAGGTACCGTTCTGCCAGTGCTTTTTGCAGCCCGGTATAATGCGGATATTTCCTTTTTACCATAAATGCAAATTTTGAGGGCTTTTTGGAATAACCCCGATTTCTTGTCAGGATTACTATATTTTTTTTGAATCCATCCTGCTGTGCTTTTTTGATTGGTATAGGATCGCTGATTCCTCCATCAAGGAGGACCCTTTTATTAAAATCGACCTCAGGTGCAATAAAAGGCAGGGAACTGGATGCTTTTAAAACCTTCAGCATATCTTTCCCATAGTCTTTTCTATTGAAATAAACAGGCTTTCCTGTATGGCAATCTGTTGTTCCAATTACAAATTCAGACTGGTTTTTATAAAACTCTTCGTAGTGATACGGGACCAGCTTATTCGGTATTTCATCAAAAATAAAATCCATTCCGAAAAACTGACGCGATTTAAAGAAATTGCGCCATGAGATATATCGCGGATCTGTTACATAATCCACGTTTACAATTCTGTTTCTGCCCTTCTGTTTGGACAAATAAGAAGCGGCATTGCATGCCCCTGCAGAAACACCAATAACATAAGGAAAGCTGAGGTCCTGTTCAAGAAAATATTCTAGAACACCGGCTGTATACACTCCACGCATTCCTCCGCCTTCAAGCACCAGACCCGTTTCACTGATCACCTTTCATCTTCCTTTCTATCTTTTAAAGCTATACTACCAAAATAGCACCCTCCGATATACAAATATGCCCAAAAGGAAGGAACTTGCATGAAATCAGGCAAGTTCCCTTCGTTTAAAAATTGCAATTGATGCAATCATGGAAATCGTAATGGCAATCACAGAAATAATAATACTCGGCAATAATTCATCAGGGAAGTTACCGCCCATGATAAAAGCATTCGTATAAGCAGACAAAAGGGCCGGACTCCACTCCAGCAGATGAGAAAGCGAAGTGCTCAATAGAGTTGCTATGACTATAATGCCAATTGATATAAATCCAACTGCCCCAGGCGATTTTATAAAAGTATTGAAGAGGATGACTATAGTGATTATAAGGGTAAGCCAGATACCATAAACAAAGAAGGATTGAAGAAAATCCGCAAAAGGAATAAATTCAAATAATATACCCACATAGTACCAGGAGAGGAAGTAACCTAGAAAATATGATAACCATATGAGCACCATCAAACTGGTCCACTTAGCTGTTACAAACCCGGCGTACGATACGGGTTTTACGAGGATTAGTCCCGCAACTCCGCTTTTCCTTTCACCGGCAATGCTTCCCATTGTAATTAATACAACAATAAGCACACCAAACGTATTGAACTGGCTAAGACTTGCAGCGAGTGCTTCACCTGCAGAAGGAACAGGAAGCTCGATGACTGCCCCTTCCGGAAGACCGCCTAAAGAATCAATAATCTGAGGCATATAATATAATGTCAGCGGCTCTTTTACAGCTATCAAAATAAAAGTAAGAGGCACCCAGATCCATTTGTAATTTCTGGCCATTTCAAGCATTTCTTTTTTAAATAAAGTTAACCATTGGTTCATTTTCGCACCACCTTCATGAAGACATCCTCCAGACTTGTTCTGCTGATTTCAAACTTAACCAGCGGCAAGTTCCGTTTCATAATCTCAGTTAAAAATAGTTTTCTGGCATATTCTATATCCTCAACCAAAAAACTCGCACACTCTCCATCCAATTTCATTGAAGAAACAGGCTGAAGCAGAGATAATTCTTCGGCAAATTGCGGAGTATTCTGCTTAAAAGCTAAGTCAATCTTTGCCTGCTGATGTTTAGCTCTCAGGTCTGCCATTGTTCCAGACTCAACCAGTTCACCATTATGGAGAAATAGTATTTCATCACAGATTTCTTCGGCATCATTTAAGATATGTGTTGAAAACAGGATGGCAGTTTCATTTTTCAGCTTATCCATCATTTCCAGCACTTCTCTGCGTCCAAAGGGATCAAGGGCAGAAACTGGTTCATCAAGCATGACGAGCTTCGGACGATGGATTATAGCCTGAGCGATGCCAAGCCGCTGCTTCATACCTCCAGAGTATTTTCCAATCCGGCGGTTTTTAGCTTCGGATATACCGGTAAGTTCAAGAAGCTCCGCTGCTCTGTCTTTTGCTTCTGCTTTGGGAAGGCCTGCAAGCTGCCCTGCGTATTCAAGAAATTCCCTGCCTGTCATCCATTCATAAAAAACAGGAAATTGAGGAAGATAGCCTATTAATCTTCGGAAATCCGCTTTTTCTCCCCCTTCATACACGATTGTACCGGAATCTGGCTTCACCAGGCCGGCAAGCATCTTAAGTGTAGTTGTTTTTCCTGCTCCATTTGCTCCCAGCAATGCAATACATTTTCCTTCAGATAATTGAAAATCCAGACCTTTTATGACCTCTTGTTCCTTAAACCGCTTTTTAAGATTTGTTATGCTTACAACCGGCATATTCAGCTTCTCCTTCCGAAAATAAAGTAAATGATTGGCCCTAGCAGATTAATAAATAAAATGACGAGAGCCCATACCCATTTTGGACCATTTACTTTTTCTATTTTTACGAGATCAATAATGGCTATAGCCATTAATATTAGCTGAATGATGACAATAGGTGCAAGAATCGCCCAGTTAATGCTTTCTAAAATTTCCATTTCGATGTCCTCCCTTTTTGTACTGTCATTCATATGACGTTTAAGTACAAAAATCGTTCAAAGGGATTTCAACTATTTTTCTAAAGAAAAGACACCCCAATATTGGAGTGTCTATTAGTTTAATTGCTAAGGTTAATCCATTTCTTTTTCATACACAGCCATCATATTTTTAATTTCGTTTGTTACCTGATCAATAAGTGAGGATGGTGAAAGCACTTTGGCCTGGTTACCCCAGTTGAGGAGCCATTTGACAAGTCCATCACTCACAATAGCTTTTGCTGATAGAACGAAATGGTTCTCATCCAGTTTTCTTATGTCTGCATCCCGTCCAAATTTATCAATTATCACGTTGATCAAATCGTTGTGAAATTGGATTTTTATCCACTCTTCAGATCCGGCATACATATGAAAGGTTGAACTCACATACTTGGATACATCAAAGGGTTCATATGCGAATTGTTCTTCCGTTATGTTAACATTGCGGAGACGGTCAATCCGATAATGGCGGATTTCTTCTTTCGCAAAATAGTAGGCTATTAAATAATAAAAGTCATTTACCCATGTGAGCGCCAGCGGCTTGACCCTGTATTGCCCTCCATTGTGGCTTAATACAAATTCCTTATTGAGATTATATCTTCCGTATTGAAATGTGACGATTCTCCTCTCGGAGATGGCTTCATGCAAATCATTGATAGCCAGCCGAACCAGTTTACTTTCACTTTTCACAGAGGAATCGATCAAAATTTCATTATGCAGCTTTTTGGCATGATGAATGCTTGTCAGCTTTTTAATTTTCCGTATCAGCTGTTTAGTCTCATCTTTGGTGATGAAGCGTGCAGAAGCAACAGCATCAATCAGCATGCGCAATTCATAAAGCTCGAATAGACGGTATTGATGGCTGTAGAACTTTGGCATTCCCTCTTTTTCCTGGTTAATGGTAATATCAAATTTTGCTTCAATCAGATGTTCAATATCGTCTCTCAATGAATTTTTGTTTAATTTCACATCCGGTCCATATTCCTTTTTAAAGCATTCAGTTATATCGTCCAGTGTATATTCATTTTCTTCATCGGTCTGCTCTCTCAAAATTTCCATAAGCTTGAGCATCCTTTGTTTGTTATCGAGTCTATTCATTACTTCACCCCATGTACTTTATAACTAAAAGCTCTGCAGAGTTAATTATCCATTTAAAAAAGCCCAGTGGCAACTAGCCCTGGACTGTGTTCATCATTTTAAAATCCTGAAAACTAAAGGTATTCTGTATTCCTTGCCTTCATAAGCTTTGACAGCAGCTACTATTGTAAAGATAAAAGCAAGGATTCCCACGATCCAAATCGTAATGACCCCAATTAATATGATCATTAGCACTACGCTGATTGCGCTGTAGATCGAATAGGAAATTAAAAAATTTAAATATTCCTTTCCATGGTAATCTACAAACTCCGAGTCATTCTTTTTCAATAGCCAAATGATCAGTGGTCCGACAAAAACGGTAAAAAAGCTGGTTACATAGATTGCTGCTGCTATAAGCCTTTCATCATTGGAAGGCATTTTATAATCATTCATCCTGTTTCCTCCTAAGCTAACCTCAAATATAAATGATGTTTCTTTTATATTATTTACGATATTCACTGTAAAAGGTTTCATGTATTTTTATATTTTTTTATACCCCCTCTGCAGCCTTAATTTCCGGTTCTCGATTGGGACAACTCGAATACACATGTTAAAGACAGGCATTGCGCATATACCTTTGCCTATTCTTAAACCGCCTAGGAAGGTGATATACAGATGATGTCAAAACTTGAGGCTTTCATTCTGGGAATCATCCAGGGGCTTACCGAGTTCCTGCCTATTTCCAGTACTGGACATTTATATTTGGGGAGACATCTATTTGGCCTTGATGAAGCAGGCCTCTTCCTTGATACAATGCTGCACATAGGAACTTTACTGGCAGTCCTTGTCGTATACAAAAATGAATTGCTTCAAATTATTAATAAGCCCTTCGGCAAGCTATCGATGCTTCTGATAGTTGGGACGATTCCGGCCGTAATCGTGGGACTCCTGCTGAGTGACATGTTCGATTCAATTTCGAAATCCGGTGTTACAATCGGCTGGGAATTTCTATTTACCGGGTTCATACTCTGGATTGCTGATGGTGTTAAGAAAGGCGCAAAAAAAATGGACAGCATCACGTACGGAGATGCCTTGTTTATCGGCACCTTTCAGGCTGCTGCCATTTTTCCGGCAGTTTCTAGATCCGGCTTAACCATTGCAGCAGGCCTCTTCAGGAAGCTTGACAGGGAAACAGCTGCCTATTTTTCATTCCTGTTATCCATACCTGCCATCGCTGGCGGCATTGTCATGCAATTTGGCGAATTGATGTCCGGTCACACAGAAGCCATAACCCTTGGCAGCATGTTAATGGCGACATTGTCATCAGCGATTTTCGGTTATGCAGCAGTCGTGTGGATGATTAATTTTCTAAAAAGAAAATCCCTGAAGATATTTGCTGTATACGTTTGGATATTAGGGTTCATCATTATATTCCTTCAAATGACCGGGACTTTTTAATTTTCAGATGGGGAGGTATCAGAATGGAAGAGATAATTGCCGGCATTTTTGAATTACTCTCCCAGCTGGGTTATGTCGGCATTGCACTTGGGTTAATGGTTGAAGTGATCCCAAGCGAAATTGTCCTGAGCTATGGCGGCTTTTTAGTCAGCACCGGAAATATCCATTTTATAGGAGCTCTCCTTGCAGGGATTGCAGGCGGAACACTTGCCCAGCTGTTTCTTTACTGGCTGGGCGCATATGGAGGAAGGCCTGTTCTTGACAAATATGGAAAATATCTTCTAATTCAAAAAAAGCATTTGGATGCATCAGAGAAATGGTTCGAAAAGTATGGGACTGGAGTAATTTTTACGGCCAGATTTATACCTGTAATACGGCATGCCATTTCAATCCCAGCCGGAATTGCTAAGATGCCTTTATCGGTCTTTACTGTTTACACACTGGCAGCTATGGTGCCTTGGACGGTTCTCTTTCTATTATTGGGGATGGAGCTTGGTGATCACTGGAGAGACATCAAAGAATATGCAAAACCATTTATCTTGCCGATCATAGTTATTGCTTTGGTCTCCGGCGCTATTTATTTGTTTTATATGAAGAGGAGAAGTTAACATAGCAAATTTACCAAAAGTGTAGAATTCCAATTTTACACTTTTTTTATTTGAGCTAGTGATGTTGAGAAAATTCTTCACACTTTCTAATCATTTTTGTAAAATAAAGCAAATACTTAGGATCAAAGGACGAAAAAAGATGAAAATTTTATTAAAAAATGCAGTCATATATCCTGTGACTTCCCCCACCTTCCATGGGGATGTAATAGTAGAAAACGGAAAAATACTAAAGATGGGCAAGAACTTAAAGTCTGATTCAAATGTAAAAATTATAGACTGCCATAGCCACCACCTTCTTCCGGGCTTCATAGATGTCCATACTCATCTGGGTCTTTATGATGAAGGCACCGGATGGGCAGGCAATGATGCCAACGAAACAATTGAACCCTTAAGCCCGCATATTAGAGCGATGGATGGTGTATACCCTCTTGATCCCGCCTTTTCTGATGCAGTGAAATATGGCATTACAACTGCCCACATCATGCCGGGAAGCGCCAATGTAATTGGAGGAACAACCTCTGTTATTAAGACATCCGGGAAAAACATCAGCAAGATGATTATCCAGGAAACAGCCGGCCTTAAAATTGCACTTGGTGAAAATCCAAAACGGATTCATAGTCATGGCAACAAGGATTCCATTACAAGAATGGGGATTATGGGAATGCTGAGGGAAGCTTTTTATGAGGCTTTACAGTGCGATAATCCCGACTCTCTAAGATTTGCACCGCTTGTCAGGGCGCTCAAAAGAGAAATTCCCGTCAGAATACATGCACACAGGGCAGATGATATTATTTCTGCCATCCGCTTTGCAGAGGAGTTCAATCTCGATCTTCGAATCGAACATTGCACAGAAGGCCATCTAATTGCTGACGAATTGGAAGGCTTAAATTTAAAGGTATCAGTGGGTCCTACTCTAACAAGAAGATCGAAAGTGGAACTGAAAAATAAAACCTGGAAAACGTATCAGCAGCTGACAGAGCATGGAGTGGAAGTCTCCATCACTACCGATCATCCATACACACCTGTGCAATATTTGAATATGTGTGCAGCTATTGCAGTCCGGGAAGGCCTTTCCGAGCAAAAAGCCTTAGAAGGAATCACCATTTTACCAGCAAGAAACCTCAGAATCGATCATCAGCTTGGAAGCATCGAGGAAGGAAAAGATGCTGATTTAGTTCTATGGAATCATCATCCATTTCACTTTCTTTCCAAGCCAAAATGGACAATGATAGGTGGAGATTTTGTGTTTAGGGAGTCTTAGAACCGTGTCGAATATTGCTGGTGATATTTGACATAAAATCGCAAAAAAAATAATCAAAAAACCTATTTCCTTTTTGAAATTTTTTTAGTATTATACCTAAAGTGAAGTGTAATTTTGCTTCCTACAGGACAGACAATCAAATATCGGAAACGATAGTAATAGGGAAGGCAAATGGTGCGCCACCAGTTATCTGGTTCTAGTGGGTTCGATTCCCACCCCGAAATTTTTTAGCAGCATAATAAAAAATTTCGAGGGTGGACCGAAGGCTCTATTTGGCATGGAGTAGGACTGCCCTCAATTGGAGGGATAACCTATGCTCAAGAAACGTGATCTTCACGACTGCCATGCTTTATTTGATTTAATGACGCACCCTGATGTCTTCCCTTTTGTTCGCCAAAAAGCCAATTGTTATGATGAGTTTATATTTATTACAAAGCAGACAATCGAATCTGAAGAGCGCGGTGAATTGATTTCACGCACAATTCTTGATGAATGGGGCGCTCCGATTGGGACGATTAATTTGTATGACATCCAGGACAATGCCGGCTTTCTCGGTACATGGCTTGGCAAACCTTATCATGGCAAGGGGTATAACAATTTAGCAAAAGATGCTTTCTTTGAAGAGCTCTTTTTTGAAACAGGCATTGAAACCATTTTTATGAGGATCCGCAAGGAAAATATCCGCTCGCAAAAAGCTGCAGAAAAGCTGCCTTATGTCATTCTTGCAAATGAAACGAGAAAGTCTGTATATGATCAGCTGAATGCAAATGGTGATATTTACAATCTATTTGAGATCCCAAAAGATTTATATACTCTTCATGTAATGCGTCATGGAGCAGCAGTCCAAGAATCGTCCCAATTATTGGAGGCTTAAAGAAAAGCAGCTCTCGAAGTACAAAAACGCTAAGCACTTGCATAGAGCAAGTGCTTTTTATTTTTTTCAATTAATAATATTGGTTTCCGATTCATCTGTTTTTTCTCTTATTCCGTAATGGGACAGCAATTCATCCAGCTCTTCATTGGTAAGAGTCTCAAAACGCCCGTCCACAAATGAAACTTGTGTCTGATTGGGATTAATCCTATTTATATTGAAGCTCATCTTTCTGCCTCCCTCAAGCTATTTTTTGGAAATGGCTGTTTACTATTTATACTCGCCGATTGAAGGATTTTTATTCCCGTTATGCAAAAGTTCACATAATTGAAATATTTATCAGCAAATTACTATACTGAATAACAGACCCGCTTGGGGCCGGCTTCTCTTTAGTATGATATAATTCTCTAGTCACATTATAGAAAGAGGAAAGATTCATGAATCAGACATACAGCAAAAAACAAAAACTGCATCAGCTGCTGGTTATTTTAGTTCCAATACTAGTAACCCAGCTGGCGATGTACTCTATGACATTTATTGATACTTTAATGACCGGCCGCTATGATTCACAGGACCTGGCAGGTGTAGCGATTGGATCTTCTCTATGGGTTCCTGTATTCACCGGGCTCAGCGGAATACTCCTAGCTGTTACCCCGATTGTGTCCCACCTCGTGGGAGCAGGGGAACAGCGTGAGGAAGTTTCTTTTTCTGTTATTCAGGGTGTTTATCTGTCCATCATTATGGCCGTCATTGTTTTTGGCGGAGGAGCACTTTCCTTAAATCCAATCTTAAGTGGAATGAATCTCGAGAACAGGGTTGAGGATACAGCTTTCAACTACCTCTCAGCATTAAGCACAGGAATGATTCCCCTGTTTGTCTACAATGTATTAAGGTCGTTTATTGATGCTCTTGGAAAGACCAGAGTCAGTATGATCATCACCCTTCTAACACTGCCAATCAATGCTTTTTTTAACTATATACTTATATATGGCAAATTGGGTTTTCCGGAACTCGGCGGAGCAGGTGCAGGCTATGCTTCATCTATTACTTACTGGCTGATAATGGTTATTTCGATTATTATTATTCATAAAAATTCTCCGTTCTCGAACTATGGAATTTTCAGAAGAATGCATGCTGTTTCTATCGGCAAATGGAAAGAAATCCTTCTTATCGGAATCCCAATCGGCTTATCGATTTTTTTCGAAACCAGTATCTTTTCAGCAGTTACTTTATTAATGAGCACATTTGAAACAGCCGTAATCGCAGCTCATCAGATTGCCCTCAATTTCGCATCACTTCTTTATATGATCCCCCTAAGCATTTCAATGGCATTAACAATCGTTGTGGGCTTTGAAGCGGGGGCTAAGAGATTCAGGGATGCTAAAGAGTACAGCTGGATCGGTGTCGGTATTGCTGTATTTATGGCATTAATTTGTGCAGCTGTTCTTTTGGCTTTCCCAAAAGAAGTGGCATCGATTTATACAAAAGACGACCATGTATTACAATTAACAGCCGCTTTTTTAATTTATGCCATGTTCTTTCAGCTTTCAGATGCCATTCAGGCACCCGTCCAGGGAGCGCTGCGGGGATATAAGGACGTGAATGTCACCTTCATTATGTCGCTTATTTCTTATTGGATCATCGGGCTGCCGTTTGGCTATTACCTGGCCAATCATACGGATTGGGGAGCCTATGGTTATTGGATCGGTTTAATTACAGGACTTGCAGCTGGCGCCATTACTTTAACAAGCCGGCTGATCTATCTGCAAAACAGAAAATACCCTGCATATATGGAAGCGAAGTAAATATAAAGTGAAACTTCAATCAGTGGGGGTTTTCCTTATCCCCCACTGATTGTTAGTCGCGTTCTAGTGTCGCTAAG
>NZ_JBYTDU010000021.1:0-45544 GCF_058791715.1 Cytobacillus sp. EB106-05-05-XG126 | reverse complement strand
AAATGAACCGCCGTATACCGAACGGTACGTACGGTGGTGTGAGAGGTCGGGGGTTAGTCACCCCCTCCTACTCGATTTAATATACATCCATAATATTGTTGGTATACTGATCACTCGAACAATGTTTTTCTTTTAATTTTTGTATGGCAGCTTGGACTAAATCTAAGTCACTCAAACCATTGGGTTCATTAGAAGTAGTCAAAATATGCGCTACCCTTCTATAATTAATTCCAGTTTCATACCCCATTAAAAAATATATAGCTCTTCTGAACTTCCCATCTTGGTTCCAATCTACATCACCGTATACGACTCTGTAATATGCACCTGGACTATGTTGAGGTGCAGGTATATCAATATAATCTATAGGATCCTTATGAATAGTCATGATATCCTCCTTTATTTAATAGGTTAATTATACCAATTGTTATTTAGAGATTACTATCTTTAAAATTCAGATATTTTGATGATAAAAGCTCATATTTGATAAAAGAAACATATATATAATAAGAAAGACAAAAATATTAAGGATACATATTAAATAACCTCTTTAAGAGTTTATCCTCTTTCCCCTTCTCCCCCAAGGATTTATTAAGTCTCCAAAGACAAAATCATTCAAATAACTAAGAACTTAACAATTGTGAATTAAATAGATTAACAATTCAACAAATTGCTAAATCAATTGTATACATATACACAGGATATTTATAAAATTAATAAGTATTCCACAGGTAAATATTCGATATAAAGTTTGAAATAAAAAAAGAGGTTCCATAATAGATACCTCTTTTTTTGGCAGATTTTATGAATCAAGAAGATTATTGAAACACGAAAAGCCTTGTAGCAATTATAATTTTTTACAAGGCTCTCTAGATATCAAATTTTGCAAATTCCGGTATTTCCCCAGTCAATTGATATTGTTCAACTTTAGCATCGTGAAGTAATTCATATGGGATCTTCTTTAGTAAAGTTAATAAATCTTTTCGGAACGCTTTCCTGAAAAAGGCTCCCAGGGAATGAATTCTAAACGTTGATTTAAGTACACTTTGTTCAGTTATGTAGGAACCAATACTATCTATACAGCTAAGAAAGTATCGCTTAATCGACTTTTCAAGATTGAAGGATTCATTATTATTAATATATTTTATCTTATCATATACCTCCTGCTTAAAAGAAAGCATGATGTCAAGCTGGTCCCGGGGCTTGTATTTTATCTTATGGCCATCGAGAAAATATATTAATTCATGGGAAAGCATTGCGATGAGATGATCAACTTTAAATTCATCGCTGCTTTGTTCTTTAACACAATCCTCTTTTAATGTAATCCATACCTTTTTAACCCAAATCTGATTGCCACGGAACTGTAAGCCCTCAAATTTAATATCAAATAAGGGTTCCAGCAAAGCTAAAATTTCTCTAACCTTTTTCGCAGTTTTATTTAATTGCTTCTTTAAAGTTGACATGTTACGAGATTGTTTAAGCATTTTCAAGTCAATGTCTTCTCTTTTAGACATAGCAGTACGGAACTGGTTAAATAAAGACAGCATTAACTCAATTGCTTCGGGGTTTGCTGTCCTAACCAATTCTGCGAGTATATTTGTTTCAAAAAGAGAATGAGGAATTAGAAGGTAATTTAGCTTACCTTCTTCCACTCCCGGGTTATTGCATTTTTCAATATCTTTTAACACTAAGACAGAGATTCCATTTTGAATCTCCTCTTTAACAAAGTGATATTTCTCTAAATATAATTTCCCTGAATACAAAGAAGAATAAGGAATCTGGAGTTTTTTGGCCCAGTAAGAAAGGTTGAACTCTTTGAGAATACCTCTTTGGTTTTTCTCCATGTCCAGCTGCTTGAGCATAGTTAGGTAGACAACATAAGCGGATGCTGGGGGCCGTTCAAACGTCTGGTCTCTCAACATATGAAATTCTTTTAGTATAGATTGGTGCATTCTGAAACCATCAATCTTCACTCTTTTCATGCTCAAGCTCCTCCTTTCTAATTTATGTTTTTATTCTCAGAAAGCTAAATAAAGACCAGGTACTAGAGATCTTTTTTCCTGAATGCATATTGTTCTAAAGACATGAAAAAATAGCTTTTCTAAAGACATTTCTATTAATCTCTTATTGTTGAAATAAGTATAACTCAATCGAAATTTGGAAAATGTTCCTCTCTAGAGAAAATGCACCACAAATAAAAGTGGATTAAACATTGGTATAATAAGCTTTTGGAAAAAGTTATTATTTTTTTCTTATACGATTACCGCTAGATTATGCACCAATAGATATAAAATGCACCATTTAAAATAAATGAAGATTTATTAATAAACCATTGATAATTGTAGATTTATCTATAATGTAAAGGATTATATTTATACGGGTTCCGCTATAATATCTTTGAATTGGTGCATTTTAAGTTATGCAGCAGTCGCAGTAATTGATTTTCAGTATTTGAACTTTCATTTGGATTTTTTTAAATTAATTACCAACTTTCTTTTAAAATCAAGGTTTTTAATCCATACAGGTTCCGCTAGATGCCCATCAAATGGTGCATTTTTAGTGGTGCGTTTTATTTTTATTTCTATACGGGTTCCGCTATAAATTCAAATAGCCGGCTGTTAACCCCTACAACCTCCGCAGAGAAAAAGAGATATAATATCTATTAAACCCTTGATTTAGAAAGGTTTATATAAGTTAGTTATATCAAAAGTGGTGCATTTCTTTTGATAAGTGGTGCATTTTGATTAGGCATGTCGGGTAAAATGGTGCATTTCTCGATTTTTTAATTTTTATTTGGTGCATTTTGATATTATTAAGAGGACAAATTCACCCCTTTTTCTAAGGAGGTTAGAAAAATGAAATATGAAGACATACCAGAACATTTAATCCTAAATTATGAAGCTCTGAAAATTGTTCTTTTTGAGGAAGTTAAATCACTCTTTATGGATCGCCCTCATGTTTTGTCAAAGTGGAGCAGCTTAGCGTATCAAATGACAAAAGAAGAAATATTAAATCAAAAGCCCACAGATGATATGCGTTCTTTTGGAGTGTTAATCTCCCTTTTTACAGAAGCATTTTTTCACCAGAAACCAATTACTAAGGAAATGATCAAAGATGTTGTCTCCTCATCTGGTGACACGATAAAAGCATTTATAACAGGTCATCTGCACCAGGAGTTTCCTGAAGTCGAAGTGAAATATAGTTTTAACGACAATAAAATTGAAGAAGCGCTAGAGAAGGACTATATCCTTTCCAGCACGAATATGGATTTTCATCTAATGAGAGATATGGTTACGAAGAAGAATGATTTCAAAGAAGGCGAAGCAGGTTATCTAGCGACTGAAATTATAGACAATCGAGGTAACGTTAAAGGGGTTGCTGAGCTGCGGCCCCATGAATTACAAACTGAATTAACGATAGAGCAGCAAGTATGGCTAGAAACCTTGGGTGAAACGCTTAACTCGTTAGATGACTTGACCGCGGATTTATTTGATTTGATATCATATTTATGGCTTACACAGCCAAAGTCGAGTGATGGATACATAGAGTTTCATAGTAATGATGCTTTGCGACTAAGAAATATTAAAAAGAGAAGTTTTGCTGGTAAAGAATTTGATTACCGGGAAGAAGACCGTTTTAACATTATGAGAAGAGTAGCGGCACTCTCAAGTATTTGGGTATCCTTAGGCGATCAGACTATTAAGATTGTAAATACGGAAGGCCTTCAAGATAGCGAGCTGTATAAATTTAAGGATTTCCAGAAGATGTTTGAAATAGGAAAAATACGTATAGCCTATGATAAGAACACAGGAGAAGCTAAAGGAATATATGCTGTCCAGGTGCGCCCTACTTCTATTCTAACTCCTTATCTGGAAGGTCCTAAAAAGACACTTGGTATATTAGATTTAAAGGTCTTTAAATACAGCCATACCAGCCAAAGAGCTCATAAACGGCTGACAAGGTATTTAAACCTCCAATGGAGGATCAGAACGGTTAGGAACACGCTTGGGCAGCCATTTAAGGTAGGAACTCTTTTAAAAGAAATGGACTTCTCCTCCCGTTATACTGGAGTTGCACTGAGGGATAAATTTGAAAACACTTTGGATGATCTCCAGGCTGATGGTGTTATAAAAAAATGGATGTATTTAGATGAATTAGACGAAGAAATGGTAGGAAAACGAAACTGGGTTAAAGAATACTGGAGTAAGTTAAATGTACATATTTTGCCGGCTGATTATATTGTAAAGGAAAACAGAAAGATTCTTTCTTCGCAACCAGTGACTAACAAAAGATTAATTGAAACATCCATAGCGCAAAGTGCAGCAGATATTGAATTAGTACCAAGCGGACATTCCATGGCTATACAAAGTGCAAAAGACTCACAAGAGCCGATTGCTTTAACTCCAGAAAAAATGAAGGAAGCATTGGAGTTTTTAAATATTAGCATCCGGCAAGCAGCTGAGGAAATAGGCATTGCTCACACTACCCTATCGCGCTATATAAAAAGGGAAAATAAAAGACAGAATAAGAAAAACGATGAGAAAATGTTGAATTGGCTGAAGCAAAAGCTTAATTAAACGTTGGAAATTGTTATTGAAACAATATTGAACATTGAAGGTAACAGGGGGTTAAGAAGAGGTACTTTTCATGTCCTTGATTGTGAGTTTAAGAAAAACCCTACTTTTACTGTGGCAGTAACAGCATATGAATGGATACAGTCTCAAATAAGGGAAAGTGGCTTTAGACAAACTGTAATTGAAAAAGTGACATGGAATGAAAATAAGGATATTACAGAAGACGTAAAGCAAATTAGACCAATAATAAAAGATGACTTACCATTTTGAAAAGGCCGAACTCATAGAAGAGTTTGGCCTTGTTCTTCAGTTGGAGAAAATGGTCCTTCTTTCATATATTTTCCACAAAGTTTAGATGCTTACTCTCCAACCATACCATCATTGTCATTATCTCGCATATACGGGTATAACCAATGATCGCTCATTATTGGCATACTGTAACCTGCATCTTTTGCTTCTTGAATAGTTACCTGGCCGTTGCCATTTGTATCGACACTAGAAATATCACCTTTTTTGTTTGAGCTAATTGAATTTGAAGGTTTGCTACCTGTTAAACCAAGCGATTCGTTTACTTTATCAGGGTTGACATTGTCGAATTTATCAACAATCTTATTCCCTTTTAAAGTATAGGTATACTGATAATGTGAAGGAATCTGCGTATCTGTATTAGGATATGTTATTAATGCTTCAAAGTCTGTAGCTCCACCCGCTTTACGGATTGCGTCTTCCATATAAGCTTGGTCACCGTGACGGTTGAGTGTGCTTTCTTGTGGAGTAATATTGTAAGCATTCGATACCCCACCCATAGAATCTGCGATAATGTGTCCTTCGTCCATATCGTCTCTTTCAACACCTGGAACTTTTGCCTCATCAGAGTAGTATCTGCCAGACGATAATACAGGTTCTGTACTGTCATCTTGTAGAATAATTTCATCGGCAATGACACGCACTAGTTGTCCGTGTTCATTTGTAAACGCCCAATATTTACGATCTCCAAAGCCAATATCAACAACTATGTTAGATTGACGATATCCAGATAAATCTCCACCATCAACTTCAATCAATTTGTATCCTGGAAACAGTTCATTATTTTGTTGGGCTGGTGCTTCCTTTTCTACTGGTTCATCAACAATTGTAGTAGTTTCTTCTTTCTCAATTTCCGCTTGATTGATATTTTCAGTTGTATGAACTGTGGTTACTTGCGAATCTGTTTTTTCTTCTGTAACAGATACATCTTCTGTGTTCGTACATCCAACCATAAAGATAACCGCAAAAAGCAAGGTTAAATAGTTTTTCATTCTTGTACCCCTTATAATAACTTTAAACACATTTAAGTGTATTTTATCATAATGTTTATCTCTGAATTATATTTAATTACATACGAAAGGAAATTAAGCAATCGAAGATTTTTATTCTACGACATAAGAAAGAGCTGGTTTATCCGCTCTTTATATTGGAGAAAAGCACCCTATAGTTAAGTGCAATGCTTCACAAACTCAACTTCACACCTTTTTTATGCTCCTCAAGTTTGCTTCCAATCCCATTGGTTTTTTTTCTATCTCATAGTAGCTATAAATATCTGTTCACCTTGTTTATTACATTCTATGATTACAGTAATATCATCACCCTCGTGAACAGCGTTCAATTCTGTATGAATAAGAGAATATGAGTAATTCTTTTCCCCAGACTTATTAAACATCACTCAACACCTGAATTTTAAAAAAACGCTCAGACTTCTGAACGTTTTTATACAATATTTAATTAATGTTTTTTTTCTTCTTTTTATCACCAAAATACTTCCACAAATGATATGTGATCCAAAACAAGAGTACATATAAAATTGAGAACAAAGAGAAAATTGAAGTATGTTCAAGGAAAAAATCTGATGTTGATGCAAAAACAACGAAATATATTAAGATTATTAAGAAAGGCACCAAAAGAATTCAATAACGCTTATCTTTAAAAGTTTTAAAACTAAACAAAGGAATCACCCCTAAAATTTAATTTTAGCATTAGCTAGGGTTTTCTCCCTGTTGTTCAATCGCTATTTTAATACTTTCTATTCCAGGGAAATTGTTATGTGCTTGCTGTACTTCGGTGAGGCAACGAGGACAATAAACCTTTTTAAATGGGAAGAAGCTAGTTTTTTAACGCTTTTAACTATTGTAACATTTTACTAATCTAACTAAAATACCTTATTGAGCAAACCTGCCCCGTTTGTGGAATAAGGATTATTAAACAACTTATTATTTTTTGAATGACTATATTATAAATTAAGCGACATTATTATCTGTGCACAGCAAAAGGTTTTCCCTCAAAAAAAAACGAAGACAAAGTCCTCGTTTTAAAATGTAAATACAAGTTGACCATCTTTTGTAAGGTCAACACTATTATAGTCATACTCTACTTTTTTATTGTTTACAGTTAATTTATTATTTATTTTCTCATTTTGTTCAATGTGATTTTCTTTTTCTATTCTTATCCACTTTTGAAGCAAGGACCATCTTCTTGATAATTTAGCTATTTCCTCATCCGATAGAGTCTTAAGGTTTACAGATTGATTTTTCAAAGACCCTATCCTTTCATCCACGCTTTTAACTACTACTCCAAGAGTATCAATCATTAGGTGATTTAAAGCAGCATTCCTAGCTTCTTCTGTCATTTTCGTAAAGGGCTTGCCATCAATGCCGGTTGTATTATGACCTTCTAGATAAAGCCATTTATAAACATATGACGTAGCTTCCTCTAGGGTTAAAATGTCCTTTTTACAAACCAAGAAAGTAGCTGTGTTATAAACCATCTTAGCATGGCTATAATCAGCATGACTGTAAAAACAAAAAATGCTTTCACCTGTTAAACGTTGGCGTTCCTTATGATATACCGTTAATTCACTAGCGGGCATATTTAATGGGACATCCACAAAGAAAATAGGGTTTTTATTGGTCGTTTCCTTTTCATTTATGGTCCAGTCTCTTTTTAGCACTACTGCCCCATCATAATGGTGGTTTATCGGCTTAAGTTCTTCCAGGGCCACACTATAACCTTCATTGGACCACTCCTGAATAATCAAAAGTACTTCTTCATCGGATATCAGTGTGTAGCCGGCCATTTCCTGAGCATAAAATAACTTTTCGAGCAACATACGGCGCATTTCAAAAGAGAATTTACCAGGTTCATACTCTCCTTTTTCATTTCCTTTTGTAGCTCGCTCATATGCTTTATAATCGTCGATATAACGATTAAACTCATCTTCATGCCACACGGCAGGATTATCTAAGAATCCCTTATTTGAATTCTTTTGAACTCTTTTTTCAATCTCCTTAATTCCTTTTATGGGATCCTTGTATCTACAATCGAACGTTACATCGAAAAGAAATTCTTTCCAATCTGCCAAATAAGTAACGGATTCATCTCCACCATCGATTAATTCCTGTAACATTTTATCTTTTCGGCCACCTAATAGGCAGACCCAGCAACCCGTGCGTGTATTTCCACATGATTTGTTCAATTCTTTTTTGCTGCGGATCACTGGACACTCTTTAATATTGGAGCCCCCATACATTGCTTCCAATTTTTCAACAGGCATTCCCCATGGTAGTTCTTTACTTTTATACCTAAGAAAATTCCAGGTATCATCCGTGCTAATATCTTTCACATCATGGAATACTCTCGCATTGGGTATATAATCATGCTCCCCAAAGAAATCATTTGAGGTATGTCTCTTGATACTGGCCGCCCTTTTAATGCTCTCATCTAAACGAACACCCAGGAGTAGAGTTAATCTATGGTTATACTCGGGTTCTGGTATAATTACTGGCTGTTGCTTTAGAATCTCAGTCATTTTTGAGTTTAGAGGAGCTATTTTTAATCGATCAGTACACCATTGAAAACCTTTACCAGGAGCGGGTGGAATTACTCCCAAACCTATTACGTGCCTGAAATACCGCTGGATGAGACGAGGCTTCACCAAATGGACTTCGATACCAAATTCCGCGCCATTAACAGCTATCATTTCAAGTGATTTATGAAGAAAAGATGTTAACTTGTTTGTTTCAACAGTAGTATCAGATGAAATGACATGTACCTTCTTGTGTCGTTGATCTTGAGTCAATTCAGATAACATTTCCCAAAGAAGTTTTAAAACTAAAGTCGAATCTTTTCCGGAGGAGAATGCAACCACCCAATCAAAAGGGTCATTAAGATATTCATTTTTCATAAGTGTTTTTATGTCTTGGAATTGTTTTAGCTTAGATTCTGGATCAAGTATCCATTCCATAAAGTTATCATCAGATTGTTTTTTTAACACATTAATTGTCATAAACAATCCTCTGCTAAACAGTAAAAGGGGGAAACCCCCTGCTAATACTAGTTTAGCAGAGGATTTTCACCCCCTATAAAATATTTATTATTCTGTTCATGATTCCCATCATTTTAAATACATCTACTTGTCCAATACCTCTTAACATTTATTAATTCTTCTAAGTCACATAGTCTAGAATCCATGGCATTTTGAATATCTTCCGTACAAATACCTGTAGACTCCAAACATTTAAATATATCCTCTTGTATCTGGGTTGGTAGAGTTGCAATAAAAGCTGTTTTATTATAAACCATCCTTTTCCCTCCGTTAGTTTTAAGATTATATGAAGAAAACCTCATAAGAAATAATTTTTACCTATGCACCGACTTTATTGGTCGCTGATATTTGCTTTTTTATGTCCATCATAGTTAGGAACTTTTCTTCATCTTCTAAGGTCATTACGGAAAAATCCAGCCGAATATCCTTAACAGTTTTAAAAGGTTCGATACCTCTTTCAGAAAGCATCCCATTCAAAATATAATGTTCTAATAGCTTAGAGTTTGGCTTACCATATTCAATTAGCAGCCACTCGCCTAAATAATCATAAATTGCAGATATGTCGTATTTAGGTTGGTTTGCTACCCATGAAAGACTGCCATACTTATGAGGAATGGGTTGCTTTATGGATTTTTGCTGGTCCTTTTCTATTAAATGGAGCAATTTTGATTTTAGCACCTCATATTGATGTGCCAATTCCTTCGCTCTCGGTTTCAGCTGTCCTATATGCTGCGCTGCTTCGTTAATGCTCCAATGATCCGGAATTTCGAAATCACTTTTTATCAGTTCTTTGCCTGCTTTATTGAAGTTTGGCTTAACATAGAATGTTTCTGGTAAACGAAAATCTTGAATCATATAAAGATACAATTCATTGGTTTTTATCGCTTTGTTGTCGATTTCAGCTACTTGAAGCAATAAACCAACATCATACAGATATTCATTTAGGCCTATGTAATCCACGTTATAAATCTTTTTTGCAGTAAACCTTCCTACCAGATTCCATTTTTCAAATACATGTCGCTTGGAATCTGAAGATTCTAAAGCTGTTTTAATGGAATTAGTAAGGGTTTTTAACGTCCCCTCAGTTTTTTTTTAACTCCGGGTAGTGTCCATCCTCAATGAACTTTTCCATTAATGTTGCAGCTGGTATTCTACTCATTTCTTTCACTCCATTAGGTTCCCTAATCTAGTATTGGGAACCTGAGAATAAGTTCCCCACTAGAAAGGGAGTATGGAGTTCTAAGATTAAGCCACTAAAACAATGACCTCTGGTTCAAAAATTGACCAAGTTAAGAAATCTTTCTTAGCCTGGTCCCCGTTTGCTGCATATAAGTAAACGGTTTCATGAAGTATACAATAGTAAGAGATCTGATACAGAGATAAAGGTCTCCAGTTTCCCGCTTGTTCTGCATGTTCAATCTCCTGCAGTTGGTTTTTGATCTTTTCATCTCCAATAATGTTTCCATGTTCTATGCGTAGAGATATAGTATTTTCAGGTCCCATAACTACAACTAATGGACAATTTCGTACTGTATGAAGAAAGCTACACAGATTATCCTCGTTCACAATTACATCCTTAGCAAACTTATGGCCGCTTAGTAAAACTCTAAAAATAATTGATTCCATTTTTAATCCCCTCCAGGTTAATTAGTAATTGAAAGTTCAGTTTTAGATTGTAAAAGCTCAGAAGAAACTGAACGAATATCTCTACCATGTTTAGCCTTTAAAATTTGGCGAACATGCATATCATTAACAGCTGATAATACTTCCTTTTTCATGACCCAACCCTCTGTTTTATGAACATAAAAGGAAACCTGGTAAGCATTCCGATGGCACCTAACCCCGTTAAAGAATTCCTGGCTAGGTAATACAGCAGATACTTTATCAAGTTTAAGAAAAATGGGTGGTTTATTATCTCCTTGCTGAACATCAATCCACGCTGGCTCATTTAATATGAGATGATGAATATGAATATTGCCCTGAATTACGACTTCACCATTTCTATAGATCTTTTCAGAAGTAACAATAAACTGCGTTGCATCTTTAGTGTAAAACTCAACCATTATGCGATATCCTCCCTTTGAAACGAAAACAGATTGAAATCATTCGGCTGCAGTTCTTCCCGAATAAGATCAATCTGTTTTATACAATCCGCCAATATTAGTTTTTTATTTTTTCTGCTATGAATTTTAATTGTCACTGAGTCATTTACTAGAACAATGTTAATTCCATCTTTGAAAAATAGCCCTCTTGGATCTATCATATTAAAGGATGGCCTTTTCCGCATTTCTTTCATCCAATTAGCATGGAACATTGAAGGATGTTCAAGAATAAATTCAATCCCTGTTACATATGCACCGAGGCATCCTAAAGATAAGTCAAATAAATACAAACCTCCAGATAAATCACAATTAAATGTAATTCGATATCCTTTTAGCGAAGTTCTAGGCTGGTTTTCAAATGGCTCAATACGAAAAGTTGAACCATCAATAGCCCATTCAAATCCATTTCTCACCTGTTTGAAGTGGATACCCTTTAAAGCTTTTCCTAACTGTTCAGGCTCAATCGGAGCAAAGCATGTTAACTTAAACATAACAATCTCCTCTATTTCGCCAGAAAAAATTAGCCTTTGTTTTAAACATTAACAACACAACCCTTCTATAAAGTTTTTACTTTATAGTTTTAATGATTCTAATGGGCCCCCTCTAAAACACAAAAAAACGCCCTTTAGAATGTTCTAAAATAAACACAAAAATAGTGTTTTCTAGATCATCCCAAAGGACGCATATGTTTTATATAAGGACCTGCTAACCTAAATATGGTTGCAATAAAATGACAAAATCAATAAAAACTATAGTTTGATTTTACCATTTCTCACCATCTTAATTCAAGCTTTTAAAATGTTATGGCAAGCCTCAACAAACTTTTGTTCATCTGCTGCAATTTCTAATAAGTACTCTGCATCTTCTTGCTTAATGTAAACTTGTTGTTCTACCCCTTCCTCGTAAGACAACTTTAACCCTGTTACATTTTGTTGGTTAAATTCATTAATATAAGATGTCATAACTTCAGGAGTAGTAAGAGAAATACCGTTCTTTATTTCCTTTTCCTCTTTTGTTATATAAATAAGTTCAATAAGATTATTATTTTCTTCATTTCTAAAAATAGTTCTCTTTATATAAAACAGTACATTTAAAATGACTTCTTGATTCATTTTTATCATCCCTTTAACTATTGATTTTCTTAGTTTTAATTTACAAGATGAATGAAGTATTAATTGTATTTTTTCACAATAAATTAGAGTACAAATTTAAAAACAGTTCAAATCACTGATACATTTCCTATGATTATCTGATTTTAAACGATCAGTAGGATAAACCTGATGATACTCTACTTTATATTAAGCTGTTTATTCCCCCTATGAATATAAGGTTTCATAAAACTTCAGATACTTTGGTTTAATAAAGTATACTAAAAAATCCCTTTTCTTGATAGCGAACCCACGTTCGCTAAAGACATAAAATGTTAATTTGAATTGCTAATTAATAATACATTTGTCCTAATTTATAGTAAATATTTTCTTTCGTAAAATTTTAATGTGTACATAGTGCAAATTAACGTAAATTTTATATGTATCTCTAATAATTAACTTCGAATCTTTTAACAAACCCTCATTCACCAACCATATACCTAAATGTTTTAACACCTCAAGTATAGAAATAAGTTTACTTCATGACAGTTTTTTCTTAGATATTTCAATTAGTTGTAAAAAAAACTAGAAAAAACCCCAAAAAAATCGAAACTCCTCTCATATTAGTTCAATATATTGAACTAATGATTGTTTTATATACCAAATTTATCTGAAATTACACACCTGTCGAGCGACAAATTTCACCACGAAAAACTTACAATATATTACTTATGGTAGTAAAATATACATATGAGCATGATATGGAAGGGGGGGCAAAATGCTCGAGAAGTTTACGTTTGGCCAGCAGATTAAGTATGTACGAACTATCAAAAGGATAAACCAGAGTGAACTTGCTAAGGGGATTTGTTCGATTTCTTATCTATCTAAGATTGAAAATGGAGTCATTTATCCGAGTGAAGAAATAAAAAATTTATTAATTAAAAGATTAGGTATTGAAGATAACCCTCTAAACAATGAATTTGGAGAAAGAGAGATTCAAGAGTTATATAATTTTTTGTTAAATAAGGACATTCAAAATGCTGAAAAAGTCTATAAAGAACTTTTACATAAAGACTTTTCTGAAGCGTTAAAATTAAGATTCGAAGTTATTTCTATCTTCTATTTTGTGGAAATGAAGCATTTCAAAGAACTCCCCCAACGGATTCAATCTATTTTTTCCAAGGAAGCCCAGCTTTCATCTGAGTTAAGATATTTCTTTTATAAAGCTTTAGGTTATTATTACTACCACACCCAAAAGGCAGAGAAGTCGTTTTATTTTTTTGATAAATCAGTGAGCCTAGTATCGATGTTTACGTTAAATAATTTAGAACTAGCTGACCTATATTATGCCTATTCACTTGCTGCAGCAAGATTGAAAAAAACCGCTATTTGTTTAAAATATTGTCAATCAGCACTAGAGATTTACCAGGAGCTATACCTTCTAAAGAGATGTGTTGACTGTCATGTTTTATTAGGAATTACCCATCGAAGGAATAATAATATTGAAGAAGCAATTTCTCAGTATAAAACAGCTTTAGACTTAGCTGCCCAGATACATTACAAAGATATTTTCTTAACGATCCAGCATAATTTAGGCTATTTGTATGGTGTAATTGGAGAGATAGATAAAGCAATTGAACTTTTTTACGTTATTTTAAATAAGGTAGATCAATTGACCCCATATGTTCATGTTCAGACTATCCTTTCATTAGTTAGGGAACTCCATAAAAAAGATAATAAAAAAGAGGCATTTCAGCTAGTACAAAAAGGCTTTGAACTATTAGTTAAATACCCTGACTTAAAAACCCAGTTTTATTTAGAATTTAAATTTTATAATCTATTATTACTTGATAAATATGAAGAATTACAGAAAATAATGTTCTCTCAAGTAGTTCCAGCTTTAGAGAAAGATAAGAAGTATTTTTCCTTATCTAATTACTGCCTGTTCCTGGGGGATCACTATTATGCTAATGGAAAATATAAGAATGCTGCAAAATATTTTTCGTTTTCTAGAGAATTTCTTAATATATCTAACCTAACCAAATAAGGAGTGACATCATGGGTAAAAAATTGCTTGTAATTTCCTCTGTTACTATCGGATTGTTAATGGGCGGCTGCTCAACGGGAGCAAATTACTCTAAAAATATAAATGATTCCGAGAACATTACAATTGTTAAGGACGATGAAATTCTTCCACCGCTAATTATTAAACCAATGCCTAAACTTGAAAATAGGAATTATGTATAAAATAAAAAACTCCAAAGCTACAAAAGTAGCGATGGAGTTTTTCTAAAGTGATTAATACTTTCTATGAAGCTGAAATGCTTTATAAGAATCTGCAAGAATATCAATTGGTACACTATCTTTTTTAATAACACCGTTGGTATATTTTACTTCAAATTCAAAGATAGCCGGCCCTGGCTTTATATTTGTTGGGTATTCTATAAAAGCAGGGTCATACAACTCTCCTTTGTATAGAATTGAAGTTCCCTTCTTAAGGCTGACCGTTTTGTTAATTGAAACAGAATTGGCCTGTAATGCCTTTAAAGTACTTTTAACATATTCGACTGGATATGGTGAAACATCAGCTTCTAACAAGAATTTTTCTCCGCTATAAAACTGATTATCTTTGTGACCTAATGACTGGTGTTTATTTTGCCAATCTGGGGTGTGTTTGACGTAACCTTTTAGAATTAGAGGTTTTACATTCACCCAGGTTGAAACCTCAGTCTCATCATATCCGTCATCGGAGGTTGCCCGGAATGTATATTTCTTATGTTTGGAAACAAAGCTGTAGCAATGTTTGGTATCGGAGACTACTTTTGTTTTAGTAAGTACTGTCTTTTCAAATGTCCCCTCTTCTGTAACAAAGATTTTAACATCCATCTTATGACCATCTGCATCATGAACCCTTACGCAAACATTAATTGTATCTCCTTCATAAGGATCAGTTGGGTCATACGTCAACGTAATTGTTGAAGGTCTGTTAACCACTTCGATTGTTTTAGTGATGGTGTCTGTAGCGTTATAGGTATCTTTAACAGTCTGTACTATGGTATAAACACCAATTAATTGCAAACCATTAAACGTAGGATTAGCAGCGGAAGAAGTAACTTTACTGCCATCAGGCTTCGTTAACTCATAAATGTATGTTAATTTATCACCATCAATATCAGAAGCAGTAGATGTAATTTTAATTGATTCATTGTTAAAATATTTTGCTTTATCGGTATTGAATCCTGCAGTAGGCGGTCTATTCACGACTTCTACCGATTTTGTAATGCTATCTGTTGCCCCTTCAGGATCCTTTACGGTTTGAGTAATCGTAAAGGTACCAGGCTTATCCAATCCAGTAAAAGAAGGATTAACGGAAGTACTGGTTACCTTAGTGCCATCTGCTTTTACAAGCACATAATGGTAAGTCAGTGGGTCTCCATCCGGGTCAGTGGCAGTCGAAGTAACCTTAATGGTTCCATCACGAAAATAGGTTGTTTTATCTGTATTAAACCCAGCTACTGGAGGGTTATTGAACTTATAAGCTCCTTTATACGTAGTGGACACGTTACCAACATTATCTTCAGATTGTACATGAAGGTACCATTGCCCTTTTCCTGATTTCGTTACTACATAATTTGAGTTGGTTGACCAGGAAGACCATTGCGATTCAGTTGGAGTACTAGAGGATTGTGTCCAGACATATCGGGATCTTTTATAACCAGAATGAGCATCGATAAATTTGAGTCGAACCTTAATGCTCTCCTTGCTCCAATCTCTACTAGAAAAATCAGATGTATCTTCATTATTTCGGTATTGAATAACTGGTCCTGCATCATCAACGCCAAGTTTCATATTTGTAGATTGATAACCTTTAGCCGCTTCATCAATTACAACATTGCTAATATTGTCGACGTTATCTTGATAATAATATTGGATATCATAAAGGTGGCCGTGTGTTTTGGGTACCACTGTCCAATTCACTTTTCCATAAGCTGTTTGTTCTTGTCTGTTAGCCGCTTCAATAACTGCGTGTGAACTTTTAAAGAACGAGTCCTGGTGATTAGTACTTTCACTAAAATAGTGGCTGGAACGCACATCGATATTGTTGCCTGCCAAACGTAAATATTGTCGCTTATTTCCAGAATCACCGTCATGTTGCCTCAATTGTACTGTGACTTTATCATCAGAGTTTACCCAATAAACATTATTGTTAACGTATTTGGCACCGGTTAAGCTATGCGATATATGAGAAGGAGAAACGCTATCAACACGTAAATTCATACCTGTGTCTCCTTCACCGCTATCGTATCCTCTACCATTGTTTACATTATCAAAATAGTGATATTGGATATCGTAATTATGTCCATGTGTTTTTGGGGTAACATTCCATTTCACAGTACCATAATCAGTATTTTCGGTCCTATTAGCTTCATCGATAACAAGGTGGTTACTTTTAATCCAATGGTTGTTATAATCTGAAGCAGCGGCGAAATCATGGCGAGATCTAACCTCAACCCCACTTCCTAATAATCTAAGATATTGGTATTTGTTTCCGGAATGAGGGTCCCTCTGTCTTAATGTAATGGTTACTGATTCATTTTCTCTTACCCAGTAATCATTTCCGTTAATATATCTTGCCCCTGTAAGACTGTTTGTTATATTAGTCGGAGCGACGCCATCAACACTTAATTTAAGACCTGTATTTCCTGAGCCAGTATCATATCCTACAGCATTTCCCACATTATCAGTGTAATGGTACTGGACGTCATATGTATGGCCATGTGTTTTAGGAGTGACACTCCATTCGACTTTTCCATACTTGGTATTTTCAGTCCTTTTTACTGCTTCAATTACTAAATGATTACTTTTGATCCAATGGTAGTTATGGTTAGTGGCATCAAAGAAATCATGTCGTGCTCGAACCTCAACCCCACTTCCAAGCATTCTTAAGAACTGATTTTTATTTCCTGATTCTTTATCGTATTGGCGGAGCATTACAGTCACCGTATCATTAGGTTGAACCCAATGATTACTGCCATCTCGATAACGATGATTAGTGATACTATCGGCAATATGTTCAGGTGGATCGTTTTCGGTAATATATGATATTCTGGCCTGATCTCCTGAAAAGCGCCAATAAGAAGTGGCAGCCCATTTGGTTTTATTGCTATCTTTAGGGCTCCTTACTCCATACCATACAGCTGTTTGAGATTCCTCCGAATCAACACGAGTATAAGTCGTATTGTTTGTAAAGTAACGATCAGACCCTAACTCATCCCGTACACTTGCAGCTGCTTCACGTGGTTTGGAACGCCTTAAAACTTCATCGGTATTCATCGTCAATTTATTGGTGTTTTGTCCGCTAGATAAAGAAATGCTCCCATATTTAAAATCTCTATTTGAAAAATCAAAAGGAACTATTAGAGGTGTATAGACAATATGAGAGTCTACCTTTTTTATTAGATAGAGGGACCAAACAGCATCTTTACTGTCGTCAGGGAATAATTCATTAAGAGGTAAATAAGCATCAAATCCTACACTTTCATAACGCATATTACAATCATAGTTTGGAGTATTCGTTGTTGAAGCGGAACATTCGTTATAGATACCAGATCCTTGGTTATTGTACTCAAGATCTTCGGTAGCGTATAATCCTCGTTGCTGTGCTCTAAATATTTTTATTGCCCCGGCTCCACTACCAGCAACTTTTTGAGCTGCGATGTAGGTTTCATTATTAGAACTTAAGTGCCGTTTATGTCCAAATATTACTGACCAGCCTCTGAATTCTAAATAAGGTTGTGTTCCCGTGCCGTTAAAATTCTTGTTAACAATACGTTGTCCGCCAGATATATATTTGTTGTAATATACATCGTAAATGAGCATTCTCCCGGTATTCTCTTTGTAATGTTTGCCACCAGGTGTTTTATTCCAACCACTTCTTACTGTACTTGGAACATCAAAAGGAGAATATTCAGCGGAACTTGCAGAGGGGAAAAAGAAAATACTTCCCCCTACAAGAAAAAAGAATAGAAATGCTATTAATTTGAATTTGATACGATTCAAATCTATCTCACCTTTCTAAATTTGAAAAACCAAATAACTCCTCCAATCGCCATTAAGATTAATAAGGAAAAGCCAACCCAAATTTTATTGTTACTAGAATTTTGGTTGCTATCACTGGAAACATCTTTTAAAGCAGATTGACTATTAATTTTTTCTTCTGTTTGAATTGATTTTTCTTCTCCATCACCACCGTTATCCTCATCTTGATTTAGAGTATCTTCAGATGACTTTTCATCTTCAGATTTGCTATCGTCTTTTTCTTTTGCTGCTTCATCATTGGAGCTTTCTTTATCTCCAGAAGGTTTAGTTGATGCACTCGCCACCTCTTTTACTTGTTTTTCAGTGACTGATTTAGAATTTTCCTCATTGCCTTTTGCCTTTGATGTTGTTGTGGTATTTGTTGAAGTGTTTTTACTGCTTCCACCGCTACTATTAGATGAAGTTGATGTCTTATTTGTTTGACTTTGAGTTTCTGTAGGTTTAGACACCGGCTTCGTTGTCGGTTTTGACTCTGGCTTAGGCTGTGGCTTAGGCTCAGGTTTAGGCTGAGGTTTCGGTTCTGGCTTTGGTTGTGGTTTTGGCTCAGGCTGAGGCTGAGGCTTCGGTTCTGGTTTAGGTTCTGGTTTTGGCTCGGGCTTAGGCTCTGGTTTCGGTTTCGCCTTCAAGATAGTTGTTACAGTTAGTTCCGCTTGAAAAGGCTCCTCGAAGATAGATATTGTGAACTTTTGACCGCTTTTTGTTACTTCAGTAGTAACGTGGCCAACAACATGAAAGTTATTAGCGCTTGCAGAATAAAAGCCGTTAACCAACCCATTGCAGGGACCTGTTGCATTTGCCCAGTTGTTTTCTGTATGAATATCCGATTGAATTGTCATACTGCAGCTGGCCTTTGAACTTGCTTCTACGGAATTACTTTGAAAGATCCCTCCTATATTTGCAGCTAATAGTGTTGCTAACGTTGTCTTCATAAATTTTTTCATTCGTCTTCCCCTTCTTCCTCTGGATTTTTCCTCATTTTTGGTTGCATTCTTTTGTCTCAACATGTTCTTCCCCCTATATATTTTTTTCACAAAACAAAAACGGCTCTTTGGTAGAGGTTTTTAGGCAATAGCAAATAAATACTATTATCCCTGTAACTCTTAAGTCCCAAAGAACCGCTCTTTTTGTGAATCCGCTAACTCCAAAGTAGGAGATGCAATAAAATAGTAAAAGCTAACATTTGAGACTATTATATTAAATTTTGGAAGACTTTTCAAACATTGATTTGATATGAATACAAAAAAACCCGAACAAACGATTGAATAAGATCAATCATTCATTCGGGTTTTTCCCGTTAGCCATATATTAATTTAATCATAATACATATGGGTATTATGGGTCAATTAAATAAGGGTCATAATTTATTTTTTATATTCATAAACCGCTGCCTGCCTTATAAAGCTCGAATCTCCGACAAACCAGCGGGGGCTTTCAGTACTAATAACTGCTATGACACTAGGACCATCAACAGTGTCCATAATCTTAAATTGGTCATTAACGTAAGTAAAAGGATAGGTCCTTGGATAACTATCATCTATAAATTCAAGATGCAAAAGAAATATATCATTCTTATAAAAAGAACTTTTATTTGGTGTATAAACAAATCCGGAACCACTTTTAATATCTAAATTTTTTTCCAAGCTGGATTTAAGATTGTCTATGGCCTTATCCTGGTCAAAAACAATTCTCCCATTTCCAAGCTGCTCAGGATTGACAGCTAGGGCAGCATCATGAACAGCTAACTCTAGGGCGTTTTTAAGTTGCCTTGTAGCTGTTTTGTCAGCATCGAGATTAAATTGGATTTGAGTTATAAATGCGAATAAGAGAATAAATAGAATGGTTCTAAGTGTAGTGGCCATACAAATAACTCCTAATTAATATATTCACTTAAAATTTTCGTTTCCTTTTTAAAAGTACTTGGACCTTGATTAAAAATATCTAGGATAAAAATAAAACTTCTTGGGGCTTCGATACTTGCTTCTATATATTGGTTACGGGGTGTTAAAGATTGTGTGGCTGTTACCTTTATTTTTGATTCATCAAAGTTATACCTATCTACTAAAGTATCTTTCATTTCGTCAATAATAGCGGGAGTGAAGCGGCCTTCTATCGAGGCTTTCTTTGCACCTTCAGTGAGAACTACTTCTACTGCCTCTCTATGCAGGCTATCCAGGTAAGCCAGTATTGGAGCAAACATAATATTAATGACAATAAAAAGGGTCATCCATTCTCCTAATGTCTTTGACATTTAAGAATCCTCCTTAGTAAGGGGGAAGCCATGATGCCTCCCCCTCATTAGAAATTATTTACCATCAGATGGCAGGTTGTTACTAATACCAGTAATCTCGGTTTGATATTCGGTAGATTCTGAGCTGATCATGTTGTACCCAATAAAAAATAGGAATGCACTAATCGATACTACTGTTACTGCAATTTTTAAGAATGTAGATAATGTTTGATTCATGGTTAAATTCCTCCAATAGTAAATAATTTATTTAAATTTTATTTGATGCTCAGTATTTAGCATTTCTTCATGATGATTATTTTTTTGCTTTAAAGAATCATAGGCTACTCCAAAGAGAAGTCCAGTGATAATTATTACGATAGATGCCATTAACATAAAAGTGGCTAATGATTTATTCACACGTTTTCACCCTATCCACTATTTGTTATGTAATCAGCAATGGAATCTGAAATGCTGCCCATATCTGTAAACATGGCTCCAAAAATAAAGGCACTAATTACAACTGCAGTGATGGCAATTTTCATAAATGTGCTTAGTGAAGTATTTATCGACATCACCTCCTTAAAGGAATGTAGAATTATTACATTCTGGAAGATTTCAATATAACTGATACCATTGTTACGATGACCACAAGGAAGTTCAGGATTATCAAAAAATGAGTTATCTTAATAGGAATTCCTAATAGATCAGTAGTGATTTTTCTCTTCCTTCTATAATTTTCAATTTGCGAACGAACAAACATATTATGCATTCCGCGTAAATGTCCCAAAGCGGTTTTTCTGTCTAAGTCATCTAAACTTTTTATGACACCTATTAACGCCTGGGATTCTTTTGAATTAAGCTCTTTTTCAAACTGCTCTAAAGCTGCTTTTGGTCCTTCATCGTTACTCCAGGAAGTTAGAAGTTTTGTGAGTGGCTTGTCCAAAACAACGAAGTAGGGTTTAATATTTCGTAATATATTATAGGTATTGATCCTACTGATGTTCATCATTTCAATCTCATTAATCAGTAAGTCATATAACATAAAAACTTCCGCGTGCTTTTTGGCTTGGTGGTATTCGATCACTCTCTTCATCAAATAAACAAACAAAGAATACGGGTTGCTTGGTGCAGCCAGAAGAGCAAGTAATAAGATAATAACAGCTGCTACCATTGTTAATTTTTGTGCTCCCCCATTAATGAGAATCGGAAGAATTACGTAGTACATCGTTAAGAAAAGGATGAATCCAAAAGTGACAAGATAGTATTTCAAACCATTAATACCTAAAGGATACTGAGCAAGTTTAAGCCATTCCTCTGCTTTGGTTTCTTTTGAACTATAAACGAGCTTCTCTTTGTTTTTTATTAAGCTATTTCTGAAACGGATTCGGGTTTGTACTCTTTCTGCTTGTGAACTTAGTCCTGTATAAACCAATACACCGGCTAAACATGATAAAAGAAAAGAGAGTGTATACATTACATACGGAAGATATTTAAAGAACATTGTCTCGGCCAGGGGGGAACACTCCTCTTCTTATAAGTCATTTTTCGGCCTTTTCAGGAATGCCGAAATAATAATGGAGAAAACAAGTCCTAATAAACAAACTGAAAATAATAGGATTGTCCATTGGCTACCAAACTGCAGTTTCCACCAATCCTGGGCACCAGAAGAGTAGTACCCAAGGATAAGCGAACCAATAAAAACCGGAATGGTTAAATATCCGTTGTAAACAGAATCCATTGTTTGAGATTTTTCTTCTTCTAACATTTCTTCTGTTTCTTCCATCTGCTTTGTTAATACCATCAAGGCATTAAGAACCTTTTCGTTATATAGGTAAGCCTTTAAAATAATACTTCCTAAGCGTTTGGACCAGTTTGTCCCTGCTGTATAAGTAAATACCTGAACACTTTCACGCAATTCATACTCATTTCTTGAGACCTGGAGATCAGAAATTAACTTAACGATTACTTTCCTTAATTCTGGACTCCTAATATCTTTTTGAGTTTCAGATAAAGCATGATACATATCGTTATGCATTGCATTGTAATTTTGAGTAAGTTTTTGTACAATGTTCAGAAATTCCAAACTCATGAGATACCGTATTTTATTAAGTTTTAACCTTAAGAATAAATAAGGGATTAAAAGTAATAGAAAGCCAAACATCACTGATACAAAAATATCTCCAAAAACGAATAGGATAAAAACTCCTGATAAAATCCCTAACAGTGTTGAAAGAATAAGGAAAATTTCTACACTGTTTTCATTCCTTTCTTCACTAGTCGTTTTTATTAATAGGTTAAGATGCTTTAAAAGGGGATTTTTGTATTCGTGAGTTCTAGACAAAACAGCTTTCGTTTTGACCTTACGGATCCTATATTTGTAATTCCACTCATTTACCTTCGTTTTTATTGATGACAGCATAATTGTTTTAGCAGTCCATAATGACAGGCTGAGAAGAATTGCATATAGAAGGTAATTTACGCCAATTTGCCATACCCAGTGTAAGATGCTATCCATCTAGATTCTCTCCCAAAAGGGTATCGATAATTTGGTCCTTTATTTTTAAGTAATCCTTCATTGGTGATTTTCTTTCTTTATTTTTTAAATGCTTAATGAGAATTTTTGTATCTTCTAGACTTTCAGCTGCCATAAGAGTCAATAAATCTTTTGTGATATTAGAAGAGTAGTAATATTTATCTGTTACAGGACTATATCGAACTAAATCTTGTGTCCGGTGAGCCCTTTTATCTTCATCCCAAATGATTTCGGTGACTCCAATAACCCGCTTTCTTCTTCTATCACGATCCGCGCTCATGGTTACAATAATGTCAATATTACGCGCTACACGTTCCAATTCATTTGCAAAGTTCCGATTCGGAAACTCGTCTAAAATATGTCGGGTAATCTGCGGTGCCACATTTTCTACAGATGTAAGGTGATAGGTCGAAAATGCTCCCCTTTCCCCACGTTCACAAGCCTGGAGATAGCCTTCAGTTTCAAGACTTCTTATTTCTCCAACAATGATATAGTCGTGCTCCATTCTTAGCAGTCTTGGGACAGCATGGTGGAGATCTCCTTCTTTGGCTTGAATTTCAAAGATAAGCCGGTCTTTAAATTGCTTGGATAAATCCAACTCAAAGTGCTTCTCCATAACAGCAGCAACATAGCTGGAATCCCGTTCTCTCAACATAGATTTCATAAAAGTCGATTTAGCGGAACGGACACGGCCAGCAAAGATGGTGTTTGCCATTACCCTGGATAAAGCACGAAACAAGGGAATATCATCTTCAAGAATAGTTCCTAAATTAGCTTGTTCCTCAAGGCTCATATTTTTTACAACAAAACGGCGGAACATGATGTAATTTTCTTTCCCTCTTGGTTTTTGGATCATGGTGATGCGGCTTCCGTCTTCTCTTTCTATTTCAAGCTCCGGTGTTTGTTCATTAATAACCGCATCTTTGACCCTCATAGTAAAAGCCCTTTTTATACGTTCAACAGCCTCTACATTTTCAAATTCCTCTATTTGTTTTTTGAATTGACCATCAATATCGAGCCAAAGTTCTTTTCCACGTATGACGGCCGCTTCACTGTTCGGAAGCTTGTCCCATTTATGAAGGATACTGACTCCCCATACCTCATGAAAGATAGCTTCAGCAAGTGAATCATAAAAACCAGGATACTCATTAGTGGTGATATTCTCCTTCTGTAAAACTTCATTGATCTTCGTAATAAAGTAAGACATGGCTTGTGCATCACCAATTACCGCTTTATGCTGCCGTTCCAACCAAATATTTTCATTGTAGTGTACTTCATCGAGGTCTTTTCCTTTTTCTCTGTTAGATTCTGAAATGGATCCATCTACAATAATGTCATTAAGTTGCTCCCGGACCTTTTGGCAGATATCCTTAAAGGACCTCTTTCTCGCAAAGGTTGTAATGTAATTCACTTTTAACCCTTTTTTTTGAACGGTCTCTGCCAACCAATCAGAAGAGCTAAATTCTTTTTCGACTCCCAATTCCATTTCTATTTGCTTCAACGGTAACCACCTCCTATTTCAAGAAAGAAAAGAATCTCTTTTTCTCATTCCGTTCTTCTATAAGCTGCTCTTTTTCGGTTAGCCTACATTCAGAAATAATTAAATTTGATAGCAGGTCTAAGTTTTTTGTATAGTAAGAATCCGATACATCATATAGGAGCCTCTTTTGATATGCGGCCATCGCTCCTAGGTCACCCATATCAGGCAGTGTGGCTACCTTTGTCATTCCGAGCTCTTCTTCTAATGCCTTTTCATTAATTAGCGTGTTGGCCGGTTGGAAACGATTAATAATCAACATAAAGTCGTCTGACGCACCACCTGTAGGCTCAATAAGTTGTTGGAAAACGTAAGGAAAGTAACCTCTATAACCTTTTTCTTCTTGATTTGTGACCAAAAAGCGTAAATTGCTAGATATATAGGATTGAACCGTTGGAGCGGTATCAAAATGAGTACCGGCATCGATTAAAATCACATCAAATAGTTGCTGAGCGACTTTAATAAGATGTTCAATTTCATTTGGTTGGTAAAACCGTTGCATCTTAATATCCCGGTTTCCTGCAAGGTGATAAAACCCATTTTGATGTGAAACCGCTTCTGAGAGCCTTGCTGGTGTTAAGTTTTGGGTCTTCAGGTCAACTTTTAAGTCATTTAAATAATGTCCGTTATAGTGATAAAAATAATCAGATGGATCCCAGCTGTTTAAACTTAGGACCAGGACTTTCTCTTCTATCTTATTCGTAAGAGACCGGGCAAGATTTAGGGTAGTAGTTGAAACCCCCGCCCCGCTATGGGTACCGAAAAAACTGACAAGTCTTTTTGAAAGGTAATCATCCTTGTTTGTAATCTGATTAATAATTTCATCTACAACTTGATCCACTGTTGAATATTCGCTTAAGACCTTGACCTTATAGGCAGCACATAAGCGGGTAATATTTCGCATGATAATATCGCTGTTTACTCCAAGTGGTTTATAAAAGACTAAACTCTCCGGGAAAAAATCTCTAACTTGTTGTAAGCTGTCTAAATCAAAACTCTCACCATCTAATAAAATGGCACTGATTTCAACATTTGTTTTTGTTGCTTCGTCCATAATGAGTACTGTCGTGATTTCCTCATTTTTTTCAAACCGTTCTTTATAGATAGAATTTTTTGATATCACTAATAGATTCATGGGATAATACTCTCCTTTAATGGTAAGTAATATATAAGCGGGCTCCCTTACCAAGTACCTCACCCATTAATTTAGTAAAGTCCTCTTCATTTAATATCACTTCCAGATCACTGATGGTAGAGGTAGCATCTAAGCGTTTATCGCCTTTGTTTCCTTCAGCAGCCGATACGACTTCTTTATTGCCGGAATCCTTTACGTACACCACTTTTACATCCTTAAGGTATGGCTTAGTGTTGACTGAAATATTGTTTTCAACTTTTTCTTTAGACTCTGCCTCTTTTGAATCTGTTTCTTCCTTTGTTTCAGAGGTAACTTCGGGAGCACCGTTGGTAATAAGATTCGTAGTTCCATCCTGATTGATAAGATATATATCAATAGTGTCTTTCCTTCGCAATGAACCTGGTTGAGCATAAATCATTTCCTTTGTAATAGGGCGAATAGCTTCTCCTTCGGTTTCATCGGGAATCAATTGTTCATAATCAATCATTTTAGTTGATATCATTGAGTTTCCTACGATATTGACGGATGAGTCCTGCCCCACTATTTGGTCCATATCTTGTGCAAGTACCACATCGTCAATTAATGCCTCTTTTGGCCTTCTTTCTATAGCTAACTTATTTTTGGTTATATTTTCAGACTTAAGAATTTCTTCCCCAGCCTTCACAACGACTACTTCTGCTGAATCAATACGATCTTTTATATAAAAATCGTATACAAAGATAAATCCTGCAGTAGCCACAGAAGTGAATATTCCTAAAGCTATTTTGACTCCCGGCTTCATACAGTTGTCTCCTCTCCTTTGGATTCCGCTTTTTCAACACTAATCTTCTTATTAAAGAGCCCCTTAAATACTCCAGAAGCTTTCTTTTGTTTCTTAAGAAAATCACCAGGAAGGATATCCTCCAATAGCGGCCGCAAGCTTGAATCCAATTGTTTTTCGTAATCTTTTGTATCATTTAAGAATAATCCCTGGAACTGTGCTTGAAACACATCTGTTACTGGAAAAGAAGGTAAATGGGTTATCATTTTTTCCAAGTAAAGATCCTTAAGCAGTTCGTTTTTCATTAGAGCTTTATCAAATCGATTTCCTATCAATGAAGATTTATCAGATTGCAGCTGCTTTTGAAGAAATTCAATTGATTTTTCACTAGATTCCTCAAAATGCTGGATAAAAGGAATATCTGGTTCAAGAATGAAGTAAGCGTGATCAGCAATGTCAAATACATCTTGATAGAGTTCGTATTGCCAGTCAGTACCAACATCCATTATGGTTACTGTCGAGTTAGAAGAGAACAGTACTTTGATAAGTGCATCAAATGTAACGTCCTCCTCCTGATAAAGCGGCTCCTTAATAGGGTGTTTGCAAATAATATCTACTTCTGATTTGCTCCAGTCATATATGCTTTTAATCTTTGGATCTATGTACTTGCTGAATTGATAGAATTTACTTTTGTACTCATCCGAATATAAATGCCCGAAAAATCGATCATATGTATACGATTTGGAGAATGGAGATTCTACATAGGTAGTGGAAACTCCCATTTTTGCTAAGCTCCTTGCCAAAAGATGTGAAATGAATGTGCTGCCACTACGTTCAATCGGACTACCAATCATCACTAATTTCTTTTTTACGGGTATGCCTACAATCTTTTCAGTATGGTTATGTACATGAAAAGTGTAGTCCCTCTTGATAGTGGTTTTGTTAACAACTTTTTGAACAACTTTCTTTTCTATTACCTTTTGGACGACTTGCTTTTGTTTTTCAGGGGTGGGATTTTCATCAACTTCACTTTTATTTCCGTTTATTTCTTCCTCACTGGAGCGGTGGTCAACTTCATTGAGTTTAGAGGTATCTGAAAAGATATCTGATGAAAGAAACTTAGCAACTTTTGAGAATTGTGGTTTGGCTTTTAGCTGTTCAACAAACACACTCAAATCAAATGAATTTGTATTGAAAATATCCATAATCCCTAAACTGGCTATTGTAGAAAGGATTGGATCCCCTTTTGGCCTTTCACATAAATAAACGATACGTAAAGAGTCTTCAAACTGTATCCGCATATCTTTAAGGAATGATATGAGCTCTTTGTCTTTCAATTCCTGTCGGTTATAATCACTTTCAAGGTAATAATCGTGTATGATTAATATTTCTGGGGTTTCAATTTCAACAATTTCTTGAAGGAAACGTCTATGCAGCACTTCTTGGGAGGATAAGGTGAAATCCTCTGTATGCTGCTGAAAAGTATTAATCAATATGTCTGTATAGGATTTATCCCCTACAGCAATAAGCACTTTTCTAGGCATTTAAAAATCACTCCTGGAAAAAACAAAAAACCCGAAACGTAATCACCAACAATACCATGTAGTATTGATTGGAAATTAGGTTTCGGGTTTTTCCCGTTTTATTATAGTTTTTTTCAGGCCTCCTAATCACTTAGAAGGCCCACACTAAAAAACTTTAAGAAAGGCTGTTGCTTCAAGGCTATAAAGCAACTGCGTTGTTGTAGTCCCATTGTATCACTCCGATTTGCTAAATTCAACCATTATATTCGGGCAGCTTGCAGAGTAAATCTCTTAGAAAGAAATTGTATAAATCGATCAACTATATCTGGATCGTATAGTATTCCCTTATTAGATAACAATTCGTCAACTACTACATCGTGACATTTAGTATGCTGATAAATTCGGCCATTCAGCATGGTATCGTAACTGTCAATAACTCTTATCATCCGAGAAAGGAGTGGAATTTCTTTGCCTGCAACTCCAAAATATCCGCTGCCATCAAAGTTTTCATGATGATATTTAATACACATTGCATACTCTGGAGGAAAGACAACAAGCTTATTAAGTATTTTTTTCCCGTAGTCGGCATGGTTCTTGATCTCTGCAAATTCACTTTCAGTCAAAGGTGTAGTTTTATTCAGCAAGGAGTATGGAATTTTAAGTTTACCAATGTCATGGAGAAGCCCCACCACAAAAATGTCTTGAGCATTACTAAATCCTAAGAAGTTGGAGAAAGCATATAATTCATCCCCTACCCTAAATGAGTGCATGTACGTATCAAGACAGTGATGAAATAAGCCCGTAACAAGAGTGTGAGTTTCTTCTAAAAGCTCCTCGTTAATTTTCTCCACCTCCTTAAAAATCAAGTCTAATTCGTTTTAGGTCTTGCTTGTTCGGAATGTAAAAAGAAGTATTAAATCCACTTTCAAGAACATCCTCTTCGACACATACCCATATATTAAATGGGAAGGTATCCAGCATTAGTTCTTGATGTATATGATTCGCAATGCTTAGGGTGGAAGCAAATATTATGATATAGGAAGTATTATCAGGAAACTCACTTACTGGAATTCTTCCATAGTGTTCATAAATGTTTTTCCAATTGAATAGTCTTTCCTTGAAATACCCAATATAGTTTTGAGTCCCTTGAACTCGATCAATAAGGAAATTCATTTGACCCTGGGGAAACTCTATGATTGCCGCTCCTAATGGTCGGTTATTTTGATGGTTAGTGGCAATGACCGGATTCCACTTCCATTTTTTTAAGATGTTCATTTCCGCCATTAAACAGCGAAGTTCATTCATGGATACATATCGTTTGATTCCGCCAACACCTAAGGAATCCCAACGATTCGAGTCCATAAAGAAATCAGAATTATAATAGTGCTTTAAAAGCTTAAATCCGGCCATTCCCAAAGTAAAGGGAGCGGGTGGTTTTACTATATCCTCTTCTCCGTGAATTCGTATTTTCCAGCGTTCAACAAACCCATTTCGGCGCAAGCGGTCTAGTCTTAAAGATGTTTGAGAAGAACTCATAATAGGCAATAGATACCTTCGTAATTGGTTTTCGTTTGCACAAATGGCATCACCAAGAACCTTTAAGAGTGTGAAATCCTTCTCGTCTAACCTACCCCTAGTAAAATGTTCTACAACACTTTCTAAATTAGTGTAAGGGTAGTATTTCTTCGGCAAGACCTTAGTGCCTTTAAGGAAGGGGTGATCCCATAAAGGCACTTCACCTTTCTTTGTTGTGAGTAATGGATACTCCTGTGTTACTCCTGGGTTAGGCTGGTCTTGATTAAGAGCTTCCATTATTCAAACAAGAACGCTCCAACGTCCCTGCGTTTCTTTTTACCCCTTGGATATCCAGTAATGACAACTTTGGCTCTCCGATTTTCTTTATCGATGCTTCGAATGGCGCAGCTTACCACATCTCCGACCACTGGCTCCTCCAGATAATTTGGTTTAACGCCTTTTACTTCTAATCCAACATCCAGTTGAATGAAGATGCCGTGAACAGCATCTACACCTGAAACTTTACCAGCGATTGCATTTCTGGATTGTAACGATTCTAGTTTTTCATACGGATCTTCCATTGTATGACGACGGCTGACACGTATGGTATTGCGCTCTTTGTTAAATCTGATAATCTTTACTTTGATATTTTCTCCGCGGTGAATTTGTTCTTCAATACGTCTTCCCCGCTCCCAGCTGTAATCGTCTGGGTACATAGTGCAATCAACACCATTTACACGAACGAAAATTCTTCTAGTTCTTCTATCAAAACCAGTTATCGTTCCATCAAACACAAATTCATGCAATTGATCAGTTTCTTCTAAAACCTCAAGCTGGCTTAAAAATTTTGCCCGTTTAATTTCATCTGCCTTTTTTATGCTGACAAGTAAAATTTCTTGTTCTAAATCCAGATGGTCGATGAGGAACTCCTGCATCGTACCTGCAAATCCATTTAGGCTGCGGAACTCATGTGATGAGAATTCATGTGCCGGGCAATAAGCTGTTACCCCGTTTTCAAGCATTAGATAAGCAATTTCAGTCTCTTTATTTACATACTCTTGAGAGTCAGCGTCCAGGACCCTTGCTTTAATTACTCCTACAGAGGTAACAACCCCTTTAACAATCTCTTTATTTCTTTTATATCTTGCAAGATCATCTAGCTGCTCTTCAGATTTCCAAGATTTTGTTGTGAGTTCTTCCATTTGTATCCCTCCTGATTTTAAAAAGGCAGGTAAGCAAACAAAAAAAGCCCCCCAAAAACGAGAGTAGTGTAGTACTACTCTGGTTCTTGGGGGACTCCCATTTTAAAGTAATTTAATTTTCGCTCTTGCTACCTTACCAAAAGTTTATACTAAGCGTTATAGATTTGGCAATAATTAATTTACTATAATTAACTATATTACTACTTTATTCCTCGAATACACTGAATAGAATTTCAGCCTTTTTAGAATTGTTCTTTGCTTCTTTGCCTGTTTCAGAAGCTACAGCAACCTCTGACTTTGCGGGTATTTCACTTAACTCTTTTAGTAATTCGTTTTGAAGCTGTTCCTGCTTTTCTCCTAATTGAGACAGTACTGGTCGCTGCACCTCTTTATTTGATATATTACTGTCTGACTCATGAGTTATGTTTATGCGCTCCTTTGGTAAACCCTGTGGCATTTCTTTGGACAAAACATTGACAGTGGGTTCACCATCATGGCTACTTAGAATAACACTATTAGAAGGTGGTTCTGTTTTGATATCTTCTGAATTAGCGGGACTTAAAGGAACAATCGGCTCTATTGCGTCAGTATTCTTTTTTAAATCTTCCGGAACAGCTACTAAATTGTCACTTGAAACTCCAGCTGGTATTTCAGCCTCTGGGTCCGAGTCTTTTTTATTAAAAATTGGTAGTGTAATAGGATGATCATTACCGGGATTTAGTAGAAGTGGTGCTGCCTGCTCAATGTCCGATTTCTCTAATTCTTTAATAACCTCTTCTTCATCTAACACTTCAAATTCTTCGAGAGTTTGATTCTCGGTTAACAAAACTATGCCCTTTCTAGACTCTAGCCATGTTTTAGCAGCTTCTTCATTTACCTGGATCACGGCCTCATTAAATTCTTCCTTTGGAACAAAGTTTGCATCAATTTGCATAACCGGCACCGGCTTATTATTAGCAACAATTTTAACTGCACATTGGAATGGATTCTGGAAAATGATATCGCTTGGAGATAGGATAGCCTCCTTTTTCTTCTGATAGGAATTCCCAACCCGTAACATAGGCTTTTCTTGCAGCGGGCTGACTGCTTGTTCATTTACTCCTTCTTCAAATCTTTCAACCTCCCCGAATATTTTTGAGAAAAGTTGAGCATCAAAATCAGGAATATCCCCGTAAACCATTTTGTGTCGTAAGGTACCTAGCAAAGTATGCATATAGGTTTCTCCATACTTATCCGCTAGCTGGGTAACAGTTTGTGCTACAACGGTAACAATAACTTTATATTTACGTGACTGAGCTGGAAACTCTTTGAATGGTTGATAAATGTAATCTGGAAATTCATCTACTAAAATATGATGAAAGTTTGATATATTAGGTTTCCTTCTGAAAACTGCATTCTGAAGACTCAACAATACGAGTTTACCTAATACGTTGGATAGACCGCCGAGTTCTCCCTTGGCCGAGTTCACTAGTAAAACACCGCCTGATTCTAGATGGCGGTCAAATGAAAAGTCAGATTTCCCAAATAATACTCTTCGTATTAACGGGCTTGCCCCTATGTCGTTAAGAATGTTTCTTAAACCCTGTACATACTCCGCTTTAGCATCGTAATATTCTTGCTGCCCACGAAACTCCCCTTCTTGGACAAGTTTTGGTACGTTTCCTTGACCTGCTCTTTCTGTTTTCGGAAGAAGGTTTGTGTCAAACCATTCATCTATCTGTTTTACGATAGCCCAATGATTCCGCTCATCACGATCTTCCATCAGGTCCACATTTTCTGGGAAGGTCTTTTTAAGTTTCTCATGCATTACACGAACAAGGTTAGGATTATCGTACATTTTTAACAACATGTCGAAAGTAACTTCTTGTTCAGGCTCATGCAGTTTTAGTAAATAGATATAGTGCTTTAAATGGTTCCTTTCACTCTGTTGGAAAAAGAAGTTTGCCTGACCGCCTTCTGCTAGACCCTCGATAACCATAGCGAAAGCTTCAGCCACTTTATCAACAGGTCCTTCCATAGGATTTATAGATGGAGTATTCGGATTTGTAGGGTCGATGTAAAATACTGACTCCTCTGGGATGCCATGTGCTTTTACTAACTGAAATGCCTTTTGGCAAAGGTCGTTTGAAGGCTCTATTATGCTTACACCATTTAGGTACATACCCTTAACATCTTCCGTATGGAAGTCCTCCCTCTGATACAGAGAAGGATATTCATTTATGTAGCGGCTCATCCAATGTAAATCCTGATTAATTATAGGTAGAACCAAAGCAGCGGTTTTACCTGTACCGATACTACCAATAATGACATTGTTGAGAGTACGGTCCTTACCTGGTTGGACAACCATTTCTTTTGTGTCTGAGTCTGGCCCCAATACCACATCTGGCCATAGTTCCTTTTTGCTCATCTTAAAGAATTTTTGCAGATGAACATTCTTGTATTCAAATTCGCAAAATGCTTGATTAAGTTCCTTTGAATATTGTGAGTACTGTCCAAATAGCCATAGCATACTTACGCAAGTAATTGTAGTAGGAACGAACATAACTGTTAGAAGCAATGTTTGAGTGTCACCCACCGCAATTTCTAACCATATACTTTGAACATCCATTTGATTTATGCGATTTCCTAAATACGGGATCAGGGTGTTATATACTGGTGCACTAATCAACCAAAGGAAGTGAAAAAACATTCCTAAAGCCATATTTCCAAACCAAGCAATTCTCCACCTTTTCGTTTGAAATGCTTTAAACTTTGTACTGATTAGCCATCCCACTATAAGACAGATTGCTGATAACCAGAAACCGATTCGGCCAGGTTCTGTAGAATCACCAAATAAAATAAATGATGGTACCACACCTTTAAATTGAGCAGACATTAAAAAGAAATAATTTATGGTTGCCCGGATTGTTAGATACAAAGAGAGAATACCCAGTATTGAAACGGCAATGCCCGGCAATTTTAACAGCAGTTTATCCCTCATAAAGCAAGACCTTCTTCCTCTTAAATTTAGAGGTTTGCTGATAAAATGTTGATCCGTCAATACTATTTCTTTGTAGCCTTTCTAAAGAACTGAAATAGACATGATTTAACTCCCAAAGGTCACCCAGATTATCATGCAGTCTCTCCTCTTCTGTTTGATAGATAGCAAGGATTCCATCGACATGACTTTTATAACGGTCTTTTTCTAAAAGCCAGTTTAAATAAGCAAGTTGGTCCAAGGACTTTACGCAGCCTTCATCCATTACTTTGATTAAAAATGTTTTTACCTTCTCTCCTTCTCTTTTCATGTCAAAATGGCCGTCAGCAAAATATGAATTTAATACGTTTCCGGTATAAAACTCTTCAGGTAGCCTTTTTACCATTGAAACATTGAGGTGTTTATTAGTTTCTAAAGCTCCAATACTTTCATTTAGTACATAGGAATGTTCCTTAGTCTTTCCTGTTAGTATGTTATAAGCTACTTTCCCTGCTCTGCTAGAAGTGACCACATGGAAATGAAGGTTAGGAATGATATGAGCGCTTGCCCTAATAACATATTCTTTTATTTGGCTTACACGCTTTTTACGTTCTTTTGGCCGATCTTCCACATAGCATAGGATGTCATCATCTGCTGAATCTATAGGGGCAATCAATATATGATGGTCTTTATGTTCTAAATTCTGAGCATTATATTCTACATACCTTTTAACTTTGTCGATGATAGTATTTGCTCTTTCATGCCCGGTATCCGATTCAATATTCAGTATTGATGAATCACTGTACAAAATCCAATCTGGTTCTACTAGAGTTGGTATTTTTAAGAGATTTTTTCCTTGTTCTTTATAAGCCTTCTTCACTTTAGTGTCATAGTAAGGAGTTTCTAATGGAGGAATTGAAGTAAACCTACCGCCCTTTTTATAAAATTCTAAATACGTTCTTATAACTATTTCTCTTGTTAAAAAGAAGTGATCAGCCGTTTTAGGATTTGGCAGCTCTACCAAAGGATAAGTTGAATTATGGATAACCCCTTCATTTACTAAAATATCAATTCCATTCTTATTCATCTGTACACATCTTAATTGGACCTTCTTCCTCCCGCTATAAACTTGTGTTTTGGTAATCTTAAGCTCGTTCCATTTCTGAAGCTTCTTGTAGACAGCACTCTTTTTCATACCATATGCCTTTAAAAGAAAAAACCTTACTTGTGAGACAGTTACTGATTTATGTAACCATATTAGCTTTAATAATTCTTTATCCTTTTCAGTTATCCATGCCCTACCATTATTGTAAGTATAGATAGACTTCTCACTCACCACTTATAGCCTCCTTTCTATGAGATAAAAAAAGACCCCGAACAAACCAAGCCTAAGCTTAGTGAGTCCAGGGTGGTCCCTTTAGATATGAAATTTCGACCTGAGTATACCATTTTATATAAGAGCTGGCAATAAAATATCGTGATATCTAGCGAATGATTATACAGGGATATACAAAGAATGGTGACTTTCGAAATTAATAAGTTTTGTTAAGAAATAGCTATATTTTAGGGTACAAATCGATGTTGTAAAATCAATAGAATTCAGTCTCAATCCTTTAACTTAAACGGGGTGAAAACACGGTAAGAACTCACACTTGCTTTGGAACCCGTATATACTAAAATACCAAGACTTCAAAGAACTTTTATTGGTGTACCATGGTGGAAAACTTTTGGTGGAACGATAATCTTTCCACCGCAACCTTTCCACTGGTATGCGGAACTTTACTGATTATGTTATATCTTGAGGACTAAATATAAAATCATGGATTGAATGAAAAAGTGAATACCCCTATGTAAAAGATGGTTAGGAATCCTTTCGAGACCTCCCCACTACAGACAATCTCTTACAATCATTTTCCTTCTAGCAATGTCTCCCCGGCATTTAATACTCCGTATTCCAGTAATCGTATAAAACAATTGCTGTTTTTACTTAAAAAAATTTATTTTAATGATAATGCTAGTACATGAGCTTGAATGAACCTGAATGATTGCTAGACAACGGTAAATATGTAAGTTGAATGAATTTGAATTGTGATCGAAGATGATCTGTCTTCCCTTTTTAAACAGAACTAAAATGAATTTAATGATACGAAAATGAAATATGGGGGACTTTATTATGTAAATTTTAAGGTTCATAATTAAGGTGCACAATTGCGGTACACATCGAGCGTCATTGGAGGGTACGTTTTTTCAGGAATCAAGCTGTCTTAGATTTGTGTTGTGTACCATAATTAAGGTACACAAGGGTGGAAGGAAAGTACATTTATTTGAGATAATAAAGTATATATATTGCATTTATTTGGCTTGTTTTCTATAATGTTCCTTAAAGGTACACAAAAGAGGTCTTTTTAGGTTCATAAGGTGGTGAAGGAATGAGTGAACTTGAAGCTAAGAGTTTCAGAGACTTAGATGAACTGGAATACGATAATGACACACTGCGATTCCTTAGAAAAAAGCTAGATGACTTTACTATTGACGTATTTAGGCAGGTTGTGAAAGAAAACAAGATACATAGAGGCCTTGTTAAGACTAGGTTAGATAATTTTCATAGCAAACGAAAGAAGTATGATTCCGCTTTTTTGACTCTTGAAGCTCAAGGGTTCGTTGAGAAAAAAGAAGACGGAACCGCGACTCCCTATTTTGTTACAGTAAGAGGCAAACAATTAGCCCAACTACTTTATGAAGAAAAGTTAAGGAAGGAGCAACACATATGATGATTAAGACTTTTGGAGAAAATGAAAAGTTAGGTGCAATTAAAGCGCTGCTATCCCCACATTTACTATCTGATGAACTAAAATCTGAAATGGATCGTTATCCTTCACAAGCAATTATTGGTCTTGGACAAGGTGGTGGCCGAATCGCTGCTGAATTATCAAGGTTTGGTTATCCAACTTTCTTACTCAATTCATCAAAATCAGATATGGAAGAACATAAAAATTTAATACCGGAAACTCATAGGATTGTAACTTCCAGTAAAGACTTTCCTGAACTTGAAGGTACAGATAAAAATGCACAGCTTGGATTTGAAATCGCTAAAGAAAATGCAGACTTATATAAAAAGGTCGCACTTGACGATGCAGTACAGGACTCAGAGTTCGTTTGGGTATGTGTTAGTTTAGGCGGCGGGACTGGTAATGGAGCGCTAAAAGTAGCATTAGCTTACTTGTCAAAAGTTAGAGAAAACAGAGCCCTACCAGGCGGGAAAATTCCTTTAGGTGTTATTTGCTCCCTGCCTTCATCTGACGAAAGAGGTTCTGCATTTAGAAGGAACGCTCTTGCTGGTATTAGTGTAATTCAGCAGCTTATGAATGAAAACAAAATGGGCGCGGCTGTAGTTATTGATAATGAAAAAATGAAAGATTATTACGCAAATAGCCCTCTCAAAACTTACGGAGGCCTTGAAATTGATGCTAAATCCTATAGCAATATGGTGATCGCAAGTGCTTTGGCAGAGATTTCATCTCTACCTCTTTTAGATGGACGGTCCGTATTTGATAAAACGGAACTACTTACTACCTTATCAACTCCAGGCTGGCTATCTATATCGAAGCACAAGGAACTGAGAAACGATGAAAATATCGAATCTGTTATAGGAAATCTATTTAATAACAATGAAGTACTGGCTACTTATAAAGTTCAAAATGCAGTGGCTGGTGCTGTAGCAGTTCTATATCCTTCTTCGAAGAATATATCACCTAAGATTGCAGATGATGTTTTCAGATATACTTCTGACTTGCTTGATACCAAAGTAAACTTATCAATATCTAAAAATAGCAAATTGGAAAACCTTACTTTATATGGCCTTGCCGTTTACCCTTCTCCCTCTGTAAGAATTCAACAGTTAAGAGAAGAATTATCTCAGTGGGAACAGTTAGAAAAAGAACAAGAGGAAGCTAAGAAACAAGCTTCTTCAGCACTAGGGTTAGATGAATTTGATGACTTCTTTTCTTCTGGAAACACTACAGTCCGACGGAAAAAGATGACTTTAGATGATCTGGAATTTGAAGATAATGAGAATAAGCCAAAGAAAGCTAAAGTTGCCGATTTGAATGATATTGATTTTTAAAAAGACAAGCCTTCTAGGCTTGTCTTTTTGTATTTATTCCTCCAAACTTTGTGTACCCCTTTTATGTACCTAAAAGGACCGTAAACCATCAATCCCTCGTGTATCAACGTTTTATATGTGTATCATAATTAGCAACCTCAATTGCGGTACATATAAAATTATTTTTAGCTTACTAATACTGTTATTACTATAAGTTAAAATCAAAGAATGCCCTTAAGTTATGTTAGGTTCGCTTTGAAATTCAAAGAAAAGACTTGTGCTTGATCCAAGACGCAAAAAAAGCTCTTAACCTGGATAAAAAACTAGTAATTCACAAAATTCATCTTCACTCAATATGACACGGACGATGTTTCATCATTCATTCTCAATCAAACGCAAACAACAAAACAAGAACCCTTATAACTCAAGCGCTATTAAGTACAAACGATATGTAGCGTTAACGTTCTTGTAACGTTAAATAGCGCTCTTTTTAATTCAATTACGAAAACGATAGATTCATACATATGCGTTTGATTCAATTACGTTATTGATTTATTAAATTTCGTAAGGTAGCGTTCGCGCTGATGTTCGTTTGTGGCAAATATCGCAAGCGCTGCGAATCGTTCGGAGCTTGTTAACGCCTAATATATCAACGTTTTGAGTTGATTTATGGATTTATTAAGTGTAATATTTTTTATAAATGATTGTAGAAATCTACAGTACTGGAGGTGATAGTGTGGAAAGCTTAGATATGAAAGAACTGCTTATGAAAGAATTTGAAAATGATCCTATATACAGAATGGCTGTTTTGAATGGATTAGAGGACAGCGTTTTCACAATGGGTATTCAATCAATGCATAAAGACATGACATATAGCACTGTTGAGGCAGGTCGTATTATTGAACGGTCAGACTCTACAATTAGAAATCATTTTCGTTCAGATCTAATCGAGTACATTCAACCTGAAAAGTTCGGGAAGTTTTACAGGTTAAATTATAAAAGTGTATTTCGTTTACATTTAATATTTGTATTAATGGACAAGGCCTCTAAAACTTCTGTGGATCTACTTGCTGAGCTAGGAATGCAACCTGGTGTTTCCATGGGAGGGAATGTAAAGAGGGTTCAACGTGAAAGTGCCGATCTTCAAGAGTATAGCGATCAGCTGCAGAATAATTATGAAGAACGTTTATCAACTATGGAGCGAAATCTAGGATTCCAGAGTAAAATGCTGAACATACTTAAGTACGAAAAAGATATTTCTGATATTGAGAGAAAACTAGAGAGAAAAGAAGTTGAGATAGACCAAATCAAGACAGATGCTTATATGAAGTACTTAGAAGAAAAACAAACGCAGCTGCTATCAACCTCATTGAAAAAAAGTATTCAAAAACCTTCTTTTTTAGGGCTTTTTAAGAAACCTGATATTATTGATGTTGAGCAAATTAACAAGGATGTAGAAACAAAGCTAAAAGAAAAAATGGATCAAGAAATTAAAGAGAAGATCAATATAGCAAGAAAAGAAATAGAAACACTTCAAGAGGAAAAGAGGAAAGTAAATACGTTATTACAGCAAGAGCGTGAATCTTTTTCGAATATGCAGCTCGATACTGATGTAGATGACAAAAAACTATTAAGTGCAAATATGAAATAGATTGAAATTTCCGAACATATGTTTTATAATGGGCTTACTAAAGTTGTTCATAAGGGGTGGGGCAGAGTGTTAACATATTATTTTAAAGAGAAAACAGTTAGAACAATTGATAAAGTGGTGGTAGCTGCAACCGCAGTAACTCTGCTAGCAGCTATCGCCAGGACAATCATTAATTGGTAAGTTCAATATCTCCTAAAGCTATTAAAGCTCATTCAGTAAATATTTACTGGGATGAGCTTTTTTTAGTCATTATTATTGTATTTCTAATGGGTTTTTGTTAAACCTTAGCTGCGTTCTTGGTTTGAAAAATAAATAAAATACAGGGTACAACTGAACTCTAAAAAAGTTAGGTTTCAAAACCGCTGAGTAGTTAAGGTGAGTCTAAAACTTGCGGTAGTAAATTACAACAAAAAACCACTTAAAATTGGCAGTATTTTAGTTTTTAAGGAAGATACGAACATATAATCTAGTATAATATAGGAAATATAAAGGTCTGATATTAGGAGGGGAGAATGAATGCCTTACGGATTTATTAAGCATATCGAAAATAAAGGGTATAGTGAGGAAACAGTAAATAGCTACGAAAAGGTTATAAACCAATTTTTTGCCTTTATTAAAGATAAATATCCGGAGAATAAGGAACCTTTTCAAATTACCTCTTCAGACATAATCAAATACTTAGAGTATCAACGTGATATAAGAGAAAAAAGTATCTCGACAATAAATAAAGAACTTGCCATTTTAAAGACTATGTTTAACTATTTTTGGGAAACTGACAAAGTACCTTTAAGTGTTGATCCTGCAGTCAAAATCAAGAGGTTTGTTGTAAAAGAAAAGCCAACTGTGAACATTCAATTTCACGAAATTCTAAAAGTGCTTGATCTAGTTCTGCTTAATGATGAATATTCGCCGCTTAGAAAAGTATTGTTTTTATTGGCCACTAAAGGCTTAAAGATGGCTGAGTTTGGATTTACCAAGGATAAAGTTAAAGATAACGCAAATAAAGATATAGTTGAAATTCAATTGAAAAATAGAACCATTACCCTACAGGGATCTGAAGTGGCGTACTTCCATGAGTACTTTTACTCCACTTTTTTTAATGGCAGCGAGTATGTATTTACGACAAAACATCACGGAGAGAACGTAACTGGACCTATACAAGTAATGTCCATGCAAAGTCATTTAAGAGCAATATCTCGTGATTACCTCCCTGAAGGATCTCCAGCTTTAACTCTTACTATAATTCGAAGAGCTATCGCATTTGATCTTTATTCTAAAAAAGTACCAATCCAGCTCATAGCCGCCGAATTAGGAATTGAAGAAAATACTGCATCATACTATCTGAAACAGATAGTCGAAGGAACCTATACCCAAAAAGAACTTGAATAGGCTTCAAAATTAAGTGTATAATTGTGGAAACAAAAACAACAATGGGAAGCACCCAGAAAAACTATCTTTTATTGGAGATGGTTTTATTCTGGAGTGCTTTTTTTTATGGGAAAGGAGCTGTAGCGTTGGAAGATAAGCAAGTTGCTAGAAACCTATTAGATTTTTCCAAAGCAGTCTTAATAGGAGAAGGAGATTTTAATTTCAATAATTCCAATGATGTATTATCTATACCTTTTAACAAACAAAAATCTTTATACTTATCGGAAGTTTTAAAGAATGAGCAGATTAGTAACTATATTGAAATTAATAGTAAAAAAGAACAGCTTAGTATACATTCACATCCAATTTTAAAAACTTTGAAGGACCAATGGTACAAAGATAATTCAAAGATATTTAGCTTAACCTTAGATCCAGGCTTGATTACTTTAAAATCGATTATTGTCTGCATCAACTTATTTGGAATTAGAAAATTAGAAAGCATATCACTACCAACCAGTATTGATAGAGATCATCTTAAAACTCTTTCATATTGTTTAGAAAAGCATTTAAAAGTACCAGTAACACCTAGCAATAACCAAATGAAAATAACAGATATACCTAAACTTGTCACATCTGCAGTGAGTGACATCTCTGCTTTACATAGCGCAGAACTAATAAATTATCTTACTACTAAAGAAAAGAAGCTTTTGACAGAAGGGATCTTAAGATGAAAGTTAAAGCTATTTCTCTAATTCTATCTAGTTCTTTGCTGTTAACTGGATGCGGTGGTTTATTCGATAAAGAATCAAAAAGAATTGAAGCTCTAAAAGAAGAAAAGAAGCAAGGTGAACTTAAGGATAGCAAAGAAAAAGAAGAACAAGAGAGACCAGTTAATGAGGTAGTCTATGAAAATGAGTTAGATACCTTAAAAGAAGTTGAAAATCTAGACTACAAAAATTTAGAAGAGTATAAGGATGCTGCAGAGTTTTCAAAATTTGTCGCAGACGCATTGTATAAATTCTACACAGTGCAACTTTCTCCGGAAAACTATTATGAATTCCTTTTACAATATGGAACTGAGTCAGTAAAGGAATCTTTACCTTCTAAGGATGATGCTGTAACTGTATTTTCTTCATTACAGGACCTGTATCTAAAACAAAATATTAATGGCGAAAGCTACACATTAACAAATGTTACTTTTAACCGGCTTAAAAATGAAGGGAGTTTTTATCGTAAGGTTTTAACAACAAACGGGGAGGAGTATTTTATATCTATAATTCAAAAGGAAAATGGAGTTTGGAAATATGCTGATGATAGTCCTTCACCTCCATATGAAGTTCAGGATAATGCTTCATAATACTTACAAAGGAGAATTTAGATGACACAAACCACTGAGATTAATATTTATGAATACACACAAAAGAAATTAAAAGCCCACCAACAGAATAATCAAGAGTTCAATATTGATTTAGCAACAATCTATGAGTTCTATAAAAATAGATTATTACAATACGTGCAGCATGACAAAGTAGAGAAAATGGAGAATATGCTATTTGCAGGAATTCAATCACAAATATTTAATGGTTACTTTATGGCAATGGAATTAATGCAAAACAGCGAATCGAACTTTGAGGATGATTGGTTTAAACAAGCAGAAGGGGTAATAGCGCAACAAATCCCCGATATGCTCCGAGTCGGCTCAAATAATAACCTAGAAGAAGTAATAACCATGGATAGCCTTAGAGAGTTGATCAAATGGATGGTAATTGAATATGAGGGTGTTTACCCTACCCTGATGGATATATCCTTAAATACGGCTTGTTTAGGGGCATTATGGGCTTTTAAAGACGAGGCTAATAAAAGAGGTATACATTTTTATAAGTCTCAACACAAAGGCATTATGGCTTCTCTAGATGACATTACCTTTATTAATCCTCAGAACTATCTTAGTTTAACTGCAGTAAATAGTTTAAGTGAAGTTTGGGAGATTATAAATTCAGATTATAGAGGATTAGACAAAATAGGAGAAGTAACAGTTTTGGCTGTTGATATCGGGGATAGCGAAAAAGGTCTTTTCCTGAATATCTCAATAAAAACTAGCCTAACTGATTTAGAGCAGGACAATCTTTTAGATCAAATAGTTACTAGAGCAGTTGTTATGAATACTCTTGATACAGATAAACTTACAGTTAACTTAGCTCAAGTAGACAGTTTCTTTCAATACAACTAATAAACAAGACCAAGCAGATTGCCTCTGCTTGGTCTTTACATATCTTCTTTTCGAAGTACACAAAAGACCATCTAAAAAATGATGGTCTTATAAAAATTAATTTATTTTATTGAGTTATCGGCTCACTTCTCATATATCCTTTCTTAGAATGATAAAATATCTTATGGGTAGATACTGTTCCTAATTCGAATATTTCATTCAATACTGTGGATGCTGCTAGAGCTGAGTAACGATTAGTTATCACTCTCTGCGGATTAGAAGCAGCAAGTTCAGTACATGAAAGTTCGGACGGGGCAATTTGATCCTGGTCTTCTAAAATATCAGGAAATACAGAAGCAACTGGCTCAGAAATTACATTCCCATTAATTTTAAGGCCACATACCAATTGACCCGTAAAGCCTGATCGTTCATAAGTTTCCAACTCTTCTTCTGTCCGGGGTATAGTCAGGAAAATGCGGATTTACAACGTTAAGGAAGTTCCAATATAAAAAGCCCAATTTCTCGGTATAACGCAAAAGAAATTGGGCTTTTGGGTATTCCTAAAATGAGAACTCAATCTTTATTAAACTCCACTAATATCAGTTTCAATATGTTGATTTCCTAAAAGTAATACCATAATTCGATCAAATAGTTCTCTGGAGGAGACAGCTCTCAATTTGCTTTTTCGACGAAAAGGCAGAACCCTTTAAAGAATTCTGTTGCCAGGAACTAATACTACTATAGAGCTAGCAATAAAATTGACTAATGTTTTATTCATGTTCTCCTTCCAATCAACAGTTCTATGAAATAGGAAATGTCAAACTTTTAATACATTTCCTATTCTAAAATGAGAGCATTCCCTTTTCAGTTAGTAGTTCACTTTTTGATCTAATAAACTCATATGTCTCATTACCATATAATTCTTTTATAAATCGTTTTTCTTGTTCGTAAGCAGGAACGTATTCATCTAAAACAAACACACCATCAGGAAGTGATGCTTTACTATATTCGCTCTGTGGTTTCCTAGTATCCATGATGAGTTTACGATGATTTTTGTTCAAACAGATATAGTTCAAATCAAACTTATTCCATCTGCTGAAACCTTTATTATCATTAACTGTTGATAAAATAACTTCATCATTTTCAGTTAGTTTTACGACATCAAGTACTGTATTATCATCAGCACCAAAAACAAAATCACTATTATCTGATAACTTTACTATATCTAAAGGATACATCATACAACCCTTGGGTTTTAGTTTTGTGTAGTTTATATTGTTCTTTATTGCATAACCATGAATTGCACAACCATGTGAGCCTTTTTCACCTATTTTAATTGAAAATATACACTTCCCACAATGCTCTATAAAGCTTCCGTTTTTATCTAATATCCCGTTTTCACTATAATATTTTTTTGATTTAAAATAGTCGGAATTTGATTGAGTTTCTTTAAAAATATTATCTACGTGGTTGTATACCTTATTAATATCTTCCTTAGTTGGGGGATAGGGAGAGCCATCACAACAAAGTGAGAAATGCGCTAAGTGACAATTCATACAATCTAGATTAACGGGTCTGCTTAGAGATTTAATATCAAAAAGATTCCCCATAAATTCAAATACACTAATATTGTAATTTTGTGAGATGTATTTATCTAAGTTCTCTTTTAAAACAGTTGCCATTGGAAAGTTAATGTAAGCATACTCCCTCGCTTTTTTATTTGATAATATACTAAACCCTCCTCTCTTTTTCAAATAGATTTAATAAAATAATTATAAAACAACAAAATAAATAATTACAATATTTTAAATTAATAGAAAATATTTGAAATTTAAAACAGAATATTGTATTATAATTCTGAATTTGGAAAAAGGAGGTGGGCTGATGTCTAAAATCAATGAAAACATAAAGCTATTCTCAAAGAACCATTTTAATGAAAAAGGAAGACGTGTTGTTGTCGTCCTAGTAATGCAATTACATGATGAAGGTAATAAAACAAGCGAGGAGTAAGCAGTGATTTGATTGGGGCAAGCCCCCTATTAAGTCATAAGGGGCTTGCCCCTAACCAGTAATTATCGAAAGGGGTTGTAAAAATATTGAGTAGCGTTGTCTCAAAGAAAACAAACCTAACTTTTTTAAACAAAAGGGAAATTAACAGAAACATTGATGCTGTTATTGATTATCATTTTGGGGAAGGTACTAGTAGCGGAATTCCTGATAATGAAAAAAAAGGATACTTTATTCAAACATTAAACGCCCTTCAACAATCACAGATTCCTTTTGAATTGGATAATATTAAGATAATTTTTGATAGCGATATTCTGTGTGAACATTTAATCAATAATTACTTAATAGAAAAAAAGGATACCTTAGATGATAAACATTTATTCAACGAAGAGGAACGCAGAGAAATTGTTTATAATGTTGAAAAAGCGTTAGATTTAATAAAATTACTCCATCCTGATCTCCACTACCTAATTAATAAACACATTGGAACCCTCTACTTTATTAAGAAAGAAGGATTTGGTGGGGTGTAGACGTCAAGTCGAATTTTACACTTTTTGCTCGTTTCCTTTTTACACTTTTGCCGAAAAAATGCTTTTTCGGTT
>NZ_JBYTDU010000020.1:0-46849 GCF_058791715.1 Cytobacillus sp. EB106-05-05-XG126 | reverse complement strand
AGACAGTCGGTCTTGAGATCTTAAGCTCCTTAGCGATTTGTGCTACTTTAAAATTTCTCTTATTTAATTCCTGAATCCTTATATATAACACTAACTTCTCCTCCAAAATCCTAACCTCCAGTAAAATAACGTCACGATTTATTTTACTAAAGTAGTAGGTTGATTGAGCAAAAGTGTAAAATCTTATCGAGCAAAAACTGTCAACTTTATTCTAGCGTTTACATGGGGGTTCTGTCTCTGGTTTATTAGGCTTAATATGGCTTAACCCCCCTAAGAGATGGACCGTGATCGACTATGCTGAAGCACTTTACCATGAATTTATTCATAATAGTTTATTCTTGGATGACATGGTCAATTGTATTTTCCCAGATCCCCTTTCTTGTGAGAATGAAGAAGCTCTTACTACGTCGACGATTTTAAAAAAGAAGCGGCCATTAGACAAATCTTTCCACGCTGCTAATGTATCTATTGGAATAATGCATATGTACCATTTGTTAAGCGATAAAAAGAAATCTAGAATGTACGAAGAAGATCTGAAACGTACTATCGTAGAAATGAATGATAAAACTCAATTCTTAGGAGAACGTGGACTAGAAATACTTAAAGAAATGAATCACTTTATCAATACTTATGATTTCGATAGTATTACACTATCTCTAAGCGGTAAATGATTACTTGAAAACTATGCTTGCAGAGAACTTTTTTCTGCAAGCATATATTCCGTGCTGTCAATCTATTACAGAAAAAAATTTAAAAGGATCAATGGAAAGAAAGGTGTTTATTGAATGGAATTAAGCATTCTTGATTTGGCTACTCTCGCTGTAGGGAAAACAGCAAAGGATGTTTTAGAGGATTCCACCAGATTGGCAAAGGCCGGAGAAGAATTTGGTTATACAAGATTTTGGATCGCTGAACATCATAATATATCTGCGCTCTGTTGCCCATCACCTGAAGTTATGCTCGGATACATTGGTGCTAATACTGAAACTATCCGTCTTGGTTCTGGAGCTACACTTCTCCCCTACTATAAACCTTATAAAATAGCTGAAACATTTAATTTGCTTTCATCTCTATTTCCTAACCGAATAGATTTAGGAGTAGGAAGAGGTCCTGGAGGCTCTCCAGAAGCGAAGTTAGCTCTTTCGGATAATTTTTCGGAGCAAGCAAAAAAATTTCCCGATACTGTGAAAGAGCTTAAAGACTTTCTTGATAATAGTTTCCCACATAAACACCCGTATTCGACTATAAATGCTTATCCAATCCCATCAGTTCCTCCACAATTATGGATTCTAGGAATTCTTTAGAAAGCGCGAGGCTTGCAGCATTATACGGGGTCCCTTATGCATTTGGTCACTTTTTAAGTGCAAACAAAAGCTCAGAAATCATGAATTATTATCATAATAATTTAAAAGGTAAAGAAAGCGGCATTAAACCGAAAACAATTTTTGCTGTTTTTGTGATTTGTGCAGAGACAAATGAACGCGCCCAGGAGCTTGCAAGAAGTGCTTTATTATGGGAGGTACAATTATCAACAGGCATTGGCGATAAAGGACTTCCGTCTTTTATAGAGTCAAACGGCTATACTTTTAGTCGACAAGAGATGGAATTAATAAGAAACTTTAAGAATAAAATGATAATAGGATCACCAACAGAAGTGAAAAAAAAACTAATAGATATACAAAATACATATAAAGTAGATGAAATTATGATCTTAACTAATACTTTCTGTTTTGAAGATAGGATAAAATCATATAAGTTAATTGCAAAAGAAGTGTTTTCCGTGTAATTATTACATAGCCGAATTTAATTTTTTTCAAAGGAGAAGAATAGAGTAGAGGTGATTAAAATATGTAATCCTAATAAATAGTACTCAAATTATATGTAAAGGAGTATATTTTTTGCAAATAAAAACATCTTTCCGTTTTTTATGGATAGGCCAGTCAATTGCAAATTTAGGAGACATATTATATATAGTAAGCATAATTTCAATAGTGTACGAAATCACTGGGTCTGCATTTTATATGGCTCTATTTCCTTTTGTTAATACAGTTTCAAGGTTTATTAGTGGTTTTATTGCTCCTATTCTTTTAGAAAGATATAGAACGAAGCCACTTTTGGCATTTTCACAGTTTGGTAAAACAATCATTGTATTAATGCTCACAGTAAATTCAATCTATCTTTTTTCAATAGATAATATAATTTTCACCTTTGTATTTGTAATGTTTATTTCATTTCTAGATGGGTGGGCTAGCCCTGCTAGAGATTCATTGATTCCCAGGTATTTCGATTCAGAGGAGAAATTGGTTAAAGTAAATAGTTTTCTTTCTATAGTCGATCAGACAATCACTTTAGGAGGATGGCCAGCAGCTGGTATTTTAATCACTCTATTAGGATCAGGTAATCTACTAATTATAACAACTATATTATTCGTTATTTCAACCATTTTTATGTTTTTAATTAAGGATTTAGATAGAATTGAGGATGAACTCAATAAAGACGAACAAGAATCAGAAAAAATGACAAAGAAGGTTTTGCTGGAAGGATGGAATACAATATGGAAGACACCTTCTTTAAGAACAATTACGATTGTAGAATTTACGGAATCCATAGCAAATGTGGTATGGGTTGCAGCTATTCTGTATATCTATGTTGAAGAAGTTCTACAGGTTAGTGAAAATTGGTGGGGATATATCAATTCAAGCTTTTTTGCTGGTTTAATGATCGCTGGTTTTATTAGTTTAAAGTGGTCACAAACAATAACTAATAATTTGAGATTTGTAATCATTAGTGGAGCATTTCTTACCAGTATTACTACACTTATTTTTGGATTAATTTCAACTCCTTGGCTCGCACTTGTCATTTCCCTTTTTTTCGGTTTTGGTAGTCAAATTAAGGGAGTTGCTCAACAAACTATAGTCCAAACGAGTGTTAATTCAAAATTATTATCAAAGGTATACTCTGCACAGGATAGTATCGTCTTTGGAACATTTGGTGTTTCAACTATTTTATTTGGGATATTTGCTGATCAATTTGGTGTGAGATTTACATTTTTATTAGCTGCATTTCTACTTTTCGCTTCAGCCTTTTTTGTCTCAATAAATCAAAAAACACTAAAACATATTAAAAGTGGGGAAATAAATAAGTGATTTGATAATTGAAATAAAGAGCCTATGTCAAAGATTTTAATATTCAATTTGACATAGGCTTTTATATTTTATTATTTTATCAAAATGCACACTTCCTCTTACAAGCTAATATTACCTTGCCCATTATTGGACTAAAGATCAACTAATTGTCCGGATCTGATAGCTTTCTGTATAATGAAGCTCTTGATACATTTGTGATTTCACAAATTTGATTTACAGTCATATTCCCTTCCTTATACAGCTTTACTGCATAATTCATTCCTGCGTGATTTTTATGATACTTCTTTAACCGACCTTTAAATTTTCCTTCTTTCTTAGCCAACTCAATCCCTTCACGTTGTCGCATACGAATAAGATCTCGCTCTAATTGGTTAACACCAGCCATTACCGTAATTAAGAATTGGCTGTATGGATTATCTTCTGATAAATCTAGCCATGTATCTTTTAGTGATTTTAAGCTTCCCTTTTTACCTCGTATGTTATCGATTAATTCAAATAGATCTTGTGTACTACGAGTGATTCGAGTTAAGTCTGTAACATAAATGATGTCATCTTTCTGTAAATTCCCTAACATTCTTTGAAGTTGCTCGCGATCCTTTGTTGCTCCTGAAACTTTCTCTTCATAAATAATATCCATTCCGATCTCGTTCAGCTGCTGAAATTGCCTTGAAGTATTTTGGCTAGTCGAACTGACACGTATATAACCGATCTTTCGCAAAAATACCACCTCACTTTTGAGACAAGTCTTGTGAGACACTCTTAACTATGATTCTATCAGTCTACTTCACTTGTATCAATAGAGTACACTCTATTGATATATAATTAAACTACTTAACTGAATAATTGCAGAAATGAGATGATACTGTATGAAAGTTGCAAGGGGTAGAGAATTACTTACACCAGATCAGAGACTGGCTCTAATGCAAATTCCTGAAGATGAATGGATATTGGGAACCTACTACACTTTTTCCAAACGAGATTTAGAAATTATAAATAAGCGAAGGAGGGAAGAAAACCGTTTAGGGTTCGCCGTTCAATTAGCCGTTCTTCGATATCCCGGTTGGCCATACACTCATATCAAAAGCATCTCCGATTCGTTCATACATTATATATCAAAACAAATTGGTGCCAGTCCATTTTCACTTAGTCTTTATCCTCAAAGAGAAAATACACTTTGGGATCATTTGAAAGAAATTCGAAGTGAATATGATTTTGTAACTTTTACCCTAAAAGAATACAGAATGACATTTAAGCATCTTCATCAATTAGCTTTGGAAAATGGCGATGCCATTCATCTACTACATGAATGTATCGACTTTCTAAGAAAAAACAAAATCATACTGCCTGCTATCACTACACTTGAGCGAATGGTGTGGGAGGCAAGAACAATGGCTGAAAAGAAGCTATTTAATACGGTTAGTCAGTCCCTAACAAATGAGCAAAAAGTAAAACTTGAAGAGATCATTACATCACAGCATCCATCCGAATCCAATAAAACGATTTTGGGTTGGTTAAAGGAACCACCGGGTCATCCTTCACCCGAAACATTTCTAAAAATAATAGAACGACTCGAATACCTACGGAGAATGGAATTAGAAACGGTACAAATTAGTCATTTGCACCGCAATCGCCTTTTACAATTATCTCGCTTAGGTTCAAGATATGAGCCTTATGCATTCCGTGACTTTCAGGAACATAAACGATATTCGATATTAACCGTCTATTTATTACATCTTACTCAGGAATTAACGGATAAAGCTTTTGAAATTCATGATAGACAAATACTCAGTCTGTTATCAAAAGGCCGTAAGGCTCAAGAAGAAATTCAGAAACAAAACGGTAAAAAGCTAAATGAGAAGGTTATACACTTTACGAATATCGGACAAGCCTTAATTAAAGCAAAGAAGGAAAAATTAGACGTATTTGAGGTTTTAGAATCCGTTATTGAATGGACTTCTTTTGTCTCCTCGGTGGAAGAAGCACAAGAACTTGCACGTCCAGCCGACTATGATTATTTAGACTTACTGCAAAAACGATTTTATTCACTTAGAAAATATACGCCAACGCTATTAAGGGTATTGGAATTTCATTCAACAAAGGCAAATGAGCCACTTTTACAAGCTGTTGAGATTATCCGAGGAATGAACGAATCGGGAAAGCGAAAAGTGCCTGATGACTCGCCTGTGGATTTTATTTCAAAACGTTGGAAAAAGCATTTATACGAGGATGATGGTACAACAATCAATCGTCATTACTATGAAATGGCTGTTTTAACAGAACTTCGGGAGCATGTTCGGGCAGGAGATGTTTCCATTGTTGGCAGCAGACAGTATAGAGATTTTGAGGAATATTTGTTTTCAGAAGATACATGGAGCCAAACGAAGGAGAATACGAGATTATCAGTTAGTTTATCATTCGAAGATTATATGACGGAGAGAACCAGCAGTCTTAATGAAAGGTTAAAGTGGTTAGCTTCTAATTCCAACAAGTTAGATGGAGTTTCTCTTGAAAAAGGAAAGTTGTCGATTGCACGCTTAGAAAAAGATTTTCCAGAAGAAGCAAAGAAATTTAGTGCAAGCCTGTATCAGATGCTACCAAGAACAAAATTAACTGATCTACTTATGGATGTTGCTCATATTACAGGATTCCATGAGCAATTCACCCATGCTTCTAACAATCGAAAACCGGATAAAGAAGAAACGACTATTATTATGGCTGCCCTTTTAGGAATGGGAATGAATATTGGTTTAAGCAAAATGGCTGAAGCAACACCCGGCCTTACGTATAAACAATTAGCCAATGTATCTCAATGGCGCATGCATGAAGATGCCATGAATAAAGCCCAAGCTGTATTAGTAAATTTTCATCACAAATTACAATTGTCCTCCTATTGGGGCGACGGTACAACATCCTCGTCAGATGGTATGAGAATGCAGCTAGGTGTTTCATCACTTCATGCAGATGCAAACCCACATTACGGGACTGGAAAAGGAGCCACCATCTACCGTTTTACTAGTGATCAATTCTCTTCTTACTACACAAAGATTATTCATACAAATTCAAGGGATGCAATTCATGTTTTGGATGGTTTGTTGCACCATGAAACGGATCTAAACATAGAGGAGCATTATACAGACACGGCCGGCTACACGGACCAAATATTCGGACTGACCCATTTATTAGGATTTAAATTTGCTCCAAGAATAAGAGATTTATCAGACTCGAAATTATTTACAATAGATAAAGCAAGTGAATATCCAAAGTTAGAAGCCATTTTACGTGGACAAATAAATACAAAAATCATTAAAGAAAATTATGAGGATGTTTTGCGATTAGCCCATTCTATAAGGGAAGGAACAGTTTCAGCATCCCTTATTATGGGGAAATTAGGGTCTTATTCAAGACAAAACAGCCTAGCTACAGCTTTACGTGAGATGGGCCGAATAGAAAAAACGATCTTTATTCTTAATTATATTTCGGATGAATCTTTAAGAAGAAAAATACAAAGAGGATTGAATAAAGGAGAAGCTATGAATGGTCTGGCAAGGGCTATTTTCTTTGGAAAACAAGGGGAACTGCGGGAACGGACGATACAGCATCAACTACAAAGGGCCAGTGCCTTAAACATCATTATCAATGCCATCAGTATCTGGAATACTTTACATCTAACAAAAGCAGTTGAATACCAAAAACGGACAGGTAGTTTTAATGAAGATTTATTGCACCATATGTCACCTTTAGGCTGGGAACATATAAATTTATTGGGAGAATACCATTTTAATTCGGAGAAAATGGTCTCATTAGATTCTTTAAGACCACTGAAATTTTCTTAACGTTGTTAAAAATGGGGGAAACGCCTCGAAAATGTGCTTAGCGTTGTAAATCCGCATTTTCCTGACGGTACCCCTGTCCAGGCATCTTTTGACCGGATACGGAAGTCATTGGGAACCTGGACTTCCTCATTCCCAATATCGATATATAATAGGTTATCTACTTTTTCAAAGTATTCATGGAATACCCTTCTAGAGAAATTGTTATCAACACAAGAGATTAAGATTGGTACATATGATGTACTCCAGCCATGACAACCTTCATAGTCTGTATTAAATAAATTGTCTAAGGTTTCACCATTCTCAATATAACTAGCGCTATATGTTTCAATGTTTACCTGGTAAGCTGAGCGATAACGTTTAGCTAATACTTCCGCTTTGTTCCTTCCTAAATCTTGGCGTAAACAAAGCTGGTTAGCTAGGTTCTTTTCTTCATAATGGTCATAATCAGCAATCACCATTTTGCCCCACATATCAAAAATATTGAGCATTTGAGCTACTTGCTGAATGACATAACCTCCATTACCTCCCGCTCCAACTAGCACAATATGAGTGAAAAGTCGTTTGCCTTTTGTAAAATCCACAGATATTTTCGGCATATTACTCAACCTCCACATTTGAGATATCACTAAGATAAGTCGCATAGTCATCAAATACCGGGTTTTCAAAAACATTAAAGGGATTAATATTAAAGTGTTTTTGAGTCTCCTTGTTAAATGTTCTGACGATTAAGTCCGGAAAAAATTTATCCAGGCGGCCAACTATGGCATAAAGGATAGGGGACCTTTCGTTAGCATCATCCACTGGAGAGGGGATAGCCGGCATTACATGATGAGAGTGGATCTCCATAATTTTCATTAAGTTTCTATCACCGTATTTCTCAACATAAAGCCACGCATTATCATCATCGATTGAGCAAAGCACAGAATTAACCACTTGCTTGGGAAAATCTAAGATAAATGTTCCTTTGTCTCTGTCAAGGTAGATGTCGGCATGAACCTCCGTTCCAAACTTACTAGAAAAATCTTTGGCTACTACGATAAAATCAGCCAATATGTGAAAGGGAATTTTCTTTTTCTTTGAACAGGAAGAAACCTCTGCACATGCAGAGGTCTCCTTACAATCCACCATACCTTTCTTCTTTGCAGAAAGTACGGGTACAATAATGTTTTTCTTCTCAATGTATACAAGTTGAGTAAAGTTGGCCACAAGCTCAGGAAAGTCATCTTCTAATTTCTTTCTGAGAGCATTTTCAGAAATCGGCTCAAATGCTGATTCTTCTCCATCATCATCTTTTTTCTTCTTTTTAGTCGGAAGTCCATTTTCTAGCTCTTCTATTGAGAAATAGTTGGTAACTGGCAAGTCCATACCCGCATAGCGAACAATGGTATCAACCAGGACTTTAAATGGATCCTTTTTTGGAGCAGCTGGTGTAGAAGCTTTGGCCTCTTTCTTTTCCTCATTTGATTTCCTTAATTTTTTTTCGATTTGTTCTTCTCGCTTTTTTACGGCGGCTGCTTTTGCAGCTTCAAGCTTAATTACTGCCTCATCCTCAATATCAAACATGCTAAAAATATCAGTTTGTTCTACCTTTGTCATTGTTTATTTCCTCCAATTAGTTTTTTTAAAAATTTCCAAGTATAGACTCTTTTAAAGGAACAAGCCATTCATCGTTAAAATCGTTGTCCTTAAGTACGGTAAAAAGCTCTCGTATTGTTTTTCCATTAGACGTCTTTGACCCATAGTCATCCCCGAACGGTGCCGCAAAAAAGATATTATGAAAAGTACTTAACTGAGATAGAGTTTTAATAGGAGGGAGTTCATTTCCACCCATACATACCTTTGTATCTATGTTCACATTTGAAAAAGGAAACAGAAATAAAGGGGTTTCATCAGTTAGTATCCCTTGCTCTTGCACTGCTACAATGTTAGATAGGATTACTTTAGTGTCAGACACTGAGTATTTAAAAATCATCCTTGGGAATCCCACCTTCTCAAAAGCCTGAGAATGATAGGTAATATCCCACCGCCTTTTCGGTATCTCAATGTATACTTCATGCTGTTTAGCAGCTCGATTCACCCATACATGCTTTATGCAATTTTGCGGTAAAATAGGAGTTGAAATGTTTTCTCCACCTGCACTAGATTCCGATAAGATCCGGATTAAATCTGATAGAGTAATTTTATATAAATCCTGGATGATACGGTTTTCTATTTTCACCATCTTGTCCAAGCTTTCTGTCTTTCCATCAAAACGGTCAGATAATCGCAGAACCTCTACATAACCTTCATAGTCATCAATTTTGTCAGATAGCTTGATAACATAATCCATTATCTGTCACACCCTCAATTTGTATATATAAATCCTCTACTAATTTAGTAATTCTAGCCACTGCCTCAGCTGCTTCAAAAAATACACTTGTAAAATAAATTGCCAAGACCAATCCATATTCCTTATGGAAACTCATATCAAATTCAGTAAGATCTCCGTAAAGTTTGGATAATGGCTTTTTTAGCTTATCTATCTCACCCGTATCTAGTAGCTTTTGAACCTTATCATTGTTTAATAAATATAGCCGCTCAGGAGTAGAAGAAATATTAGATTCTTTAGCAATGGTTTCTAGTTTGTGTTCATCTTCATAATCTAGCTGTCTGAATGTTGGATAAAGTGCTTTTAATCCAGCTTCTAGAATCTCGAAAGATGAACCATCATAACCACCTGGATACACAATGTAATCCGGAAATTCTTTCACATTAACCCCTAAATCGTGCCAAATCTTTAATGTAAGAAAATTGCTTATTGATTCATCGTAAGCGTATTTTTCTTCTGCATCTAATAACATTCTCATGCCAATTCCTCCTTAAATGAAATCATCTTCATTCTCATAAACCTTGTTATTACATTTGGTTAATGAATAGATCAAGTCATCCCAGGCAGCGTTAATCTCCCATAGATTGTCTTTAATAGCGACTAAATCTGCCTGTGTCATTTCATCATCGTAGTGGGGGAGGAAATAAAACTCATAAAAAGCTCTAAGACCTCCGTTTAGATTAAAAGAATCAAAATCCACCTTTTTGGTAGGAGTATGATTCCATACATATTGAATGACTTTGGCTACTCCTTCCTCTTTCTTTTCAGAGGTTTGCTTTTTAATTTGCTTATAAGGCTCCAAAAGTTTTTCTACTTTATGAAAGTCAATCTTCAAATTAATTCCCCCATTAGAAAAGGAGGGAGATAACTCTCCGCTCCTTACTGTGTTCTAACTGGTAAGACCAGCTGAAGCTCTTCATACTCAGATTCACATGGAGTTAACAAGAAAGGTCTCATTTCTCCGTTGAACTTGAAACTTATGAATTCGTCATCGATGGCTTTTAAAGCATCAACAATGTATTTTCCCGAAAAGCTAATCGTGAAATTATCTTCGCCTTCTAAAGACTCATAATCTACAACCGATTCACCTTTGCCTGTTTGAGCGGTATAAGAAGAAATAGTTGCTGCTCCGTTTACATGAAGTTTAATTACTCCTCCTTGTCCATTGTCTGCATTATTAGCAATCCCGCGGATTATTTCAATTTCATCCAGGAACACTTTCCGATTAATCTTCATTTCCGCTTTAAAATCTTGCGGAATGAGACGGGAAGTATCAGGGTAGGTGCCTTCTAACAAACGACAATAGAACACCAAGGAACCACTTCTAAAGATGAGCTGGTTTTCTGATTCACAATAGATATGGACATCCTCCTGTAAATCAAATGTTTTATTCAGCTTATCAAGCGATTTCGCAGGAATAACAAACTTTAAATCCCTATCTGAAGTGTTTCTCACCTGGACTTTACCCAACCGGTGAGAATCGGTACAAACCATTTGCATACAATCTCCAGAAAGGTCTAGGCATACACCGGTTAATATAGGGCGTATTTCAGAATCAGCCGCAGCAAATCCCGTTTTCTTGATTAGATTGCTAAGATCAGTGCCCTTTAAGAACAGGGTAGATTCTTCAATAGCAAAGTCGGGTAACTTTGGAAACTCTTCAGGGTCAAACGTATTCAAATTAAACTTAGACCGGCCTGATTGCAGAAGGAGAGTAAAACCATCAAGCTTTAAGGTAATGTCCTTCTTGAATCTTTTTACGGTTTCGGTCACTTGTTTAGGCAATACCGTTTTCCCTGGCTCATATACCTCAACGTTTTCACCCTCAACAGGTACGTGAAAGCGGAATGATTCATTACTGTCAGAACCTATAAAGATAAGTTCTTCATTAGTAGCTTCCATGTAAATTCCTTGTAATATAGGGATATTGTGTTTGGCGTTTACTACCTTCTCTACCTTTTTTAAAGCATCAGACAACACAGAATGGTTAATTTTAATATGCATTGTTATTCCTCCATGAGTTGTTTTTGTATAAATAAAAAAGCACCAAAAGAAAGATAGAAAAATCTTCTTTAGTGCCACTCCTCAATTAAGCGATTTTAGTTAAATTTCCATTTTGAAGGTCCTCTTTAATAAATGTAGCGATTTCTTTAACATGATCCTTCGTTAGATGTATAAAGCAACTAAACAAACTCTCAATCTTCACATTAGGAAGAAGAATTTGTACATATCTTAAAGAATCACTTAAAGCAACTTTATAATTATTTGTGATAAGAACCAGGTCATTAACCGGCCTCAAAACACCATAAAATGCTCTAAGTTCCTCTTCTGTTGCTTTATCAAGAATATTTTGTAGTGACTTGCAAGTAGAATTTTGGGTCACCTTTTTGAACAGCGGAATGATAAATTGCGGTTGTTCCTTCAGGCCCGTAGTTTCTAAATACTCACCAATTACCTTTAAACAACGAGAGCGGTCAAATTCGCCCTTTTGATTCATTTGTTTAGTTCCTTTCGGAGGTTGTTTCCCAGTTTTTTTCAGTACAGAGTCATTTTGATTGCTCTGCTGAGCTTGGCTATTTTCTCTTTGGTATTGCTTTTCAGGCTTATTTTGAGGATCTTGTGAAGCATTTCTACAATTTCCTTTCTCATCAGCAGGCAAAGCCCAATCTGGAAGCTTTGGTGGCATCCAATAACCCTTAACATTAGTTTTCTTGTCGTTTATATAGTTGGATCCATCACGTTTATTATCAAAAACTTGTACGTAATTCTCTTCCAATCTATACAAATATCTTCCAATACCCCACTGAACTGCAGCTCTTTTCATTGCACTTGAAAGGCCACCTTTCAATGATTCAAACTGAGTTTGCTCTGCTCCATCTGATTTTTTTATCCATTCGCCATCTACATAACATGAGATTGTACAAAGGACTCCTTGCATAAAATCAGAAAAATCATTTTGCCATCCAGCCGGTCCGAATACTTCATCTAATCGATTTTGAATTGCTCGATTTGTGACATAAGCTAAGACAAAGGCATATTTTTTACCATTGCTTTGACCACTTCGACTGACACGCCATTCGATATCCTTTGAGGGAAAAGGCGCTTGCAGCTTTTGCATAACTTCCTCCATGCTACAATCTTTCTTCACAACAACAGCCCCTTAAAGTTTCTTAGAACTTTTCCACCACTTATTTTTTGCTCCATTAATGCAAAAAAACCTCTGAGTTTGATAGTTACAAATAAGCACATAATGCTTACTTGAATTCCATCAACCCAAAGGTTGTAAGTTTAATAGAGTATCCGCTAACCAAATTATGGCTGCCAAAAAATAAAAAAATAAAAAAAGTTCCTGAAAAAATTATACAATTTTATCATTTAATTAACAATAATAAACTTCCAGGATTGTGCTATTGTGGTGTTTTTACCCTTTAAAATGCTTCCCGATGTGCTATAATATTTCTATAATTTAATTTACTTAAAGCGATGACCGCTCAAACAGCCTTTTGTTAAAGGTGTGTTTAGCGGTCTTTTTTATTTGAATCTATAAAGAGGGGAGAACAGTTAAATAAATGCTAACAGTTGATACATTTAATGAAATTGAAATAGAAGATGACGTAGAACGATTGTTAATTCTCCGAAAACGAATGGCCTTATCCCAATATCAGTTTGCAAAGGGGATGGGAATTAGTACAAGTTATCTTGGACAGATTGAAAGGGGCGAGGTACCATTCTCTCCCCAACTTAGAGTTCGGATTAACGATTATCTGAAGCGGGAGAAAGAGATTCATGAAAAAGATATATTTAGCAGTTTCTGATAAAGAAGATGGAGAAATCAGAAGTACAATTAAAGGATTGCTTCCCTTTGTAGATGTACATAAGCTATCTTCCAAGGAGGAAGTTTTAGAGGCAATAAGCAACCCATTTTTAGCATGTATCACTCTAAGTGACTTTCTGGATCAACATATTTTAGAAACCATTAAATTAGAGGGTCAACTCATTGTAATCGACTATGATAAAAGTATAAACGTTACAAATAAAAACATAGTTCTATGCAGAAGTACAAATGATACAAGAATGGCCATCTATGATTCACCTATTGGCCACTTAGGAATAGATAGAACAGTAATGGAACCATTCAATGATAAGCCGATAAAGAAAGAAATTGCTAATGAAACAGCTGAAAATGACGTTAAGAAGAGTGATAATCAGGAAAAATCCATAGACAAATCACCTCCAGAATTCTCGAAGGAAAAGGATAATACAAACTCTAAAATTCCTCCAAAAGAAAACGATCTAGAAAAAAACTCAGAAAAGATCAATAGTAAATCCCTAAGTAAAACGCCAAGTCCGGAATCTAAAAAGGCAGCACCTAATCAAGAACATGACAACTCATCAGCTTCACAAAAAAAGAGGAAGAAAATATACATTTCTTCACCTACAAAGGCTCATGATTTCGGTAGAAAATTAAATGGCGTAAATCTCAGTACAGAAAAGACTGTAGGCATTTGGGCACCTTTAACAGCAGGGGCCACAACCTTCATTGTGGATTATGCCATATTCCTTCAGCAACATGGTGTTCCTATATCAGTTGTGGAGATCCCAAAAGAGAATCCTCACTTGTTTAAGATGTTACACCGGTTTGGTTCAAAGCCAGACAATTGGATTTCACTAACGGAAAACCTTTACTCCAATGACAATGGCAATAATAACTCTTTATGGATTTATAAAGGCGTCAAATGGTTCCCGGTAGGCTTAAATGATTTTGATATTGATCGAAACCAGGATCTAATTTTAGATTTTTTTATTTCAGTTAAAGAAAATGCTTATGTATTAGTGGATTTGCCTACCGGAAAGATGGATGATTCCACTTTAAATACACTTCCATACCTCGACGAAATTTGGGTAATTGCTGATGACCAGTTTGACCGAACTAAAGAATGGAAAAATTTCATACACAATACACTCATTAAGGAGTATAAAAAGCCAGTTAAATTGATTCATAGCCGCACTGGTACTCATAGCCGGCCAAAGGACGTAGCAGAATTATTAGACTTGGAGCTCATCACAGCTTTACCTTCCATGTTTGACAGGGTAATGGCAAATAACCATGAGAGAAAACCATTGATTGCTGACATAATTGCAGCTCAAAAGCTCATACCGCCATTTATTAAAATAGCTAGAGGGTTTGTGGGGAAAGAATTTGATAAAATATACCGACCAACCTTCTGGATGAAAATAAAAAGAAAGTTATTAGATGCTGTTGATTGATTCTTCATGTAGGTGCTAAACTGATAGTAATCTATTTTCTTTTATTATTTCTTGGCTATCTTTTATGAGATAAGCGGTAATTTATCAATTTAGCGGTCTTTGGATCGAAGCAAGAGCTTTCTTTTTGATGCTCTCTCTTCTTTCCATTGGCCGCTTTTTTTATTCAATGGAGGTGGAAAAAAATGAATTTAAAGGAAATTAAAAAAGTCTTAATGACTGGAAAAGGAAAAATTTTAATAGGGACACACACTAAGAAAAGACTTAAAAAGCGAGGGTACTCTAAAGGAGACATTGTTTCAGCTTTATTTAATGGAGAAATCATTGAAAGACAAGGGGCATCTAAGGTTGTAATAGCCGGGAGAGATATGGATGATAACCCGATTGTTGTGGTCATCGCTAAACATTCGCATTTTATTTTTAAGCTTGTAACAGTCATGCCGCCAATTGATCATTTCCGATATAAGGATTGTGTGTGTAGAGCTTAAGAACTATAAGAAAGGTTGTTACGAATTATGAAATTAATGAGGCAAACTAGAGTCAAAGATTGGTATGAATACTATCGAACCCCATGTGTAATTTGTGGTAAGACAGGTGGTTGTATGGCTCACGTTGATGGTTCAGCGGTAGCTTGTATCCGAACTGAAAGTGACACTTATTTTTCAAAAAATTCGGCTTTACCTAGCTACCTTCACCTACTTAAAGGGGATAATAAGCGAAAGATTAACAAAGAGGAAATCGAAGAAATTCATGTAGGACACCCCAAGCAAAAAGATAAAGTCCTTAATACTGTTTATAGTGCATTAATAGAATGCTTAGAACTTGATGATGTACATTACAAACACTTAACTTCTCCTTCAAGACAGCTAGCTGATAAGCAAGTTATGCTAAGGCAATACCGCAGCTTTCCAGATAAGCCTTGGGAGGTAGCGAGATTGTTGAAAGAAGGTTTGGAAATTAAACATTTTAAAGGAATCCCTGGTTTTTATCTACAAGAAGAAAAGTACTGGACTATTGCCGGCAGCAAGGGCATTTTGATACCTTTTCGAAATCACTATAATGAAATTGTCGGTTTCCAGTACCGAATAGATAATCCTCAAAATGTGGTTGAAGTAAAAGTTAATCGCCCTGGTCTTAAAGCCCGGATTATAGAGCAACCAGATCTTGTGCAGGTCTCTTTTGATGGTGAAATCATCTTAGAGGAAGAGATTAAATCTAAAAAAACATGGACAACCATTGTACATGAAAATGAAGTTAAAGGATGGGTTCGAGTAGTAAAAGGAAACCGTTATTTCTGGCGTGCGAGACGTTTCTCAACAAGTGCTTAAAGCATGAAATGAGAGGAATTAAGTTATTTAATTCTAACTGGAACATTGATGATAGGAATGATAGCCGTCATGTTGGCTTGAAACTACACCCTAATACTCCTACATGCGCCTCAACTTTACAGAGTTGATGGGGTCTGAAGCTAGGTGAAGTCGGCTGAAACTAACCTAAGTCCAAGAGTGGATATGGTTAGTGATAGGCCGGGGGGCTGAAAAAGCGTTTTATGATGAGAATGTGCTAAAGATGCACTGACAAAGTGGCGAATGTACGGGTCTAAAAATAGATGCACAGGAAACTGTGTAGCTTCCTAGTGGAAGGTAAATTACCGAAAAGTAAGATTGCCAGATATGAAATTCGGGATATCCAACAATGAGGATATATGATTTACAGGCTCAAAGTCACCATCTAAGGAACGATATGATAGCTAAATGTTTCGGAACGTCGAAAGCAATGAACTTCTATTAAACGTCTGTAAGCGGGAAGGTTGCTATAAGGTTATCTTACTAACCGAAGTGCATTTATCGTTGTGAGAGTAGGGGCACAGTACCGTTGAAGCTATGGAAACATAGTAGAGGGATAGCCCCAAGCCGGAATACTAATGACTAAAGAGGACAATATATCAAATTTATTGGGTTCGAGTATGACTAAGAGAAGCAAAACTCCACTAAGGGGGGACGCTGACCAATTGGCACTCAATCTCAAAAAGAAGAGGCTCAGGCACAATGAGTATTATGATATGCAAGCTACGCTTGACCAACTTTACCAAGACAGCCTAAACAATCGTGAAACAAGCGATTTAATGTCTTTGATAACGTCAAGGGAAAATGTCAGGCTTGCATATAGAAACATAAAACGTAATGGTGGAAGCCTTACTAAAGGAGTCAATAAAACTAACATCATCAGTATAGCTGATAAAAACATTATTGAACTGGTATCTTATGTTAGAAGAAGACTTCAAAACTTCCAACCGCACTCCATAAAGAGGGTTTATATACCTAAAGACTTCAGTGAAGAACGCAGACCTTTGGGTATCCCTACAATTGAAGACAGAATCATCCAGCAATGTATCCTGCAAATTCTCGAACCAATATGCGAAGCTAAATTCCACAAACACAGTTATGGATTTAGACCTAATCGCTCAGCTCACCATGCAATCGCCAGAACACAACACCTTATGAATACAAATGGTCTGCACTACGTAGTTGATATCGACATTAAGGGTTTCTTTGATAACATCAATCATGGAAAACTGCTTAGACAGATATGGAACATAGGGATTAGGGACAAAAACCTTATTTCAGTAATAAGCAAAATGTTAATAGCCAATATTATTGGCGAAGGGAGAATGAATAAAGGAACCCCGCAAGGTGGAATCATTTCTCCGCTCCTATCCAACATTGTGCTGAATGAATTAGATTGGTGGATCAGCTCCCAATGGGAAACATTTCAATCTAAGAAAACCTACTCAAATAAGGGCAAACAGGATAGAGAATTAAAGAAAACAAGGTTAAAAGAAGTTTTCATTGTAAGGTACGCTGATGATTTTAAAATCTTCTGTAGAGACATTAATGTTGCAAAGCGAATGTTTTCTGCAACCAAAATGTGGTTGAAAGAAAGGTTAGGACTTGAGGTAAGTAATAAGAAATCTAAAATTACTAATCTTCGTAAGAACTATACTGAATTTCTTGGATTTAAACTCAAGGTAACTCCTAGAGCAAATACAAGGCATGGATACGCATCTATCAGTGACGTATCGGATAAGGCAGTTCGGAAAATGAAGATAAACCTTAAGGAGTCCATCAAAACAATTCAATACTCAAAAGAGCATAAAAAATTAGAAGTAGACAGAATGAATTCGAAAATAAAGGGGTATCACAACTACTACAAAGTAGCAACAAGAGTAAACATCACCTTTGTAAGAATGAATTTTGCTCTCTCTAAGGTCATACACAATAGATTAAAAAGCCAAAGCTCTAATGTTGGGACTGAAAGCAAAACGTACAATAAGTTATACGGGCAGTATAAATTCAAGAAGATATTCATTGATGGTAAGCCTATCTTTCCAATTGCAGGTATTAAATTAGAAATACCTAAAAACTTTAGAAAAGATATCAATAACTTTACTAAAGAGGGAAGAGCAGCTATCCATAACAGCCTGAAAGTAGTGGATAGTGAAATGCTTGTCTATCTTCTTAAAAACCCTGTAATAAATGAGTCAATTGAATTTAACGATAACCGTATATCACTGTTCGTAGCGCAAAATGGTAAATGTGCAATTAGCAGTCAACCTCTAACTATCGGTAGGATGCATACCCATCACAAGAAACCTAGAAACTCAGGTGGAACTGATAAATATAGCAACCTAATTATTGTAACCAACTTCGTTCACACTTTGATTCACGCAACAAAGGAGGAAACGATAAAACGATATATAATCTTAGAGAACCTTTCCTTAAAACAAATAGATAAAATCAATGTTTTGAGAAAACTGCTGAAACTACAACCTATAGTCGCCTAACAAATAAAGCCTTTAATGGATTTTGAGAGTGATTAGCTTTGATGCATTAGTCCATATTAGAAGTATTTCGATGGAACGCGGTATGCGGTGAAAGTCGCACGTACCGTGTGAGGCGGGGGAAAAGATGGAGACTACTTCAAAATCTTACCTATCGCACCCGAAATGGGTAGTGGCTACCTCAATCCTTACGGATTGAGATGCCACACATTTAGTTCAGCAAAGAAACCAGAAGGAACAGGTTCAGGTAATCCAGCCCCCATTCATGTTGCAGTACCTACTTCTAAGTTAAAGGAATGGAAAGAAGGGGTTAGTCTAAAAGCAAGAACTGTATGGTTATCTGAAGGTCCTTTAAAATGCGACATAGCATCAGATTGTATTGGGAAACTATATGATCCATTAGAAATTGATGATATAGGTGATATCTTCTTAGCACTTCCGGGAGCAGGAGCATGGCGCCTAGCCCTTCCTGTATTAAAGGAAATGGGTGTGGAACAAGTAAATATTTGCTTTGATGCAGATGCCGTTTCCAATGTATATGTAAAGAAACACTTAATGGAATGTGCTAAAGGTCTAAAAGAAGAAGGCTATAGAGCAAACCTCGTTTTATGGAATGAGGATGAAGCTAAGGGAATTGATGACTTATTTATCAAAAATCGCTTACCCCACATAAAAAAATTATTCTAAATTAATATAATTTTAAAGATATGAAAGTCCGTTGAGTGAGTTCTCAGGGGACTTTTCTTATTTACTTCACCAAATAAACAAGCAAGAACCTGCTTCGTCAATTTAGTAATCTGATTATATCTTTCTGTGGCTGTCTTGAATGTTGTTATCTATTTTCTATATAAACAAAAAAGAGCACCCATCTGGACGCCCCCTCATTTATAATTAAATCCTAGTCGTTTGTATTTATAAGCAAGCAAAATCTCGTCTAGAGTATCATACTTCTCAGCGATATATTCATCAAAACGATCTTTATTGAACCAATCCGGATCTTCAGCTTTTGCTTCTTCTTTCATCCTTTCAGCTTTCTGTTCGTATTTAGAGTACATGCTTTGTAAAAATACGGTCGTTGGATCCTGTTCAATTAAACAGCATATTCGAATTCTGTTTCCCCATTCCACTTTTTTATTATTATCAGTAATAAAGAAACAACCGCCGCTCCTTGGGTGAGTATAAGTGCTGCCATCAAAACCGCTCATGGATTTAATGATTGCGGTGTCACCCTCTTTGTACCCTTGATAATTTTCCAAAAAATAGATTTTCATGCCGGGGCGATACTCATCGTAATTGACGCTAACAAGAATATCTTCAATTTTAGTCGTCATGGACTCCCTCCTCTTCTTTCACTATTATTTCCATATTGAAGAGGAAAAGACCTACCAAACTGTAAAATTTATTATGAGGTTCTCTCCTTTTTCTTTGAAACGTACTTCTCTTTATTTTCTTCAATGTATGACTTCCAATTGTTTACCCATTTTCAAGCTCATCTTTAAAAATTAGGCTAGGGAATTCATATTGTTCAGAATAAATTTCTTTCAAAGGTATCCGTCTCTTATGGAAATAGGGTAAATTGAATTCTGTCCTCTGTCGTAAGATTCTTTTCAATATGTGGGTAAGCCTAATAGTTCAATGGGTATTTTATTTTCCCTTGAGAAATTTTAGCAGTTCATGTATTATCAGCTCCTTTTCACATAATAATAAGGGAACCAATGTTCGTTTTCAAGTTGATTTAAGAACAAATGTTTGTATAATTGTTGTTATAAGGAGATGAGAATAGATGATCCGTGACAGAGGAAAAATTAAATGGCAGCCAGCTCATTTCATGCCAGAGCATAGGGCCATGCTTAATCGAATAAGACAAAAAGGGTTCGGAATAGTCTCATTCAGAACCCTTTTTTTGCTTTTTTGTGGGACATTATGCAATAACAGAGAATTGCAGACCTCTCCGAGGTTATCATTTAGGCCATTTCTGGACCTTTCCAAGTCCAGGTGGCCATCTTCTTCAAATTCATGGCAGCGAAAGTAAGCATCGCCTGCATCGACAATTTTTTAAGTCCCCTTAGGGTTGTCCAACGCATGCCATGCTTTTCTTTTGCATCTGCGAATACACGTTCAATTGTTTCTTTGCGTTTCTCATAGATCGGTTTGACGTCTTGATGGTGGCGAAGATGATCTGCTTCTTCTACATGTTCCTCCCACACATGACGTTGAATTAGTTTTTGATGTGCTTGACTCTGTGTGCATTGAGACAAGAAAGAGCACCCGGCACAAATTCTCTGATCTGATTTATATTGACGGTACCCTTCCTTTGTAGTCGTTGTATATTTTAATATCTCACCAGCCGGGCAAATGTAACAGTCAAAATGCTCATCATAAACATACTCATGTTTTCTGAAATAACCCTCTTTTGTGCGAGGCCGGGTGTAAGGTAAAGCAGGTGTGATATCGTTTTTCAATAAATAGCTCGTGATGGCAGGTGTTTTATAAGCTGCGTCTGCCGCAACAGCTTCTGGTTTACTAACTTTCTCGATGACTTGTTCAACCAATGGCTCTAAAATATGACTATCATGCGTATTACCCGGGGTTACAATTGTGCCTAGCACGAAGCCGTTGCGGTCTGCGGCCGCATGAAAAGAATAGGCGAACTGTTTTGTACGCTCATCTTTTACATAGTAGCCACTCTCTGGATCCGTTGTACTCTCTTTAATTTCTTTGTATTCTTCCTTATCAAACTTATCTGGAGGAAACGGCTTTTTTCCATGATCCTCACGGTCTTGGTTAATCTCCTCTTGAAGGCGTTCTTGATAGGCACGTGTTTCTTTTCGAACAACCTTCTTTGCAAATTTTCGCTTATTTGCACTGGCTTTTACATGCGTAGAATCTACAAAAACGTGTTCAGCACTAATTAAATTTTTTTCAGCTGCAGTTTTTAAGATTCGGTAAAATATCTGTTCAAAGAGATCGGTGTCTTTAAATCGGCGTTCATAGTTTTTACCGAAAGTTGAGAAGTGAGGAACTTTATCGTGGAATCCATAACCTAGAAACCACCGATAAGCCATATTCGTTTTCAATTCTTCAATTGTTTGACGCATGGAGCGAATACCGAAGGTATATTGAATAAATGTGAGTTTAATTAATATTACAGGGTCGATACTTGGGCGGCCTTTTTCTGAATACTTATCTTTTACCAAGTCATAGATGAATGAGAAATTAATCGCCGCTTCAATTTTGCGGACCAAATGGTCCGCCGGTACAAGTTCGTCTAAAGCAACCATTTCAATTTGATCCCGTTGAATTGGATTATGTTTTGAAAGCATTTAAATCACCTCAAGCATTGTATTACCTCTATTTTAAAATAAAAAAGACTGCAGACAAGCACGATTTTCATCGAGTTTGTCGACAGTCTGAAAGCCCTTAAGAAGGGCTTTACTACATTTAGAACCAGTTATTTAACTGTTTTTCACTGCATCTTTCAGTGCTTTACCTGGAGAAAATGCTGGTACTTTACTCGCAGCAATTTCAATTTCTTCACCAGTTTGCGGATTACGCCCTTTACGAGCGGCTCTTTCACGAACCTCAAAGTTACCAAAACCTAAAAATTGGGCTTTTTTCCCTTCTTTTAATACATTAGTAACTGCTTCAAATACTGCATCAACAGCTTTTGAAGCATCCTTTTTGGAAAGCTCACTACGTTCAGCAACTGCATTTACAAGTTCTGTTTTATTCATTTTGGTCACCTCTAGAAAAATTTGGAATCATCAATTTATGTCGCACTATAAGTAATAGCATATAAGCTTGTTTATATTCAAGAAAAATAATCTCTTCATATTTTACTACTTTACCAGCTTGAGTTTAAAATCTGCTAAAATCACTTCACTTTTACTTTCGTCACAGCTTTAGATTTTTTTGCTGCCTTCCCTAATTCCTTCAGCAATGTTTTTTTATCCTTTTTAGAAGCCATATATTCCCCACCTGCCCTCTTATTTCGTTCGTTAAGTTTTAGTTTGTCCAAATTAATAAATTCTAAACGTACTATACTCTCCACTAGATGAATAGATTAACAATATAACTATTTAACATTTTGACACTGGGATAAAAGAGGAGAGAGGAGCTCTTTTAGAAGAGGGGGGAGTATATTGAAAGCAATCAATCCAATTTTTGATAACAAAAATAAAAACAAGCTATCCGTAACTCATACACCCAATGTTCGGAAAAAGCCTGTAACGAAGGCTGAGGGCAGAAAAGAAAGATGCGATAAAAAGAAAGATGTGAAGATACCATTCAATGACGAAGAGAGGGTATTAATTAAAAGGCTTGCTAAAATGCGTGGCCTGGAACCGACTCCTTATTGCACTTTGTTAATCAAGAAGGCGCTCAAGGAAGAGCATCATTTTCCTCCCTGTTATTACAATCCAAAAGGGAAACCTTATCCTGCAAAACTTGAAGTTCATTACCATGATCAGCTTTTTGATTATAAAGTTAAATGGGATTGTAGTCTAAAAGAGGCTGCCTACAGGATTATAAGTTTCATGCTAACCATTGAAAGAAGGTTATTGTTATGAATAAAACCAGATATGGTCAATATGAAATATATGAAGAAGAACTTGACGATTTATCTTATCAACCAAGTGGATTGATTGATAAGTTAATTTTTAATCTGGGTAGAAGCTTATATAAATCTCAAGAACTTCAATACTCTTTTTCTGTGCCTGCATCTGAATACTTAAGGGGAGAACTATTTTGCAATGATGTATCTGAAGCCATGGAGTGTAAATTCACGCAAAGAGATCTAATAAGTTTACTCCTTGACGATTTTTTGTATCAAGCAAAACAACGAAACAATCCATATGATCTTTATCATGAATTAGATATAAGGAGTGAACACTCGTTAAAGGTGAATAGCTATGAAGGTGGGAATAAAACATATAACCGTAATACATCTAAAGGAAAAGAGCGTATATTTGAATGTACCATCAGAAGAAAAGAAGCCTTACGACTGGAAGTAATTTTAAGTGATATAGCAGAATTAGGGGAAAACAAATCATTTACAGTTAACCAGGTGCTAAGAATTCTTTATAGCGACTTTATACAGAAATATAGAACTGGAAATTTAACCAACGTAATAGAAAATATTGTTGCTCGTTATAGAAACTTATAATCCTTATTAAAGTTGGTACCATAATTTAGGATTTCACGGAGCAATAGGCCCTTCAAAAAACAGGAATAAAGGCTTGACCATATCCAATATTTACATTATTATGATGATATACAAATTTAAACCAACGGGAAAGCCCCGAAGAACTAAGAGTAGATACTTTTTGTATCTACAGCTCTTAGATTCTTCGGGGCTTTTTTTGTTCCTCGAAGGAGGTGGAACCATGAAAAAGTCTATGAAAAAATTATTTCCATTTGTAGCGTTAACTGCAGTATTTGCCTTTTCTTTACTTATTTTCTCTCCTGAGGAAGCCGCAGCAGCATGGAAGAAATCCGGTATTTCTCCTCAAGGAGATTTGAAAAACAGTAAAATTTATACCGATCTTGCTAACATTGTTTACTTTATTACAGCTGTAGGTGGATTCTGGGTTATTGGATGCCTATTATTCGCGGGTATGAGACTCTCAGCTGCTCAGGGCGGAAATCCACAGGCCCGAACGCAGGGCTTTATTGGAATCTTAATGGCTGGACTTGGAATTTTCATTATTGTTAAAGCAACGACTATTGCTGGTTGGTTTGCAGGATTCGGATCCTAATTAGAAATTCAAATAGAAAAACTCATACCCCTCTAAATTATTAGAGGGGTAGATTTTTAAAGAAGGTGCTCATTTGAGAAAAGAAACTGTTCCAATTGATATGTCCTCTGAACAAAAAACAATACTAGGCTTTATCTCTATAAGGCAACTTATCTACCTCATCATTGGCGGGGCCATTTTATATACATATATCCCCATAGTCTTTAACATATTCCCGCATTTTATCGTCGGTGGGATAGCTGCTCTTATTTCAGCAATTCCCACACTGGTTTTTATTTTCATATTTGGTTTTTGGAAAAAAACAAAACTTCATCTAAATTTTGACCACTATTTTCTAATTAAGCTTAATTACGGAAAACAGATAGGCATTTGGCGGAAAGGTAGCCGTTCTAAAAATTGGAAGGTGACTAATAAATGATTGAACTTATCGTAATGGCAATCTTCGGGGTTGTTGCTTATGTATTTTACAAAATGATGTTGAAGGAGCCCATTCTCCCTTGGAAAGAAAAAAAAGTTTATGAATCAGATACCCCATCAAATAAAAAGAAACAAAAAAAGAAAAAGCATGAGGTTTCAGTCGAAGAAGAGCCAAAGCTTTTTCAAGAGTTATTTGATGAAGTAAAGGACATATCAAACCATATGATTAGGTTTAACGATAATTCCTTCACCATGATAGCTGAAGTTGAGCCGGTCAATTACTTCCTTAAGAGCCAAGATGAACAGGAAGCGATCGATATGGTTTTTGAAAGTTGGTTAGCTGCCATTAATTACCCTGTACAGTTTTACCTACAAAATCGTTTTATAGATATTTCTGAACCGGTCCAGCAAATGAAAGAGAGCATGAGAAATTCAGAAGACCTTAATGAAGCAGCATTAAGTTTTGGCCAATCAATGATTGATGACTTACAAAATTGGCAATCACAAACACCACGTTATGAGACTAAGAGATATCTCATATTTAGTCATAAAATCAACGCAAAGGACATTTCAGCTGATTCAGCTGAAGAATTAGAAGAAAAACTTGTTGAGAAATCATTTGCTGAATTAATGAGGAGATTGAATGCCGCTAAATCTCAATTAAGGAGAGCGGAAATGAATGTTTCTCTTCTTCCTACAGAAGGGATTTATGAATTGCTTTATCACACTTTTAATCGTCGAAAAGCAGTAAAAAATCGTTTCAAAGATTTAGTAGAAACAGAAAAAAATGCATTGTACGTAACAGCTGAGCAGACTGATGAACATATTGAAGCGGTTAAGGAGGCTATTGAAGAAAATGAATTTAACCAAGAAGAACAGCGAAAAGAAGATCGAACAGAAGAAGGCCAAGCAAGTTAAAGAAAGTAAGGTTAAAAAGAAAAAACAGTCCGGTAAGGATGAAGCGATCTCAGATCATCAAATGGTGACTAAGCCTACAATGTGGGACATTATTTCCCCTGAAGGCTTAAAAATTAATAGTGAAGATTTTGGAATAATAAAGCAATCTCTAGGAACCAAAACATATTTCCGTCCAATTTATATTCCAAGAGACGGCTATCCCAGAAAAATGCAGACTAATTGGCTCTACAATCTTTCTTCAAGTGGAGAAGTAGACGTTCTAATTGATGTACATAAAGTAGGAAAATCAGATGCCATTAGAACCTTACAGCGGCAAATTACAATGCTCCAGTCGAACTTAACCTTTCAGACTAAAAGAGGAAACATTGATCAAATTAATGATTTGGAATCTAAAATTCGAGACACAGACTTACTTATGAGCGAAATACAGTTCTCCGAGAATGACATGTATAACGTTAGTTCGTTAGGGGTTTTATATGGCCAAAGCGAGAAGGAACTAAATAGGTACAGTGAAGCCATCGAGGATGAAATGAGCAGTCAATTCTTCTCTTTAGTCTCGACCTGGGGCAGAGTCAAAAAAGGTTTTAAAAGTGTTATTCCTTTTGGGAAAAATGAGATTCCGGATTCATTTCGTAATATTGACCGCCGTGCTTTATCTACCTTCGCTCCCTTCATTAGTGGCAGCGGTAAATACATGGGAGGTATTCCATTAGGAATAAATAAAATTACTGGCCAATTAGAGTTTATCAATAGTTTTGGGAATGAAGAGTACCGTCCACAAAACTATAACATGTTTGTAGTTGGTATATCTGGTTCAGGTAAATCAGTAACTCTTAAGCTCTTAATTGCTCGGGAATTAACTGGTGCAAATATCTATAGCAGATTAATAGACCCAGAAGGTGAATTTGTTCGAATCACCAGACGATTAGGTGGTATCAATTTAAACATTAGTGAAGAAGAAGATATTTGCATTAATCCTCTCGCTATTAACTTTACTGACGTCCCAATGGATGAGCAAGATGAAGAGTTAGATTTATTAGAAGATACTGATGAACGAGAAGTTATTGAAAAAGAGGGGAAGAAATTTATTCGGTTTGTACCTCTTAGAGAAAAAATGAATGACATTCTGGACTTTTTCGATATTATTTGCCGCGGTAAGAATTCGGAAGATCGAGGCCTTGATGTTTTTGAGAGAAACTATTTAGAAGAAGCAGTTCAATACATCTTTAATGAAAAGTTAAAGCTTACATCTCATCCTGATTCCTTATTCAGCAACGAGGTAGTTCAAGTTGACAACCAATTGATCCAATCAAAAGTAAGGAAACCGGAACCGACTATATCTGATGTGTTCGAATACTTAAAAGATCATTATGAGGAAGAGCCAAAAGCTCTAAGATTAATAGCCGCCATTCGCCCCTTCTTAAGGGATGGCTCAAAGCCTATCTTCGATGGACAAACATATCTTGGCAAGGGAGTTACCCAATCATTGCAAGATGCAAGGCTGGTTAATTTTAATATTAGCCAAATGGAGGAAGGCTTTTTACGCCCAATTGCTTATCATGTAATCCTGAATTATTTATGGGAGCATTTTGTGAAAAATCTAGATAACGCAACAAAAAAGAAATTTGTTTACGCCGATGAAGCTTGGACATTAATCGATTCTGAGCAAACAGTCAGTTTCCTTGAAAAAATGGCACGAAGAGCCCGTAAACGAAACACAGGTCTTCGATTGGCAAGTCAGGACTTTGTACGCTTTGTTACAAATAACAAAGCTAGAGGGATTCTACAAAATACACATGCTTATCTATTCCTTCAGCAAAACAAAATTGATTTGAAAGTTATTAAGGAAAACTTTGACCTTAGCGCTGGTGAAATAAATATCTTATTCGGGAATCCGGATAAAGGTGAAGGAATTCTTCGGATGGGAAAAAGCTCCGTGTGGTTACAAACAAATCCTAGTGAGGAAGAATTATTCTTCATTGAATCTAACCAAGCAGTTTATGAAGAACAAATGAAGCGAAAACAACTCATGGAACAGCGTTAGAAGGGGGTGGTGGTCCTTGCAAGATAAAATTATGGATATATTTGAGTCCCTATTTGAGAAGATGCTCGAATGGATATTGGGTCCCTTTAAGGATCTAGACACTCTTAAGGGGCTCGTTTATGACACAGGAAAAGAAGAATACTATTATGGTGTTTTTAATGAGGATCAATTTGGTGTTATAGCTCAAGGTATGGCTGTTATGCAGTCCTTATCTGTAGGGTTCATTTTAGTTTCTATTATATTAGCAGGTATGAGAATATCCTCTTCCGGTATAAATCCTTCTAACAGGACCTATACATTTGAATATTTTAAAGACTTTATTCTTGTAGCTATATTGTTTTTTAACTTGAGCACAATTTTCGAAATTATGTACTCCGTAAATGAAATGTTTGTTTCGACATTCTCAAGTGCAAAAGAAGTCATGGATGGAGATATTGCGAAACAGGCTACTACATTTCTAAAGCAAGGTGTTCTAGGGGGATTAATAATAGGATTGGTACTTCTTGGACTTTCAATATGGGCAAACTTCTATTATATGATGCGTACCCTTACACTAATGATTTTAACCATAATGTCGCCTTTGGCAGTGGCTCTTTACCTTATTCCGCAAACGAAAGGTATTACCGCTGGATTGTTTAAAGAATATGCAGGAACTGTATTTGTTCAATCCGTTCATGCCGGGGTATATTGGGTAATTGCAGCAATTGCTGGTGCGAATCCTGGTATCGGAAGTATCTTACTTTACATCATCTTTATTCCTGTTACGGAATCAATCAGATCTCTTTTAGGTTTAGGAGGACAGATGAATGACCGGTTAAGTAAAACGGCAGCCATGATGGGTGGTTCTGCACTAATGGGTGTTGCTGGTGCAGTTAAAGGGGCCTTAAGTGGACAATCTGTCGCTCAATCATTAAGAAGTGCTGCTGGCCAGGTAGCTAAAAATGCTAAAGGCGGAAAAGATGGTACTGAAGAAGACGGTGCAAAAGGTCTCCTTGCAGGAGCTGGAACAGACATAGGTTCTACCTCAAGAGCAGAAAGAATGCTAAAAGCTGGAGAAATTTTTTCAAAAGGCGGTAAAGCTGTCTTTGGAGCCGCCGGAGCTATTGCTGGTTCACCGATGGGTCCTGTCGGTTCAATTGCTGGCTCAACTTTAGGTTTTAGTGCTGGTGGTGCAATCGGTGGAGTAGCGGGAAGAGCGGGTATGGCTGGTGCAGAATTATTGGCAGACAGAGCTAAAGCTGGTTTTAAGGCGGGGAAAAACAAGTTTGATGGTTTAAAAAATGCTGAAGCTCATGCAGATGAAAAATTAGCTAATACCCTTGCTGATAAAGAAACCTCTCAATGGGCTGGTGAAAATAAAGATGCATTTCTAAAAGATATTAAAGAGCGTTTCCCTGATGCCACTGATCGCGAAATCAATCAAATGTGGGATAAACAAGTTGCGTCTAAGCAAAGTGATTTTCTCGAAAAAGCAAGGTCAACAGTAAAAGGACTTAAAGCACAAAATGGGAAACTTGCAAAAGCTTCAGACTTAGTAGATTCCACCGTAAATAACCTGACTAATGATTGGGCAAGAAACAATGAAGATACCTTTAAACAAAATTATGATGCCGCTCATCCGTTGCCAGCAAATGCTACGGAAGCTGAAAAGAATAAACATAATCAGAATAAAAATGAAGCCTGGAATCAGAAGATAGCTGAAAAGAGAAATGCCATAAATGGTGTAGTCTTGGCTGCAGCTTCTAAACTCGGATTTGGCAAGTTAGATGGCCAATCTTTCATTAATAAGGATGACTTTATTAGTGAGGTTGGCAATCAAGTCGGTAGCGTTCTTGGCATGAATGGGAAACAAGAAAGTTTAGGTGCCGTTAAGGATGCAATCAATAGCGTTAACTTAAATCGTGCAAAAGCTACAGATTTGATAAATACTTCTGTTGGTGGCCTAACAAAAGAATGGGCCAGTAAAAATAAAGAAGCATTTATGAGAAATTATGATAATGAAAACCCCTTACCCACGAATGCTTCTACAGAAGAAAAAACAATGCATCAACAATCTAAAGAAGCTGCCTGGAATCAAGCACTTGGTCAAAAGCAAAATGCTATTAAAAATGCTGCCATTTCGGTTGCCTCCAAACTAGGGAATGGATCTCCAGTTGATTCATCCTCTATTAATAAAGAAGAGTTTGTAAATCAGCTTGGAAATAAAGTAAGTTCCATTACCGGTTTTAATAATCCTGAAAGTATTCAAGCAGTCAAAGCTGCGACTAATGGAGTTAAAGTGGGACAAGCTCAGGGTTCTGAATTAATCGGTGCTACTGTAAGCAATTTGACAAGCAAGTGGGCTAAAAATAATCGTGAATCCTTTATGAAGAACTATGATATGTCCAACCCATTGCCTGCAGATGCAAGTTCAGATACTATACAAACCCATAACCAAAATCGGGAAGTTGCTTGGCAAAATACGGTTGCTGGTAAAAAAAACACAATTAGTCAGATTGCTAGTAAGGCCGCTTCTAAATTAGGATATATCCCTTCTAGTACCAATTCTTACATTAACAAGGACGACTTTGTTAATGAGGTTGGAAATGAAGTAGGCGCGGTAATTGGAGCGGGTCAAAGCGCTAGCCTCCTCGCTGTTCGTGGAGCTACAAGTTCCGTAAAGAACGCTTCACTGTATTCAGGGAAGTCGGTAAATACACCATTCTTACGTAATCAATTAGCTTCAATGCAAACAAACAAGCAAAGGGACGCTTTTGTTGAACAGCATATTAGTAGCAACCCTGGGGCCACCAGACAAGAGGCTGTTCAAGAATGGAACACATCACATGCACCATATCAATTTCAAAAGAACTTAAACGCGTTAGCCAATCCTGTAAGCGGACTCCCTAGGCATATACCTTTAGACCATCGGTTAATCGGAGGAGGTAGTTTCGTTAGAGGAGCATCTGCTTTAGGTGCTGGTGTTGCTAGTGGAGTCCTTGAAAGTACGGGTATTATTTCTGGTCCGAAAGCGGTTAGCAAATTTGTTGGTGATTCTAAATTGGGCACTCTTGTTAGGTCTTTACCTGTTGAAACAAGAACAGCATGGGAAAATAGAGATCCAATTCAAAATCCAGTAACAGCAGCTGTTGATTCTGTTGGATTAGGAATTAAACAGTCGTGGGATGCTGGAAGGAACCACATCGCTCAAAATGTATTAGAAAAACAATCAGGCTTCAGAAATGCTGTTGCTTATACCACAGGCATGATTGGTGGTGTAAAGGGTTATAAAGCCGGAGCGAATTATGCAGCTGGAGGAACACAAGTAACTAAAGCATTTGGCTTAAAAGGATGGAATCCATATAACAACGCTGTTAATCAAAAATCTCCGGATGTTGCTGAAATATCTGAGATAGAACAAATGGCTCAAACTATAATTGGGGATGATGGCCAAAAAACACTTGCATCTGGAGCAGTTCGAATGGTTACTACTAAGGGTCAAACAGTCCTTCAAGTAAGAACGAAATCGGGACAGCTTCAAACAGTTTCTCGTATTGGCTCGGGTGATTCTTCTTTAAAAAAGGGAGACACCCTTTATCAAGATTTATCAATTCAAGATGGCCAACTCACTCCAACTTCTAATGTCTACCAAGAAGACAGTGGAGGAGGGAGGGTTAATTTAAACCGCACAATAAATGTTAACCCTAATAAACTGGTAGCTAATAGGAACACACCTAAAACTCCAAGGGTTGTAAAAGAAGTACAAAGCTATAACCAATTGGTAGATAGCGGACAGTATTATTTAAAGAATGCAATGAGTGAAATGTCCAACATTGAAATGATTGTTGACAGAAATCGAAGCTACCTTCAAGGAGTAAAGAATGGACAAACCTACCGCATTTCTCCTTATGGACCGGGTGATACAAGAATTAGCCCAGATGAAACTCAAAAGATCACCTGTGAGATGAGAAATAATAAGCTGATTCCAAATAATACTGATGGTTATACTACTTCATTAAAACCAGAGGATTTAGTCGCTTATCGTCCAGCTAACAAACGAAATATGATGAGAAAACAGAATGACAAGTTCAGAAATAAAGCATTTGTGGAAGGCTTGAGGTGATCGCATGCTGCCTTCACCTCAAGAAAAAGAACGTGATCCATCCGTATTAAGAAAATATGCTGAACATAAGGCCAAACAGCAGGGCAGGAAAGTAGCTAAAAAGCTAGCTAAAAAAGGAGCTAAATTTGCAGTTAAATTAGCTAAATTCGCGGCAAAAAAGTTTGTCTTGCTACTTGGAAAAGTACTAGCTTGGCTAGTTGGAGCTGTTGGCCTCCCTGTTATAGGGATAGCTTTAGCGGTAATTGTTGCTCTTATTGTTATCTCATTAGCCTGGAGCTTCATGTTCGGTACAGGCGATGGACTAGAGGGTGAAGATAAGAAGATTCATGAATATATTGTGCAACAGGCAAATGGCACAGTAAATATGAATAGTTCACTTGAAAGACCCTATCGCGTACCCGAAAAACTAATAGCTGCCACTATTCAATTAGATGCTTTCCAAAAAAATGATGATATTAAAAGCGTCATTAAAAAAATGGCCAATGCTCTTGCTCCTACATTTGATTACGGTCAATATGATGAATGGAAAGAAAAACAGGTCACGGTATGTGAAGATGGAAAATGTAATGCTGGACCTGTAAAAAGAACCTCTAATATGGTTACAAAATTAAACCATGTAGAGTATTGGAATGGAACAACAACTTTTACGTACACACCTAAAGTCACTCCTTGGAAAACTAGTGAGAAGATCACATACCGGGAAGAAAAATATAAAGAAAAAGTAAAAGAAACATACACCGTTACTGTAGTGGAGTACTATATCGAATATGAGACACGGCCCTATACAGTTACCGAATACGTTCCTTACGAAGAAAAAATTGCTGTTGTAAAACTTGATGAAAACGGTAGAAGGTACGTAGAGTATATAACTGTTACAAAGTATAAAAAGGTAACTAAAACAGAGTATAAAAAAGTTCCTGTCAAAAAAGCTAAATCAAGGGAAGAAGAAAGGGTTAGAGAAGTAGAAGTCGAGAAAGTTCGAAAAATAGAAGTAAAAACAATTACTAAAACACGTCAACAATATTTCGAGTCCTCTAAATCTACTATTACTGATTATGCTACTTTTGATAGTATCCTCAATTCTTATGGGCTTGGTCTAACCGATAAAAGTATAGTAGAAGCAAACTATATGTTTATGGGAGGAACTATTGCTTATACAGATTGGCTTCAAACGATGGGAACCGGAGGTAGCTTCGGTGGTTCCCCTGGCTTTGACGGAACTATAATACCTGGTGCAGGTGTACCTCCACAATACATGCCTTTCTATCGATCTGCGGAAAAGAAGTATGGTGTTGATTGGTATGTATTGGCAGCTGTACATTTTGTTGAAACTGGATTCAGTTCACATAAAACTATGGTTTCATCTGTTGGCGCTGTTGGACACATGCAGTTCATGCCCGCAACATGGGTTGGCTGGAAGTACAATATCGGCGGAGGACTCGTTTCGTCAAGTCTAGATATCACCAGTCCAGCAGTCATTGCTGCTGGAAATGGATACGGAAGAGATGCCCAAAATGACGGCAAAGCAGACCCTTGGGACATGGAAGATGCCATTCATACCGCAGCATATTACCTATCAAAAAATGGATATGCAAAAGATGCAAGAAAAGCCATTTGGCAATACAATCACGCAGATTGGTATGTTAATAAGGTACTATCAAACGCAGAGAAATTTAAGACTGCAGCAACCTATGAAGGTGGTGGAGATACTCCTCCATTAAAGCCAGGTAGCTTTATGAGGCCAGCTATTGGTCCTGTGTCTTCTCCTTTTGGAGCAAGATGGGGAACGGTACATTATGGAACTGATATCGCTTCTGGGGGTAAATCCAAAGTTCCTATCGTTGCTTCTGCAGATGGGACAGTTAGCCGATCATATTTTTCTTCATCTTATGGAAACGTTGTTTTTATTAAGCACAACATTAATGGGCAAGCTTATGAAACAGTTTATGCTCATATGACCAATAGAGCAGTGAGTCAAGGTGCAAAAGTCAAGCAAGGGCAATTTTTAGGCTATATGGGAACGACCGGGAATTCAACTGGAGTACACTTACACTTTGAAGTACACAAAAACCAGTGGACACCCAATAAAGGGAATGCGATGAATCCGGCATTAGTTGTTCAATTTTAATAAATGAGGGGGATTCCCCCTCTAACCAAAGGAGAATCAGTATTTGTGAAAAAGCTAGGGATTGCAACTATTATCATTACTAGTATTTTTATTTTAATGGGATGTTCCTCAAAACAAAATGCTACAGCAAGTTTAAAGGTAACTGAAGAAAATAAATCCTATCTAGAAGAATATGATAAGTCCTTACAAGTATATTTTGATCAAATGACATCAATTTTTAAGTCCTTTAATAATTCATTAGATGGCTTATATACTGAACAATACAGCCGTGAACAATTCGCAAAATCTATGAAAGACAATATAGAAATATCAAATACACTAGTTTCTGATGTTGAAAGTTTAGATGTAGAGCCCGAATTATTTGAGAACCATCAAAATCTTATAGCGCTAATTAATCGCTCTCACGGACTTTTGTTAACTGCTATTGATATGGCCAACACTGAAGAAAATGAAATTGATAAAAACTATCTAAGAACTGAGTACCAAGAAATTAAAACGAATCAAGCATCTATCAATAATGAATGGAAAATACTAAGAAAGAGTCTTGAAACCTCAGACGGAGAGACACCTCAATAATCATGAATAAAAAATCTGCCGCTTTAATATCAATAATGGCCATTTTAGGTGTTTCTTTGTTTATCTATCTAGATATCAATTCAGACAAACAAAGGATTGAGTTAGACGCTACTAAAGAAGAGGTACTGAAGGAAATAAAAGATTCAAAAGAATACACTGAGAAAACAATTCAATTAGCGGAAGGTAACGACCAAGACATTGGTTATTTCCATCCAGAACATGCTGAGCATGAAGGAAAAGAAGATCCCAAAAAAGATGCCATAAAATATTTTATTGCTGGGCTTCTTAGCAACAATACCGACATCTTTTTATCTAGTTTTTATGTAGAGTCTATCTCTCAAGATTTATTTAAGAGTAAAAATCCCGATAAGGATGCCGTTACTAAAGAAATAATGGATAAAATTTCTCGCAATGGTACTCTAAAAGAGATTTTGTATAAAGTAAATAAAGGGTTCTTAAATACAGATAGCAACACAATCTCACTAACCATTAAATACGACGATCAAAAAGAAGCCACGGTAAATTTTGATCTTTTAACTTTATCAGACTCTCACCATGAGGATGAAATAGGCACTTACGTAATAACTACTTCTGCTTGGGATATCATTAAACAGATAGAAGCCAGCCTCCAATAACAGGAGAGCTGGCTTTTAAATTACATTGGCTTTATCACATTTTTAGCTGTGTTCCAGGAGCCAAAATGTTTATGGAAGGTGGTACTTCTAGGCAAGTTGTTCTCAGAAGCATATATATCCCACTTTGCCATGCTTGATGTTAAAAATATATCCTTATGCTTAAGTGCTATGCGTATTAGATCATCTTTTGATAAATTAATCTTTTTTTCCTTGTTAAGAATTTTTGTAATTTCCTCGTAATCAAAAAATTTCTTTATAGTCTTGTAAGTCGGAAGTTTATTCTCTTTTGCATAAACATCCCATTGTGTACGATTTTGGAAATTGGGAGCATGGTTTTTGAGTATATCTTTAATGTCTTTCTTTGTATATGTCGGTTTTCTTTCACGTTTATTCCCAACATATTTCCTTACTTCACTCCATGTTCCAAAACTCTTTATAAGCGTCTTAGAAGAGGGTAAAGAATGTTCCCTTGCGTATAGATCCCACACAGATTGGGTCCTAACATGATTCTTATGCTTTTTGACTATTGTACGTATCTCGCTTGGAGTATATGATGTATTTGTTACCGGAAGCCCTAGCTTACGTTTTAATTCATTCCATGACCCATAATTAGCGATCAACTTATTTGAATCTGGTAAACCAACACTTTTTGCATATGAGTTCCAATGTGCAGCAGTTGTTATTTCCGATTTGTGTTGTTCTAATTGATTTATTAATTCCTCGTTATCCATACATTGCCTCTCTATTGTACTCTTCCTTCAGATTGTAACATCATCCTTACTATCTCTTCATTGGAAGCATTGAAATTTGCTATTTCATGGACTGCTTCATTGAATCTTTCTTTATTTGGAGTAATAGAAATGGTTTTTTCTAAATTATCCTTTTTTTGAAAGTATGTTGACTGTATTTCATCAATGTATTTTCTATATTCATCCCGGTAACTAAATTGCTGAGATTTCGCTTTAATATCCTTATGGCTATTATCAGAGTGATAGAAAGTAATCCGATCAATTGGGACTGGCTGAATACCTTTACCTGGGTAAATCTCTTCTGGCTTAATATCTATCTGAAATGGCCCAATACCAAATTCTGAGCCATTGCACCGTTTCATAATGGATTTTATTCCCCATAGGCCAGCACTGAAATTCTCAGTATTTAAATAATATGGTTTTGGAAAAACAAAAAATACTTCGTTTTCCTCCGTTACCCCTAATAAGAATAAATGGTCTCCCTTAGTAGGAATTCGGTTCAAATACCTTATTGCCTCATCTTCAGTAATTTCATTATAGTTCTCCTTTATGATATCAATTGGAGTACTATTAGCTTCTTTATATTTTCTCATTCGTTCTCTTTTTCGTTCTTCCCGGACTTCTTTCGGAGTGAATATAGTCTCGAAAAGTATCCAGACAAGATAAAACGGTAAGGCAATAATACTGATAAGAAGACCCAATATTAAAATACCGATATCACTAGAGCCAACCATTGATACAATAATTCCTAATACTAATAATATAAACCCGAGTACTACAAACAAAATGCAGATTCTAAATACAACCATAAAGATGCTGAATCCAGTCATATAAGATTCACCTTCATATATGAGACCCCATTGATCGAGAAAACTTATCAAACCGATTGCTTCAAAAATAGGGACGATATGATCCCATTGATAAGCAGCAAGTAAAACAATTCCTATAAAAACTAAACCAGCTAAACCTGTTTGTTTTCCCCTGTTATATTGCAATGCTGCATTAGCCGCACTAAGCAAAGTGTTCATCCTATTCACCGCCAGTAAATAATACAAAATAAATTCATTTTAAATTACACCGTTTTATAGTGTTTATTATATTACCTTATTATGTTAGGGTCAAGAAAATTCAGACTTCGAAACCTCCAATATGGTTACTTTACAAGCATTTGGATAACTTGCCACCAATTATATAAGGATACTATCGAAGGTATCTGTTAATGTTGAAATGAGGTGGTATGGATGTTTGTTTCACCAATGTTATTGCATAAATTTAATCCTCCATTCGATGAGCTTCCATTTGATGAAAATGAATATATCTCCGAATTAAAAATAGATGGGATTAGGTTACTTCTATCTAAATGGGATAACGTTATAAAACTATATACTCGACATGGAAATGAAATAACAGGGAAGTTTCCTGAGCTCCTGAATATAGACATCCCAAATGGAACGATCTTATCAAGACTAAATTTAAAAAAACTTAATAATAACTAGGTGTTAAATATATTGGTCATGAATAATATGTTGAACAGTTTAACGTCGCTCACTTAAATGAAAAAGTAATAATAAAAAAGCTCCTAAAAAGGAGCTTTAACCAGCACAACAAGATAATTTTGACACATCTTTATCAAACGTAAGGGCAGCCAGCTTCAATCCTTCGGCCATTGTTAAATATGGAGCCATCGTTTCACGGAGATCCTCTACAGTTAAACCGAATTTGACAGCCAGTGTTGCCGCATAAATCACGTCTCCTGCGTTTTCAGCTACAACATGAGCCCCTAACACTTTTAGTGTTTTCGCATCCGCCACCAGTTTAAACACGCCTGTTGTTTCCCGATTAACCAAGGCTCTTGGAACGGCATCTAACGGTAAGACGGATGTTTTCACTTCATATCCTTTTTCTTTTGCCTGTTGCTCCGTCAAACCAACCGTTGCTATTGCTGGAGCAGTGAACGTAACCCCAGGAACAACCTCTAAATTCAGCTTTTTGTTCAGTCCTCCGATGGCATTTTTCGCAGCCATTCCACCTTCATAAGCTGCCACATAAACAAATTGAGGACCAAGCGTCACATCTCCTGCTGCATAAATGCGTGCATTCGTCGTTCTAGAATACTCATCAATCACGATTTCGCCACGAGAGCCTACTGTTACACCTGCTGCCTGTAAATTCAAAGTTGCGGTGTTCGGTGTTCTTCCTGTGGCTACCAGCAATTGATCTGCTTCAATGATTCGCTTCTTTCCATTAACCTCGACATGAACCTTTTTAACGTCCCCATCTTGTTCGATTCGTTCAAAGGATGCTCCTTTCACTAAATTGACCCCTTGTTCTGTTAAGGCTTGTGTAATGGCTTCTGAGATTTCAGGATCGTATTCCTTTAACAGACGCGGGCTTCTTTGCATCAATGTGACTTCTGAGCCAAGATTGTGGAATAGTTGCCCTAATTCCATGCCGATATAGCCGGAGCCGATGACGGTAAGACGCTTTGGAACCTTCTTTAATTCAAGCAGCGTGGTGCTTGTTAAATAATCGACCTCATCTAGTCCGGAAATATTTGGCATGGCTGGGGAAGCACCTGTCGCGATTAAGAATCGTTTGGCAGATAACTTCATGCCATTCACTTCAACGGTTTTTTCGTCCACGAATTTCGCTTCGCCTTTGATTAACTCAAATCCATAGTCATCAATTAAATCCACATACTTTGCATTTCGAAGATTCGTCACCAGCTCGTTTTTCTGCTTTATCAATGGTGCCAAATCCACATTATCGGCTGAAGTGTGCAATCCCACAAATGGATTGTTTCTTGCTATATGATTGATTTCACCAGCTCTTAACAGTGTTTTTGACGGAACACAGCCGATGTTCACGCAAGTTCCACCTACTGTTCCACGTTCGATGATCGCCACTTTTGCGTCATATTTTACGGCTTCAATGGCAGAAGAAAAGGAAGCCCCACCTGAGCCAATAATGATGTAGTCATAGTCGTAATTACCTTCATCACCTAAGCTTACATCTGGCTTTTCTTGCGATTGTGCTTGTATTTCTTCTGCTTCTCCTGGTTGATATTTTGCATCAGCAATTGCTTTTTTGGCTGTTTCCAGCTTTACATCATTCGGCAATTCAAATACAGCTTCTCCACGGCCAAAATCGGTGTTAATTCCCTTTGCACCAATATTTTCAAGAGCGACAGCTACATGTTGTTCACAACCAGTGCAGGTCATTCCTTGAACATTCATCCGATACATCCTCATTAAATTACTGGTCATTTCAGGTTTTTGAACTTCTTCTGCTTGTCCCGGTTGATAGTTTGCGTCAGCAATCGCCTTTTTTGCTGATTCAACCTCCACATCATTAGGAAGCTCAAATATAGCTTCACCACGACGAAAATCGACTTCAACCCCCGTAGCACCGGTGTTCTTAAGCGCTATTGCTACATGCTCTTCACAACCGGTACATGTCATTCCTTGAACGTTTACTCGATATCTTTTCATATCAAATTCCTCCTTTACTCGATTCCAAGCCCGAAATCTGAAACTGCTGTCTTGATTGCCTGTAAATCCGTCTTCTTATCATCAAAGGAAACCGTTACTTCTGCCGTGCTTCCACTGACTTTAATGGTCGATTTACCAACGCCCTCTACCTGTTCCATTACATCTTTTACAACAGAAGGTGGACAACAATCCATTCCCAAAACGGTGAATGTCCCTGTTTTATTTGTTACAACTGTAGTTTTTTCTTCCTTCTGAGGATCTATAGTATTTTGTGCTTCTTTTTCATTGCTACACGCAGTAACCAGTAACAGAAGGGATAATAGCATCATAATCCTGATTATTTGTACCCTCATATAAAGCACCTCATTTTTAAATTCCACCTTCAACTAGAAATAAAAAAAGAAACATGCCGAAAACGAAAACCGTCGTGATCCATAAGCCAAGGACAGAACTTTTTCTTTTTCCCTTTCTCCCATAAACCATATAAAAGGAGTAAGCAAGAAGAATGATGGTAACAATGCTGAACATTAACCGATATTTTAGTGAGTAAAAAGCTAATGCTCCAGCAAACCCAGTTAGTCCTAGAGGTATGAAAATAACTGGACCCAGGCAGCATGCAGCCATAGCAAAAGCTGAAAATACAGTAGCTAACTGTGATACTTTTTCCTTCATGATTTAAACCTCTCCATACTGCAACAATCATGCATTGCTGTTTCTTTCTTTGCCTCATTTTTTGTTTCTGGATCAGCTTTTCTCCAAACCTTGAACAGGGCAAAAACAAATAACAGGCCCATCACTATGAAAATTACATCTTTAAATTCCATGAAATAGGATCCCAGAGCTGTACCTGCGAACAACGGAAGGAGTAAAAAGAGGTGACACGGGCATGTAATTAGTGCAACAAGTAACCAAGCTGTACTTTTAATTGTTTTTTTCATCTTGTTTCACCTCTTTATTTATTCATCAACGTTTCAATAATGGGACATTCGTAAATGTCTTTGTTTTCAGGACATCTTTCTTTGAGGTCCATCAGCATTTGTTCAATTCTTTTGAGGTCTTCAATTTTATGCTGAATGTCCTCTATCTTAAGAACAGTGAAATCATACATATCACTGCACTTTGCTTCATCACGATCGACAACTCCTAATAATTTGTCAATTTCATTTAAGGTAAAGCCCAGTTCCTGCATCCTTTTTATGAAATTCACTCGATCTACCGTTTGTTGAGAATACGTACGGTAGCCATTTTCGGTTCGAACAGGCTCTGGAATTAAGCCTAAACGCTCATAATATCTAATTGTCTCCTTGTTAACGCCGCACTTGTCAGCCAGTTCTCCAATACGAAATTGCATATATTTCACCTCAGATAGAGTATACACCCTGTACTTAGGTACAGGGTCAATATATATTGTACTTCATTGCATGAAGTTCTACTCAGCATTAGATCCAGATAACGTGCCGCCAAATATAGCAGCACCAACCTCATAGGCTTCCATAAGAGTCAGCTTGACCTTCGCCATCGTTGAATTTTTTGCATTCGCTTTTTGCCAATGTTCCTCAGAGCAATAAAATTGTATGGCTGGACAACAGCTGGCAGAAATGGACATTGGCTCACTCGGTCCACAAGAAGAATCGCAGCATGCGTTGGCAGTATCCATTGTTCCCAAGCCTACTACAACGGTGCCAAGATTGGTAACGGGAACGTTGTCTTTCACATGGATGGTGATCTTTTCACCGCAAAATGCACATTCAGACTCAATCACGGCATCCGTAAACATGGATGGAATGCCTAGAGCATCAATTGCACACATGGAATAAGATGGTGCCATACCAGCCAATGTGACTCGATGCGGGGTGGGAACTCCAGAGAAAGGATATGCCACTGTGACATCTCCAGATTTGTGGTCCCAGTGAACTAGGTCCAATTCCCTCAAACGCTGAAGAGCAGAGTTCATATCGATTTTGGCTTGTTCCTCCATTGCGGTTATATTATTGATATTGACTATTTTTCCCTCTGCCATGGAAAGAAGGATATCTGTACGAATCAGGTTTTCGGCAGGAGACAGGTTACTGATTTTTTCCTCAAATCCTCCTTTTGGCAAACCGAGTGATTGTAACACCTGGTCCTTTATTGAAGCATTGATATGATTTTCGCTCATGTTGTTGCGTCCTTTATTGTGTATTTAAGTTATTATTCTTTTATAGTTTAAACCTCGTACTATGGTACAGGGTCAATAATTATTTCTTGAAATTTTATTTGAACTTTCTGCTCTTACCTCTATGCAAACATGGAGGGAACTGTACAACAGTTATGAAAAAGAAGTTGCTTAAATCAACACCCAACAGTTCCCATAGACTTTTTACCTATTGACCCATTAAAATTATATTGGGTGATTTCATGTCATTTATTACACCAATGTTATTAGAAAAAACGGATCAGCCATTTTATGATACAAACTATATTTTTGAGCCAAAGATGGACGGCATTCGCTTACTTGTTAGTAAAGTAGGTGATCAGACCCGCATGTGGACCCGGCATAAGAACGAGATAACGCAACGCTTTCCCGAATTACTTGATGTGCCGGTAGATACTGACGTTATCCTAGACGGAGAGCTCGTTTGTGTAGACCCTGAAACTGGATCAATTGATTTTGAACTGATAATGGAACGCTTTTCTGCGAAAAAGTCGGACAAAATCAAAATATTGCAAAAGCAATTGCCGGTTGAGTATGTCGTTTTTGATATTCTGCACTATGATGGAACAGACTTACGCTCCATACCTCTTTTAGAACGTAAGGCTATTTTGGATGAAGTAATGCATGAAAATGCTTTTTACAAGAAAATTAGCTATATTGAGGATCGGGGTACGGATTTATTTGCTGCAGTCGAACAGATGAAGTTGGAAGGCATGGTATGTAAGTATAAAAACAGTAAATATGTCAGTAAGAGAAGTAAGCATTGGCTTAAATTGATCAACTGGATGTATGAAGACGTTTATATAACTGGATACCGGAAGGATGAATTTGGATGGGTGTGTTCCCGGAAAGAGGGAGAAAACTTTCGTCCGATAGGGACATTAGAACTTGGGACAACACCACAGGTACGACAGGCGTTTTATGCTATTTCTAAACAACTGATTACACGAGAAGATGATAAGTTGGTTGAACTGGAACCAGTTATTAGATGTCGTTTGAAATTCCGAAATTATACGAGGAAAGGACTGTTACGCACACCTTCCTTTGTTAAGTTTCTATATTAAATAAAACGCCAGGGGAAACCTGGCGTTTTATTTAATATAAGAGGTGTCTTTTGCACCTTGGATTTAATTGGAACGAGAAAGAGAAGGGGCACTCAGCTTATATCTTCTTGTAGACTTCTGCATACGCTACCTTTAATTGGTCTCGTAAATCCTTGTTCTCATGCTCTAATCGCTTAACTTTCCGCTTTAACGATTCGATAATCGCGTCTTTATTATTTTCATGCATTTCAGACTTAACCTGCTTTGCAGAAGGGCTCTTTATCTGCTGCTGACGTAGTGTTTCAATTCGCTCACGTAGTGCCACATTATTGTATAGCGTAGCCTTTGCCACTCCGGCCTCACTGGCTACACTATTAAAATTAATTGCTTGATTAGCTCTAACGAGCCTTTTAATAGCCTCATCTACTTTACTTATGGTAATGGCTTTTCGACTTTCGTGGATTTGCTTTAGGTGTTTCTTGCGGTCATATGCTGCCATATTATACTCCTTGCATACGTTTTATTCTTTCCATTCGTCCAAATATTATATTTCCTTGTTTAATCGTATTATAAATATCCTGTAGTCTCTCTAAATTCTTCTGATTTTTTTGTGCTATTTCTTCACGCCCATATTGTTTCGCTACTTCAACCATTTTAGAAGTGGATTGAATGTGAATTTCATATTTTGCTACATCCATTTCTGAAAGGCCTACTGCCAGGTCCTTACATGGGCTGCCACCATTACATGTTAAGCAAGGGGGTTCCTCTGCATAAGGGCAATTTCCATTTAATCTCGCTCTACAGGATCCGTAAGGATTGTCAATTGCGGTTAACTTGTGGTTTAGCCAAAGCATTTCCTTTATTTCTTCCGGTATCTCTTCATCTTTATTAACTTCGTACATATTACCGTTTAAATCGAAACTAAAAACTCCGTCAGTAACCGCCTTTTCATATGCTTTACGCTTTGTTTCATCTAAAAGTTTAGCATATACCATTGTCATCTCCGGTGACGAGTGGGCGAGTAACTCTTGCACTGTGAAAATATCGGTACCGCTATTTAACAGTTTTATTGCAAAGGTATGTCGAAACTGATGCATTTTAAAATGAAATAGGTTCCCAATTTCGTCGGTTATAATCTTTCTTCTAGCTAAGAGATTTAACTGGTCAGAAACCCATCCTTGTTCATAAGCTTTTCCTTTCCTTTTCCCCCTATATCGAACAAAAATAAAGTCTTCAGGATTATTCTTTTGGTTGCTGTGTTTTTTTGCATTATCTATTAAAACTGCCATTATATTTGCTAATTCTTCATCGATTGGAATCATGTGGCCTTTTACATATGTTTTCTCTATATCGGTTACTATACTGAATTTCCCATTTAGCAAAACCAAACAGTTTTGCTTTAAACCTAACACATCAGATATTCTTAAACCTGTTTTAAATGCAAGCCATACAACTGGTTGAACTTCTTTATGTAGATGGTCTATATTTTTAAATAACTGTTCCAATACAAACAGGGGGTATGTAATCGATGGTATCATGCGATTTTTTTACTTTCCTTGGTTTATCACCTGGCAAAATTAATAGATCAACAGGTAAAGTAGGAGCCATATGACTGTTGTTATAAAAGTGCAAGTCTCTTATAAATTGATTTACAGCTGTAAGTGATTGACGCTTGTATCTATTAGGGTTTGCATCTTTTCTAGTGTGACCTTTTACATATTGACTTAACCACTCAATATAGCCTTCAATATGTTGTCGCGAAAGCAGTTTTAAATCTTTCCAAGTAGGTTCCATGTGCGATATATAATTAAGAAATTTTCCTATCCAACCCACATAAGTTCTAGCTGTAGACCACGAAAAATTATTTTGCGCTAAAATTCTTTGTTTAAAATAGGATTTCACGGCTTCTCTAAAATAAGAGTTTTCAATTGTAGAAAAATTCACCAAATAATCATTTTTACTAGGATTATACTCTATGTCATATTTTTTTATTAACATCCTAATGTCCCAAATATCTTTTTCCCATTCATCCCGATCGTCTAAAACAGTTGAAATACCCTCATAAAATCGCCCCAAAAACATAAAAATTGGAGATTTTATTTGATAAACTTTGTCTGATACCTCTTTTAATTCAGTCTTTATTGTTTTGATATTATTTTTTTCTAACCACGCTCTCCATCTATCATTTAAGACTGGAAATTCTACTGATAGTATTGATTTAATGTTAGGAAACTCTTCATCAATAAATGTTTGTAAGTTTGTCATGTAATTAGAAGTGCCGGCCATAAAAGTACCTAGAGCCCATTCGGTAGAAAATAACTTATTTATACAAAAATATTTTAATTCTAATTTTATATTCTCATTTTTGGTCTTAAATTTTATATTTACTTTTAATCCCTTATACTTCTGAAAATCATTGATAAAGTTCGAGATTGTCCCAAAAGTCCTTACGTTCCATATGTCCATATCTACAAAATAGTTAGTGATTTCATCTATGTGGTTGAAGGGAGAAACTTCTACTAAGTTTTCTTGAATAACCTTAGAAATATGCTCTCGAAAAATACTATTATAATCTTGTGTAGTGTAATTGAAAATGTTCAGCTCTGTCATATACGATTACTTAAGCCTCCGTTGATTGTATAATGAATGAACTTTTTGCCTTTTCCCAATTCTCACGAATTTCATCTTCTGAAGGATGTAAATATAAATTTGCTGTTGTCTGAATATGTGCGTGACCTAAACGTTCTTGCACTTGTTTAAGATCATTGGTCTGTTTGTAAAACATGGTAGCGTGTGTATGACGAAGTAAATGAGGGTGAATTTTGAAAATACCAGTTTTTTTCCTCAAACGTTTAAATAATGAAGAAACATCTTGGTAATTCATAGGCTTTCCAACACTAGCACCGCGAATTTTGATGAAGACAAAATTGCTATGTAATTCCAGTTCATCTAGCACCTCGTATAAATAATCGTCGTACAAATCCATTAATTCTTGAGAAACATAAATTTCTCTTTCCCCAGTTTTTAATTTTGCTCCATTTTCTAATTCCCCACGATCCACCAGCCGAATTCTATGTCCTTTAATATGGTCAAATACAAAGTCTTCCAAAAATAGAGACAATACCTCACCGATACGTAATCCTGTTTCAAATAATAATTGAATTAACAACTTATCCCGGATATTTTTCGTTGCTTCAATAAGTTGTAGAACTTCGTCTTTTACTAAAACACTAAGTCTTTGTTTCGGTTCTTTTAATTTAAGTATGTTCCGGTTAACAGGCTTTCCTTTGTTAACGTGGAAAAGAAAATCTTTAAATTTGTTTCTCCCCCCTGAGAAAACTTGTTTAAAAGCAGGGTCAACCATATTGCTGCTAATAGTGTTATTACGGTATAGGTAGTCGTAAAAGTTTAAAATAACTGTAATTGTTAGATTGATTGTTTTTTCGGTTTTTTTTGATTTTTTGGGCTGTATTGGTGATACTTTAATGTTTTGATAAGGATTCCTTAACCATCCAATAAATTCTACTAAATCATCTAAACAAACTGCTTTGTAGTCTTTGTTATTGTCGTGTAAAAATACAAAGTAGTGCTTTAAAGCATAACAATAAGTTTTTTGTGTATTGCTACTTTTCTCTGTTATGTCCAAATACTTTAAATACTTCATAACAGGTAGTACCGGGCATCCATGTTGATCAATTAGCATGTATCGCTTGCTTAAACCTTCTAAGATAACTTCTTGAACCCTCAAAGAGAATGTTCACCTCCTGTTTTGTTAACGCTCGGTCTAAGGACCTCACGACGCCTCCCGCTGTGGGCTACGCCCTCAGAAAAATAAATTAATATTAAACATAATATACTAAATTAATTTAGTATAGATATACAGTATATTATGAATAAAAAAGAGGATAAAACGTTATATATTAAACATTCCATCCTGTAATTATTATAGTATAGTTAAACGATCCTGGATGGAGAAGTAGTTGTGCCTGGTCCTGGAGGTAAACCTGATTTCGAGGAAACAATGAGCAGATTTCAAGCGGGGAGAAATGGAATACAACCCATACAGTATTGTGTATTCGATATTATCTATCTTGAGGAGAAAAGAATTACACATTTACCTCTGCTCAAGAGAAAAGAACTATTAAAATCATTAATCAAACCTTCTCAATATATAGCACCGGTCGAATGGACAACCGGAAATGCGGAAGCATATTTTAATTTAACCAAAGAGCATGGACTAGAAGGGATTGTTATAAAAAAAGCACACTCCCTCTATAAATATTGATATAACAACGGTTTGACCCGTTGGTGGGATGTCAAAAAAATATTTTTCGACATATACC
>NZ_JBYTDU010000019.1:0-50051 GCF_058791715.1 Cytobacillus sp. EB106-05-05-XG126 | reverse complement strand
TTTGTCTTTTCGAAAAAGACTAATGATTTAAACGTTGACGTATTGTTCGTTCAGTTTTCAAAGATCAATCCGCCGCTCAGAAGCGACTTTATTAATATATCATTTCTCAATCGCTTAGTCAACAACTTTTTTTAAAACTTTCAAATGCTCTTAGCGTCTCAAGCGACTGTTTTTCTATAATAACACCTGTTGCCCAAAGGGTCAACAAGTTATTCAAAAAAAAACACAAAAAGTTTATTATCCTATCAAATAAAAAGAAACCAGCTGTTTGAACCGCAGCTGGTTTCTTCTATATTATATATCATTGTTTTGAGATGACGATGATATCTTTTTCTTTAAGATCAACAGCGCCAGGCTTATTAATTTTAATTGCCTCACCCTGCTGAAGGTTCGTGAAGACGATCGGTGTAATAATAGAAGTGGCGTTTTCCCCGATATAATCAAGGTCCACTTTCAATAGCGGCTGTCCCGCTTCTACACGGTCATTCTCAGCAATTAACGCTTCAAATCCCTGACCTTTCAGATTAACCGTATCAATACCCACATGAATCAGGATTTCGCGGCCTGAATCAGAAAGGATGCCGATTGCATGCTTTGTCGGGAACATGTTAACAATTTTCCCGTCTACCGGTGAAACTACAGTTCCTTCTGAAGGCACAATCGCAAAACCATCACCCATCATTTTACCTGAGAATACAGCGTCAGGCACTTCTGTAATTGGTTTGATTTCACCTTTTAATGGTGCAATGAATGCATCTTCTTTATGTTCAGTCTGAAGAGCCTCAGGATTTACTTCTTCAATCTGCTGCTCCACTCCGCCTTCTGGAGCTTTTTCAACTGCGCGCGGTCTTTTGCCGCTCATGATATCTTTCATTTGGCCTTTGATTGTTTCAGATCTTGGGCCAAAGATAGCCTGAATGTTGTTTCCAACTTCCAGTACTCCAGATGCGCCAAGTTTTTTCAAGCGTTCTTTGTCTACATTTTTAATATCGTTTACTGATACACGAAGTCGAGTAATACACGCATCAAGATGAGCGATGTTTTCTTGTCCACCCATAGCATCAAGAACTTCATATGGAAGATCTCCACCTTTGCCTGAAGCAGCTGATTCTTCATCTTCTACTTCTTCACGACCCGGAGTCATTAAATTAAATTTGCGGATGGCAAATCTAAAGCCAAAGTAATAGATCACAGCAAATACCAATCCAACCGGAATAACAATCCAGGCATTTGTCTGAGGGTTGATTAATCCGAATAGGATATAGTCAATCAAACCGCCTGAAAAAGTCATGCCGATTTTTACATCCAAGAGATGCATGGTCATAAACGAAAGACCTGCAAACACAGCGTGTACAGCAAACAGGATCGGAGCTACAAACAAGAATGAGAATTCAAGCGGCTCCGTGATACCTGTTAAGAAAGAAGTTAATGCCGCAGACGCCATAAGACCTCCGACTACCACTTTCTTTTCAGGACGTGCTTCATGATAAATGGCTAATGCAGCTGCAGGCAGACCGAACATCATGAACGGGAATTTACCAGTCATAAATGTTCCCGCAGTAAGGTTTTGTACATTGTCACTGATTTGCGCCATGAAAATCCGCTGGTCACCGCGGACTGTTTCACCTGCATTCGTTACATACTGTCCAAATTCATACCAGAACGGAGAGTAGAAAATATGATGCAGACCAAAAGGAATCAGCGACCGTTCAATTAAGCCAAAAATGAATGCTGATAAAGTCAGGTTCGCATGAACCATGTTTTGTGAGAAGGCATTTAATCCTTCCTGGATCGGCGGCCAAATAACCAGCATCAGCAAACCAAGGACTACTGATGTTGCAGCCGTAATAATGGGAACGAAACGTTTCCCGGCAAAGAATCCTAAGTATGAAGGAAGTTCGATTTCATAGAATTTGTTGTATAATGCAGCAGCGATAATCCCAACTATAATACCGCCGAATACACCTGTCTGCAGAGTTGGAATTCCTAAGATATTCGCATAATTAAGCCCATTTACATCCTCTGCCGTTATTCCGGCAGCCGTACCCATTGTCACGTTCATAATCAAATAACCGATAATGGCAGCAAGTGCAGCTACACCTTCACCGCCTGCCAGACCAACAGCTACACCAACCGCAAATAGCACTGGCAAGTTAGCAAAGACGATATCCCCTGCTTTTTGCATAACCTGGGCAACGATCTCGACCCCGCTGTTATCCAGGAACGGAGCCAGCTCAAGAAGCGCCGGATTCTGCAGAGCCGCACCAAGAGCAAGCAGGATCCCCGCTGCAGGCAGCAATGCTACAGGAAGCATCAAGGCTTTCCCGACTTTTTGCAGGACGCCAAATACTTTTTTAAACATATGTTAACCCCCTAAAATTTTTACTCATTAAGCGTTTTCATTTAATAGCGGCAACCATTAAAAAATAAAAAAGGCATGAGGAAAAAAGGATAGAATTCAGGTGCATACAAGGGTATCATACCCTATTTACCTAAATTCAATTACCTTTCTTCACTCATGCCTGATCGAATCAGTAACACGTAAAGACTTGCCATTACTGGACAAGATAATCGTAATTAATTTATTTTCTTTTGAAGCCTTTGCAGATGCATAGTCAGATACACAGCTTCTGCGTTATAGACTGGTTTTTTTAATGTTTGCTGCATTACTTTAATGAGCTTCCAAGAGAGATTGTAGCACACCGGATATTCTTCTTTCAAGAGTGAAGTTATTTTTTCCGGTTCTTCTACGACCTCCCCTTTGTTAACCCTTTCAATGGTGAAGCGGATGTGGCGGACAAGCCTCATATAATCAATGCTGTCTTTATCAATTTGAATATCCAGCTGTTCTTCAATCATGTTAACGAGATGGGTCACCAGCTGAGAATGCTGATTCACTTCGGATAAATCTCGATTCATTACCGCACTATGCACGTGCAGGGCAATAAATCCAATCTCTCCTTCCGGCAAATAAATACCTGTACGATGCCCTATAAGGTTTACAACTTCCTGGGCAATTTCGAATTCAAATGGGTAAAGTGTCTTCGTTTCGACCAGAAAAGGATTCCTCATCTCCATCCCATTCTTCATGCGTGTTATCGCAAACATCAAGTGATCAGTTAACGCAACGTGGATATGTTCATTAAGCATGGAGTTTGCCCTTTGTTTTATCAATTGGATGGAGGAGATAATTGCTTCAAGCAATTGATTATCCACATAGGGCATGAGCTTCAGATAATTCTCCTGCTCTTTTTCATTTTTAAGCACAAAGAGCTTTTCAACCAAACTAGAATCAATTGGCTGGCCCGATTTCCGGTTGAAGCCAATCCCTTTCCCAATCAGGACGACTTCTCCCAATGACTCATGGCTGCCAATCAGGACGTTATTATTCAGTACTTTTTTTACCTTATACTCACCCATTCTCTTCTCCCCGCTCATTAAACAAATGTACTCTCATGGTATAAAAGCATGTCCGGGAAGTCAACGGATCGACTTGAATTAAGAAAAGAGAAAGGTGCTTTAACCTTTTAGACGGATTGAAAGAAATGTTAAGGCGATCGCCCAGGGACGACTATCATAAGACGGTTCCTGTAAAAAGGTGTTTTTTACTTTCGGAAAGGGACGACTTAGACCCGAGAGTCCCTAGGAGCTGAAACTAGACAAGCTTAGGCTTGAGAGCCGATGGCGCCACTTTATAAAAAGAGACCCGCATCCCAGCGGGTCCCACACATCCTGTTACTTCAAGAAAATGAAATACATAACAAATATGACAAACAGCACATACATAATTGGGTGAATCTCTTTGATTCTTCCTTTTACAATCATGGTGATTGGGTAGAAAATAAATCCGATTGCAATTCCTGTTGCGATGCTGTAAGTCAATGGCATTGCAATAATTGTCAGGAATGCCGGGACAGCAATTTCAAACTTTGTCCAATCAATGTTGCCTAATGATGCAACCATCAATACACCGACAATGATCAGTGCTGGAGCCGTCACCGCAGAAGTAATAACTTCTAATAACGGGAAGAAGAATAATGATAGCAAGAAAAATCCTGCAGTGACAATCGATGCAAACCCTGTTCTCGCACCCGCCGCAACCCCTGATGAAGACTCAATAAAGGAAGTTGTAGTGGATGTTCCAAATATAGCACCAACGACTGTTGCTGTTGAGTCTGCCAGAAGTGCTTTACCTGCGCGAGGCAATTTATTTTCCTTCATTAAACCCGCCTGGTTGGCAACACCCACTAACGTTCCTGCTGTATCAAAGAAGTCGACGAACAGGAATGTCAGGACAACGACCAGCATGCTGGTTGAGAAGAATGAAGGGTCGCTGTATGCCCCGAACGCCGCTCCGAACGTTGGAGCCACACTTGGCACGGAATCAACAACCTTTCCCGGAACATCAATTAAGCCAGCAATCATCCCAGCAACTGTGGTGATTACCATACCTATAAAAATTCCGCCCTTAATTCCTTTTGTCATCAGAATAACTGTTATCACAATGCCGAAAATGGCCAGTAGCACATTTCCATCAGTAAAATCCCCTAATCCAACAAGGACAGCATCATTGTTGACAATCAGCCCTGCACTTTGAGCGCCGACAAATGTAATAAACAAACCGATTCCGGCACTGACCGCATACTTTAATTCAGCAGGAATGGAGTTAATAATTTTTTCACGCAGACCTGAAAGGGATAAAAAGATAAAGATAATCCCTGAAATCAAAACCCCGCCTAATGCATGCTGCCAAGGGATTCCCATCGTTAAAACAACAGTATAAGCAAAAAATGCATTCAATCCCATACCCGGAGCAAGTGCAATCGGATATCTGGCCAGCACCCCCATCAATAGGGATCCAATTGCCGCAGCCACTGCTGTTGCCACAAATACTGCCCCATAGTCCATTCTCATGGCATCCGGCAAATCCGGTATATCCATTAACGATAAAGTAATCGGGTTAACGACTAAAATATAAGCCATTGCTAAAAACGTTGTGAGTCCGCCGATGAATTCACGGCGATAGTTAGTACCAAGTTCTTCAAACTGGAAGTACTTCTTCATTTCTTTTCCCCCTATTGTCTATCCTTATTTTCACAATAAAAAAACTCCGGTATTGAGTACCGGAGCATTGACAACTGGCTCGTGCTTGCCATAGGGAAAAACAAAAAAGAATAAAGAATAAAGGCAAAAACATCCCTATTTGCACTTACCTCGTAGTCAAGCTATTTACGGCAGCTCGGTAGAAACTTTTGGGCCATATCCCCAAGATTATACGACGTAAAACGACATATTTAATTCTTCTTTATCATAGCACCTCAAAAAGTCCTAGTCAATAGAAAAAGCGAACATTTTCATGTCCGCTTTTTATTAATGTTCGTATTTTATTCCCACTCAATCGTAGCAGGCGGCTTGCTCGTAATATCGTACACAACCCGGTTGACATGTGATACTTCATTCACGATTCTTGTTGAAATAATCTCCAGTACATCCCAAGGGATACGTGCCCAGTCAGATGTCATGCCATCAATTGAAGTAACGGCACGAATTCCAATAGTATAATCATATGTCCGGGCATCACCCATTACTCCCACACTGCGGATGTCAGGCAGGACAGTGAAATATTGCCAAATATCACGATCCAGGCCTGCCTTTTTAATTTCCTCACGCAAAATGGCATCAGACTCGCGTACAATTTCCAGCTTGTCTTCTGAAATCTCCCCCAGAACGCGGATACCTAATCCTGGACCAGGGAATGGCTGCCTCCACACGATTTCATCTGGAATGCCAAGCTCAGTTCCCAATGCACGCACTTCATCTTTAAACAGCGTGTTAAGCGGCTCAATAAGCTTAAATTGCATATCTTCAGGAAGCCCGCCTACATTGTGATGAGATTTAATCGTCTGGGCAGTAGCTGTTCCACTTTCAATAATATCGGTATAAAGTGTTCCTTGCGCAAGGAAATCAATGCCTTGAAGCTTAGCAGCTTCATCATCGAATACATAGATGAATTCATTGCCGATGATTTTACGTTTTTGTTCAGGATCGCTCACACCTCTAAGCTTATTCATAAAGCGCTCCTGGGCATCCACTTTAATGACATTCATATTAAAGCCATCAGCAAATGTCTTCATGACGCCTTCTGCTTCATCTTTTCTCAGCAGGCCGTGATCGACGAAAATACAAGTCAGCTGGTCGCCGATTGCTTTATGAATAAGAACGGCAACAACAGATGAATCAACACCGCCGCTCAATGCGCAAAGAACTTTCTTATCTCCAACTTCCTGGCGGATCTTTTCCATTTCAATTTCAATGAAATTCTCCATTGACCAATCGCCAGTACAGCCGCAAACGCCGAACACAAAGTTTTTCAGCATATCATTTCCATGAACAGAGTGGCGCACCTCAGGGTGGAATTGAACAGCGTATAAACCGCGCTCTTCATTGCTCATAGCCGCAATCGGGCATGACGGATTGGTTCCATCCACTGTAAAACCTGCCGGAGCCTCTACGACAAGATCGCCATGGCTCATCCAGACAGTCTGTTCTCTAGGAAGATCTGTAAACAATTTAGATTCATTTTCAATTTTCATAATTGCCTTCCCGTATTCACGGTGCTTGGCAGGCTCTACTTTTCCATCAAAATGCATGGTCATCAGCTGCATGCCATAGCAGATACCAAAAATCGGCAATCCCAGTTCAAATATTTCTTCATCGCATCTGAAAGCATTTTCGCCATACACGCTGTTAGGTCCGCCAGAGAAAATAATTCCTTTCGGATTCATTTCCTTGATTTCTGCAGCTGTAATCGTATGCGGATGCAGCTCGCTGTACACACCAAACTCACGAATTCTGCGTGTGATTAACTGATTGTACTGGCTTCCAAAGTCCAGCACTACGATCATTTCCTGATTTTGAAGTTCTGTTTTCCCCGTCACACTGTTCACCCCATTAATTTTGTTATATTGCCTTTAGTCTTCTCTCCTGCAGATAAAATATCTAGTAAAAATATAATTTCTCAAGCATTTCATATATTTCAGCGGGAAGCTGGACAATAAAAAAAACCGGAACTCTTTCTCCACAAAAAAAGTGAAGGCAGAATTCCGGTTTTCACGTATAGCAAAAAACTTCTTCTGCCTTCATAGTCAGATCATTTACGGCGATCCGGTAGAGACTTTCGAACCATATTATCGAGGATATATGAAGGTGCATGATTTAATTGTGTAAAACGGCAAAACCCGAACAATATGCCGCTGTCTTATTTGCCTATTGTAACAACAGCCACAAATCCTGGTCAAGCTATTGTCCTTTTAATTAAATTTTCCCACAATTCCTTCGTATCATTCCAGCTTCCTTCTTTCAGGACCCCCCTGTAGACAAGCTCTTCGTAGTGTGCTGTCAGCCTGCTCATTTCCCTTGTTGAGAAAAAGCTGTCAACATACTTGGCATAATCCCTTAAGGTTTGTCCGCTTTTCCGTTTTAACCCGTATCGGTCTAATTCTTTTAAAAGAATCAGGTAAGCCTTGGAGAAGTGCTCATCATTTCTTGTTCTTTTAAATCTCCAGATGAAATAATGAGGAAGCCATTTACCCCGTTTTTGGAAAATCACGATAACAAACAAAGCAGCTGCCACTACGGCTGCTCCGATGACTTTCCAATGTTCTTTAAAGAAAGACTCTATATTGCCCCAAAGCTTTTCTAAAGTAAAAGCCGATTCTTTCGATGATGTTACTTCAGGCTTGTCCGGCTTGACAGGAGTCTCAGTCTCTTTTGGCTCTTCTGCCTCCGGCTGGCTCGTATTTTGGCCTGCAGCGTCAAAGTTGAACTGAACGTTATTATTGAAACCCTGAGTTGGTTCAAATGGAACCCAGCCCATTTCAGGAAAATAAATTTCCACCCATGAATGGGCATTATTATTGGTTATTTCAAATAAACGGAGACCAGACCCGAGCGATTGCTTGAATTCTCCTTCTGTATAGCCCTTCACCCATCTTGCCGGCAATCCGATTGACCTCGCCATAACCACCATGGAAGAAGAGAAATTGTCGCAATACCCCTGCTTGGTATCAAATAAAAATTGGTCCACATAATCCTCATTCTCATCCGGAACAGCTACGTCTGTCTGGCTGTAGGTATATTCTGCCCTTCGGAAATACCTCTCAAGCTCCCTCGCTTTTTCAAACCAATCCGGCTTATCCTGAGTGATTTCCTGCGCCAGCTCCCTGACTCTTTTTGGTAATTCTTCAGGCAGCTGTGTATATCGGGACAAAAATTCCTCAGGAAGTGATTCCGCTTGTGCTCCCGATGCCTTCATGGCAGTTACACTGTATTCAGGCACCGCAAAACCCAATTTGTAATCTTCCAATGCAAATGGCCTTCCACTATCCAATGTCCGGATCTTTTCTGTGGCCGTTTCCAGCTCATAGGTAATGAAAGGCGAAGCTTTAATACTTTTTAACCCTAATGGATACACCACATGAGGGTAATTCATAAATGTATATACGGAGCTTACTTCTTCAGTGGTTTCAATTGCATCGTTGTCGATGAACGATGTAACCGGGATTTCCTCTCCCAATCCGAACGGAAGATATTCCCCTTCAGGCTGGGAGGTTACCCATCCCTTGCCTGTATACGTATCTTTCGTTTCCACCTTCCAGTAATGGCGGGACTCCACTTCCGCCCTGAAAACAACAGCGTTATCTCCTATAAAAGGGCCGCCAAGGCGGGAATCGTCTTCACCATAGCCGATTTTCTGAATGCCCGGTCCATCACCCCCGCTGTTTTGCCCATAGGATTTAATAAACGGAACAGGATCAGGCCAAATCGGTTCTGCCTTAGGAGCAGCAAATCCCAATCCGGCGCTTAGCGCGATCAGGGCAGTCAGCGGAATCATCCATTTTCGCGATAGAGAGGCTTCTTTCTTCAGCCCTTCCTGCTCCAGAAGGCGGTTAAACGTTAAGATGCCCATAACCGCAAAGCCCGCAATAACTGTCCTGACAATCGCTGTGTCTGCCGCGTAAGGCGTAAAGGTGTCCAGAACTGTTATATAAATGAGTGTCATGAAAAAGAAAATGAAAATCTGCCTGCGATTAATCAGCCAGTACTGAATCAAATAGGTCATCAGCCACAGCAGTATGAAAAACAGCAGGCTTCTGAAAAGATTGGTTATGGCGGGCCAGTCTCTCTCAGCAAGCAAACCAAAGTTGTGCCATATATCCGATGCAAATGCTTCTATCCAGGAAAACTGAAAAAAGGAGCCTTCAAAATATAAATAATGCAGCTCATATAAAATATAAAGCACCTTAATAATACTGCTCATTACTGGACTTACGCCAAAGAAAGCCAGCAGGAGTGACAATACAAGGAACACAAGGAAAACGATAATATTCGACGTATCTGTCAGCTCTTCAACCGGGCGCAGCCATTCCCATAATAAGAAAAAGCCAAGAACATAAAGAAGAAAGGTGGCAAAATCCTTTTGAACCCGCTGATATCCCATTACATGCCCACCCCCGAAAACACATCTGCAAAATGTCCGTTATGAACAAATATTACCCGGATTCCCCTGGCATTCGCAGAGGCTTTAAGCAGCAGTTCATCACCGGAAGGAGATTCAAGCTCATTTTTGATTAAAAATATCGTCAAGGTTCCATTTTTGGACGTAAAAAATCCGGCTTTCTCAATAAGTGCTTTTGTTAATTGTGCTGTAACAATCATCAGCTGACTGTTCTGCTGCAGAAGAAAATGCTCTGCTTCAAGAACCCGGTCCACGGATGCTGCCGAAGCATCTTTTATTTTTGCCAAATGATGAAACAGCTGGAGCTGGTGTGCTTCTCCGCCTCTGATCGGAAAAGCTGTCCGGGCAGCTGCAGAGGTCAAAAACCCAACCTGTGCTCCTTTACGGAGAATAGCCCTCACAATGGAAGCAGTAAACGAAACGATGGCCTCAAATCGGCTATCCGCTGAACAGTCCATCATGATATAGACATCATGGGATTGCCTTTGTTCAAATTCCTTGGTCATAATATCATTTCGCTTTGCGGTAGCTTTCCAGTTAATCCAGGAAAATCTGTCTCCCGGCTGATACTCCCTGATGCCGATTGCCATGGAAGTATCCCTTTGCACCCGCTCTTTTGAAGCAGTCATTCCCTGGTCGTAATGATGTGCCATGGGCTTATAGATGATTTCCTCATACGCCGGGTAGACAATCATCCTGCTCTCAGCGGGAGCTTGCCTTTCTTTCTCTACTAAACCAAGCAGATCACCTGTTTTAAAACGGACAGAGGCAAAAAAATGCTCTCCCCTCGGCAGACTGTTAATCTTGTATTGAATGGACATTTCCTTCTGAAATCCCGGAAATAAGAATCTCTTTGCCACGTTTGACTTCCCGGCATGCAGGAGCTGTTCACTCATTTCATCCTCAATGACGAGGTACAATAAAGGAAAAGCTGATTCCCTGCTTATCCTCAAAGTAATCACAGCCTGCTCACCCGCATTGTATTCTGTTTTCGGCAGAATCCGCTCCACTTTAATGCCGTTTAATGAATAAAACGACAGACCCAGTGCATATAAAGCAAACGGCACAAAGCTGTAAAACAAAAACCAGCTGACAAAGCCGCCCTGGAACATGGCATACGAAAAGGTGAACAAAATAAGCAGAAATAGCACAATCAGCTTCCAGACACCTTTCAGTGTATTTAACAGCTGTTTCATTTTACTTCACTAGCCTTTGTACAGGGACAGAAACCCTGGCAATGACCCGGCCCACCACTTCTTCAGCGGTAATGCCCTCAAATTTCGCCTCGGATCTTAAGATAATTCTGTGAACAAAAACAGCTGGCGCCAAATACTGAATGTCATCCGGAAGAACATAATCGCGGCCATACATGAATGCATAAGCCTGGGCTGCTTTCATTAAAGCAATCGAACCGCGCGGACTGGCCCCTAGATACACACTGCTGTGGTTACGGGTTCCACCCGCAATCTCAACAATATAGCGTTTAATCGTTTGATCCACATGCACTTCTTTAATTTCTGTCTGCAGAGAGCGCAATTCAGCCAGATCCATTACCGTTTCCAGATCTTCTATCGGCGGAATGCGCTGCGCCCGATTCAAGACCTCCATCTCATCCGCGATATCCGGATAGCCCATTTTCATTTTTAAAAGGAATCTGTCCAGCTGCGCTTCCGGTAGTGGATAGGTTCCCTCATATTCGATGGGATTTTGCGTTGCCATAACGAAGAAGGGTCTTTCTAGACGATGCGTCACTCCGTCGATGGTCACACTGCTTTCTTCCATCCCTTCAAGAAGAGCGGATTGCGTCTTGGGAGAGGTTCGGTTGATTTCGTCTGCTAAAATAATATTGCCCATAATGGGACCAGGCCTGAACTGAAACTCCATTTCCTTCGGATTATAGATGGATACACCTGTCACATCCGAAGGCAGCAAATCAGGCGTGAATTGGATGCGTTTAAATGCAGCTCCAACTGACTTGGCCAGCGCACGAACCATCATCGTTTTCCCGACACCCGGAACATCTTCGAGCAGAACATGTCCTTCCGCTAAAAGCGCCACTAGGCTTAACTCTGCGACATCCCGTTTGCCGATCATGACTTTTTCAATATTTCCTAATACCCTCTCAATTGCAGGGTGCATCTGATTTCGATCCATGTGAAATCTCTCCCCTTTATCTATATCTCTAATTCCACTAATTTACAATTTCCTAAATTTAATTCTAACCTATTATATATTCGCTGTCGCGCTGGAAACTCCTGTGTTTTTCTTAGAATGACGCTATCTTCTAAATGGTTTTAGAACATTAATAAAGGCTGCTTCTCAGCAGCCAGATACCAGTTAGTTATGTCGTTTTCCATTCTGATCTATATAAAAAGATTCGATAAGTGTTCTTTCATATGGCTTTCCAGTTTCGCTAATGCCTTTTATTTCCGTTGTCACATTGTATATGCCTTCCTGTGAAAAATCACTACCGGTCATGAGGCCAGGCTTTTCTCCTTTCGCTTCTTGCTGCAGCTTTTTCCCTGAAGAATCAAACCCGAAGCGGATCCATTTTGTTTTATAGGCTTTATGACCTTTTGCAGACTTGCCCTGAATTTTATCATTTAACGGGCTGTTTAGTGTAACGTTGTATAGGTAAGATGCATTTGCCGAAGCCTTTAACAGCCAGCTTCCTGCTTTAGGATACTCGATTTCAAACTGGTGAACCCAAGCTCCTTTGAAGAAATCGGATTCTTCTTTATACGATTTTCCCGTTTTATATTCTTTTCCATCCGGACTAATTAATTTTAAAGCAGACAAATTCTTTTCGCTTAAAAAAGAAACGGTTATGGAGTTTACATTATCCTCCACGGAAAACTGCTCACTTATTGCACTGATAGCTTTCCCGCCTTTTACAATCGAATGGGCGCGAGGCTTGCCGGCAGCGGTTTCTGAGCTTGGAGCTGAGAGAACTGCGGCAGGCTGAGTAATAGTGGTATAGGGCCTGAACACCGGAAATGTATAGGATCCTTCCCGAATGGTTGTATGATTCCAGCCGCCTTCCTGAACAATGGAAGCTCCAGGCAGCCGGGAATTAACTGCTGTCACAACACCATCGTTTTTTCCGTACGTGCTCAGATATAAACCTCCCCAGTAGGAAGCACTGCCAAATGAACCCCATTTGGTGCCGCCAAGTGTATAATAACGATTTTTTCCAGCATTTTGATGGGAATCTGTAAGGCTTCGAAAGTATTGCATACTGCCTGTCTGCAGGGATTCGGTAGCTTCATTATTGTTTCCAAGAAGTGCAGCAAGCCACCAGGCGGCGCTGCTGTGTGCAAGATCTGCAAGCTGGGTGCCATGATGAGGAGAGGATAGAGAGATGACGTTTGATACATAGGGGTGGGCGTTGTAATGCACAAGCGCTGTCTGAATATCCACACCGCCTTTGCTATAGCCAATGACCACCAGTTTTTTTCCGCCGAAATGATGGTACATTTCCTGGAGCTTTTCAGCCAGAATGGCACCATTCGTCCACATATCCCGGTCATGATGAAGATCGATGAAGGCTGTTTCATATCCATTTGCCAAAGCCACTTCATACATATCATTTCCTTCATGCCAGACAGCTGACGAATTATTATAGCCGTGCACAAATACAAGAGGTGATTTGGAAGGGTCAATGCTTGAAGGTGATTCTCCGGCATACCAGTAACCCGGAGTCCCGCTGTCATCACCGCCAAAGCCGCCAGCCTTCACCATACCAGGGAAAATCAGCATCATACAAAAGATCACTCCTGCCATTTGTTTTATCAAGCTATTTCCTCCTTAACGGAGATCCGGACGGAAATCCAGTCAATTTTACTTTATAATTTTCAGAATATTTGTTAAAGGGTATTTCGAATTAATTTCCATTCCTTTGGCAGAGAGAGAGAAGAAAAAAAAGCCACAGGACAAAGCCCCATGACTTTTTGCAGTTTAGTATGATACACCTGTACGGTTATGAGTTTTTTCAAACTCTGCTTGATTCGGATCAAAGTATTTTTCATTGAAAGCTGCCACGAATTTATCATCCTTAATGTAACCCGCTCCCCATGTAGGATCCATCGTGAGCCAGCTTCCATCCACTTTCACTTCCACCCATGCATGCTTCTGCGGCCAGAATCCGCCGAAAGCAGTTCCTTCAATAAAGCGGGCTTCCATGTTGCTGGCCCGAAGCAGCGCAATGGCCAGATAAGAATAATCCTGGCAGACGCCCGTTTTGGAATCAAGTGTCTTGAGCGCACTATCATCCCAGCTGAAGTCATCTGTTTCGAGCTTATTTACATCATATGAAACGGTTTTAGCGACATAATCATAGATGGCCTTCGCCTTTTCCCTTTCACTGCTAACGCCCTCTGTCAGCTCTTGCGCCAATTCGGTAATCTGCGGCGCATCGGACTGAACGCCTCTTGAAGGAAGCAGGTCCCGCTTATCCTCGCCTGTTGACTCCACCTCAAATTTGGCAAATCCATAAAAGCGGAAATAATCACTGTTCTCTTCCTTAATTTCCGGCACACTTAGTGTGACTTCATATGTGCCAGGACCAAACCTTAAATAAAAAGAATCATCAAACGTGAAATCTTTTACAGGGATAACATCCAGTGCTTCGTCTTCACCTTTTTTAGTCGTAATGTAAATATGATCTGTTTCAGGACCGAATTCTGCCTGCGGATCAATTTTTCCTTTTACAGAAAAGACACCGTCAGACTTCTCACCGCCATACTGCGGGTATTCAAGCGCCACTCCCCGCTCCTCATATGTTTTAGAAAATTCAATTGGGCTCATCGTCCTATCAGACTCGTTGTCTATTAAAATGGTTGTGGCTGTCTGATAGTAATTTTCCCGCTCTTTGTCAGGAACGAGCACCTCAAGCTTGTGCAGGCCTTTTCCATAGAATAACGGCACATCATAAGAGAACTTGCCTTCTTTCAGCGAAATGACATGCTTCCACATTTCCGATTCCTTATTCAGCTTTAGCATGATTGTATCGCCGTCTGTCAGACTTCCTGCTTCCCCTTTTAACTTGAATACTTCATTGCCTTTTAGATAGCTTGATTCAATGTCCAAAGTCAGCTCTGCTTCCTGGCCAAACGGAGTAAACGTTACATCGCGCTCTGTATCCTGATTCACATTGTGTACAGTGAACGAGGCAAGATCATAATAATAATTTTCACTATCCGTGCTTGGAAGCTGAACTGTTACCTTATACTCGCCTTCCCCATTAAATAACCGGATATTCTGTTTGAACTTCCCTTCTTTGATGGGTGCGTAGTATTCCTGATCATTCCCTGCCGGTCCCTCCTCTGTGGAACGAACCTTGATCCAGGCGTAGTCTGATTTGAGATCAGAGTACTTCTCAACCTCTCCCTGCACAGCCAACTTGCCATTTGCAGCAAACTCCTTATACTCCGGATTCTTCAGAGCTGCCCCGACTTCCTCGCTGTAAGAAGTCAGCTCAAGGGGTTCGAGCTCAAGTTCCTTGTTTTTCTCTTTAACCAATTTTTCATATTTGTCTTCTTCCTTTTTCTCCGCTTTGGCTTCGGAATTGCTTTCAGAGCTGCTGCAGGCTGAGAGGAATAGGAAGCTGGTTAGTAATACGATTAATATGGTGATGGGGCTTTTCTTTGGCATGGGGGTCCTCCTCTTTGTTTCTTTAACTCTAAATTTACATACGTACATTATCCCTTAAAGTTTCAGAGACTCAGCCCTTTTGGCCTTTACACCCTCAATTATGGATAATAATAAAATGAGCGCTTCCCACATTAGAGCCAAAACCAGGAGAACTGAGCCTTCTTCACTCCAGCTCGATTTGTTTATATAGAGAAATAAGATAGCTAAAAACAACACCAAATTACTTTTCCAAAAAAATAAAAACTCTCTGTTAAATAGGAATTTCTTTTGCTTTCCTTTTGCAGTCAAAATCTCTCCCCCTCTCCCGGTTATTAACGACTTGTATTAGTTAAAAACAGCCACCAGACCGAAGCCTGTAAAGATAAGAAAGAGAAAGAAAAATATAGATGCCAATTTATTAAGAATAATAGGAAGCCTATTTAACATATGCTGAATATGGTAATTCACACCTGAAGTGATAATAGCAATATATTTAAAACAATAGTCAAGGAAAGTCCTAGGCTGTTCATACACATTTACTTCATAGAGGGTAATAACTAGTTTTTGAACAAAAATAGAGAAAAAGGCAAAAACAGCATTTGCTGTAATCATTAGAGCAATATAAGAGCTTGGAATTGGAATATCTATCCCAGTCAGCATTAAAGAAATTAATGTCCATATTAGAAATACTGCAGTAAAGGCGATTAAATTTTTCATATTATTCTCCTTCCGATAGGGAGAGACGGCTGATCTCAAAACAAAAGCTCTTTATAGGGGTGACCCTTAAAGAGCTGCTCTTCACAGTTCCAATATTCAAAGTTAAAATCAAAAATACTCAGATAAGCTTTACTCAATCCTGTGTTCCTGCCTGACATAGTTATCTTCTTCTCTTAACTTATCGAGGTCGATTTTCCGATCCCATACTTTCCTGGCATTGTCATTCATATAAGGAAAAATGTATTGATCTACAATCACCTGAAAATCACCATCATCCAAGAGATTATAGGTGCGAATCTTTATTTTTTGACCATCTAAGGTTTCAATAACAATATCGTTTATAAGGTTTAAAAGATTTCTGACTAAATTGATATTACGAATATTACCTATAGATATCGTTTTCTTTTTAGCATTAACAGTTCCCTTTTCACCCGGAACTATTTTAAACAAAACCTTTCCTGGCATTAATCCAGGCAGGCTCCAAAAAGTCAAATGAAGATAGAAGGGAGTGAAAACAATTCCTCCACCAAGATAGAGAAATAAATATTTAGAATTAAACTTGAGTCCATGAATGATTAAGAAGATACATGCAAGCAAAAATCCAACTGTAGCCAAAAACATCCATACATACATGAACTTAGAACCTTTTATGATTACCGTGTCACCTTTATTCTGAATCATTGACAAACTATACTCACCCCTTGGACCCGGCAGAGAAAGAGAGTTTCACACATAGACGTTATTCAGCCTTTGGTTCTTGCCTCTCATAATTAGCCTGCTGCCGAAGGCTCTCCAGGTTTATTTTTCGATCCCAAACTTTTCTAGCGTTTTCTGTCATATAAGGATATATAAATTGGTCAACTATTATCTGATAGCGAAAATCACCAATCAGGTTATACGTGCGAATTTTAAACTTTTTATCATTGAAAGTTTCAATAACAATATCATTAATTAAATTTAATGGATTTCTTACAAGATCAATGTTTCGAATATCCTTAATTGGAACAATGCCTTTTTTTGATTTAATCAGTCCATTTTCTCCGGGGATAATAGTCAGCAAGGTTTTACCCGGAATTAGGCCTGGTAAATTCCAAAGAGTGATATATAGATAAAAAGGAGTGAAAATTATTCCACCGCCAAGATAGAATAAAGAATATTTAGAGTCAAACTTCAATCCGTGAACAATTAGAAAGATACATGCTATTAAAAAACCTGCAGTAGCAAGAGACATTAGCACATAATAAATTTTTGATCCCTTCACCTTTATGGAGTAATCTTTATTTTGAATCATCGATAGATCGCCCCCTGAGAAAGCTCTCTCCTTTGAGAAGACTTGTTTGATCGATTCAATTAATTTTTATTCAATTTTAGGCTCTTTTCTCTCGTATCTTGCCACTTTACGAAGACGTTCAAGATCTACCTTTCTGTCCCAAACCTCTTTTGCATTTTCAGTCATATATGGATAAATGTATTGATCTACAATCATTTCATAATCTAAGTCCCCAAGAAGATTATACGTTCTAATTTTTATCTTTTTATCATTGAATGTATCAATAACAATGTCGTTGATTAAATTTAATGGATTTCTGACTAAATTGATACTGCGAATATTACTTATAGATACCATATCTTTTTTAGCATTAACTGTTCCCTTTTCTCCCGGGAATATTCTAAACAAAACCCTTCCTGGCATTAATCCAGGCAGGCTCCAAATAGTTAAATAAAGATAGAAGGGAGTTAATACGATTCCTCCGCCAAGATAGAGGAAAGAATATTTAGAATTGAATTTCAGTCCATGTATAATTAAGAAGATACATGCAAGTAAAAATCCTACTGTAGCCAAAAACATCCATACATACATGAACTTAGAACCTTTTATTAATACAGGTTCTCCTTTTTTCTCAATCATGGACAAGAGGAATCCCTCCTTGGACAGAATTGTTAAATAATAGGTTACTAATAGATGTCTCGTCTGCCCTTTGAACATTTAAATCAAGATTATCGTCTCTTGAAATCATCCAGAAGTCCACTTTCCCAGGAACAATAAAAATTAGATCAATTAAATCAGGATTTTTTGCAGAATCATATCCAAGACTAAGTAAACTGTCCATTCTGCCTTTTCTATTGGAAATATCTTTTAAAAACTCAAATGAGAATGAACCATTAACTCTATTTTCCCACTTTTGAGCAGTAGATTCCGACAATGAATCTGATTCACTCATATCACCTAAGAATTCTTCAAATTCTTCATTCTTCAAACTAAAAAGCACTTCATCATGTAAAGGCAGCTGGCTAATTTCGAAGAAATTTTTAATACTTGGTATCATATCTTTTGGAGTGGATTTTGAAATATAATGTACTTGATGGTCATGCAATAACTTATGAAGATAAACTTCCCCATTCCCAAAATGAAAGGATATGTTCTCTTCCCCTTCGAACTTTAAATTAAATCTAGAAGCTTTAACCGTCTTCTCCGCATTACTAAGAATATTAATATAAGACTTATAGTCTTCTTTTAATCTATATTGATTATTAACCTCTACCACCATATCTTTTGCCAGCAAAGAGCGAGCTGCAAACTCAAGCAGTAACTTCAATTCGGAATCTTGGAGTGAAGGAAAGTATGTCTCTTTCATAGATATTCCTTCTTCATATAGCCCTTCACTATAAAATGCAAAGATTAATTCTTCTATACTTAGTTGAATGGTACTCATATTGCCTCCTTAAAAAAAAGATAATTTTTTATCTAAAAATCCCTTTGCTCCATCTATTAAAGATCCAGCTGTCTCCTTTGCCTTTGACAATCCTTTTCCAATATCTTTAATTTTCCCTACCGGATCGGACATTGTTTCTTTAATTTGTTTATTAATAACATCAATACCTTTATTTGCTGCTTCAACAGCTTTTCCAGCTTTCTCAAACCCATCTTTAAAAAACTCGACTCCATGGTGCAAAGGCTCTTTAATAAGGATAGCACCTTTTTCAGCAATTCCAGCAGTTAATTTAGCAGCTTTCTCTCCAATAACTCCACCAACGAATGAACCTGCAGCTGCACCAACAACTGTTCCAACGGGACCAGCTAAACTACCTAAAGCTCCCCCTATTACTGCACCTGTAATTGCTCCTCCCGAGATAGCTACTGTATTATTTACAGCATTACCAATTGCTTTAGCATTTTCACGTTTCAAAACATCGGGGTTATTTCCGTACTTAGCATAGTTCTCTGAAATTTTAAGCCCCATTCCTCCGACTTCCATTGCACCGGTTAAAACAACTGTACTTAATGCATTTGTTTTAGCAAATTTGGCACCCGTACTAACGAAAGATTTGAACGTAGTGGGATTAAAAGTTTTATATTTAATTTCATCCAAAAATGCCCTTGAGCTACTCGTAAAATTCGCCACATCATCCGGCAAGTATTTAGCAATCTTTTTATGAACCAAATCCGCAAGCGGTACATCTTTATACTTACTTTTCAAATATAGTGGACTCAGGAATCCTCTTGTCATCGTTCTTAACTTTTTAGTTTCATCAATTTTATCTGTTACTTGTTGAAGGGCCGCCATATGTTTATAGGTGAATACACCATCAGCATTCTTTATAAATTGAGTAAACCCCAACCCATAAAAAGCAAGCTGTTTTGTCATCAATGCTCCAAGAGCTGTTACGGCCCCATACTGCTCATACAACTTATATAACTTACCTACAAGATTATCTGCATCAGCAAATTTATTTGCCACCATCCGCAGGTCAATTTCCATTTCACTAAGCTGCCCGGTAAGCTGATTACCAGTACCCCATGGATCCCCTACATGATAGAAGCAATGCCTATATTCCGCCGGAGCGCTATTGATTAACTCTGCAAGTTCCATATGGAGATTTCTGTATTCGTCTTCAATTCTGGACAAACGAGTAACCAAGTCATTTGCCAGGTCTTCCAGGCGATCTGGATTTACAGAAATTTCATTTCCCATTTCAAAACCTCTCTTCTTTTATGATTTAATTGCTAATTTTGAATTAAAATAAATTTATTATCTGATAGCCTGCTATAAAAACTTGTATTGGCAATAAAAAAAGATCAACACACCCTGGCGCACATCCGTCATCATATGTCTTACTCTTGTCATATGAACCTTTTTTCTTCTCTTCATTATTAGACATAAAAAACCCATCCATTCTTAATATTCTTCAATCCGCTTTAAGTCTGGCCAATCTCTCTAATTCTCTTTGTCTTTCAATTTCTTCTCTGACTCTGTCAACTTCATTTGCAGCGCTTTCCAATTCTCGGCTGATGTTATAGAGATTATCCGAGTGCCTTTGAAAGAGGACACCTGCTTCTTCCAATGCCGAATCAAATTTGTCCCTGGCTTTCCCTTTCCATTCGTCTGCATGGTTTTGGACACTTTGCTTTAGTTTGAATTCCTCTGTTTTAATATCATCTGAAGCTGTCTGAAATACCCTTGCCAGTGCTCTTACATGTGATGAGTTCATTTTGACACCTCATTTTTAAAAGTTTTTTATTTAGAGTCTCGTTATTTCTTACATCCCTAATTCTTTATTCTATTTTTAGAGGGCAGTTATTTTAGAGGAGTTTGCTGAAGAATTTGGTTGCAGTAATTATGTACATGTCTCCAAACCGGAGACATGTACGGGAATTATTTAATTGTCAGGCTGCTTCGCCATCCTCGGAATGAGGAATCCCATAATCACACCTATGGCAATGACAAGCAGAATAATATAAAGAATCATTAATTTGTTATCTTGTTCTGCGGGTACCTGATCCTCCGCCTTGAAAAAGCTTTCCTGTTTCGAATCGGAAAAAAGCTGAAGCTGGTCCGCTTTTGCGGTGATGGTATTAGTAGTGGTTTCACCGCCGTCGAACAGCTTCTCCTTCACTTCCTTCAAAGGATCCAGGTTCTTTTTTGTAAAAGTAAGATCCTTTTGTTCCTCGGGAATCTGCTTCTTATTTTCATAAAGTGATTTTTCATGGAGGTAATCGGTATTCTCTTTGAATTCCTTTTTTTCATAGGTATTCGGAGTCAAGTTATTAAAGTCAGGAGTCGCCCCGGCGTTTTGGCCAGCTATCAGCCAAAACGCCGGAATCAACAGAATGATTTTAATAATTCTTTTAAGCTTCATAAGCTTGGTCCTCATCCCTCTTTGTGCGCAGGTCCTTTATAGACCGGACTGCAAATGGAATGATAGCAAGGAAGGCAATAATGCCAAGTAGTATGAGGATGGCCGGAATAAACAGGGTTTGTGAGTCATACTGAATGGACATATATACCTTGGACATTGGGTCTTCATAGTTAATATTCGGTGCTGTAAGCGCAAGGAACGGACTGATGAAGAAGGCGATGAGACCTACGCTCAAAATCCATCCTGCCAGATTGCCGATCTTGAACCCTGCCAGTACGATGGCTGAGGCTGCCGTCAGCAGCAATATGGTGAAAATGGTCCACTCTATTGCGCGATCCTGTTCCATTGAGTAAATATTGAGGCCGAATATGCTGATAATCAGACCGACAATAAGATTCAGCAGCACAAACATGGAAGCATGGACAAGCATCGGCGCATTTTTGAAATAATGGCTGAAGTATCCGATCATTAAGCTGCTGAGCAGGACAATGGCCAATACAACAACCGGCGGGAGCTTGCTTTCTTCTTTCTTGGCAGCTGTTTCTCCGCTGATTTGAAGCGGACTGGATAATTGTTCGTATACCGGACCATTCTTTTGGCCATTCACATAGGTGTTTCCAAGAAGATTGTAAATATCATCCCGGAACATCTGAGTTGTCTCTACGTTCGAGCCCCACTTTGAATTCAGTGTATCCGCATCCTGCTGGACACTTTGCACCTTTTGCTCCAGTTCGCTTGTATAGGATACGATATTGCTTTGATTTTCTCCGATGGATCCAACAAGATCATTAATCATCAGCATTCTTTGGCTGATTCCCTCTTGTTTGACCATAACGGAAGTTCCGTCAATGCTATCCCCAGGAACTGGAGTATTTGTTGATGATGTTTGAATTTGCTCCCTAACCGAATTTGCATTTTCCTGCAGAGCTGACAAATCTGTCTCGATGGCTGCTTGCTGTTCTTCAATTTTCTTATTGTATTCTGTGAAGAATGCCGTAAACTGGTTTTCGAATTCTGTTAGCTGATTCTGAGATGATAACAACGCTGTGTTTAGGTCATCCTTAGCTTTTTGTTCTTCCTCATTTACAGCTACAATAGTGTTTAACTTCTGTACAAGCTCTTCCAGCTTATCTGGATTTTGACTGTAGGAATTATTAATTAAATCTTCATACTGAATTAGAGAAGCATAATATTCCATCATTTTCACAGGTTCAGTATTGTTAATTTCTAGACCAAAAGCTTCTGGATTATATCCAAGATCAATTAGTTTTTGCTCTTTCTCCTCTATGAGCTTAATCATGGAATCAAAACTCACAGAAACTCCTAGCTGATCTAAAAGGTTTTTATTATCTTCCTGTAAGTTTTTATTTTCTTCTTGTAAGTTTTTATTATCTTCTTGTAAGTTTTTATAAGCTTTATCTAAATTGGTAAGTTCCTCAATCAATTTAGCATTATTAGCCTTGAGTTCCTCGACTACTTTTTGCAGCGGATTCTCTCCTGAATCTATTGTTGCCATTTTTTGCTCCACAGCTATTAATCGCTGTGATAAAGTTGGCAGAATAGTCAAAGCGGATACAACTTGTTCCGGCTTTGTTCCTTCAATTGTTTCTAAAGTTTCTTTCAAAGTTGCAATCTCATTTTCGATACTCAATATCTCTTTTCTTTCCTCTGCCATACCAGGTACAGTTGGATACTCTATGCTCGCTGCCGTTAGTGTGTTAGTCTTAGCCCCACCTGTAACTTTGTCAGAGGCCCCGCCTGTAACTTTGTCAGAATCTGTACCTGTGCCAGGGTTCTCCGGCTGCGTTCCGTCAGATAGCTCTCCTTTTAATGAGCTAATTCTTTCATCAACCTTTTCAAAAGAAGTTCTGTCTTGTTCTTTAAAATATTTATCCAGCTCACTAAATTGCTCAGTAATTTGTCGATCCACCTGTGCATTTCGGATCTCTGATAGATCCCCAAACACATGGGTATTCTCCTCCAACCGCTTCTCAAAACTCTCAATCCCACTGCCCAAGTCCTGTTTTCCCTCAGTCAAGTCACCACTAAGAGCATCCATATGAGCTGGCATCTTCTGTCCCGCAACAGCTTGAATATCGACTACATTTTCATCCTGCATTTTTTGAAGGATACTTTGCTGATTATCCTGGTATTCTTTGTACTGATCTACAAACTGTACAAACGAGCCAAGGTTATCTTCAAATTGGCCGAGGTTATTTTCGCCCTCGGCAGTGCTTTCCGCAGTAGTCTTCACTGTCGACTGAATGCTCTCCAGCATATTGCGCTGCTGTTCGATTTCCGCTGCCAGGTTCTTTGAGCTGGGCTTATAGAAAGCGAGCATGGCATTCTGGAAGTCTATTTCTTTTTGCAAAATGGTATCAAACTGGGATTTCACATTTTCAAGGTCCTGTGATACATAGGTCCAGTACAAGGTTGAAATCTTTCCATTCACACGGTTGGTGGCTGTCTGGATCTCGCGCAGAACCTTTTCCCGGTTAAGTGAGTTCAGCTGGTTCTGAACGGTATATTCAAAATTTGCTTTTTCAGGCTGCTGGCTTTCATAGGACATGATGTTCTTCGAAAAATTGGAAGGAATATAAACAACTGCATCATACTTGGTATTTCTCAAGCCATTTTCTGCAGCACTTCTGCCGATGACAGTCCACTCATATTGTGAGCCGTCTTCGAGGATCGATGTAATTTCCTCTCCAAAATCAAGTGATTTTTCTTCCTTGTCAGCGCCTGTATCTTCATTAACAACAGCTATGGTTCTTGTGGCATTCTCCCTGACCAGCAGAGGATTATCGCCAATGGAGCCAAAAAAGATGGCTGGCGCGGCGATAATCAGAAGCATCACCAAAACCATTTTCACGATATATTTTGTTTTGGCTGTCATGCTAAGACCTTCCTTTCAGTGGCACATAAAGGAATTTGAATTTTTAATTCCTTTCCGTTTATAACGTAATAACCATATCCCGGCTGAATCTCCGCCTCTTTCCGGTCGTATGGAAGGGTAAAGAGCGTCTGCTCTGATTTTTTCATCAGAACGACTGCCTGGCGGATCTGTTTGATTTCTGCCGTTAAGGAATCGTATCCTTTCGTCAGTTCATTATTGCTGCCTGTAACGATGACACTAAAGCCTAGATGGCTTCCGTTTTTCATCAGCCTTGCCATTCTTTCCTGCAGGCTGTTATCCAATGTCTGTGCAAAACGGGAGTATCCATCCACAGCCAGCACAATCGGCGAAAACTCTATATCTGTATTGCCATGCTGGATTGCATTAAGATATTCTTTTTCCCTAAGGGATAACTGGTCTTCCGCCTTTGCTGCCCAATCGCTGATCTGTTCCTTTGTCTCGATATAGACTGACTTTTCCTCACTGGCATAGGATGATAATCCTCTGTCAAAGGAATCAAAAATACCGATGGATTCAGCACCCTGAGCCAGCATTTGATTGATCATGAGCTTAAGAACATTTGTCTTTCCTTTTTGGGCCTGCCCAAGGATAATGCAATGCTTGGTTTTATTGAAGTTTGCATACACAGGTTTGACGGATTCTTCATCAAGGCCAATTGGTACAAGTCCTGTCTGAGTCTCTCCCGCAGTGTAACGGGTAAAGTTAATCGTATTAAGCTCTGCCGGAAGCATCGGCACCTCTTCAGGCTGACTGCAGTTCTTGTATTTCTCCTTCAGTTCCTGAATGTCGGCCCGGATCGATTCCATGATCTCGAAATCATCCTTGCCCTCTGCCGGCAGGAATACCTGTGAAAAATAAGCCTCTTCCATTTTAATAATGGCTCTTCCCGGTATAGGCTCAGGTGCGAACGGAACTCTTCCAAGAACGGAGTAGGCCTCGCTGCTATCCATCAGATAATGGACGACTTTTGTTTTGAGGTTATTCATGAGCGACTGCCGGATTGAATTGATCCGGGTCGCAGCGAAAATCATATAGATGCCGAGTGACTGTCCATCCCTGGCAATCTGATTAATTTGCGTTTCAAGCTCCTGCATTTCCTCTTTTACTAAATCGAAGTTATCAAATGTAATATAGACGAGCGGCAATTTTTCATTGCTCATCGAATTGTACATCTTAATTCCGCTGACTTCCTGCTGCTGGAATAATAGCTTCCTGCGGGCAATTTCATCCTTGATCAGATTCATGAACTTTTCAATTTTTCGTTCTTCATCCATCAGGAAGAAATCGGCCGTATGCGGCAGCTGCCTTAATGGAAGGAGTGAACCATTGCCAAAATCGAAAATATAATAATGTGCTTCTTCAGGAGACCGCTTTTCGGCAATGCTGAGCAGCAATGTCATAATCGTATGGGATTTTCCATAACCGGATGAGCCGAACACCCCTACATTTCCATCCTCTATGATTTGATAGCTTAATGGATACTGGCTCTGCTTCTCAGGCTCATCCACCATTCCTAAATGAATTTCATTATTCTCCTCAGCGCGATAAAGTTTTCTGCTTAAGCGCCCTTCAAGAGGAGGAAGCCATGGACTTCTAAGTTTCTTAATGCCCATCGAGGATTGTGCTGCTTCAATTTCTTCCACCACTGCCTCAATTTCTGTCTTTCCGCCTTTTTTCTTCCCTTGGCGTGAATTTACATCTGATAATGGCACAAGCCCAAGGTCGGTTACGATTGCAATCTCATCCTCTGTCTCAGAAGAGTCCTCCAAATAAGGGGCCCCGCTCCATGCAGATTGGAACAGTTCATAGACTTCATTATTGCCGACCTGCAGATAGCCGCGGCCGGTTACGGTAATAGCAGCGGCATCGCCGTTTTTAATGATCTCCCGGCTGTCATCTGTGTCCTGAACTTTTAAAGCCACACGGAAACGGGCATTACTCCAGATCTGTTCGTCAATGACACCGCCTGGCTTTTGGGTGGCCAGAATTAAGTGAACTCCCAGGCTTCGGCCGATCCGCGCAGCACTGACAAGCTCTCTGATGAATTCCGGCTCTTCACTCTTAAGCTCCGCAAACTCATCGGAAATCAAAAACAGATGAGGCAGCGGCTCCTTTGCCATATTGTTTTTATAAAGGTCAGTGTAATCGTTGATATGATTTACCTGATATTGATCAAAAAGCCTTTGCCGCCTTTTTAATTCACTTTTGATAGAGGCAAGCGCTCTTGAACTGAAGTTTTTGCTGCCTTCAATATTCGTAATCGTACCCAGAAGATGCGGCATGTTCTTAAACGGCTGGGCCATGCCTCCGCCTTTGTAGTCAATCAGCAGGAAAGCGACCTCATGGGGATGGAAGTGAACAGCAAGTGAAAGAATATACGTCTGCAGAAATTCACTCTTACCCGATCCCGTTGTCCCAGCCAGCAAACCGTGCGGGCCATGCGCCTTCTCATGAAGATTCAAAAGCGACAGGTCTTCTTTTCCTTTTAAACCGATTGGAACTGCCAGAGATTTGGAGGACTCTTTTGCAAGCCAGTTCTCTTTAATCGGAAGTTTCCCTACTTCTTTTACTTTCATCATTTCCAGGAAGGAAACGCTATTTGGAATGGAATTGGTCATTCCAATCTGATGATCAAGCGTTCTTAACAGACGGGAAAATTCCTCATTTCCCTTCTTCTGATGAGCATCAAGCTTAAATGGGACGCTCACGGCTTTTTTGTCCTGAATCAGAATGTCCCCTTCTTCCTGATTGACATATCTGACAAGGGTTTGAATATTATCATGAAGACTTTCCTTTGAGTCTGCTGCAAAGATTACGGAGAGTCCCATATTGGAGTGGTCACCCTCCAAATATTCCAGAATCACATGATCTGCAATCAGCTGCTGATTGGCTATGATGAACACGAGGTGAGGCGAATACGCCTGCTTCTCTTTATTTTCATCCAAATCCCTTTCACGCAGGATTTCATAAAGGGAAGACAGCAGCTGATCCCTCGTTTGTTCGTTATATATCAGCCCTTTTGCATGTGCATGCGGCATCTGGAAATGCGGAAGCCATTTGAGCCATTCCCATTTCTTATATTCCTTTTCATTAAAAATGAATACAAACCGCACATCATGATAGCTGTGAAAAAAGGCCAGCTGTCCAATGATCTGGTGTATCTCATTTTTAACAACCGGCTCTTTTCCGATCAGTCCGATTGGCCCCTTTGCAAGGTCAGCCACTACAGGCACATTTCTAACTTCCTTATACACCTTTTCCATTTGCTGTGACTGTTCAAGCAGATCATCGATTTCACGGTTTGCCATGTCCCCTGAACTGACTTTAACTTCGTAGCTCGCAGGCACATTTCCGGTACCCAGCCTGAATTGAAGGAAATCAAAGCTCTGCAGAGGCCGCTCGTAAATCCGGTCGGATATATGGCCCGTAAAATACTTCATTTTCTCAAAGGATGGAAAGTGGAATTCCAGGACATGCTTCTGCTGGTCAGACAGTGCCTGCAGTTCTTTTCGCTTCTCTTCCAGATAGGCAGTATAGACCCGATGCCTGCGCTCTTTCCGCTTTTTTTGATTGCTTTTATCCTTAAAGTACTGAACTGTTGATGTCACTAAAGTGGTCATGAACATGACCATTGAAATGATAATAAAAATCCCTCTTGGCTGAATTAAAGCCACGATGCCCATTACAACCAGCATAATCAGCGGCGGCATGATAATCAGCCATAATCCTCTGCCTGAATCATCCGGCTCCTGCGATGGAAAGGACAGGGAGACCTTCTCATCCGGCATTTCATAGATCATTCTTGGCGTTCTCCGGTAGAGCGGATATTTCTTTGCCATCTCTGATTGCGGCCTGATGGTAATAGGGAGCTTTGATTCATACCCTTCAAAGCTATCAATCTGGAAAAGATCCTCTTCTATTATTCGTATAGACATGAATGGAAAGAAAAGCACATCTCCCATTTCAAGGAAATTCCTCTCTTCAACTCTTTTTCCGTTTATATAAAGCTGTCCTGAACCCGGCTCTGCCATCCAGCCCTTATTTGTTTTTATCAGGTCAAAAGAATGACTCGCATCCATTAAAATGCCGTGCTTTTTATAAATGGATGCTTCCGGGTTATCAGAGGATATCTCTATTTCCCTTTTATAGCCGGAATAGTAGGTCTGACTTTTAATAGCTTCAGAGGTTCCTATTATCGTCAGGGTTTTCCCTTCATCATTTATCTGAAAGGGTTCTCCATCGTTCAGCTTTCCGAGAACCAACTCATTTTGCTTAACTTCATAGAAGCTGTCGTGCTTTTCTATTGACACAATTCCTTTTGTAAAAGGAAACTCCCTTATTGTCACCAGCTGTTCCAGGTCAGGGCCAATAGTGATCCTGCCGCTTTTTTCAATTGGCATAGACAGCTGCTGGCAGTAATCGCTGTAAAACAACCATAACTGTTCCATCTCTCCACCTCCTGTCTATCTTAATTAGGTTCTGTCTTTTCTGCCTCTTCCTTCTTCTCGGCAGATTTTTCAGCAGAGGTTTCAGCTGTCTTTGCATCTGCAGGCTTTTGCTCTTCAGCAGCTTTTTGTTCTGACTCCTGTTTTACTGTCTGTTCATTATCTCCGCTGCTGCTTTGCTCTTCCTGAAGACGCTGCTCCTCTTCCTCCTGAGCTTTCTGTTCCTCTATATACTCATCAATCTCTGCTTGAATTTCGTCGATTTTCTGCTGTTTTTCATCGGATTCAAGACTATCATCTGCTTTGACAACTTCACGGTATTTAAGCAATGCGAACAGAATTAAGTCCCGATCCTCAAGATCCCGGGAGATATCGAGAGCCTCCTTGGCATCTCCCCTCCCAATATGAATCCAGTAATGATAGTATAGGGGATCCGTCTGCAGGGTGATCGTATTTTGGACATTCTCTTTTTGGTCTTCTGTCAATGCTTCATTTATTATGTAGGACTGTGCCAGTTCGTACTGTACGACTCTTGGCATCTGATCAATATCATAATTGGATAACTCGGAAACGACATCGCTATACTGGCTTTTCAGAAAATGCTCCTGACTGTTAATAAAAGCAGCCTGTTTTGGCTGAGTAAAGATAAGGGAATATAGGCTGAAAGCAACGAAAGGCACTAAAGCAATCAGCAGACCCCACGCCGAATACCTGGTTGCTTTCCACTTTTTCTGCGGAACCTTAGCATATTCCTTATCTTTCTTTTCAAGCATTTCTATGTTAGTCCGGATAATGTCTGACAATTCATTTTCATCCTTGGCCTTGATGACACTTGCCGCTGCAGGCGACAGTTCAATGGTTTCATGAAGTTTGAGGTAATCCCGGAAGGAGCGATTTCCATCTACAGCAGCTGCGATGGTCGCTTTCAATTCCATCCAGAGTTTTTCCTGATTGGTTTCATAAGGCGGAAGGCTTTCACTCACACCATAATGAAGCAAATGCGGTGACAGGCTTTCATCCGCCACAATGTTTTCAGGACAAATAACGAGATGCAGCCTGGAATATGGATGACTTTTCACAAGTTTTAGAAGCTGCGAAGAAAAAATCCATCTGCTTCTCTGGTCTTTCTTTTTTAATTTGGAAAAGGTTAAGTAATTTGAGGGAATTTGCAGGACGAGGCGCAGTTCATCCTCTGTTAAATGGATATCCCTTTTTATAGCTGATTCCATTGCCTGGAGCAATTCCAATTCCTCAGCAGCATCAGCTTTAATTTTTTCTCTTTGAAAAAGAATGGTAAGGGATTGATGATCTGTTTCGACAACCGCTTCAAGCTGCTCTTCAAGGTAGGTTTGACTCTTTTCTGACATTTTTACATGCTCCTTTATAAAATTTCGAAACGGTCCCCAGTGGTAATCCCCTTTTCCGCCAGCTTATCGTTTCCTGACAGAATCATTTGCTTGTTGGGAATTCTAACCCAATAACCTTCCCGGGGCGGCTGAGAAATAGACTTAGCTTGCCAAACAATATCAACTACTTTTTTAACAGAATGATAGTTAGATAGACGGAGATCAAAAGGTTCAGCTTCATAATGTTTTAAATCAATTGTTAATTCTATGTACATATTCAACACCTCATAAAAAAAGAGCGCTTTTCATCCTGTGAATGCAGCGCTCCTTCTCCACTTATTGATTCAGATAAAATTAACCGCGGATTTGGCCAGCGATCTGGTTATCAGCATCTTCAAGAGCTCTTGCAGTATTATTAAGCTGAACAGAAATATCCTCTAATAATTGCTGCATTTGAACAAATGAAGGTCTTAAAGATTGGTATTGTTCAGCAAATGCTCTGCTTGCTTCCCCTTCCCATGCACCTTCCAGTTCACGAATCATATTATCCAAACGGACAATCTGATCCCCAACCTGGCTGCTTTCTCCATTATAACGGTTAGACATGCCTACTAATTCTGCTGGTGTAACGCGAATAACTCCTGACATTCAAATCTCTCCTTTTCAATAGGTTACTATTATTGTAAAAATACACAATCGAAAGGTCAATTACTTACTTGCAAAAAATAACAAAACAGTTATTTATACCCACTAATACCCAATTTGAAGACACTTAAACATTAAATGGTATTTTTTTCATAAACTTTTTCTATTTATTGTTATTCATCAATTCTAGAAATATAAATTTTATACCTATTTATTACTATCATGGCAGTCAAAACTCGTCAAATCGCTTATGCGGACGTGTCGAATTATGTCTGTGGTTTTATTCCTATTAATCCACAAACCCCCGATTGTATTTTGTAGGTGAAATTACCCTTTCACATAGATTTTAATTAAGCTTTATTGAGCCCTTAATTTCCCTAAAATCCTCCTTCCACATTATGTAGTTCTTTGGAATCATTTTCCGGAATAAATTTCAGGTTCATTAAGCAAAAAAAAAGATACAGCTGAATCGCTGTATCTTTTAACAACCTATTTATTCCCCAACCACCTTAGCATCCTTCAGCATGTCCTCTGTCAAAGCAACTCCCTGTTCCTCAGCTGCTTTCTTGTTAATCACAAGCTCAAGGCTCTCCGGGTAGCCGACAGGAATTTCACTCGGCTTTTTGCCTTCAAGAATATCAACAGCCATTTGGCCTGTAGAGTATCCAAGATCATGATACTCAAAGCCGTAGGAAGCAAATCCGCCCCGTTTAACCGAATCGCTTTCCCCAACAAAAGCTGGAATGTCTTTTTCATTGGCTACGTTCAGCACTGATTCAAGGGCAGATACGACTGTATTGTCCTTAGGGATGTAAAATACATCAGCACGTCCCACTAAGGATTCAGCAGCCTGCTTCACCTCGGAGCTAGTTGAGATAGTCGTTTCAACTGCTTCCAGGCCTGCTGCCTCGATAGCTTCTTTTGCATGCTTAACATTTACTACTGAGTTTGGTTCCCCATCATTGTAGATAATGCCCACCTTTTTGGCATCAGGTACAAATGTTTTGATAGAGTCAATTGTATTTTTGATGGCATCCGGATGTGTGTCAGATGTACCAGTTGCATTCCCGCCCGGCTTTTCCATGCTTTCCACAAGCTCAGCTCCCACAGGATCGGTGATGGCTGTAAAAAGGATTGGAATATCCTTCGTGGATTGCACAACCGATTGGGCACTCGCCGTAGCAATTGCCAGAATTAAATCATTTTTGTCCGCGACCAGGTTCTGGGCGATGGACATATTATTGTTCATATCCCCCTGGGCGTTCTGGAAGTCGATTTTAAGATTTTTTCCTTCTTCATATCCAGCATCTTTCAGTGCGGCAATAAATCCCTCTCTCGCAGAATCTAATGATGGATGCTCAACAATTTGCGTGATCCCGATTTTTACGGTTTTCTTTTCTGACACTTCCCCGCTGGTTTCCTCATTTCCTGATCCGCAGGCAGCCAGCATTAATAATGTGCTGCTTGCTAGGATGGCTAACATCTTCTTCATCACAAATATCCCCCCGACAGTCATGCATTTTTTAAAATTTTTATAATATTTTGATATTAACACGTTTAATAAGTATGTAACAATAGCTAATCCCACTTTTTTGTTAGATAAATTGACATTAACAGTTTTAGAAGGCTCTATTTGCGAAAGACTATAATAGTATATAGGGAGGGATACGAGTGGAATTCGATTGGATTTGGAACTCAATCCTTGTCGTCATCGGGGGCACATTGTTATTAAGGATCGCTGGAAGAAAGTCTATTTCACAGATGACATTAGCTCAGGTAGTAATCATGATTGGCATTGGTTCTCTATTAATTGAACCGGTTTCAGGGGAAAGCATTTGGACTACTCTTGCAGTAGGACTCATCCTTGTCCTTACCTTAGTTATTATGGAATATGCACAAATGAAATCAGACAAATTCGAGAAGTTTATCACTGGTCAATCCAAAATTATCATAGAAGATGGAAAATTGAATGAACAGAATCTGAGGAAACTCCGGTTTACTGTGGACCAGCTTGAAATGAAACTGCGTCAGCATAATGTTGCAGTTATCAGCGATGTACGATGGGCAACCCTGGAGCCAAACGGACAAGTGGGCTATGAATTAAAAGAAGAAGCCCAGCCTGTAACGAAAAAGGAATTCCTTCAGCTTCAGGCTGATGTCCAGCAGCTGATTCATCTACTGGAACCTGCCTTTGCCAAGGGCTTCTCTGTCCATATGGTTCCCGAAAATGAAGAGGATATTTTTACAGAAGTTGCAGAAGAAACGACTGATAGTGTACCAGATCACCTTCAGTAAGAATGAGGCTGATTCCAAATGGAACCAGCCTCAGCTGCACTATTAACGAATTGACACCCTATTAGGAATTTCATTATATTCTTCAGGATTCAAATCATAAACACTGCCATCTGCAACACCATCAATGATTCCCATAACCCCAGTTTCCACAGTCTTAACCAGCTGACCTTTCATCTTTTGGCCATAGTTCTGTGTCTGCCCTTTTACTTCAAATAGGACTACCCCGCTTCCGTTCAAGGCAAAGGAACCCAATGCAGTCCCAGGCAAGTCTAAATCCTGGTCATATAAAGAAATATTGGTGAACACTGAATTGCCTTTTTCCTGAAGTGCATCATAAAGTGCCACATTTAACTGTCTTGAGAAATCAAAGCGGTAATTCTCTGCATATTGGCTATATTTCGATCCCTCAGGAGAGCTTGGATCTGGAATAAAATCTGCTGAAATGGACATTGTAACGTCTTCATCCGTTCCTTCGATCTTATAGAAATTTTGGTGATGAAGATCTAAAAAGACTTCTACATTCCCAAACTCCTCTTGCAGACCTTTATATATATCCCGGACGGTTTGGGATTCAGGTGTAATATACCAGCCTGGAGTGCTTGAATTGCCCGGGAAGTCTTCCGCTTTCGGAACATAGTTCAAGTCGGGGTTAAAGTCACGGTTTACATCAAAGCCTGGAGCTCCTGCATAGTCATCCCCCTGCAGGGTGCGTGTGTAATAATTCCAGGTTGGCAGTGCACTATGTAATTGAGGGAACTGCCCCTGTACTTCTTCCCAGGTCATCACATTACCACGCCTGTCCAATTCGGAACCATCGGCATTCATCATCGGGATCGCTACAATCGTCAGTTCTTCCCTAATTCTTTTCGCCTCTGCTGATTGACTTGAACCTAAATATTGAAGAATATTTAATAATGCGACAGTTCCAGTCTTCTCATTGCCATGAATTTCACTCTGTACCAGAACTACTTTATCCCCATGTCCCACTCGAGCTGTAAAGATATCTCTTCCCTGATTTGTTTTACCAGCAGACTCAACCTGAACCAGGCCATTCGATGACTTTTCAAGCTGGCTCAGCTTTCTCTTCAATTCTTCATAATCTACAAAGCCGCTAATAGATATATTTTCCTCTGTCACAGGCTTTGCTCCCTCAGCAAAACTAACTTGAGGTACGAGTATTGATGCTGCCAATGCTGCTGTACTAAGTACTTTCCATAATGACTTTTTCTTCATTTTTTTAGCCTCCCCTGTTTTTTTAATTCGGTATCCGAATTATTTCTATCATGCCTTTTCAGCGGGAGTATGTAAATCTGCTAAAGGAATTAATATTCTGAATAATAAATATCCTACATTTTCCTTATTTGATAAGACTTTCATCATATACAAATGAGCACGTACATTCATTCTTTATCACATTATCGATCTGATTCCTCTTCGTTTTTCTCAAGAATCGAATGGCCCGATTGGAAAAAAGATCAGCATTAAAAAAGGGAAGCATTTCTTAATGATCTCCCCCTGACAGCTATTAATAAGGATATCCAAATCCCGGTCCACAGCAAGGCCGCGGGTAATAATAAGGCGGCGGTGGCGGATACCCATAATATGGACGCGGGTAGAATAAGGCAGTGCCCAATAAACCTCCTGCTAACCCGCCTAAAAAAGGCAGACCAAAGAATCCAAAAAAACGCTGATCCTGCGGCTGATAAGGCCCTCTATAAGGGTACATTCATACATACCTCCATTTCCTCTGTATATGCCTACATTATTGTATATGCGTGGAAATGGGTTTGGCTTGGGCAAATTCACTACATTTGGCGGGGGAATGTTGGGGACATATTAAACGAAAAACCTTGAAAGGCACTTTGCCAATCAAGGTTTCAAATAAAGTACATTATATCTCAGGTATATCAATCTCTTTGTCTGGAGACTTACTAATTAGAACGGCAGGAAGGTCTGGATTATTCTTTTTTATCTTATACTTTTGAATTTTTGTTAATTCAGGGTCAAAAGAAATGTCTTGTGATTTAAATTCTAGGCTTAGTAGTTTAATATAATTCTTCCTCAAAAAAACTTTCCATTACTCTAACGAAGAACTTGAAATTTCTTCTGAACTCTCTAACAAACGATAGCCATCTGCATAATGAAACATGAGTAAACCAGTCCCTAAATCACAAGCCTCATTTTCTAAGATAACTGTTGGTACTTCAAAACCACTATTCCAATTATAATTGGCAGCAAAGTAATGGAGTATTAGTGGATTATCTACTTTTTTTAACTGGCTGATTAAAATATATTTATCTGTATTATAAAGCCACCCCACCGATAAGTAATTTCTGAGTTAACCATCAACTAAATCAATTCTCCATACCTTTAAGATTTCTCTTACTCATAATTTGTAGCAGCAATAAAATCAAAAGCACCTGTTGAACTAATTTCATTTTTATATTCAAAATTATATATTAAAATTACTGCATTATATGATTTCTTTAGGTTTATACTTTTCTGGATTTTTGGAATGACAATTTCTTCATATGAACACCCATCTAATAATGCTGAAATATCACTACTACTATTCTTATAGACAGCTTTTTCTATAGTATCCTCATCTGTTTCATCCATATCAATATTAAAGTCGAGAAAGAATTGGGATGGGACAGACTCGCCATCGTCATCATACGTTAAATCAACATACTCTCCTATTGAGTCCTCATCGTTAATATTTCCTAACCAAATTGAAACCCATCCTTGTTTTTCCATTATAGTAGCCTCCTACTTTAATCTTAGACCTTGTGGTAAAGACGAAACTCCACCCTCTAATCTATAATTAGCCCAATTATTAAGTCGTCTAACAAATGTATTATAGTCGCTAGAAGTATCTATTATTGCTAACAATTCATTATGTGCTTTAGTTGAGCCTAACCCTCCATGAACACCGTTTGGATTTACAAATGTGACATCGGAAATAGCTGTTCTTAAATCTTTAATCTCTTCAGCACCAATATTCCAATACTTAAATTGAGGAGCCCTTGAAACTAAGTGCCACTCATGTAAACCTCCAGGTTCTCTAAGTTGACGTTCAATTTTCTTTCTAATCTTTTTCTCTTTCCAAAGTTCGTCTAGTTCACTACTTGTAAGGGAATTGAAGAATTTATTAAAATTCCCACTCTTTGCAGTTGGTATATCTTCAACAGTTAATTTTGTTATTTCTTTAGCATTATCTATATCCTTACCAGCCGTCTTCCCCGGCAAGACCACATGACCCTTTTCCTCTTTCAATATCCTGACAAGCCCATCAAAGTCGGCCTTTTTGATACTTTTCCGAATGACCTTGGTTCCTTGCTTTCTGACAACAGCCGCGAGCGACAGGTATTCGAGAATTTCAAGCGGGGTTCCGTCAGCTATGGAGTCCAGTTCCCGCACTCCGCCCACTCGGTCTTCTGGAATGGAGTCGACGAATTCGTAGGCTATTCCTTTTTCTCCATAGAATTCCCGGACAATCCGGCCGTCTTCATATAGATGAAACTTTCCGCCCTGATTCTCGCTGCCGATGCCATACTCGTCTATGACATCAATAGCCAGGATCTCCCTGCCGCTCAGAGAAGTAAATTCCTCCGGGGTGATTTCGCTACTGTTTAGCTCTGCTAAAGCCTTCAAGGCTGTTAATTGATAGCGGATGGTCTTTCTTTCGTAGGTACTCTGCCAGATAGCCCAAATGGAATAAGCACCTGGCGGTAGAATTTGACCCAGTGCCGTTACGCCGAGTTCTTTAAAGAATTCCGGAGAACGCACGGAATTTCCTGCTTTATGCCTGATGCCTTCTAAAAGCTCTCCATAGATTGGGCTGGACTGAATCTGTTTGACGGAATAGCCGGAAATGCTGAGATTTCCACTTTGAAAGAGGCTGGAAATTTCATCGATGTATGTCTGTATCAGATGAAGATCCTGCTCAATTGGATCAAGTGCCAGTGTTTGCTGGCTGTCAAAGGTCATTAGATCATCTACCGTATTTCTCCGGTGAAGTTCCGCTCTCCTTACATGTGCCGAAAACTCCCCATCCTGCAGGTGAGGGAGACTTACAATATCAGAAACTTTCTGCATCACCGCATTGGTCTCATCTGTTAGGCTATTGGTAATAGATTCTGTTTTTACCAGGCCCTGTGCTGCTTCTCCATCCAAAAAGCTCTGACGAATGAATCCATTGCTTGCCGGCTCGAGCATCTGAAGGGAAGAAGCTATTCCTTTTAAAGTATTTTGATAGTCTGCAAGAAAACCTTCAAAAAATAAGAGAAAAGGAGAATGACATTCCTGGAAGAAAGCCTGAATAGCGGCTGCTCCCTCTCCCCGGAAGAAGTCCTCAAGCGAGGTAATTCCTTCTACATCACGTGCAATGTTTCTTATCTGCTCTTCTAAGGAGTCGAGACTGGAGTGAAGATCCTTCAATCCGCTGTGCAACTCCCTTGCATCTAATACCTTCAGTATAAATCGCCTCCTGCCAATCGACAACTGGAATAGAGGCTCTTCAGAGAGCCCCTCACTAAAATTTCCATAATTTATACTTTACACTAAAAATTAGAGTAATTTTATTACGAATAGGATTATTTTTACACTTTTGTATAAAACAGTAATAAGTACCCATCGACAGAATGTCTAAAATAAGAAAAATGTATCATTATTACATTATTTTCCTGTGATATAGTAAAATAGATTCTTTTTACCCGGATTAATAATATGAAATTGGCAGTATATGAGGTGAATATTCATGTCTTTAGGATATTACTACAGTTTATTGGCGAAAAAACAAAGTGATCTGCAGAGACTGCTGGACTGTAAGAGGGAGCTCCAAGGAAAACAGCAGGAGTTTAACCACTATCGGCATACCGTCACAAAGCCGGATCTTTCCCCTTTTACCTGGCAGGGAAGGCTGGCAGATGAATTTGAGGATATCCGGTTTGAACAAATGCTTACGAGTTACACGGACATTGAGTCAAATCAGTTTCAAGATGTGTTTTCAGCCATAAGCCGGAAGCTGCAGCAGATCCAGCAGGAAATCGATTCTATCAAACAAACAATCGCTTCCCTGGAAGCACAGCTTGCAGCAGAGAGGTCGAAGAAATAATGAGGAGGTACTGAGAATGGATACTGAGATTAAGATAAGGATAAGTGAAATAGAACAGGCACTTTCTAAACTTCAATCCTCCGCTAACGGGCTCCAGCCAACCCTTCCATCCACTATTGGGGAAAATAATGTCCTTGATTTCATCAATAAATTGAATGCTTTAAATAGGCAGCTTCAGCAGGTGACAGAAGCCTATAAATCTGTATTGCTCAAAAATGAAGAAACAACGGGACTATCCGTACAATTCTTAGATGAATCGGATCGGCTGCTTTCCAGGGGTATACATGCGGTTAAAAAATAATCCCCTTAGCAAACAACCCTTTTTGATAAAAGTACAGAGGCTTTCGATAAGTTTTTCCAGCTTATGGGAAGCCTCTTTTTATCCCCTCAATGCTGGCAGAATACCAGAATTCCGCAGTCACTTCCCCTCTTCCGAATCTTCATTAATAAACCCCTTATAAAAAAACGAAAATAAATAATAATTTATAGAGCTGATGTATTTTGTTATTCTAGTAGATATGCATATTGGGCAGTTTAGGAGTGGATTTTAACCATGAACAAAAAAGACATTGCACAGATTCGGAAACAATTTAAACTAAATAATGACTTACTAAAGATCTCAGATATTTTTAACGTCTATATTATGAAGGAATCAAGCGAGATTTATCATTATGAGAGCCAGCCTTTTGAAATGCTGGATCAGGATCAGCAGGAACTGTTTATGGACAACTTCAAAAAGATGCTGGGCGGCCAATTGGATGAAAAGCTCTTTGAGTTAAAGTTTCAGAGAGATGCGGAAAACAGCAGTCAGCTCATCCTTCATCAAGGATTGTTGACTAATGATGCTGAAGGCTGGACGGAACAAATGCTTCAGATTGTCGGCAAAATGCTGGGAATCCGGCAATATGAAAAGGATATTGTTGTTACGTTCATTCGCGGGGAGTATCTTAAGCCAATGAAACGCCGCAATCCAGAGGCCGAGGAAAGTGAACGGGATGCCGTTTATTCTCATCCCTTTATTCTCTGCAGCATCAATAACACGCAGGAACCGAAGAAAGAACTGCTTTTTGACTATGTCGAACGGGAATTTAAATATCATTTTACCGTTGATCCAATTATCAACCTCAAGTCTCCCATTTCAGGGTTTCTATTTCCTTGCTTCACCGATCACGCGGCTGATGTCAATCATGTCCTGTATTCTGCAGGCAAGGTCCATGAGCCCGACCACCAGTTCATTGAGGACGTTTTAAACGGGGAAGAAACAATGACGGCGCAGGATGATAAAATCGTTTTTGAAGAAATTATTAAAGACGTAACAGGAGATCAGCTTAGCACATCAACACTTTCCAACGTATATGAAGAGATAAACCGGATGATCGTGGAAAACGAAGAGGATGAACCGCCGAAGCTGGATTCCAAAGACGTAGAACATGTTTTAAAGGTGAGCGGCATCGAAGATATTGATTCTGAAAAGGTCCAATCCGCTTATCAAAAAATCATTGATGATGACAAATATGAAATAAAGGCAAGCAGCGTCCTGCCTAAATACAATTCAAAATCAATCAAAATCAGCACAAAAGCAGCCAACATATCCATTTGTCCGCAAGATCTTAGATATGTAAGACAAATTAATTTTGACGGCAAGCGTTACCTGATGATCGAGGTGGAAGAGGATACCGTGATTGAAGGCTTTACGATGATTCCGGAAGCTTTTGGCGGAGGGTCTGATAAAGAATAAAGTAGAGGCGCTGCATTTCTAAAGAAGCAAAAGTTCCGCTTCCCATACTATTTAAAAAAGGAATTCCCAGATAGGAATTCCTTTTTTGACGTATAAGCAGTATAGGGGCCGTTGGGACAAGATGCCTGTCCCTATGTCTCTTGTTTTTTAAATTCGCTATTTCTCCCATAGCTCGACCAGTCTGCCTTCAGGATCTTCAACCCAAATAAACTTTCCAAACTCACTAACCTCTTTTTCCTTAACTAGAGGTACACCAATTTGTTCAAGATGTGTAATCATCTCGTCTAGTTTATGCACCTGAAAATTCAACATCACTTGTTGTTCTGCTGGAAAATAACTGTCATTCTCGGTAAAGAAAGAAAAGATCGTCTCATTTCCTAATTGGGGAGTAATCACAGTTCCATTCCAATTATCTATTTCAATCTTCAGCACTTCACTGTACCATTTTTTCACAACATCAAGGTTCTTGGTTCTCCAAAATACTCCACCGAAACCTTTTATCAGTGTAACCAACCCCAGTCTTTCTTTTAGTTTTTCAATTACATTAGATATTCGAGATGTAATGTTAAGTTCCTTCTTCAACTATACTGTCCCACCAGACTCCTTAAAGAAGAATTTCGGCAAGACACCAAAGATCGTCTATCTCCACGAAACAAACGAAAAAAAGAGGCTTCTCACAAGTTTGCACAACTCATGAGAAACCTCTAATTTTAGGTGAGAAATGATAACATTCCTCTTCGTTGGGCAATGATTACATCATGCCGCCCATTCCACCCATGCCGCCCATGTCAGGCATTGCAGGGCCAGCATTTTCTTCTGGCTTGTCAGCAACAACTGCTTCAGTTGTTAAGAACATAGCCGCAACAGATCCAGCGTTTTGAAGAGCTGAACGAGTTACTTTAGTTGGGTCAACGATACCAGCTTCGATCATGTTTACCCACTCGCCAGTAGCAGCGTTGAAGCCTGTTCCAACTGCTTCGCGCTTTAAGCGGTCAACAATAACTGAACCTTCAAGGCCAGCATTGTGAGCAATTGTGCGTACAGGCTCTTCCATCGCACGAAGTACGATGTTGATGCCTGTTGCTTCATCGCCTTCAGCCTGGATAGAAGCCACTTTGTTGTATACGTTTAGAAGGGCAACACCACCACCGGAAACAATTCCTTCTTCTACAGCTGCACGTGTAGAGTTAAGGGCGTCTTCGATGCGAAGCTTGCGCTCTTTCAATTCAGTTTCAGTAGCAGCACCAACTTTAACCACTGCCACACCGCCAGCTAGCTTAGCAAGGCGCTCTTGTAATTTTTCGCGGTCAAATTCAGAAGTAGTTTCTTCCATTTGAGTGCGGATCTGGTTCACACGGCCGCCGATTTGCGCGCTGTCTCCAGCACCTTCAACGATTGTCGTGTTTTCTTTTGAAACAACCACTTTAGAAGCGCGTCCTAAAGAATCGATTGTAGCAGATTTAAGGTCACGGCCTAGCTCTTCAGTGATTACTTCACCGCCAGTCAGGATCGCGATATCTTCAAGCATTGCTTTACGGCGGTCACCGAAGCCAGGAGCTTTAACCGCTACTGCATTGAATGTTCCGCGAAGCTTATTAACTACTAGTGTAGCAAGTGCTTCACCTTCAACATCTTCAGCTACAAGCAATAATGGCTTGCCTTGCTGTACAACCTGCTCAAGTACAGGAAGGATTTCCTGGATGCTTGTGATCTTCTTATCAGTGATTAAGATATAAGGGTTTTCAAGAACCGCTTCCATCTTATCAGAATCTGTAACCATGTATGGAGAAGCATATCCGCGGTCAAATTGCATACCTTCTACCACATCAAGCTCAGTTGTGAATCCTTTAGATTCTTCGATTGTGATAACACCGTCGTTGCCAACGCGCTCCATTGCTTCAGCGATCAGCTGTCCAACTTCATTGTCAGCAGCAGAAATCGCAGCAACCTGTGCGATAGACTCTTTGTTTTCGATAGGCTTTGAAATAGCTTTTAACTCTTCAACAGCAGTAGAAACCGCCTTTTCAATTCCTTTGCGGATGCCCATTGGGTTAGCACCTGCAGTTACGTTCTTAAGGCCTTCACGGATCATTGCCTGTGCAAGAACAGTTGCAGTTGTTGTACCGTCACCGGCAACATCATTTGTTTTGCTTGCTACTTCAGCAACAAGCTTCGCACCCATGTTTTCGAAAGCATCTTCAAGTTCGATTTCCTTCGCAATTGTCACACCATCATTAGTGATTAATGGAGAACCGAATTTCTTCTCAAGAACCACGTTGCGTCCTTTAGGTCCAAGAGTTACTTTTACCGCATTTGCAAGGGAATCTACACCGCGAAGCATGGCGCGGCGGGCTTCTTCACTAAATTTAATCTCTTTAGCCATTGATAAAAACCTCCTCAAAAATTTTAACTTTATCTTTTAATAATCTGTCTGGAACGGCGATTAGCCAATTACAGCAAGAATGTCATTTTCACGTAAAATTAAATATTCTTTGCCTTCGTACTTTACTTCAGTACCAGCATATTTTGAGAAGATGATACGGTCGCCGTCAGCAACTTCAAGGGCAACACGCTCACCATTTTCAAGAACGCGGCCAGTCCCCACAGCTACAACTTTGCCTTCTTGAGGCTTCTCTTTAGCAGTGTCCGGCAGTACGATGCCGCTTGCAGTTTTTTCTTCAGTTTCAACAAGCTCGATAATGATTCGATCACCTAGTGGCTTTAACAAGTGAAACAACCTCCTCAAATAATATGTAAATATTTTTATTTATTAGCACTCTCTCTGTATGAGTGCTAACACAATTATTATATTAATGAATCTCCTTTCTATTTGCAAGGGTGAAGCTTAAATTTTTTATAAAAAAATTCATTCGTGCCTGCACGCTATTTTTCGACACGGACAACCTCTTAAGTATGCTGCAGAAACACATATTTTAACCATAACAGGTCTCTCCTTGGTGCTGATATTTGAAACCCGCTCCATATAAAGAGTACAATGGCTTTAGGACTTGTTTCCAACACTCAGATTAAGGAGTAAAACATTTTGAAGAAGGAATACTGGATTATATTAATCGCCTATATTGCCATGCAGCTTTCAAGCTTATTTGGCGTTCCGCTCGTTTTATTAGCTGCCGATGCCCTGGGACAGAATCCAGAGAATATGCAGATTCTTGCTGTGGCCTACTGGCTCGTAATCAGTTTCACAATCACGCTGATCATTACGCTTCTATTACTAAGGAAAGAAATGAAACGGGGATTGGATAGGGATGCCTCTTCTGTTGCAGGCTCTGTGGGCTGGGCTATTGGAGGCATATTCTTGGCCCTGATTGCTCAAGCTACTGCTGCAAGTATTGAAAACCTGATTGGCATTGAAATGGGATCTGAAAATACACAGCAGATTATCAGGATTATTGAAGCATCGCCAATCGTCATTTTAATCAGTTCGGTCATCGGGCCAATCCTTGAGGAAATCGTCTTTAGAAAGATTATTTTTGGCTCTCTTCATAAGCGCTTCAACTTCTTCCTTTCAGCCCTGATCAGCTCGGTCATTTTTGCTCTGGCCCATTTTGAGCCTGAACATGTACTGTTATACTCAGCAATGGGATTCACCTTTGCCTTTTTATATGTCAAGACGAAGCGGATCATCGTGCCGATTTTTGCCCATGTGGCGATGAACACCTTCGTCGCGGTTGTTCAGCTGAATCAGGATAATATACAAAAGTGGTTAAAGGAAATGGAAAACATGCAGAGCTTTATCAGCTTTTTCTAGCTGGAGAAATGTTTTAAACGTACTGGGGGATTATCATGAGAAGCACACCTTTGTTTTCAGGCTTTATTTACATCCTTCTCGGATGTCTTTTCACCTTTATAGCCATCCAGAATACCCAGCGGGAAGAAACCTGGGGATTCTTTACTTATTTTCTTATCTTAATTGCCACATTTGATTTTGCCACCGGTCTACGGATGGTTGGCCAGCATTTTAAAATGAAAAAATGAGCCCGCAAAAGGCTCATTTTTTTTACACTTCTTCAGGATAATTTTTCAGAAAATAAACCAATGACTGCAATTCCACTGCCAGATCGATATGGTGAATCCGAATCGAGGACGGCACAGTGAGCCTCGCGGGTGTAAAGTTAAGGATTCCTTTTATTTTCGCATTCACCATCCGATCGGTAATCGTCTGGGCAGGCGGTGCAGGCACCGTTAGAATCGCAACCTGAATATTATTTTTAACTATCACTTCTTCAAGGTCATCCATATGATGGACCGGCACATCGCCGATTTTCGTGCCAACCTTGCTCTTATCCACATCAAATGCCACTTCTATTTTCGTATTATTATTTTTAAGAAAATTATAGTTAAGAAAGGCTGTACCTAAATTCCCTACCCCGACCAAAGCGACTTTGGTAAGCTCGTCCTGGTCAAGAGTCTTCCGAAAGAAGCCCAGCAGGTAATTCACATTATATCCATAGCCTTTTTTCCCTAACGCACCGAAGTACGAAAAGTCACGGCGAATCGTTGCAGAATCCACTTTAACCGCCTCACTCAATTCTGCTGATGAGACTCTTTGTTTGCCGGAGGAATGAAGGTTTTTTAGGAAGCGGTAATATAAAGGCAGCCGTTTAGCTGTTGCCTGCGGTATCTTAATTGGTTCATTGGCCATTCGTCCATCCCCATTTCTTATGATGAATTAATTTCGTTTAAAATCTCCGTTTTTGCCGCCTGTTTTCTCTATTAAAAAGGTTGGCCCAATTACCATTCCTTTATCTACAGCCTTGCACATATCATAAACGGTCAGCGCACAGACAGAAGCAGCTGTTAACGCTTCCATTTCCACACCCGTATTTCCTTTTGTTTTAACAGAAGCTGTAATGATGAGGTCGTACTCTTCCTCTTCTGCTTTCCATGAAAATGAAATGTCCACACCTTTAAGCGGCAGCGGATGGCACATCGGAATAATGTCCCATGTTTTCTTGCTCGCCATAATGCCTGCCGTTTGTGCAACAGCAAGTACATCCCCTTTTTTCATGGAGTTGGATGTGATCTTCTCGTATATCTCCTGATTCACCGTAATACTTGACTGAGCGATGGCCGTCCTTGCCGTCTCAGGCTTATCGCTGACATCTACCATTTTTGCCCTGCCCTCTTGATTAAAATGAGTAAAATCCGCCATTTAAAAACACCTCTCTTCAAAATCATACACTATTTTTCCGTTACTTTGTATGTGCTTTGTAAGGTTCTTCACATATTTATTTACCTTTTTTTATGATTCAATGCCCTTCAGGTGTGCTTATAGTCCTGTCTCCTTTATTGCCGAACATATATGAATGAGTTACACTTACTCTATACCCGAGGTGAAAGAACATGATACTATTACAAGTCAATCAGCTGGCAAAAAGTTTTGGAGCTGATCCCATTTTAACGAATATAAAGCTTGAAGTACAAACCAGGGACCGGATTGCCCTTGTAGGGCGCAATGGTGCAGGAAAATCCACCCTTTTGAAAATAATTGCCGGACACATGGCATATGATTCCGGTGAGATTATAAAGCCAAAGGAAGTAACCATTGGCTATCTTGCACAAAATACCGGACTGGAATCGGAATTATCCATTTGGGATGAAATGCTGACTGTTTTCAGTCATTTGCAGAAGCAGGAAAAACAGCTCCGCAACCTTGAAGAACAAATGGCAGATTCCGATATCCTCAGTAATTCTGATGCCTATGAACGCGTATTGAAAGATTACGACAAACTTCAGGTTGATTTCAAAGAAAATGGCGGCTATCAATATGAAGCAGATATCCGTTCCATTCTCCATGGACTCAATTTCAGCTCATTGGGCTATGATACTAAAATTTCGTCATTGAGCGGCGGACAGCGAACAAGGTTGGCCCTTGGTAAACTTCTGCTGACAAAGCCTGATATTTTAATTCTGGATGAGCCTACCAACCACCTTGATATTGAAACATTATCGTGGCTTGAACAATACCTCCAGGGATACAGCGGTGCTATTCTAATCGTATCACATGACCGGTATTTCCTTGATAAGGTCGTTTCCCAGGTTTACGAGATTTCCCGCCACCAAATAAGAAAGTACCCGGGAAACTACAGTTCCTATTTGGATCAAAAAGCCGCTAATTTTGAAAAAGAAATGAAGCAATTCGAGAAACAGCAGGAAGAAATCGCTAAGCTGCAGGACTTCATTCAGCGAAACCTCGCCCGGGCCTCCACAACCAAAAGGGCACAAAGCCGCAGAAAGCAGCTGGCCAGAATGGACGTGATGGACAGGCCGTTTGGAGACGAGAAGTCAGCTTCCTTTGGGTTTGACATCGAGCGTCAGTCGGGCAATGAGGTTTTAAATATTCATTCTTTAGCTATAGGCTATGAAGAGAAAGTCAGCGAGAATATTTCAATGCGGCTGGCAAGAGGCGACAGCATTGCACTAGTAGGACCAAATGGAATCGGCAAGTCCACATTGCTTAAAACCATCATCAAAAAAATCCCTTCTTTTTCAGGGGAGATTCAGTACGGTTCCAATGTGACAATTGGCTACTATGACCAGGAACAGGCAGAGCTCACAAGCAACAAAAGAGTCCTGAACGAATTATGGGATGAATACCCGCTGAAACCGGAAAAAGAAATCAGGACCATACTTGGGAACTTTCTCTTCTCAGGTGATGATGTTCTTAAAACCGTTTCAACACTGAGTGGCGGTGAAAAGGCCCGGCTCGCACTTGCAAAGCTTATGATGCAGAAATCCAATTTCTTAATTCTGGACGAGCCTACAAACCACTTGGACCTGGACAGCAAGGAAATTCTTGAAAATGCATTGATCGATTATCCCGGAACCATTCTCTTCGTCTCTCATGACCGCTATTTTATCAACAGAATTACAACAAAAGTAGTTGAACTTTCTGGAAGCGGGGCAACTGAATATCTTGGCGATTATGATTATTATGTAGAAAAAAAGCAGGAGCAGGAGGAATTGCTTGCACTTAATGAGCAAGTTGACACCACCGCATCGCTGCCTGTTAAGCAGGACAAAAATAATTATCAGCTGGATAAAGAAGCTAAAAAGCTCGAACGCCAGCGAAAAAGAAGAATGGAAGAAATTGAAGAACAAATAGAAGCCTTAGAAACAGTAATAGATGCTAATGATCAGCTTCTCTGTGATCCGAATGTTTATCAGGACCATGAAAAGGTGATGGAAATTACGAATGAAACAGATGGAGCAAAAGCAAAGCTGGAAGAATTGATGGAAGAATGGACTCTTTTAGCTGAAGAGGATTAAAATAATATTCATAACTTTTAGACTGGTAGAATAGTCACTGCCAGTCTTTTTTATTATCCACAGAGATAATCACAAGAAAAACGCAGTTATACGTACTCTCCACAGAGTTTTCCACATTATCCACAATTCAAGCTGATTTTATCCACATTATCAACATAAATCTCTGAAATTAATGATTTTATCCACAGAAAAAGTCCCCTATGCTGTCGGGGACTTTTACCTAATTATTTATCATTGTGGATAGTAATATCCAAACCGGGGTTAGCATTTAAATCTAGGCCGGCGAATTGTCCTTTTTCAAACAGAACACTTCCTGCAGCTGCTATCATTGCTGCATTATCTGTGCATAAAGATAAGGGTGGAATAATGAGCTTGATATCGGCTCTATTTCCAAACTTCTTTTCCAAAGAAGCCCGAAGTCCTTTATTCGCCGCAACTCCGCCTGCGAGCAGCAGCTGCTTCACCTGATACTCTTCAACTGCTCTTTCTGCTTTCGTTACCAGCACGTCAATAACACTATCCTGGAAGCTTGCCGCCAAATCCTCCGGTACTATCTTTTCGCCACGCTGTTCAGCGTTGTGGACAGTGTTGATAACCGCTGATTTTAAGCCGCTGAAGCTAAAATCGTATGAACCTTCTTCCAGCCAGGCTCTTGGGAGCTGAATAGTTGGGTTTCCTCCATGTGCGAGTTTGTCAATGTGAGGACCTCCCGGATATGGCAGATTTAAGGTTCGGGCAACTTTATCATATGCCTCTCCTGCAGCATCATCCCTTGTCTCGCCAATTACTTCGAAATGTCCATGTTCCTTCATATAGACCAGTTCGGTATGTCCGCCAGAGACTACCAGGGAAAGTAACGGGAATTCCATTTCCTCCACCAGTCTGTTTGCATAAATATGGCCAGCAATATGATGCACGCCTACCAGCGGGATGCCGTGAGCAAACGCTACTGCTTTTGCGGCATTAACCCCAATCAGAAGCGCACCTACAAGGCCAGGTCCTTCGGTCACAGCAATTGCTGAAAGATCAGAATATGTGATGCCTGCCTTATATAATGCCTCTTCCAGTACGATTGTTATCTGTTCAACATGATGACGGGAAGCTATTTCGGGAACTACTCCGCCAAAACGTTTATGGCTTTCAATTTGGGATGCAACGATATTGGCTGCAATTTCGCGCCCATTCTTAATGATGGCTACAGCCGTTTCGTCACAGCTGGTTTCAATCCCCATGATCCATTGATCTTTTTTCATTATAAATTCACCCACATTACTAAAGCATCTTCTTGATTATCAGTGTAGTAGTTCTTCCTGATGGCTCCGTTTTGAAATCCAAGCTTTCGGTATAAGGACTGAGCTGTGAAGTTGGATACTCTTACTTCCAGAGTCATTGTGATGGCTCCCATTTCAGATGCAAGTTCCATTAGCTGCCGCATCAAAGCTTCTCCAAGTTTTCTCCCGCGGTATTCAGGGAGCAGCGCAACATTTGTGATATGAGCCTCATCTACGACTATCCAGGCTCCACAGTATCCTATTACTTTATTTTCTTCTTCTAAAACAACATACAAAGCAAACTGGTTATGTGTTAATTCGTTAAAAAAGGCCTCCCTGCTCCAGGGTGTTGCAAAAGATTTGTGTTCGATCTCCAAAACATCATCAATATCCTCTTCATTCATCAAACGGAAAGTTAAGGATTTATTCATACGTCCGCTTCCTCATCTATAACTTTTTTTCCTTGTTTGCTTTTATCCAATTAGCTTCAGCTTCCGCAATCCTAATGTAATTAGGTACAAAAGAATGGACATCCTCAGCCTCGCGGTCCTTTCCTAATAAAGCAAGTTCGGCCGGCCGGGGATTATGCTCTGCAGGTGAAGCGAACACTGCCCGCTCTTTAAGGAATTCTGCAAATACATCTTGATGTAAGGGCAAATCATTCCCGATGAAAAGAACGTTTTCCTGCTGTTCTGAAAGCATGGCTGCCCAATCTTTTGAAAGCAAGAGCTGGTCTTTGATCAGCGAAACTAACTGTCCTTCCCTATATTGATACAGGCCGGTATATATTTGCCCCCTCCTGGCATCAAACAAAGGTGATATGACGCCATTAAAGTATCTGCCCGCCGAGGCCGCATATACTTCAAGGCTTGATACCCCAACCAGCGGTTTATTTAAAGTCCATGCCAATGTTTTTGCAATCGTTACCCCGATACGCACTCCTGTATACGACCCAGGCCCTTTCGCAACAACAATTTTATCTAATTCAGCTGGCTTAATACCGCAATCTTTCATTAAAATATCAATAGCCGGCATAACCCGGACAGAATGATTCTTTTTTACATTTGTAATATACTCACCTATAACCTGATCACCATCCAGAAGAGCTACTCCCAGAGGGTAATTGGATGTATCAATGGCTAAAACCTTCATAGCATTATCTCCTTACACAATTCCTCATATCTTCTGCCCTGGGGTTCCAGCACAAGCCTTCTTGAGTCATGATCATCAAGAAATAAATAAATCGTCAATAACTCTTCGGGCAGCTGTTCTTTAACAAGATGGGCCCATTCTACAACTGTGACCCCATTGCCATCAAAATATTCATCAAACCCCAAATCCTCAAAGGAATCTTCAACTCTATATACATCCATATGATAAAGGGGTAATCTTCCGTGGTATTCTTTAATAATCGTAAAAGTAGGGCTATTTACATTCCGGGTTATATTAAGCCCTTTGGCCAGTCCCTTGGTGAATGTCGTTTTCCCTGCACCCAAATCTCCTTCCAGAGCAAGGACATCCCCCGGCTGAAGCAGGCTGCCAAGCTTTTCCGAAAACCCCATCGTATCCTCTGGCTTCTTTGAGATAAACTCAAACTGACTCATATGTTTCAACACCTTTTATGGTCTAATCTATCAACGAAAAGAAAAAGCACAAACGCTTACCACCCGCGCCGCCTCGAGACAGCTGGCGATAGGGCAGGACAGTTCTCGAAATTCAACGATCTGAATTCCGAGATTACAAAAAAACCTTAGGATAAATCCTAAGGAGAATAGTCTATATGTAGTTTACCTTATTTTGCAGCAATGGGCAAAATAAGCTATTTTCAATATTAATATCCTATACACTTAGGTTAAAAAGGCAAAAAAAAAGACGAAACTAAGTTTCGTTTTACTTTTTAGAACTATAAAATGGCGGTCCGGACGGGACTCGAACCCGCGACCTCCTGCGTGACAGGCAGGCATTCTAACCAACTGAACTACCG
>NZ_JBYTDU010000018.1:0-50263 GCF_058791715.1 Cytobacillus sp. EB106-05-05-XG126 | reverse complement strand
ATTGGCTTATGACCTCGAGCCCCTAGGAGCCGCAGCTAGATTGGGCAGTTTGACCCCCGCTTATCCTCCTTTGATTCTTCTGAGTCTTGAAGTGGGGGTCTTACTGCCCGTTAGACTGCGATAAAATGCCTGCTCCCTGGATAGGGGACAGGCATTTCTTTTTTGGGGAACTTTTACCATTCTGATGCGTATATAAGCTGAAGGGAGCTGATGAAGGTGAACCATGTTAAAGAATGCCTGAGATGCAAAGGGACAGAATTTGCAGAAGGCACTGACTATGTGGCAGTCAGGCCATTGAATAAAAAACTTTCAACTGGATCTCTGAAGATCTTTCGCTTTTGTTTAAGCTGCGGGGAGATTGTTTCTATCAGAGTTGAAAATCCTGGCAAGTTTAGAAGCAAGTGACGGAAAAAGAGGCGGGATGAAGCCGAAAAAGAGGAAGCAGCGAGGAAAACGGTCGCCATGACCGCTTCATGAAGCTAAAAATGAGGAAGCGCAGGAAAAAACGGTCGCCATAAACGCTCCATGACGCCGCACGTTTAGAGCCTCCTCACATTCTTATTTCTTCCGCTTAAGCAGCTGTAAATCAATGTACAGCTGGCATCTTGTATTAAAGTCGTCAAAATCGATTGAAGTCAGGTCAGTAATTTGTTTCATTCGGTATTTTAATGTATTGGTATGGATGAAAAGCTGTTCCGCTGTCGGCTTGAGGCGGCAGTTGTTCAATAAATAGACTTCAAGCGTCTTCAGCAGGCTGGTTTGGCTCTCCAGGTCTTTTTTCTGCAGCTTCATAAGATCTTCATTAACATAATTGGTCTTGCTGTTATGCTGGGCGATCGGTTCCAGGTAACGGAACACCCAGAGCTTTTTATATTCATAGGGCAGTTCTTCAGGCGAGCCAATGAATTTGGCGGCTTTGATGACCTCCAGGGCCTCTCGATAGCTTTTGCGAAGTTTGAGGATGGAGGAATACTCTCCTCCGATTCCCGCATACACATTCTGCTGCCTGAATTGGCTTAGAACGGTATTGGTTAATTCGTGTGCGTCTTCTGAAAGGCTGCCGGGTGCAGGGGAGCTGCTGCCGATCATCACGATGATCTCATGCTGGTTCGTAAAGATGTGAGCGGGATGGCTGAGAGCATTTGCAAATAGCCGAACGGTTTCATTTAACTCTGCCAACATCTCTTCATCTCCCTGAAGGACCGTAAATACATTGATGATAAAGGCCTCCGGGAGGATGATTTTAACATTGGCTGCTTCCCACTTAATCTGATCTTCCGTCTGATACGTGCGATCAATAATTTTTTGATAAAATTGATGTTTTTCTTCTTCTTTGCGGAGCTTCTTCAGGTTTTTCTGATATAAAAGCTTCCCAATATGGAAGGAAACGTCATGCAGAAATTTCATTTCGCTTTCTGACAGGAAGCCGTCCAATTCCTGAACCCAGATAAATCCAAGTATCTGCTCTTTATATTTAGCGCTTACAACTACACGCTGGTTAAGGCCGATTTCTTCCATCTTCTTAATTCTGAAAGGCTCAGGGATTGTCTTTAACTGGTCAACAATGCCTTCATCCATAAATTTCTCCAAAATGGGAATCGGCCATCTCTTCGAAAAAATAGTCTGCTGGTTCGCCAAATCAAAATGCTCAATATAATACGAGCTATAAGCCAGCAGCGAGAATTGCTCATCCTCGATGACAACAGGCTTCTTCAAAAAAGTGCTGACCATTTCTGTAATCTCATCAATATCAGTCAAAGTAAGGATTTTCTCCAGCGGCTGGCTCATTAAGCTCCCTCCTCATTATTGCTGTTCTTATTATAGTGAAAAACAGTGACAGGCACCACCCGAATTTTGCCGAAAGAAAAAGGACCGGGCATTTTCTTAGCCCAGTCCTGATAAGTTTAGATTATTTTAAGGATTTTTCAAAGTCTGCAAACTGTTTTTCAACTTCTGCAGAAGGCTTTTCAGTAAGAATACTTACCACGATGATGGCAATTAAGCTGGCAGCGAAGCCTGGAATCATTTCATAAAGGAAGTCGGATAATCCGGCTTGAGACCAAATGATGACGGTGCTGGCACCTATGATCATCCCTGCTAGTGCTCCCCATCTTGTCATGCGCTTCCAGTATAAGCTGAGAATGATAAGCGGTCCGAAAGCAGATCCGAAACCAGCCCAAGCATAACCCACAAGGTCGAGAATCGTTTCATTTTTCTCCCATGAGATAAATAATGCAATGACAGAAACCAGCAATACAGATAATCTTCCTATTGTAACCAATTCTTTATCTGTAGCTGAGCGGCGGAAGAATGTCTTATATAAATCTTCCGTTAATGAGCTTGATGTGACTAGCAGCTGTGATGAGATGGTACTCATGATAGCTGCAAGGATTGCCGAGATTAAAAAGCCTGTAATGATCGGGTGGAATAATACCTCTCCAAGGAGGATGAAGATCGTTTCGGGATCTTCGATGCTAATTCCGGTATCCGCCACATAAGCAATTCCGACAAAACCAGTCAGCATAGCGCCAATACTCGAGAAAATCATCCAGCCCATCCCAATGCGGGTGGCTTTTTTGATTTCTTTAACTGAACTGATAGCCATAAAGCGGACGATAATATGAGGTTGTCCAAAGTAGCCAAGGCCCCATGCAAAAAGGGAAACGATGCCTAATAGACTTGTCCCTTTAAAGATATCAAGGAAAGCTGGATTGATTGTTCTGGCAGTATCAATTGCCGGCCCAAATCCTCCTATATGGAAAAGGGTTACGATTGGTACAAGAATGAGGGCGAGAAACATAATCAAACCCTGAACAAAGTCTGTCCAGCTAACCGCAAGAAATCCTCCAAATAGTGTATACGCAACCACAACACCTGTAATGATCCATAAACCGGTGTGGTAATCCAGCCCGAAAGTGCTCTGGAATAAAACGCCCCCGGAAACCATGCCTGATGATACATAAAAGGTAAAGAAAATTAAGATAACTAATCCTGAAATCAGGCGGAGGATTTTGGAAGCATCCCCGAACCGGTTTTCTAAATAACCGGGAATCGTAATAGAATCATTGGCTACCTCAGTATACGTGCGGAGCCTTGGTGCCACATAGATCCAGTTTGCCCATGCCCCGAGAGTCAAGCCGATGACAATCCAGGAAGCGCTTAGGCCAGTGGCATACATGGCTCCAGGAAGTCCCATCAAAAGCCATCCGCTCATATCGGAAGCACCCGCACTTAAAGCGGTTACCGCAGGACCCAGTGTTCGTCCTCCGAGCATGTAATCTGATAGATTGGAAGTCCGTTTATAGGCATAATAGCCAATCCAAAGCATTCCAATCATATACACGGTAATGGATATAATTAATGCATAATCCATTTTGTCAGCCTCCTTTTTGTTGGTTTAACAAAATATTTAGATAAAATAAGCGATGAGAAAGCAGTGGTTTGCTTTCTCATTACCTAGAAATCATGAATGGTTTATTTTTATTATAGTTATATTTTAATATTTTGGAAGAAAAATATTATTTCTTGAAAATGCCCTTAAAAGCAAATGCAATATTAGCCGGCCGTTCAGCAAGCCTTCTCATGAAATAGCCGTACCAGTCCATGCCGTATGGTACATAGACACGCATCTTATAGCCTTGCTTTGCCAGTTCCAGCTGTGTTTTATTCCTCATGCCATAAAGCATTTGAAACTCGAAACGATCGTTTGAAACGTTATGCTTCTTTGCTAATTCTTTTGTGTACTCGATGATCTGGTCATCGTGGGAAGCTATTGCTGTATAGTTTCCTTTTAACAGACTTTGTTCTATTAATTTCTTATAGTTTTCATCAACATCTGTCTTCTCAGGAAATGCATGCTCCGGTGCTTCTTTATAAGCGCCTTTTACCAGTCTTAAGAAGGGCTGGTATTTCCCCAGATCCTCCAGGTCCTTTTCAGTCCGGTACAGGTACGCCTGCAGAACGGTGCTTACACAGCTGTACTTTTCTTTAAACTGTTTAAACAAATCGATCGTTGCCTGGCAGCGCGGCACATCTTCCATATCGATTGTCACCATGATCTTATGCTTTTCAGCAGTATCAAGAATTCTGGTCATGTTTTTCACAACAAGATCATGATCAATATCCAGACCAAGAGAAGTCATTTTCAGGGATACTTGTGAATCCAGTCCTTCTTTGCTGATCATTTCAATGGTTGAAATACATTCCTCTGTCCGTTCATTAGCTACTTCAACAGAATCAACAAATTCACCCAAATGGTCCACTGTTACAGAAAGTCCCTGGTTATTCAGATCTCTGATAAAGCGGACGCTGCTTTTGAAATCAACTCCGCCAATTAATTTACCTGCGGCAAAACTTCCGCCTCTGTTCTGGGCAATTTTATTCAATAAGCTATTTTTTGATAAATATAGAAAAAAGTCTCTTGTAATCGCTTCCATTTAAACAAGCACCTCCAATGGTTATATCTTTAGATTAATCTTACAATTCTGTGACAAGTTCCGACAATGTTCATAAAAAACAAAGATTCTATCAATCTATTGTTGACATAAGACAATGAAAGGCTGCATTTTCCATATGAGAAAACATATTCTGCGCTTTCAGTCACTTCCAATTCTCGTTGTCAATTAATATGTAAGAAAAGTTTCCATATTATTGTTTACAATGACAAGCATTTGTATTTAAATAGTAATATAGTTTTGAATATTTATTTATTTCAGAAAATGGGGGTTAGAGAAAGATGAGAAAGCAGTTAAAGAAATTTGCGCAGTTTACAGCATTGTCAAGCTTGCTGGTCCTCTCAGCATGCGGCGGCAATCAGACTGCAGGGGATGAAGATGGGGAGAGCAGCGGAGGAGCCGTTAAAGCGGATATTGGAGTTATTTCTTATATCAGCGGACCGGGTGCTGCTTATGGTGAAGCTATCACAAATGGCTTAAAGCTCGCACAGGAAGAAATAAATGGCAAGGGAGAAGTCAAGATTAACCTTGTAACTGAGGATTCTGCCGGCAAGCAGGATCAGGCATTGACAGCAGCACAAAAGCTTATGAATTCCGAGAATGTGACAGCCATTATCGGGCCAACCTTAAGCACAGAAATGAACGTAGTCGGTCCGGAAGCCGACCTCAACGGAGTGCCGATTATGGGAACTTCAACAACGGCAGAAGGAATTCCGCAAATTGGGGACTATGTCTTCCGCAACTCACTGCCTGAGGCCTTGGCGATTCCGGCTGCAATAGATAAAGCCATTGAAAAATATGATGCTAAAAAAGTAGCAATTCTATATGGAAATGATGATGTTTTTACAAAATCAGGTTTTGACACAATGAAAAAAGCAGCGGAAGAGAAGGGTCTCGAAATCTTAACGATTGAAACGTTCCAAAAAGGCCAATCAGATTATAATGCTCAGCTGACAAAAATTAAAGGTTTAAAACCGGACCTAATTCTGGCTTCGGCTCTATACAATGAAGGTGCGGTCATCATGGATCAGGCCAGGAAAATGGGCATTGAGGTTCCGTTTGTCGGAGGAAATGGCTTCAATTCTCCTGAGGTCATCAATATCGCAGGGGATGCAGCAAATGGCCTGATTGTGGCAACTCCCTGGTATGGTGAAAAAGAAGATGATAAGGTCAAGGAATTTGTAAGTAAATATGAAAAGGAATACGGCAAAAAGCCGGATCAGTTTGCAGCACAGGCATACGATGCGCTTTACATAATGGCTGAGGCATTGAAGAATGCGGGTGAAGCTGATCGTGATGCACTTCGGGATGCTCTGGCCGAGGTCAAAGGCTTTAATGGAATTCTTGGAGAGTTCTCTTTCGATGAAGAAGGAGATGTCGTGATGGATCCGACCGTTTTAGTTATTGAAGAAGGAGCATTTAAGGAATTTAATTAAAAAGCTGCGAAAGTGAAGCTCTGGCGCCTTCAGTGCCAGAGCTTACTTTTAAGAAAATTACGAGTAAGCAGGTGAATGCCGTGTTAATCGAACAATTAATAAACGGAATTACCCTTGGCAGCATTTATGCCATCGTTGCACTTGGGTTTACATTGGTTTTCGGGGTGCTTGGGATTATCAATATGGCACACGGAGAAATTTTTATGTTCGGAGCCTTCATTGGCGTTGTTGTCACTTCCACTTTTAAAGGGCCGCTTTGGCTGGCTTTTCTGGCTGCGATTGCGGTAACTGCTGCAATGGGATATCTGCTTGAACGATTTGCCCTGAGACCGCTCCGGAATAAACAGGGTGTATCCCATCTGGCGCCATTGATCAGCACCATTGGTGTATCGATACTGCTGGAAAACCTGTCCCACCATATTTTTGGACCGGGCAACCATCCTTTCCGTGCTTCTTTTGCGGAAATCAGCTTCCAGATCGGTTCGATAACTGTATATCTTGTGCAGATTGTTATCTTTGTCATTTCCGTCCTGCTCATGTACGCCCTTTCTTTTTGGCTTGGCAAAACAAAGGCAGGAAAAGCCTTAAGAGCAACTGCTGAAAATCTGGAAACAGCAAGCCTTCTTGGTGTTGATGTCAAAAGAACAATTACAATGACGGTTATCATCGCATCGGCAATGGGCGGAATCGCCGGTATCCTTGTCGGGATGGCCTTTAACTCTGTAACGCCGCAGATGGGTTTATCAATTGGGCTAAAAGGACTTGCCATCATCATTCTTGGCGGGATGGGGAATGTCAAGGGAGCGATGGCAGGAGGGCTTATTCTTGGTCTGGCCGAAACCTTTGTCGTTGTTTACGGCGATTCAGGTTACAAAGATGCAATCGCTTTTGCGGCCATCATCATCATACTTCTCATCAGGCCGCAGGGATTGTTTGGCCAAAAAATTTCAGCGTAAGAAGGTGAAATCATGCTTGCAGAATTAATAAATCCATATTATTTACAGGTAGCTTCTTTTATATTAATCAACATTATATTAGGAGTTAGTATTTATATTACTCTATCAACTGGACAGCTTTCGCTCGCCAATGCCGGATTTATGGGGATCGGTGCCTATACCTCTGCACTATTGACGCTGAATTTTGACCTTCCGATTATTGTGGGCATACTGGCAGGCACTTTATTGGCAGGTGTTTTCGGAATCCTGATCGGGATACCGACATTAAGGCTTCAGGGTGTTTATCTCGCCATTGTTACCCTTGGGTTTGGAGAGGTTATCCGCGTTATTTTTGTAAACTGGGAGTCTATGACAAAGGGAGCTGTCGGTTTATCAGGCATACCGCATATGGGCCGTGAGCTGCTGAATACATTAAAAGACTTAGGCTTTGATCCGAAAATACTTGGACTTCAAAATAACCAGTTTGTATTTCTGGCTATCTTCCTCATTTTATTAGGGGTGACAATCAGCATCATCGCATTTTTCAGGAGGCAGAACCGCTCAAGAGTAGGACGGGCTTTCGCAGCGATTAAGCTGGATGAAAAAGCTGCAGAATCAATGGGCATCAATATTACGTATTATAAGGTCCTGGCATTTGCACAGGGGGCCCTGGTAGCGGGTTTTGCAGGTGCACTGTTTGCCCATGTTCTTGCGTACATAAGTCCTGCAGATTTTGCCTATCACCGTGCCGTTGAGATTCTGATTTTTGCCGTTTTCGGGGGAAGCGAAGTAATCTGGGGACCGGTGTTTGGGGCGCTCTTTCTAACTGTAATGCCGGAAGTGCTCCGATTTATCAGCGAATACCGCTACATGATTTACGGTCTGATCATTATTATTATGATGGCAGTCAGACCGCAGGGATTAATTGATGTAAATATTTTAAACTGGCTCAAGCTTAAAACATCAAAGAGGAGGCAAAAGCATGGTACTTCAAGTCAAAAAAGCATGTAAAAACTTTGGCGGGCTGAGTGCCCTGTCTGATGTTTCATTCTCCATTAATCAGGGAGAAATCTTTGGGCTGATTGGACCGAACGGAGCCGGGAAGACAACGATGTTCAACCTGATAACATCGATGTTTACTCCTACCTCAGGCGAGATTATCTTTAATGAAGACAATATCAATGGCTTAAAGCCGCACCTGATCACGAAAAAGGGAATTTGCAGGACATTCCAGAATATTCGCCTGTTTCCGCAGATGACAGCAGAAGAAAATGTGATGGTTGGGGAGCACTGCCGAAGCAAATCAGGGGTTTTCAGCAGTGTATTCAGGACAAAATCACAGCGGCAGGAAGAAGAGAGAATCCGCAGCAAAGCGAATGAACTATTAGAGTTTGTGGGGCTGGGCGGCTTCGCCGAAACTGTGTCAGACAGCCTCGCATACGGCCAGCAAAGAAGGCTGGAGATTGCCCGTGCCCTGGCCAGTTCTCCCCAATTGCTGCTGCTCGATGAACCGGCAGCCGGAATGAATGAAACAGAAACAAGCGAATTATTTCAACTCATCAAAAAAATTCAGGAACAGGGCATTACGGTCCTCCTGATTGAGCATGATATGCCGCTTGTCATGAAATTATGCGACCGTATTGCCGTCCTGAATTTCGGCAAGAAGATTGCTGAAGGCACACCTGCTGAAATCCAGAATAATCCTGATGTCATCGAAGCCTATCTCGGCAGTGAGGAGGAGGATATGTATGCTTAAGGTAAATGGGATTAACGCTTTTTACGGGAAAATCCAAGTTCTTAAAAACATCAGCCTCGAAGTGGAAGAAGGCAGTATTGTTACGATCCTTGGTGCAAATGGTGCAGGGAAGACAACGACCATGAAGACCATTTCCGGAATGCTTAAGGCTCAAGCCGGCAGCATTCAATTTCAGGGGCAGGATGTAACGGGACTCCGGCCGGACCAGCTGCTGCGCAAAGGGATTGCCCTTGTTCCGGAAGGCCGCCAGATTCTTTCCGGAATGACAGTGCTTGAAAACCTGGAAATGGGGGCATACCACCGGAAGGATAATGAAATTGACCAGGATATTAAGAACGTAATGGAGCGTTTCCCCATCCTCGAAGAAAGGCAGAAACAGCTTGGCGGAACATTATCCGGCGGACAGCAGCAGATGCTGGCCATTGCTAGGGCCATCCTCAGCAAACCAAAGCTGCTTCTTCTGGATGAACCGTCAATGGGACTGGCCCCTCTGATCGTGGCTGACATCTTTAAAATTATAAAAGAAATTAATGAAGCGGGCACGACTGTTCTATTGGTTGAACAGAATGCAAGGCAGGCCCTGAAAATATCCGATTACGGATACGTTTTGGAAACAGGCAAAATGGTTGCTGAAGGAAGTTCAGAGAAGCTTCTGAATGATCCGCGCATCATGGAAGCATACCTGGGGCGCAAATCAAGCTAAAGATAAAAGGCCGAATCTTTTGATTTGGCCTTTTATCTTTTTACCTAATGCATTATGATAATAACGGAAATCAACGTGCAAAAACCGGAGGACAAATGAATAAGAGAAAGAAAATCTTAAAAAGGATAATGATAACTTTATTAATTCTCGGCGTATTTCTATTTTTAAACAACAGCTCTCTGCTTACAAAAGAAAGAAACGATAAGCAGCTCCTGCTCGCTCATAGAGGAATGGCACAGACCTTTCATATGGAAGGGATCACAGGAGAGACGTGTACGGCTGAAAGAATTTACGAGCCTGAGCATAACTTTCTTGAGAATACGATTCCTTCCATGGAAGCAGCTTTTGAGGCAGGGGCAGATATAGTCGAACTGGATATACAGCTTACAAAGGATGGACAATTTGCGGTGTTCCATGATTGGACCCTGGATTGCCGGACAAATGCAAAAGGAAATACGAGAGAGTATACAATGGAGGAATTAAAAAAGCTGGACATTGGATACGGCTATACAGCCGATCACGGTAAAACCCATCCATTTCGCGGCAAGGGAATCGGAATGATGCCAAGCCTGGATGAAGTCATGAAAGAGTTCCCGAAAGGAGATATCTTAATCCATATTAAAAGCAATGACTCCCAGGAAGGAGTAAAGCTTGCTGAATACCTGTCGATATTTCCAGCAGACAGATTGGAGAAAATAACTGTATATGGAGGAGACAATCCAATTGCCGCACTGAAGGAAGAAATGCCTGGAATGCGGGCTATGTCTAAGGCTACATTGAAAGATTGCCTCCTGCCATATATAGGTGCGGGATGGACAGGTTATGTGCCAAATGCCTGCAAAAACACACAGGTTCATATTCCTGAATCATATACAAAGCTGCTGTGGGGATGGCCAAATAAGTTCTTAAACCGAATGGATGAGGCAGGTACAAGAGTTATAGTGGTTGCCGGGGATGGGAGCTGGTCGGAAGGCTTTGACAGACCGGAAGACCTACAACGGCTCCCTGAGAGCTATTCAGGAGGCATCTGGACAAACAGGATTGAGCTGATTGCCCCAGTATATAGGAAAGAATAGACGTCTGGTCTGATCCAGGCGTTTTTAAAATTTTTTAACGGAATTATTTAAAAATTTTGTAAAAAGGATTATGATATGGATAGGATTATTTAGTTTGCCGAAGGATTTTAAGAGTATTATTATACATATATTAACTGCAATTACAGCTTGGGGGACTATAAATGGCGAAAGTATTGGCATTTCTTAAGCCTTACCGGATAGCGGTGGCTATAGCTCTGTCATTAATGCTGACGGAGCTTGCTGTTGAGCTTATTCAGCCATTATTAATGGCAAAAATCATAGATGAAGGCATCCTGCAGAATGATCTTCAGGAGATCATGAAGTGGGGAGGGATCATGCTGGCTGCTTCTTTTGCGGCTTTTGCGGCTGGAGTCATTAATTCCTTTTATGCTGCACATGTCAGCCAGAGCTTCGGTTTTGATGTAAGGAAAAGCTTATATGACAAGGTTCAATCCTTCTCCTTTGCCAACTTTAATCTTTTTCCGACCTCTTCATTAATTACCCGTATGACGAATGATATTACGCAGCTTCAGAATACTGTTTTTATGAGCCTTCGAATCATGATGAGAGCGCCTCTCTTAATCATCGGCGGCCTGATCATGGCATTTGTGGTAGATGTAAAGCTTGCGCTTATCTTATCAGCTGTTGCCCCTTTCCTTTTTCTATTTCTGTTTTGGGTCATGGGAAAAGGCGGCGCGCTTTTTAAGGCAGTGCAGGAAAAGCTTGATTCTGTGAATAGCGTCATGCAGGAGAACCTGACGGGAATCCGGCTAATTAAAGCGTTTGTCCGCAGAAACCATGAAGTGAAACGCTTCACGCGCACAAATGAGGATCTCAGAGATGGAACCGTTAAAGCACTGCGTCTGATGGAAGTGACTATGCCTGTTCTGCTTTTCATTATGAATCTTAGTATTCTTGGAGTCCTATGGTTTGGCAGCATACAGGTAAATGCAGGGGATGTAAAGGTAGGCGAGGTAGTTGCGATTGTGAACTATGCAACCAGAATAACGGCCGCCTTCTCCATTTTCTCCTGGATTATCATGGCATTTTCCAGGGCGAGGGCATCAGCAAACCGTGTAACAGAGGTACTGGACACCGAAGTGGATTTAACTGACCGTCAAGAATCTCATGATAGGAAGGGCTTAACAGTGAGCCGGGGGGAAATTCACTTTAAAGATGTATCTTTTAAATATCCAGGCACTTCAGAGAAGGTACTCGATAGCATCAGCTTTATCATCCATCCCGGGGAAACAGTGGCAATAATGGGTGCAACAGGCTCCGGGAAGACCTCTTTATTCCAGCTTATCCCCCGCCTTTATGATGTGACGGGCGGGAGAGTTGAAATTGATGGGCGGGATGTAAGGGAATTGAAAATGGAGAACCTCCGCAGGAAAATCGGTTTTGTTCCTCAGGAAGCACTGCTCTTTACAGGCAGTGTGAAAGAAAACATTTCATGGGGAAAAGAAGATGCAGCGATGGAGGAAATCACTGAAGCAGCGGTCAATGCGCAGATACATGAAACCATCATGAAGCTTCCGCAGGGTTATGAAACAAAAGTGGGGCAAAAGGGTGTTAACTTATCCGGCGGGCAAAAACAGCGTCTTTCCATTGCCCGGGCGCTTGTACGAAAGCCTAAAATCCTTCTTCTTGATGACAGCACAAGTGCGCTGGATATGAAAACAGAAGCAAAACTTCTGAATTCATTGAAACAATATACCTGTACAACCATGATTATTACGCAGAAAATCAGTACAGCCATGGAAGCAGACAGAATCCTGTTGCTTGAGGATGGGGTGCTTCTTGCTGAGGGAGACCACGAGACTCTTCTTAAAACATCCGGATTGTATAAGCGAATTTTTCAATCCCAGTCTGGAGAGGGGAACAGAAACTATGCTTAAACACTTTAAAGAACCTTTCCAGCATAAAAGAATTCCTCTTGAGCTGAATGGTGAATTTACAAAAGGGAAAAAGCCCAAGTCTGAAAACATGGGGGCCACACTAAAAAGAATCTGGTCCTATTTAGCCTATAATAAGGGTTTGTTATATCTCGTTTTATTCATGGTGGTCATCAGCTCGGCAATGGGGCTGCTTGGCCCCTATTTAGTCGGAATGGCTATTGACGATTATATTGTCACAAAGAACAGCGATGGATTTATCGCTTTACTGATCTGGCTTGGCGTCATTTATGTGTTGAACTCGCTTGCCCTCTGGTTTCAGAATTATTGGATGATCGGCATCGCACAGGAAACGGTTTTTACGATGAGAACGAAGCTTTTTGGCCACTTGCACAGGCTGCCTATTCCGTTCTTTGACAAGCGGCAGCAGGGGGAACTGATGAGCAGGGTTACAAACGATATTGAAAATGTCAGCTCGACTCTGAACAGTTCAGTGATACAGGTCTTTTCCAGCCTGCTGACCTTAATTGGCACTGTCTCTGTTATGCTTTGGCTAAGTCCTTTGCTGACGCTCATTACCCTGATCATTGTGCCGCTGATGTTCTTTGGAATGAAATGGATTACAGCACGGACAGGAAGGCTGTTCAAAGAGCAGCAGAAGAATCTTGGAGAGCTGAACGGTTTTATTGAAGAAACCATATCAGGGCAAAGGATCATCAAGACCTTTTCTCAGGAACAGAAAGTGATGGCCGAGTTTCGGGAAAAAGGGGAAAAACTTAAGCTGGCAGGGTTCTGGGCTCAAACTTATTCCGGGTTTATCCCGAAGCTGATGAATGTCCTGAACAACTTGAGCTTTGCCATTATCGCCGGGGCAGGGGGCATTTTTGCCCTGAATGGGATGATCTCAATCGGTGTGATTGTCATATTCACAGAGTATTCCCGCCAATTTACACGTCCGCTTAATGACCTGGCAAACCAATTTAACACCCTTCTATCTGCGCTTGCCGGAGCAGAGCGGGTATTTGACATCATGGATGAAGATGAAGAATTCCGGAATGAAGAGCAGCTGAAAGAGCTTGCCGAAGTGAAAGGCGAGGTCGAATTCCGAGATGTTTCTTTTTCGTATGAAGAAGACGGAAATACGGTAAGAAACGTTAACCTCCATGTCAAAGCAGGCCAGACCGCTGCTTTCGTTGGTCCGACAGGTGCAGGAAAGACCACCATGATCAATTTGCTCTCCCGCTTTTATGAACGGGACTCAGGCCGTATTTTAATTGACGGTGAAGATATCGCAAATGTGAAAAAAGAAAGCATTAGAAAGCATATGGGATTTGTCCTGCAGGATTCATTCCTATTCCGCGGCACTGTGCGTGAAAATATCCGCTACGGCAGGCTGGGAGCTTCAGATGAAGAAGTGGTGGAGGCGGCTAAGCTTGCCAATGCCCACTCATTTATCATGAAACTTCCGCAGCAGTATGAAACAGTGCTGAGTCAGGACGGAAATGGCATCAGTCAGGGGCAAAAGCAGCTTCTTTCCATTGCACGTGCATTTCTGGCCAACCCGGACATCTTAATTCTGGATGAAGCCACAAGCAGCATTGATACGGTGACAGAGCTTAAAATTCAGGATGCCCTTCAGGAGCTGATGAAAGGAAGGACCAGCTTTGTCATTGCCCATCGTTTGAACACCATTCAAAATGCGGATAAAATTTTTGTTCTGGAAGAGGGCAGGATTATTGAGGAGGGAACACATGAATCACTGCTTGAACAGGAGGGCTTTTATTACCGGCTGCATGGTAAAGCGGCGGCTGGGGCAAATGCATGAAGTCAATGGCTATTCCATCACAAAAGGCGGACTTGATTACGATCAAATCCGCCTTTTCGCTAATCTATCGAATAACATTTTTTTCTCTTGCTTCTTTTAGCCAGTCCGGGAATTCGTTCAGCAGGAGGTCATATAGTTCGTTATCAGAAATGGCCTCTACATCTTTAATGTGGAAAAAATTTGCGTTATCAATATAGCGGCCATCCATTTCATCCAGCTTTTCCAATACTTCAAAGTTTGAATCGCCTATCCCGACAAACTGCCAGAACAAGGGTTTATCGGATGATGAAACAACAGGTTTTTTGATGGTTCTTTTGCAGCCGCCATCATTAATGAAAACAATGAAGGCAGGATCTTTGCTCGGATCTTCAGAGGTATATTTCTGAATGACATCCTCCATTACCGGAGGCTCATCATTTCGTCCGAATTTGTGTATTAGATCATTATTTAAAATATACTGATCCACATATCCTTCAAAATCATGTTCGGTTACGGGCTTCAGCCTGGAAAATTCATTATCATAGACCCAGACATCCAATGCGCCATCATCATCAAATTGGCTGGCAACAGCTAAGATTCTCTCCACAACTCTCTGGACGGTGCCATTTTTATATAACTTGCGCATGGAGCCGGAAATGTCCAGCACCAAACCTACTCTGGCAGTGACATTTGTCAGATTCTTTTTTTCCAGTACAATGCCTGCTGATTTTTTTAATAAACTAATAGAGCTCATTTCTGTGGAATCCCCCTTTAATCATATATTCTAATGTTTACCATATCGGGAGACTATCCGCATTAAAAAAGCTTCTAATTTGAGAATTTCATAGCAAAGTCGATCAGCATTTTTTCATATAAATGGATGGAATGCGGCAGAACGTATTCCTTATCTCCGTGCCAGTTCATGCCGGTTGGGCCAAATTCGATGGCAGGGATCCCGTAATTGGCAAAGAACACAGTATCCGCAGAACCATGCTGTCCAAAGAAAACAGCTTTATCTTCTGTGTGCTTTTCGACAATGGGTTCAAGCATCAGGATGAAAGGATTATCTCTGGCTGTCACAAGCGGCTTTGAGAACATATTCATGATAATTTCCCCATCTGTGATATTTTCAATTTGTTTGATGATCTCTTCATGGTTCTGCTGCGGCAAATAGCGGATATCATACGACATTACACATTTTTCAGGCACCTTATTATATACATCCCCTCCGCTTATTTTTGCAAGATTAATCGAAGGGTATGGGTAAAATTCCGATGATTCCTTTGCAAAAGGCAATTTTAATAGTTTTTGATGAACTTCAAAAGCCTTTTCGATAGCATTGACTCCCTCCCATGGACGGCTGCCGTGTGCAGGGTCTCCTTCTATCTCAATGTCCAGCCTGATAACGCCTTTTGCTTCGAGCGCAATTCCAAGCTGAGTGGGTTCAGAGCAAATGACAAAATCGCCGCGATATCCCTGTTCTGCTAAATACCCGGAACAATTAAAGCCTCCGATTTCTTCATCTGAAACAATTTGAATCTGTATTTTTACGCCTATGGGCATATTTTTGAGCTCTTTTACTGCGCACATCATGGCGGCAACACCGGCTTTCATATCCGCAGCTCCACGTCCATAAATCTTATCGCGGACTTCTACAGGAATGAACTGTTCATCCTTTCCTGAAACAACATCCACATGTCCGTTAAAAATAATGGTCTGATCCCCGCTTCCGATTTCACAGACAGCCATTTTATAGCCATTATTTTCGATGATTCTGGAAGGGAGGTCATGTCCCGACAGCCATTGATGGCAATATTCAATGGCCTGGTTTGCTCCCTCCTTTGAAGAGCTGTCAATTGAAATGAGATCTTTCAATAAGTTTTCAAGCATATGTCAAAGGTCCTCCTTTAATACAGCAATAAATTTACACAGTCCTCTCTTACTATTCCCGCTTTGGGAGGATGAAAACAGCTTGTTTTATGATGGCCCAATAATTGTGAAGAATTGGTGAAGTGTATTGCGAAAAGGGGAGGGATGGAGTATATTATAAGTGAGGAAAGTTAGTGAAATGTTTCACAAATCAATTCAAAAAACAACTTCACTAAAGCATTCCTTCCTCCTAAGAGCTGGCCGGCTTTTTAAATCCCCAAGAGGGAAAAATTTTAAGATATTATGTGAAATTATTCACAATAATAACATGGAGATGATTATGATGATGAAATGGTGGAAAACTCCTCAGGCAGCAGTTGTTTGGACCGTATTAAGGGTTTGGCTGGGTATTCAGTGGCTTGAAGCAGGATGGCATAAGGTAGCAGACGGATTTGATGCAGGCGGATTTATGCAGGGGGCCATTGCCAAAGCAGCTGGCGATCATCCGGCAGTGCAGGGCTGGTATGCCGGATTCCTGGAAAATGTGGCACTGCCAAACGCGGACTTATTCAGCACTCTAGTGGCATGGGGTGAAGTTCTTGTCGGGGTTGGCCTTATACTTGGAGCTGCGACCATTCCGGCTTTAATTGCAGCAGCTTTCATGAATCTAAACTTCTTGTTAGCAGGAACAACAAGCACTAACCCAATACTGTATACAGCAGCAATCATCCTTCTATTTACAGGCGCTGGTGCTTACTACTGGGGAATTGACAGATTCGCTTATCCATATATCAAGACAATGATGAAAGGCGGTCACGGCATAGGCAAAAGAGAAGCACACACCCACTAAGCAGAAATAGGAAGAAGCAGGAACCTGATGTTCCTGCTTCTTTTTTACCTTTGAGCTAGCGTTTTTTCCTGCTTTTTGCCCGCTGATCGGCAGCCTTGGAACGTGCCATTGCCTCGAGATCATCATGATCGGCGAGTTCGCGGTTAAATTCTACGTCGATGCCGTCAGATTTCATGTTTTTCGGTACTTGTGGAAGTGATGCTTTGTTTTTATCACGAGTTTTATGTCCATGTGCACGGCCCATTGCAAATAACCCCTTTCAGCAATAAAGGTACGGAAACTTAGGTGTTTCCGTACCTTTATCATGTACCATCGATCAGGGCGGTATGAGTGGAAATTAATGTTTGGACTGTCTGCCTGCAAATCCGCCGGCCTTGTCAGCCCGTTTGAATTCTCTTGAATAAGTTACTTCCTGCATGCTTGATAACGTGCTTTTGGATTTGTCTTTTTTCTTTTTATCCACTTTGCATCATCCTTTCAGAATAAGGGTACACACTTACCTTATTTTTCCCTTATTTGACATAAATGATACAAATTTCATTGATAAATATTCCTTAGAGCTGAACGTAAATCCGGATATAAAAAGTCATAGCCTAATGCCTGCAGTTTTTCAGGAAGCACCTTTTGCCCTTCCAGTACCAATGTACTCATCTCCCCGAGAGCTATTTTTAAAGCAAAACCGGGAGCGGGCAGCCAGTGGGGACGATTAAGGACTTCACCGAGTATTTTTCCAAATTCTTTCATTGTCAGGGGATTTGGTGATGTAAAGTTAACGGGCCCCTGCAGCTGCTCGTATTCAATGCAATAAAGGATTCCGTTTACAACATCATCTAAATGAATCCAGGAAACCCATTGATCCCCTGTTCCAACAGACCCTCCGGCAAATAGCTTGTAGGGAAGGGCCATTCGCGGAAGAGCTCCATCGCTCTTTTCGAGAATGATTCCAAATCTGCAGAAAACGGTCCGGACTTCAAATTCTTCTGCTTTGGAGGCCTCTTCTTCCCAGCATCTTACTGTTTCAGCTAAAAAATCAGTGCCGCTTTTGCTGTTGGCTTCTGTAAAGGTTTCATTCCGGGATGTGCCATAGTAACCGACCGCACTGGCATTGATTAATGTATACGGCTTTTCTTCAAGGCGGCTAATAATGCGGAGAACTTCCCTTGTGGCAGTAATGCGGCTGTTTAATATACGCTTTTTACGTTCATCTGTCCATCTTCCGCTGTTAATGGACTCACCAGCCAGGTTGATAAACACGTCAATGCTTTCCAGAGCATCCTCGGGTGAGTCATCATCGTTCAGCCATTGTACATATTGCAAATTTTTAGAAGCATGTTTATCAGCTGAATTCCTTGTAAGAATAAACAGTTCATGTTTTTTATCCAGTAATTTTTTAACCAAGGCGCTTCCAACAAAACCAGTTCCGCCGGCGATGGCAATTCTCATGGGAAATTCCCCTTTCAAGTGTCATATACTTTGGTACATTTTACGACGTTTTCTTTCAAAATCCTTTTTTGGATGTGTTACATTTAAGATAAGAGGTGGAGAAAATGCCGACTATTACGAAAATCACAGTTCAGAAAAATAACACAGACCGCTACAATATATATATGGATTATGGGAAAGGTGAAGAATATGCATTTAGTGTGGATGAAGATGTTTTAATTAAGCATCAGCTAAAAAAGGGAATGGAGCTTGATGAATTCTCTTTAAATGAAATTGGCTATCAGGATGATATCCGGAAAGCCTATAACAGGGCTATTCATTATTTATCCAGAAGAATGCGCTCAGAAACCGAAGTCCGCAAACATTTAGCTGAAAAAGAAGTGGAAGAACCGGTTATTCAGGAAGTTATCCACAAATTGTATGATTACCATTTTTTAAATGATGAAGAATTTGCAGCAGCATTTGTGCGTACACAAATGAACACATCAGATAAAGGTAAAGGCCTGATCCGCACAGAACTAAAGGAAAAAGGGATTTCCCCTCAATTAATCGAAATGGCATTGGAGGAATATCCAAGGGATGCTGAGTTAGCTGCCGCTATAAGGCTGTGTGAAAAATATTCAAAGAAATATGCCCGTGATTCATCCAAAATCCTTAAGCAAAAGCTGGAACAGATGTTAATGCGCAAAGGCTTTAATTTCGACATCATTCAAGAAGCTGTAACTGAAACGGAGATTGATAAAGAAGAGGATGAAGAACTGGCTGCCCTGAGGTTCCAGGCGGAAAAAGCGAAGAAGAAATATGCAAACCTTCCTGAGTTCGAATATATGCAAAAAATGAAGCAAGCCTTGTTCAGAAAAGGTTTTTCTTTTGATTTGATAGAGCAATTTTTAAGTGAAGAAGAATAACACATGGAAGCCCATGTGTTATTTTTTTGACTCGATGACAATTGAGTCTTCTTCTATATGATCCAGAATCATGGCTGCCACTGCTTTAGGAGAACGAAGCCTCGATTTGTCCTTGATATGGTCGTTTTCATCCCAGAAAGGGGTATCCATGCCGCCCATATAAACCGCTTTAACTTTAATATTTGTATTCTCCAGTTCCTTCTGAAGGCTCTCCGTAAACCCTCTTACAGCGAATTTGCTTGCCACATACACGGATTCATTTACTTTCCCTTTTAAGCCCGCAGTCGAGATGATATTCATCAGCAGGCCTTCGTTTATTTCCTTTAAAAGGGGGAGAACGGCCTGTGTCATATAAATAGTGCCCAGCGTGTTAGTTTCGAACATTTCCTGAATGTCATGAGCTGAAAGGCTGTTAACAGGCCCAAAATGTCCAACCCCGGCATTGTTTATCAAGCCATAGAGTTCATGGTTTTGGAGTTGCGTCATCAATTTGCTGATGTCTTTGGTTTGTGTGATATCTACAGTATAGGATTGAGCGCTTCCGCCGGCTTCATGAATTTCCTGTTCCACGCTTTGCAGCTTGTCCAATGTCCTGCCAGTTAAAATAATATGAAATCCCTGTCCCGCAAACAATAAAGCAAGCTCTTTTCCCAAGCCCGACCCTGCGCCGGTAATGATGACTGACTTCATCTGAATCCTCCTTTGAAACGTCTTATAATCACCATCTTAGCAAAAAAGTCCAGCACATGCGAAATGCATTAAAACAAAAAGCAGGAGCCTTTTCTAAACGGGCATTTTCTCATATACTTAGCTATGGAAGCCTTAACAGTAAATGTAACTATCTGAAGAAAGTAAGAGGATATTAATATGCAGGAAAAAAGATACAGTACAATGTCTACATATGAGCTTCAGCAGGAAATTGCCAGTTTAAATGAAAAAGCAAGGAAAGCGGAACAGATGGGGATGGTAAATGAGTTTGCCGTGCTTGAACGCAAAGTCATAATGGCGAAATCCTACCTGCTCAATCCAGATGATTTTTTACCCGGTGAAATTTATGAAATCGAGGGGGATCCGGGAGTTTACTTTAAAATTGACTATATGAATGGTGTGTTTGCCTGGGGATTCCGGCTGAATGGAAGCAAGGGCGAAGAAGCTCTGCCCATTTCCATGCTGAAAAAATTAGCGGAAAAAGGGTGAACTGCCTGGGCATTAAGAAACAATCAGAGGGGGAAAGCCCCCCTGATTTGATTTTCTTTAAGAGTTTTTGCGAATCTGCCTTTTTAAAATAATGAGGTCTTGAGTTTGCTGGGTCTCGCCATTTACTTGTGAATGTGCACGTTTTGGCCTGAAGTGCGGTGAAGTAAATGGACTGGAATAAGGATTATCACCAAAAAAGTTTTTGCTGTTTCCCATAACCAAGCCTCCCTGTATTTTAAAATTGAGGTGTGTCACTTTCGCGGTCTGTTGAAGCTTTCATTCGTTCCTGAGGGTGTGTGTTAATCGTGCCATCAGCCCGGCGTGAAGCATACTCTGCTTTTGCCCGCGGCTCCCCCTCCAATTTTATATTGTTCTGATTTGGGAAATTTCTCGCTTTATTGCGCATAACAAGCCTCCTAAACCGGAATAAGAGCGTGACCGGCAAATAGCTAATCACGTAATACTATTATTTGTATTTTACGGAAGGCTATGAAGGATTAAGGGGATTAATAAATGGAAAAGAGGTGATTTTTATGAATGAGTACCAGCAAAAGCTTTATGAGCTTTTATTGGAAAAGAATAACCTGCTTTCGGCAAGTCAGGCCCAGACATGGATTGAGCTGCTTTGGGAGGATTTCGAAGCAACATATGCCAAGGCTGGCAGAGAATATAAGGGTGCTGAAATGACAGAAAGAATTGTAAGGCAATGGATAGAAAACTATGGCAGCAGGCTTCATGAATTTGTTGCCAATAATCCTAAATACAAGCATTTGCTTGAGCAGGATAAAAATACCCTAAATTAAAAACAGGCTGCCAATCGTAGCAGCCTGTTTTTATTATCCGGGAAGAATATCCAGTTTTTTTCGAAGCTTTTCCTCGCTGAAAATCCAGCCTGTATAGGATGATTGAATGTTAAACTCGCGATCGAGCTGGACCACGGCTACGAATGGATAATGTCCATTGCTCCGGTAGCGAAGGTCAATAAAGCGAACTTCATAATAATCATCATATTCATCCACTTCCCAGCGGTAAACCGGTGAGAAGGACAGGAATGCAGATAGATTTTTATCTTTCTTCGCGGCTTCTATTACAGGTGTCTCGGGAACGGGAACGCGATTAAATTGATCGAGAATCCTCACGTGCTTTTTAACAGCACGCCCGACGAAAAATTGCTGCCTGCTCATAACCGCCACTCGCCACTGATTAAACCTCATCGTTGGGGCAATGATGATTTCAGTTGCATCCGGTATCATAACCTTTACGGCATTTAATACACTTCTCTGGGCTGCAAACCGCAGAAGATAATAAACGAAAATAATGCCATAAATGATTAGAAATGTATAACCAGGATGAGCCCCAAATGCCCATATGAATAATCCGGCGACATGAATCCCGAAAATGAATGGGTCAAATGTGTTAATAATCCCCAGTGCTACCCATTTGGATGAAAAGGGCCGGAGTGCCTGTGTTCCATATGCATTGAATATGTCTACAAAAACATGCAGGAATACAGCCAAAAAGGTCCATAGCCATAAGTGCAGCAGATCCGCTGACGGAAAAAACGGGTAAACCACTGCAAGTATGACAAGCGGCCAAAGCAGGACGGCCGGTATGGAGTGGGTAATTCCCCTGTGATTGCGAATGTAAACGGCGTTATTTCTTAGTTTTAAGACAGTATCGATATCAGGTATTTGTGAACCGACGATGGCTCCAATCATGACACTCGTTGCTGTAGCAGAACTTTCCGCAACAACGGGGTCAAGAGTGGCAATGCCGCCAAGCGCCAGCCCCATCACTACATGTGTGCCGGTATCCAAGAGGAAAATACCTCCTTCCCTGGTAACAAATCTTATGTGGAGTACCTAATTTACTTAAAGTGTAACAGCAAAATTCTTGTATTAACAGCCGAATATGGGTACCTTTAAAGGTGTCGCAGAAGTTGATGTCCAATTATTAATAAGCAGCGACTGTACTAATATATTCCCATATTTTCCGATTGTTTAACATCAGGAGGATTAAAAAATTGAAAGAAGTTAGCCAAAATACAATTGAATCAACGGATATAAAAGGTTTTCAGGATGATTTGCTCAGCTGGTTCGAAGCCGAGCAAAGGGATTTGCCCTGGAGAAAGGACCAGGATCCGTACAAAGTCTGGGTTTCTGAGATTATGCTTCAGCAGACGAGGGTGGACACCGTAATCCCCTATTTTCACCGTTTTATTAAGCAGTTTCCGACCATCAAGGATCTTTCTGAAGCAGACGAAGAAAAGGTATTAAAAGCCTGGGAGGGTCTGGGCTATTATTCACGGGCAAGAAATCTTCAGGCTGCCGTCAGGGAGGTTCATGAAAAATATGGCGGCAAAGTTCCGGATACGCCAAAAGAGATCTCTTCCTTAAAAGGAGTAGGGCCCTATACTGCAGGGGCCATTCTCAGTATTGCGTACGGGATACCTGAACCCGCCGTGGACGGCAATGTAATGCGTGTCCTTTCGCGCATCCTGTCCATTTGGGAAGATATCGCCAAGCCTTCTTCCAGGAAAATCTTTGAGTCTTCTGTCCGGACATTAATTTCACATGAAAATCCGTCCCATTTCAACCAGGCGCTTATGGAGCTTGGCGCATTAATATGTACACCAACTTCTCCTTCCTGCTTATTATGCCCGGTGAGAGAACATTGTACTGCGTTTTATGAAGGGACTCAGCAGGAGCTGCCCGTAAAAACGAAAACCAAAAAGCAAAAAAATGTGCAATTAGCAGCAGCTGTCCTTATAGATGATCAGGACAAAGTGCTAATACACAAAAGACCCGGCAAAGGCCTGCTTGCTAATCTTTGGGAATTCCCCATGGCAGAGATCAATATTGCTTATGTAAGCGACAAAGAGCAGATGAAGGATGCGTTCAGCACACAATATGGCGCCCATGTGGATATACAGGAAATGACGGGTCAGATCGAACACGTTTTTTCCCATTTAACATGGAATATAAATGTTTATAAAGGAAAATTATTAGAACTTAAAGAGGAAAAAAATGATTTGAAATTAGTCACTCTTGAAGAAATGAAGGAATTTCCTTTTCCGGTTTCCCATCAGAAAATCTGGAAGCAATATTTGAAAAGCTAAGAATAGAAAAAGGGGGGAGTGCCCCCTTTTTCAATAAGGTTAATCGTAGCTTACCCTGGTCCCGTGTGTATAATCGGCTTCCTGTCTTTTCAAGCCGCCGCGGTTTTCTATTTCTTCGACAATCTCCCTATGAATCGTCTGGCCTTCAGCATTTAAATAAGGCATGATCTGCTGAAATGAATGATGGTAAAAAGCAAGCTCGCTGTCCTTCCAGTCCGATTTTGACATCATCGAAAGCTCTGTCATATCACGACCCACAAACATATGCCATCTTCCTTTCCTCAATTGGATTACAGATAGTGTTTTAATTCGAATTGCCATATATACATGGAAAAAGCTAAAATGAATCGGTAAGGTGTTTTGTTTATAAATTCCCTTGATAAAAATCCTTAAACAACAGAAATACATAACAGAAAGGAAATTGAATCATGACACAAAAAGTAGCACTGGTAACAGGAAGCAGCAGAGGAATTGGAAAGGCGACAGCCATCAGGCTTGCCAAAGACGGCTATGACATTGTCATCAATTACGCACGCAGCAAATCAGCTGCAAATGAAACAGCAGCTGAAATTGAGGCGCTCGGCAGAAAAGCCCTGGTTGTAAAAGCAAACGTTGGGGATGTAGAGAAAATTAAAGGACTTTTCGCTGAGATTGACCGTGAATTCGGAAGACTCGATGTGTTTGTCAACAATGCAGCTTCTGGGGTTCTGCGTCCGGTTATGGAACTGGAAGAATCTCATTGGGACTGGACAATGAATATCAACAGCAAAGCCCTGCTTTTCTGCGGTCAGGAAGCTGCAAAGCTAATGGAGAAAAGCGGCGGCGGAAAAATTGTAAGCATCAGCTCGCTGGGATCGATTCGCTACCTGGAAAACTATACGACTGTAGGGGTTTCCAAGGCAGCATTGGAAGCATTGACACGTTACCTGGCTGTTGAACTGGCTCCTAAAAATATCACCGTAAACGCTGTTTCAGGCGGTGCAGTGGATACAGAGGCTTTAAAACATTTCCCTAACCGTGCAGAGCTTCTCGAAGAAGCAAAAACGAAAACACCTGCAGGACGAATGGTTGAAATTGAAGATATGGTGAATACGGTTATGTTTTTGTTAGGTGAGGAATCTAGCATGATCCGCGGCCAGACGATTATTGTGGATGGCGGCATTTCTCTGCTGGTTTAATTAAATATGGATATTTTTGGTTTGTAAAAAAGTTGGATAGTTTCCTCCACTCCCGGTTAAATTAATGAGCGTGGAGGTGATTATAATGGCTAAACAACCAAACCAATCTCAAGCTGGAACTAACGTTCAAGAAGTGAGACAACAAAACGCACAATCTGCTGGCCAAGGCCAGTACGGTACTGAATTTGCCAGCGAAACAAATGCTGCTGAAGTAAGACAGCAAAACCAGCAAGCTGAAGCTCGCAAAGGTCAAAATGCAGGCAAACAAAGCTAATAATTACATCTAAAGAAAGAAGCCGCCTTTTAAATGGAAAAGGCGGCTTCTTTTTTTTTGTGTCCCTTCGACAAAACTTCCATAAAGTCAACATAACTAGTCAAAGGGTTAAAAAAAGGGACAGCGAAATTATAGAAATAGGAAAAATAATGGGGACGGTGGAACAAACATGGAGAACTTTAACAGTTTGGTTTCAGAACAGATGAAAACGATGGAAAAGCTTCTTTATCTGCAGAGTGAACTGGAGCGCTGCCAGGAGATTGAAGAGGAATTAAAAGCCATTCAGCAGGAAACAGAGCTTGAAAGTGTACAGTATGAAATTGCCAGAATGAAAGAAGAACTCAAACAAATTCATCGTATATTTGAGGAACAGACCGAAGAGGTCATCCGCTCCTATCAGAAAGTAAATGTAACCGTTTAAAGATAAACTCTCTATAATCTTTCGTTGTCTTCAATACCTATAAAATAAGCTATTATATCCTTTTTTTACAGCCATTGATACATTTCAATGGCTCTTTGTTTTAAAAATTTCCTTTTACCGTTATAATAGTAGAAAACAGGAATCGTACTTTGTTGCCTTTTTCTTTTGGATATTATTGAGTCATGCTGTGCAGTATGCGCTTAGCATGAAGGGGAGGAAGCCTATTAAAGGCGCCAAAAAAGTATTATCAGGTTGCAAAGCTTCCGGAAGGAAAGTAGGGGAAAAGAATGGCGGTACCCATCGAAGGCGAACCAATGCAAATACACAGCTATAAACATAATGGGCATATCCACCGCGTCTGGGAGGAAACAACCGTATTAAAAGGGACACAAAATCTGGTGATTGGCGGCAATGACCGGACAATCGTAACAGAATCTGACGGAAGAACATGGGTGACGAGAGAGCCAGCCATTTGTTATTTTCATTCTCAGCACTGGTTTAATGTGATTGGAATGATTCGGGAAGATGGTGTTTATTATTACTGTAATATTAGTTCACCATTTATTTTTGATGGTGAAGCGTTAAAGTATATTGATTATGATCTCGATATTAAAGTATATCCTGACATGACATTCAATTTGCTTGACGAAGACGAATATGAACGGCACCGTCAGGAAATGAATTATCCCGATGTGATTGACAGTATCCTTAAATCAAATGTGGACAACCTCATCCATTGGATTCGTCAGAGAAAAGGTCCTTTTGCACCCGACTTTATTGATATATGGTATGAACGTTATCTTACTTACAGACGCTAAAAAAGGGCTGAATGCCGAAAAAACGCCTGTTGGACCTTGAGTCAGCAGGTTTTTATTTTTGTCCAGCGCAAGCAGCCTGCCCCCTCGGGGTCACAGCTTGTCGGGGGTGGGCAAGGCGCTTGCGCTTTTCGCCATGAATCTGCATGATTGCCGGGTTTAGGGGTAAGTTTAAGAAAATAACAGGGATTGAGATAGAGAGGGGGAGCGATCCGGTTGGACAGTATAAAAAGATATTTGAAATTCGTTAAGCCGTATCGGCTTCAGATTATCGGAACCATTATCATAGGCATCATTAAATTTGCCATACCGCTTTTGATTCCGCTTCTGATTAAGTATGTAATAGATGATATTATTGGCAATGATACATTGAGTCAGGGCGATAAGAACAGCACACTGTTAATGGTTATGGCTGTGATGATTGCTTTATTTGTCATCGCCCGTCCGCCAATTGAGTATTACCGCCAATACTTTGCCCAGTGGGTGGCTAGCAAAATTTTATATGATATCAGGGATAAGCTTTTTACCCACATTCAAAAGTTAAGCTTCCGATTCTATGCAAATACCAGAACAGGGGAAGTGATCTCCAGGGTCATAAATGATGTTGAGCAAACCAAAACATTTGTAGTAACCGGTTTAATGAATTTATGGCTTGATGTGGCAACCATTTTAATTGCAGTTGTCATTATGCTGAATATGGACGTTACGCTGACGATTGTGTCACTGCTGTTATTTCCATTTTATGCTTTCTCAGTTAAGTACTTTTTTGGGAACCTCAGAAAGCTGACAAGGGCCCGTTCACAGGCTCTTGCAGAGGTGCAGGGCTATCTTCATGAACGTGTTCAGGGGATGGCAGTTGTTAAAAGCTTTGCCATTGAGGATTATGAACAGACCCAATTTGATGCGCAAAATAAGAATTTCCTTACAAAAGCGATCGACCATACGAAGTGGAATGCAAAAGCATTTGCAGTAGTTAACACCATTACAGATATTTCACCGCTTTTAGTCATTGGGTATTCAGGATATCAGGTTATCCAGGGAGATATTTCCCTCGGTGTCATGATGGCATTTGTCGCTTATATAGATAGATTGTATGGACCGCTTAGAAGACTTGTTAACTCTTCAACCACCTTAACGCAATCAATCGCATCCATGGACCGGGTATTTGAGTTAATGGATGAGAAATACGATATTGACGATTCACCTGATGCCATTCAATGCCGGGATGTTAAAGGGCATATCCAATTTGAAGAAGTGAGCTTTTCCTACAATGAGAATGAGCCTCCGGTATTAAAGGAAATAAATCTCGATGTATCAGCAGGGGAAACGATTGCCCTTGTAGGGATGAGCGGAGGAGGAAAGTCCTCTCTGGTAGGGCTGATTCCGCGTTTTTACGATGTGAATGAAGGCAGAATTCTGCTTGATGGCACTGATATCCGTTCGTTTAAAGTAAGGAGCCTTCGCGATAAAATCGGGATGGTGCTTCAGGATAATATTTTGTTCAGTGAATCGGTCAAAACTAACATTCTGCTCGGCAAACCCGATGCCACTGAAGAGGAAGTAATTGATGCTGCCAGGGCTGCAAATGCCCACGAATTTATTATGAATTTGCCTGAAGGCTATGATACCAAGGTTGGCGAGCGCGGTGTGAAACTCTCGGGAGGACAGAAGCAGCGAATTGCCATTGCGAGAATCTTTTTGAAAAATCCGCCGATCCTTGTACTGGATGAAGCCACTTCAGCCCTTGATCTGGAGAGTGAACATCTGATACAGGAAGCATTGGAAAAATTGGCTAAAGACCGCACGACTTTTATCGTCGCTCATCGCCTTTCCACCATCACACATGCAGATAGGATAATTCTGATAGAGCATGGTGAAATTTCTGAAGCGGGAAGCCATGACGAATTAATGAAAAGACAATGCAATTATTACAAGCTTTTTCAAGTTCAGCAGCTTGAAAATTAGGTTTAAAAGCCGGCTCTATTACAGGGCCGGCTTTGTTTGTGTGCTTTTTTATAGCAATGCGTTAAATTACTATAGTGTTAAAATAGCTGCCTGTAAATAACGGTCATTAATCTCCATCTTTTTCATAATTATTAGTAGGATATTACTTTAAAACCATATCTAAAAATATATAATGTTTACTATATTTAAATAATTTAGAAAAATGAGTAGACTTAACCAATCTTTTTTTATAGAATGAAAAAAAGATAGTGACCTAAGGTCCACAATTGTTAAATATGTCCCATTTCATAGAAACGGACGATCAGGAAAGGAGTATCCGTGTGACTCAAGCTCCAGTTTTAGATGTAAAACAGCTAAGGACATCCTTTTTCTCTTCAGATGGAGAAGTTCCGGCTGTGGATGATATCAGCTTCTCGGTCAACAAGGGTGAAATTCTGGGGATAGTAGGAGAATCAGGCTGCGGGAAGAGTGTTACATCTCTATCCATTATGAAGCTGATTCCACAGCCCCCGGGAAAAATTGTTGGCGGTGAAATTCTTTTAGATGGAGAAGATCTCGTAAAAGCATCAGAAAAAAGAATGCGTGAAATAAGGGGAAATGAAGTGGCTATGATTTTTCAGGAGCCGATGACTTCATTGAATCCGTTATTTACAATAGGAGATCAGCTGACAGAAGGAATCAAATTACATAAGAAGTTAAATAAGAAGGCTGCAATCCAGCAGGCTGTTGAAATGCTTAAGCTTGTTGGCCTGCCTAGGGCAGAGCAGATAGTAAAGGAATATCCCCACCAGCTGTCAGGGGGAATGAGGCAGAGGGTAATGATTGCCATGGCATTGTCCTGCCATCCTCGGCTTCTGATTGCAGATGAGCCAACAACTGCTTTGGACGTGACCATCCAGGCCCAGATATTATCCCTTATGAAGGATCTTAATGAAAAGCTCGACACAGCCATAGTCATGATTACGCATGATCTTGGGGTAGTAGCGGAAGTATGTGAGAGGGTAATTGTCATGTATGCCGGGAAAATAGTGGAGGAAGCTCCTGTAGAAGAGATATTCAAACATCCAAAACATCCTTATACCCAGGGACTTCTGCAATCAGTGCCTGATGTAAGAGAGAAAAAAGAGCGATTATATTCGATTCCGGGAAATGTGCCTAAACCGGGCTCCATCAAGACTGGATGCCGTTTTGCAGCTCGCTGTGAATTTGTCCATGACCGGTGCATGACGGAAAGTCCTCCGCTTTATAATGCCAATGATGCAGAACAGCATACAGTGCGCTGTTTTCTGCATGAGTCTGGGGGTGTCATTGATGACCGAAGTGCTGTTGGAAGTTAATCAGTTAAAGAAATATTTCCCCGTAACAGGCGGCCTGTTTGGGAGAAAACAGGGTGATGTGAAAGCGGTTGATGATATCACCTTTTTCGTTAACAAAGGGGAAACGCTTGGCCTTGTAGGTGAATCTGGCTGCGGCAAATCAACCACAGGAAGAATGCTGATGCGCCTGATTGAACCGACAGAGGGGAAAGTGGTTTTTGAAGGCAAGGATCTGACTTCCCTAAACTCAGCGGAAATGCGCAAGATGAGAAAGGAAATGCAGATGGTATTCCAGGATCCGTTTGCATCGTTAAACCCCCGCCATACTGTTGAGCAGATTTTGGAGGAGCCTCTCATTGTCCACGGCATCGGGAACAAAGAAGAGCGTAAACAGCGGGTAAGAGAGATGCTTGAGGTTGTCGGCCTCAGCAGCTACCATGCCAAACGCTATCCGCACCAATTCAGCGGAGGCCAAAGGCAGAGGATTGGAATCGCAAGAGCATTGATGACCAAGCCTAAGCTGATCATTGCAGATGAACCAGTTTCAGCACTTGATGTATCCATTCAATCACAGGTGCTCAACCTGCTGGAAGATCTTCAAAAAGAATTTCAGCTGACGTATATATTCATTGCCCATGATCTCGGGGTAGTTAAACATATCAGTGATAGGGTCGGTGTTATGTATCTTGGAAGGTTAGTAGAGATCACAACCTCTGACCAGCTCTACGATAAGCCGCTGCATCCTTATACAAAGGCATTGCTTGGTGCAGTTCCCATCCCTGACCCGACATTAAAGAAAGACAGGGAATTATTAACCGGGGACATTCCAAGCCCGCAGAATCCGCCAGCTGGATGTGCCTTCCATACTAGATGTAAAGAATGCATGGAAATCTGCAAAACAGATAGGCCGCAGCTGAAGGAAATTGAACCGGGTCACTTTGCAGCCTGCCATCTCTATAGCTGAGCTATATAGGCAGAACTGCATGGATGATAAATATGTAAACAGCCGATACCGGCAAAAGAATAAAGGGGGAAAACAATGAAGAAGCGCAATGGCATTTGGTTCCTGGTTGCAGCTTTGTTACTGTCACTGGCTCTTGCCGGCTGCAGCAGCAACTCAAGCAGCGGAACGAAAGACGAAAAGGATAAAGAGAAAGGTACAGATACAGAAGAAACGTCATCAGGCGGCACATTAGTATTTGGCCGCGGCGGTGATTCTACTTCACTTGATCCCGCTATTACAACAGAAGGCGAATCTTTTAAAGTTACAAAAAACATCTATGAAACTCTGATCGAATTTGGTGAGCAGGATACGGAAATTCAGCCTGGCCTTGCTACTGAATGGGAAATGAGCGAAGACGGGCTAAAGCATACATTAAAGCTTCGTGAAGGCGTAAAGTTCCACGATGGAACTGACTTTAATGCCGAAGCGGTTGTCTTCAACTTTGAAAGATGGAAAGCTGGAAACGCTGAGCAGTTCTATTACTATAACTCTCAGTTTGGGGATAAAATCTCTGAAGTGAAAGCTGTAGATGATTACACAGTTGAGTTTACTTTAAACAAGCCAATTGCACCATTCTTAAAGAACCTTGCAATGTCTCCATTTGGAATTGCAAGCCCGGCTGCGATTGAAAAGCATGGTGAAAAATTCCTTCACAACCCGGTGGGAACAGGTCCATTTGCATTTAAAGAATACAAAGCAAACGACCGCATTACTCTTGTGAAAAATGAAGAATACTGGCAGGATGGCCTTCCAAAGCTGGATGAGGTTATCTTCCGTGTCATCCCTGAAAACTCTGCTCGTCTGAACGCCCTGGCTACAGGCGAAGTCGACTTAATCGATGGCGTTAACTTCAGTGATGTTGGCCAAATCGAAGGAAATCCGGATCTTCAAACTTTTGAACGTCCATCATTAAACGTAGCTTACCTTGGATTGACGAGCACACGTGGACCATTAAAAGATAAAAAAGTCCGCCAGGCATTGAACTATGCAGTTGATAAGCAAGCTCTTATTGATGCATTCTATGCCGGTGCAGCTGAGCCTGCGAAAAACCCAATGCCTTCAGTCGTAGCGGGTTACAATGATGACGTTAAGGATTATGAGTTTGACCCTGAGAAGGCTAAGGAACTTTTAAAAGAAGCAGGATATGAAGATGGTTTTGAAATGGAGCTATGGGCAATGCCGGTTCCTAGACCATATATGCCGGATGGACAAAAAGTGGCTGAAGCACTTCAAGCCAACTTTGATGCAATCGGCGTAAAAGCAAAGATTGTAACGTATGAGTGGGGTACTTACCTGGATAAAGCTAAGAATGGTGAAGCTGATACATTCCTATTAGGATGGACTGGCGATAATGGGGATGCTGATAACTTCCTGTATGTTCTTCTTGACCAGGACAGCATTGGTTCTAACAACTACTCTTACTACGAAAACCCTGAAGTGCATGAACTGCTTGTAAAAGCTCAGGCTAGTGCAGACCAGGCAGAGCGTGAAAAACTTTACAAAGAGGCTCAGCTTCTGATCAAAGAAGATGCTCCGTGGATTCCGCTTGTTCACTCAAGACCAATCCTTGCGGGTAAAGCTGATATCACAGGCTTCAAGCCGCATCCAACAGGTTCTGATTTACTGGCAACTGTAGAATTTAAATAAGCTGCTTTACAAGTGAGATAAGTATACTTCTTATATTCAAGGAAAAGGGAGTACAGTTCTGTAGCTCCCTTTTCTATATAGAAATATTATAAATTAAGAAACTTTGAATTTCGATAACTGTCTAGCTCCAGCGCCTACCCCCTCGAGGTCACAAGCCAATCCCCCCAAAAAGGCAAAGAACGCCTTTCTGAGAGGCTCGTCTTGTGCTTGTCGGGGGTGACCAAGGCGCTTGCGCTTTTCTTAATAACCCTTCAAGAGAGGTGAGATGGCAATGCTGTCCTACACACTTAAACGTCTGTTTTCCCTTATTCCCGTTCTGCTGGGGCTTTCCCTAATCGTCTTTTTTATGATCCGGGCAATACCCGGTAATCCGGCACAGATTATCCTGGGACAATTGGCAACAAAAGAAGCAGTAGAGGAATTAACGAAGCAGCTGGGGCTGGATCAGCCTTGGTACCTTCAATATTTTACATATCTGGGCGGGCTTATTACGGGAGATCTTGGAGAATCACTCCGGACTAAAACGGAAATAAGCCAGGAAATTTGGCCGTATTTGGCTGCAACAATTGAACTTACATTCGTTGCCATGTTAATTGCTGTTTTTATCGGTGTGAATGCCGGAATCATCAGTGCCTGGTATCAGAATTCATGGTTTGATTATGTGGCAATGGTGCTGGCGCTTATTGGCGTTTCCATGCCAATCTTCTGGCTCGGCTTGATGGAGCAGTGGGCTTTTGCCATTAAGCTGGACTGGCTGCCTACATCGGGAAGGGAAGAAGTAAGAAATCCGATTGAGGCCATAACGAACATATATATGATCGATACTCTCCTGCAGGGAAGAATCGATCAATTCTGGGATGTCATCAGACACCTGATTCTGCCCGCATTTGCCCTGGCGACCATCCCAATGGCGATCATTGCGAGAATTACCCGTTCTACGATGCTTGAGGTAATGAGATCCGATTTTGTCAGAACAGCGAGAGCCAAAGGCTTAAGAATGTTCTGGGTTGTTTATAAGCACTCATTAAAGAATGCCATCATTCCAGTTCTTACGATTATTGGTCTTCAAATGGGATTATTGCTGGGAGGCGCCATTTTAACGGAAACGATTTTCAGCTGGCCGGGAATCGGACGGTATATTTATGAGGCTATCAACTATCGGGACTATCCTGTTATCCAGTCAGGCATACTTATCATTGCATTTATCTTTGTCATGATCAATCTGGTGGTGGACTTGCTGTATGCAGCAATTGATCCGCGGATTAAATATAATTAAGGAGGGGGAACAGACTTGGAACTTTCAACACAAAAAGACCTTCAGCCGCCTATTATGCCAGCTGAAGAAAAAGCGGTTTCCCCCTGGGTGGAAGCATGGAGGAGCTTTAGAAAAAATAAGCTGGCTTTAATCGGCACCATTATTGTATTGTTTTTCGTTCTTCTTGCTGTATTTGCACCGCTTATTGCGCCGCAGGGGATTAATGAACAGATGCTCTCAAAAAGGCTTCAGGCTCCATCCAGCCAGCATTGGTTTGGAACAGATGACTTCGGACGGGATATCTTTTCCAGGGTTGTTTATGGGGCAAGGATCTCATTATGGGTAGGTTTTTTGGCCGTAATCGGATCTATTGTGGTTGGATGCCTTTTAGGTGTAGTAGCAGGATATTATGGCAAATGGGTTGATACCATCATCTCCCGCATTTTTGATATCATGCTTGCTTTCCCAAGCATATTGCTGGCTATTGCGATTGTGGCTGTACTTGGTCCATCATTAAGAAATGCCCTGATTGCCATTGCGGTTATCAATATTCCCAACTTTGGCAGACTGATCCGTTCAAGGGTGCTGAGTGTCAAACAGGAGGAATATATTATGGCTGCAAAAGCGATTGGGATGAGCAACAGCCGTATTCTCTTCAGGCATGTTCTGCCAAATAGTATGGCGCCAATCATTGTACAGGGAACACTTGCGATTGCAACAGCGATTATTGAGTGTGCTGCCCTTGGATTCCTTGGCCTTGGTGCAGAAGCGCCAAATCCTGAATGGGGGAAAATGCTCTCTGATGCGAAGGCATATTTGATACAGGCTCCATGGACGATGATCTTCCCGGGACTTGCGATCATGCTTACAGTTCTCGGTTTTAATTTAATGGGTGATGGATTAAGGGATGCACTTGATCCGCGTATGAAGAATTAACAAAAAGCAGCTGACATGACTTCAGCTGCTTTTTCCTATGAATTAAGTTGAAAATAGACCACAGTCTACTCGGCATTCTCCGGTATGGTAACCTCATTTTCATCCTTGTGATATGACTGAAAGCTGGATATAAGTTTATCCAGGTGCTCCACATGTTCATCGTAATCAACAATAGCTGATACAATCTGCATGATATGCGGGAGAATGGATTCTTCATCATGTTCATGTTCTTTTTGCTGAGCCAGGAAAAGGTTCACCAGTTCCTTTCTGCTCAGGCTGAAGTCGCCTTCCTCAAATACTACATTCGGACGAACTTTCCCGATAAATTTTAGCATAACATGTTCATGATAATGGATAAGAATATCAAGCTGCTGCTGCACAGCATGCTGGAATTCTTCAGGCATTTGCTGCAGATCATTTTCAAATCGATGAAGCTTTTTTAATGTTTCCAGTGAGCGTTTTACAGTGGAAATCATTTGGCGGTAAATAACGAGTTTCCTGGATTTAACCAGATCGTTTCGTTTAAAATAATTTCTTTCCTCTTTATACATTAGATACAGCTGTTCAAGCTTAACATTGCTGTCTTTCATTTTATCAATATCGTTTTTCAGAAGTCTGTGTTCAGATGCATGGCGTATGGTAAGCCTGATCCATTTGGTAATTTCCTCTGTGTTATTGGATATTTTAAAATAAAGCTTGTTTTCGTATTTAGGAGGCAGAAATACAAGATTAACGATAAAAGCTGATAATACCCCGAGCATAATGGTTGAGAATCGAATAAGTGCAAATTGCAGAAAGGTATCACCCGGTGTCTCCATGATGACAATCAGGGTTACAAGTGACAGGCCAATTGTGTTCTCTATTTTTAGCTTAAGATTAATCGTGATAACAATAATAGCTGCCAGACCTATGATAAAGACATGGTTGCCGAATAAAAGCACAAAAATCACGGCAATTAATGCACCGATTGCGTTCCCCTGGATCTGTTCCACAATAGAAAGATAAGATCTGTAAATGGTCGGCTGAACGGCAAAAATAGCGGCAATTCCTGCAAAGATAGGAGCAGGAAGCTGAAAGAGTTCTGATAATAATAAAGCTAGAATGATTGCGATTCCCGTCTTAAGTATGCGGGCGCCAAGTTTCATACAATGTATGTCCTTTCTTTCATAAAAATTGGGTTCATTGAAAAGCGACTTAACCGTAAAAGCAGTAATTATACCTACTTTAAACGATTTTGCTCATTGTTAAACAATAATGTACTATACAGGGATATGGAAAGAAGTTCAAGGGGCATTTTTATGAAATTATTATTAAAAGTTAGTAAAAAAGTTAAGGTTGCCTTAAAGAAGACAAAAAGCCCCATCCGCAGAAACGGGTGGGGCTTGATTGTGCAGATAATCACTCTGTGGAAACGGACGGGTCTGCCTGTTCTTTGACCGGTATTACTTGAACAAAGTGGTCTTCAGGATGATTAAGAAGGGAAGCAAGCTGGGAAGCTTCTTCAGTCTGTCCCTGATCATTCAGCATGGCAATGTATTGGCCAAGCAGTTCTTTTACATCTTCCTTTCCTTTATCGGAAAGAGAAGTAACCGAAACTTTAGCTCCCTTGGCAATTCTGCGCTGGATGGCTTCTTTTGTTAAGCCCATTTCCGGCTGGTGTCTTAAGTAAACAACACCGCCTGTCATTCCTGCGCAGATCCATGGACCGGCATCGCCAAGGACCAGGCCTCGGCCATTCGTCATATACTCAAAGGCAAACCCTTTAATATTGGCGTTTGAACCGATATTGCCGTATTCTTTTTCAGGCAGCCGCCTTTGCAGCTGGCCGCCGATAATCATATCCGCTCCGGATAATCTGATTCCGGCACGGGCGTCAGCATTTCCTTGAGCTACAAGCAAGCCTTCCTGTGCTCCATAGCCGAAGCCTTTACCAACAGAGCCATTATAGAACTTGCCATTTTTGCCTTTTGCTTTAAAGATTTTAATTTGTCCGCCGAAAGAAGTTTTTCCGATGCCATCCTGTGCGCCTCCGGCAACTTCGATGTTGATGCCGAAGCTGTTGTAAGCTCCAAGGCCATTGCCTGGGATGGAACCGCCTTTGTATTTCAAATCAACTTGCGGAAGAGTTTTGTAAGAACCGTCGAGTCTGTTTCTTACACGGTGGCAGGAAACCCGGCTTCCCAGTACACGCTGCTCGGAAGTGACGCTATGGAATTCACGTGACTGATCCAGTTCTTCTACACTTGCATCGAGATACTCTGCTCCAACTGCTACCTGCAGCTGGGCTTCCTGCAGGGCTTCCGGTGCTTCCTGGGCAGAAAATTGGCCGATTTCAAGTGTCTTCAGCAGGTGAGTCAGGTCAAGCTGATCCTGTCCTTTAATCTGTACTAGCAAATCAGAACGTCCTACAGCATCCTGCAGATTTTTTATGCCAACAGAAGCCGCCAATGCTTTCAGTTCTTCGCCAAAAGCAGTAAACAGGTTCATGATGCCTTTAACAGCAAGATCGAATTGGCGTGGAACAAATCTTCTTAAGCCATGTTCCTTCGCCTGTGCCTCTGAATCTATTTGTGTTGCAATTCCAACATGGCAAGTATCAAGGTGGCAGCCGCGGCATGTCGTACAGCCGATAGCAAGCATGGAGAGTGTACCAAAGCCTACACGGTTAGCACCCAGCAGCATAACCTTCAATACGTCTGCAGCACTCTTGATGCCGCCATCAGCCCAAAGCTCCACATTATCGCGGATGCCTGCTTCGAGCAGGGCGTTGTGAGCTGCCTTTACACCAATCTCAACTGGAAGGCCAACATGCTGAAGGGCGTGAATTCTCGCTGCCCCTGTACCTCCGTCAAAACCGCTCAATGTGATGATATCAGCACCAGCTTTTGCAATCCCGACTGCAATGGTTCCGATATTCGGCACAACCGGCACCTTAACTGCAACCTTGGCTTTGTCATTGGCTGTCTTAAGTTCATGAATCATCTGTGCCAAATCTTCAATCGAGTAGATGTCATGATTGTTGGAAGGTGAAATCAAATCCGATCCAATTGTAGCATTACGTGCCTCTGCAATTTTCGCCGTAACCTTGGATCCCGGAAGGTGACCGCCTTCACCAGGCTTTGCACCCTGCCCAATTTTTATTTCCAGCAGGTTGGATGAATTCAGGAGCTCGGCATTAACACCAAAGCGTCCTGATGCTACCTGCTGTCCGCGGGTCCTCGGATATTTTCCGAGCATATCCTTGATTTCTCCGCCTTCACCATTCAGGCTGACCATGTTCAGCCTGTCAGCACCTTCTGCATAGGCTCTAAAGGCCGTTTCATTCTGAGAGCCAAAGGACATGGAGGAGATAACAAATGGCAGGTCATGCTCGCCCACATGCAGGCTGATATCATCCGGCTTCAGATGAGAAGCCGTTTCCTTAAATCCGGTTAAATGGCGGATTGTTGTCGGGTTCTGGTCTTCCTGTTCAGTAATTTTTTCCTTGTAAACACTATAGTCACCAGTCGATGCCACTTCGCCGATCGCTTTCCAGATGCGCGGGAAAAGGCTGAACGTTTTTCCGATCCGTTCCTTTTCATTCTGGTAATCTTCCGCTCTGGCAAAAGCGTCTTCCTTTAAAACGCTGAAGCTGAATGAAAGTTCTTTAGATCCGAAGAAGTTGACGATATTCAGATATCCGGCTAATTCCTCATGAAGACCAATGGCAGAGAACAACCGGCCATAGCCTCTTAATTCATGAATCCCGATAGTGGAAATGACTTTTTCAAGTCCTTTAGTCAGAGCTGAATATAAATTCTTCAGCGGTGTATCAGATTCGCCTAGAACCGTCATAAACATATAGTAAGGGCTTATAATATCAGCGCCTAAACCGAACGCGGTAATGATATCATGAAGCGATCTGATTGAAGCAGACCGGAGCAGCAGGGAACATTCACGGCGCAATGCCTCTTTGACAAGAGCCTGATCGATCGCAGAGACGGCCAGGTGCGGGTCAATCCAGTAAGCGTCCTCCTGATGAGCATTGGCATCATCCAGTACAAGCAGGGTTTTGCCATTTTTGACCGCATCAACCGCTTCTGCTGCTAAACGGTCTAAAGCTTCTTTTACCGTTTCATCTTTCGTAAATGTGGAAGATAAATAAGATATCAGCTTTTGTTCCTGATAGAAGCCGCTTACTTGGTCATAGCTCGGCTGATTGAGTTCATCGGAACATTCAAAGCCTGCTTTGCCTTCTATTAAAATAGGAGTCTGCAATTCAATAACGGCCCCTTGCTCCTGTTTTTCAAATAAAGAAGGACGCTGGCCGATAATCGTACGGGTTGAGAAATGCTCCGTTTCCCGGTCACGGTCAATGGCAGGGTTTGTAACAACAGCAACACTTTCCTTAATAAAATCTGCGATGTTTTTCCGCTGAGGATTCAGTGCTGCTAAAGGTGAGTCGTGTCCAAGAGAACGGATTGGCTCCGCTCCTTTTTCTGCCATTTGCTCGACAAGCTGGACATGGTCTCTCTCCCAGCCGAATGCTTTATACTGCCCGTTATGAATCTTATCCGGGTAATTTACAGTAATGGTTTTCTCCAGTTTAGGAGCCTGCAGGCGAATCCGGAAGTTTTCAGCGTTCACTCTCTTTGAAAATCTTTCAAAAACTTCAGCCTGATAGTGGCTATGTTCGTAAACAGCCAGAGTGTCTCCGTCCCATTTCAGCCCCACCTTTTCACCTGGTGATAGCGGCTTTGGCTCATTAACATATTCACTGGATGGGATGATTCCTGGTTCTGATGAGAACAGGTAGGAGCTTTCGGTTTCCAGCATCCACAGCGGGCGAAGGCCCAATGCATCAACACTGAACACTGCCTCATCGGCAAATCTTGAAATAATTCCTGCTGGTCCCTGGGCAAAATGTCCCCATGCTTCCCGGATATAGGCGTACATATCCTGAAGATGCTCAGGGTATGACTTGATTTCATTCACGATAGGAGGGAACATGACGTCCATTGCCTCAAAGAGAGAATAGCCGTCACGGCAAATAAACGTTTCAAGCGTTCTGCTCAGATCCTGTGAGTCACTGCCATCTTTTACTAGCGGAACGCCGACCATTTTGGCTTCATCCCTAAGCTTGGCAATGGTGTTGATTTCCCCGTTGTGTCCCAGCACGCTAAAAGGCTGCACGCGGAAAAAGCTTGATAATGTGTTAGTTGAATAGCGATTATGCCCAAGCGTCATTGTTGAAGCAACAAGGGGGCTTGCCAGATCGTGATAATATTTCGGAAGAATATCCCCGGCTCCCATAACTTTGTACACAGCATGATGCTGACTAAGGGAGGCGACATGGACATGTTCGTCTTCTTCAAAATCAACGATTAATTCAAACAGCTTTTTGGAAAGCTCTGCACCATTCGATTCTGCTAAACAGGCAAACTGCCAGAATACTGGATTTTCCTGTATGGCAATCGGTCCTAAAGCTGAAGATTCGGTTACTTCGTCAGATGCATAAATAACCGTGAGATTTGCGTCAGCGAGTTTTTGCAGCAAGATCGTTTTCAGTAATTCAGTATCCTGCTTTCTGGACATAAATACATGGCCAACCACAAATCCATCTTTTTCTGCTGCGTTAGAATCGGCTCCCGCTTCCTTTAATTTTTCTTTCCACAGCTCTCTCGGGATATCAATATGGATCCCTACACCGTCCCCTTCTCCATTAATAAAACCGGCACGGTGATTCATCGTAACAAGCGCATTGATGCAGCTGAAAATATTTTCGCGGGTTGGGACTTTCTTTTTCTCCATGGCAGAAACGATGCCGCACGCATCATGCTCCTGACGGTGAAACTCTTTAAAAAGTGAAGGACTCCATTGCTGTAATGTCATAAAATTCGGCTGTAAATAAGGCTGTGCCTTAAAGCCGTTCACCTCCTGAAAAATAGTAATCTATAAGTTTTTTTTGTTTACGGGTTTTAAATGAGGGTATTGCAAAGTTATCTTTGGTTTGAAAGGTAAATGCATGGAGCATTTATTGAATGAATAGTTGGATAATTCGGGATATGCTTCAGGACATAATGTTTTTTATGTCAGCGTAAACCGCTCTTACACAAAAGATTTCTCCCATCATATCATATGAATTTTCAGAAATCAATTATTTATACAAAAAGTTGGATATGGTTTGGAGGGGGAAATAGGCTTTTGTATAAAAAAACCCCATTATTGTAAACGTTTTCATTATTGGAAATAAAGAAAAAGGAAGCGTTTCTGCTTCCGTCAGTGTATAAAATAGTGAATATTTATTCGTCCTTTAATTGCTGAAATGCATTTTGCACCGCATGAATGGTGGCTTGAATATCATCCTCTGTATGCGCGATTGTCATAAACCAGGCTTCATATTTCGAAGGAGCCAGGTTTATACCTTGATTGAGCATCAGCTTGAAGAACTTTGCAAACATTTCTCCATCTGTATTTTCCGCCTGCTCGTAATTCACCACTTTTTCTTCCGTAAAGTAGATTGTCAGGGCACCTTTTAATCGATTAATGGTAATGGGTATGTTATGTTCTTCAGCTGCCTCGCTTATCCCTTTTTCAAGCAGTTCTCCCAGTCTGTCCAGATATTCATAGACACCAGGCTGTTTTAAAACTTCAAGACAGGCAATTCCTGATAGAATCGACGCCGGATTTCCAGCCATTGTACCAGCTTGATAGGCTGGACCTAAAGGAGCTACTGTTTCCATAATCTCTTTCTTTCCGCCATAAGCACCGATTGGAAGGCCGCCGCCAATGATTTTCCCCATGGCTGTCAAGTCGGGTTTTACACCAAGCAGATCCTGAGCGCCGCCATACATAAAACGGAAAGCTGTGATGACTTCATCATAAATGACAAGCGCACCGGCTGCATGTGTTAATTCGTTAACCTGTTCCAAGAACCCCGTCTTTGGTTCAACAATTCCGAAGTTGCCGACAATCGGTTCCACCAGCACAGCAGCGATCTGGTCACCCCATTTTTCCAGCGCTTCCTTATATGGTTTGATTTCATTGAAAGGAACCGTGATCACTTCCTGGGCAATGCTCTTTGGAACTCCGGCAGAGTCAGGCGTTCCAAGTGTTGAAGGCCCTGAACCTGCAGCAACCAGTACAAGATCGGAATGGCCGTGATAGCAGCCGGCAAACTTAATGATTTTGTCCCTTCCCGTATAGGCCCTTGCCACACGTATCGTTGTCATAACGGCTTCAGTACCTGAATTCACAAAACGGACTTTGTCCAAATTAGGCATTGCTTCCTTAAGCATCTCGGCGAATTTCACTTCATGTGGTGTCGGAGTTCCATATAATACACCGCGCTCAGCAGCTGTTTTTATGGCTTCTGTAATATGCGGATGGGCATGCCCGGTAATGATGGGGCCGTATGCAGCCAAGTAATCAATATATTGATTGCCGTCCACATCCCAGAAATAAGCACCCTGTGCCCGATCCATTGCGACCGGCGAGCCGCCGCCAACTGCTTTATAGGAGCGGGAAGGACTGTTTACCCCGCCGACAATATGTTCTAAAGCTTGTTTATGCAGCCGTTCAGAATTAGTAAATTGCATGTTAATCCTCCTGATAAAATCCATTTATATGTCCGTCATTATTTTAACATGTTTGGAAGGGGCTTCGTCCAATCCTAAGGGAAGGCGGATTATTCTGTATTTTAAAAATAGGATTGGAAGCAATCTAGTTGTGAAGAAGGCACTGTTTGTCTAAACTATTTCATTAGGGCATTAATTGGCAGGAGGAGTAAAGATGAATGATGCAATAACAGTCCGGAACTTAAAAAAGGAATTTAAAGCTTATTCGAGCCGCTCGGGATTAAAGGGTGCTTTCCGTGATTTGCTTACAAGGAATTATAAGATTGTGCCAGCGGTGAACAATATCAGCTTTCATGTAAAGCAGGGCGAGATGGTTGGCTATATAGGTGAAAATGGAGCCGGGAAGTCAACGACCATAAAAATGCTGACAGGGATCCTGACCCCGACAAGCGGTGAAGTGATCGTAAATGGAATGAACCCGCATAAAGACCGTGAAAAATTCGTCAGCACAATTGGAGTTGTCTTCGGCCAGAGATCCCAGCTTTGGTGGGATATTGCTGTTCAGGAATCCTTCAGGCTGCTCAAGAAGGTGTACAAAGTTACTGATGAGCAATACGACAGCCATATGGCACATGTAATCAAAACCCTGGATATTGAACCTCTGCTCGATAAGCCGGTCCGGAAGCTTTCACTCGGACAGAGAATGAGGTGTGAATTGGCAGCGGCACTCATCCACAATCCGCCGCTCTTGTTCCTGGATGAGCCGACTATCGGGCTTGATGTGCTTGTTAAATTGAAGATCAGGGAGTTTTTAAAAGAAATTAATGAAAAATATAATACAACCATTCTGCTGACTACTCATGATCTGTCTGATATCGAGGCGCTGTGCGAACGCGTAGTTATGCTGGATGAGGGGAAAATCATTTATGATGGAGCCTTAAAAAGCCTGAAGGAAAAATGGGGGGAAGGGAAGGAAATTGAATTCCAGTTCCTTGAAGATGTGACCCTGAACGACTTAAACCGAATAACGGCTTCATCGGAAGTGAAATGGGAAAAGGATGAGAAAGAAGCGATCTTTACAGCCTTTACAGAGGATAATGATGAACTGATTTCCCTGCTGATTGCCAAGGTGGTTGCGGATTTGAAAGTGAAAGACATCAATATTAAAGAAACTTCAACAGAGGAAATCATAAGAAATATTTATGACCGGGGGATATCTTAATGAAAGAATTTACTTTTACCCGGGGGTGTTCCTGTGGATAAGTATATCGAAATGATTCGGATCCGTTTTTTGATGATGCTTGCCTACAGAACAAATTATTATACAGGTATTCTGATTTACAGCATTAATATTGGCGCTTACTATTTCTTGTGGAGTGCCATTTATGGAGAAAAAGATGCGATTGAGGGAATGTCTGTGATCCAGATGTCGACATATGTGGCTGTAGCCTGGATGGCCAGAGCGTTTTATTTTAATAATATAGACCGGGAAATGGCTGCTGAAATTAAAGAAGGAAAAGTAGCGGTGGAACTGATCCGCCCATATAATTATCTGGGTATGAAAACGATGCAGGGACTGGGGGAAGGAATATTCCGTCTCTTCTTTTTCTCCGTTCCGGGCATGGTTATCGTCTCGTTCATTTTTCCGCTCCAATTTTCTGCGGATTGGACGACCTGGATTTTCTTTGCGGTATCGATTGTATTAAGTTTTTTTATTAATACTCAAATTAATTTGCTGACAGGCATTACCACTTTCTTCTTATTTAATAACACAGGGCTTATCCGGGCAAAAAGAGTTGTGATTGATCTCTTTTCAGGCCTTCTGATTCCTATCAGCTTTTTTCCGTTATGGGCACAGGATGTACTGAAGTTTCTGCCCTTTCAGGGTATCAGCTATGTGCCGAGCATGATTTTTACAAATAGTATTTCGAAAAATGAAGCCATCCAGGCGATTATTATGCAGGGGATCTGGGTTCTTATTCTGATCATACCCATTCAGGTTCTGTGGATCATAGCGAAAAAGCAGCTCATTATTCAAGGAGGGTGACGCATGTTTTATATAGCCATTTTCTTTCAATATGTCGCCCAATATATGAAAACAAGAATGCAGTACCGCGCAGATTTATTTGTTGAGATCTTTTCAGATCTTCTATTTCAGGCAGTCAATTTAATTTTTATCCTGGTCGTCTTTGGCCATACTAATCTGCTTGGCGGCTGGACGAGGGATGAAATCATCTTTATTTACGGTTTTTTCCTTGTGCCCTATGCACTGTTTTCATCGTTCTTTAATATTTGGGATTTTAATGAGAGATATATAGTAAAAGGTGAACTCGACAGGATTTTAACCAGGCCGATCCATAGTTTGTTTCAAATCGTATTGGAACGGATGGAGCTTGAATCCCTGTTTGGGGCCGTAACAGGTATTGCTGTTATGATCTACGCCGGAAACAGCCTTGGTTTAGGGATTTCCTGGACAGACCCGTTCTTGTTTTTCTTATTTGTGATAGGCGGAATGCTTGTGTATGGAGGCATCTTTGTACTGATTGCCTGTATCAGCTTTTGGGCTGATGCCAGAACATCTATCATGCCGATGATGTATAACATCGGGAATTATGGAAGGTATCCGGTTGATATTTACAATAGTGTTATACGCTTTGTCCTCACCTGGGTTCTTCCATTTGCCTTTGTCGGTGTATATCCGGCTTCCTACTTTCTGGGGAAAGAAGAATGGTTTTTATACTCCTTTTTAACACCTGTAATCGGAATCGTATTTTTCGGCATCTCGATCCTGACCTGGAATTCAGGTGTTAAGCGATATCGGGGAGCGGGCAATTAGAACTGGGATAAAATCCCGGTTTTTTTTAAGTGATAAGAAAGTATTTAATTTTTGAACGTCGATAACTGTCTAGCTCCAGCGCCTACCCCCTCGAGGTCACAAGCTTGTCTAGTTGCGGCTCCTAGGGACTCGAGACATAAGCCAATCCCTTCCAGAAGGAAAGAACGCCTTCTTGCAGGGCTCGTCTTATGCTTGTCGTCCCTAAGCAGTCGCCTCCACATTTCGGACAATCCTCCCAAAAAGGCAAAGAACGCCTTTCCGGAAGGCTCGTCTTGTGCTTGTCGGGGATGAGCAAGGCGCTTGAGCTTTTCTTAATTGGGCGAACCCGTCCCAAAGCAGAAATAGTTTCCGAGACAGGCTGTCATATGGGAAAGGCCATAAGCGTATAAATGAATTGGAAGGCATTTCGAAATGAGGTGCAGTATGGCTTTTTATTTATCGCTGATTTTAATCGTGCTGTGCATGATCATGAGTCTGCAGACTCTTTTTTCATCCGCCAAGATTAAGGGAAGATGGGTGTCTGCTGAGAATTTCCTTTATCTCATAAGTTTATATGCAACGATTCTGATTGGGTTTGGGCTGATATATATTTGGCTTGATTTACATGGGCTGGTGGTTTTGATGGACGGCACTGAGTATATGGAAACCGGTTTCCTCGAGAGGCTGGAGACGGGTTTTTATTTTAGTGCGGTAACCCTTTTTTCTGTTGGGTATGGAGATGTCAGTCCTGTTGGAATAGGCAGGCTTATTGCCGTATTGGAAGCGTTAATCGGGTATGTGATCCCGGCCGCATTCGTAGCCAGGGTAGTATTTGATGCAGGTGACCGTGCTTTATAATGATATCGGTTGTTTTTGCCGGAAAAGTTGGATAGGCTTAGAGTAAGAAACTATTCAACAGGAGGAATGAAGATGGCGATTGAAATCGGTAAAACGGCTCCAGATTTTGAGCTTGAGGCAAGCAATGGTGAAAGAGTGAAATTATCAGATTACCGCGGGAAAAATGTTGTTCTGTATTTTTACCCGAAAGACATGACACCTGGCTGCACAACGCAGGCATGTGATTTCAGGGACCAGCATCAGAATTTTGCAGATGTGAACGCAGTCGTTTTAGGAGTAAGTCCTGATCCGCTCAGCAGACATGAGAAGTTTATTGAAAAGCATGGATTGCCTTTCCTGCTGCTTGCAGATGAAGACCATAAAGCGGCAGAGGTGTACGGTGTGTGGAAGTTGAAAAAGAACTTCGGGAAAGAATATATGGGGATTGAGCGTTCAACCTTTATAATTGACCAGGAAGGCAAGCTCGTGAAAGAATGGCGCAAGGTAAAGGTTAAGGATCATGTCGAGGAAGCACTGGAGTATATTAAGGAGAATTTGACTCAGGCTTAAATGGGTAGCCTATTTTTTATCGGAACAAGGCTTTTGTCCATTCCGAAGAACAAGTTTTGCATATCATTTTATTAGGGCATACCTCCTCAGATACTTTTTCGAAACGGACCTGAACAGGTTCGTTTTTTTTTAATATTTTTACCCTTCAGTGATGAGTGGTATGATGAATAAAACTACGTTGGAGTGGAGTTTATGAAAATTGTGTCTTCCATTTTGCCTCCCGAAGAGCTGCGTGAGGAAGTAATTCGGGATTTCCCTGAGGGAGATTTCCTGTTTTTCGACGGAATAGAATCTGCAGGGGAATCCTTTTATAATGCTGAAGTATTTATTACCTATGGTGAAGATCTGACAGAAGAACATATTCATAAAGCAACAAAATTAAAGTGGATTATGGTGATGTCAGCGGGAATGGATGAAATGCCTTTAGAAACCTGCAAGGAGAAAGGCATCCTAATTACAAATGCAAGAGGAATCCATAAAATCCCTATGGCTGAATTTGCACTTGGAACTATGTTAGACCATGTTAAACAAAGAGCATTGCTGGCTGAAAATGAAAAGGCAGAAGTTTGGAATCGTAATCTGCCAATGGAAGAGCTGCATGGAAAAACCTTATTAATTATCGGTGTAGGGGCAATAGGGGGAGAGATTGCAAGACTCGCCAAATGCTTCGGCATGAAAGTGGCTGGAGTGAATAGGAGCGGAAGGGAGAATATGTGGACAGATCGTATTTTTCCACTCAGCAGGCTAATAGGGATCCTTCCTGAAGCTGATTTCATCGTTTCTGTCCTTCCCAGCACACCAGAAACTAAATATCTGTTAAAAGAAAAGCATTTCGCTGCTGCGAAGAATTCTGCTGTGTTTATGAATATAGGAAGAGGTGATCTTGTCGAGGAAAAGGTGCTTCTGTCTGCACTTGAAAAACACCAGATTTCACATGCGTACCTGGATGTTTTTGAAAGTGAGCCTCTGCCTGAAGGCCATCCTTTCTGGAGTATGGAAAATGTAACGGTCACACCTCACCTGTCAAGCCGAACAAAAAACTATTTACCAAGATCTTTTGAAATTTTTAGGCATAACCTTCATACATATATAAAAAATAACAAAGATTATATGAATGTCATCGATTTTGAAAGAGGGTATTGAAATGAGGATTTATACCAAAACGGGAGATAAGGGGACAACATCACTAATATATGGGCAAAGAGTCAGTAAGAATGACATTCGCGTAGAGGCATACGGTTCATGTGATGAGGCGAATTCCATGATTGGATTGGCTTTAAGCCATTTAAGAAGCGAGTATTTCAGCGGTAAAGAAAAAACGGAACAGGTATTCCATAAAGTGCAGACTGACTTGTTCCATGCAGGAGCAGAGCTGGCAACGCCTGCAGGAAAAGAAGTTAAATGGACGATAAAGGAAGAGGATATCACCCTCATGGAAACGCAAATTGATGAGTGGGAAGCTGATCTTACTGTGCTTAATAATTTTATTTTGCCTGGCGGCCATCCTTCAGGAGCGGCATTCCATGTAGCGAGAACCGTTGTGAGAAGAGCGGAAAGATGTGCGGTGTCACTCAGTGATGAAGTAAATCCGCTTGTTTTAATCTATCTGAACCGGCTGTCTGATCTGCTGTTTGTTGCTGCGCGATTTGTGAATCACCATTTGGGCACTGGTGAGCAGCCGCTGCATGATGAAAAGAGCTGATTCCCTCTATTAAGGTGTTTGTAATATTGACAAATGTGGTAAAAAATTAGTACACTATTTATAAAGATTATAAAGTAAGAATATTTGTTGGAAAAGAGGTGCATGGCGGTGGCGCATATGGAATTAAAAGAGGCGCTGGATACTTTAAAAGACACTGGAGTACGTATCACTCCGCAGCGTCATGCGATACTTGAATATTTAATAAACTCCATGTCACACCCGACTGCTGACGATATATACAAAGCATTAGAGGGGAAATTCCCAAATATGAGTGTGGCAACAGTTTACAATAATTTACGAGTATTTCGTGAGGTTGGCCTGGTAAAGGAACTGACATATGGTGACGCATCTAGCCGCTTCGATTTTGTTACCACTCATCATTATCATGTCATTTGTGAAAGCTGCGGCAAGATCGTAGACTTCCACTATCCTGGCCTGGATGAAGTAGAGCACCTTGCTTCGCATGTTACAGGTTTTAAAATCAGCCATCATAGAATGGAGATTTACGGAACATGTCCGGATTGTGCAAGTAAAGAAGCTCACTAATAAATTTTTTAAGCTGCCGGCGCTTTGCTGTCAGCTTTTTATTTTTATCGCAGTCTAACGGGCAGTAAGACCCCCACTACAAGACTCAGAGGAATCAAAGGAGGATAAGTGGGGGTCAAACTGCCCGTAAAGGCCCGATTGGTTCAACTAACAATCAGTGGGGGATAAGGAAAACCCCCACTGATTGAAGTTTCACTTTATCCAATAAAAAACCGGCTATTAGAGAGCCGGTCATTTTAGAACTTGAATATGGAAGCAAGAGATAAATCAGCTCTGCTTCGTATTTTTTTTGTTGTATTTTTCATCAAATTCAGCGCCCTCAAGATTTGGATCAAGGGTCAAAGGTTCATTGCAGTACATGCACATATCAACGCGGCCAAGCATCTTTGTGTGTTTTCCGCAATTCGGGCAAACCACCTGCACGGTTTTTGTTGAAAGCATGCCGATCCAAAAATAAACACCGGTGCTGGCAAGAATGCAGAGCATTCCGAGAAGCATAAATATTGTCATGAGAAGAGCGGAATTCCTGAAGAATATTCCGAGATACATAACAATAAATCCGATGAAAATTAAACTAAGGGCAAATGTACGAATCTTATTGATTTTATTTGAGTACTTAGCCATACTGCTCCCTCCTAAAAACTAACTATACCATACTCCTTTTACTGAAATAAATATTAATATAGAATGGTGTCGAAAAATGTCTCACCTTTTGGAAGGATTTCATTTATAATTGTCGAAGATATACGCTATCAATAAAATGGAGGAATTATGATGGAAGATATTCTCCGTCCTATATACCAGGAACGGGCAAGCCAGACAAACACTCTAGGCGTGATTATGACCGAAAAAATACAAAAGGCTATTCCTGCTACTGATACATTTGATGCTGTACTGCTGATCCTTGTTGAGGAAGCAGATGAACCTGTGTTTGTTAAACATTACACATATAAAGATAAAAAAGCGGCTCTGCATATCGTGACCGATAAGCAGCTTCGCGAATGGATCCTGCTGGGGTCGAACCGGAAAATTTTTGATTGGCTCTATAGTGGAAAAGTTTTATTTGATCGAAATGAATATATTCATAACCTGAAGGTGGAATTAAGAGAGTTTCCATTCTATGGACGAAAATTAAAAATGGGACTTGAGTTTGCCAAGCTGATCAGACGATATATGGATGGCAAAGCCTTCTTTGAAAATCGGCATTATTTTGATGCCTATAACCATATTGTCCATTCCCTTCATCATCTGGCCAGGCTTGCTGTTATCGAAAATGGATTCCATCCGGAAGTAACTGTATGGAATCAGGTAAAGCAAATTGAGCCTGAAATCATGAAGCTGTATGAAGAATTGGTGAATAGCCAGGAGCCGCTTGAAAAAAGGCTGGAGCTGCTGTTCCTTGCAAGTGAGTTTTTAATCCATTCAAGAACCAAGCAAGGGATAAGTCATCTTGCCGATGTGCTTGCTGAGAAAGAAGAATGGTCCATCCATGATATTATGAACCATGATGAACTTCATCTGTATGCGGTTGACTTAAGCATGCTTCTGGAGTATTTGATTGATAAGCATTTCATAGATGTAGTGAATATAGAAACAAAAGGTCAGGGAATTTATCACAGGTATTACAAACTCAAAAAAAAATTATCGTAAAAAAACTTTAAAAGCTATTGACCTTTATTTAAATCCTTGTTATATTTATATCCGTCGCTGCGATATGAACGAAAAACACTTTCACAGACGACGGATAACTTATAAAAAAAGTGTTGACAGATAAAATCAACACATGTTATATTAATAAAGTCGCTTCTGAGCGATTAGGTAAAATATAACAAGCGAAATTGATCTTTGAAAACTGAACGAACAAAACGTCAACGTTTAAATCATTAGTCTTTTTAGAAAAGACAAACGAGCTTAATCAACTCTTATATGGAGAGTTTGATCCTGGCTCAGGACGAACGCTGGCGGCGTGCCTAATACATGCAA
>NZ_JBYTDU010000017.1:0-51576 GCF_058791715.1 Cytobacillus sp. EB106-05-05-XG126 | reverse complement strand
ACATTTATTCAATATACCTTCGGTATTCGCTCCATGCGTCAAACAATTGAAGAATTGAAAACGAATATGGCTTATCGATGGTTTTTAGGATATGGCTTTCACGATAAAGTTCCTCACTTCTCAACTTTCGGTAAAAATTATGAGCGCCGATTTAAAGACAGCGATCTCTTTGAACAAATATTTTACCGAATCTTAAAAACTGCAGCTGAAAAGAATTTAATTAGTGCTGAACACGTTTTTGTAGATTCTACTCATGTAAAAGCGAGTGCAAATAAACGCAAATTTGAAAAGAAAGTTGTTCGAAAAGAAACCCGTGCTTATCAAGAACGCCTTCAAGAGGAGATTAACCAAGACCGCGAGGATCATGGAAAAAAGCCGTTTCCACCAGATAAGTTTGATAAAGAAGAATACAAAGAAATCAAGGAAAGTACAACAGATCCAGAGAGTGGCTACTATGTAAAAGATGAGCGTACAAAACAGTTCGCTTATTCTTTCCATGCGGCCGCAGACCGCAACGGCTTCGTGTTAGGCGCAATTGTAACCCCGGGTAACACGCATGATAGTCATATTTTAGAGCCATTGGTAGAACAAGTCATTGAGAAAGTTAGTAAACCAAAAGCTGTTGCGGCAGACGCAGCCTATAAAACACCTGCTATCACGAGCTACTTATTGAAAAACGACATCACACCTGCTTTACCTTACACACGACCTCGCACAAAAGAGGGTTTCTTCAGAAAACATGAGTATGTTTATGATGAGCATTTTGACTGTTACATTTGCCCAACTGGTGAGATATTAAAATATACTACAACTACAAAGGAAGGGTATCGTCAATATAAATCAGATCCTCGAATTTGTACTGGATGCCCTTTCTTGTCTCAATGCACACAGAGTCAAGCACATCAAAAACTGATTCAACGTCATGTGTGGGAGGAACATGTGGAAGAAGCAGATCATCTTCGCCACCATCAAGACGTCAAACCGATCTATGAAAAACGCAAAGAAACAATTGAACGAGTATTCGCAGATGCAAAAGAAAAGCATGGCATGCGTTGGACAACCCTCAGGGGACTTAAAAAAATGTCGATGCAGGCGATGCTTACTTTCGCTGCCATGAATTTGAAGAAAATGGCCAACTGGACTTGGCAAGGTCCAGAAATGGCCTAAATGATAACCTCGGAGAGGTCTGCAATTCTCTGTAATTACTTGAAGTCCTACAAAAAATGACAAAAAGAGTTCGGAATGAGACTATTCCGAACTCTTTTTGTCTACAAACTGAATGAAGGGGAATTATCCCCTTCATTTTTAGATAAGAACTTTTTCTACCTAAATATAGTTATGGGAGTTCTATCAGTACTCATATTAGATATTAGTTGAAATAAATAAAGAAATATCTTTTGTTTTGCCAAAAATTATTTTTTCCACTTAGCAACTAACTCTCTAAATAATGGATTAAACTCTATTGTAACCACCCAGGCAAAGGCTAAGACAATCATCGAAACTAAGCTTATTGTTTTTTGGAGAAAAAAACTATTTATTATAAACAAATAGGAATTTGCCACTGTGAAACATATTCCTAAAATATAAAGAATGACTAAATTAGACGGCATCTACATTAACTCCACTTAATTGTTGGAAAAGCTCCATGAAATAGGAAACTACTTTATTATTTTCAATGTTTATTACAAACTCCCTCTGTCCGGAATAGGATAAATACCTCCAGGCGGCGCTAGACAACAAAACTTTTTTATTATCAATAATCGCAAAGGAAGTATCACCTTGCAATTCTGGAGAAGCAGATTGCCCTAATTGAAAGACATTTACGCCATAATTAGTTAAATATTGAGCTATGTGCACATTTTCTTTCACATGTAAGTCTAAAGCAATATTTACTGATATATTCTTTAGGCTTGCCTCACAAAGTAAAGTTATTAAGTTAACATCTGTAATGACTGGGGTAGCAATATAAACGTTTTTATTTAATTGCATAATTTCATTTTCAAGGAGTTTAGGTATATCAGATCCCCAATTAATCACTAATGAATGTTCTCCAGGAACTTTGCCGCTGTCAGGTTTTTCTTCATTTCCATCTAACAGATTTAAGGACTGTTTATAATTTATTAAACCTTTTCCGTATGAATATTTATCTTCATTTAGCTTTAATGCCCCTTCCATCATTAATTGCTTTATTTCGTCCGGTTTCAAATTATTCCTTTGTTCAAGAAGTAACGCAGCCATCCCAGCAGCAATAGGAGTAGCCATTGAAGTGCCTGATAACGTAAAGTAATCTTCCCCTATACGGTAGTCTGGTTTGAGTCTATCTGTATAAGAGTTTGGGGCACGGAGAGCAATAATATTTGTGCCTGGGGCAACAATATCCGGTTTATCAATGCCTTCAATTGTTGGACCTCTACTAGAAAAGTCTGCAACCGAATCATCTATATTATCAATGGTATCCTTATCATCAATTGCACCAACAGCAATCAATTTAGGATGGACTGCGGGGCTTCCTATTGTCTGTTTGCTAGGACCACTATTTCCGGCTGCTACCAATACGGTCATTCCTAAATCCCAAGCCTTTTCAAGAATTAAACAAAGCGGATCTTCTTTATAAGACTTTACAGGGTATGAACCTAACGAAAGAGAAATTACCCCTATATTGTAATGGTCTTTATTGTCAATCATCCATTGAACCGCAGAGATAATATTTGACGCACTTCCTCTTCCCATTGAATCAAGTACTTTTGCAGCAACTAAATTCGCTTGTGGGGCAGCTCCCTGGTATTTTCCATCGCTTGATGTCCCATTTCCAAGAGCGCAACCTGCTACGTGAGTTCCATGTCCATTATCATCGTAGGGATCTTCCTGGCCATTAATAAAATCTTTAAAAGCAATTATTCTATTTTTGGGAGTTACTAAGTCTTTATGAGGATAAACACCTGTATCCAAGATTCCAATTGTCACACCTGCACCAGTATGTTCTGTTTCATTCGCGCCTAAATCTCTTTGTACTCCAATGGCATTCACTGCTACATCTAACAATGCCCACACATCTCTATCATAAGTAATCCTTACTATTGAATGGCTATTGATTAAGTCTGTTAAGGAATTTAAATCGGTCTCAATAAGATAAGTGTTAATTGCACTAAAGTGTTTTTTTACATCACAACCACAACTTACTAAAAAGTGCTTTGCGTCTTCTGATTCCTCAATTTTCACCTCAATTAGCAGCTTAACCTTTTCATTTAAATCATTTTGTTCCTGTAATGCTTTAATTACAAACTCATCACACTTAGACATTGTTCCATGCATAAATAATCCTCCCTTTTTACCGTTATATTTATTAGGAAAAAAGAGAGTAAAAAATACAACCTAATTGAAGGAAAAAGTTCAAAAAATATTGATGTTATTCAAAATCTTGAACTGATTTCTAAATTTATACATAAAATTTAGAAGAAAAATATAAAACAGTTTATAAAGTTGAATAATGATTAATTTCGTTGTTTTGGTCGAATAGCATCCCTAAACTTTACTTGTGATTAAAATAACGTGAAGGGAGGAGGGAAAGTGTATCTGTATTCTTGAACCTTCTGAATCCATTGCTAATTCGATGTTTTAGTGAAACCTCTAGAAAATAATAAATTTAAAAAGCAGGATGTTGATAAAGTCTACATCCTGCTTTTTAATAACCTTTTTCAGTACGACCTTAGAAAATAGAGAGTTTGTGCGACTTAAAGATATTTGGAGGCTTAAGTTTGGTGTAAGGGCTTAATGCAATTGAACCACTACATTAGACCCCTATCCAAACTTTTTTAATATTTTTCTAGAACATGTTCTATTTTTTTTGTAAAATATAGGAACGCACGTTCGTAAAAAATACTAAGTTTTGGTACTTCTTATGATTTCCCCTAATTCTTGAATGGTTGATCCTAAGGTTTCTATCTTTTTCTCAAACCTAACTAACAAATAGATGGAAACAACTACCGGAAATCCAAAGTTACCCATCATGGTGATCCAAGCCTGAATATCTTCCATTTTGTGCACCTCCTCTCTTATCAATAGGGAAAAAAACGCTACTGAAAAACAACCGTTTTTAAATAATTGGAAAAATTGGTTGTATTTTGAAAATGAAATTTTCCTAGATTAATAGAAAGTCTTGAGGGGTGTTAGAATGACTTGTTGTCTTGAAACAACGGATAAAGAAACTTTTTCCAGACTCCTAAAAAGAGCAGCTTGGAGGATTCAATACAAAATAAAGACTGTTAAAAACAAAGAAATCGAAATGGAGGATAGTATCCCATTAGGTATTACTCCAAATTTTGAAGATGAAGTAATATCACGAATTTTTATTGAAGAGTTACTAAGTTCAATACCAAATCTAAGAAACAGAAGCATCATTAGAAAAATTATCTTAGAGGGATATACAGAAAAAGAAGTAGCTAGTGAACTAAATATTAGTCAACAGGCGGTGAACAAATGCAAAAGGAAAGCTATCAAAGACATGAAGGAACACATATGCCATTTAATAGACTCTTAAAACAAGCTAGACAAGGTGATAAAAGTGCAATGGAGAGTATTATTTTTCTTTTCGATGATGAAATCCAACATTTATCTAGTTTTTTAAGAATACCTAGAGAGGAGGCAGTTCAATCATTGAGGACAGAGCTTATTGGGTTGGTGAAAAATGCATAATTGGGGGAGGTTAGTTATATGTTCAGTCAACTTTTGAAAATTTCTTATGACAACGTTTTAGTCAAGAATAGGGGATTTCAAGTAAAAGAGAACCGTGTAAAAGACATACTTGAACAAATAGGAGAGACCTTTTTAGATGGATACCATGCAGTAGTAGAAGATCCGGTAAATTTCACAAATAAATTAGAAGTATTTCCTTCAGAGTTTAAAGGTTTTGCATATGAGGGAGCAGGTATGGCATTAAAACTATTAGATTTTTTTTATTTTAATAAAGGAAGATTCCAAGATTTCGCCAAACATGAGGGAGCTGCCCATTCATATATGCTTCATGTTGGAGCGGGCTGGAGTTATGCTAAGCTTCCTATGTTTCCCAAAAGAGATTTTCAAAAACAACATCCAATTTATAAATGGCTCATTGTAGATGGGATGGGATTTTATTTTGGTTATTTTCACTGGGATAAGCTTAAAAATGGAATGAAAGCTCCTGGAAAGATAAAAAGCGGCTCGTATATAGAAAATGCTTTTTTTCAAGGAGTGGGCAGAAGTTTATGGTTTGTATTTGGAGCCAATATAGAAGCGGTGTCTGCTACAATAAACAGTTTTCCAACCAATTTACACAACGATTTATGGAGTGGAGTAGGACTGGCATCAGCTTATGCCGGGGGCTTAAAGCATGCAAGCTACAGTGATATCAGAAAGCTTGCGGGTGACAATTTGAACGCTTATATGCAAGGGGTAGCATTTGCAAACACAGCACGTATAGAAGCTTCTACTCCAGCAGCCCATACAGCCATTACTAGTTTAGCCATGTGTAACATGAATCCAGTTCAAATATCCAGTTTAACTTATTTAGCACTTGAGGAAGCAAAAAAACTTAATAATCAAACTCCAATTTATCAAAATTGGAGGGCTATTTTACAGCAACATTTAGCGAAAGGAGTACCAGTTAAATGCTCACAATAAATTCAACCATAAAAAAGTTTATAGCAATTATGATCAGCACCATGTTATTACTTGCTGTCTACTTTTCTAGGGATAGCGAGGCTGTTGAAAATCAAATTGAATTTAAAGAAATGGTGATAAATGGAGATTTAGGACACGAAGATAAAAAGTTAATTCGAGAAGTCAATCCTAATTATCGCAATATTCAATCCTGGATTTCGTCAGTTGGTGCTGCAGTAGCTATAAATGACATTAATGGGGATGGTTTTTCTAATGATTTGTGCATGGTTGATCCACGTTTTAACAACGTCACAGTTCAATCTTTAAAAGGTGACTATGAGAAATTTCAGCTTGAGAGTACAACTAATCAAACTGTTGCACCAATGGGGTGTGTACCTGCAGATATAAACGAGGATGGGCATCAGGATATAGTTGTTTACTATTGGGGAAGGTCACCCATAGCATTTATTCAAAAAGAGACAACTGCTCCACTTTCAAGTGAATCCTTTCAACCAAAAGAAATTGTTGAAAATGTTGAAATGTACTCAAACGCTCTTACTTTTTCTGATATTGACGGTGATGGTCACTTAGATATGGTGGTAGGAAACTATTTTCCAGATTCTTCAGAGGTACTAAATAAAAATAGTGTTAAAAAGCCATTAATGCAGGATTCAATGTCACAAGCATTTAACGGGGGCAAGAATCGGATTTATTTATGGTCAGAAAATCAAGGTGATTATTTGTATAAAGATGTTTCAAGCCAAGTCCCAGATGAACTATTAAGTGGTTGGACATTAGGAATAGGTGCAGCTGACCTTAATAAGGATGGGTTACCGGATATTTATGCTGCCAACGATTTTGGCCCGGATAGATTACTATTGAACAAATCACAGCCTGGCAATATTGATTTCAAATCATTGACAGGGAAGAAAGATTGGAAAACACCTAGATCAGAAATATTAGGTTTGGATTCCTTTAAAGGCATGGGGGTTGAATTTGTAGACCTAAATCGAGATGGTTGGTTAGATATCTTGGTAAGTAACATAGCAGAAGAATATGCTCTAATGGAATCTCACTTTGCCTTTATCAACACTGGAGAGTGGGAACAAGCTGAGAAAGGGATTGCTCCATTTGAAAATCAAAGTGTTGAGTTAGGTCTAAATAAGAGTTCTTGGGGATGGGATATTAAATCTGGTGATTTTAACAATGATGGTAAAAATGAAGTCATACAAGCAACTGGTTTTATCCGGGGAGAGAAGGAAAAATGGCATGAGCTACAGGAATTAGCAACGATCAATGATGAGCTTTTAAAATACCCAAACTCATGGCCAAAGTTTTTACCTGGTACAGATATAAGTGGAAAAACTGAAAATGCCTTCTTTGTTCAGAATACCAAAGGCAGGTATGGTAATCGCTCTGATGTCTTTGGCAGTAGTGAAAAGAAAGTAGGTCGCGGAATTGCAATAGCTGATGTAAATGGTGATGGATTATTGGACTTTGCTTTAGCTAATCAATGGGATCAATCTTCTTTTTACCTTAATAAATCAAAAAATTCAGGTAATTTTATAGGTTTAGAAATTGCATATTCAACATATCAAAATCAAGATTCCCTAAAAATCACAGAAGGTAAAGAATCGACTAAAAAGCGACATGCAGTTGGTGCTTCTATAGAAGTGTACCTACCCAATAATGAAATACTTCTAGCTGAGGTCGATGGGGGAAGCGGACATTCCGGTAAAAGAAGTCATGAAATTCATTTTGGGATAGGAGACATTAAGAAGAAAAAGTATCCTGCTCGCATTAAATGGAGAGATGTAAATGGTGTGCTTCAAGAAAAAAACATAGAAGTAACACCAGGATGGCAAACGATATGGCTACCTATGGAAAAGGGGGGAAAATAAATGAGTCCACGTATAAAAGCGTTGCGAGCCTTTGGAACAGCCATAACAGTCTTAAATATCTTAGGGCATACAGTATTGGGATTTGAGCAATCCTTTATTCAGCTTCTTACAGCTGTACTCACAGCTTATTTAGTAGAAGTAATTATTGAGTTTGCAGATTCAAAGGTGAATAATAGAAAACCGGCTTACCATGGAGGGTTAAGTAATAAAATCGATTTTCTAATACCTGCACATATTTCAGGCCTTGCTATAGGTATGCTTGTGTATGCGAATAATGAAGTCTTGCCATTTGCTTTTGCAGCATCAATAGCTATAGTAACAAAAACAATTTTCCAAGTTAGTATTCAAGGAAAGAAAAAACATTTTCTAAATCCATCTAATACAGGCATAGCGTTAACGTTACTGCTGTTTCCATGGATATCAATCGCGCCTCCCTATCATTTCACTGAAAATCTAAAGGATGAATGGGACATTATTTTCCCTTTAATTATATTGATTTTAGGATCCATGCTAAATATTCGTTTAACTAAAAAAGGACCTCTTATTGCTGCGTGGCTTGGTGGATTTGTTCTTCAAGCCCTAATCCGAAGTATCTTTACTGATATTTCTTTAATTAGTGCTTTACTGCCAATGACAGGTCTTGCATTCCTTTTGTTCACCTTTTATATGGTAACAGACCCTGGGACTACGCCTTTCGAAAGAAGGAATCAAATAGTATTTGGTTTCTCAGTTGCTGCAGTATACGGTGTCCTCATGTGTTTTGATGTTGTATTTACGCTTTTCTTTTCATTATTTATTGTTTGCCTGGTGAGAGGTTGTTATCACTTCATTAGATCTTTAATAAGTCATAAAAACCAAAAAGTAGAGGAGTGTAGGGTATGTGCAAAGGAATTGCAATTGTAGGCATGGCATGTGAGTATCCAGATGCCAGTAATCCAAAAGAGTTATGGGAGAATGTCATTTCTAGAAGAAGATCTTTCCGTAAAATTCCTAAAGAACGCTTGAACTTGAAGGATTACTTTTCAACAGATAGGAGTCAAATAGACAAAACATACTCTAATAAGGCTGCACTAATCAAAAATTATTCATTTGATAGAGTGAAATTTAAAATATCAGGTCCAACATATAAAAATACCGATCTTACACACTGGCTGGCCCTTGATGTCTCTGAGCGAGCTATTAGAGATGCAGGATTTAATGACTTAAATATACCTAAAGACAGAACAGGGGTTTTAATAGGGAACTCTTTGACAGGAGAATTTTCAAGAGCCAATATCATGGGACTTCGATGGCCTTATGTTCAAAGAGTGGTTGAAAGCATATTAGAAAAAGAGAATGCTTTTGAAGATCGTTTAGATGAAGTACTTGGATATATAAAAAAGGAATATTTAAAAGCATTTCCAACAATTAATGAGGATACTCTTGCAGGTGGCCTTTCCAATACAATAGCAGGCCGGATTTGTAATTATTTCGATTTAAAAGGTGGAGGATATACAGTAGATGGTGCTTGTAGTTCTTCTTTATTAGCTATTACAAAAGCATGTTCAGCTCTGGAAAATAACGAATTAGATTTGGCTATTGCTGGTGGAGTTGACTTAAGTATCGATCCTTTTGAGGTATTAGGTTTTGCGCGAAATGGTGCCTTAGCTAAAGACAATATGCTTATCTATGACAAAGATTCAAATGGTTTTTGGCCCGGTGAGGGATGTGGGATTGTTGTTTTAATGAGAGTTGAAGATGCAATTAATGGGGGGTTCAATCCTTATGCAGTTATTAAGGGCTGGGGAATCTCCTCCGATGGTAAAGGCGGCATTACTAGACCAGAAGTTGACGGACAGGTCCTAGCATTAAGTAGAGCTTATGAGAAAGCAGGTTATGACCTAGATAGTGTTCCTTATATTGAAGGGCATGGAACGGGCACAAAATATGGTGATGAAACTGAACTAAGGACGGTCTCTACATTAAAAAAGAATAACAAACATTTATCCTATATTGGTTCAGTAAAAGGGAATATTGGCCATACCAAAGCAGCTTCGGGTGTTGCTGGTTTAATTAAAACAGTTATGGCACTTTCTCATCAGGTTATTCCACCGGCTACAGGCTGTGAGAATCCAAATCCTGAGTTCTTAAATGAAAAGTCTAAATTACAGACAACCTCAGTTCCTATTCTATGGCCACAAAATCTGCCTTTACGTGCTGGTGTAAGTGCAATGGGATTTGGTGGGATTAATACCCACATCACATTGGAAAATCAAACCGGCTTAAGAAGAAAAGAGATGGATTACCAGAATGTAGGTTTAACTTTTGATCATGAGATTTTTGTTTTTGGCAATTCCGATATAAATGGATTAATAGATGAAATCTCTTCTTTAATGAATGAGATAGAATATATGTCCTTAGGGGAATTTGCGGATTTTTCTAGTCATTTATTACGAAACAACCGAAATAGAGATTACCTTCTTACAATCGTTGCAAAGGATCCCGAAGATTTGTACGAAAAACTGAAATTGGCAATTGAAAAAATAAAACAAAAAGATATTTTTCTATCACCAGAGAAAGAGATATATTTTGGTTCAAAATTAATGTTAAATCAAAAAATGGCATTTTTATATCCTGGGCAGGGTTCACCAATAGCAAAAAACTTAGGGGTTATTGGTGATCTTGATTCTAGCTTAAAATTTGAGGACCTAGAGGAAGATTTTCTACCTAAAGCTAGGGAAAATACTCATTTAGCACAACCGCTAATCACTGCGATGGGAATAGAGGGTACTCGTTTTCTAAATAACCTGGGAATAGAGGGTGACTTTGGATTAGGACATAGCTTAGGGGAACTGACTGCATTGGCTTGGGGACAAAGTATTTCTACTGACACTCTTTACCAGCTATCCAAGGAAAGAGGAAAGTTAATGGAGAGTACACCTCAAGGCATTATGTTTTCCACTAATGCGCCGCTCGAGGTAATCGATATAGCAATTAAGAATGAACATATAGACATAGCGGCTGTTAATCATTCCGAACAGATTATCTTATCTGGAGACGAAGATAGTGGAAAACGAGTTTTGAAAAAACTTGAAAGCAAAGGGTATTCCAACACTGTACTTAAAGTAACCAAAGCATTCCATTCAAGTTTAATGAAGGGGATAAGAGAAAAATTTGAGTATATCTTGAAGAGGACAGAGATAAAGCAGCCAAAGAAGAAAGTCGTCTCAACAGTTTCTGGTGAGTTTATAAAGGAACCAGCAGAAATTCGTTCATTATTAAAAAAGCAACTAACAGATCCAGTAATGTTTCAAGACGCTGTAAATTCAATTGAAAACCAAGTGGATTTATTTGTAGAGATAGGTGCTGGATCGACATTAACCAGTATTGTTAATCGGATAACCAAGAAACCTGTTTTATCGCTAAATATTGGAACTAATAGTGTACGTAATATACTCAATATTTTGGCTGCTTCGATTGCAATAGGTAAGGAAATTAATCTTTCTACATTCCTTAACGGGAGAAAAGTAAAGGCTTATGAAAAGGCAACGAGCTTTTTTGTAAATCCATGTGAAACGGTCCAAGAGGCATCTCTAGTGGTGGCAGACAAAAATCAAGAAGATGAGACTGTTGAAACTAGCACCTTGGTTATAAACAAAGACCGTGAAACATCAATTGATATATTAATTCAAATTATCTCTGAGAAGACTGAGTTACCAATTAATGCGATAAAAGAAAACGCTCGTATGCTTGATGATTTGCATCTTAACTCAATTTCTGTAAGCCAAATTATTGTGGAAACTGCCAAAATCCTAGGCAAGGTTGCACCAGTTTCGCCAACTGATTTCGCAAATTCTACCGTAAAAGAGATAAGTACTTACTTTGACAATGATAGTAATAACCATGAAGAAAGCAACCTCGATCAATATCCAGGTGTTGATTCTTGGATCCAATCATTTCAAGTGAAATGGAAAGCCGAGTCGCTAATAGACATGGTGATAAAAAAGGGAAAAGGAAAATGGACCTCTGTAACAAATAACGAATTGGCGATTAAGCTTTCAAAGCAACTAAATAAAACCAACATCGGAAGAGGAATTTTAGCATATTTCGAAGATCCAAATGATAAAACGATGGTTTGGAAGCTTGTAAAAGAGCTCCAAAAAAGTAAAGAACAACAAAGGCTTGTCATTATACAAAATGGGGATGGATTAAAGTCTTTTGGGAAGTCATTTTACCTTGAAAATCCCAATTCAACTGTTTGTATTATTGATGCAAAACTAACTGAGAAGAACCTTCCGCTTATATTAAAAGAAATTCAATCATCTGATGGTTTTGTCGAGGTGAAATACACTTCGAAAAATGAAAGAAGAGTTCCATATCTAAAGGTTAAACCGGTAACACGGAAAGAAAAGAACACTACATTAAATGAAGGAGATGTACTCTTAGTAACCGGTGGAGCCAAGGGAATTACAGCTGAATGTGTGAGACACCTTGCTAAAGAAAAAAGAGTTAAATTAGCCATCTTAGGAAGGTCAAAAGTTACAAATGACAGTGAAATAGCCAAGAACTTAAGTCTACTCGTTCAACAAGATATTGAATTCAAATATATAAGTGCTGATATTACAAACCCAGACTCTGTTTCAGAAGCTGTTTTAGATATTGAAAAAAACCTGGGAACAATCAGAGGAGTAGTCCATGCTGCAGGGATTAATAAACCTAAAGCCATTTCAGATTTAAATTATGAAGATTTAGAGATTACGATTGATACGAAAGTTTTAGGTTTGAAGAATGTTTTAAGCAGCATCCCAAACAAGGACAATTTAAAACTGTTAATTACGTTTGGATCGATTATTGGTCAATCCGGGATGCAAGGAGATGCTCATTATGCGATAGCAAATGAGTTGCTTAGGAAAGAAACAGATATGTTTTCTAAGGAGTTCCCACATGTAAAGGCTTTCTGTATTGAATGGTCTATATGGGAAGGTTTAGGGATGGGAAATCGAATTGGAACTTTAGATCAGTTAAAGAGAAAAGGAATCCAGCCATTAACAATTGATCAAGGTACTAAATATTTTATGCATTTAGTTAATCACGAAGTAAATTCATCCAGTGTAGTTAGTGCCAGCAGATTAGGTGGGTTGCCTACAATCTCACTCGGACGCTCCGAGGATATTCAGTTTGGGCGATTTTTAGAAGACCCACTAATAGAAATTGATGGAGTGGAACTTATTACACAAGCAATACTTGATCCTGAAACTGACAAGTATTTGAATGATCATATACTTGAACATCAGAAAATATTCCCGGGTGTAATGGCTTTAGAAGCAATGTCTCAAATCGCTAATGCGCTTTTAGGGAAAAAGGGAATGGTTCCGACCTTTAAAAATGTAAGGTTCAATCATCCAATTGTAGTAAATGATATCGGATCTAAAATTAGAATCTGCGGCCTGGTAGATGGAATCAATAGGGTAAAAGTGGCCATTAGATCTGAAGACACAAATTACTCAGTTAATCATGTCGAAGGTATATGTCAATTTGTAAGAAACGTTCAACTTACAGAAGAGAAGAGTCTTGATAAGGTTATTCTCCTAAAAGACTACCGACCAAGACCATCTGAAGACTTATATAAACACGTATTATTCCAAAAAGGTGTATTTAAAAATATTGAAGAAATCAACTACCTCTCTTCAAAGAAGAATATGTCGCTTATTAAAAATGTTAAGAGAGAGAAGTGGTTTGGTGGATTCCTACCTAATAACTTGATTACAAAAAATATAGGAACAAGAGACTCTATTATTCATTCATTGCAGGCATCATATCCTTATCAGCACCTCATACCACTTTCGGTTAAGGAGATAAAAATTAAGCCGGGAATGGAACTTCATAAGCATATTAAAGTAGTTGGAAATGAAATTGAAAAGAAAGATGACATATTAACCTTTAATATTCAAGTCAGTTCTTTAGATGGCACCGTAATAGAAACTTGGGATTCATTAAAGCTTAAAGTTGTAGGTAATGAAATCGGCATTAAGACATGGAATCCATTTCTTCTAGGCCCTTATTTAGAAAGAAAGCTAGATGAGATGATTCCTGAAGGAAATATCCAGGTGTTTTTGGATTCTAATTCCTTAAAAAAACAACAAAGTATGTTCGCTAAACAAATGGTGTCTAATGCTAAAGAAGTAAGGAAGCGTTTAGATGGAAAACCTATTGTTTCAGATGACCTCTCCTTATCCGTTTCTACTATGGATCATTTAGTTTTGGCCGTTTCTAACACTAAGAATATTGGATGTGATGTTGAAAAGGTTCAAAAGCTGCCAAATGAGATATGGGAAGATATGTTGGGTAAAAAACATCTTCAACTAGCAAGCTATTTATCAAAAACATTAAATGAAGATTTAAATACAACTGCCACTAGGGCTTGGACGATATTTGAGTCTATTAAGAAGCTAGGTTTGCCAGATCATCAACCAATTGTAGTTAAGAGGGTAAGCGGGAACATGGTAGAGTTGGAGTCCGGTTCAGTTACTATAGCTACCACTTTGGTAGAAATCAGAACTGTCAACGAACCAGTTGTAATCACTATTGCAGCGGAGGTATAAATATGAACTCTTTCAATCTTGAACATATTGTTAGTTTTGAGGAAACGAACTTAGTTGGAAATGTGTATTATGCCAATTATGTTCGTTGGCAGGGCAAATGTCGGGAGATGTTTCTTAAAGAGTATTCTCCAGATGTTTTAAAGCGGCTGAGTGAAGGCTTGTATCTAGTCACTACCAAGGTTTCTTGTGAATATTTATCAGAACTATTTGCCTTTGATCGTGTACAGATTCGTATGTACTCAGGTGGTACATTTCACAATAAGGTAAAAATGAAATTTGAGTATTGGAAGATGGACGAGAATTCTAAACTTACGGAATTGGTCTGCAGGGGAGAACAAGAGATTGCGTGTTTGCAGAAACAGGATAATGGCACCTTAACGCCTATTGCGGTCCCTGACACTTTTTACAAGGCTTTAAAAAAATTCGAGGTGAAAAAATAATGAAAAATTTCATTGAAAAATGCAATACGGATTGGCATAAGCGATCTCTTTATCTCTATGCAATTATTGTTTTGGGACATTGGCTAGAACATATTTTTCAAGTCGTTCAAATACACTCCTTTCATATGGAGACTCATCACGCAAATGGATTTTTAGGAATGTATGCCCCTTGGTTAGTAAAATCTGAGTGGCTGCATACTGGGTATGCCTGGTTAATGATTATCGGTTTAATCATATTAAGAAAAGGATTTATGGGACTTTCAAAAAGTTGGTGGATTTTATCGCTAACCATACAAGCCTGGCATGTGGTTGAACATAGTTTACTATCGTTCCAAGCTATTACTGGCATTAGTTTCTTTGGATATGATAGTCCTACTAGTGTTCTGCAATTAATCATCCCAAGAGTAGAGTTACATTTATTCTATAACTCCATCGTGACTGTTCCGATGGTTATCGCGATGCTGACACATATGTTTCCTTCCAAGAAAGTACGAGCAAATATGAAATGTACTTGTGCCGTTAAATTTTAATAAAGAAGGATGATAAACCTTGAATTCCACTTCTATAACCAACCCAAAAACAGAAGCAATAACTCATAGTATTAGAAATATGAAAGAGAATTTCTATGATGATAGTTTAGACCTCACACGAATTGCAGAATCTGCTAATTTAAGTCCATGGCATTTTAATAGAGTGTTTAAACAAATGGTAGGTATCCCTCCAAAAAAGTATTTAATGGCTCTTAGATTAATTGAAAGTAAAAAGCTATTATTGGAGTCTGATTGGACCTCAACGGATATCTGTTTTGAAGTAGGCTATAACAGCTTAGGTACTTTCACTTCCAAATTCTCTAAAGAGGTAGCTGTTTCTCCTAATAACTTTAGAAAGAAAAAGGACAATAAGTCTTCTTCCTTCGAAGGTATTAGTTATGGGGAAGGTCGTTATGGAAGCGTTCAAGGTCAAATAATAGTTCCTGAGAATTTCTCAGGAACTATTTTCTTAGGTGCCTTCACTTCAGCACTTCCTTCAGGTATACCTTCTTCATGCTGTGTAATTAATACAGATTCAAATACAGAGTTCTTACTTCAAGATTTACCGATCGGGAATTACTATATATTTGCAGCTGGGTTTAATCATCAAGTTCTTGCTGATAGTGTTCTAGCTTCCCAAAACTTTTTAAGAGCTGGATACTTTAAATCCATACAGATAACTAAGAAGCAAAAAATATCTCTAGAGTACGGTTTGGAATTGCGTTCTGAACAGGAGACAGATCCTCCTCTACTTGCATCTTTACCACATATATATGAAAAAATTATTGAAATCATGAAAGATAGCAATTTTGAAGAAACAAAGGTTTTATCCAGTTGATAAACTTAAATTACCAAATCGCGATTGGTACAAAAATCTTTATTTGGAGGAATGAAAAATGAAATACACTCTTCACTTAACAATGACTCCTTTTGTTGGTCACACACTTAATTCTCAAGAAGCCACTCAGCTCATTACTTCGCTTGTAGAATTCACTAAAGATGTTGAAGTAGGGTATGTTAATGCCGGAAATAGAGCAGCAACACTTGTAATTGATACAGAGAATCCTCAAGATCTAATTAAAAAAGTTGTTCCTTGGTGTATTGTTACTGGAGAACATCCAAACGTTGAACCTGTAGTAGGATGGGATGATTTTGTACAGTCTCTTGCAGATATTTCTGGCGTGGATCTGCAGCAAATTAAAAGCAATAATGGTGCTCCAGATGGGTGCTGCTCTTCAGCGAAAAACATTTCAGAATTGAAGCCTTTCAGTATGCCAGTTGGTGGTGAAGATCTTCTGGAATTTATGGCATGGGATACAATCGAGGTTCCAGGTGTAGGAGAAGAAACCATTGAGCTGAAAGGAACTTATCAGATTGAAAGGCAGCATCCAACTTCTTCCGATTGGAATGAAGCAGAAATCGACATTAAAATGAAAAAATTAGATGTAAAAGGTGTTAGTGAAAGACTTGGTAGAGTTGAAGTTTCTACAAATAATGAATTTCAACAGTCGCAAGGAAGAGTCCAGAAGGGGACAGCCTTTACAGATATCCCAACAGGTGGCGCAAAATTGTGTGAAATGAATAACTTTGCAAAGTTTAATCTACCAGATTTGGGATTAACCGCGTTCAATAAAGAGCCTATCGAATTAAAGCATACAATTACTCATGTCCCTCCAGTTGGACAGGGAGGAGGCACAGGTAATGTCAGAATTCCATTGTTTAATGTGGAAGATCCGGATGGCGAACCGGTTGCTTATTTAAAAAAGGTAAAGACACACATTGGAGACTTCTGCAAAGGCCATTCCGAAGAAGAAAAAGAAGCAGGACATCAGCATAATCACCAACATTGATTATCGTAGTAAAATAGTACCTTTTGTAAAATTCTAAAAATTCTTTATAGCAACCTCCCTCCTGAAATGGTAAAATAAGTTAGTGTTTATCTACCATTAGGAGGGATTTTTTTGTCTACTACATCTCAAAATAAGGTTCTATCAAAAGATGTTGTAATTAATGCACCATTATCTTTGGTTTGGCATGCATGGACTATATCAGATCGTGTTTCTAAGTGGTTTGCCAGTGATGCAATCGTAGAACCTAAAGAAGGCGGAGCATTTGAACTTTACTTTGAACCAGGTAACACTACTGGTATGTGTACAAAAGGTTGTAAAATAGAGAAACTCATTCCTCAACAAGAATTAAACTTTCAATGGAAGGGTCCTGATCAATTCGATGAATTTATGAACCATGGTGAATTGACACTGGTACAAGTAAGCTTCAAAGAAGTTGATGAAAATACAACAGAAGTAAAAGTAAACCACACTGGTTGGAAAAATGGAGAAGAGTGGGATCAAGCATATAAATGGCATGAGATGGCCTGGTCCGGTGTATTAAGCAGTTTAAAATCTTCTCTTGAAAAAGGTGAAGGTGAGCTCTGCTGCCAACCAGAATAATTTAAAAAAAGAAAAAAAAGCCCCATAAATACATTTTGTATTTTATGAGGCTTTTTTCACACTAGTAGGAATATCTCCATCGTTTGACTAGTTTACATTATTTAATCCCCAAAATGGATATCTATTTGTTCTTTCTTCGCTTATCCAACAACTCTGAAGCTAACCTTTGTTTTTCCCTTGTTGTGTTTATATACAAAAGAGAAATATCAGATTGAGTGTGGCCTAACTGATTCATGATTAAAGGGATGTCACCGCCGGTTTGCTCCGCTAAATTAGTCGCATACGTATGTCTAAGTTTATGTGGGGACATACGCTTATCAAAAGACTTAGTGTATTTATAAACGATATCTTCAACTGCACGGTTTGTAAGCGGTTGTGGAGTACCCTTTAAGTTTTTCACAAAAATATATTCATTTTCACCGTCGCCAGCTTTATATTTTTCTTTTCTAACCTCTAAATATGCCTCGACATCTTCAAGAGAGGATGGAGTAATAGATACAGTATCTTTTTTCCCTCCTTTTCTAATAACGCTAATCTCTTTAGCACTAAAGTCTATATCCTTAATTCTCAAATTTGTAAGTTCATTTACACGAATTCCACTACCCAAAAATAGAGAAAGGATTGCGAAATCTCTTTCTTTGTCCCGCTTGAAATACCTCATTTGAGCAGGGGATAGGGAAGCTGCATACTCATTTTGAACATATTCTAGAAAATCTACATCCTTGTCCTCAATAAAAATCTTATCTGTAATTTTCTTTGCCCGTTCATTCAATGTCTCTGATACCTTCTTAATCGGAATCTTCTCCATCACATTTCTTTCAAAATATGGCTTTCCAGCAGAGACCTCAGCTTCAACTGTCAGGTATTTAAATAATGATCTAAGGGATGATTTATGCCGATTTACCGTCTTTGTGTCTATTTTCTTCGTCTCATTGTCCTTTTTAGAAACCTTGTACTTTTTCCTGGATATAAACTTAAAGTAGTTATTAGCATCGTCAAGCGAAAGGAACTCTAATGTACCAACGGATATATCCTTAATTGAATCGCATGTGTCGATTCCTTCAGCAATTAACCAGCCGAAAAACTCCTTAAAATCTCTAACATAATTAAAAAGGGTTAGAGGGGAGCGAATGTCTAATTTGTCATCAACATATTTTTCGACGAACTCTGGCATTTCTTTTAAAAGGACTTCTAAGCGCTTTTCATAATACTCATGTTGTTTTGTTATTGCCAAGAGGGACACCTCACTTAAAAATAATAGAGGAGGTTCCCACCTCCGGTGTACGAACGAATATACGTATGACGCAAAAAACACTTTCAAAAATTTTGTTAAGAAGGTGTTCAAACCCATGTTATATAAGGGTTTGGCATTTTTTTAATTATATCATATTTAACCTTAAGAAGGATTAACGCATTTTTATGTAATCCAACCCCCTAAAGAAATACCATCAAGCATTTACCGTATTCTTTTCTTTCAAGTATTTTTACCTTTTATTGGCGGTGGAATTGGTGGTATTGTAACCGTTCTTTGGTTTACTTTAAAGACAAAATGAGATAAATAATAGAGATAGAAGACCGGTCGGTATGCATTAAAACGAGATCATGTGCTCTCGTTTTTTATTTAGAAAAAAGATTGTCCCGACTAAAAACATACTATATATACGTATAAGAACAAATATTCTGTACTATATATTGATATATTAGAAATGTCATAGTATAATATCCTTAATGAAGTACATATTTTGGAAAAGGAGAAGATTTTTTGAAGTTGAATGATCATTTTAAGCAATTTGTGGCTAACATTTCACTGAACCCAACTCGTATTGAAAAGATTGAAAGTGCTGTACGTAATTGGGAGAAAAAATTCAAGGATGACGATGAGATTAAAGATATCTTCGTTGATTATTACACCCAAGGGTCTTACAGCACAGACACTGGCGTCAGACCAAAATCAGGCGAAGAATTTGATGTGGATGTCGTTTTAGTTATGGATATTGACGAAGAAGCTGACCCAAAAGACATTTTGCATCATATTAAAGTTCGGATTAAAAGCCACAAAGAATTTGAAGACCGCGTAAAAGTAAAAGACCGATGTGTAAGAATAGAGTACGCTAAGGAATTCCACGTAGATGTTGTGCCAGCATTTGAATTTGATTCCTGCATCAAGATTCCCTCGAAAAAAGAAAAAGAGTGGACCAAAACCAACCCATCAGGATTTAAAGATTGGTGTAACGATATAAATAAAGAGTCAGATCACTACTTCTCACAGGTTGTGAAGATATTAAAACATTGGCGGGATGACAATGTTGGAAAAGATACAGCTCCAAAGTCCATTCTTCTGACCACGCTCGCTGGAAATGCTTTTACAAAAAAACCTTCCATTGCTGAAACACTTGTAGAAACTCTGGATATTATGATTCAGGATATCGATGACCTTCTGTTTTGGCTGTCAGAAGATGATGACGTTCCATTTGTGAGAAACCCTTCCTTACAGGATGAAAACCTGGCAAGAAACTGGACAAAGCTTAAAGCTCAGCGCTATTTAAATAAACTTAAAAGCCTAAAAGAAAGCTGCAAGGAAGCATTAGATGAATCGGATAAAGATAAATCAATTGAAAAATGGCAAGATATCTTTGGGAAGAACTATTTTCCTTCAGAACTGGGTGAAGCAAAAGCTATGGCAAACACCATCCAAAAAGGCTCTGCTTTCGTCAGCTCTACAGGTGTACTAAATAAAGACAGTGGCATACCGATAAAAGACCATAGATTTTATGGAACAGACACAAAATGACGAGACTGCCGCCAAAGCCACCAAAAAACCCTAAGTCCTTGAATCTAGGGATGCAGGATTTTCACATCAAACGCAAATTTCCAGATTTTCAGTTAATAAAAGATGGAAAAGCGATTTATTGGATTGGCTATTTGCAGCCAACACAGGATTCAAAACGTTACACCGTAAAAATTGAGTATCATCCTTATCAGTCAAAAGTATTTATTCTAGAACCTGAGATCATCTCCTTTGCCCCACATCGTTATTCAGATAAATCTTTATGCTTGTACCATCCCAACGATAAGAATTTTGACGGGGAAACATTAATCGCTGACACACTCATTCCCTGGACAAGCGAGTGGCTGTATTTTTATGAAGCGTGGATAAAAGACGGGGTTTGGTGGGGAAAAGAAGCTCCCCACAGCCCTACACCAAATTTTTCAGAATAGGAGAAGATATATTTGGATTGGACACAGCACAAAAACGGTAATATACCGACAAAGCACGAAAATGAACTTAGGATCCTTTCAATTGATGGCGGCGGAATGAAGGGGGTTCTCCCAGTGGTATATTTAAGGCGCATTGAACAGCAATTAGGAGAGCCCATTTATAAATATTTTGATTTAATTACAGGCACATCAACAGGCGGCATAATCGCATTAGGACTTACTGCTGGGTTAAGCGCATCAGAGATTTCTGATTTATACATCAAAGAAGGTAAGCGGATTTTTTTCAAAAATAAATTTTCCAATAGCTTTTTATCTGCGAAATACACCAATAAGCAGCTATTGTCGCTTTTGAAAGAGACATTTGGAGATATAAAAATCGAAGATGCTCTTACTATGCTTTGTATTCCTTCCATTGAACATCATAAAGCTGAGCCTAAGGTTTATAAAACTCCTCATCATCGGGACTATATTTTGGATGGAAAAAGGTATATGTGGGAAGTGGCACTGGCGACTTCTGCAGCACCGACATTTTTTCCTGCAGCTGAAATAGGTGAAGGAGAATGCAAAATTGATGGAGGGCTTTGGGCAAACAATCCATCTCTTGTCGGGATAACAGAAGGACAAAAGCTCGGATTTCCATTGAATCAAATCAAGGTATTTTCTTTAGGGACTGGAGATTCCATTTATAATGTTAATAATGAAATCGCCAAAAAAAGCGGCTTTCTATCATGGAAGACAAATATCATTGAACTAGCTTTTCAAGTCCAATCAAAATCAGCGACATACATCTCAAATTATTTAATAGGAGGTAACTTGTGCAGAATTTCTCCTACTCTCGGCAGACCACTTAAATTAGATTCTACAAAAAGTGAAGACATTGATTTTATGATCAATGAAGCAAATCAGCTTTATGAGAAAACATTTATTAAAGAGGATGTCAGAGGTAAATTCTTTGAGGCAAATTCATTTTCTGATACGATCTTGGCTAAGAAAAGCGTATAAAACAAGACTGATTGACTTTATTTGATTTCATACTAGAACTAAACAGTATCGAAAGTATCGATGCTGTTTTTTTATTTAGGCTTTGAGAAAAAAACGTTGTCCATTCTTGATACTTAAGGAAGTGAAAAAAGGTTGCATAGAATAGTCTTATTTACTGTTCAATTAAATGGGCTGGGACTAGGTTATTTAAAGAAAATAGGCATTCGCAAAGCTTGTAAATTATAATTTTTTTGGCAATAAAAAAGGAGGATTTTATGGTTTGGGAAGAAGAAGAGTTTATATTTAATAACTATGAAAGAAACAATGAATATAAAGCATTTGCACCTAAAGGGAAGTCATATCTTGGAAGTACCAAGGGATCTAGAGGATCAACTCTTTTTCAAAATCCCCATTGAGAAACTCAATGCTTATTACCTTTACACAAAAGAAAAATACAGAGGTCCTGCTGAAGATATAGAGGATGACGAAATTAAGTTATGGAAATTGAAATTTATAATGAACTTAAAGGAATACCAAGAGAAACATTTGAATATTACAAAATTCAAAATGAAAGAGGTAACAGATTTGGTTTGTTCCCTTTCATTCCACATTTATTTAGTATTGGTGACGTTGAGATAAAAAATGTAGAAACAATAACTTGGAACCAACTTGAATAAGTCAAAGAGTGGAGTTGTCATTTTAGGCAGCTTTTCTTTTTGTGCAGAATGGGTAGTTTAGTTAAATAATAGAAACTAATTAATATGGTATAATTTAGATGGATTTTACTGGAAAGTAAGGAGTGTTTCTATGGGTGAAGTATTTTCAATATATAGAAAAGCTATGAAGAAGGATTTATTTTTGCTTATAGCAATTTTTGTTGTTAGTCTCCTTACTGTGTTTGTATGGTTAGGTTTTCCTCTTTTTTTCTTTGTTAATACTCTCCCTTTAGCTACACCTATTTTATTTCCGTTCTTTTCTGCATTGTTATTTTCGTTGGGACTAGTTTATACAAATATAAATGCGGCAAAAGAGGTACATCAAGTTAAAAGTCATCGAAGTGTTTTCCAGTGGACAATTTATTTTCAGCTATGGATTGTTGGAATTGCTTTTTTTCTTATTTTTGTAGGCTATAATATTTTATTTTATATGTATACATAACTCCAACTTATTAAAATAACAGGGGAGAGTAGGTGATTATGATTACCGAGATATGCTTGGTAAGACACGGTGAAACGGATTGGAACTCATTTGGTAAACTTCAAGGAAGAACTGATATACCTTTAAATAGTAATGGAATTAATCAAGCGCGGGAATGCGGAAAATTTTTAGCTTCAGCTAATTGGGATTTAATAGTTACAAGTCCCTTGCAGAGAGCGAAACAATCAGCAGAAATAATCAGCAGTTTAATTAATATACCGATCTATGAAATGGCTGATTTTTTAGAGAGAGACTATGGTGATGCAGAAGGAATGACTGTAAAAGAAAGAACTGTTGCATTTCCAGATAAAAACTACCCAAACCAAGAGAACAGAAATTCCTTAAATAAACGGGTTATGATTGGATTAGAGAAAATCATTCAAAGTTACAAATGTAGAAGAGTTATACTCGTAGCTCACGGAGCTGTAATTAATGCTATATTGGCGCAGTTATCAAATGGGAAAGTTGGCTCCGGTAAAACAAAGTTAAAAAATGCGTGTATAAGTAATATTAACTTTTCGCAAGACACCTGGAATATTAGGGATTTTAATCAAGTTACTCACCTCTCACAATACAGTGAGAAAGGAATGATTTCGGAATATTAACGTAATTTTGTTTGAGGGAAGTGGTAGTCTGTGCAATAAAAAAAGTTAATTGAGAATAATTAGGATTAGATTGTGAAGGTTTGCACTTAAACTATAGGGTGCGTTAGTTGTACAAGAATGAAACAACTTTAATATTTTTTTAAACAACAATATTCTATTAAATCACTTCAATTTTAACAACTCTTAGAGCCTTATTACATATCAAATGTAGTGAGGCTTTTGTTTATTAAAGCGAAAGTAAAAACTTTATTATCGTTCTACATTTGCTCTTGGGTACTTAAAGGAAATTAAGTGTTCTTATCGAAAGTAAGTAACCAGGATTCCCAAAATATAAGTACTTAAATACTATTATTATATAGGAGTATCAGAATGAAACTAATTGTTTGGAATGCTGCAATGCGTTTTAGAGATAAATTGGAACACTTAAAATCATATCATGCAGATATTTTAATTGTTCCAGAATCCGAATCTCCGGAAAAATGGGGACAAACTAAACTTCAGGACGTTAATCAATTCCTTTGGTTTGGTGAGAAAGTTAATAAAGGGATTGGTATATTTACATTAAATGCACATTATAGAATTGAACTTCATCCTTTATATAACAAGGACTTCCGCTATATTATTCCGTTGTTGGTAACTGGAAAACGGAATTTTATTCTCTTTGCGGTATGGTCACAAAATACAAAAACAAAATTTGAAAGTTACATTGGTCAAATATATTTAGCCCTAAAATATTATGACACTTTGTTGAAGGAACCCTGTGTTATTGCTGGGGATTGGAACAGCAATAAGAACTTTGATCATATCAGGAGGGTTGGTACGCACACGGATGTTGTCAATCTATTGAAAAGTAAGGGTATAACTAGTACATACCATCATTTTTATAACGAAGAGCATGGTGATGAGTCACAGCCTACCCACTATTTTCGAAAAGAATATGCAAGACCATTTCATATCGACTATATTTTTACTTCTATAGATATACTATCATCGCTAAATAAAATGGAAGTAGGGAAACACGATTTCAACGGTATCGAATAGCCAAAAGAATCATATGGGCTATATAATTAAATATTGCCTATAAATCCAAATAATAGTAAAATAAATTTGTAACATTTTATTATTTTATTATTTTTAGCAACCAATCTTTGGTTAGCGGGCTATGTTTATTAAACGTATGCGTTCTTTGGAACGATTCTTTTACACATTTTTCTGTGTTTATTAGAGTCATTCTGGAGGACGCTTTTTTGCGTTTTAATAAAAAATATACCAGAAAGGTGGAAAAGAAAATGGCTGTTACAATGTCACAGTTATTAGGAAAACCAGGAGATGTTATTGAGGATTGTAGAAAGGAAATCAGGCTTTTACCCTCAAATGACAGGTATCGCATTTCTGCAGAGATAGTTCTTAGAAATGGAGAGCGTCACTATTTTCGAGCAAAGTCTATTGATAGGAAGTCTGCTACACAAGAGGTACTCTTGTTTATTGCAGCTGTCGAGAATGCAACTGGGGAAACAGTAATGTGGAGATTAAAGGGAGCGAAAACTTATCATATGAGCACTAATTATGAGGTAAGCCCTTCTTTTATTCAGCGCACCAAAAAAGCCATTCTAGGGTACTTCTTCGACATCGAAGAGTAAGAGCAATTAGTTTAAGAAAGCATTTAAGAGACTTTAAGAAAGGTTGTTGGAAACATTGAAAAATCATTTTGCAATTGCGAAAGAGGAGCTAGGCTTTTATGGTTTTGAAAATACTTCTCTACAAAATTTGTTAGCAGTATTAATTGGACCAAAAGCAAATCCAGTTGTAACCGGCCAGTTGTCTTCATTAGGAGTAAAAAGGCTCTCTTCCTTATCTAAAGAAGAGTTACTCCAATATGAAGGTATTGGCGAAACAACTGCGGATCGAATTATTGCCTGTATTGGACTTGCTGGTCTACTCAACAAATTTAAGTTTGAGGAATGCTATATTGTCAGAAGTCCAGAAGACGCTGCTAAATATATGGCTGATATGTCTACACTAGATCAAGAACATTTTGAGGTGCTTTTTCTTAACTCAAAAAATGTGGTTATTGGGCGTAAGACAATATTTAAAGGCTCTTTAAATGCAAGTATCGTACACCCTAGAGAAATCTTTCGTGAGGCAGTAAAACTCAGCGCAGCATCAATAATAGCTGGTCATAACCATCCCAGCGGAGACCCGTATCCTTCAAGGGAAGATATCGAAGTCACCAAAAGATTATCTGAGGCAGGGAAGCTAGTGGGGATCGATTTATTAGATCACATTATTATTGGTCATCACGGTAATTTTACTTCATTAAAAGAAAAGGGGTATTGTTAATGAATAGCCTTAACCTAGTGGGGCGACTTACAAAAAAGCCTATTATTAAAGGTGATGAACAGAAAGTTTGCCTATTCACATTAGCTGTTAATCGTAATTATACAAACCAAAACGGTGAACGTGAAGCTGATTTTATTCAGATAAAAACGTTTAAAAAGACTGCTAACAATTGTTATAAATACCTGGACAAGGGTAGTTTAGTTAGTGTTACTGCTTCTATTCGTACTGGATCTTATATGAAAGACAATAAGAAGATTTATACTATGGAAGTTGTAGCAGAAGATGTACGTTTTCTCGATACAAAGAAAAGTATCAATGAAAATAGTAATGGAGATCATCATCAATATAACCAATCCCATGATGACGACCCGTTCCCTGGTAGCGTTGAAACCCATGAGGAATGGCCATTTTAAGATTGGAGAGAATAAAGCGTTCGTTCCTTTGTGAATGAGCGCTTTTCCTTTTTAAGAAAGAATTTGGAGGCATAGAATGAAAAAATATCGTGTACTAGATGAGTCTAATATATTTTCTGCTAGTGCTGAGGAGATACGAGAATACCTAGAAGTAAGTTTTGGAGAAAAGTTTGGATTTCTTCCTATGTTTCAGGAATCGGAAGATGAAGGTTATTTAGAAATTTACCTCCATACTGATACTTATGAAATTTTGGAGGATCAGGAGCTTACTAAACTCGAAGAAATGGATATCACGGAGTCTGACTCCTTAAAAGCCATTTGTTCAATCTTAGGGCTTCGGATTGAAAATTAATAGATCTCCAAAATGAAGAAAGGGTTTTGTGTTTCCCTTTCTTTTTAATTATGAAGGAGGAATTCTTTTGAATCTGCCAGATTGTTATCTCGATTCAGCAGTGACCGAACCGTTTTTTAAAAAGGCCAAGGAGTACATTCCCTTTTTAGCTTACTTCGCGATTCAAAGTGCGTTTGCAGAGAAAGATAAGATGTTCAAAGTGGTTGCTTTGACCCACCTACGGAATCATTACAAAAAAGGTGAGGTATCAAGGGACCAACTCAATGAGCTTATAGAATACTTAGATACTTTTCGCGATCCTTATCAGGACTTTTACGAAAAGGCTGGATTTCGGACTTGGACAGATACTAAGAATAATATTCTAGGAGGATTATTAAATGAGTCATGTAGGAAATAAAATTAGGGCTGGCTTCTTTGCCACTCCTGAACGACAAGGTGAGTATTTCCCTCAGTTATTAGAAGTTGAAGGGAGCGGAGTGTGGCTAGATCCCACATGCGGTGAAGGTGAAATCCTTAAACAACTATCAGCTGCCTTTCAGAAAGAGGATTGTAGGATTACTACATACGGTGTGGAGTTGGATAAGGGAAGAGCGGATAAAGCAAAATCTGTATTAGACCATACAATTAATGCACCTATTGAATCTATGGTCATTGTGCGAGGCGTTCTTCTATAACTAGAGAAAAAATCTAGGAAAAGAAGGGGCTATTCGTAATAGGAATAGTTACAACTGAATTAATGATAAAGAGGAATGAAAGCCTTCATGTTGAGCTGAAACTCTTTCCCTAAGACTCCTGCAAGCATCTACTAATAGTGAATCAGAGATGTTTGAAGCCAGGCGAAGTCGGCTGAAGTCAACCTAAGTTCTTCGAATATGGATGATGATAAGTCGGGGGGCTACAAAATAAATATGGTGAGAATGTTCCAAAAAGAACTGACGAACTGGCGAATGAACGGGTCTATATGATAGGAATGCGAAAGTATTCTGCTCGCAACAGCGAGGTGAGTGTCGGCTAGTAAGCAGATGACTATGAAAACCGATATATCCAACTATGAGGATATTAAGCTCACAGGCTCAGAGTCAGCACCTAAGTTTATATGTATAGCTAATTAATTCGGAACGTCGTAAGCGACAAACTTCTATATAACAGTCACTACTGGGAAGGTTGCTATAAGATACCTTGTATCGAAATGCATTCGTTGTCGTGAAAGGAGGGCCACAGTACCTATGAAACTATGGAAACATAGTGGAGGGATAGGCCTAAGTCTAGGATAGAACTAAAAACTGGTTTAATAGATGAACTGCATCGGTCGAGTATGAATGTGGGGACAACTCAAAGAAAGGTGGAGTTGCCACAGTGCAGACGAGATTGCGACAGTGGGAGTATTACGGACTAACACCGACCTTTTCTGAGTTATATGAGAAAAGTAAGAACGGTGAAAAGTTTAATAAACTTTACGAGATAATTACCAGTCGAGACAACATCCTTTTAGCATATAGAACTATCAAGTCAAATTCAGGGTCTAAAACTCCAGGAACTGACGGAATTACTAGCAGTTACTTTTCAAAAAGTAATATAAAGAGTGAAAAGAAGGAGCAAATTTTGAGACGTGCCAGAAAGCATATCTTGAATATTCGCAAAAACCCTTCCCGAGAAAACCTTATGAATTGGAACAGCTTCATTTTAGGAATCCATAACTACTTTAAATATGCGACTCATGTTAGTAACGACTTTACCGACCTGTCCCACAGATTATCCCGACTGATATACAATAGGTTCTCAAAAGTTGGAAAGCGGGTTTATACAAGTAATGCACCACCAACATACAAAAAATTCTATGGCTGGTCCAGATACAGAGCATGGGTAATAAACGGTATCTACCTTTATCCTATGCAAGCTATTAAGACCAAAACAAACCTGAATTTCTCACAGGAACTAACACCATTCACGGAAAAAGGGAGATTGCTAATTTCTAAGAAATTGAAACCCGAAATCATGGGTGAAATTCTTAAATTGATGAAATCCCATATCCCTGAGGGTACCGCAGAATACCTAGACAACCGTCTATCACGTTATTCAATGCAAATGGGTTGTTGTGATATTACAGGAGAATTTTTGTATGCGGATGATGTTCATTGTCACCATCTTACCCCTAGAAAAGAAGGAGGTAATGATTCCTTAGACAATCTGAGGATCATCCATAAAAACGTGCATAGACTGATTCACGCTTCTGACGAAGACACTATTGGGCGATACCTTATGTTACTAAATCTGAAGGCAAGGCAAATTCAGAAAGTTAACCAATATCGCAAGGCTTGTAATCTAAAACCAATTAGATTCTAAACTAGGTGGAACGCCGTATGAGGTGAAAATCTCACGTACGGTGTGGAGCGGGGGAAAAGGTGGAGATAGGATCAAAACCTTACCTATCGCTATCAAAATGAAGCTGTATCATTTTTATACTTAAATCCCCCATACGATTTCACAATGAAAGGGATAGATGATGAATCAGCTGACAGAAAAGAGTGGACTGAGCTTTACAGAAACACCAAATATCTTAAGGAACAAGGTCTCATAATGTATGTGATTCCTTCTTATCGTTATTCCGATAAGCGGATCGCTAGGTTTTTGGCCACACATTTTTATAATGTAGGCATGATGAGATTTTCGGATGATGATTATGATGATTTCCGTCAATGTATATTTATCGGTAATAAAAAGACAGGTAAGCATAAGGAATTTAATCAAAAGCTGTTTGACTTCCTTATTCAAATGGAATCTGATGAATTTGTGATGGAAAATGTTACACCGGTAGACCGCTTCGTTGCTGCCAATAAAAAGTGGAGTGTTCCTGCAGGAGTAGAAAAATTAAGGACATTCTATACCAAGTTAGCAAATAAATCAGATTTTGTTGAAGGGATTCGAAACAGTAAAGGGTTTCAGGCCTTTAAAAACCGTTCTAAACCACGCCAGCTAGAGATTGGCGGTAACCCTATTCTACCCTTAAATGTTGGCCAACTGGCTCTCCTACTAGCCTCTGGAGCCGTTAATGGAGAAATTGGAGAGGGAGATAATTATCACCTTGTACAGGGGCTAGAGCTTGTGAAAAAAATTCCGAATGAGGAAAAGAAAGTGCACGATAATGGCAGTGTAACGACGATTACAAAAATTCGTACGCGACGTGAAGTCAGCGTTAAGGTAATCACGCCTCAGGGGAAAATTTTGAAGCTCGTTTAGAGACACTGAACCAAAAACCTTCTGAAAGACTGAACCTAAAGATCAACCTTTTTTTTGGGAGGAAAGAATATGGATACCCATAACGAAATAGTATTCATGGAAGAGCAAATGAAGAAGCTCGTAGCAAAGGATGCACTACTAAAATTAGTGTATAAAGATATGACAATCAATAGGAATCATTCATGTGAAGATGCATTAAAAATCATATTTAATGGCTATGTACTTGATGATCCGATCATGGAGGAAGAATATCGTAAAGCCTCCAAGTAAGTAATCTTTAAATTAGGGGGAAAAATTATGTTAAAAAATAGTGCTAACCAATTACCTTCTAACACAGGAAAAGTTGTAAAAGAATTAATAGATATTTACTGGTCAGATATCTATAACTCTCAAGTGATTGAGGAAACTATTGAGGCCGCTGCCAACTTACCTATACCCCAAACCAAACAGAAATTTATAAACTCTATGGATAGTATAGTTAAGTCAGAAATTAAGGTATCTCCTTTGTACGTTATTGAACCATATGGAGATGCATTGGAAAAATTAAACCCTGGTTATTATTCTGAAAAACGTAGAGTTTTTTATCAAGAGGATATGGACTCTATCATCTAAATACAGGAATAAAGGCAAGGTTCTTTTGTTGGAACCTTGCTTTTTTATTACAGGGATAATTTAAACTGGAGGGATAACAAATGAATTTAAAGTTAAAGAAAGTATATACCGTATCAAAAAAAGGGAAGCCAGAGAAACCTCGACTTTTCCTTCAACATCTTGTATGTGAAGCTGCCGGTTTTAAGGTGAAAGGTGAAGTGTATATTAAAATAAATGAGTTAACTGAAGAGGTAGTATTGCAAAATTTTCCGTTTGAAGATGGAGAAGATGTTCATACTGTTCATGTGGCTTGTAGAAAGAGCAAGATAAGCGGAAAAGAACGGCCTCTAGTTGATACTGCCGGAGATAAATATTGTTCTTTTCTTGATATTAATCAAAAAATAGAAGTTAATGTTTATAAACAAGGCAATAAAGGACAGGTAATTATACGTCCCCTTGAATATAAGTTATTTGAAAACAGCACAATACCAACTCCGAGAAACGAGCGGATCAAATTATTATCTATATGTGCTGGAGCAGGTGTGGGAACTAGCGTTTTGGAAGATACAGGTTACTTTACCCCTGTTCAAGAAATAGAATTAGAGGATGATTCGGCTGAAGTATTACTTCATAATTTTCCTAATTCGACGGTTTTCTGTGGTGATCTTCGTGATTGTCAAGATATAGCAGAAGTTGATATGGCATTCATTACAGCGCCATGCAGCGAACATAGTAGTTTAGGCTTCCAAGAGGGTAATGTAATGAATGATTTAGTCCTTGCAACTGCAAAGATCATTCAATCCTCAAAAGCTGAAGTTTTATTCTTTGAAAATGTTCCTCAATACTATAAAAGTAATGCCTGGGAATCGCTAAAAAACCTATTAAAGGATGATTATCCATTCTGGGGTCAAAAAGAACTGGAAGCATGGGATTTTGGATCCCTTGCCACAAGGAAAAGGACGTATGCTGTAGCATTTAAAGATGAAAAGAGATTCCTGTCATTTGACTTCCCAGCTGCTCCTAAACTCAGAAGGAAAAAATTAAAAGATTTTCTTGACCGCTCAAGTGTGCAGCATGAATGGAAGAGTGTAAGAAAATTTATGGATTCTTTTAACAGTCGTGAAGCCTGGAAGGATAGAAGCTTGGATCTAACTTTTGTTGATAAGGATGCAGAAAGGATACAATGCATTCCGAAACGGTATACAAGTCAGTGTGCTTCAAATAGTCATGTTTTAAGTGACAATGGTGAGAATTTCCGATTTTTTTCAATTGATGAAATAAAGAGAATAATGGGGATTCCGGAGCGTTTTAGTTTCACGGAAAATATACAAAAAATAAGAAAGTATGAAATGCTTGGTCAAAGTATTGATGGAAGGGTTATTAAAGCTATAGCAAATCGGTTAGCATATACTTTTATGAAGGTTAAAACTAAAGCAGCAACTGCTACTGAAACATTAAAGAAGCATGTTCAGAGCTACAGTGTTAGTAATTGTGGTCAGCTTGAACTTTTGCTCTCCTAATTTATTAGGAGAGCAAATTTAAATTCAGAATTATCAGCAGAAGTTATTACAATTATTTTTTATATACAAATGGGTAGCTGAATCCACCTACAAAAATACCCTTTGTACCTACTATGCTTGTTTGTCCTCGTTGATAACAATACTATGAGATATATTAAGTTTGTCCCAAACCCATGCATGAAATATATCATCTATTACCTTTTTTAATGCTTTATCATCCATATCCTCTTCTATACCTAATTTTTCAAAAGTGAAGGTCTCTTTCGCTTCAATATCTTCATATTCTGTACTACTAAATGCAAAAGTTACTGTTTTACTCATTTATTTAACCCCCTAATAATGCCTTATATTTTCCTAAATCATATCACGTCTTTTAATAATTCATCTTTGGGACATTTACTTCCTTCTTCTATTTATTATTCGGGTTAATTTGCCTACGTTATGGAATCCCTACTGATAGTCGTCAAAAAAAACGAACTATCGGATTTGAAAATACAAAAAATCCATATTATAAAAAAATATGTATATTTTACCAATGTAAAAATGTTACAATTTATCTTGTTAATAAATTTATTAAGGGAGATGTTTCTATGAAAAAATTAATTTCGTTTATTGTTGTCTTAACTATTGCTTTTTCATTGGCAACACCACTAAATAATGTCTATGCCCAATCTTCAGAAAGTAAAGGTAATTCAATAGACATTACAGTTGATGAGTCTCTATTAAATGGTACTGAACCCTTTTCGATTGTTGAAGAAATTGATAACAATAAAAAAGAAGATAATGTTATTACTCCATATGGGACCACCGAATTCTATGTAACTCTAAAAAAACTGTCTGGAGGCTCACTTTTAGCTCAATGGAATTATGGTGATACGGATACTATTACATAGGTATATTTGACTATGAAACTTAATTATAGAACGAGTTGGCTTGATTTAACCTGGGACCAATATGCTTCTCATCTATTCAGTTACTCTGGCGGATTAGGTAAAACAGAAGAAAATGAGCGTACATGGGTACCAAATAAAGCTGGCCAGTATCGTGCATGTGTTTCTGGAACTATAACTACAACAGGTGGCGCTAGAACCGTGTATGGATGTTCCGGTACTATAACACATGATGGGAAAATAATTATTGCTTCTAAACCAAAAGAAAAAAGTAAATTAGAAAATAGTAAGTAAAATACATAAGACAATTTTTCACTAATACTAGAATGTTAGAGTATGTTTTGACTAATTTCCCAAAACATACTCTTTTAATCGTCAGTTTACTTTAACAACCTTAATTCATAGGCTTTATCAATGAAAGGAATTATCTCCTCCAAATTATCAACCCATTCTAATCGTATATAAGCCTCCCCAGGAGTAAGCTTTGTACCATCTGTATCTTGGTATTTCCTCTGCAATAATTCATCAATCTCGTGCTGCATAGAGATTGCAGATTGGGTATGAAGCTTTTTACCCAGGTGTAGAACCAGACATACATGTCTTGCAGCGGTTAAAGACAAAAATTTAAAGGAGCCTTTTTTACTAATATAACCTATACAATCCGTTCGTTCGCCTTGCTTATAGCGATCATGATAATCCTCAACTTCCTCCCTATATGCACTTTTACTATATAGATACTCATCAACTTCTCTTGCCAACTCTCTTGCTTTAGTAGTCTTAAAGAGATCGAAAAAATAATCTTTTGTTTTCAAAACATCATCCCCTATAACCTATTACGTATATTCTTAATTATACATATGGAACCAGCCTATCGTTTGAATTTTTAACCTAATGATGTTTTTAGTTTTAATTCATGCTATATCGCCTTCTACATTTGTAAATCCATTCATATTTATATTTATATAAAAATTTTGGGAGGGAAGGGCCGTGACTAAAACAAGACAAGATGCTTGGACAGGGGAAGAGGATGAGTTATTAGCAAATGTAGTACTTTCTAATATTCGAACTGGGGGAACACAATTAAAGGCATTTGAAGAGGTAGGTAAACAACTATCAAGAACCGCTTCTGCCTGTGGCTTTAGGTGGAATGCTTGTGTTAGAAGACAATATAAAGAGGAGATTTTACAAGCGAAAACCCAAAGGAAAGAGCTAGCTCCAACCCAGGCAGAAAATAATACAAAGACAATAGGACAGATTGTTAGTAAGGAGCAATCACCATATAAAGATATTATAGAGCTTCAAATACTTCTCAATAATATTGAACTATTGTATAAGAAAGCTTTTGAAGAAGTGGAACCACATAACCAAGTTGATAATCTTAAAAAACAATTTTTATTTTTGAAAGAGGAAAACCAAAAACTATCAGCAGAGAAAGACAAAATCGAAAAAGAATATAACAAGCTAAAAGAAATAATAGAATCTTCTACTAGGTTACTTACCTCGGGAGTCCGCCTTAAATAGAAACTTAACAATATCTTCCCTAGGTGTTGAATATTTCCACTAGTCATGTTTTAATTTAGGTACAACAACCGGATAACCAAAAGGGAAGCCCCCTATCAAACAAGCCGAAATACCTTCGGTTTCTTTGTAGGGGGCTTTTTGTCGTCTATTCAACATTTATCTGGTTAAAAGGCCAAAGTATATTAGAATTACCTGTCTAGTTTTGTTATGATAGAAAATATAGCATCTATAGACATAATAGTGTTAATTCACTATAAAATGGCAAAAAAAACCCACCAGAGGCTTTCATTTAATCTCTTCCAGTTTGGCCGCTGAAAGATTAAATGAAATTCAATAGGCGGGATTTCTGATACTTGATAATTTAATTCATATTTTAACAGTTTGAATTACTTATTTCAAGAAGGAATCTCCGTTCAGAGCCTTAAGGGTAAATGATTTGGAGGTCTTAATTTTGAAAGATGCTCGTCCTAATCTAAAGGGTGAAAATTATCCCCTTATCTATTACCGTCCTGTCAAAGAAGATCTTAAAATAGAAAAGTCCAGGTGGTTAATAGACAAAACAGGTCAATTTAAAGAATTCTTTTATCATGACCCTGTAGTTAATAAAATCCTTTTTAATGAAGAGAAGGTTAAAGAATTTAGCTTAGATGGTTATGGTCAAAACATTGAATTCGAAGATCGGAATTTTACAATCATACATAACTACCTTATTCATTTTTGGCAGCACTTTCTTAAAGCTGATGGTTTAGCACTGTTTATCACACTTAAAAGCTATTGTATTGAGAAAGACTATTGCTGGCCAGCATTAAAGACTCTGCAGCTTCAATGTTCTTTTGGTTCTGTAAATACTGTTAAAAGCAGGTTAAGTCTGTTAGAAAAATACGGATTTGTTTTCAGATTTAACTGCATGTCTGCAGATGAGAAGAAAAAAAATATGGATGAAACTCCAATTTATAAAGTGAGAAGAAGGGTGCCATTTCTTCCGAAGGAACTGTATGAAGAGCTTCCAGAGGAACTAAAGAGAAGGCATGATGACTTTATGGAAAAGTATATGTCTGTTTATAGCCCAGACAACCTTGGGAATGTCGTTAATTATGAAGGGATTTTTGAGGACTTTATTGAACAGGGAGAAACGTTCCATAAACCGGTAAGAAAGAGAAATGCCGCGGCACAAAAATATAAACTAGATATCAAAGAATCAATGACCACTGATGACTTGAATCTTACAAAACAGGTATTGGAATACATACAAGCTAAAATTTCAAAACCATCTTTCGATACCTGGTTTAAAGATTCTTTATTTAAAAACCGTGAATCCGTGATTACACTCTATGCACAAAATAAATTTGCGGCTAGCTGGATTAATGATAGACATATAGATTTAATTACACAGGCGTTGAATGATTTAAATATTAATTTCTTAGATATCAAAATTATTTCTATTGAAGAGTAGAGGGATGATTTCCTCTACTCTTTTTTTATATAAATATATTTATTAAAGTCTTTTTAAAGATTTATATTATTCGGCATCATCTTATGATGGGGGGGTGGGTCAGGAAATGACGCCCGGAAAATCCGCCTATCATTTCTTGACGGGCTAGGGTGTCATCTCCTGACAGGCAGTTTTATTAACAAAATAAAGATTTCTTGTGGATAAGTCCGCCCGTCATTTCCTGATAGGCGTAGCCCGTCATTTCCTGACGGGTGGGGGTCATTTCATGATGGGTCCGCCTGTCATCTTATGATGGGTAGGTGTCATTCCTTGATAGGTAGTATTGTGGAATAATTTGAGATGAGTCACTTATCATTCTTGTCTAAATAGAAAACAAAGGATATAATACCAATATATTCATTTCATTTTTTCATTTTATGGCAATCCTATGAGGATTAGCGGGTATTTTTAATCATTAGCAGCCTTTGCGGTTGATGGATAAATAGCTTTTTTATTGCTATTTTTTCAGAAACTTCAATGGCTTTTTTGTGTTTCAAAGCAATTGAAGATGGTCGTATTCAAAGAGAATGGGTTTCCTATTCTCTTTTTTATATATACACACTAAAAGATAGGGGCTGTTGTACATGGCAAATCGTCAAGGTAAGAGCAAGAGATGGAGCAAAGGAGGTCCAAGCGTTGAAGAAAGAGTAAAAGAACTTGTTTCTGTCCTGGATGAAGGTGTAAGAAACTTTGAATATTCTCCAGAAGAATTCAAAGCTCTTTTAGAAATGAAAGCACTGATGCCGAATTACTCTTTTAAAAACATTATGGTTGCTAAAACTCAATTTCCAAATGCCAGCTATATAGCGAGCTTCAAACGTTGGAATGAGTTAGGCCGCAATATCAAACTAGGTTCTAAAGCCATTAGAATCTTCAAGCCGAAATTCATAAAGGTGAAAGATGAACATGGCAATGAAACCGGTGAAACACAGCTAGGTGGTTTCATAACTGTTCCAGTTTTCGCGCTTGAACAGACGGAAGGCGATCCGCTTCCTATTGATAAGGTGATTATAAAGCTTGAAGGCGATTCTCAGGCAGCTAGAGAGATTATTGAATATGCTGAACAGATTGCTGAAAAAGATAATTGTCCAATCACATATGGAGACGCGCAAGGAGCCAATGGTTACTATAGCCGAGCAAACCATGAAATCGTCGTTAGTGACACTTTAAGTGTTAATCATAAATGCAAGACATTAGTACATGAATTGGTGCATTCAAAGGTGCATCGATATGATACTAAGTCTTCTACATCGGAGAAGGAAGTTGTTGCAGAAGGAACAGCCTTTATTGTTTGTTCGTTCTTCGGCTTAGACACATCAGATTATTCCTTCCGATATGTTAACTCATGGAGCAAACATGACCCCGATTCTCTTTTAAATTACGGATCTATGATTTGTGATATTTCAGGACGAATCATAAATGAGTTTAGAACTTTAATGGAAGCGAATAAAGAGGAAAAAAATCTTCAAACAGCTTAGTTTTTTCTGAGAAAGGAAGTGCAGAACCAATGCACCAGGTTTCTTCTTTTCAATTAGAGGAGTACGCCGGCCAGAAGTTTTTCGTGGAGTATGTTGATTCCCTGCCTCTCGGAAGCTTGTTCAGAATCCATATGAGTAATGGTGTAATTCATAATCTGACTACCGGCTGTTATGACTCAATTGAAAAGGCAAGGCAAGAAGTTATTACGGCATTTAAAGAATTTTTAGATGGGAGCATTAATACGGATGATATTCATATTGGAGACTGAGTATGAAGATTTTTCGATAAAAGTCTACTATATCAACGAAGGTGACCACAATGGAAAGTTTAAAGCTCTTGTGAGCCCTCTATCTATCCAAACGACTTTTCAGGATACAGTAGGAGGAGCTATTGATCGATCACTCTTAAAGATCCACAAACAGCTTAAAGAGTATGTTCATTAAGAAAACTATATAGGGAGGTGTATCCCTGCCTCATTTGAGATAGGGATCGCCAGCTGGCATACCTTATTCAATTTGATGCAGGGAGTCAGCAGCATGGAATTAAATAAAGTGATTGAGACAGATGAAAACCCAAAGATGATTGAAATTTACCTGGAGCAGGCATGGCAAAGTGCTTTTTGTTACGCATTAGCGGTAGAGGAACCAAAGCATGAATGGCAAGGAGCTAAATTACTCATGACCATTATTGCTGGTAATGATTCTACTTTACAGGCTATGAAAGCTGCAGTTGATACCGGGAGTGGTGGTTTGTCCTTTGGGCAAGGGAAGAAAGATTTAACTGACTATAAATTTTCCCAAGAATTCCGTATGTACTCTGATAAAGGGAAGTACTCAAAGTTCCCAATCACCATTAATCAAAACCGAAAAGCGGTCGCAATTGTTCATGATGACCTGCTTGGAAACGGGGATTATATTCTTTCGTTCGATGCAGATCCTGGAGAAGGGCTACGACAAATTTTAGGTGGCGGAAAGTATGGGCTTAATATTCTACCTGAATGGAAAGATATTATTCTAAATGAGTTCTTAAGAAGAGGTTGTATTGAGGAATTCAAATTTTATTATGATTCCGCCCTTTTTCCTGACGGATTTTCCATCTATAAACTGAATTTTAGTGAGGAAACTGGAGAGCAGGAAGCGGATGATATTATTTCTGGAATGATTTCAAGTGGGATGCTGAAGTTTCCTAAGACAGGAACTGGTCAGGCAGTGGAATCCATAGAAGATTTGACACAGTATATGACAACCTTCATGGATGATATGGTCACAAAGGTAAGCAATAAAGTTACTCCAGGCCATGACCCAATGACAGACGCTATACACCCGCAAATCTCAATTTATAAGCGGGAACTTTTTCCTGTCCAATCTCATGTAACTACCGCTATCGCTAAAGTTTTGAAAAAGCAGAAGGTAGCTTTAATACAAGGTGAAATGAGCACGGGTAAATCAACCATGATGACAGCAATTCCTGATGTAGTTGCTGCTATGTCAAATAAAAAAGGGTATTTTGCTTGTCTAATGTGTCCCCCAAGCCTAACAAAAAAATGGCCGGAGGAAATAAAAGAAATTTTACCTCATGCTGATGTAAGAGTTATTGAACGGACAGAGCAACTCATTGAGTTTCATCGTAAATGGACCAGTCAAGGAAGGCCTAAGCCATTGAAACCAACATTCTTTGTCATTTCCTTTACAACAATGAGGGGCGATTGTGCGATGGTTCCTGCAGTTCGTTTTGATTATAAGAAAACGGTACTTCAAAGTGAGTCAAACTCCTTACCATATCGTTTTGGATACTATTGTCCAAGCTGCGGTAATGCACACCAGGTTATTGAATCTACTGCAGTGGAAACCAATGAGGATGGAGAGGAAGAAGAGGTTCAGAATAAACGGACGATGGATGAAGATGAATTTGGAACAAGCAGGCGACTTCACAATTCAAAAAATCCAGCCAATGCTTTTTGTTCTGAATGCGGTGAAAGTTTATGGACCAAGAAGGTACCTACTAGATACCAATCAATAAAAGACTGGTTTAAGTACGAAAGGCAGATTAAACATGCTTTAAAGCAGAATCAGCCTTTGGTCCAACAAATTCAGCTCTCTCAACCTGAGATTCCTAAGAAAGTCGGGAATCCAAGGAGAATCGCTTCTATTGAATACATCCGAAGGAAAATGAGATGGTTTTTTGATATTACTATCTGTGATGAAATCCATATGCTGAAATCTGGCATGTCAGCCCAGGGAAATTCACTAGGGAGCCTTGCAGCTGCTTCAAAGAAGCTTATAGGTGGTACAGGAACCCTTTTTGGAGGCAAGGCCGAGGATATCTACTATACACTTTGGCGCTTATTCCCACACCTTATGGTTGAGAACGGATACGCTTTCAATGAAGTTCGGAAGTGGAATGAAGAGTATGGAAACATTGAAACGACTATTTACAATCAGGACGATAAAGGCGAGTACAGCAACAAGCAATCGCGAGGAGGCACCAGGAGAACAGAAAAGGTTCTTCCCGGTATATCACCATTTGTGTTCTCAAAGTTTCTTGTCCAAAACAGTGTGCTTGTCCGCTTAACAGATGTATGGCCAGACCCTGTGGAGTTGATCAATGTTCCTACAATTCTTGTAGATTTAAACGAGGATTTAAAGGAGCATTATAACAACATGGTATCTACATTTGAATCAGCTATCGATGGACGAGATGACGGGCATAAGCTTTATCTTCCATTGACTCAAACAGGCATCGCATATCCAGATAACCCTTTCACCTATCCCCCATTCTCTATCAAAACAGAAGATGGGGACCGAGATTTAATTTGGAGCCCAGATGAATTTCCTAAAGAGCGAATACTTAACAAGGAAAAGAAGCTCCAGGAAATCATTAAGGGTGAGATAGAGGAAGGCAGGAAAAGTATTGTCTATGTTCGAGATACAGGTTCCAGTGTAGAAGGCAGAGATGTAAGGCCGCGTTTACAACACATTCTTGAGCAGGTTGGAGCAAAGGTTTGTATCTTAGACACTTCTACCACGGCCACAAATAAGCGTAGTGAATGGCTAAAAAAGAAGATAGAAAAAGAGGGATACGATGTTTGTATTGTGTCACAGGAGCTTGTACAGGTAGGTCTTGACCTATTATGTACACCTACCCTCATTTTCTACCAATTTAGTTGGAGCTTATTCACGATTAATCAAGCTGCTAGAAGAGCATGGCGGATCGGACAAACGGAAGAGTGTCGTCTTTATTACTTAGCCTATAAAGAAACTTTCCAAGAACAAATGGCTACCTTGATAGCTCAGAAGAATAAAGCTGCCGGTGCCATAAACGGAGAAGTAAGTTCAGATGGGCTTAATGCAATGTTGGGAGATGAAGGAGACCTGCAGTCCATGCTGATTGAGTCCATTAAAAAAGGAAAAGTGCTTAAGGGATCTACCGAGGAATGGACGGCAGAAGCTTCTGATCGTGCAAGAGAAATCTTAGCAAGTATCGGAAAGAAAAAGAAAATGGGCAACTCACCAAAAGAACAATTTATTGCCTGGGTTAATCAGCAAGTTTCCGCGGATTCCTCTAAAAACGTCCTTATCCGGAAAGCGGCAACCATTACAAGCCATATTGCAGATGGAAAGGTCAATGGGTTTATGTTTACCAATCAAATCCTGGAAGTAGATTTAGTAAAAGCTTTTGGATTCGATTGTATTCAAGATGGGGAAATCGTGGCTTACTTAACGGAATATGAAAGAGCAAAATTTGCAGAAACAGCTGAGCAAATATCGATATTCGAAGTTGAAGTTGATACGACTACAAAAACAAAGAAGAAGCGAACAGCAGCGGTAAGCGGGCAACTCGCGTTTGAACTTTTTTAGGAGGAGACAGTTATGACAATTTTAATAACTTGGGATTGGGCTGTTTATTTTTATTGGTTTCTTGAAAGTTATTTTTATGTACGGGTAGAGGAAATTAAAGTTTTACATTACCCCGTGGATGATGACTATTCATATTCTGGCGAGGATTGTACAAACTTTGCAGAAGTTATTCCTATAAGTGCTGCGAAGCATAGAGTGAATGCGGAAGAGGAACCATTAATTTTAAAATCAGCACTAAATGAGGAATCAGAAGAATTATTTATGCAGATTGAAAAAGAGATAACAGCTGCTGAAGAAGGTGATATTTATCACCACAGTTATAAAACTGGTGAATTACTATTAGATGGTCTCCGCCAAGAATCGGATCAAGAAGAAATTTTCGTTTCTGAATGGATAGAGGATGATGACCAGGATGAAGATTGTATTCATATGAATGACTTAATGATTGAACAGACAACACCCTCTCAAAATGGTTTTGAATCATTTGCCTCTGCAAAAATTATGGACTGCTTAGAAGGTGCTCAACAATGGGTAGTTTCTGTAGTTGGTATAGAAGAAAACTATATCCATATTTCAGATGGAAAAAGGCTATGGGTAAATGTGGGGGAAAAAGCAAAAAAAATAGGCAATGGGGATATTCTCATTCTAGATGTAGTAAGGGCTGGTAAGGAAATCAGTGTACAAAACCTAGTAAGAGTTGAAGCATCTGTGTCAGAGGAATACATGATTCCAGATGAAGAGCATCTTATTCAATACGATAGAGCACTAGCAATGTAAAGAATTTCAAAAGAGCGACTTTAGTCGCCTTTTGGTCCAAGCCCGGGTGCAAAACCTTGGTTTGGACCAAAAGAATAATTCTTTTGGTAATAAAGACCCTCATATTTTACATTTTTAGATAAGATAATCAGATTTTCGACACTTTTCGACAGAGAGGATGAGTCTATTGTAATATAATAATGGCAGTTTTAGTTTTACCTGGAAATGTTTTCATTAACAGCTTTTTTTATCCAAAATATAGAGATTGAGAATATATGGAGATTTATAAAGGATTTTAAATTAAGGCTTAGCTACAATAAATGAGAGGAGATTTATCCTATGATAATTCAAAGGTTAGGCGAAAAGCAAATTTTAGAAATAAAGCAAGAAATTAAGAAAAAACAAATTGGACTAAATAAACTGCATATCAATTTCAGGTTTGTCAAAGGGGAGTTATACATCAATGCGATGGGGGTAGAAGGAATACCTCAAACAGAAGAATATTATGAATCAATTGAAGATAACCTAACCTATGTAGATTTGGCCTGGTTGACCCCACTAAGTAACCATTTAAATGTAAACCTGGATGCTTCTATAGCAGTTAACCCAGATGGATCCTTTGAACATAATAGTATTGATTTAGAATTACATACAGCTCTTCCAAGTGAAGTTCAAGATAATCATAGAATACTAAGTTATGTTACGCCACTGTTTAAGAAACTAATTCCATTTAGAGCGTTTCTTACCCAGATTGAATTTGGATGGCATAATTACCGATTAAGCAATATTCGATTTAAGTTGAACTTGGATGGTAAAAAGGTTAATACCATTTTAAGCAATGAGCAAACTGTTAACACACAGGTTCTTGGTCAATGGCTATCTTCTCTTTCTCAAGTGCTGGATTACAATCAAGGAAGGTACAAGCACTTAGTGGACCTTCCAATCATTAATGGCCGAATTAGTACAGCAACTTTTGAAACGGGCCTTTGCTTCCGCTTTGATGGAAAAGGGAAAAGAAGATGGTCTTAAAATTTCGTTACCTATTACTACTCTTAGCTTTAGTGATTTTGATACCCTCTGCTGCAAGCGCAAGTCCGTTGCAGCAGGGTAACGGTATCACATTAAATGAACAGCTCAATGTTTGGTCTACAAATCTAAATAATACTGCACCAAAAATATCCTTTTTGTTCTCTGCCATATTTACAATAATGTTTCTATTTGGAGTGGTTAGGCTAGGTTACTCAATTGTTACTAAGACTGGCCAGGTGATGAAAGGATCCACCGGACTTTTAATCTGGGTTCCAATCACTTTCTTTTTCATTAGAATTTTAATACTATTATTATTTACAACAAATAGTGAAAATGTTACACTACTCGCAAGTGATTTTATTCAGTTAATCTCTGCTGCCAGTCACTCTACTGTTGATTGGATGATATCAATTGGATTAGTATTTTATCTATTTTATCACTTGATAAAACATCCTGAATTCGGCAGGTGGAGCAAAAGAATGTGGGTCTTTGCTGGCGGATTAACCTTATTGACGTTTATTTCTCCAATTGTATTAGGTGCTGTATAACAAGCTATTAGGAAAAGGGTGAATGCCATGTTAAAACTTGTAATAGATAATAGTAAAAAGCAAGTAAATCCTGCAGCGGTAACATGCCGGACATCGTGTGACCTATTTGATGAACTTACAGAAACTTGTTCGATCAGTCAAAACGTAAATGTCGATAGTTCTTACGAGGCAGCCAGGTGCGGCTTTTTCTTATCTAGAGATATAATGGCCTCTCCCCCGCTAAACAATAATCATATTGGCTTTAAATTCTCACTAATAGAAGAAGAAGCTGATTATTTATTGGACGATCCGAATGTGTTTCATGAATTAATCGGAAAGCCGGTACAAAAGGAAAAGTACACATATCCAAATAAGCCTGACTTTCCAGCTCAAAGAGAAGACGCTAGATGGTATGTATCTTCTTGTGGTACTTACGGTTGCTGGATAGTCAATTTGTGCAAAAAACCATTGCTACATCCAAAAAGCCTTGAAAATGCAGTAAAAGGCTGGACTTCAAAAGTATATAAGTCCCCAATTCCACTGCACGATCACAAATCTTCTCTCACTTTGGCCTCCAAAGTCGCGTGGATAATAGACGCAGAAGGATACGGGCAGTATGGATTACTAATTAACGGCCAAATTTCTTCAATTTCCTCTCCTAAACCGTTAAATTGGACGAAGTGATATTGATAATTATGCAAAAGTATTGATATAATTAAATCAAACAAAATATATAAAGGGACCACCCTGTTGTAAATGCATACATCTACTTGTAAGCACTTTTACAGCAGGGTTTTTTTATGTAGGAGGGGAGATAGTGAACAGAGATACCATTATGGTGATACATGAAAAGTCACCGTTTCAGGATGGGTTGGTTAAGCTAATTGATCTGAAGTTTGGACATTTGTTCAAAGTTATTAAAACGGAGACTAGTAAATTACAACTTTATGAAAATGGTTGTGTTCCCAAACTAATTATTCTTGAAAAAGTAATTAATCCAAAGACAGTTGAGTTTCTAATCAAAATGAAGAATATGGGGTCCAAATTAATATTAGTTACTTTAGATGCTTCAGAAATAACTGAATTAGAGTTAAACCTTTTTAACGCGTTTCTTGTTAAGAATATGCGTACTTCAGAAATGCTGAAAGTCATGGAAGATATACTGGATTATAAAGAAAGCTATGTGCATCCAGACTTTGGTGATATATTTTTGAAGAAGTTAATAAATGCATAATTAAATTGGAAAAATATATAAGAAAACACTTGTTTTTAGTGTAATATATGTTATATTTATTTGTAATTCAAACACTAGAGATGAGGGATTTTTAATGAAAAAAACTGTCGCAATTTTCGGAGGATCTCAAGAGGCTACGTACAAGCGAATAGGACAAAAAAATAACGTAAACATTATCTTCCATAGTGGTAAAACAAGAAACGGAGGTAACAAAAAGGAGTTCAAAACGGTAGTAAAGAAGGCAGATTGTGTAGTCGTATTACTAGGTGCTGTTGGACACGTAAGTATGGATATTGTAAAAGAAGTTTGTAAAGATCTTGGTAAAGATGTGCTTTATCATAATGGGTTTGGTGCTTCTGGCGCTATTCAAAGGTGTGTAGAACACTTCAACACCGCAGCTTAAGAGGAGACATGACTAGTATGATTTCAGTAAATGTTAAAGAGCTAACTCAAGGAGAATTATTGTTGATTGAAACTTTGCGGAATCTTGAAGATCCTGATGAGCTGGTTCGCGCCTGTTGTGATGTTCAATCAATCAATATCAAGAATTGCTTGTTAAATATAGCTGCAGAAAAACTTAAAGGCATTTGTTGAATAAATGATTAACCGGAGGATTTCAAAATGTCTGTTAAAGGTGGGAAAAAGGCTTACATAGTTTTAGGGGTTCTCTTAGGAGCTTTAATCATTACCGGATGTAGTAGTCAAAAAATTGTGCCTGGAACAGAATTTAATGATAACCATGAAGCATTTTTAAATATGGCTTAACTGAATAAAATATAGCTTATTCTTCGTATATTAGGGGGGGAGAGAAATTGGATCAGCTTCAGTATCAAAAGAAAATTATAAGAGAGGAATATGGAAACCTAAAAAAGCCGGCTGAAGAAGAAACAGTTAAAAAAGAATCCCTTATTTCCAGGCCAAAAAGGAGTAATAATCAATTTCTTTTTAGGAAGGAAGGAAGGGTCTAATGGGGAAAGCACTCATTTGCGCTGAAAAGCCCAGCCAAGCAAAAGCGCTTGCTGCTCCATTTCCTAATAAAAATATGAAAACACATATAGCCATTGCACCTTGTGTCATGTTCCCCGAAGGTGCAGTGGTTATTTGGGCTGTGGGACATATTCTAGAACTTTATCGTCCTGAGGACTACTCAAAGGAGCACCAGGAATGGAGTTTAGAACATTTGCCTATTATTCCAAACGAGTACAAGTTAAAGGTTATTGAAAGTAAAAGAAGCATTTTCAATAATTTTAAGAAGTTCTTAAAGGACCCCGACATTTCAGTCATCATACATGCTGCTGATCCTGGAATTGAGGGATGTTTATTATTAGATGAGATTTTCTACTATTTGAATAATAGAAAGCCAGTAAAAAGATTGTGGACTAGTAGCCTGACCAAAGATAGTGTGGTTGAAGCATTTCGTAGCATGAAGGACAATAGGCATTATCAGCATTATTATTATGCGGGATTAGCCCGACAAAGAGCCGATTGGTTAGTGGGCATGTCTTCTAGCCGAGCCTTAACTTGTCTGCTTAATCAAAAAGGAATTGAAAAAACATTTAGTGCGGGACGAGTACAGACCGCCTTAATGAGTATTATTTATCAGCGTGAAAAGGAAATTGAGAACTTTATTAGTAAACCATATTTCGACCTAATCGGTGAATTTCAATTTGGAGAGGCCAAATTAAATGCCAAATGGTTTAGTAATGAATCAGAGCACATCTTTGACATGGATGAAGATATGCTTGAAGCCTTTTCTAAGTATTGTCAAAGTCAACCAGCTATTGTAAATACCATTAAAAAAGAAGAAAAAAAGAATAGACCTCCTATGTTCTACAACTTATCTTCCCTTCAAATGCATGCTAATCGTTTATATGGAATGACTCCCGCTAATGTTTTAGGTTTTGCTCAAGCATTATATGATAAATCCCTGATTACATATCCACGTTCCGACAGTCAGCACTTAACTCCTGGGGAAGCATCTTGGATGCCAGTCATAATAAAAAATTTGGGAGAGCTGGAGTCCTACCAAGATTTAATAAAGGGGGCAACTCGAGATATTTCTCAAGATAAAAGATATGTGGATTCTGATAAAGTAAGTGATCATTATGCAATCATATTGACGGAAGAAAAGGTAAACCCGCTTACTTTGCCAAAAGGGGAACAACAAATATATGACCTAATTGCTAAATCCATTATTGCCGCACACTATCAAGACTACATATACGATACTACTGGAATCATTATTACGGTTGCAGAAAAGTTTGGTTTTAGAAGCAGTGGTACTCTAGTTAAAGAAGAGGGGTGGAAAAAGATATATAAGGGGCTTTCCACAAATTCGGCGGAGGAAGAGATTCAATTGCCAGATATAAAAGAAGGGGAAGTCGGAACAATGCTTTCAGGTCAAATTAAAGCTGGATCAACAAATCCCCCTTCTCGTTTTTCACTAGGAGACTTGATCAAAATTATGTGTAACCCTGCCCCATATTGCGCTGATAAAGAAGATTTTAAGAACTCTGAGTTGCAGCTGGGAACGGAAGCAACCAGGAGCGGCATCGTATCTATTATCACCAAGCGGTATGTAAATGCAAGCAAAAACCTAGTTTATATGCTGCCCGAGGGCCGTGTCTTAATTGAAGCATTAGGGGAAAACAACTATCTAACTTCTGTATTAACCAGCGGTAGGATGGATCGTTATCTAAAACAAATCCAAAAAGGAGAAGGTTCTGTTTCCTCCTTCGTTAAGAGAACGGAAGACATAACGAAAGAAATAGTTGAAAAACTTATTAAGGATGCCGCTTCTTGGAATTTTGTTGAATATGCCAAAGTTATTCGAAAAGCTGAAGAAGTAGGTCTATGTAAAAAGTGCGGTGCACCAGTTTTAGAGCGTGAAACGTTTTACAGTTGTAGCAACTTTAAAAAGACAAACTGTGATTTTAGAATAAGCAAGGTTGTCGCGGGAAAACAGATCAGTAAGGAGAACATAAAGAAATTGTTTACTACTGGTCAAACCTCTTTAATAAAGGGATTTAAAAGTCAGAAGAAACCAGATAAAATGTTCGAAGCCTTTTTAGCTTGGGATGAGGATAAAAACAAACTTATATTTAAATTTCCGCAATAAAGAGAATAGGAGGAATAAAAATGAATTCAGCCCTGCTTCACAATGGCCAAATTATTACCGCAGCTGAGTACAATCCAGATAAGAATGGCCAACGAATTAGATGCATTGATAAAAGTTGTCATACCGACCTAATTTTTGTTCCTGGAACAGATTCATCTGTGCCTTACTTTAAAACAACCGGCAAGAATGATCATTCAAAACACAATGAAAAATGCGGATTTTATAGAATATTAACTTTTGAGGAAAGTATAAAAAAGGTAGAAGAATATCAATCTGACTTAATGGAGAAAGGCATAAAAGAAACCCTAATTCGGCTAAATTTAAAAAAATTAGATCCTGATTATGTTGCAAGAACAGTTGAAAAAGAGGAGAGTGAAAAAAAGGCGAAAGATCCAAATGAGGTAAAAGTAAAGCAGGAAAGCAAGACGCCTAACAGTATTGGTACTTTAAAGGCTATAGTTAAACTCATTACTTCATATGAACCAGATACTCTGGCAACAATATTGGTTAGCATTAATGGGCGAAAAATTCCTCTTTCCCAGATTGTAATAAGCCATGATAAAGCACATGAATTAGCATGGTCCGACCGAGCAGACCCTAACCTTAGTTATTTTGTATACGGGGTTATCCAGAATGTTGTAAGAAGAGAGTCAGTGTATTATATTAACTTCGAGCCAATTAATGGGGTGGTTTTTAGTTTGGTGATATTCTCAAAATACTTTAAACACTTCACTTATAAAGATGAACAACTTATAGGAAGAAAAGTTTTAGCTTACGGTTCCCGATTAAAAAAGAATGAGTATAAGGGGAAAAATACGTCAGAACTTGTAATAAAATCAAATCAATACATAGAATTCTTAGGAAAGAACTAAATAGCTTATAGAGGTAGATGAAATTATGAATTATCCAATGGTAATAAGAAGAGAGCCTTTGTTTACAGGCTGGTTAATCGTTGTTTTCGCATTATTATTTTATAAATTACTTACACTACACCTTATTATAGGGCTGGCTATGGGAGCAATTTTTGCTGGTATATTATATTTGATGCTACAACACAAAATCATTGTTAAAGATGAACATTTTATTTACAAAGATTTTTCGCGGAAACGTGTTCAGTACCAGGAAATAAATAAAATATTCTTAAGGGTAGACAAGCACTATGGTAACAATAATTTAAGAAAATTTTGGATTGATGTAATCTTGACTGATGGTAATCAATTCTGTATTCCTTCCTACCTCTTTACAACGAAGAAATCTAAGGATTTTTTCAAAGTGGCTCTAAGTAAAAACACTGATATTATTATCAATTCGAGTCTAATCGACTATATTTCCTCTAAGCAAACAAGTATAGAAAAGATAGGAAGCATACTAATAATGACCTTGTTTACATTAATGGTGATATTTTATTTGGTTAATGCTAATTAGTGTTCTAACATTCACATTTGGTTCAAAACATCTATTGACTCCCCAATAATAAAAGTGAAGAAATTCTTCAAATTTTTAAGTATAATTGGAGTTATTGTCTAAGGGCATTAAATCTAGAGGCATATATACAGGGGGCAACCATGGAAAAAACATCTGAAGTTTTTATAGACTTTGATTTCGACAAAATTTATGACTATAAATAAATGCCAGATAAGAATAGCGGTCGATGCGACAACTGCAATAGTGCTCACTTCAAGAGTTCAGTGGGTGAAGGTAAATTTATTAGAGAATGTTCAAATTGCGGGTTAAAGAAGTCAATATAATAAATGCTTAGATACTGACCCTAATTCCAAATATATTTTACGTTTTAACCCTGACATTGGTCAGGGTTTTTATTATACCGACACTGTAATTAAGAAAAAAGATGAACTCCATGCGGTTTTTTCCATAAATATTTATTCAAAATCACGAAAGTAGTTCAAGAAATAGAAAATCAGATAATTTCCATTTTTTAAATTATATTCCCATGTATACTAAAGATGGTATTTTTAGTAATTATTCTATCGAATGGAGGTTGGCAAATGAAGAAATTGTTTAGTAGTATTCTGTTCTTATTGTTAATTGGTATAGGAGGGGTAGCTTTTGCTGAAGAAGGTAATTCAACTTCTTTAACGGAAGAGGAGAAAAGTTATTTACTTGATGCTGGACATACTGCAGAAGAAATTGAAAGTTTGCCAGTAGAAGTAGCAAAACAGCTAGTGAAAGAGAAAGCCGTAATAACTGATAAGGGTTCAGAAATAGTAGAGTTTATAGAAGGTGTCAATATTAAGCCTGGCCAAATTTCAACAATGGGTTCTATCTCTTCTTCAACAATGAAATTAGCAGGTACTGTATATAAAGTTACTAGTGATAAAGCAAATAACGATAAGTTTTATATCTATGGTAATTTTAACTGGCTAAAAACCCCATCTTTTAATTTAGTAGATAAGATGACTTTTGGATTCCCATCAAGCTCAGGATTATACTTACCTACTAGCAGCGGTAAGGTAACACAACATCAACACAGATATTCGCAAGATCAACAAGGGAATGGGAATTGGATCGACTATGCTATCGATTATTCTCCAAGCGATTGGGAACCAAGTGCAGGTGTAGCTGGCGATTTCGATTTGAGGGCTTCTACTAGTAATACAAAGCATAAAGGCTATATGGGCCAGTATGTTTATGTACCAACATCTAAAAACGGAACAATTAACATAAAAATTGAATATGGACATAAAAGAATTTCTGGAAGTCCAACAGTTTCTGTGTATCCTGCAGGTTTAGCTATTACTCCTACAAGCACGGTTGATACAGCTTCTTATGCGTTAACTTTGAGCTATTAATTTAAAAGGAGGTCCGAGTATCTTGTCGGATCTCCTTTTATATCTAAGTATATATACTCATTGAATTAAATTGAATTCTTTGATATTAATGGGAAATAAAACCTGATGTTGTAAAAGAAGGGAGTGGATAAAGACATGAAACAAATTGTCATTAACTTTATTATAGTATTAGTAATATCTGCAATTTTATTTTTCTTATTTACTTTTGACGCTTCACTTGATAGCGCATATATATTAGGACTAATGGTAATCGTGATTATGCAATCGTCTTTAATAATCGCTATTCTCCTAAAAAAGGAAAAGGACTAAAGTTTCAACAAATTTCAGATACCAATAGACAGCATTTTTATTGAAACAGGCAGAAATACAGTTGGGGGAGATTTTAACATGTATGTTTACACAGTGTTAGTATTTCTAGCCTACTTAATTACGTACTTTATTTTAAAAAACAAGCTTCATATTAAAAGTAACGAAGGAAAATTACACATTAATACAACTCATAAAATAACTGAAATAACAATTGCTGCAATTGCATTAATAATTTTATTTTTAATTGGCTTTGTATTTAATTATGGTTTAAAACCACACTATCCTGTCGTCATTTTATCAGCAATTTTACTTGTTTGTGCATTGTTTGAAAGAAAGTATATGAAGGACTCTAAACAGCATGTCTTAAGTATGTTAACTAGTTCAGCTTTATTTATTATGTTTATTGGGATTGAAATATTTTTTATTTAAAACTGATTTTGATAGTCGCTACCTATAAAGATCAAAGGGAGACCTTTGATCTTTAAACTGTGCGCCCGGCATGGGTGCAGTCTATAGGGTGCAAGTCCCGAGCCATGAAGGCAGTAGTAATGGTTAGCTTAACG
>NZ_JBYTDU010000016.1:0-53892 GCF_058791715.1 Cytobacillus sp. EB106-05-05-XG126 | reverse complement strand
CTACCTGTCCCCTATCGAATATAGAGGACAGGCAGCATAGGTGTTTTTTCTAAGTCTCAAAACTGTGGGTCAGTCCAATTTTTCCGCAGGTGCTTTATGGCTATTTAACCGCTAATGCACGCTTGCCCATGGCATTGTAGATCTTAATGAACTTTTCTTTTGGCATTTTAACATCTTTTTTAACAGCTTCACTGTCATTAAAATAAACATAATCGGCATCCACACCGGTTACGACAATACAGTGCAGAGGTGTCGGTGCGCTGATAGTTTTGCCGGCAGGCGTTTTCCAGGTTCTTTTATTCGGCATTTCATGGCTGATTGTAAACCACGCCAGAACAGGGTTACCCTCTGAAACAGCCTTTTCTATTTCCGAGAAATCTTTTCCGGTCAGATTTACACCACCAGGACGATATTGATCAAGCAGCTTTTTCAGCGGCCCCGGATTTATCGTGTGTCCGTTGCCAAAAGGTGTTCCAACGAATCCGACATCAGGGTCCCCCCAGGTTTTAATTGACCCGTCTGCATTTCTTACCAGCTTGGTTGAGTCATATGGCATTTTTTTTGCCAGGGTGGTTTTGCTGACATTAACTCCATAAAACTTTAATGCCATCGCAAGGGAAGTGACTTCACATCCGCTTGGCAGCTCCGGACGCTGGGCAATGAGCGGCACATTAATTTTGGACAGGCGGGCATCACTGGCTTTCACATACTCACCGCTTACATAACCCGTTCCGCCATTGTAAGAAATTTTATACCAGCCATTGCTTTCCTTATGTATAACATTCAATATAGATCCGTTCTTCAAGGACCCTATTTTCCCGTAATTTGTACCCGGACCTTTCCGGACATTTAATGACGTAGCATCCACCCGGTAAAGCTTTTCATTTGTTTTGACATACTGGCCGCTGACATAGCCTGTTTTGCCATTGTAGTTAATTTTGTACCAGCCGTTTGCAAGTCGTTCAATCGCCTGAATACTGCTTCCTTGAGCCAGGCTGCCAATCCGGCTGTAATTTGTTCCCGGACCGGAACGGACGTTCAGACTGGTTGCATCCACTGTGTAGGTAGCGGAAGCCGCTTCTGCCACTGCCACGTTTGAAAGGCTCGGAATTGACGGCGCCAAGACTCCTCCTGCCAAAATAGCTGCAGCAACAGTGCCTTTTAATATAGCTCTGTTTCCATATGAACCTTTTAAAATTGCCATACACTTTCCTCCATATCCCTGATTTTATTTCTGTCGAATTTTGCGGACTACTCTAAAAATAAAGATTAGCAAACTTCAAGTCTACCTCTTTGGGACTGGAAAAATTTTATTGATTCTATTGAATCAGTTTGAATTTGCTTATTTGGCAGAGTCAGTATATTTGGCATCTGTATATCTTCCCTTTTGAAAAAGTTTAATTATAAGGGCTGCAGGGAATAAACTCTTGTACCAATTCACTTACATCTTGGAGGAAACATAATGAACAAGCACTATTTTCATATAGTAATTTTATTAATAGGATCGATTATATTCCCTTCCTCTGGATATGCAGAGGATACGATTGGGAAGGAAAACAAGGTTGTGCTGGTCTCCTTTGATGGAATGAGGAACGACCTGGTAAAAGAGTTTATACAGGACGGCAAGCTTCCTCATTTTAAATCACTTATGAAGAACGGAGTGGCTGCCAAGGATTCCAAAACCGTAACCCCTTCGCTCACTGCACCATCCCATGCGGCCATTGCCTCAGGTGCAGCTCCATCGGAAACCGGTATGGTCAGCAATAAATGGCAGGATCCCAACAAGGAATTGGCCAATGGAGAAAGCGCTTTTCATCAGCCGCTTGATAAAAGCCCGCTTTGGGCAGAAGCCAAAAAGAATGGCAAAACAACGGCCACCGTGCTGTTTCCCGGATCAAACCCTGATGCAGGCGAACAGGCTGATTATGCAGTTTATTATGGGGAAACCTGGGCAGAGAGCTCACTCGATAAGCTTCAGTTCAAAAAAACAGAGAGCTGGAAGCACACCGAAAACAGCTTCAGCCCTGCAAAGGAAGCTATAGTGAAGCTTCCTTTGAAAAAAGCACAGAATAAAGAGATCTATATATTAGCTTTAGACACTTCGGATGATGGAAAAACCAGTTATAACCGCTTCATTTTTTCGGAAAACCGTGGTGCAGACTCCGAAGATGTTATCGTCAATGCCAATGAATGGGGATCAATTCCTGTTGAAGCTGACGGTGAATCTGCAGGATTTTGGTTTAAGCTGAAGACTGATACCAGCCTTGAGAAAGCGAGCATTTACCGGACTGCTGTTACATCAGCCCTCATTGAAGGTCCAGAAGGATTTGAAGAGGAGCTGCTATCGGAATTCGGCTTTTTCCCCGTCCAGGATGATACAAAGGCTTTTGAAAAAAAGTGGATTACTCGGGAAGAGTACGAGGAAATTGGTTCGCGTTTTGTCCACTGGGCAACTGATGTGTCTCTTTATATTAAAGAAAAATACCAGCCCGATCTGCTGATGTTTTACACACCTCAGATTGATTATGAATCACATCATTTTCTGCTGACAGATCCGCGGCAGCCCGGGTATTCAGAGGGAAATTCCCAAAGACATTCGAAATACATTGAATGGGCCTACAAGCTTGCAGATGATGTAGTAGGACAGACGATGGACAGCCTTAGCGAAGAAGACCACCTTCTTTTGGTATCTGATCACGGCATGGAGTCAGTCCACACCATTCTGGCTCCAAACACACTTCTGAAAGAAGCAGGTCTCTTAAAAACAGATAAAAAAGGCAAAGTGGATGAGGAGAACTCCAAAGCAATGGCTGTAGCCAGCGGATCAGCTGCCCAAATATATCTGAATGAAAACCTCACCAAAAGAGAAAAGGAAAAGGCTGCAGACCAAGTGGTGAAGCTCTTTAGCGAATATAAAATCAAACCCGAATTTAAGACAAAAATCCTTAAGGGCTATTTAGGTGAAGCCGGTGATTTTCTCGCCGAAGGAAAGTTCAGCCAATTTAATCAAACGGCAAAGCAATTTTCCAATTACCTTTTCAGGAAACAAGAAAAGCCTTATCAGATTGCCTATGATAACAATAAAGAGAATAAGCACCCTAACCAGGGAGACATATTGCTGCTTGGTGCAAGTGGCTATATGATGGGCAGCAGCTTAACAGACCCCCAAATGCCGGCAATAGAACTTGGCAGCCATGGCGGCAATCCTGACCGGAAAGAACTCAAGGCGGTATTCTTTGCACAGGGTCCTTCTTTTAAAAGTAACAGCGGAATTGGTTCGATTACCACACTGGATATCGCCCCGACAGTTTATAAACTGCTGGAGATACCGGCTCCTGACTTTTTGGAGGGTGAAGTTCTGAAAGATGCATTTTAATTAAAAACACGGCCTTGCTATATGCTGCAAGGCCGTGTTTCATTTTTGAAAAAAACCCACCCCTAAAGAGATGAGCAGAACAAACTATATACAATCCAATTCTACTGTTACTGTAGTTCCTTCACCTATAAAACTATCGATAGTCATCAGCCCTTGGTGTTCCTGTATTATTTTGTTGCTGACCGTGAGCCCCAGACCGATTCCTTTATCTTTTGTTGTATAAAAAGGTGTCCCAAGATGCTTCAGCATTTCATCATCAATGCCTGCTCCTTCATCTGCAAAAGCAATCCTTACACGCCCGCGCTCTATTTGCTGCATGCTGATATATACATTTCCGCCATTCGGCATAGCTTCAATTGCATTTTTTAAAAAGTTCACAAACACTTGCTTCAGCTGAGGAGGTGAACATAATAGCATGATATCATTCTCACTATGTTTGAGATGTATCTGGACGTTATGAAGCAGTGCCTGCGGATGAAGCACCTTAATCGTACTTTCCAGAATGGACATTAAGTTCCCTTTCTCAAACTCGATTGCCTGAGGCTTTGCCAAAGACATGAACTCATTGACAATGATATCAATTCGATCCAGCTCTTCCATAATAATGGATAGATAATTATCCTGCTTTTCCTGATTAATGCTTGATTGGAGCAGTTTTGAAAAACCTTTTAGAGAAGTCAGCGGGTTCCTGATTTCGTGGGCAACCCCTGCTGCAAGCTGTCCGATAATGGAAAGGCGATCCAAATTCCGCAAAACAGCATCATTATTCACTCTGTCTGTTATGTTTCTGCCTACTGCCACAAATAATTCAATTTCGCCCCTGTCGTTGAAAATAGGGGAAATGCTAGTCTCCACGAAAACGACATCACCATTGGCCGTATTCATTTTTGTCTCAAGGAGCTGTGGCTCTCCTGTTTCAAGCAGGTTTTGAGAGACTTTGTTAAACTTTTCTCTCTCTTCCTCGGAATATATGATAGTGGTACAGGACTTCCCCACAAGCTGCACCGGCGAATACCCCAATACATTTTCGTGAGATGGGGATGCATAAATCACCGTTTGTTCTCTTGTGAAGACCTTGATCATATCTGTTGTATTCTTCGTAATCAAATCGTACAGTTCCCTGGTTTTTCTTAATTCCCTCTCCATGCTTTTAAACTCTGTCATATCTCGGAATATAGCCAGAACGGCAATGATTTTTCCCTTGGAATTTCTGAAAGGAGAATAGGAAACCGATATATCCAGAATCGAACCATCCTGATGATAGCGCTTTGTGATCACATTGCTGTATACTTTCCCCAGCTTGACCAGTTTTATTATCCCCTTCACTTCTTCCGGGTTCTGAAAATCGGTAAACTTCCTGCCGATAACCTGCGCTTCGGTATAACCAAAAATCACCGTATACATATGATTAACCCTTATAAAACGGTTTTCCATATCTATGATGGCTACCCCATCTGCCGTACAATTCAGGAACAAATCAAGCAATTCATCAGGATTGGAATAAATCGATTCACCATCATTACCTAGGATCGGGAAATCATTGACCATTAACCTCACCCCATTAAATAACTCTATAAACTATATTTTACAGAATTATATAAAAAAAAGCATGAGGATTCTTTAGAACTCAAAAAAAAAAGCAGCTTTCCCTCAGGTCAGCTGCCCTCTTTCCATTCTAATCCCGCGACTGCTTCACAATGCATAGTCTGTGGGAACATGTCCACAGGCTGCACTTCGATGGTTTTATATCCGCCATCCTCTAAAATACGCAGATCCCTTGCCAATGTTCCCGGATTGCAGGATACATAGACGACTTTCTTTGGCTTCATGCTTAAAATGGTTTTCAAAAGAGCCTCATCACAGCCTTTGCGCGGCGGGTCAACGACCAGCACATCTGCCGTGTTCCCTTTTTTATACCATTCAGGAATTACTTCTTCTGCTTTCCCGACTGCGAATGAAGCATTTGTCATCCGGTTCAATTCCGCATTCCTCTTCGCATCCTCAATGGCTTCCGGCACGATTTCAACTCCGAACACTTCTTTTGCTTTCTGTGCAAGAAAAAGAGAAATGGTGCCAATTCCGCAGTACGCATCGATAACCTTTTCTTCTCCGCTTAAATTTGCATATTCCAGTGCCTTATCATATAAAACCTTCGTTTGCTCCGGATTCACCTGATAAAAGGAGAGGGCGGAGATCGCAAATTGGATATCGCCAATAAAATCATAGATCACTTCTTCGCCCCAGAGAACTCGTGTAACATCTCCCATGATCACATTTGTCTTCCGCGAATTCACATTCTGGACGATGGATTTAACACCTTCGATACTTGCTGCAATCTCTTCCACAATCTTTTGCTTATTCGGGAGCTCGTTCGTCCTTGTAACAAGGACAATCATTACTTCGCCTGTCACAAGACCATAGCGCGCCATCACGTGGCGGAGCTCACCTTTATGCCTGCCTTCATCATAAGCTCGGACACCATAGCGGCCGCAAATTTCCTTTACCTTTTGAACAACCTCATCATTTTTTTCCTGCTGAATGAGACATTCCTTCATATCGATGATCTGGTGGGTGCGCTGCTGGTAAAATCCGCCGATCAGACCGCCTTCCTGCTCGCCAATCGGAACCTGCGCTTTATTTCTGTAGCGCCACGGATTCTTCATGCCGAGAACCGGATGCACCTTGACGCCCACTAGTTTCCCGATTCTTTCCAGTACATCTCTGACCTGTTTTTCCTTGGCAATTAGCTGGCCTTCATAGCTCAGGTGCTGCAGCTGACATCCTCCGCACTCCTTATAAATCGGGCAGGGTGCTTCCACCCGGTATGGGCTGCTTTCATAGGTCTCAATCAAGCGCCCAAACCCATATCCCTTATTCACCTTTATTACTTTAACTTTCGCTCTCTCACCCGGAAGTCCATCCGGCACAAATAACGGGTAGCCGTCAACCTTTGCCACTCCTGCCCCTTCATGGGTCAAATCCTCAAATATCACATCTATATAATCATTTTTTTGCACAGGTAATGTTCTGCTCATCATTTTCTTCCTTTTCAGCTTAATTCCGTGACCTATTTTGACTAGACAGATTGTATCACAAAATAGGGTTAAATACGAAATGGATATCTTTCAGATCCTTTGGACCTGCATACCCCGCAGCATGTCTATTTGCAGAAACGAATCCTGTATTTGCATTTTTCCCAGTCCATTTGCAGGATTCTCCTGTCTATGTGCTCTTTCACACTTCTATTTGCAGTAATACTTTTCTATTTGCATCGTTCACAACTTCTTGTGTTACTGCAAAATAAAAGCCCGCTCTGTAATAGAGCGGACCTCCTATTATTCATGGGAGCTTTCCCAATCTGTCGGGCGGTCTTCCTCACGAATCTGATCGATAGGAACAAATACTTCCAAATGCCTGTACAGGTTTACGAATTCGGCAGGAAGAAGCCCGCCAAATTCACCGTCAAGATTGAGCTGTACCTTCTCCTTGGATCGCACTTTAATGCGGTTTGCCTGCGTGTAGATGACATTCGGATCCTTTACATGCTCACCCCGGACTGCCATTGTCGCGATCCGGATAAAATCGGCGAGATTGGTTTTCTTTAAGATCAGCAGGGAGAAGAGTCCGTCATTAATACAGGAATCCGGCGCAAGTTTTTCAAAACCGCCGACTGAATTTGTCAGACCGACAAGGAAAAGCATGGCTTCACCCTCAAAGATTTTCCCGTCAAACTCAATGCTGACTTCAGTTGAACGGATAGAAGGCAGCATTTCAATTCCCTTAAGGTAATAGGCAAGCTGGCCAATCATGGTTTTAAGCTTGCTTGGCACCTCGTAAGTCAGCTCTGTCAGCCTTCCTCCGCCAGCGATATTAATAAAATATTTATCATTAATGCGGCCAATATCAACAGGAATGGTATCTCCTTTTACAATAATATCCGCTGCCGCTTCCACATCTCTTGGAATATGGAGTGCACGGGCAAAATCATTAGTTGTGCCCATTGGGATAATGCCGAGGCGCGGACGGTAATCCTGTTCAGCGAGTCCATTTACAACCTCGTTAATCGTGCCGTCACCGCCTGCTGCAACGACCAGGTCGAATCTGCGTTCAACAGCTGTCCGGGCAGCTTTAATGGCATCCCCTTCACCTGTGGTAGCATGGCATGACGTTTCATAGCCAGCTGTCTCCAATTTCTGCAAAACCTCTGCTAAATGTCTTTTAAAAATTTCCCGGCCTGAAGTCGGGTTATAAATAATTCTTGCTCTTTTCATAGCCCATCATCCTATTATTGAAATATCTAAACTTAATACTTTTCATTCCATCTTTTTACATCATAGCGAATAGTCCGCGGCTTAGCAATTTTCACAGCTAACCGTTTCTATTCTATTCACTTCCTGGTGTTTTCACAAGTGGACAGATGCACAAATGAATTATACCCTCATTAAGCAAAAAAGTATCGTAATTAAGTTATATTTCTTGGCCAGGTGCTTCAAATCAGTATTATCCAGGATGAGGTTAAGCATTACTCCTGTTTGAGGTCTTGCAAAACAAGGCTCTTAACGTAGTCAATAATGGTTCTATATGGATATTCTTCATTAATTACTCTATGAAGCATTGCCCCGTCCATAAAAGTCCAAAACAATCCTGCTACATGGTTTGGATCTGCATCGGAACGGAATTCCCCGGTGTTCTGTCCTTCCTCCATAATATCTGTTATAAGCTTTAAAAAGAACTTCTTTCCACGCTCATTCAGGATTCGATTCAGGTTCTCATCTCTTGAGGAATGGAGCGTAAATTCCAGCTGCACAGTTATTCTATCTTTCCGTTCCTGGCTGAATGGACTCATATCCCTGTACAAGTCAAACAGGTATTCAAGTTTCTCTTCTGCGGAGGAGAACATCGATATTTTCTCTGCAAGTCTTGCATTAGCTGATTCTGTCTGCTCATTCAACAGCTCCAGATAGATTTCTTCCTTGCTTTTAAAATAATTATAGATAGCTCCCTTGCTGATTCCTGAATAAGCGACAATATCATCTATGGTCGCTGCCTGAAATCCTTTTTTGGCAAAGCAGGCCAAGGCGCCCGACAGGATCTCTTTCTTTTTTTTCCGTTTATATTCCTCTGATACGATTGGCGGCAATTCTGTCCCTCCAAGGCATTTGATTTATTCTCTTTTAGTTATTAATTTATCAGCAGCACTTCCGGCTGATTTCACTGCTTTTCAGAATTTCTTCTGAATACAGGCTGGCATGTTCACTCGTGATTTCCGTATTTTCCTCAGCCAATCCCGCTTTTATCAAGTCTTCTTTCATTTTAGCGAGAAATAAATCTCTGATAGCTGCTGAACGGCACGGCTGCATTTGCGCTGCCAAATCCCAAATCCATTGCTCAAGATGTACACTCTTGCTCTTTTTTTGCATTTCCTGCGGAACCTGCCTTCTTCCCATATCTCCCACTCCCCAGGTTTGTAATTAAAAATAAACTGATCGGTCTTTTTATTGTAAATATTTTTATATGAATTTTCAAATTTTTTCATATAGTTCTATTAAATTGGCCTGTTGACTTCCGCTTTAGGCACTCCCTTTCCGCGGGCGGTCCGGGAGCCTCCTCGTCGCTTTGCTCCTGCTGGGTCTCCCTTTGATTCGCACTCCTTCAGGACTTTGAATAAGCTTCCTTGAGTAAACACCGCACGAAGAACATGCGAATGCATTTTCGAGGATCTCGTGCCTTCCGCTCCAATCAACAGGATGCTAAAAAAACAACAATAATCTATAACAGAGCCAATATAAAAAACTCCTAACTTCCGTTAAGAGTTACTCCTGATCTATTTGATTTTTCTCCCGGTACATGGTTACTAATCCCCCAATGAGCATAAAGCCGGCAAAGGCAAGAGGAAACCAGCGCTCAAACAAAGAGCCTTTAGTTGGCAGCCCACTCTGTTCCTTAGAAGCTTCTTCGGGAATTTCGCCTGTAATCTGAGCCATGACAAGAGTTGTAAAGTCCTCTTCCCCCGGCATTGCCGGCAAAGAGTCCTCCTCCTCGTCCATCGCTTCAAGGTACACTTCCAGACATTGATCACATATATATAGATGATTTTCATAGAGTTCACGCTCAGGTTCAGAAAGTTCATTTTTTGCATATTTCCGCCATTCCTCCAATGAAAAATGCTCCATGAAAATCATCTCCTTCCAAAGTTCCTTACAGGTCGTGCTTTGAAACACAAATAATATCCTGCAGGGTATTATTTTTATCAAACATATCCTTATAACTATTCGAATTACATGTTATCTTTTTGAGTGCCGAAACAATCATAATTTAGAGAATGGAATAATTCAATACCTTACTTATAATAATCTCTCACTAAATAAGTTACAGAATTTTCTATTCTGGATAATGATTAATTCTCCCTCTTCACTAAACCATTATATGGTAAACTGTAAGCGATGACTACATGCAGAGGAGGCTAGTAAAAAATTTTCAAATAATGGACAACTCTAATTAACAACTGAATATATTGATGAAAAAGGATGAATACGATGACTCTTCTTATTTACCTGGCAGCATACTTAATAGGATCAATTCCTACTGCCTTATTATTTGGCAGATTTGCCTTTGGAATTGACATTCGTGATCATGGCAGCAATAATCCTGGTGCGACTAATACATTAAGGGTTCTTGGCAAAAAAGCGGCTATCGTGGTTCTGCTGGTCGATGTGGGCAAGGGTGCCGCCGCTGCGGCAATTCCTGTCATTCTGAATGCTGAAGCTGATCCGCTAATAGTCGGGATGGTCGCAGTTGCCGGCCACTGCTTTCCGATCTTTGCAGGATTCCGCGGAGGAAAAGCCATCGCAACCACAGCTGGCGTATTGATTGCTGCAAATATCTGGATGTTTTTAATCGCCTATATTTCTTTTGTGGCTGTCATTTTCCTGACCAAGTATGTTTTTTTCGGCTCTTTATCGGTGGGTGCATCCTTGCTTGTCTATTCCTTATTTACTGAAGGCACTGAACATGAACTTATCTTTTCTATTTTCTTATTATTTCTGATTTTCCTGCATCGCTCAAACATTAAGAACTTTATTGATAATAATGAGCCTAAAATCAATGATAAGCGCTTAAAAGATGACCGCATCCCTCCAAGAGATGATAAAAAGCGAGCCTGATTGAAACCCGTATCTGCATTCGGGTTTTTTATTATTTTTCACATATAAGCAGCTCTTTAAGCAAAACCTTTGAATAAAGTGCGTTCAAAGGAGCTTACATATGTTCTTGATCTTAAAAATAGCGAGTCTTTACTTAATCACTATCATGATTATGAGACTGATGGGGAAATCTACGATTATCCAGATGACACCTTATGACCTTGTCGCCATTATTATCGTTGGCACAGTTGCTTCTGAGCCTCTCATTAGCACAGAATACTTGCCGACATTAATAGCATTGGCCATTCTTGTGGGCCTCCACATTCTTTTCTCATATTTGACTTTAAACCAGATTGGCAACCGTTTTTTTCTTGGTGAGCCGACGATGCTGATTAAAAATGGGGAAATCCTTGAAGACAATCTGGAGAAGTCCCATCTTTCCATGTCTCAGCTGCTGTCCATCTTAAGAAGCAAAGGCTACCCCAAGATTGCGGATGTTGATTACGCTATTCTCGAGCCAATCGGTGAAGTGAGCATCATACCGAAAGTGGCCAATACGCCTGTAACAGTTGAGCATTTAAAGATCCCTATTCAGGATGAGGGGCTCCCGATTGCAGTGATTGTGGATGGCAGGATTCAAGCGCGTAATCTCGAGCTGCTCGGACAGACTAAGGATTGGCTATTAGACCAGCTTCGAAAAAACCATTTGAATGAGAAAGAGATTATGTACGCTTATGTGAATGAAAAGTCAAAGAAATTGAATATAAACAGACGCAGATAATTTTCTAAAATAGGTTTAGGGTTTGAAGCTGAGGGTATATAAAATTGGTTACTTACTAGACAAATAAAAGTGATTTAACTATACATATCAATATCAGGGGGTAATGGTATGACAGAAAATAGCCTAGTGCTTGAAACGAAAATTGATGGTTTTGATTTTAATTGGGACCTTGAAAAAGGTCTGTTTAATTTTGAAGGCGATGATGCGGTCTTATTTTGGATAAAATCCGCCATGAAAAGCTTCTTCGATACTATTGAAGAGATCTCTGGAAAGGAAACTTCCAGCATTGTACTTGAGACCACCGGCTTCAGGCAGGGAATGGTAGTAGGAACATTCTTCAAGGATTTAGGACTTCCCATAGAAGAAGTGGCCAATATCATCCCCAGAATATATGCTTCTGCCGGCTGGGGAAAATATATCATTACTGATTTAGATCCTGCTGCGAAAACCGCCAGGGTCAGAGCACTTGACAGCTGGGAATATAAGATTAACAAAGAACAAGGGAAAAACGAGTCTGGAACATTCCTGCCGGGACATTTTGCAGGAATCTTTTCCGCTGTGTTTGGCACAAGCCTTTGGTATAAAAAGGCAGCAGACCAGTTGGCCGGACAGGACTATACAGAGCTGGATTACTTCCCTTCAAGCGTTACTGTTGAGGAAAATATACACGCTTTAGCGAGGCGCGAAGAATCAAAAAAAATCAGCGAGCTTGAAAAGTTAGTGGAGGACCGGACGATTGAATTAAAACAGCTTGTTAAAGAAATCTCTTCACCGGTTATTCCTGTCCTTGATGGAATTGTTGTTGTTCCTCTTTTGGGAAGATATGATGAATTCCGCTCTGAAGAACTCGTCGATAAAACTCTTCATAGCCTTCCGAAGCACCAGGCAGATTGCCTAATCCTGGACTTGACCGGGTTAAATCAGTCCATCAGTGCCTATACGGTGGAATTCTTAAGCAAACTGGCTGCTGCAGCTAATCTGATCGGCACCGAAACGATCCTGGTTGGCATTTCTCCGGAACTTGGCACTAAAATTACGGAAACGAATTTTAACCTCTCTAAATTTAACTGCTTCACAAACCTGCAGCACGGCATTTATTACGCTCTTTCCAAAAAAGGCAGGAAAATCTTTTAATCATACAAAAAGCTGACTTCGCATTGGACGTAAGTCAGCTTTTTGGGTTGTTTTTATGGCTGCATTCGTAAATTCAGTGAGGATTAGCATTTTTTATGTGCCTTCAGGACCGGTGGCTCCTATTTCTCTGCCTGCACTTTCTTCGGCGCCCCCCTATATTTCGCTTCGCGCAGCTCCAGCGCGTAGGCCTCAAGATTCGGCATTCCCATATCTTTGGCCATACTGATTTCTTTCTCAATATCATATGGAACCCTGACAATCTCGATGGAAAAAGGCGCGTCCTCTTTTGATAAGTATTCCCCATGCAAAATTGCATAGGTAGCCTGAGGGATATCAAGGGAGTTCCCGACGCTTCCCGCATTGAATAGTGTCTTTTGCGGATGAATCGGTTCAACCAGGGCTGCGTGAATATCCCCGTACCCGATAACATCCGGAATCCTGCCATCCTCTCCGGCAGTAATATTCTCTGTATTCTCGAACATAGCCAGTTTTTCTTCATACGAATCCCTCATCGGCACAACCCGGTGATAAATGCTTTTGGCTGAAGCATGGTAGAGTCTGATATATTTTCCGCTCATATAAAAATCGTGATGGAACGGAAGCGTGCCTAAGTAGGACAGGGCCTCTTCACCCAGCTGTCTCTGATGCCACTGCCCCTCTTCAAAATCCAGCGGCTTCTGCATAAAGTCATCCCAGTTCCCAAGGAGGACCACTTCACAGGTCTCTTTAATCCATTCAACAGCTTTAAGAGAATTGGGTCCTTTTCCTATTAAGTCACCAAGGCAAAAAATATTCTCTATTCCGCGTTCACGGATATTGTCCAGAACAGCCTCCAGAGCTGTGATATTTCCATGAATGTCAGATATTACGGCTACTTTTCCCATGTTTGTCTCCTCCTTACTTTTTTTATATTTCTCCAAAACACTCAAGCTTCCTCCAACAATTGAAAAAAACAAAATTTGATTTTTCCCCGTACCGCCATTACATTAGAAATATGGTAAAATAACAGCATGCAAAAACCAACATTACATATAGAAGGAGTAGGAATTATGTCAAAAGTATTTGTATTTGGACACAAAAACCCTGACACTGACTCAATCTGTTCAGCACTTGCTTATGCAGAATTAAAAAACAAATTAGGCGTTGATGCAGAGCCAATCCGCCTGGGCAAGGTAAATGAGGAAACACAATATGCCCTGGATTATTTTAAGACTGAAGCTCCCCGGCTTGTTGAAGCAGTATCCAAGGAAGCGGGCGAAGTAATTCTTGTAGACCACAACGAATTCCAGCAAAGCGCTGATGATATCAGAGATGTGAAAATCCTGGAGGTTATTGACCACCACCGCATTGCGAATTTTGAAACAAGCGATCCGCTTTACTACCGTGCAGAGCCTGTTGGCTGTACAGCAACCATTCTGAACAAAATGTACAAAGAAAACGGAGTGGAAATCAGCAAGGAAACTGCTGGCCTTATGCTTTCTGCCATCATTTCCGATTCCCTGCTGTTCAAATCTCCAACATGCACAGACCAGGACGTTGCAGCAGCACGCGAACTTGCTGAAATTGCGGGAGTAAACGCTGAAGAATATGGTCTGGAAATGCTGAAAGCAGGAGCAGACCTAAGCAAGAAGAGTGTGAAAGAGCTAATCTCCCTTGACGCAAAGGAATTCCAAATGGGAAGCTATAAAACAGAAATCGCTCAGGTTAATGCTGTGGACCTGAATGACGTACTAAGCCGCCAGGAAGAATTGGAAGCTGTAATTACTGAAAACATTAACAACAAAGAGCTGGATCTTTTTGTTTTTGTTTTAACTGATATCCTTAACAACGACTCAGTTGCCATTTCTCTTGGCAAAGAAGCTGCAGCAGTTGAAAAAGCTTATGATGTAACACTTGAAAACAACAGTGCCGTATTGAAGGGCGTTGTTTCACGCAAAAAGCAAATTGTACCGCCTCTTACAAACGTATTGGCCGGCAAATAAAGTGAAACTTCAATCAGTGGGGGTTTTCTTTATCCCCCACTGATTGTTAGTTGAACCAATCGGGCCTTTACGGGCAGTTTGACCCCCACTTATCCTCCGTTGATTCTTTCTGAGTCTTCAAGTGGGGGTCTTACTGCCCGTTAGACTGCGATAAAGTGAAACTTCAATCAGTGGGGTTTTCCTTATCCCCCACTGATTGTTAGTCGCGTTCTAGTGTCGCTAAGATCTCCGCTAGCGCTTCGATCAATCGACACTACGAACCCGATTGGTTCAACTAAGCCTCTGCATGCGCGTCGGCAAGTTTCACTGTATCTCACCAATCGGGCCTTACGGGCAGTTTGACCCCCACTTATCCTCCGTTGATTCCTCTGAATCTTGAAGTGGGGGTCTTACTGCTCGTTAGACTGCGATAAGATAAAAGCAGTGCCACACTTGGCACTGCTTTTTACTTATCCAATAATAATTCTGTCCCCTTAACAAGCCTGGTCATCAGTTCCTTCACTGTCACCTCTTCAGCCATTCCTACTCCCTGTCCGGCCCATAAGGACATAAACTCCGTCCGCTCAAGCTTCGCTGCATGCTTCCGGATAGGAGCTGTCATATCATTCTGCAATGGATAAGGCAACACCTGCCTGCCTTTCATTTCTTCCATGAACCTGTTGCGAATCCCTCTTGCAGGCTTTCCTGAGAATGCTTTCGTCACAGCTGTCTGGTCATTCCCTGCATTTACTAGAGCTCGCTTATACAACCGGTGAGCCCCGCTTTCCCTGCATGTAAGAAAAGCCGTTCCAAGCTGGACTCCTTCTGCTCCAAGGATCATGGCAGCAGCAATACCCCGTGCATCCATGATTCCCCCTGCTGCAGCCACAGGACAGCTTACTGCATCTGCCGCCTGCGGTATGAGAACCATGGAACCGATCATCCCGCTTTCTTCCTTGTGAAAAGTTCCGCGGTGCCCCCCTGCTTCTGACCCCTGAACAACAATGATATCTGCGCCCGCCTCTTCCCATTCCACTGCCTCATTGACATTCGTTGCAGTTCCAATAATCAGCGTACCCTGTTTCTTCAATTCAGAAATAATGGCCGAATCGGGTATGCCAAACGTAAAGCTGCAAGCAGGCACACGTTCTTCCATCAAAACATCAAGCTGTTTTTTGTATAAAGCAGCATAATCCTTATCCGGAAGAGCTGGTTTTCCCGCCATACCAAGTTCACTGCTGTATCGTTCAAGCACATCCCCCATGCTGCTGATGTCCTCTGTATCCGCCGAAGCCTCACTATCCGGAACAAAGAGATTGACGCCAAATGGCCGATCAGTCAATTTCTGAATCTGTTTTATATTCTCTCTTATTTCATCCGGACTCATATAGCCGGCACCCATATTTCCAAGCCCGCCGCAATTTGATACCTCGCTGATTAATTGCGGCGTTGTCATCCCTCCAGCCATGGGAGCCTGGAAAACAGGGTATTTTATATCCAGTTTCGCAGTGATGGAATTTCGGTTCCAGCCCATTTAAAACACCCTTCCCCCTTTATTTTCCCGAAACAAGAACATCTATTATACTATCAGCAACTGTATGCCAAATCTTCGAATCCTCCTGATAGGAAGAGGTTAGTTTCCTGTACATGCTCATTTGTTTTTCCTTAAAGTCCTCAGCTTCCTGTGCAGGAAGCTTGCTTCTTTCACTATCCACCAGTTCCTGAATCTGTTTGGCACGCGGTCCCCAAACAGCAAATTCATCCCCTTCTTTATCAATAAAGATATAAATCGGTATCGCTCTGGATGTTCCGTTAGTCAAATACTGGTCCATAAGCTCAAGGTTCTGATCCCTCAAAACAAAACGGACTTCCATGCCGGTTTCCTCTGCGATTTTTAATAGAATCGGATTATTCAGCATCGCATCACCGCACCAATCCTCAGTGAGGGCAATTACTTTCATGTCAGCATCCTTAAGCTCTGCCAATCTTGTTTTTTCGTCATCGGATAATGAAAAAAGATTATAGATTTTATTCATCTCTTCTTTGTTAACTTGCATCGCTTCTATATAATTCTGCGTACTTAGACCCTTTGCAAACCAATCCATTAATTCCATAAACCCACTCCCTTTTTTCGATATCTTTAGTGTTTATTCTTTATTATCCGCTTTCATTCCTGCATTTGCTGCAGCACTTTGTAAAACCAAATCTTTTCCTGGGAAATAGAGATTATTTTTGTCGAATACAGGAAAAGCGCAAGCGCCTTGCTCACTAAGGAAAGCAGACTAGGAGCGCCACGTCCTGTGGCAACGTCTGCATGACCCCCATCCTGGGGGCCTCAAGCACAAGACGAGCCTTCCGGAAAGGCGCTCTTTGCCTTTTTGGAAGGATTGGCTTGTGACCTCGAGGGGGTAGGCGCTGGAGCTAGACAGTTATCGATATTCAAAAGTTTATACATTCATACAAGAAAAGCTGATGGATTCCCATCAGCTCACCTTTTATCTTTTCTGTATTTCCTGCTGCAATAATTTGTTAACAAGCGGCGGGTTGGCCTGTCCTTTAGTGGCTTTCATAATTTGGCCGACTAGGAAGCCGATTGCTTTTTGCTTTCCATTTTTGAAATCCTCGATGGATTGCGGATTCGCATCAAGTGTTTCACCGATAATCTTAAGAAGTGCGCCTTCGTCCGAAATTTGGACAAGGCCCTTTTCTTTTACGATTGTTTCCGGATCCCCGCCATTTTCAACCAGCTCTTTAAAAACTGTTTTGGCAATTTTGGAAGAGATCGTGCCGTTTTCGATCAGGTTAATCATGCCGGCAAGTCCTTCAGGTGTCAAAGCTATATCGGTTAGCTCTTTTTGTTCAGCATTCAAGTAAGCTGACAATTCACCCATTACCCAGTTGGAAGCCTGTTTGGCGTCTGCTCCTTTATTTACAGCCGCTTCAAAGAAATCAGATGTTTCTTTTGTGACTGTCAGGACAGCTGCATCATAAGCCGGGAGCCCAAGTTCTTCAATATAGCGGTTCTTTCTTTGGTCCGGAAGTTCAGGGATCTCTGCACGGATGCGCTCTTTCCACTCTTCATCAATATGGATATCAAGTAAATCAGGTTCAGGGAAATAACGATAATCATCCGAACCTTCTTTTACCCGCATTAGGATCGTTTTATTGGTTGCTTCATCATAGCGCAATGTTTCCTGCTGGATTGTTCCGCCAGAACTTAGAATCTCTTCCTGCCGTTTCTCCTCGTACTCGAGCCCTTTGCGGACAAAGTTAAACGAGTTCAGGTTCTTAAGCTCTGTTTTTGTGCCAAATTCCTCCTGGCCGACAGGACGAAGGGAGATATTCGCATCACAGCGAAGTGAACCCTCCTCCATTTTACAGTCAGAAACACCAGTATACTGGATGATGGACTTTAGCTTCTCCAAATATGCGTATGCTTCATTAGGTGTGCGGATATCCGGCTCAGAAACAATCTCGATCAGAGGAGTACCCTGACGGTTATAGTCTACAAGTGAATAACCTTTAGCATGAGACAGCTTGCCTGCATCCTCTTCAAGATGAATCCGCGTAATGCCGATTTTTTTCTTATAGCCGTCGACTTCGATCTCAATCCACCCGTGCTCGCCAATCGGCTTATCGAATTGCGAAATCTGGTAGGCTTTTGGGTTATCCGGGTAAAAATAGTTCTTCCGGTCAAATTTTGTAACAGGTGCGATTTCACAGTTCAGCGCCATCGCAGCCTTCATTCCGAAATCAACTGCTTTTTTATTAATGACAGGCAGCACTCCAGGGTAGCCGAGATCGACTACTGTTGTGTTGGAGTTTGGCTCCGCCCCAAAATGGTTTGGGCTTGCCGAGAATATTTTTGAATCTGTTTTTAGCTCAACATGTACTTCAAGTCCGATAACCGTTTCGTATTTCATGAATTTCCCCCCTTACAGTCCCGGTTTTTGCTTATGGAATTCTGTAGCCTGCTCAAAAGCATGCGCTACGCGGTAAACATTGCTTTCATCAAAATGCTTTCCGATAATCTGAAGGCCAAGCGGCAATCCATCCGCGAATCCACAAGGTACGCTGATTCCAGGCACGCCGGCAAGGTTTACTGGAATAGTCAGAATATCGTTTGCGTACATAGTCAGCGGATCAGATGTATTTTCACCAATCTTAAAGGCAGGAGTTGGTGCTGTTGGCCCAATAATGACATCATATTTTTCAAAAACATTTTCAAAGTCCTGTTTAATTAGTGTGCGCACCTTTTGTGCCTTTTTGTAGTAAGCATCATAGTAGCCAGAGCTTAAAGCAAATGTCCCAAGCATAATACGGCGTTTTACTTCATCCCCGAAGCCTTCTGCACGGGTCTTTTTGTATAAATCGATTAAACTCTCAGGATCCGCTGTTCTATAGCCATAGCGTACGCCATCAAAGCGAGCCAGGTTTGCCGATGCCTCTGAGGAGGACAGCAGATAATACGTTGCCAGTGCATATTTGGAGTGCGGCAGGGAAACTTCCTCCCATGATGCCCCGAGTTTTTCTAACACCTTCAGGGATTCCAGAACTGACTGGCGTACATCTTCATCTACACCTTCAGCCAAATATTCTTTTGGTACGGCGATTCTCAACCCTTTAATATCGCCAGTTAAGCTTTCAGCATAGCTTGGGACATCTACATTTGCTGAAGTAGAATCCATTGGGTCCACACCTGAAATAGCCTGAAGCAGATAGGCGTTATCTTCAACTGTGCGGGTAATTGGTCCAATCTGGTCCAAAGATGAGGCAAATGCTATCAGTCCGAAACGGGATACTCTTCCATATGTTGGCTTTAACCCAACAACTCCACAATAAGAAGCAGGCTGTCTGATTGAGCCGCCTGTATCTGATCCAAGAGAAAATAAAACCTCTCCTGCTGCAACAGAAGCAGCAGAGCCGCCGGAAGACCCGCCGGGAACTCTTTCAAGATTCCAGGGATTTCGGGTTACCTGAAAACCTGAATTCTCATTGGATGATCCCATAGCAAATTCATCCATATTCAGCTTGCCGATTGTAATGGTTTCAGCATTATGTAATTTGGAAGCAACGGTTGCATCATAAATCGGGTCAAAGTTCTCAAGAATTTTACTCGCACTTGTGGTCCGCAGTCCCTTCGTTACGATGTTATCCTTAACTCCGATCGGCATTCCGAACAAAAGGCCTTTTGCTTCGTCCGTTCCAATTTTGTCATCCATTTTTTTTGCTGCTTCTCGGGCTCTTTCCTCATCAAGCGTCAAGAAAGCCTGTACTTTGTCCTCTACTTCACCGATTCGCTTGTACGATTCACTGACAAGATCAGTAACCGTTATTTCTTTTTTATGTAAAAGCTGATGAAGCTCAGATACCTTATGATCAAATAAACTCACCATTTTCCCCTCCCTACTCAATGATAGACGGCACTTTTATATAGCCATCCTGATGTTCCGGCGCATTTTTCAAAACTTCTTCCTGTGGAAGCCCTTTATTCGCCTTATCTTCCCTCAATACATTTTTCATATCAAGAACATGGGATGTTGGTTCAACATGATCTGTATCAAGCTCATTCAAAAGTTCTGCAAATGAAATCATTTTGTCCAGCTGTTCCGTATAAGCTACAGCTTCCTCTTCAGTCATGGCAAGTCGCGCCAAGTGCGCAACATGCTTAACCTGATCTATTGAAATTCTCGACATTAATGCCACCTCCAAAAATGATACTCTCTATGCACAATTATTATGATCATACCAAACTTTCACGCGTTAAAGCAACACGCGAGAGCGGGCTGTTTCAGCAATCTTCTGCTTATTTTACCATGAGTTGAGGGAGAAATGTGTGTTTGTGTCTTTCTCTAGAGGATATATGAAAAGTAAAACCGAATTAATGGGGATGCGATTATAAGTACAGGAGGTAAGATTATGGAATTTTTCCGATTTGATTTGGATGTCAGCAGGGAAATTAGTCAATTTAGCAGCCACAATGCCAGCATCAGCCCGATTATCAGAAACAAAACAGCTACAGTTGGGTGTATCCATCTTAAGGATAATAGTGTTTTAGGGATGCATCCGGCAGCATGTCCCCAGCTATTTCTCATCGCTGACGGCGAAGGATGGGTTAAAACCGCTGGCGGTGAGCAGGTTGCAGTCCAAAAAGGAACCGCTGTTTACTGGTCTGAAGGCGAGGAACATGAATCAGGTTCTTACCTTGGCATGACTGCAATTGTGATTGAAGGTCCTGATTTGGACCCGCATAAGTATCTGAAGCCTTTGGAATAGAAAGCGGAACAATTGGCATTGGCCGGTAAAAGCAGAAGTTTGGCCGGTATTTTATTATATTTAGCCGGTAAATCCTGTATTTCGGCCGGTATTTTTTAAATTTGGCCCGTAAACTCCACATTTCGGCCGGTATTGTGATGCTTTACCCCCAAAAATAGAGCAGCGCGCCAGACGCTGCTCATTTCCGCTTAAATAGTTTGGCAAATAGGCCGCCTTTTTTCGCCTTTTTCGCTTCTGCTTTGACCGTTTTCCTATCCACAAATATTTCCGGTTTATCAATTGCATAATCATAGGCTAGAACCAGCCCGATCTCAGAATTATGTTCTTTGTTGGTAACGATTGTATATTCGACCTTATAGCCTGAAGCCAATTTAATATATTTTGATAAATAGGAGTAGCTCATATTTCCATTCAGATAAAGATGAGCTTTGCTGTTGGCTTTAAGGGCCTCTTCCACCTGCGGATAGATTCCATCCTCCCTCATCTGCGGCTGCTTCAAGGCAATGATAACCCTCTCCCGAAGCGAGCCAAGAAATTTGCGGCGCTCATCAGGCTTGGTCTGTTTCTGTCCATGAATCCCCTGTTGAAGATAATCATCTATATTTTCAGCCAATTGTACATCCTCCGTCCTTATTTGACCTCAGTGCTTTCATTGTATTCAGTATTATGCCCTATTTCAAATTTAGCCTATATAATATGTATGTTTTCGAAAGAGGTACTGTGCTTGCCTGATAAGTAAAAAATACCTCCCTTCCAAGGAAGAGAGGTGTAAATTAGGAGAATATACAAGATAAAAAATCAAATTACATAGGGTAGAAACTAAGCTTCCTGCTTTTCAGTGAACTGGTCTTCCTCGGTTGATCCCTTTAAAGCGGTTGTCGAGGAAGTCCCGCCAGTGATGACCATGGAAACCTGGTCGAAATAGCCGGTGCCTACTTCTCGCTGATGTCTTGTCGCCGTGTAGCCATGTGTTTCGCTGGCAAATTCGGCCTGCTGCAGTTCAGAATACGCAGCCATGCCACGGTCTTTATAGCCTCGTGCCAATTCAAACATGCTGTGGTTCAGCGCATGGAATCCAGCTAAAGTAACGAACTGGAACTTGTAGCCCATTTTGCCGAGCTCTACCTGGAATTTTGCAATCGTTTCGTCATCGAGCTTTTTCTTCCAGTTAAATGATGGAGAGCAGTTATACGCTAACAGCTTGCCAGGGAATTTTTCATGAATGGCTTCAGCAAAGCGCCTGGCCTCATCAAGATCAGGTTCAGATGTTTCACACCATACCAGATCTGCATAAGGAGCATACGCCAATCCCCGAGCGATCGCTTGGTCGAGTCCTGCCTTTGTCCGGAAGAATCCTTCTGGAGTGCGTTCCCCTGTAATAAAAGGTGCATCATATGGATCTACATCGCTTGTAATCAAGTCAGCTGCGTTAGCATCAGTCCGGGCGACAATAACAGTCGGCACTCCCATAACATCTGCTGCCAGCCTTGCAGAAATTAAATTCTTAACAGCCGTCTGCGTTGGAAGCAATACCTTTCCGCCTAGATGGCCGCATTTCTTCTCAGAAGAAAGCTGGTCCTCGAAGTGTACTCCGCCGGCACCCGATTCAATCATGCCTTTCATAAGTTCAAATACATTAAGCTGGCCACCGAACCCTGCTTCAGCATCTGCTACAATTGGAGCGAACCAGTCAATGGAATGATCCCCTTCCATATGATGAATCTGATCAGCACGCTGAAGGGCCTGATTAATTCTTTTTACTACACTTGGAACACTGTTGGCTGGATACAGGCTTTGGTCCGGGTACATATTTCCGGACAGGTTCGCATCGGCAGCAACCTGCCAGCCGCTTAAGTAAATGGCCTTCAACCCAGCCTTAACCTGCTGTACAGCCTGGTTTCCCGTTAACGCCCCTAATGCATTGACGAAATCTTCTTCATTCACAAGCTTCCATAGCTTCTCTGCACCACGGCGAGCTAATGTATGTTCGATATCAATTGATCCTCTTAACTTAATGACTTCCTCAGCGGTGTACGGTCTTTCTACTCTATTCCAGCGTTCATCCATTTCCCAGCTTTCCTGCAACTGACGCACTCTTTCATCTGCCATTTGATTAAATCCTCCTTTTAATTTAGAAAAATCATCATTTCAGCAAGATCCCGGCTGCAAAACACTCTGTAACATAACAGTACTAATAATATAATCCTGTTATATTATTACTCTATGTTGTTATAAGACAATTAAATATCTATGTTTTGTATTATATAACAGTTAATCCGGAATGGGAACCCCTTAATTAAAAAATTTAAAATTTACTGAATATAACATTCCGCTCCTTTTCACCTTCACTCTCTGTGTTATGATATAGAGATTAGTTGTTTTTTTGATCATTCTGATGGATGAAGGAGAATTTATGGAAGATAAAAATCGATCTTTATATAATTATCTAGTTGAAAAAGCCCCTGATATGACGAAGGATTGGAGAAGTTTTCAGGTCGTAAAGGCTGGTTCCGACTATTCCGCCGATGCCCCGCTGGAAAGGGCAAGGAAAGTTGAGGAGCAAAATACAAAGTATTTCAGGACTGTAGCAAAATCGCTGCTTCAGACAGAAGAAGAAATGAAGGAAACGATAGCCAACTGGACAAAGCAGACGTCCGCTGATCGGGTTAAATCCAGAACCTCCCTTGTCGATGTTCAGAGAAATCTTTCCATATTCCGAAAGGTTTATTGGATGCATATAAAACGTTTTGCCGAAACTGCCGACTTGGATATTAAAGCAGGAGATATATTTCATTGGCAGGAAGTTATTGATTATACGCTGGATTATGTAATGGAAACCTTCACCGAAAACTTTATGGATATATTGCTGAGCCGATTAAGCGCGCAATCTCTATTAATAAAAGAACTAAGCACGCCGGTTATCTCGCTTTCCTCAAAAGTTGGGCTGCTGCCGCTAATTGGGGATATTGATACAGAACGGGCCAAGTTTATTATGGAATCTACTTTGCAGCAGAGTGTAAAGCTGGGGATTACTCATTTAATCATTGACCTTTCGGGTGTCATCATGGTCGACACAATGGTTGCGCACCAAATTTTCCAGGTTATCAGCTCATTAAAACTTATCGGTGTTCAGTCAACCTTGCTCGGCATCCGTCCTGAAGTCGCACAGACAGCCATCCAGCTCGGAATTGACTTTAAGGATATTACAACGGAAAACTCTTTAGAGAAAATGTTCAGAAAATTAAATCTGTAATTTTTCCGGGACCTATGACAATTAGGTCTTTTTTTATTTATAAACCCTTCAGGTCACCAACTTAATTTTATTAATTTTGATGTATAGTTATGTTGTTATATGAGATATAACAGCAAATTAATGCGAAATATCGAATTTTTATACATTTGTATCTTTATAGTTTTTTAGATTTTTTGTCCTCCAACCTTTATTATGTTATGATAATAAACGTCTTTCCGAATTGGACCTTTCCCCAAACAATTTTTTTAACAAACACAAAACTGTATGTCACTGTATAAAAGGTGATTTTCCTACGAATTATTTTATGGGGATACTAAGAGAAAAATGGAGGTGAACAAATGGATCTCACTATGGCGACGTGGCTTTGGCTTCTTATTCCAATGCCATTATTAATCGTACTATCAGGCATCTCATATTTTGCTGAAAGGAGAGAATAAGTAAGTATGGATATAAATATACCAACGTTAATTGCGATTATTGTGTATCTGGTCGGCATGCTGCTGATTGGCGTGCTTGCAGCCAGAATGACTAAAGATTTATCTGATTATGTATTAGGCGGCCGAGGGCTGGGACCTGGCGTTGCAGCCTTGAGTGCAGGGGCATCCGATATGAGCGGATGGCTGATGCTCGGATTGCCTGGTGCCGTATATCTCGGAGGTATGGGAGAGATTTGGCTTCCAATCGGCTTGGCTGTCGGCGCATATTTAAATTGGCAGTTTGTGGCCAAACCACTGCGTGTATACACGGAAGTAGCCAACGATTCTATAACGGTACCCGGATATTTTGAAAACCGATTCCATGATACTTCAAAAATATTGCGTGTTGTTTCGGCAATCGTTACATTAATCTTTTTTACTTTCTATACTTCTTCAAGTCTAGTGGGCGGTGCTATTCTATTAGAAAATTCATTTGGAATGGATTATACACTCGCGCTTTGGGTCGGAGCTGCAGTCATTTTGTCCTACACATTATTTGGCGGGTTCCTGGCAGCCAGCTGGACTGACTTTATCCAAGGTATACTAATGTTCTTAGCTTTAATTATTATTCCAATTGTCGCGATTCAGGAACTCGGCGGATGGAATGAAACATTAAATCAGATCAGTGCAATAGATCCAACTCATTTGGATGTTGCTTCAGGAGCCACGTTTGTGGGCGTTGTTTCCCTGCTGGCATGGGGGCTGGGCTACTTTGGACAGCCACATATTCTTGTCCGCTTTATGGGATTAAAATCAACAAATGATGTTCCTAAAGCCCGGTTGATCGGTATGACCTGGATGGTACTGTCACTGTTCGGAGCTCTGTTTGTAGGTTTTGCCGGAATAGCGTACTTTGCAGATGCACCGCTTGCCAATTCTGAAACAGTGTTCATTATGTTTTCCCAAGTACTCTTTAATCCATGGGTAGCCGGATTCCTATTAGCAGCCATTCTCTCAGCAATCATGAGCACAGTTGACTCACAATTGCTCGTTTCTTCAAGTGCGCTGGCACAGGATTTCTATAAATCCATCTTTAGAAGAAATGCTTCCCAAAAGGAAGAAATGATTGTTGGCAGAATTGCTGTATTGGGCATTGCCATTATCGCTATCTTCTTAGGGTATAACCCCGAAAGCAAGGTATTGGAACTTGTCAGTTATGCATGGGCCGGATTTGGTGCAGCCTTTGGACCTGTCATCATCCTGAGCCTGTTCTGGAAGCGCATGACTCGTAATGGCGCTCTAGCCGGTATTATTGTTGGTGCTGTAACAGTAATTGTTTGGGCACAGCTTACCGGCGGACTATTTGACCTTTATGAGTTAGCGCCTGGCTTCCTATTTGCAGCTCTGGCGATTATCGTTGTCAGTCTTCTGGATAAGTCACCATCAGCAGAAGTTCAGGAGCAGTACGATCGATATAAATCAGTCCTTAAAAAATAATTGCAAAAACCCTCTTCCTATGTGGAGAGGGTTTTTGGGTATTTTCCCATAATTATAAAGATTTATATTACTTCCGCTCCAAGGGTCTTTGCAAAATGCCTTAAGGCCCACTCGTGGCCATCCTGGTCAAATGATGCAACAGCATCTTTATAAACCACAATTCTAAAGCCCTTATTATAAGCATCAACAGCTGTATGCAGGACGCATATGTCCGTACATACACCTACCAGGTGCACTTCCTCTATACCACGTTCTCTCAGTTTTATCTCCAGGTCGGTTCCTGCAAATGCAGAATACCTGGTTTTGTTCATGAAATAAACATTTTCAGCTTCCTTGTTCGTTTCATAAACCTCCTGCAATGAGCCGTAAAGATTTCTTCCTTCCGTGTTTCTGATATTATGTGGCGGGAATAAATTTGTTTCCGGGTGATGGATGTCTCCTTTATCATGAACATCAATGGCAAAAACAGTGTAATGCCCGCTAGCGATATACTCTTGTGTGAGCTCTGAGATTTTCTTTTCCAATAGCTGTCCAGGCCTGCCGCATGTCAGGGCACCGTCTTCAGCAACAAAATCATTTGTGTAATCAATATTGATCAGGGCTTTAATTGGCATTTTTTCATCACTCCAATCTGCAGTTCTTCTTTCATCATATACCTCAGCGGGCTGAATATCCAACTAAAAAAGGAACAGCAACCAAGTTGCTGTTCCCGCCTCCGAGTGGAGATCTATTAGTACATTTCAGAAGTAGTCTTCGCCTGCATGTGCAGAAGAATGTAGTCAGGGCCGCCCGCTTTGGAGTCAGTTCCTGACATGTTGAATCCGCCGAATGGCTGGTATCCAACAATCGCACCTGTACAGCCGCGGTTGAAGTATAGGTTTCCAACATGGAAATCTTCACGCGCTTTTTGGATGTGCTCACGGTTCTGTGTGATCACTGCTCCTGTTAAGCCGTACTCCGTGTTGTTGGCAATTTCAAGCGCATGGTCGAAATCTTTTGCCTTTGTGAAACCAACGACAGGCCCGAAGATTTCTTCCTGCATTAAGCGCGCGTCTGGTGCAAGGTCAGCGAATACAGTCGGTTTGATAAAGAAACCCTTAGAATTGTCCCCTTCTCCGCCTGTCATCAGCTTGCCTTCTTCTTTGCCGATTTCAATGTAGCTCATGATCTTGTCAAATGCACCCTGGTCGATGACTGGACCCATGTAATTGCTCTGGTCTTCAGGGTTGCCCTGCGTTAATTCGTTCGTCAGTTCAACCACACGGTCTAGAACCTGATCGTATACATCTTCTACGATAACCGCACGTGAACATGCCGAACACTTCTGTCCGGAGAATCCGAAAGCAGAAGCCACGATGGAAGTAGCCGCCAATTCAAGGTCTGCTTCTTTGTCGACAACGATTGTGTCCTTACCGCCCATTTCAGCGATGACACGCTTCAGCCAGATTTGGCCTTCGTTTAATTTAGATGCACGCTCGTTGATGCGAAGACCCACATCACGTGAACCTGTGAAGGAAATGAAGCGGGTGTCTTTATGGTCAACCAGGTAGTCGCCCACTTCTGCACCGCTTCCCGGCACGAAGTTTAGAACGCCCTTTGGAAGGCCTGCTTCTTCCATCACTTCTACGAATTTAGCTGCCACAACCGGTGTTGTAGAAGCTGGTTTTAATAGAACTGTGTTCCCTGCTACGATCGCAGCAACAGTTGTGCCGGCCATGATCGCCAGCGGGAAGTTCCAAGGAGAGATGATGATGCCCACTCCCAATGGAATGTAGTCATAACGGTTATATTCATTCGGACGGCTGTTGACTGGAACTCCGTCTTTGATTTCTAAGATTTGGCGTGCATAGTACTCAAGGAAGTCAATCGCTTCCGCAGTATCAGCATCTGCCTCGTTCCAAGGCTTTCCTGCTTCTTTTGTTAAAAGAGCAGAGAACTCATGCTTGCGGCGGCGGATAATCGCAGCAGCTTTGAATAAAACATCTGCGCGTGTTTCCGGCTTTACTTTTCTCCATGTTTTGAATGCTTCCACAGCAGCTTGCATCGCTTTTTCCGCATGATCGCGGTTTGCCTTTGAAACACGGCCAACGACTTCTTCTTTATTAGAAGGATTGATTGATACAATTTTATCTTCAGTAGAAATGCGCTCTCCGCCAATTAATAGATCATAATCCTGGCCCAAATAGCTTTCTACAGTTTGTAAACCCTTTAAATATGCTTCACGATGTTCTTCTTCTTTAAAGTTCGTGAATGGCTCATGCTTATAAGGTTGTACCATTTTTACCGCCTCCTGAGTGTACAAATATCAAACGTCAGATACTAGCGCCCCGCTCTTTACATGCTGGAACAAGGTCCGCTATTCTCTTAAAACGTTTTCATCCAAAGACTATATTAACACGAAAATAACATTATCTTCAAACATTCTCCGTAGATGTTATATATTAACATCTAAAGGGCAGAGTTGCGGTTTCACTTAGAAGGATAAGGAGTTGAAGCCCTATTGGGCAGGGTTGGATAAAACTGTTATATATAACTTTTTAATGCTGTATTGGGAGTGATTTTTATTTTTCAGGCGGGGAAGACCATTTTCCTTGTACTTTTTCCTTTTTGGGCGGCATGTTGGCTCTACGGCACCATTTTCCTCGAGACTCTTCCTTTTTGGGCGCCATGAAGACTCTTTCGCGACCATCCCCCCTTTCCTTTTTCGCCATCACAACAAAGCCATCGCTCTCAAAACAAAAAAACCCAGAAGGTGCTTCTCATGCACTTCTGGGTACCTGGTTCTAATGATAAATATGGACAAAAGGCTCGCTTTGGTCTGCTTTCCGGACTACAATCGCTTCCGGGCCGTTGACTGATGAGATGTTTACCTGGACTGAGATGTATTCAGGGAAGTGTTTGACAACAAGACCTGTTACATATTGGGTAAATCCAATACCTTCTGCTTTCCCATAAAATTGGATTGGGATATCAATGTTGATTTCCTGCAATTGATCTTGGGCATAGAAAGCTTTCCCGATAACTCCATTAAAGTTAGGGAAGTATGTTTCCACATCCTGTTTAAAGTTAAGAAAAGCGGTTAAATCATCACGATGATTTTTTTCAGCTGCGCTTGAAGGGAACAGGACATATTTCTCGCTGATCCCTTCCCATCCGCCTAGCTTATTGCTTCCTTTGTCTGCCTTAGCATATGCAAAAAAGCTTCCCGGCACAACCGAAGTTCTTGCCTGCTGTTCAAACAAAGCAATGGTTACCGGCACATCCTTCAGACCCTTGATTTGCCGTATTCTCTGAAGGACTTCTTCAGCCATCTTTTTGCCTTCCCGTTCAAGAACATCCCGTTTAATATCGGTTTCAAAAGTCGCGCCATATTGTTCTTTCTGATAATAATGAACAGAGTTCATGGCAAGACCTATCACAACTCCGCCAAGACCCACTTTTCCATCATCGTTTTTCAGCAGATAGTTGTGCTCAAGTATATGTGCCAGGTATATCGGGCTTTTTTCATTATTTTTATCAATATCTCCGCCATCTGCAATCATTGGATTTAAGCCAATGTTGTCTTCGGCTTTCAGCTCGCGTTCCTTCAGCTGATCGTCAGTAAATTTGCGGTTAAGCCAGGCCTGGACTGTTCCTCTTTTTAAATACTGGCCTTCCTGGAATAAGTATTTATCCGGATCAAATGAGTTTTGTGCCACACGCATTAATCCGGTCTCAAATTCATTAATGTCATATTTAGTGCTTATATTATTGACCACAAGACCTCTGGACTCACTTGGTTCAAACGGCAGCAGCGTTCGATAATACTTGTCTGAAATTTTATAGTTCGGAATGATTGCCTTATCCTTTTCGTTCTTATCTTCCTGAACGACTTCCTCCTGCTTATTAAAATTAGGCGCACAGCCTGCAAGCAGAAGGGTTAGGGATAAAGCAAGCATTAAGAGTTTTTTCACGGAGCTTACACCCTCTTACTTATTTAATTCTTCAACCAGTCTCTCCTCGTTCCAAACTTCTACACCCAGCTCCTGGGCCTTCGTCAGTTTAGATCCGGCTTCTTCTCCGGCGATTACAACATCCGTTTTCTTGCTGACGCTTCCGGATACTTTGCCGCCAAGCGCCTCTATTTTATCTTTTGCTTCATTTCGGCTCATGATTTCAAGCTTTCCTGTCAGAACGACCGTTTTCCCTGCAAAAAAGCTATCTGAGCTTTCGGCAGAAACTGGCTTTGGCCCATTATAAGCCATGTTGACTCCGGCTGCTTTCAGCTCGGCAATCAGTTCATGGGCTTCCTCCTGTTCAAAGAAGGAAACAATGGAGTCCGCCATTTTTTCACCAATTTCATTTATTGCTGTTAAATCGTCCCGGGATGTTTTTTCAAGTGCCTCCATATGGCTAAACTCCTGGGCAAGCGTTTTGGCTGCCTTCGCTCCCACATGGCGGATTCCCAGGCCAAATAACAACTTTTCAAGAGAATTCCCTTTGGAGTTTTGAATCGCCTGAAGAAGATTGTTTACAGATTTTTCACCCATCCGTTCGAGCTGGATAAGCTGTTCATACGTTAATTTGTAGATATCTGCCACATCTTTAATCAGATTTTCGGCAAATAATTGGCTGATCACCTTTTCACCAAGGCCATCAATGTTCATGGCGTTGCGGGAAACAAAATGAATAAGGCCTTCCCTGATTTGTGCCGGGCACTTTGGATTGATGCAGCGCAAAGCCACTTCACCATCAAGACGGACCAGTTCGCTCTCACATTCCGGACAATGTGTCGGCATATTAAAATCCTGTTCCTCACCCGTTCTCCTGTCTGCCAGTACATTCACAACTTCGGGGATAATATCTCCCGCTTTTTTCACAACCACCTGATCGCCAATCTTAATATCTTTTTCGCGGATCAAATCTTCGTTATGAAGTGAAGCCCTCTGGACAGTCGTCCCGGCAACACGGACAGGCTCCAGAAGCGCAGTTGGCGTAACTACGCCCGTTCGCCCAACGCTCAATTCTATATCCCTAAGTGTAGTAACAACCTCTTCTGCAGGGAATTTATAAGCTATGGCCCAGCGTGGGCTTTTCGCCGTAGCGCCCAGCTGCTCCTGCTCCTCCAGTGAATCGACTTTGATTACAATACCATCAATGTCATAGGACAGATCCGGACGTTTGTGGGTCCATCCCTGTACATATTCAATTACTTCCTCAATGCTTTCACATCTTTTGCGTTCTTTATTTGTTTTAAATCCGAGGCTATCCAGAAAATCCAGACCTTCACTGTGGGATACAATCCCTGTATTCCCCGCATTCGCTATGCCATAGACAAAAATATCGAGATTGCGCTTTGCTGCAAGGCGCGGATCCAGCTGCCTTAAGGAACCTGCTGCGGCATTCCTTGGATTAGCAAACGGCTCCTCCCCATTCTCTTCTTTTGCTTTATTCAATTTCTCAAAAGAGCGTCGGGGCATGAAGGCCTCACCGCGGACTTCCATCGTGACGTTCTCTTTCAGCCGGAGAGGTATCGAACGGATAGTCTTTAGGTTAGCGGTAATATTCTCGCCAATGGAGCCGTCACCGCGTGTGGCACCAAGAATAAATAATCCATCCTCATAGCGGAGGGAAACAGCCAGCCCATCAATTTTCAATTCACATACATAAGAAACATTTTCTCCGGCACCCTGGCGGACACGGCGGTCAAAGTCTCTTAAATCCTGTTCGTTGAAGGCATTTCCCAAACTGAGCATCTGCGACTGATGCTCCACTTTTTCAAACATATCGAGGATTTCCCCTCCAACCCTCTGTGTGGGAGAATCCTCTGTTTTCAGTTCAGGGAATTGTTCTTCAAGCTCAATCAGTTCCCTCATCAGCCTATCGTATTCAGCATCTGGAACAGACGGCTGATCAAGAACATGATACTCATAATTATACTGATTCAAAAGGTTGTGCAGATCTTTCACCTTTTTTTCTGCCAATTGAAGGTCCATACATTCAACCCTTTCTATAATCCATTGAAAATGCAGCGGAATTATGCCTTTGTAATCGGTGCAAATTTGGCCAGCAGACGCTTAATGCCAACTGGTTTTGGGAACGCAATATCCAGCTCTGTTCCCTCGCCGGATCCTTTCACACTAACAACAGTACCTGTTCCCCATTTTCCGTGCTGGGCTTTGTCGCCGACCTTCCAGGCAATATCGTCTCCTCCTGTGTTCGATGCAGATGGACGAATCACCGCTTTCCGCTGAGGCTGTACTCCTCTTGAAGCAGACGGAGAACCAAATGGTGATGATCCAAATGGAGACGGTTTTTTAGCAGGTTCAAGGCCGTCCAGCAAATCAGCAGGTATTTCTTTAATAAACCTGGATGGCGGATTCATATTCGTGCGTCCGAATAAAGTACGCATTTGAGCATTCGTAATGAAAAGCTCCTCTTCGGCCCTCGTGATTCCCACATAAGCAAGGCGCCGCTCCTCTTCCATTTCAGACTCTTCCATTAAAGAACGGCTGTGCGGGAATACACCTTCCTCAAGACCCAGTAAAAAGACAACAGGGAATTCAAGGCCCTTTGCTGAGTGAAGTGTCATAAGAACAACAGATTCGGCTTTTTCTCCATCATCATCCAATTTATCAATGTCAGCTACAAGAGCCAAATCAGTCAAAAATGCGATAAGCGTTTTGTCTTCGCTTGCTTCTTCAAAGTTTTTGGTAACGGACAGGAATTCATCAATGTTTTCCAGACGGCTCTGTGCTTCAATGGATTTCTCGGAAATCAGCATATCACGGTAGCCTGATTTCTCCAATAGCTCTTCCACAAGTTCTGTTACAGAAAGGTATTCCTGCATTTGTGTATAGTTTTTAACCAGGTCCCTGAATTCAATGGCCCCTTTTGTAATTTTCGGGCTCAAGCCAATCAGTTCAATGGATTCAAGTGCTTCAAACATACTCATTTCATGAAGCTGTGCAAAGTTGGCGATTTTATCAACCGAACCGGAGCCGATTCCTCGCTTTGGCACATTAATTACACGCTGAAGACTGATATCATCATCCGGATTGGCAATCAGGCGCAGATAAGCAAGGATGTCCTTGATTTCTTTGCGGTCGTAGAACTTGATGCCGCCGACAATGGAATATTCTATGTTCGACTTTAACAGCACTTCCTCCATTACACGGGATTGTGCATTGGTGCGGTATAAGATCGCGATATCCGAAGCGCTTCGCTGGCCGGTGCTGATGTATTCCTTGATTTTACCTGCAACAAACTGAGCTTCTCCCTGTTCGCTATCGGCACGATAGTAAAAAATCTTATTGCCTTCTGCGTTTTCGGTCCAGAGATTTTTCGGCTTTCTGTTCAGGTTCTTGCTGATGACTTCATTCGCAGCCAGCAGGATCCTTTTTGTTGAGCGGTAATTTTGTTCAAGCATGATGGTTTGCGCATTAGGATAATCCTTTTCAAAGGAAAGAATGTTGGCAATGTCCGCACCGCGCCATTTATAAATAGACTGGTCCGAGTCACCGACTACACAAAGATTCTTAAATCGGCTTGCCATTAGCTTTACAAGCATATACTGGGCTCTGTTTGTGTCCTGATATTCATCCACATGAATATATTGGAATTTTCTCTGATAATATTCCAGCACTTCCGGAACCCGCTGGAACAGCTGAATCGTGATCATAATAAGATCATCGAAATCGAGCGCCTGATTGCGTCTCAATCTCTTTTGGTATTCTGTATATACATCACTGGCAACCTGCTGAATATAATCTCCAGCTGTTTTCGCATACTCTTCAGGAGTGATCAATTCATTTTTTGCCGAGCTGATTGAACCCAAAATTGCACGTGGGTCAAATTTCTTGGGATCCAGATTTTTATCCTTTAGGATCGATTTAATAACTGATTGCTGGTCCGTTGCATCCAGAATCGTAAAATTGCGGTTATAGCCAATCCGGTCAATATCTCTTCTTAAGATCCGCACACACATCGAGTGGAACGTAGAAATCCAGATATCATCTGCTGCTCCGCCCATCATGTTATGGATACGGTCACGCATTTCACGGGCAGCTTTGTTTGTAAAAGTGATTGCCAGAATATTGTAGGGGTTTACACCCTTTTCTACCATTAAGTAAGCAATTCTGTGCGTAAGAACTCTTGTCTTTCCGCTTCCCGCTCCTGCCATTATAAGAAGTGGTCCGTCAGTTGCTTTTACCGCATTTTGCTGCTGCGGGTTTAGTCCGTTCAATAATTTATCTGTTAAAAATTGCATTCCTTCTCTTCACCACCATAGAAACGTATGTTCTTATATTCTATCTTATCTTGTTTTCTAGCCATCAGCAACCTGAATTAAGCACGAGCAGCTTCGACTGTGGCCAATGCAGCCTGCAGATCATCATAAATAACATTTCCGACCACAATGACGTCCGCATGCTCAGCCATTTCTTTTGCCTGATCTGCACTCAGGATGCCGCCTCCGTAAAATAATACGGTATCTTCAAGCGTATTTTTCACCTCTGCAACCACTTCTGGATCTCCGTACTTTCCGCTGTATTCGAGATAGAAGATTGGCAGGCGGAACATTTTCTCGGCCATCATTGCATATGCCCTAACCTCATCAAGAGATAGATCTGTGCGTGAATTGGTGACTTGCGCGGCTTTACATTCTTCATTCAAAATGCAATAGCCCTGAACAAGGATTTCTTCCCAATTCATAATATCCCCATATTCCTTTACAGCTTCCTGATGAAGGCCTGTAACCCACTTTACATCCCGGCTGTTAAGGACTGTCGGGATAAAATACAGGTCAAAGCCCGGTGTAACTGAGTCAATGGACGAAACCTCCAGCACACAGGGAACCGTGTATCTGCGGATGCGGGCCATTAAATCCAGCACTTTCTCCAATGTGACCCCGTCTGTTCCGCCCACAATAATCGCATCGGTCCCTGACTCGCAAATTTTCTCCAGGTCTTCATCTGATATATTTTTATCCGGATCGAGCTTGAATACATGGCTCCATTCGCGAACATCATACATGCAAAATTGCCTCCATTCTATCATTCCATTTCATCATTATATCATTTAAGATTGGGAATAAAAAATAAAAGCTGAAGCGCCTTTTGAAGGGATGAACGTCAACTAAAAGCCGCCACGTCCTGTGGCGAACGTTGACGCCAGCACGTCCTGTGCAAGTCAGACAAACGCTGGCCGACTAAAAACGCCACGTCCTGTGGCAACGTCGGCACTAGTACATACTGTACGTCGAAAGGCCAGTGAATGAAGTCGTTTTTTGACTTAATCCACTGACCTGAAAGGGTGTTGTATTGGGTGGAAAAAATTAATAGAAGACAAAGAAAAAACCGCGGGATGCAGCCCCATCGGTTTAAGCAAAACGAATATTTACGCCTTTTCAGCTTCTTCTTCTTTGATTCTTTCCAATGCCATTTCATAGGCATCATTTCCATAGTTGAGGCAGCGTTTCACACGTGAAATGGTTGCCGTGCTGGCACCCGTATCTGTTTCGATTTTATGATACGTTTTTCCTTCACGAAGCATGCGTGCCACTTCCAGGCGCTGTGCCAGGGATTGTATTTCATTCACTGTACATAAGTCGTCAAAGAATCGGTAGCACTCTTCCAGGTCATTTAAAGATAAAACAGACTTAAATAACTGATCCAGTTCTTTGCCTCTTAGCTTATCAATTTGCATATATTTGCATACCCCTTTGTTTAAATAGTATTTTCAATCATTATTGTTTAGCTTCAAAGGAAACCGTTTGCTCCAGGCCCGGGTTTGATGGAACGATGTTGATCCATGTTTTCCCCGGAACCAGGCCAGCCTGCTGGCCATTCAAGACAGGAAGGATTCGCCCGTCAATATTTTCCCACTGCAACTCTGTCACTTTTCCTTTTTGAAGGAGATATCCTTTTCCTCCAGTAGTTAAGTTAATATCACGGCGGCCTGCGCTGTCAACCACTTGATGGTCTGCTTCTGCAATGAAAATGTTATCGAGTAATACAGGTTCCCCGGATTTGTAGTCAGCTGTAAGCTCGCCATTGGAATATCTTTTGTATTTCTCAAGTTCTGCATCATATTCATAGATGACATTGAATAATTCATTGTCCAGGTAGGAGATCATGGCAGAGTCTGCTTTCTCTCCCTGAATTGCCTTTACCTCTTCCTTCGAAAGGAATTCAAGAGATTTCGGCTCATCCTCCATCGCATAATTTTTTTCTTTTGCCCCTTTCAGCACATTGTCAAAAGAAATATAGGAATTATGCGGAGCCTGTCTGAAGCTTTCCCTTTTAAACAATGTACCGTCATACTGCATTCCGTTCAGGTTATCAACATACCCCTGATCCAGCAATTCTTTGGCCTCCGGACTGTAGCCGTGAGCAATGTAGAGGCTGTCATAGCCTTTGGCCAGCTCAATATAATAATCCCTGGAACTTCTGACAGGCCCTATCATTTCGGGCCGCTCACTTTGAAAAATAGCAAGAAAACGAGTCACGTCCCCTTCTGCCAGCATTTCATAGACGACATCAGCCTGGTTAAGCCCTGATTGCGGACGGGCTTTCGGATGATTATTGATCATCACCGCTACAGCTCTTCCATTTACTTCGGTTTCCGATCCGGAGCCTGTGAGCGGATATTGAAATGGAAGTTCTTTTTCAGAGCTGACACCTTTTGTGGCTTCTTCCGCTTTTTCCGTCTCCTGCTTTGCCGGCTCCTCTGCTTTTTCTTTACTGCATCCAGAAACGAGAAGCATTGCCGCTGCTGATACAGCTATCCATCTTTTTAACATTTTCCACCCCGTGTGATTTTTGCTTTTGATGCGGATTCTATGTTAGCTCCCTTGAGCAGTTTTAATCTCTATCTATTATACCTCTTTCATATTTTAACGCATTATCGTTGGAAAGAGTACCGTTTTATTCATGACATCATACATTCCCTGCTGGGTAATCCTGATATAAGGCAGATGGGTTGAAGAGAAAAAGAGCAGCGTGTACATTGGATCTTCATGTCTGTATCCCTGATCACGCAAATAATGCACAAGCTGTTTCTCTTCCTGCATTAATTCCTCCACATTTTTATGGGACATTACACCTTTTAAGCGGAGCTCCATCTGTTGGACAATCCTTCCCCCCTCAGATATGACAATGCCTCCGCCAATTTCTTTCAGCCGGTTAAAAGCATTCAGCATTTCCTGTTTGCTTTTGCCGATTAAGATGATGTCACCGGTATTGGAAAATGAACTTGCCATTCCATCCAGGCTTTGCGAGAAGCCTTTAAGAATGGTATTTATTCGCCATTTTCCATTCCGGTCAACAAGCATGAAGAAACATTCATCATGATCTTTCTCCAGCTCTTCGGATGATACGTCAATCGTGATGGAGTATGGCTTGGTAATAACAGCATTCTCGAGCTTTATCCCGAAAGGCATGGAGAATTGCATATCATCTGCCGTCAGCTCCCAATCAATCTCCAGCGGTTCAAAGCCGTAATCTTCCCATGCTACAGGCTTATAGGCATGCTGGTTTTCACCATCTCTCTTCACCCATTCCCCTTTGGCAATAACGGATATAGGAGTTGGTTCGTTTTCATCTGAGAGGAAATTGATATTGGCAACCCTTCCTGTCGCAATGGAGCCATGTAAATAATCGATTCCATAATGACGGGCCGCATTAATGGTTGCCATATTATACGCATCAATTACCGGCACTCCTTTATCTATGGCAATGCGGATCATATGGTCAATAATTCCATGCTCATAAAAGGAAGAAAAGGAACCGTCTGTTGTGAAGACCATCCGATCATATTGATCAATGCCCATTTCATGCATTTCCTCCAATAAAACTGGCAGATCCGGACGTATGGAAGAATATCTGAGAGATACAGTATATCCCTGTAAAAGGCGATTATAGACATCTTTTCCTGTCATTGACTCATGGTCACAATCAGCACCAAGCAGCATAAGCTTTGCCAGCGTTTTTTCGGATGCACCCGGAAAATGGCCTTCAATCTTTTTCCTCATCCGCTTTGTTTCCTGAATCCAATGAAGCATCATATCATCGCCATCCAATAGCTTCGGCCAGCCTGTCAGCTCACCTCCCTGAAGCACCGCATCATGTTCCAGCCACGATTTAACGTTTCCATGGGAAAAAACAGATTCTTCGTGCTGGATCTCTGTTTGAGCATCAAATCGGCACCACCAATAGGTTGTTGCAGGCATGTTTCTCATTTCCTTCAAAAAAGAAAACGCTTTCTTTTTATCCTGCTGTAAAGCAAGCACCATATTGTCATTAATCAGAGTTGTTGTCCCAAACTGCGATGCATAGCTCGCCAGGGAATGGGGATTATATAATTGAAATGGATGGGCATGCGGCTCAATATATCCGGGTACGAGCGTAAGTCCTGTACAATCAATGACCTCACACTGATCTGTTTTTTCCGGCAGCTTTTCGCCCACATAAACAATACGGTCGCCATAAATCCATATATTTCCTGTTATCCATTTGCGAAGCGCCTGATTCAGATAACGCGCGTTCTTAAGTAATATCGTCGGTGAAAGTTTCCCGTCCAATACGGAAACATGTTCACGCAAGTGCCTGTTTTTCCAACGGTAACGCTGTTCCAGCACTATACTCCCTCCCTTGTTGATATCTATATCTATATATAAAGACTCTGTTTTTAGTATGAATACAATGAGTTAAATGGCTTTATATCAATAAAGAAAGCCCTTTCATTTTCTCTTGTTTTACTATAGTAACATATTTCACTGTTTAACGCATTAAAGAATCAGTAAAAGATTGTAAAAATTTCGTGAAAGTGGTGGGACCTATGCATGTAAAATCAAATATCGGCATTGTAAATGCCTTAATACGCATAACAGTCGGATTAACCGTACTGGCCTGGAGCACTTCAAAGCTTGTAAAGAGACCTTGGCGGGACTCATATCTGGTGATGGCTATGCTTGGAGGCATGAAAGTGGCTGAGGGGATTGTCCGCTTTTGCCCATTGACAGCTCTTTTTGAAAGAGGCCAGGACATGGTTCAGGAAAAGAGAGACAATCACAGTAATAATGATGAGGCTGTTGAGGAGATTCTGCCTTATAACCCGTCTTAAGAAAAGCGGAAGCGCCTTGCCCACCCCCGACAAGCACAAGACGATCCTCCCGGAAAGGCGTCCTTTGCCTTTTTGGGAGGAGTGGCTTGTGACCTCGAGGGGGTAGGCGCTCGAGCTAGACAGTTCTCGAAGTGCAAAGATATAAATTCAATGTTATAAAAAATACAGCCCCCTATTTGGGGGCTGTACTATAGAAAGGAGCTGACAATATGTTCTGGGAATACGTAATGGATATGACATTTGTGCTGACAGCTATAATCGGAAGCATTGTAGCACTTCTGTTTGTGTATATCCGGAAGACTAAGAAAGGACGTGCGCGATAGCTTTATCGCCAATATCTTTGCGGTAGAAGACACCTTCGCACTGAAGGTTTTCCAGTTCGGAATATACTTTTTGCTGCGCTTCTTTCAGTGTAGACGCTCTGGCGCCTGCCAGCAGCACGCGGCCTCCATTTGTCACATACTCACCTGAGCTGTTTCGATCAGTGCCGGCATGGAAGACAAGAACATCTTTAAGCGAATGCAGTCCATGCAGAACAGCTCCTTTTTCGTATGCCTCAGGGTAGCCTTTTGAAGCAGCAACCACTCCGACAATTGCTTCCTCACTCCACTCGATTTCAGGCTGCTCCCCATTTAGGACTGCCAGCATTACCTCCGCCAGATCCGAATTCATCCGCGGTAAAATCACCTGTGTTTCAGGATCTCCAAAGCGGGCATTAAATTCGATTACCTTCGGGTCTGCTGCTGTTTTAATCAGACCTGCATATAAAATTCCGGTAAAACTTCGGCCTTCCTGAACCATTGCTTTCGCTGCCGGCTTCAAAACTTGTTCAACAGCCTTTGCAATTGTTTCATCACCAATATGCGGTACGGGTGAATAAGCACCCATTCCGCCTGTATTCGGGCCCTGATCTCCATCAAAAGCACGCTTGTGATCCTGGGCAATTTCCAGCGGAACGACCGTTTCTCCGTTCACAAAGGCCATTAAAGAGAATTCTTCCCCTTCAAGGAATTCTTCAATTACAACTGTAGAAGAAGCCTGGCCAAACTTTTCATTTAATAATAGCTCCTCAATCCCGGACAATGCTTCCTGCATAGTCATGGCCACTATTACGCCTTTTCCGGCTGCTAGCCCATCTGCTTTCAGAACAATGGGAGCGCCCTTTGCTTCTATATAGGCTTTCGCTTCTTCATAGTTGCTGAATACTCCATATTCGGCAGTAGGGATAGCATATTTCTTCATAAGCTCTTTGGCAAAAGACTTACTGCCTTCAATTTCAGCTGCAGCTTTTTTTGGTCCAAATGCCTTTAACCCGGCTTTTTCAAATCGGTCTGCCAGCCCCTCTAGCAGCGGCACTTCCGGACCGATTACAGTCAAGTCAATTTCATTTTCCTGAGCAAATTGCACAAGCTTTTCCTGATCGTTTTCCTGGATGGCAGCCAGCTGTGCTGAATCTTCCATTCCCGGATTTCCCGGAGCCGCAAAAACCTGTTCAACTGAAGGGCTTTGATTCATCTTCCAGCAAATTGCATGTTCACGTCCGCCTCTTCCAATAACCAATACCTTCATTACGCCCACCTCCGTAAAATGTCGGCTTCCACTTTTCGTATTATTTTAGCTCAGCGCCTTCCTGATCGAGGCGCTTCCGCTTTTCGTTTAATGTTTAAAATGCCGTACGCCTGTAAAGACCATGGCAATTCCGTACTCGTCGGCCTTTTTGATGGAGTCTTCATCACGGATGGAGCCCCCCGGCTGAATGATGGCTGTAATGCCTGCTTTGGCTGCGACTTCAACGGTATCGTTCATTGGGAAAAAGGCATCCGATGCCATTACAGCTCCGTTCGCTTTTTCTCCTGCCTGTTCAAGCGCAATTTCGGCAGAGCCTACGCGGTTCATCTGCCCGGCACCAACTCCAAGTGTCATGTTTGAATCATTGACGACTATCGCATTGGATTTCACATGCTTGACGACTTTCCAGCCCAGCTTCAGTGCTTTCCACTCTTCTTCTGTCGGCTCCCTCTTTGTTGCTACTTTTACTTCGGCATCTTTAAGAGTGAATAGATCATACTCCTGCGTCAGTAAGCCACCTTCAATAGCGGACAATCTCATCTCCGCTTTCTTTTTGCCTTCAAAAGGAATGGTTAGCAGGCGCAGATTCTTTTTCCCTTTTAAAATTTCAAGCGCTTCCTCTGAGAAGGATGGCGCAATAATGATCTCAAGGAAGATCTCATAAAGCTTTTTAGCTGTTTCTGCATCCACTTCCCTGTTTAGGGCAATGATTCCGCCGAAAATGGAAACAGGGTCAGCTGCGAAAGCTTTTGAAAAAGCATCAAAAACATTTTCTCCGGTTCCCACTCCACAAGGATTCATATGCTTAACAGCAACTGCTGCAGGCTCTGAGAATTCTTTTACAATTTGGAGAGCTGCATCTGCATCGTTGATATTGTTGTAAGACAACTCCTTGCCGTGAAGCTGTTCAGCGTTCGCAATCGAAAATTCAGAACCAAGCGGTTTACGGTAAAAAGCAGCCTTTTGATGCGGATTCTCCCCATATCTCAAGGTTTGCTTTAGTTCATACGTAACCGTTAATTTTTCAGGCGTTTCTTCATTTGCCAAATCTGTCATATATTCAGCGATCATCGCATCATAGGCAGCTGTGTGGCGGAATACCTTTGCAGCAAGTCTGCGGCGGATTTCCTTTTGAACCTCTCCGGTTTCTTTCAGCTGTGAAAGAACTGTTTCATAATCGACTGGATCCACCACAACCGTTACATATTCATGATTCTTGGCGGAAGCACGCAGCATGGCCGGGCCGCCGATATCAATATTCTCTATCGCATCCTCCACTGTCACATCCGGTTTAGCGATGGTTTGCTGGAACGGATACAAATTCACGCACACAACCTGGATAGGCTGGATCCCATGTTCCTCAAGCTGCTGTTTATGGCCTGTTTCGCCATGCTTAGCCAGCAGCCCGCCATGAATCATTGGATTTAATGTTTTTACACGCCCTTCCAAAATTTCCGGAAAGCCTGTCACATCACTTACGCCGATAACAGGGACTCCACTCTCTTCAAGTGCTTTTTTTGTACCGCCAGTTGAGATAATTTCAAAACCCAGTTCACTTAACTGCTGAGCAAATTCTGTTATGCCATTTTTGTCGGAAACACTGATTAATGCACGTTTCTTCATGTTCGCTCCCCCTGACTCTGTTGAGTGATATACTTTAACTCTCTACCATTTTAGCATAGAAAAGATTTTGCAAAACCTGCGGATATAGTTTATGCTCGACTTCATGTATCTTCTTTTGAAGGCTTTCCAGCGATTCACCCGCATTTATTTCAACTGGCGCCTGAGCAATAATCGGCCCAGTATCCATCCCTTCATCGACAAAATGAACCGTCACACCGCTTACCTTCACATTGGCAGATAACGCCTGGCCAATTGCATCCTTACCTGGAAAAGCGGGAAGAAGAGAAGGATGGATATTAATAATCCTGCCTTCAAACTGTTTCAAAAGCGTCGGGCCAATCAGCCTCATATAACCTGCGAGAATAATATACTCGGCACCGCTCTCCTGCAGCCTTTGCAAAATCGCTCTTTCATACTCTGCTTTGCCAGCATAGTCTTTAGCTGAAAAAACAAACTGCGGAACTTGTTCGTTTTGTGCACGCTGGATGCTATATGCACCTGGCCGATCACAGACAAACAAGACGATCTCAGCCTGCAAATCACCTTTGTTTACAGCATCGGCAATGGCCTGAAAGTTCGTTCCGCTTCCGGAAGCAAACACTGCGATTTTTTTCATGACTTCCTCCAAGTTACAGAATTTCAATTCCTTCCTGATCCGTTACTGTCCCCATCAGATAGGCTGTTTCACCAATTTCATTAAAATAGGCGATCAGTTCATCAGCATTATCTTTGTCCGCTGCAATCACCATGCCTGTTCCCATATTAAAAATGTTGTACATTTCCTTGCGCTCAAGTCCACCGATCTTCTCCATCACCGTAAATACCGGCGGCACTTCCCAATTGCTTTCAGTAAGCTGGGCGCCAAGACCTTCAGGCAGCATGCGCGGGATATTTTCAATAAATCCGCCGCCTGTAATATGTGCCATGCCTTTCAGCTTGAATTGCTTCATAGCTGATAAAAGCGGCTTTACATAAATTTTTGTAGGTCGAAGCAGTTCTTCCCCCAAAGTGCAGCCTAATTCTTCTACATGATCTGTTAAGGACAAATTCGCTTTCTCGAAAAACAGCTTTCGGACAAGTGAGTAGCCATTGCTGTGGATTCCGCTGGATGCAAGACCGATCAGCACATCTCCTGCCTTGATGTCCGCACCATTAATCAGATTGGATTTTTCACAGGCACCGACCGCAAATCCGGCAAGATCATATTCTTCTTCACTGTACATGCCAGGCATTTCGGCTGTTTCACCGCCTACGAGTGCACATCCAGCCTGTTCGCATCCATCCGCAATACCTTTAACAATCGCCTCAATCCGTTCTGGCGCCGCTTTTCCGCAGGCGATATAATCCAAGAAATAAAGAGGTTCTGCTCCCTGTACAACGATATCATTTACACACATGGCGACGGCATCAATCCCAATCGTGTCATGCTTATCCATCATAAAAGCGAGCATCAGCTTCGTGCCGACACCATCTGTACCCGAAACTAAAACCGGTTCCTTCAGGTTCAGTTCTGAAAGATCGAACATGCCGCCAAATCCGCCTAAACCGCCAAGCACACCAGGACGCATCGTCTTCTGTACGTGTTTTTTCATGCGGGAAACTGCTTCATAGCCAGCTTCAATATCTACTCCGGCCTGTTTATATGCATTTGCCATTCCTTTTCACCTCTTGGTTGGAAAAATAAAGGCCGATTTTGTATTTTATCGGCCAACATTGTGCTTTTACCGGTCAAAAATGATGATTTACCGGCCAATTCTTTATATTTACCGGCCAAAAAGAGCAAAATACCGGCCAAGTTTCATATTTATACTTTTTCATAAGGATGCAAAGTGCTCGGATAAATCTCCGTCGGATACTGTCCTGTAAAGCATGCCAGGCATTGTCCGTCTTTTCGTCCAATTGCTTTGACCATTCCCTCTGTACTTAAGAAGGTAAGGGTATCTGCACCAATGATTTCTCTAATTTCCTCAACAGAATGATTGCCGGCGATCAATTCTTCCTTTGTCGATGTATCGATCCCATAGAAGCATGGATTCTTAATCGGCGGTGAGCTGATCAGCACATGCACCTCAGTCGCACCAGCTTCCTTCAGCATGGTAACGATCCGTCTGCTTGTTGTTCCGCGGACGATCGAGTCATCCACCATGATGACTCTCTTTCCTTCTACCACTCCGCGTACCGGAGACAGCTTCATTTTCACACCCTGCTCACGCAGCGACTGGGATGGCTGGATAAATGTGCGCCCCACATAGCGGTTTTTAATCAGACCCATCTCGTATGGAATGCCAGACGCTTCAGCATATCCAATCGCAACTGAAATACTGGAATCCGGCACACCAGTAACAACATCACCTTCAATCGGCACTTCAAGAGCCAGCTGCTTCCCAAGATTTTTCCGGGCAGTATGCACATTGATCCCGTTGATATTGCTGTCCGGACGGGAGAAATAAACATATTCCATTGTGCACATGGCAATATTAGAGGCCATGGCAAACATTTCGGATCGGAATCCATTATCATCAATAATCAGCAGCTCTCCCGGCAGAATGTCGCGGATAAACTCTGCCCCGACCACATCAAAAGCACAGGTTTCAGATGCAACCGCATAAGCATCGCCAATCTTGCCAAGTGAGAGCGGCCTCATGCCGTTCGGGTCAAGCGCAACCATCAGTTCTGTCTCGGTCATAATCAGAAAAGCATAAGCTCCTTTAATCATGGATAACGCATTTTTGACACGGTCCTTTAGGGATGAAAACCCTGCACGCTTAATCAAGTGAGCCAGCACCTCTGTGTCCGAGCTCGTTTGAAAAATGCTGCCCTGCCCTTCAAGCTGATGCTTCAATGCAGTCGCATTCACCAGGTTTCCGTTATGGCAAAGAGCAAGACTGCCGCTTTGTGAGTTGAACAAGAGAGGCTGGACATTTTCATATCCGCCTCCTCCGGCAGTCGCATAGCGTACATGTCCGATTGCTGCTTTTCCTTCCAGTTCCTTCATGGCATCTGCTGTGAAAATTTCCGTTACAAGCCCCTCACCTTTAATGCCTTTCAGCTTTTTGCCATCGGTAACAACCATTCCTGTGCCTTCCTGGCCGCGGTGCTGCAGACTATGAAGTCCGTAATACGTGATCTGGGAAGCATCCTGATGCCCCCAGACTCCAAAAACACCGCACTCTTCATTCAGTCCTCTTATTTCAGCAAGCATGGGATAGCTCCTTTCCAGGCCTGCTTTAGAACGTCAACTTGTTCGGCAAGCAATAGGCCCTCTTCATTGGAGATATAAAGTATAGGTGCTTCTGTTACTTCACCGATTAGTTTCGCATCTACTAAACTTTCAAACGCTTCCTGGTTTTCTTTTTTTACAGATAGCAAGAAACGGGATTGTGATTCACTGAATAGAGCTGAAGTCGCATTTCCTGTTACCTTGATATCCGCTCCCAGACCTTTTGAACCGATCAGGCTTTCCGCAGCTGCTACTGCTAAACCGCCTTCTGCCACATCATGGGCAGATGCTACAAGTCCCGAACGAATGGCTTTTAAAATTTGTTCCTGCGCCTTTTCTTCTTTTTCGAGATCAAGCTCAGGCGCTTTTCCGAAAATCTTGCCATATGTTAACTTCTGCAGCTCACTGCCGCCGAACTCATCCTTTGTTTCGCCAACCAGATAAATAAGATCACCAGATGCTTTAAAGGATTGTGTTGTCACATGATCAATGTCATCTACAAGCCCGACCATTCCAATGACAGGCGTTGGGTAAATAGCTGTTCCGTTTGTTTCGTTATATAAAGAGACGTTTCCGCCGATAACTGGCGTATTTAATGTGCGGCATGCTTCACTGATTCCGTCTGCCGCTTTTTCGATCTGCCAGAAGATTTCAGGCTTCTCCGGATTTCCGAAGTTCAGATTATCTGTGATTGCCAAAGGCTGACCGCCGGAGCAAATGATATTTCTTGCTGCTTCAGCCACAGCAATTTTTCCGCCTGTTTCAGGATCAAGATACATATAACGCGAATTACAGTCTGTCGTCATGGCCAATCCTTTGCGGGTGCCGCGGATGCGAATGACTGCAGCATCTGATCCAGGTGCCACTACTGTATTTGTGCGGACCATATAATCGTACTGGTCATAAACCCATTCCTTGCTGGCGATTGTCGGCTGCTGGAGGAGCTTTACCAATGTTTCTTTATAATCTTCAACCCTAGGAATTTCATTTTCCCTTGACTGGAATTCACGGTAATATTCCGGCTCGCTTGATGGCTTATGATAAACTGGTGCATCCTCTGCTAGCGCATCCACCGGCAGCTCAGCTACCACTTCTCCCTGATGCGTCAGGCGGAGCATTTTATCATCTGTTACCTTTCCAACAGAAACTGCTTCCAGGCCATATTTGGAAAATAAATCAACGATCTCCTGCTCGCGTCCTTTTTTCACGACAATCAGCATTCTCTCCTGAGACTCGGAAAGCATCATCTCATATGCAGTCATGCCTGTTTCCCTTTGAGGAACAAAGTCAAGATTCATTTCAATTCCGGATCCCGCCTTGCTGGCCATTTCAGCAGAAGAGCTTGTAAGTCCCGCAGCTCCCATATCCTGAATGCCTACAAGTGCGTCAGACTGGACCAGTTCAAGACATGCTTCAAGCAGAAGCTTTTCCATGAATGGATCGCCAACCTGTACAGCCGGGCGTTTTGATTCTGATTGGTCTGTTAATTCTTCTGATGCAAAAGTAGCACCATGGATACCGTCACGGCCGGTTTTTGCACCAACATACATGACTGTGTTGCCTACTCCATGGGCCTGGCCTTTTTTAATATCCTTATGGTCGATTAGGCCGACACACATCGCGTTTACAAGCGGATTTCCTTCATAGGAAGAATCAAACTGCACTTCTCCCCCAACTGTTGGAATGCCGATGCAGTTTCCGTAACCTGCAATGCCTGCGACTACTTCTTTAAAAAGGTACCGTACACGAGGAGAATCCAATTCTCCAAAGCGTAAAGAGTTGAGGAGCGCGACCGGTCTTGCGCCCATTGAAAATACATCGCGGATAATCCCGCCGACACCTGTTGCTGCCCCCTGGTAAGGCTCGATTGCAGACGGATGGTTATGGCTTTCGATTTTAAAAACAACTGCTTGCCCATCGCCGATATCAACAATTCCAGCTCCTTCCCCTGGCCCCTGAAGTACTTTCTCTCCTGTTGTCGGGAACTTGCTTAACACGGGCTTTGAGTTTTTGTAGCTGCAATGCTCTGACCACATAACCGAAAACAAACCGATTTCTGTGTAATTTGGCAAACGCCCGATAATCTTTTCAATCATCGCAAATTCGTCATCAGACAATCCCATCTCTTTGTATACCTTTTGTGCCTTTAACTGTTCCGGACTTGGCTCAAGCATTAACGACATGTGCTTCCCTCCATTGTTTTACGATTGATTGAAAAAGTTTCAGGCCATCTGCTCCCCCTAAAAGCTCATCAACTGCTCTTTCAGGGTGCGGCATCATGCCGAGTACATTTCCCTTTTCATTGACAATGCCTGCGATGTTTTCCAGGCTGCCATTAGGGTTTGTTTCGTTATAAGTAAAGACAATCTGATTATTTGCCTTCAAAGCCTCTAAAGTTGCTTCGTCACAATAATAGTTACCTTCGCCATGGGCGATTGGGATATTGATTACCTCGCCATTTTCGTATGAGGATGAAAACATCGTTTCATTGTTTTCAACCTTCAACTCAACCGTGCGGCAGATGAATTTCAGGCTGTCATTTCTTCTCATCGCCCCTGGCAAAAGACCCGCTTCCAATAAAATTTGGAATCCGTTGCAGACGCCCAGAATTGGCTTTCCTGCTTCAGCCGCTTTCACAACTTCTTTCATGACGTTACTGAAGCGTGCGACAGCACCCGAACGAAGATAATCTCCGTAAGAGAAACCGCCGGGAAGAAGAATTCCGTCATATTCGTCTAAGCTTTCCGCGTCATGCCAGACATATTCGGCTTCCGCTCCGAGCTCATCCTTTACAGCATGGTACATATCGATGTCACAATTGGATCCTGGAAATACGATCACAGCAAACTTCACTGAGCAACAGCCTCCTCAATTTCAAAGCGGTAATCTTCAATCACTACATTAGCTAATAAGCGCTCACACATTTCCTTCACAGCTTCTTCAACAGGACGGTCGCTTTTTTCCACTGTCAGTTCCATGTATTTTCCAATGCGCACATCAGACACTTCGCTGTAATTCATGGAATGCAGAGAATTTTTTACAACTGTTCCTTGAGGATCTAGAACACTTTCTCTTAATGTGACGAAAACTTTTACTTTGTACATACTGTTTGGCCTCCCAGTCGCGCTAAAATATTTTCATATGCATCTGTTAAATTTCCAAGGTCCCTGCGGAAAACATCTTTATCCAGTTTTTCATTTGTTTCAATATCCCAAAGCCTGCAGGTATCTGGCGAAATCTCATCAGCCAGCAAAATTTTGCCAGATTCATCTTTACCAAACTCCAGCTTGAAATCTACTAGTTTAATGCCCAGGTCTTTGAAAAAGTCTTTTAAAACGGCATTAACTTGTAGTGCTTTTTCTTGTAAAAGGGTAACTTCCTGCTTATCAGCCAGTTGAAGAACTTCAATATGATCTTCTGTCAGCAGCGGATCACCAAGCTCATCATCTTTGTAGTAGAACTCAACAATCGGTCTTGATAATTCTTTCCCTTCTTCAACTCCCAATCTCTTAGAAAAGCTCCCCGCCGCAACATTACGGACCACTGTTTCAAGCGGAATGATATCCACTTTTTTCACAAGCTGTTCTGTCTCCGAAAGCTTTTTAATAAAATGAGAATCAATCCCCAGCTCCTGAAGCTTTGAAAATAGCAAACTGGTAATCTCATTATTCAGCCGGCCCTTGCCGCTGATGCTCGCTTTTTTCTCCCCATTAAAGGCTGTTGCAGAATCTTTATATTCAATCCAGACAATATTTTCATCGTTTGTCTGATATACCTTTTTGGCTTTGCCTTCGTATAACAATGCTCCTTTTTCCATTGCGGAGAGCCTCCCTTATTTAGATATCGGACTTAATTTAAGAAGATTGGGAATTTTCCCGTTAATAAAGAGGTAAAGACTGCTCTTTACCTCTTTATTTTTTTATAAACCCAGACGGTCAAAAATGGTATCCACATGCTTGATGTGGTAGTTATAGTCAAAGCAGTCATCTATTTCTGCTTCGGATAGCTTTGATGTAATGGTCTCGTCCTGCTCGATCAGGCTGCGGAACTGTACCTGCTTTTCCCATGCCTCCATGGCCCGCGGCTGAACAGTGTCATATGCCTCTTCACGAGTCATACCCTTGTCAATCAAGGCAAGAAGAACACGCTGAGAGTAAATCAGCCCCAGTGTACGGTCCATATTGCGTTTCATGTTTTCAGGGAAAACGGTTAAGTTCTTAACAATATTCCCAAAACGATTCAGCATATAGTTCAGCGCAATCGTTGCATCAGGCAGGATGATTCTTTCAGCTGATGAGTGAGAAATATCGCGCTCATGCCATAATGCTACATTTTCATACGCAGTCATCATATAGCCGCGGATCACTCTTGCCATACCCGTCATATTTTCTGAACCAATTGGATTGCGTTTATGCGGCATTGCTGAAGATCCCTTTTGGCCTTTGGCGAAAAACTCTTCCACTTCTCGCGTTTCGCTTTTTTGCAGGCCGCGGATCTCCGTCGCAAATTTTTCAATTGAAGTGGCCACAAGCGCAAGCGCACCCATATAATGTGCATGACGGTCACGCTGAAGTGTTTGTGTAGAAATTGGCGCTGGCTGGATGCCCAGCTTTTCACACACATATTTTTCAACGAACGGATCGATGTTTGCATATGTTCCGACGGCACCAGAGATTTTACCGAATTCCACACCAGCGGCTGCTTCTTTAAAGCGGTCAAGATTACGTTTCATTTCTTCATACCATAGTGCAAGCTTCAAACCGAATGTAGTCGGTTCTGCATGAACACCATGCGTACGGCCCATCATCACTGTATGCTTATGTTCCTGTGCTTTGTTTTTCAGGATTTCCACAAAGCGTTCAATATCTTTTAGAAGAATATCATTCGCCTGCTTGATTAAGTAGGAAAGCGCCGTATCAACCACATCTGTGGAAGTAAGCCCGTAATGAACCCATTTGCGCTCCTCGCCAAGAGATTCAGATACCGCGCGAGTAAAAGCGACAACATCATGTCGTGTTTCCTCTTCGATTTCTTTAATGCGGTCAATATTAAAAGAAGCATTCTCACGGATTTTCTGAACATCTTCTTTCGGAATATCTCCTAATTCCGCCCAAGCTTCACAAGCAAGAATTTCCACCTCAAGCCAAGCCTGAAAGCGGTTCTCTTCTGTCCAGATAGCTCCCATTTCCGGTCTCGTATAACGTTCAATCATGTTTTATCCTCCGATCTTTTCCTTCACAGGGGTCCAAATGCCGCTTTTTTCTGCTTCTTCAATTGCCTCTTCGGCTGAGTTCCGCAAAAGCGTGACATGGCCCATCTTGCGTTTATATTTGGCATCCTTTTTTCCGTACAAGTGTATCTTCCAGTCATCCAATTCAGGAATTTTCTTAATTAAAGGCTCCTGGTGCTCTCCTAGTATGTTTACCATAACAGCCGGTTTTAATAGCTCCGTACTGCCAAGCGGCCAATTGCAAACCGCACGGATGTGCTGTTCAAACTGGGAGGTTTCGCAAGCTTCAATGGAATAATGGCCTGAGTTATGCGGACGAGGCGCAAGCTCGTTAATGTAAATCTGTCCGTCTTTTGTCAGAAACATTTCGACTGCCAGTGTACCTACAAGGCTTAAAGCTTCTGCCAGCCGGTTTGCTGCCTTTACTGCCCGTTCCTCAGCATCAGCTGTGATCATGGCCGGCACAATGGTCTGGTGCAGAATGTTTTCTTTATGGACATTTTCCCCGACTGGGAATACCGCTTTTTCACCCGAAATATTCCGGCAGATAATAACCGATATTTCCTTTTCGAAAGCGATCCATTTTTCAAGAACACACACGCCATTATCAAGAAGCTCTGCAGCTTTCTTAATATCCTGCCCGCTCTTTATCACAACTTGCCCTTTTCCGTCATATCCGCCTCTGGATGTCTTTAAGACTGCTGGATAGCCAAGCTTTTCTATATTATCATAAATGTCTTTTTCAGTAGTAATGACCGCATATGGCGCTACCACGCAGCCAGCTTTTTGGATGGCTGCTTTTTCTTTTGTCCGGTCCTGGGTAATCTCCAGCACCTCGCTCCCCTGCGGGACATGCGCATTTGCACATAGCCACTCAAGAGCTTCCGCACTGATATTTTCAAACTCATATGTCACCACGTCACTGACGTCAGCTAACTTTTTTATAGAATCTAAATGACCGTATTCGCCAATGATTTTAATATCGGCAACCTGGCCGCAAGGAGAATCTTCTGCCGGATCCAAAACGGCAATCCTGAAGCCATTTGCCTTAGCTGCCAGGGCCATCATTCTGCCAAGCTGCCCCCCGCCAATAATTCCAATTGTTTGTCCTGGTAAAATGGTTGTATTAGACAAGTTCATCACTGCTTTCCAGTACTTCCTGTTTTGTTTTATCTCTTTTTGACTGAAGACGTTCTGCAATGGCTGCATCAAAAGCGCCAAGTATTTGTGCTGCCAGCAATCCGGCGTTAACGGCTCCTGCTTTTCCAATCGCAACGGTTGCAACCGGAACGCCTCCTGGCATCTGAACAATGGACAGCAATGAATCCAGTCCGTTTAGAGCCTTTGATTGCACTGGTACTCCAATGACAGGAAGTGTTGTTTTCGCTGCTACCATTCCAGGCAGATGCGCCGCTCCGCCTGCACCCGCAATAATTACCTTGACTCCTTTGTCTCTTGCCTGCTCAGCATATTCAAACATAAGATCTGGAGTCCGATGGGCTGAAACAACCTTTTTTTCATAGGGGATTTCAAGCTCTTCCAGAATTCCGCAAGCGTGCTTCATTGTCTCCCAATCTGACTTGCTTCCCATTATGACTGCTGCTTGTGCGCTCATTCCTTCTCCTCCAAATCGTCCAATATAAAAAACCCGCACAGACCCTTCTCTTAATATGAGAGAAAGTAATCTGTCCGGGCTAAAAAGAACCGTAAGGAAGACACCTGCAAACGGCAGGAACCATTCCTTCTACATGCCGGGCATATCAGCTTTCCCTCATAGTCCAGCAATTTACGGTTGCCGGGTAGAAACTTATGGGCCCTATTCCCATTATTATACGAGGGGTTTATTCACGTTTTATTAACTACCACCATATTAACAACATACCTGATACTCTGTCAATTGAAAAATCGAACAATACTAAAAGTCAGACAATTAATGTTCGTGTTTTAATCTTCTACTAGTTTTGCTTCAAAAACAATCTGCCGGCCAGCCGGCTCATAATCGACCTTTCCGCCTGTCTTAACTTCTTTAAAAATAGGCTTCTCAGTCCTTCTAACAGGTATATATCCTGCCTTTTTAATTCTTTCCAGGCACTGGTCAATCGTTTCATTTTCCTGAACTTCGAATGACATTTTGTTCTTGCCTTTGCTCATTGAGATAACTTTCCTCTCTTAACAGATTTCACCCAGAAGCCGCCATGAATTGTTTTTGGCTCATAAGCGATGATGAAGGCCTTAGGATCCAGTTCTTTAATCGTCTGATAAAGCTTCAATTCATATTTTCTTGGTGTCAGGATCTGCAGGGCCATCCGATCGCCTTCAAGTCCATTGGCAGCCCAGTTTGTGACGCCATACCCTTTATCTCTTAAAGCTTTTGGCAGATCTCTGTCATATTCCTTTGTAATTACATTTACGGTAATATAGCCAAGAGCCAGCTTCTCTTCAATTTTCATGCCGACAATAACGCCGATTCCATAACCGACTGCATAAGCAATCAGATTTTGTATTTCATTCAGGTTATCCAGAACCAGCCCCAGTCCAATGACATAGATAACAACTTCGATGGTGCTTATAAAAGCTGCTAGGTAACGCTGTCCCTTAAGCGTCAGAATCATCCTGATGGTAAAAAATGATACATATACGATATTAATGATCAGAATAATAGCGACCATAATAAAACTGTTTTCCAGCAATGCAAGTCCTCCTTCATAGGGAATTAAGAGGCAAATGAGTGTCCTCTCCCCATTAAGTCACTATTGTACAAAAGAAATTGGTTTTTGATAACCTTTTTTCAAAAATTGATTCTTTGTGTATAGGTTATCCTTTTTCGTGTGGAATGAAACGGCTTATCTGTTTATGGATCTTATTGAGGCTATATGAAGGAAAGAGGTTCGTAACAGGTTTTCTAGCAGGTTTTGGAGATTATCTAGCATGTATGGACTTTTATCTAACAAGTTTTCATTTTTATCTAACATATCGTGAAGTTTATCTTACATTTGGGTAATTTGTCTTTGAAGAGAACAGATTTAACTTGTAAAACAGTCGGCGGAATAAGGAGTGGCGCATAAAAATTGAGCCTGACGTATATATGCCTAAAAGTAATGCAAATACGTATCAAAGTGAAGCATAACCAGAAAAAAGTGACGCATATCTGCATTTTTCAATAAAAGGAAGAGGCCAGTTGATTCAGATATCTATAATTACACACAAAAAAGAGCACCCATCAGGTGCTCTTTCAATTGCCCGGCAGCGTCCTACTCTCACAGGGGGACAGCCCCCAACTACCATCGGCGCTGAGAAGCTTAACTTCCGTGTT
>NZ_JBYTDU010000015.1:25101-59281 GCF_058791715.1 Cytobacillus sp. EB106-05-05-XG126 | reverse complement strand
GCTCGTTTGTCTTTTCGAAAAAGACTAATGATTTAAACGTTGACGTATTGTTCGTTCAGTTTTCAAAGATCAATCCGTCGCTCAAGGGCGACTTTATTATCTTATCAGATTCAATCATCTGAGTCAATAACTTTTTTTAAAATCTTTTTTTGTAAGTCGCTGTCTTGCAGCAACGAATATAAATATATCACCTCACAGGACAACATGCAATATGTTTTTATCTTTTTTATACGTAAAAAAGAAAGAAAAAATATTCCCATTATTCTGCCCCGGAAATCGCATTTTTTTGTATTCCTTCTATAAAAGAAAAAAGACAGAGCACGCATTGTACTCTGCCTTGTTTTATAATATTTTAACGGTGACGCATTAACGGGAATAACAGTACATCTCTAATAGAAGGTGAATTTGTCAGCAGCATGACAACCCGATCGATTCCGATGCCCAGTCCGCCTGTTGGCGGCATGCCGTATTCAAGAGCTTCAATAAAATCATCATCCATCATATGAGCTTCATCATTGCCCTCTTCACGTTCTTTCAGCTGTGCTTCAAAGCGTTCGCGCTGATCAATTGGATCATTCAGCTCAGTGAAGGCATTTGCATGTTCACGGGCTACAATAAATAATTCAAAACGATCAGTAAAGCGCGGGTCTTCGTCATTTTTCTTCGCAAGCGGCGAGATTTCAACAGGATGTCCAAAGATGAATGTCGGCTGAATCAATTTCTCTTCAACCTTCTGCTCGAAGAATTCATTAACAATATGACCATATTCCATATTGTCTTTGATTTCAACACCATGCTCCTTCGCAAGCTGCTGGGCTTCTTCCTTACTTGTTTCTTTCCAGAAGTCTACCCCAGTGTATTCCTTAATGGCATCTACCATATGAAGCCTTTTCCATTCAGGCTTTAAATCCACTTCGTACTCGCCGTATTGCACAGTAGTTGTTCCAAGCACCTCTTGAGCGATATGGGCAATAAGGTTTTCAGTCAGGCTCATGATATCTCTATAGTCAGCATATGCTTCGTATAATTCAATCATAGTGAATTCAGGATTGTGCCGTGTAGAAACACCTTCATTACGGAATACCCGGCCAATTTCATATACCTTTTCAAGGCCGCCCACAATCAGACGCTTCAGATGAAGCTCGATCGCGATACGCATATAGAGTTCCATATCCAGCGCATTATGATGAGTGATAAATGGACGTGCAGATGCTCCCCCTGCAATGGAATGCATCATAGGTGTTTCAACTTCAAGGTAGCCATGGCTGTCAAGGTAGCGGCGCATGGATTGGATAATGCGGCTTCTCGTGACGAAAGTCTTTTTGCTTTCCTCACTCATAATGAGATCCAGGTAACGCTGACGGTAGCGCTGCTCAACGTCCTTCAGCCCGTGGAACTTATCCGGCAGCGGACGCAGGGATTTAGTCAGAAGGACAAATTCTTCCGCTTTAACAGACAGTTCGCCTACTTTTGTTTTAAAGAGCTTGCCGCTGATCCCGACAATATCTCCCAGGTCAGCAGTTTCGAAGATGGAGTAGCTTTCTTCTCCAACAGCATCTTTGCGGACATAGATTTGAATTTGCCCTGATAGATCCTGTACATGGGCGAATCCGGCTTTCCCTTTTCCGCGCTTTGTCATAATGCGGCCTGCCAGTGTAACAGAAATATCCTTTTCCTCAATTTCTTCCTTCTCAAGCTCACCGTAATGCTCAATTAATTCATTGCTTTGGTGTGAACGGTCGAAACGTTTCCCGAAAGGATCCATTCCCTGTTCGCGCAAGCTGCTCATTTTCTCGCGTCTTACTTTCAACTGGTCATTTAATTCTTCATGACTCTGGCTCACTGAAATCATCTCCATTTTGTAAATCTTTTTATGTACGCACAATTCTGCGGTCCTTCAAAAATGTATATCTCTATTATTTTACACAATGCTGGCAAATCAGACATCCTAAATAGTTAAATAGAATAAAAACTGCCAGTTCATGCACTGGCAGTTTCCATTTATCAAAAGTATTATAGGCAAAGAATGTCAGCCTGTCAAACTTTACGCAGTTATACAGCCTGTATCTGGCTTCTTTCTTTTTCTTCTGCATCAATGACAAGAGCGTTAAGAACGCCCGCCAATTCTTCTCTTGTATTGGATTCATTGATTCCATTGCGGACCTTCGCATTGCCGCGGATTCCTTTCAGGTACCATGCAGCATGCTTTCGCATTTCGAGTACAGCGATATGTTCACCCTTTAATGAAATCAGGCGGTCCAAATGGAGGATGCACACATCCATCTTCTCTCGTACAGAAGGCTCGCCCATTAATTCACCCGTCTCAAGGTATTTGACTGTACGGTAAATCATCCATGGGTTCCCCAGTGCAGCCCGTCCGATCATGACACCGTCACAGCCTGTTTCATCCAGCATGCGCTTGGCATCCTGAGGTGTTTCCACATCACCATTTCCGATTAGCGGAATGTTAATGTTCTGCTTTACTTCGCGGATAATATCCCAGTTCGCTTGACCTTCATACATCTGGACGCGCGTCCGGCCGTGAAGGGCTACAGCTTTGCCCCCAGCGCGCTCAACCGCCTGAGCGTTTTTAACAGCGTAGATGTGATCTTCATCCCAGCCCATCCGCATTTTTACGGTAACCGGCTTTTCAACAGCGGCTGTTACAGCAGAAACCATTTCATAAATTTTATCCGGGTCAAGCAGCCACTTGGCACCCGCATCACATTTGGTGATTTTAGGGACAGGGCAGCCCATGTTAATGTCGATGATATCCGCATTCGTATTTTGATCTACAAATTTCGCCGCTTCTACAAGCGTCTCTTTTTTGCCTCCGAAAATCTGCAGGCTTAGCGGCTGTTCTCTTTCATCAATATAAAGCATGTTCATCGTCTTTTCGTTCTGGAGGACAATGCCTTTGTCGCTGACCATCTCAGCACATACAAGACCGGCACCGAATTCTTTCACAGTCAGACGGAAAGCGGAATTGCATACTCCGGCCATTGGAGCCAGTACCACACGGTTTTTCAGCTCGATATCACCTATTTTGAACATAATTGCACCTCCCTCTGTAATTATTCAAACTTATATATTAATCCTGCTCCTGTCTGGGAGCCAATTCTTCCTGTGTCACTTTAAGCGCCTGAGCGATCTGCTCGATTAAAGCCGGTGCAGGCATGCGGTTTCCTCTTTCAATTTCACCTAAAATTGAAACCGATACACCGAGCTCTCTTGCAAATCCTTCTTGTGTAAATCCTTTTAGCTTTCGAAAAGCGCGAATACGTCTTCCCCATTTTTCTGCTTCCATATCCGTACTCCCTCTCTGTCAGGTATATCTTCCAGTATTGAAATTAAAGGCCGCTCCATCTTCGGAAGCCTGATGCTGGAATCAACCTCTAAAAGAGGAACAAGGACAAACGCTCTTTCATGCATCCGAGGATGAGGAACTATTAGCTTCTCTGTTTCAATATTTTCGTGACTATACAGCAAAATGTCAAGGTCTATTGTCCGCGGGCCCCAATGGATTTCCCTTTTTCTCCCAAGTTTCAATTCGATATCAAGGCACGCATCCAGCAATTCGAAAGGATCTAAGCCGGTAGAAATTTGGATTGCCATATTCAGAAATTGTTCTTGATCTTCATAACCGACCGGATCTGTTTCATAAACAGATGAAGTATTTACCACTTGGGTTTGCGGAAGCTGATCAATCATCTCAACTGCTTTCTTCAAGTGGTCAAACCGGCTTCCGATATTTGAGCCAAGCGCAATAAAAGCGGTGTTCCTCATGATCTGCCTCTCGTAATCTCGACGGCTACCGACTGATAGTGGCCGGGAATAGGCGGATCAGGCTTGATCACTTTGACCGTCAGCTGCAAAATAAGCGGGAACCGGGAAAGTAGTTCTGCTGCCAGCTTTTCTGCTACAGCTTCAACCAGCTTATAGGGCTCCCCTTCCACAACCTCTTTGCACACTGCATACAGCTCGCCATAGTTGATGGAGTCATCAAGATTATCGGTTTCCCCCGCCTTTTTCAGGTCTGCTTCGACAGTAAGGTCTACAGCAAAGCGCTGGCCAAGGCGTGTTTCTTCCGGAAAAACACCATGGAAGCCATAAAACTCCATTCGGTTCACATAAATTTTATCCATTGTATTCACCTTTTCCCATTAAAGCGTCCATCATTTTAGCCATTCGGCTCATTTCCTTTACATCATGAATGCGGATCATCTGGCAGCCCTTTTGGATGCCGTAGCAAACCGTCGCTCCCGTTCCTTCTGTCCGCTCCTCAACCGGAAGGTCCAGAATGGTTCCGATCATCCGCTTCTTCGATGTGCCAAGCAGAACAGGATACCCGATGGCCACAAGCTTGTCCAAATCCCTCATCATTTCGAGATTATAGTTCAAGTCCTTAGCAAAGCCGATGCCCGGGTCAAGGATAATATTCTCGTCTTTAACACCTGCAGACTTTACAAGCGCAATGCTTTCGTACAGGTCATTCATAACATCGCGGAAAAAGGATGTGTATTCCATATCCTTGCGGTTATGCATTAAGATGATCGGCGCTCCCGTTTCCGCTGCGGTTGATGCCATTTCAGGATCCGCTTTGGCTCCCCATACATCATTGATGATATGGGCCCCGGCTTCAATGGCCTGCCTGGCGACTTCAGCTTTATAGGTATCAATGGATATCGGAACATCCACTTCTTTTGAAATTGCCTCGATAACAGGAAGAACACGTCTCAGCTCTTCATCTGCAGGTACCGGATCGAATCCCGGACGGGTTGACTCTCCGCCGACATCGATGATATCTGCTCCGTTTTCAACCATCTCCAAAGCATGCTTGACGGCCAAATCCTGATGACTGTATTTGCCGCCATCCGAAAAGGAGTCAGGCGTTGCATTTAAAATTCCCATTACAATGGTTTTCTTCCCGTAATCTAGCGTATATGGCCCACACTGAATTGTTGTTTTAGACATTCTGAATCCTCCTACAGTTCATTCCTGCTCCATAAGTGTTCACAGTTGTTTTCATAGTGCATCTGGAGCTCCGATGTTTTCTTCCCGGAAAACCCTGGCATTGAATGGCCGTCAAACGAGGAGATTGGCACAATTTCCTGGATGGAGTTCGTGACAAAAACTTCATCCGCATCTCTTACAGCTTCTGGTCTGTACAGGCCTTCCTCCACATTCATCCCCATCTTTCCGGCAAGCCTGATTACAAATTCCCGGGTAATGCCGTTTAGTATGCCGGTATGAAGAGACGGGGTAAATAAATGGCCATCACGAATCCAGAATAAGTTCGAAGTGATTCCTTCTGCCAGGTAGCCATCCCTGGTCAGGAAGATCCCTTCTATGCCTGGATCGTCCCCCGCTTCCTTTTTAGCCAGAATGTTATTTAAATAATGGTGGGACTTCAGACGTTCGGCCCCTTCAGGTGTATTGCGGGGAATCTCAAGCATCACTGCCTGCTTTTCTGCGCTTGCACTTCTTGGCGGAAGCGGTTTGCAGAAAATAATCGTATTCGGGTTTTTGTACGAATCTGTCTGCAGGCCAATCTCCCCGTTACCCGCTGACACATTCATCCGGATATAGGCATTATGGAATCCGTTTTTTCCGAGCAGCATATCCAGCGCTGCGAGCACCTGTTCCCTGGTATAAAATGCTTCGATATTTATCGCTTTAAGGCTTCGGTTCAGCCTCTCCAGATGATCGTCCAATAAAAAGGGATGCCCATTATAGACACGGAACGTCTCAAACAGCCCCATTCCATATAAAAAGCCATGATCAAAAGGAGAGACCCTGGCCTCCTCTTTCCTGACAATTTCCCCATTCATATAAATATACAAGGTTTACAGCCCCTCTGCCTGCAGTGAAGCTTTGTAATGCTGAATAAAATTCTGAAGGAGTTCCTTTCCGGCCGTGGTCATAATTGACTCAGGGTGGAATTGGACACCTTCTACAGGCAATTCCTTATGGCGAATGGCCATAATCTCTCCCTCAGCTGTCCATGCTGAAACCTCAAGACATTCAGGAAGTGTTTCCTTTTTGACAATCAGCGAATGGTAGCGGGTAGCAGGAAAAGGGTTGGGCAGGTCTTTAAATATAGACTTTCCATCATGAAAAATGTCAGAGGTTTTTCCATGCATCAGACGCTCTGCCTGCACCACATCGCCTCCGAATACTTGAGCAATTGACTGATGTCCAAGACAAACGCCAAAGACCGGGATTTTGCCTGCAAAAGCTTCAATGGCTTTCAGGCTGATGCCTGCTTCATTCGGGCTGCACGGCCCCGGAGAGATCATCAGGAACTTCGGCTGCATACTGCCTATTTCAGAAATCGATGTTTCATCGTTTCTTTTGACAACCAGCTCTTCGCCTAATTCACCGAGATACTGTACGAGATTATACGTAAAAGAATCGTAATTATCGATCATATAAATCATAGCTGATCCCCTTTTGCCTGTTCTGCGAGTTCTTTTGCTTTCCAAAGAGCAATTGCCTTTTTCAGCGACTCTTTGTATTCATTTTTCGGATTGGAGTCAATAACAATGCCTGCACCTGCCTGCACATGGGCCTGTCCATCTTTCACGAGCATAGTGCGGATGATGATATTCAGCTCAAGATCACCGCTGAAATTGATCCAGCCAAGAGAGCCGGTGTATGGTCCCCTTGTGACGGGTTCAAGCTCTTCAATGATTTCCATGGTGCGCACCTTAGGGGCACCCGTAATCGTTCCCCCGGGAAATACAGCATCAATGATATCAACTGCATTTTTTCCTTCTGCCAGCTCGCCTTTTACATTGGAAACGATATGCATCACATGTGAGTATTTTTCAATGACCATGAACTCATCCACTTCAACTGTCCCATATTCGCAGACTCTGCCCAGGTCATTTCTCTCCAGGTCAACCAGCATTACGTGCTCTGCACGCTCTTTCTCATTTTCAATCAGTTCACTGGCGAGCTTGAGGTCCTCCTCATGATCCTTCCCCCGGGATCTTGTCCCGGCAATCGGCCGCGTGCTGACGGTGTTTCCTTTTTTCTTAATCAGCAGCTCCGGTGATGCGCTCACAAGCTGGTATGCAGGTGTGTGGAAATACCCCATGTATGGAGACGGATTTAACACCCTCAGCTGCTCGTATACATCCATAGCCTGAATATGCATCGGGCGGCTTTGTCGTACCGAGAGATTCACCTGAAAGACATCTCCCTGTGAAATATATTCCTGAACACTCCGGACAGCAGACTGGAATTCTTCTTCGTTCATGGATACACCGGGTGTTTGTTCTGCCGGACTGCATCCCGCTTTCTTAGAAGGCTCTCCACTCTCATTCTTCCATCTCTGCTCCCAATTATCTGCCCGTTCCTCGATCGAGTGCTCTTCCCCTTTTTCATATAAGAATAGAAGCCAGAGCTGTTCTGTTTCATGATCAAAGACAAAGCAATCTTTATAAATAAAAAAGTGGATATCAGGTATTTGCAGATCATCCCGGGCTTCATCTGGAAGCTTTTCGATATATCGTGCGTAGTCATAGCTGATGAACCCGATTGCACCTCCCTGAAAGTCAGGAAGTTCTTCAAGCTTATCTGCATTATATTGATTCAGCCATTCCTGCATCAGGTGAAGGGGGTTGCCTTCGAGCACCTGCTTTTCCCCGTCTGCAGTGATTTCAAGCTGTGAATTTTTGCCTGTTAAAATGGCTTCCGGCTCAAAAGCTGCAAGACTGTACCTGCCGCCCCGTCCGCTTTCAAGTAAAACATGATGCGGCAATCCCTCAGACAGCGAGCGGTATGTGCGGAAAAACCGGTTATATGTGTATGGTATTTTTTTTGCATGGATCTGAAGATGCTTCACTAAAAGTCACCCCTATATATTTCTCTTTTTTCATCATACATGATACGGGGCATGCTTTCATAATTTTTATTACACAAAAAACAGCGGCCATCAGAGACCGCTGTCTTATCAATTATTCAGCTTCAAATTGGTATAAAGGAGTACTTAAATAACGTTCGCCGTTACTTGGGAGAATGGCCAGAACTTTTTTGCCCTTGCCAAGCTCTTTAGCGACCTTCAGTGCCGCACTGATCGCCGCACCAGAGGAAATTCCTCCAAGGATACCTTCTTCCTTGGCCGCACGGCGGGCATAATCAAATGCCTCATCGTTCGCAATCTGGATTACTTCATCATAAATCTTTGTATCCAGTGTATCCGGCACAAACCCCGCTCCAATGCCCTGGATTTTATGCGGGCCCGGCTTTCCGCCTGATAGGACAGGTGAATCAGTTGGCTCCACTGCGTAAATTTTGATGTTTTTATATTTTTCTTTAAGCACCTGGCCGGCTCCTGTAATGGTTCCGCCTGTTCCGATTCCGGAAATGAAGGCATCCAGCTGGTCGCCCATTTGCTCTGTAATTTCAGGTCCAGTTGTTAAACGGTGAACTTCAGGGTTCGCAGGGTTTTCGAACTGCTGAGGAACGAAATAGCCATGTTCCTTTGCCAGCTCCTGCGCCTTGCGGATCGCACCGCCCATTCCTTCCGGTCCAGGTGTGAGGACAAGGTCAGCCCCGTAAGCACGCAGCAGATTGCGGCGCTCCATACTCATTGTCTCCGGCATCACAAGAACGGCTTTATAGCCTTTGGCTGCGGCAATCATCGCTAATCCAATTCCTGTATTTCCACTTGTCGGTTCAATGATGGTATCACCTGGTTTAAGATTTCCATCTTTCTCTGCAGCCGTAATCATTGCCAGGGCAATACGGTCTTTTACGCTGCTCCCCGGATTCATGTACTCCAATTTTAGATAAACATCTGCGCTATTATCATCAACTAGACGGTTTAGTTTCACAATTGGCGTATGGCCAACAAGATCTGAAATTGAATTTGCTACACGTACCATTTTCCCCACTCCTTATTTCCGACTATTTTTATTGGTTTAATCTAAATTTACCAATTTCCAATGGGAATGTCAATGAATTTGACTGCCATTTAAAAGAAAATTCATACTTTTGTCATTATAGATAAGTACCCATCTCTATTCATGATACTCAATTTATGCAGAAAAAAACACGGAATTCGCTCCGTGTTTTTATATTTACTGCTCACCGTAAAACCATTCCACATCCGTCTCTTTCCAAAATGGCTTGGCAGAGACAGGAACATCCATCTGCTCAAGAGCTATCTGGCGGCGAATCATGTTCTTTACCTCTTTAAAGGAATACTTTTCTCCCTTTAAATGCTCATGAAGCATGACAACAGCATAGCCATCTTCTGTTTTAACCGGTTTAGTCCATTTGCCGGGCTTCAGGTCTTTGACCTGTTCCAGTACTTCTGCCGGTATGTGCTCATCATCTTCACTGACATACCCTGCATTTCCCCCAAGGTTGGCAGTGAATTCATCAATGGATCGCTCCATCGCCAGCACAGAGAAGCTGGAGCCTTCTTCCAGCTCCTTCACTGTCTGTTCTGCTTCTTCTTTTGTTTTTACAATGATTTGAGAGATGTGATAGGTGTCAGGAATATGAAATTGGCTGCTGTTTTCTTCATAATAGCTCTTCATTTCCTCTTCTGAGACAGAGACATCAGCCGTCAGCAGCTCTTCAAGAATAAGATTGTTCTTGATTTGCCTGCGCCATTTGTCTTCACTCATCTCTTCAGTGAAATTGCCGCCATACATCGTCTTGACCATTTTCAGCTCAAGGTCTACTGCCTTATCAGAGATTTTCACCCCGTATTTTTCCCCGGCTTCTTCAATGACCTTCTGATCAATTAATTCGCTTAAGGTGCTTTTTCCGTACTTCGTTTCCATCTCACTCATCCAATCCTGGCGAGTGATTTTTTCTCCGCCGATTTTGGCTACTGCTTCCCCGCTGCCATCGCCTTTAAAAAGCAAAAAGGCTAATGTGATAAGATTCAGTAACACTAAACCGGCAATGATCATTAAAAGCTGTCTCTTTTCCAAGTGCTCCTCCCCCTAAGAAAAGCGCAAGCACCATCCCCTCCTCGACACTCGAGGAGGCAGGCACTGAAGCTGGACATTTCTCTAAGTTCAAAAACAAAAGCGTTTGGCCCCGGCCTAAAGGGCAGACCTTTAGGAGACCGGCAAACGCTTATTTTATCACTTTACTTCGTTTTTTAATTCTTCCAGTTCTTCTTTTGTATAATGATATTTCTCGTTGCAGAAGTGGCAGGAAGCTTCAGCCTGGCCGTCTTCATCGATCATCTGCTGGATTTCGTCTTCACCGAGGCTGATAATCGCATTGGCAAAACGCTCTTTTGAACATGTGCAAGTGAAGGATACTGGAAGCTTCTCGAGGAACTTCACATTATCTTTGCCAAGAATCGTTTCCAATAGCTCTTCAGGCGTTAAGCCCTGCTGAATCAATTTGGATACAGGCGGGATTTCTTTCAGTCTGTTCTCAATTAAAGTAATCGTCTCTTCATCTGTTCCCGGCATAAGCTGAAGAATGAATCCTCCAGCAGCAAGAATAGAGTTATCAGGATTAACGAGAACCCCCACTCCAACGGATGAAGGAACCTGTTCAGAAGTAACGAAGTAATAAGTGAAATCTTCCCCAAGTTCTCCCGAAACCAGCGGGACCTGTCCTGTGAAGTGTTCTCTCATTCCAATGTCCTTCACGACCGTCAGGGTCCCTTCAGTGCCGACCGCACGGCGCACGTCAAGCTTGCCCTGCTCATTAAGGTCGAAGTGCGTCTGCGGGTTTGTTACATATCCTCGAACCTCTCCATTTGCATTGCTGTCTACCAGAATGGCCCCAATTGGGCCGCCGCCTTCGATTTTGATCGTCAGTTTGTTATCGCCCTTCAGCATGGCACCCATCATCACGCCTGCCGTCATGGCTCTTCCTAAAGCAGCTGACGCGGTTGGCCATGTATAATGTCTGCGCTGGCCCTCTCCAACTGTTTCGGTAGTGCGGGATGCATAGGCACGGACTTGTCCATCATATGCAAGTGCTTTTACTAGATAATCGCTCATTTTTTGCTCCTTTCCACGAAAAGCGCAAGCGCCTTGCCCACCCCCAATACCCTCAGGGGGGCAGGCTGCTTGCGCTAGACAATTTTCGAAGTTCAAAGTTTAAATCCTTGTTATCTTTCAGAGAAACTGCTTTATTGGCAGCAGCTTTTTAATCTTACTATTTTTTTATGTTCTCCATATTTCGTTTATAAATAATCTGCAGGCCCTTTAAAGTTAAAAATGGATCCACAACATCGATGATATCCGACTCTTGAGCGATGAGCCCCGCAAGGCCTCCCGTGGCAATGACAGTCGGCTTTTCATCTGCCTGATCTTTCATTCTTTTTACTATACCTTCCACCTGGCCGACGTAACCATAAAGAATTCCCGCCTGCATGGCAGATACTGTATTTTTGCCGACAATATGATCAGGACGGGCAATTTCTATTCGTGGAAGCTTCGCTGCACGGGAATAAAGAGCCTCTGTTGAAATCCCGATTCCCGGGGCAATGGCGCCGCCCATATATTGTTTATTTTCATTGATATAGCAATAGGTAGTGGCTGTCCCAAAATCGACAATAACTAACGGGCTTCCATATTCATGAATGGCCGCTATAGCATTGACGATGCGGTCTGCCCCCACTTCTCTCGGGTTATCATACTTGATGTTTAAGCCTGTCTTGATGCCAGGACCTACAACAAGAGGCTTCACATGGAAATATTTCTGGCACATTCTTTCAAGCGAAAACATGATTGGCGGCACCACTGAGGAAATGATAATGCCATCTATATCTGAAAAGGAAAGATTCTCATGCTCAAACAGAGACTTCACAATCATTCCATATTCATCTTCTGTTTTATTCCGGTTGGTTTCAATTCGCCAATGATGCTTTAATTCATCTTGGTCATAGACACCCAGAACGATATTCGTATTCCCTACGTCGAAAACAAAGATCAACATTCTCACCACTTTATGATTATTTAAATGAAGTTTTATTTTTGGCTCTTTTTCAAAGATTATTGTTTTTTGCCTATGAACTCAGCCCGTTCATCTCCGCTCCAGGCACGCAGCGAACCCGCGGGGAGGAATGCGAGCCTCCTCGGCTTCGCCTGCGGGGTCTCACACTTCCCTCTCCTCCCGCAGGACATTGAATAGGCTTCCTCGATTGAACACCGCACGAAGGAAATGCGTCAGCATTTTCGAGGATCAAGTGCCTTCCGCTCCAATCAACTCAGAGGTCTAATTAAGTTACATGCCCAAATAACAATAAACCTTACGAATACAGCCTTATTTTTTCACTGAAAACATCATATCACAACTGCTGTTGTTTCGTGTAATCGAAAATTCCGGGGGTCTTGGAATTGATGTTTTCCGGCAAAAAAAAAGCGCCCCTAGAGGCGCTTTTCGATTATTATTTGTCTTTGCGTTCTTCGTCGATGGCAGGTGGCACATCCGCTTCTGCGGGGCTTGAGCCTTCCCTTGTTTCAGGGATTTCGCCTGTTTCAGCAGGATCCTCTTTCTTGATGCTGATGTTTACTTTCACATCTTCATCCGTTGAAATGGAAGTTGCTGAACGGTCAGGCAGTCTGCCGTGGTCTGATAAGTGCTTGATTTGTTCCGCATCAAGCGTTTCAACTTCAAGCAATGTATTTGCGATCAGATTCAGCTTATCTCGGTTTTCTGTTAAGAGCTTTCTTGCTCTTTCATATGATTCCTTGATAATGCGCTGAATCTCAAGATCGATTTCATATGCGATTGCATCTGAATAGTTCTGTTCATTATGGAAGTCACGTCCAAGGAATACCTGGCCGCCCTGAGACTGTCCGAACTGCAATGGTCCAAGCTTGTCGCTCATTCCGAATTCGGTTACCATGCGGCGGGCAATGCCTGTCGCACGCTGGAAGTCATTATGGGCACCTGTGCTTACTTCACCGAAGACGATTTCTTCAGCCACACGTCCGCCAAGCAATCCGACAATTTTGTCGAGAAGCTCAGGCTTCGTCTGGAAGTAGCGGTCTTCTTTCGGAAGCATTACTGCATATCCTCCGGCCTGGCCGCGCGGCACGATTGTAACCTTATGAACCATTTCTGCTTCATCAAGCACTAAACCGATGACTGTATGACCTGCTTCATGGAAAGCAACGATGTTTCTTTCCTTCTTAGAAATAACACGGCTTTTCTTAGCGGGACCAGCAATTACACGGTCTGATGCTTCATCTAAATCTGTCATGTCTATCTTTTTCTTATTTCGACGGGCTGCGACAAGGGCCGCCTCATTCAATAAGTTTTCTAAGTCTGCTCCTGAGAAACCAGGTGTACGCTGTGCAATAGCCTTTAGGTTGACACTCTCATCAAGAGGTTTATTGCGTGCGTGTACTTTAAGTACAGCTTCACGACCTGTTACATCCGGGCGGTCAACTGTAATCTGTCTGTCAAAACGTCCCGGACGCAATAATGCCGGGTCAAGAATATCCGGACGATTAGTGGCAGCAACGATGATAATTCCTTCGTTTGCTCCAAATCCATCCATTTCAACGAGAAGCTGGTTAAGGGTCTGCTCGCGTTCATCATGTCCGCCGCCTAGGCCGGCACCACGCTGGCGCCCTACAGCATCAATTTCATCGATAAAAATAATACAAGGCGCGTTCTTTTTCGCATTTTCGAATAAGTCGCGGACACGGGAAGCACCCACACCGACGAACATTTCAACGAAATCAGAACCGCTTATAGAGAAGAACGGAACGCCCGCTTCACCGGCAGCTGCCCGTGCAAGCAAGGTTTTACCTGTTCCCGGAGGTCCTACAAGAAGAACCCCTTTAGGAATTCTTGCTCCCAATTCAGCAAACTTGCGCGGGTCTTTAAGGAACTCAACGACCTCAACAAGCTCCTGCTTTTCTTCATCGGCGCCTGCAACATCTTTAAAGCGCACTTTCTTTTTGCTTTCATCATACAGCTTGGCTTTGCTTTTGCCGAAGTTCATCACACGGCTGCCTCCGCCCTGCGCCTGGTTCAGCAGGAAGAAGAATAGTATGAAGATGATGATGAAAGGAATGATTGACGTAAAGAATGTAACCCAGCCGCTTGTTTCCTTAGCCGGCATAACATCGACATCCGATGTCTGGGCTAATTGATCGACACGGTCAAGGATATTATCATTGTTCATGATATAAGTCAGGAAGTATTTGCCTTCCTCATATCCCTCAAGCTGACCCCGTACTTCAAAAACACCTCTCTCAGGCTGAAGGGAAATGGACGTAATATCGCCGCTTTCCAAGTGATCAACAAATTTATTATAAGAGATGTGCTCCGTTGGTTCATTGTTGCCGTTAAAGAAGCTGACAACTCCAATAATGACTAAAAATATTAATAAATAAAAGATGGTATTCCGGAAGATCCGATTCATCCCTTACCTCCTCCCACGGTAAACAAACTATAGTGTATAGTATCATAGAAAATCGTGCCAATACAAGGAATTAGACTTCTTAAAACCGGGTGATTCTTGTTTCAGTAAAGGGCTTTAATCCAAGATCATACTTAGGATTTCCTTAATCGTTATTGCTGTATACTTCCGGCTTAAGCACTCCAATATATGGAAGGTTGCGGTACTTTTCCGCATAATCAAGGCCATAGCCGACTACGAACTCATCAGGAACAATAAATCCTACATAATCCGCTTTGATATCAGCCTTTCTTCCAGTTGGCTTGTCAAGCAGTGTTACAATCTTAATGCTTTTCGCTTTTCTGTAGCGGAACAGCTCAACCAGATAGCTGAGTGTCAAGCCGCTGTCGATGATATCTTCAATGATCAGAATATCTCTGCCTTCAACAGAAGTATCAAGGTCTTTCAGGATTTTCACTTCTCCTGAAGAAACCATTGAATTCCCATAGCTGGATACATCCATGAAGTCCATCTCAAGATATGTATCCACACGCTTTAAAAGGTCGCTCATGAATGGCATTGCCCCTTTTAAAACCCCAATGGCAAGCGGGAATCGGTCCTGGTATTCTTCAGTAAGTTCAGCAGCAAGGGATTTAATCTTATCCTGCAGCTCCTCTTCCGAAATCAGTACTTTTTCAATATCATTTTTCATCATTTATTGTGCCCCCTAGAAGATCATTGCTTTATGTATTTTAAAATAATATAACTGGTGCAGAATTGCTGCTGCCTATCATCATGCGATTTCTTCAAACCAGGCACCCATAGAATCCTGCCTTGTGCATCTGTCACGATTGGCCAGGTTTTCCGATCATGCAGCGGTATTTTATGATCGATGAAAATATCCTTAATCTTTCGGGAACCCTGCATTCCTTTAAGCGTCATGCGGTCTCCCTTTTCTCTCGTCCTGATGATGATTGGAAAATATTCACCTTCCCTGTCCAGTACCAGGGTTTCATTGTTTAGATTTCCTTCAGGACAGTCAGCATATTCAAGAATAATCGATCCGCCGTTTGGGAGTTTAATGCTTGCAGGTTTGAAGATTTCATATCGATAGGATTGTACAGGTTCCTTCGGGAATAAAAAGTGGCATTGCCGGTAGGAGCGTACAATATGTAAACCGCCTGGAAAATCTAAATTTCCCGATGGATGAGGACTTTTCATTAAGGAAAAAATACTCTCTATATGAGATGCCGATAACGATGCCGGCCTTTCCTTATAAAGATAGTTTAATATTAGTTGAATCCCTCTCCTTTGTAAAGGCATTGGCATTGCCTCAAAAGCATCGATATCCACACTAATTTCCTCATTGGCATTCTTTTTCATTACTGTATTCATTTTATGGACGGTTAATTCCTGCAGATATGCTTCATCACTTTGCAAATCTTCACTGAATTTTTGAAAATGCTCATGCACCTGGGGATTTTCTTTTCTCAGGAATGGGAGCACTTCCTGCCTGAAGCGGTTCCGGCTGTATATGCCTTTTTCATTGCTTGGATCCCGCCGGGGGTTCAGGTGTTCTTTCAGGCAGTAGCTTTCGATTTCCGCTCTATTCAAGCACAGAAACGGGCGGATGATCGTATAATCACCAAACAGACGCGTAACGGGGATACCTGCTCTTGCGCTGCCTGCGCTTCCCCTTGTGAGGCGCATTAAAATGGTTTCAACCTGATCATCACCATGATGCCCAAGCGCTATATAGTCTGCCCCATATTTCCCGGCTATTCTTTGATAGAAGCTGTAGCGGCAATCCCTGGCAGCTGTCTGTGAACTCTTCCCGGACTTCTCCATATACTCAGGCACATTCACTCTTTCCATTTCAAATGGAATAGCTTTGTCCCTGCAGTAATCCCTCACAAACATGGCGTCCTGAAGCGATTCTTCACCTCTGAACATATGATCGACATGTGCGGCAATCAGTTCTGTCTGATACTGCTGCTGTCTGCTCCAAAAATAATGGAGCAGGGCGATGGAATCCGGCCCTCCTGATACACCGATTACTATTTTCTTATTTTTTAAATCCAATCCCTTTTTCTTAAGGAAAGCACTCACTTTCTCTTCGAGCATAGGCTTCTTCCTTATCCAATTTAAATATATTTATTACTACCCCTGCAAAAGGCAGGATAATCCTTCCTACAGAAAAGCATATCATTTTTAAAGGGTAAATATCAAAAGGGATTAAGCTTATAATACGGATCACCGAAAAGAAAGTTTCATTTCTTTCAAATTCAAAGCAGCTGCCCATAAATATATAAGAAATATAGCACGGTTACAATAAGGGTGATGAGCAGAGTTTCAAAGAAGCTCCCTTTCTGTTTTTTCTGCCTGTGCATTTGCCTGCTGGCAGGCTGAGTGCTGGCGGTTTGTCCGGGATTCCTGCTTACCTTGCTCCTTTGCGCCGGGTTTGCACGTGTGAGCTGGAGCATATCATTTCTCATTTCACCAGCTGAGCTATACTGGCCCTGCAGAGCATTCAGGATAACATCTTCGTATTTCAGCAGTTCTTTCTTTTGGCGGACCATCTGTTTGAGCTGTTTAAGGTCACCAGTTGTCTTGGCAAATCTTTTAGGATAGGCCGTATTGATTAATACCATGGCTGCAGCAAAAAGATCATAAGCAGGATCAGCCTTTCTGGTCCCCATCCCCCAGTAGCCGCGATCATAAAACTCGGTGAATTCCTTTATTGCCCTGCCCTGAATGGTGGTACCGCCCACATCAATGGTGCGTATTTTCGATGGAGGGCCTGTTACGATCAGATTATCCGGCTTTAAATCACCGAATACCCAGCCCGCTTTATGCAATGCATCCAGATCGTTCAGGAGCTGTACAATTAAAACACCGGTCCAGGATGGCCCCTTTTGCTGTATGAATGTCAGCAAATCAGGACCCTGTATATATTCCATTACATAGAATGAAACCTTACCGCTCCTTCGTTCCCAATCATCGACATCAAGCAAAGAAGGCCCGAGGGCAGAGCCTTGGACCTTTGCAAAGGATTTAAGGACGTTCACCTCGGACGTGATGGACATCCCGTTATCACTCATTTTCAAAGCAACCTGCTGATTTTGGTTTTTGGCGAGATACACAATCCCATTAGCACCATACCCCAATTCCTTAATAATGGTATATCGGCTGCGGTGCCACTTTCCTTCAATCACAGTACCAGAGCTTACTTTACACTGACTCTTCAAAGAATGATTCATCATCACGGGAAAGCAGACTCCTTAATGAACGTTTTTTCTTGAAATGGTTTAGTGCCTCATGAATGGCCGGGCCTGTTGGCGTAATTCCGCCTGTTGTCAATTTCGAGAATATGCTGGTCAGCGATTCAAGATTCGGTGTCCAATCCAGCAGTTTTTCGACATCTTTCTTTTTCCCGGGAAATACGAATACAGAAAAGCGGTTATCACCAGAGCGGGCATTCAGGCTCAAGGATAGATCCAGCAGGGCCTCCTTAACGGTCGGGAGCTTATGTTTCATACTTGCACTGGTATCCACGAGGACAAGCACCTCAAGCTCGACAGTCTCACCCAATTCATCCACAACCTCCATCACTTCGCCGCGCTGGTCAGGCGGGAGGTCCTCCATCGTTTTTGCGCCGCCCAGGATCTGCTGGAGCTCTTTATTGACCACTCCCTGAAGTGTCTGGGTCATGGCTTTTCTCGTCACCATCTGTACCGTCTGGGAAAGCTGCTGAGAGTAGACTACCTGACTGACTCCGCCTCCTGACATGGCGATTCCTTCAATTTCGTTCATTCCCTGTTCATCAATGACATCCTGCTCCATGACTCCGATGACATTCACGGTTATTCCCTGCTCTTTGGCGAGAGCTGCCATGGCAATGGGATCTTCACCCTGATTTGAACAGCCATCCGTAATCAGTAAAATCTGCTTCAGTGTTCCTGTTTTCATTTGAAACTCCCCTCCACATATGAGTTGTTAGCATTTTCGACTGAAAGGAGGGGATTTATACATATAAACATGTCTCGATGAGCAAATTAATCAGTTGGCCTTTTGGCGGATGGCATGTACAGGGATGCTTGTCCATTTCGGTGTATTATGCTTAACCTTTGAGACCACCACTGTCATATCATCCTCTATATTTCCGGACCTTGACCTGATCACCTCTTCCATAATCAGATCGGCCACTTCCTGAGGATCATCCGTCTTCAGCTCGGAAATCTTGCGCTTCATCCACAAATCAAAATTCTCCACATGCTTCGGCCCTTCAAACACGCCATCACTCATCATGATCAATAAATCGCCGGCTTTGAGCTGCTCACTGACCACATCGACATCAAATTCCTGAATGATGCCCATCGGCAGGTTGCTGGCCTGAATTTTCATGACCTTAGGACCTCGTTTTACGAAACTTGGGGTTGATCCAATTTTCAAAAATTTTGCGTCAGCATTCTGCAGATCAATCATGGCCAGATCCAGGGTGGAAAAAATTTCGTCTGTGGTTCGTAAAGATAGAACGGAATTGACGGATTTAATAGCAACCTGCTCTTCAATGCCCGATTGTAGAATTTTCTGCAATAGCTGAAGTGTCTCCTGGCTTTCTGCATGGGCCCTTTCCCCATTGCCCATTCCATCACTGATGGCTATCGCATACTTTCCGCAGCCCAGCTCGATGGTGGAATAGCTGTCCCCGGACACTAAGCCGCCGTCCTTCGCAGCATGGGCCACGCCTGTTTCAACCACGAATGCCTTGGCTGAACGGAATGTGACATGGCAGTATCCATTCGGAAACGCGGCACATTCCTCTGAATTTACTAATATCGTTTCTCCCAAAATATCAGATAGCATCGGTGCAATGAGCTTTTCACATTCCCCATGTCCCTGGCAGTAGGGAATAGTCATATCAATGTCGACATTTCCCTGCTCCAGGCTGTAGATTTCCACCTGCTCGATATGAATGCCAAACTCCTGAAGCGCTTCAAGGATCTGTTCTTCCTGTTTATGATGATTTTCCCGCTCTCTCTGAATTTCCTTGGCAAAGTCACCCATCACCTCCGAAACACCCTTAAGCTGGTCGGCTACCAGCCTCCTGCTTTCCTGAACCTGTTTCTTCAGTCTTTGGTTCGCTTTATAATAAGTCAGCTCCTGCTGAACGGCTTCTGTCACTTTTTTCGATCTTGTGCAGTACTTTTCCCAATCCCTCGCAAGCTTTGGAGAAAGGGCACCTTCGTTGTTGTCCACATCATGCATAATATCCATCATATAGTCATAGGTTGTATTAAAGTTCTTTGACCAGCAGTGATCCTTCTTAAAGCAGGTCTGGCAGGTTTTTTCCGTTACATTGCTTAAGAAATAATCCACTTCCCTGTCACTGTCTTCTTCCCATTGGGACGGTTCATCATGGGAGGAAAAGCTTTTGGAAAGAGCCTGAAAGACGCTCGAAAACTGGGCAACACGCTGTGCCGTCACATCACGCATTTTTCTCATATATTGCTGCTGTTCTGCGGCATATTCAGGTGTTCCCGGGATGTGCTTGGCCAATTTCAACGTTAAAGCCTGCGGGGTTAGTAAAAACAAAAGAATGGCTGCACCTGTTTCTGACAGAGTTTTCATGAGGTTTCCGCTGCCCTCTCCATACATGCCCATCAGGAGTGTCGCAACCAAAAGACCGAATGCCACACCAAACTTCCTGCCTTCTTTCAAAAGGCCGCCTAAAAGGCCCGCAAAAGCAAGCAGACTCATATGATAAAAGCTCGATATATTCGCAAGGGAGAAGATCAGTCCGGTTACCACCCCGACTGTCGAACCGACTGTAGCTCCTGCCACAAAGGCGAAGAGCAGGACCAGGTAGCGTGACATAATATGCTCCACCGAAAGATCATATACCGTCCAGCCGATCGTTCCCGTCATGACAGAAGCCAGCATAATGATCAGGCAGACGATTTCTTCGGTTTTCAGTGATTGTCTGCGTTTATTTATGGATAGAAGCGGCAATCCCTGCAGAAAAATAAGCGTCAGGATGAAACCAAGGCTTGATTCGACACCGGCCATCATGCCATCATATAAAGCCAGCTGGCCCTTCATAATGAAGGCCTCCAGGAGCTTGCCTGCCAAGAGAGTGAAAAATACATAAAAAGGCAGTGCCCTGATTTCATTAGACAGCCATTTCTTTGAGACCCGGAATGCAAATAAAAAGATGAAGGTAATTCCAAAAGCGGATAACGCATTAGATATGGATAATGTGGCGGCGCCAGCCATTAATCCCACCAGTGCCAGGGGCGCCTTATCTCTTCGTATGAAATATACCGCTGCAAAAAACGGAAGGCTAAATGGGGTAAGCTTCGCCAATATCAAGGCTCTTCCAAGCAAAAAGCCAATGATCAGCAGAACATAGCCTTTTTTCAGAAAGAAATTCTCCAGCCCTGATTGGAGCTTTTTTAAGCCTTTGGCAATATCCAGTTTCGGTTTGTTGAAGGGCACTTCCCCGATCGGCTCCATTACATTCCTTTCTACCTTTTCCATTAAACTACACTCCCCATATTTTTATCGTTGCTGACAATTATAAAATCAAGCGCTCCAGAAGTTTGTCAAAATAGCGGACAAGCCCTGGCTTTTCGTTCGACGGTTTTCCACTATATATTGGGATAGATAACAAGATTTAGAATGGAGCTTACTGAGGTTCAGCTTAGTTCTGACAAAAAAAGTAAACAAACCGTTGGAATAACAGCTTTCTGCGAAAAGCGAAGCATGGAAGAAATTGACGAAGAGGCAAGGGAGATTTACGACATATTTCTTTTAATATCTTATTGACTTCCTTTTTAAAAATTTGTATTATAAATCTTGTGCTTCAGAGCACATCTAGTAATCTATTGAAATTTGGCGGTGTAGCTCAGCTGGCTAGAGCGTACGGTTCATACCCGTGAGGTCGGGGGTTCGATCCCCTCCGCCGCTATCAAAGAATGCGGAAGCGCCTCGGTCACCCCCGACCAGCACAAGACGATTCTCCCAGAAAGGTGTTCTTTACCTTTTTGGGAGGAGCGGCTTGTGACCTCGAGGGGGTAGGCGCTGAAGCTGGACTAAATGAAATGCGGAAGCGCGTTGTCCAAATTTATTATTATCCTGGCCCGTTGGTCAAGCGGTTAAGACACCGCCCTTTCACGGCGGTAACACGGGTTCGAATCCCGTACGGGTCATTTCAAAAGAGCGTCAGCCTTAGGCTGGCGTTTTTTTGATGGCTGAATTTGCGTTAAACAGCACAAAAAAACAAGCCCAGCCGGACTTGTTTTCCATCCTGCTATATAGATCGATCAGCAGCAAGTTAGCCTCGCTTAGCTCCTCTTCCTCCGCGTTTGGATTCAGTATGGCGTTTTAGCGATGACAGACGATCCTCGCTGTCCTTCAGGAAACGGGCCATTTTGGCTTCAAAGTTTTCTTTAGGGCGATGGTCATTTGATCGGTTATGGCGAGGGCGGCCAGAATTGGAATTCGCTCTGAATTCTTTTCTGTCTCCTCTTTCAGGTCTTTCAGAACGCTCAGGCCGGTCTTTTGCCTTTTTAATGGATAATCCAATCTTGCCGTCCTTTTCGACATTAATGACTTTTACTTCAACCACGTCACCCACTTTTAGGTGCTCATTAATATCTTTTACATATTTGTCAGCGACTTCACTTATGTGCACCAGACCGGTTGAGCCTTCCGGCAGCTCCACAAATGCTCCGAAATTTGTAATGCCTGTAACCTTTCCTGTTAACTTGCTGCCTGCTTCGATTGACATTAAAAAAACTGCCTCCTTGAAAGATATAAAGTGAAACTTCAATCAGTGGGGGTTTTCCTTATCCCCCACTGATTGTTAGTCGCGTTCTAGTGTCGCTAAGATCTCCGCTATCGCTTCGATCAATCGACACTACGAACCCGATTGGTTCAACTAAGCCTCTGCCTTAGCGCCGGCAAGTTTCACTGTATCTCACCAATCGGGCCTTTACGGGCAGTTTGATCCCCACTTATCCTCCTTTGATTCCTCAGAGTCTTGAAGTGGGGGTCTTACTGCCCGTTAGACTGCGATAAAGTGAAACTTTTTATATATTATACAGAAACCAAAAAAAGAGTGTCAATATAGCGTCAGTCGGCCTTTTTTTCTTTCTTCTTTTCTTTTTCCGCATCTTCTTCAGGGAGGTTAAAGATGATTTCGTTATTGTCAGATAGGAAATAATCCTTGCGGGCAAGCTTCGCGATATACTCATCATCATTCAGCTTAACAATTTCTTCTTCGAGCATAACTTCTTTTTTCTTCAGGTCAGAAAGCTCCTGATCCAGCCTGGTTTTCTCTTCCACTTTTTCTTCCAGAGCAGCAGACTGCGAAACGAGTGTTGTGATCATAAAAAATGAAACGACGGCTGCCAGTGTGAAAAATGCTGCTAATCTGCGAAATAAAAGCTTTTTCTTCCGGCCTGCACTGATCTCTGCTGCTTCCTGCTGTTTGACATAGCTGGTTTCCATTTTGGCTACATTTTTCTTCTTGGTGGCACTCACTTCCGCACTCCCTCCTTACTCTTTAGGTTTTTTCCACTTTGCTGTCCATTTTAAAACATAATTCTTTATCCGCTGTAAATATCCTGCCAATTTATTATATAACTTCTCGACTGTTTTTTTAATCTTTTTCGGCAAAAGTTTCCATAAAAGTGACAAAATCCATTTGACAGGCAGAAAAACGATCTTCAAGATGAACCAAAAGACTCGAAGTATAACTTTTAAAAGGGAATAAAGTCCTTTTCCAAGCATGACGGCAATCGCAATTAACGCCATAATCAGACCCTGGATGGGTTTATAAATGAGCAAAGTTAAGGTCTTCACGAAAAAGCGGTATATGGAGATCGCCATTCGGATGGATATCTCCAATACCCGCAGATACATTTTCTTAAATAAACTTTGATAAGCGGCAAACCCGCACAGCAAAGCAATGAAAATATAAAACCTCAGTTCACCCTTATTCACCAGGAATAAAATATAGAAGATTGCCAGACCCTGTACGATCCAAAAAAGAATATCATTAATGAAAACAAGCCAGCTTTTCCGCTTAGTCCTTTGCAGAAAACGATTATACGTATCAAGGGCAGCCCCAAATACACTTCCCATGCCAATCATCGCCAGCATGGTCACAAATTGAGTGGTCAGTGTCATCGGAACAACTTGCTAAAGAAACCTTTAGCTTTATCTCCATTCTGATCGTCAATATAAACAAGGTCAAATACCTTCCCTTTGATGGAAACAATTCCCTTGTCCACATCCAGATTCTTCATCTGCAGATTCTGCCCTCTAATCGCAAGGAACCCCATCACCGTCTCCAGCAAAAACTCTTCATTATCAAAGCTTTCCACCTGTTTAACACCCGTAATATCAATCAGCCTTCTGCCTCTCATAATGACATCATGTTCCTGAGTATTGGTTTTGTTTGAATTTGCCTCATAATATTGACTCATTATTCATCCCCCGCAATCACATAGTACAACCTTTTTGTACATGTTTATGAATGGGGGGATTAAAATAGAACAAGCCAACAAGAAAAGCGCAAGGCGCCCGCCTATCGGCGACAAGCATAAGACGAGCCGGCTGAAAGGTTGTTCTTTAACCTTTTAGACGGATTGAAAGAAATGTTGAGGCGACTGCCCAGGGACGACTAGCATAAGACGATCCCTGTAAGAAGGTGTTTTTTCCTTCTGTAAGGGAGCGGCTTATGACCTCGAGTCCCTAGGAGCCGAAACAAGACAAGCTTATGACCTCGAGCCGATGGCGCCTGGAGCTAGACAGTTATCGTAGTTCAATGATATAAATTCTGATATTATAAGAAAAGCAGGAGCTCATAGGTCTTATGCTTCCGATTCCACTTTTTCTTCCTTCACAATCGAGTACATGCCGGCCGCATCTTCCTTGCGGGTCGTTTCCTGCAGGCGTTCCACCTTAACCGTTACCAGCTTCTGGCCGAAGCGGACTTGAAGCTCATCTCCCACTTTAACAGTGGAGCTTGCTTTGGCCTGCTGTCCGTTTATCGTGATCCTTCCCTGATCAGAAACCTCTTTTGCCAGTGTTCTTCTTTTGATAAGTCTTGATACTTTTAAAAATTTATCTAATCTCATGTAACGCCACTCCTCTATTAATAGCCTTTTGATTTTGCCTCATTCCAGAATTCATCAAGCTGTTCGAGCGTAAAGTCTTCAAATTTTCTGCCGCTCATCATTACCCGCTCTTCCACATACTTAAAGCGGCGGATGAACTTTTCATTTGTTTTTCTCACAGCGTCTTCGGCATCCATTTTATAAAAACGTGCAATATTCACAAGAGCGAACAGGATATCGCCAAATTCCGGCTCCATCTCCGGGCTGGAGTCCGCTGCTTCCTTTTCGAATTCGGCAATCTCTTCTTTTACCTTCTCCCAGGCAGGCTCAACTTCCTTCCAGTCAAAGCCTACTTTTGCTGCTTTCTTCTGAATTTCAGCCGCTCTCATTAAGTTCGGGAATGATTTCGGGACAGAATCCATCATGGATTCCTGTTTGTCACCCTTTTCTTCCTGCTTAATGCTCTGCCAATTTTTCAGGACATCTTCTTCATTTTCAGCCTGCACATCGCCAAAGACATGAGGATGGCGGCGGACCATTTTTTCGGAAAGGCCTTCAATCACATCATCAATGGCAAAATAGCCTTCATCCTCGCCGATTTGAGCATGAAGCATCACCTGGAGAAGGACATCGCCCAGTTCTTCCGTCATATGCTCGGTATCTTCATTATCAATCGCTTCAATCAGCTCATAGGCTTCTTCGATTAAATATTTCTTTAGTGATTCATGAGTTTGCTTTTTATCCCATGGACAGCCGTTTGGTCCGCGCAATTCAGCGATAATGCTGCGCAGCTTTGAAAAGTCTTTATAAAGGACAGTCTCATCTTTTACAGGGGGCACATATACGGAAGTTAAGTTATTCAGCTCCATATTATGATCCAATTCATGCAGCTGCACCTTTTTGATCACTTCTTCGCTGCTTCCGGCAGCTGTTACAATATAAACCTCGTAATCGTAAGGCAGTTTTTCCATCAATGTCAGCTTGACGTCACTCGCAATAAACTGATCATACACCTGTCCAATGATGACGTGCTGTACCACCTGAATTTCATCCCTTTTCAGATCGGTTCCATCCAGAAGCTGAAAACCTTCGATCGGATCGATCTTCAATGACTGAAATAGAGGATCCAGGAAGCTTTGTCCTCCTCCAATGATAATCTCAATGCCTCTCTGCGGAGCCCGCTCTATGAGAAGCTGCACCGTACGCTCCGCAACAAGCGGATGCCCTGGAACTCCATATGTAATCTCTTTGGCAAGAGCTTCATTCAGGAGAAATTCACAAATCTCCTCATATACTTCTGCAAACTGCTCATGCTTTTCATAAATATGATCAAAAGACTGATACGTCAGCCCTTCTTGTTCGAGATCACGAAGAACCGGGTGCTCCTTAGTCCGCAGGTAAAGAGCCTCTGTATTTTTAAGCTGTCGATATACACCAAAAGGAAGCTGATTCAAATCTCCTGCTCCAAGTCCGAGAATGGTTATTTTTTTCATAAAGCGATTCATCTCCTAGTCTTTTTGGGAAGCAAGAACATGAGTTTGCTTCCAAGAGGCAGCAAAGCAAGCTCTTCCTCTTTAAAAGTATTGCCTTTAAACATGATATACAAATACGTAAAGCCTCCGAGCGCTACGCCGCTTAATGCCTGGAATCCGGCAAACGTTCTGCCCGGTTCCGGGATAGGCAGCAGTGCTGTCGCGTGCAGGTACAGCTGCAGAACAACTGACATTATTAGTGCTGCGAATCCAGCCGCTAATAGAAAGCGCAGTGAAATCAATGAAATTTTCAAGTATACCTGAAGCTTTCCTATAAGAAGCATGAGGACGGCCGTAAGGGCTATGCATGAGGCCACCGCTGCACCGATTGTGCCGTATGATGGCACCAATAGCGTATTCAGGATGAGTTTTGCCGCAAATCCAAGCAGAATGGCTCCTGCCGGGAAAAAGATGAACCCAAGTCCCTGTAAAATGCCGGTAATGGTGATGATCAGGCTGCTCAGCAAAATCAGCAGACTGAGAATCGCCAGGACATCCGATCCTGATGAGTTTTCAAACAGCATAATATTTGCAGGCTTTATGATATTCCAGAGCCCAACGGTTGCCGCAGCTCCGACCAGAATGCCGATTTGAAGGGCAAGCCTGATTTTACTATGAAGGAATGCGGGATGATTTTTCATTTTTTCTTTGGAAATGAGCGGCACCAGCGACAAGGACATGGATGTTGCCACGACAATGCCCAGCTGGACAATCGGCTGTCCGCGGTCATACACGCCTTTTAGCGCCTTGGCCTCTTCCCCTTCAATTCCGGATGCCAAGAGGAGCGAGTATAAATTAAACGAATCTGCCAGCTGAATGAAAATAAGCACCAGACTGCTGATGCAGATGGCAAATCCCTGTATGATAATCGTTTTCGCCAGCTTGCCGCCTTGTTTAAAATCAATTGAAATGGAGGACGGCAGGCTTTTTCTTTCTTTTATATAAAAAAAAGTAATTAAAATCAGGACGGCGATGACTCCGCCGGTAACAGCCCCGAACATGGCCCCGCCTCCCACCATGTAGAGGGAATTTCCTCCCTTAACCAGCAGATAAGCGGCAAGCAGGATCGTAACGACCCTGATAAGCTGTTCTCCTACCTGGGAAACCGCGGTTGGAACCATGTCCCCTTTCCCTTGAAAATATCCCCGGAAGAGAGACAGAATGGGAAAAAGAAGAAACACGGCTGCCACCACTCTTAGCAGAATTGCCAGCTGCGGATCGCCCATCCTGACAGCCAGCCAGTCCGAGCCCCAATACAGGATGGAAAACCCGATAAAACCTATTATGAATAGAACAAAGGCAGATACGGCAAATAAATTTTGAATATCCTGCTCTTTCTTTAGAGCAGCCTGTTCGGCATAAAGCTTAGAAATAATGACCGGAAACCCGTATGTAGATAACACAATGATGATTCCATAGAACGGATAAACCTGCTGATATATATAAAACCCCACATCCCCGACAATATTCTGAAAGGGGACCCGGTAAATAGCGCTTAAAATTTTTGTAATCAAGGCAGCGACAGTCAGGATAAACGCACCTCTAAACAAATCGCCGGATGTCTGAACGGGCCTCAGGTTGCCCATCTCCTTCCAATTGAATTCGAAAGTATTATAGCATATTGGGGCTTTGTGCGGGATTTTTCGGTTGTGCACGGATGCTTCTTTGCACTGAGTTTACACGCCAAAGAAAAAAGGCAGCATTCCGCTACCCCTTTCATTAAGTATTCATTTTTATGATTCCATTTGTCTGGCCAGGAAGCCTGCTGCTGTTTCAACTGCTTTTTGTTCCACATCGCCAAGTGAATCTTCTTTTGCAAAAATGATAACTGCACCAATTGGGTCGCCGTTTGCAATGATAGGGCCAATTGTATAAGCAGAGGAAGATTCAGTGTTCCCGTCCACCAGTGAAATATCGCCTGACTGGTTTACCAGTACTGAACTGCGTTCTTCCATTGTTTTTTCAACAAGATCGCTTATATTCTTGTTTAAATAGTCCTTTTTAGAACCGCCTGCAACAGCAATGTAAGTATCTCTGTCACAGATTAACACTGGATTTCCCAGGCTGTCATATAATGCTTCTGCATATTCTTTTGCAAAATCGCTCAGTTCACTGATTGGTGAATATTTCTTTAAGATGACTTCTCCATCACGATCTACGAAAATCTCCAGCGGGTCCCCCTCACGAATACGCAATGTTCTGCGGATTTCTTTAGGAATGACTACACGACCCAAATCATCGATACGACGAACTATACCTGTTGCTTTCATCCAACGTTGCCTCACTTTCATCTGATGATTTTTAGAAAAGCGGAAGCGCCCATCAAGATGTATGAACATCTGCTAAAAACCGCCACGTCCTGTGGCGAACGCAGATGCCAGCACATCCTGTGCCAGTCCGACAAGCATAAGACGAATCACGCAGGAAACCTCCCAAAGCTCGCTTTGGTCGGGCGATGTATCGCTGCCGAAGCTTTCCTTGTCCTGATTTCTGGAGTGATTTGGCTTATGACTCGAGGGGCTAGGCGCTGGAGCTAGACATTCTCTTCAGCGCCAGCACTTGCTCTTTCCTCTTCTGGCTATGATCCATAATTGGGAGAAAATGAATGCATCGCCATGTTTGAACTTAGTATCTTTCATATGGAAAGTTATATACGTGCACAAAAACTTTTTCTCGTAGATGTTATTCATTCCATTTCCGGATAAACATTCCAAATGGTCTTCGTTTAAAAATACCCTTGTCAGAACGAGATAAACATTTCTAATATTTCATTTTTTTGACAGATTGATGTCCAAGAGTTACGCAGTTGGATGTTCTTGTTCCTTCCTAGCTTCCTGCATTCCCTTAATCACTTCGTAGGCAATGTTGAGCCATTCATTTGTTTTGACGCCTTTAATATGGAGGACTGCTTTCAGCTTCTTTCCATCCATGCCCAGGCCGATCATCCGCCCGTATTTGCTGGTGATCTGGAAAATCTTCTGTCCGTCTATATGTTCGCTGGCCTTTTCAGATAAAAGAATCAGCACTTCTTGTTTGGATTGCTTAACTATCTCGACTCCTGCCATTTCACCATAAGCCTTCATTTCGGCAATCTGAAATAAGTAGCCTACCTCATCCGGATATTCGCCAAAACGGTCGATCATTTCATCCTGAAGCTCTTCTACATCTTCAAGAGAGGAAATGCCGCGGAATCGCTTATACATTTCAATTTTCTGATGGCCATCAGACAAGTAGAAATCAGGAATATAGGCATCAACATCCAGATCGATTTCAATTTTAGCCGGCTTTTCTTCGATGCCATCCAGCTTATCTTTCCGTTCTTCAATCGCTTCTTTCAGCATTTGCGAATACAGATCAAAACCGACGGAGTCGATAAATCCATGCTGTTCAGCTCCAAGCAGATTGCCTGCGCCCCTGATGGATAAATCCCGCATGGCAATTTTGAAGCCTGAACCGAGCTCCGTAAATTCCTTGATGGCCTGAAGCCGCTTTTCGGCTACTTCTGTTAATACTTTATCTTTTCGATACGTAAAATACGCGTAGGCAACCCTGTTGGAACGGCCAACCCGGCCCCTGAGCTGATAAAGCTGGGACAGACCCATTTTGTCTGCATCATGGACAATCAGCGTGTTGACATTTGGAATATCAACGCCTGTTTCAATAATCGTTGTGCTGACGAGAACATCGGACTCGCCTTCAAGGAAGCTTAACATAACAGATTCTAACTCATTTTCCGTCATTTTCCCATGGGCATATGTTACCCTTGCATCTGGAACCAGCATGGATATTTCCTCGGCTTTTCGTTCTATATCCTCCACCCGGTTATATAGAAAATAGACCTGTCCATCCCGCGCCAGTTCCCTTTCAATGGCCTCACGAACCAGTGCACCATTGTATTCCATCACATAGGTTTGAACCGGGAATCGGTTTTCAGGCGGTGTTTCAATAACTGAAAGATCCCTGACGCCAAGCATTGACATATGAAGGGTTCTCGGGATTGGCGTGGCTGTCAGAGTAAGGACATCTACATTGGTCTTAAGCTGCTTGATCTTTTCTTTATGTGTCACACCAAAGCGCTGCTCTTCATCAATAATGAGCAGGCCTAAATCTCTATACTGGATATCCTTTGATAAAATCCGGTGTGTGCCGACAACTACGTCAATAGTCCCTGCCTTTAAGCCCTTTAGCGTTTCGGTCTGCTGCTTTTTTGTTCTGAATCGGCTTAATAGCCCGATTTCGATCGGGTAATCCTGGAATCGTTCTCTCATTGTTTCATAGTGCTGCTGAGCAAGGATAGTCGTCGGTACGAGGATGGCAACCTGCTTTCCATCTGCAATTGCCTTAAAGGCGGCACGAATGGCCACTTCTGTTTTCCCATAGCCCACATCTCCGCATAATAAGCGGTCCATCGGGCGCTCCCTCTCCATATCCTTCTTAATTTCATGGATGGAGCGGATCTGGTCCTCTGTTTCCTGGTAAGGGAAGGCCGCTTCAAACTCTCTTTGCATATCCCCATCCGGATTGAAGGCATAGCCTTTTGATGCCTCTCGCTCTGCATAAAGCTTGATCAGATCATCCGCAATATCCTGAACAGATGATTGAACCTTCTTCTTAACACGCTTCCAGTCGTTTCCGCCCAGCTTGTAAATTTTAGGCTCTTTTGCTTCGGAGCCGACATATTTCTGGACAAGATCAATCTGCTCCACCGGCACATACAGCTTGTCGCTGCCCTGGTAGCGGATATGGAGATAATCTTTATGGACTCCATTAATCTCAAGGGTTTCAATCCCCAGGTACTTTCCGATCCCGTGATTGACGTGAACGACATAGTCCCCAACCTTCAGTTCGGAATAGCTTTTGATTCTTTCCGCATTTGAAAGCTTTTGCCTGCGGGCCTTCTTTTTCGTGCGTTTGTTAAAAAGCTCTTCTTCCGTAATAACGGCCAGCTTTTGCCCTGGAAGCTCAAATCCGGTCTGCAGACTGCCCTCTGTAATTTGGATTTTCCCTGTTAAAACCGGGTCATTCTCACTCACAAATGCTGCTTCAATCTCGTAGTCTTCAAGCACTCTTTGCAGTTTTTTGATCCGCTCTTCATCAGGACCCAGGAATACGACCGAATATCTGCCCTTTTTCCATCTGTCCAGCTCGCTTTTCAGCACATGCATCTGTCCATGGAAATTCTGCATCTGTTTGCAGGTGACATTAATGATGTTTTGCGGGTTGGTATTCGGTACATGTCTCAGGAACAGCGACATATACGTAATCGGATGCTTGGAGCGGTGCAAAAACTCTTTTAACGTGTGTGACACCTTCACATCATGAATGATCTGGCCTTCACCTAAAAGGCTTGTATACCACTCAGCCTCTTCCTTATCCAGGGAGTCGTTCATTTCCTGAACACGGCTGATTTCATCAATGAAAATTAAGCCATTGGCAGGGAGATAGTCTACTAAACTACTTCCTTCCTCAAAGGCAAATGAAAGGTATTTGAAAAGCTGTTCAGGCTTGTTCCCCATTCGCAGCTGTTCTAATTCGTAGCCAACATTCTGGGCCAGCTGCGTTTTCGCTTTATCGTCTTTCAATTTTTTCAGGCTTGATCCCAAACCTTTTTCCAGTTTTTCAATTATGGTCTGGAAGTGCTCTGAATCAAGAGGAATTTCGGTTGCAGGTCCAATCGAAATCTCGGTTAACTTTTCTTTTGATCTCTGGTCCTCCAAAGAAAATGTCCGGATCGAATCCACTTCCGTATCAAACAGCTCAATCCTTACCGGATCCGCTTCAGTCAGTGGATAGATATCAATGATTCCGCCCCTGACACTGAATTCTCCTGGCGAAGAAACCATCTCCGAACGGACATAGCCCATCTGAACAAATTTTTTTAATTGATCATCAGTCAAATCATCGCCTATTTTTAAAGACAGCTGGTAGTTTGTCCAGTGGTTTGGAGGCGGAAGAATTTTTCTTAGCCCAGCCATCGGGACAATCATGATACCTGTCTTATGTGTACTCCAATAATTTAAAGCCTCAATCCGCTGGGCCTTTAACTCTGGACTTGCAATCCCCATTTCAGCTGCGATCAATTCATTGGCAGGATACAAAAACACTTCTGATTCTCCTGCCAGATTGACGATATCATCATATAGCTTCTGTGCCTGCAGAAGGTTGTGCGTCACAACAAGCATCGGCCTTCCCGATTGCTCATATATGGAAGACAAAAACAAGGTGCGTGCCGATCCTGATAAACCGGCAAGCATCTGCTCCCTCAGTCCTTCTTCAATGCCAGACAAGATGGAACTTACATCATCCTGCCGGCTAATAATCTCTTTAAGACCAAACATGAAAGCCCCTCCTATAAGAAAAGCGTAAGCGCCTTGCCCACCCCCGACAAGCACAAGACGAGCCTCACAGAAAGGCGTTCTTTGCCTTTTTGAGAGGATTGGCTTGTGACCTCGAGGGGATAGGCGCTGAAGCTAGACAGTTCTCGAAGTTAAAAGTTATATTTTTTTATCTTTTTAGAAAAGCGCAAGCGCCTTGATCACCCCCGACTCCTCGAGGGGGTAGATATTCAAAGTTTCTTTATCTTTCAAAAGCGCAAGCGCCTTGCTTACCCCGTTATCCTCGAGGGGCCAGGCACTTGAGCTAGGCAAAATTTCATTTCTTTTATAAAAGCGCTCCGGCAGTAAAACCGCCAAAAGGCAGATGTCATTCCAGGCTCCATTGAACCGGAAAACTGACAGTCTGCAAAATCCATTTTCCTATCATTAATCTTACTAAATAAAATAAGGATCCAACAAGAAACTATAGAACGGTTTCTATTAAATTTAATGATGCCTCAAAACAGAAATAGAAAAACGCTTTGGATTGCCTCCAAAGCTTGTTAATGAATAATAAAGTCCTGCTGATGATAATCCGGATTGCGTTCAAGTGATTCCTGGCAATCCTCACAGATCGCTCTTACATGCATATCTCCTGATTGGTCATATGAGATCATCTCCTGGCGTTCCTGATCGTTTAGCTTATGGAAGCCAAGCTGCTCTGAGTAAACAGAGCTGTTCTCTATTGAACCAATCTTTGTTCCGCAATGACGGCAATGATAATGAATAGCCATGCCTGTCCCTCCCGTTAAACTGTCCATATATCCTAGTATGGACTCCGGGCAGGGAACTTATTCACGCATCCGCGCTGCCGCCAAAGGTGAGATACATTATTCTATGAAAAGATTAATAAAATATGAAGATTATTGATTAAAATCATTCATAACCTGTAAAAACGGTTTTCTGAACCATTCCTCACAGGCCTCTGCGCACTTTTTAGCCGTTTCGTCCATGATGGCCTGTTCTTCTTTCGTGAATCGGCCGAGCACATAGTCCGGCACCTTCATGCCGCTTGGCGGACGGTCGATCCCGACTCGGATTCTGTTAAATTCCTGTGTTCCCAGATGTGCGATTGTCGACTTGATCCCATTGTGGCCGCCTGCGCTCCCTTTTTGGCGGAGCCGGATCTTGCCCACAGGAAGATCCAGATCATCATAGATGACCACAAGTTCATCATCATTAATCTCGAAGTAATCCATAACTGCCCGGATGGACTCTCCGGATAAATTCATATATGTAAGTGGCTTAAGCAAAAAGACTTTTTCCCCATTCACATACCCTGTGCCAAATACGCCTTTCAGCTTGGCCTGATTCAGAGGGATATTCAGCCGGTCGGATAAAACATCAATCACATCAAAGCCAATATTGTGCCTGGTTTTATCATACTGCTTGCCGGGATTCCCCAGCCCTACAATTAACTTCATTTTCTCACCCCATATTAGAAAAGCGCAAGTGCACCCGTGAATTACCTGGCGTGTGCGCTGAGTTCATCTATTCTCTTTTTTTATTATAGTAGAAAGTGTGTGGTTCGGTAAGAAGATTCTGCTTGAATGATGCCGGTTTGGACTCTGCGCGCGCTTTTTTCGGTCTCTCTGTCCGAAGTTGGGAAAGGTTCGGACTCTGACAACTCTTTTTCCGATTTCTGTGTCTGAAGTTGGGACGGGTTCGGACTATGCGTGCGGTTTTCTGCTTTTTGTGTCCGAAGTTGAACCAGGTTCGGACTCTGACAACTCTTTCCCTGCTTTTTGTGTCCGAAGTTGAACCAGGTTCAGACTCTAACCACTCTTTTCCTGCTTT
>NZ_JBYTDU010000015.1:0-25002 GCF_058791715.1 Cytobacillus sp. EB106-05-05-XG126 | reverse complement strand
TCTGTGTCCGAAGTTGAACCAGGTTCGGACTCTAAATCCTCTTTTTCTGCTTTCTGTGTCCGAAGTTGAACCAGGTTCGGACTCTAAATCCTCTTTTTCTGCTTTCTGTGTCCGAAGTTGAACCAGGTTCAGACTCTAACCACTCTTTTCCTGCTGTTTGTGTCTAAAGTTGAACCAGGTTCAGACTCTAACCACTCTTTTTCCGCTTCCTCTGTCCGAAGTTGAACCAGGTTCGGACTCTAACCACTCTTTTTCCGCTTCCTCTGTCCGAAGTTGAACCAGGTTCAGACTCTGACAACACTTTTTCTGCTTCCTCTGTCCGAAGCTGCCCCAGGCTGTCGAAAGCCGGGCCAATCAAGCTCATTTCAAACCCAAGCAAACAGGGGCTTGCCATAGTGCAAAGCCCCTGTAAGAATAGCTTCTCCCGAGCTTATTCTTCGCCTGATTTATCTTCATCTGCTGTTGTTTCTCTGCCTTCTTCGTTTTCAGGTGTGCCCGCTTCCTGTTCTTCACCGCTGTTGATTTCTTCTTCCTGTCTTGGAGGAAGGATGGAAGCGATAACCGTGTCTTCTTCATTGTTTATTTCATAGCCCCGATTTGCTTTGATATCGGCGACTGTCAGGGTCTCATTTACCTGGAGGTTCGTTACATCCACTTCAACAGAGGATGGAATATTATTCGGTGTCGCTGTAACTGAAACTTCATGCATGGATTGCTGCATAACGCCTCCATCTTTCACACCTGCTGCATCTCCAGTTAAGACGACGCGTACATCTGCGGTCATTTCCTTATTCATATCTACCGCAAGAAAATCCGCATGGACAATTGCGTTTTTAATTGGATTGGATTGGTAGTCACTTAGCACCACTTCATGCTTGCTGCCATCTACATCTAATGAAAATACGCCGTTTCTGCCTACTTCCTTTATCGTCTTCAGAAAATCGGCTTCACTTAAGTAGATTGATTTGCTTTGCAGCTTTGAACCATACACAACGGCCGGAATATTCCCTTCCCTGCGCAGTGAGGTTAAGTTAGAGTTGCGTGAACCTTTTCTTTCTTTTGCCTGCAATACAGCTGTCATAAAAACGTCCCCTTCCTCATTTTAAAAATAGTCTTGTCTATATAAAAAAATGCCCTAAAATGAGGAAGTCTAAACGTTTTTGTTTTTTACAGATTTATTATTTTCACAAAGAACGCAAATCAGGCTTGCTTTGCAGCAAGCCTGGGCAGTTATTTTATGACCGATCAATCAAACAGAGTGCTGACAGATTGCTCTTCATGAACGCGGATGATCGCTTCACCGATCAGCGGTGCTACGGAAAGTTCGACAATCTTGTCTGTTTTCTTCTCTTCCGGAAGAGTGATTGAGTTTGTGACAACCAATTCTTTGATGGTTGAGTTTTCAATTCTTTCGATGGCAGGTCCGGATAGAACCGGGTGTGTACAGCATGCATACACTTCTGATGCACCGTTTTCGATCAGGGCATTTGCTGCTAGTGTAATCGTTCCGGCAGTATCAATGATATCGTCGATTAAGATGGCCGTTTTTCCATCGATGTTCCCTACAATGTTCATGACTTCAGCCACATTTGGTCTTGGACGGCGCTTGTCAATGATGGCAATCGGCGCTTTTAAGCGGTCAGCCATTTTACGCGCACGTGTTACACCGCCGTGGTCAGGTGACACGATTACGATGTCGCTATCCATCATTTTGTTCTTAAAGTAATCAGAAAGGATTGGCACACCCATTAAATGATCGATAGGAATATCGAAGAATCCTTGAATTTGCGGCGCATGCAGGTCAAGTGTAATCACACGGGTTGCACCAGCAGTTTCCAAAAGGTTTGCTGCAAGCTTAGCTGTAATCGGCTCACGCGCTCTTGCTTTGCGGTCCTGGCGGGCATAGCCATAGTAAGGCATTACGATGTTGATGGTCTTGGCAGATGCACGCTTAAGAGCATCGATCATGATCAAAAGCTCCATTAAATGCTCATTGACAGGAGAGCTCGTAGACTGAATTACATACACATCGCATCCGCGGATGCTTTCTTCAATGTTAATTTGGATTTCGCCGTCGCTGAAGCGCGTTACGGAACACTTACCAAGCTCCACACCAATCACATTGGCGATTTCTGCAGCCAGCTTGCGGTTTGAATTTAAACTGAACACCTTTAAATTTGGATCTAAATACTGGTTTGACATTTTGGGCCTCCATCGATTTATTTCTTACAAATAGAAAGTTCGGTTTATTTTTTAATGTTTAATTTTTGCGTGTAGTTTTCCTTGTTCACCTGGCGTGCACGGGCAATGGAAAGGGCTTCTCCCGGCACATCTTCAGTAATTGTGGAGCCTGCTGCTACATATGCACCTTCCCCGATTGTTACCGGTGCCACGAGATTGGAGTTGCATCCAATGAATACACCGTCTTCGATTTTGGTCAGGTACTTATTTTTGCCGTCATAATTAACAGTGATTGAGCCGCAGCCCAGGTTAACATCCTTGCCTACTTCTGCGTCGCCAATATAGCTTAGGTGAGAGGCTTTGCTTCCTTTTCCGAAAACAGACTTCTTCACTTCAACAAAGTTGCCGATTTTCACTTCATCATGAATATCTGATTGCGGACGAATGTGAGCAAACGGCCCAATATTCACTTGTGAACCGATATGGCTGTCATGCGCTGCAGACTGGCGGATCACTGTGCCTTCTCCAATATGGCAATCAGAAATCTCCGTATTTGGTCCGATCACACACTCAGAACCAATGATGGTATTGCCGGAAATGATGGTTCCAGGGTAAAGAACTGTATCTGAGCCAATTTTCACATCCGCTCCAATATATGTGTTTGACGGATCGATAATGGTCACGCCGTTACGCATATGTTCTTCATTAATCCGCTGTTTCATGAATGATTCTGCCTGGGATAAGGCTACACGGTCATTGACACCCAGAGTCTCGCCAAAATCAGCTGTCTGGTAAGCCGTAACGACCTCACCTTCATTTTTCAGAATCTCAATTACATCCGGAAGGTAATATTCACCCTGCACATTATCATTTGTTACTTTGCTCAAGGCTTCAAACAAAGCCTTATTATCAAAGCAATAAGTTCCAGTATTGATTTCTTTTATTTTGCGTTCTTCCTCGGAAGCATCTTTCTGTTCAACGATTTTTTCAACCATCCCCATGTCATTGCGGATCACGCGTCCATATCCGAATGGGTTATCCGCATGAGCTGTTAAAATAGTCGCTTTGGCAGAAAGCTCTTCATGATGCTTGAAAAGCGCTTCCATCGTTTCATGTCTGATGAGCGGTGTATCTCCGCAGACAACAATGGTCACACCATCTTTGCCTTCAAGCATTTGGCGGGCCTGCATAACCGCATGTGCGGTGCCAAGCTGCTCCTCCTGAAGAGCATATTTGCTGCTTGAGCCAAGCTGCTGCTCGACCATTTCTGCTCCGTGCCCAGTAATCGTGACAATTTCTTTTATGTTAAGCTTTGTAACTTGATCAACTACATGTTGAACCATCGGTTTGCCGCATACAGGGTGAAGTACTTTGTAAAGCTTTGACTTCATTCTTGTCCCCTGGCCTGCGGCTAAAATAACCGCGTATCGATTAGACATTTACAGGCCTCCATTTTAACCTTTTTATCCATAACGAATATATCTTAAATGGGCTCTTATTTCAAGAATTGATGACAAAGTACAAATAATTGTCATTACCATAAACGGTATTTTTTGAAGAAATGGTTTATTTTTATTATAGAAAGGGTAATGGAAAGATAGAAAAAAGCCCTAAGAACCGCCATTAGCTGGAGGTCTTAGAGCTTGGATTTTTCACAGCAGAAATAAAAAAGAGCCTTACTTATGAAGTAGGCCCTTGTTGATTTATTTTCTTAGGAAGCACCGGCTTCTTCAAATTCCACTTCTAATTCACCTAAACGGTGGTACTCGGCTAAAACAGCCTCCTGGATTTTACCGCGCGTTCCTGAATTGATTGGGTGCGCGATATCTCTAAACTCTCCATCCGGAGTACGTTTGCTGGGCATGGCTACAAATAATCCATTATTTCCATCAATCACACGAATATCATGAACAACAAATTCATGATCCAGCGTAATAGATGCAATTGCCCTCATACGTCCATCCGTGTTAACGCGGCGTAATCTTACGTCTGTCACTTCCATTCTGTTCACCACCTTTTCGAGAAGATATAATCCTAATTGTATAAATTCAACATATTTCCTGAATCTCCTTCTTTAATAAAAAATATTTTTTGAATATTTTGTTCAAAGCTTTTTCCAAATAAAAACGCCCGTCACATGAACGAGCGAGTGAATTGCGGTTATTATTTATTTTACAAGGGCTACTACTTCAATTTCCACCAGGGCATCCTTTGGAAGGCGTGCCACTTCCACACAGGAACGTGCAGGCTTGTGTGTGCTGAAGTATTCTCCATACACTTCATTGATGGCTCCAAATTCGTTCATGTCCTTTATAAACACCGTTGCTTTTACCACGGTATTTAATGACGCGCCAGCTTCTTCAAGCACGGCCTGGAGGTTTTTAAATACCTGATGCGTCTGTTCTTTTACATCCCCATCCACCATAACGCCTTCTGCTGTAAGCGGAATTTGGCCTGAGCTGTAGAATAGGTTATTTACAGTGATCCCCTGAGAATAGGGTCCAATTGCGGCCGGTGCCTGATTCGTTTGAATGACTTTCATGAATTCTCCCCCTAAAAAATATGATTATTTTTTAAAATAGTTGCCTTCACTTACATTAATTTTCTTTTCCCTCACATCAACGTCAGATAGACGCACAAGAGAAAGGTACTCATCAACCAGCCGTTCTTCTGCTTTTTCTGCCTCGACCAGGACAGCAATGCCCGCAAGGTTTGCTTTGAATTCTTCCAGCATGCTGACCATGCCATTAACCGTTCCGCCGGCTTTCATAAAATCATCAATGATTAAGACATTGGATCCCTCTGCCAGGCTTCTTTTCGAAAGAACCATGGTTTGAATCCTCTTTGCAGAGCCTGATACATAGTTAATGCTTACCGTGGATCCTTCTGTCACCTTGCTGTCTCGTCTTACGATGACAACGGGCACATTGAGATAATTTGCGGCGGCATAAGCAAGCGGAATCCCTTTTGTAGCTACCGTCATGACCACATCAACGGGTTTATCTGCAAAGGCTGAGGCAAAAAGCCTGCCTGCACGCTGGACAATTAAAGGATCTCCGAGAATGTCAGTCATATAAAGATAGCCTCCGGGAAGAAGCCTTTCGGGGCTTGCAATTAAGCTGCAAAGCTCGTCTACAAATGGCCGGGCTTCATCATCGGTTACTTTAACATGGAACTTGACGCCGCCTGCTGCTCCGGAAACGGTCTGCAGCGTGCCTATTCCTCTTTGCTCGAATGTTTCTTTGATGATGGCGAGATCTTCACTGATCGAAGACTTGGCAGAACCATACCTTTCTGAAAAGAAAGTTAAGGATACCAGCTGACGCGGATGGTTCAATAAATAATTGGTCATATCTATCAACCGTTCGCTTCTGCGAAATTTCATTGTGGAACCCCCATTTAAATCCGAATATTTTAACGATAATATACCATTAATATACGGATTTAATCAAGCTTATGTCTTTCTCCAAGCATTCTGACCGCAAAAACCTGGTCGCAAAACCCTCTAAGGCCATTATAAATCCGATGCATTCTTGAATCATGATGCACAAGCCCAAACACGGTTGGTCCGCTGCCGCTCATCAGGACAGCATCTGCACCAAATCGTTTCATCTGGTCTTTTATTTGCAGGACCTCCGGGTGCATATTCAATGTGACATCCTCAAGAACATTACCCATGTTCCGACAGACTTCATCATAGCAGCCCGAATTAATCGCTTCGATCATTCCTTCTGTATTTGGATGCTGCACCTGCCCTACATCCAGTCTCCTGTATACATCGGCTGTCGATACGCCGATGAACGGCTTAGCAAGTATGACCCAGCAGGTTGGAGGAGCAGGAAGCTCCTGAATTCTCTCTCCTCTTCCTGTAGCTAATGCAGTGCCTCCATATACGCAAAAAGCAACATCAGAACCGATTTCTGTCCCTATTTCAGCAAGCTCATCCAATGAAAGCCCCAAATCCCACAGCTTGTTAAGACCTCTGAGAGCCGCTGCTGCATCACTGCTGCCGCCGGCAAGTCCAGCCGCAACCGGAATCATTTTTTCTATTGTAATGGACACACCTTTTTTTACCTGAAACCGTTCTTTAAGAAGGTGTGCAGCCTGATATGCCAGATTCCGCTGATCATCCGGAACAAAACGGTTATGAGAGATAATCCTGATCTCATCTTTATCTAAAAGTGTTAATTCCAGGCGGTCTGCCAAATCAATCGTTGTCATTATCATTTCCACTTCATGATAGCCATCTTCCCGTTTATGTAAAACATCCAATGATAAATTGATCTTAGCAGGCGCCTTAACCATGACCTTCAACATTTCCACCTACTTCTTTCCTTTGAATCGGACTCCTGTCCAGCTCCACAAGCGAAGCGCTTTGCCCTGCCGGTTCATTTCGAAGGGAAAGCCATACCTTCATTCAGTATTGACTTTATTTTAATCGGCAATAAGCGGCGGCTTAATGCTTTTCTTATAGAGCATCTCCATTTTTTGTCCTATTTTACCACAAAATAAACATAAAAGCTCAGGTGGCCTGGAATATAGAGGCTATCACTATTAAACAGAATAAATGCCGAGGCATAAGCCTCGGCAGACGCAGTGCATATTAATGCTTAAACATATTCTGTGCGAATGCTATTTGTTAAGAAGGTTCTGCTGTGCGATTTCGATGGCCCGCTTTACCATATTGCCGGCATCTTTCGCACGGATGCCGCCCCAGCCTTCCTTTTGGACCACATCATAAAAGCCAAGCTCTTTTGCAATTTCTTCTTTTAAACCATCTGACATAACGCCGCGTCTTCTGCCCAACATTAACATCCCCTTTCGCACTGCGGTATGTATAGTATGTGGAAAGGTCCTGCTATTTTATGAAAAAAGGGCAAACAAAAAGCAGTAAACAATTTGTTCACCGCCTGCTGTCATATATATTATTAGCTTAAAGCAACCTGTCCTGATGTATCTTCATAGAATGTAATTTGAACCGTTTCTGTTAAAACATCCGCATAGCTGTAAGATACCCGTTCAAATGCATTTTCATCCTGATCTAACTCAATCACAAATACTGAAGGATACGTTTCGGCCAGAACTCCTGAGCGTTCAATGGTCTTTCTGCGCCCGCCATTTGCTTTTAGCAGGAGCCTTTTCCCAAGATTTGAATCAAGAGCTTTTTTAATATCTGATAATGTTTTTGCCATTCGGTCCACCTCACTATGTTAAGTATATCACACTGACACAATACTGTCAAACAAAAATATAAATTATAACAGTGTTTAAATTTAAATGTCAATATGTTTTATTCTACTTTTTCTTCTAATTTTCAACAATTTTAGGATTGCCTTAATTGGAAAAGATTATGTATAGTTTTTAGAAAGCTTATAAGCTTGCCGTTCATTACCTGGGAAATAGACGAACGCCCCGCGCGAAATTTCTCGAAAAATGCTAAATACCCTATTACAAACAAACATAAAAAAACAAGCCGCAAATAATAAAAACGGCCCGCTCATTAGGATTCATTTAACTCTTCGTCATTATATGGCATTCCTGTTCTCAGTACTCCCCGGGTTTCGATTCCTCCAAGCCCCTTTTCACCAGTCAGTGTATTTCTTAAAATATCCCATAAATTGATTCTTTCCATAAATGGAGTAAGGCTGACTTTCGCCACAATGTATACAGGGTCAAGGGCATGAATATTCACTCTGGAAGGAGAACTGGCAAAATTGGCCCCAGCATGGATCAGTGATTCGAAATGTGACTGGCATGCTCCGGCAAAAATGACAAGCTGATCAAGATGCGGTACTTTTTTGCGCGCTTCCCTTACCGCCTGCACAAACTCCCTGGAGTGCCTGTAAGCATTGATATCGGATTTTTTCCCCTTTGCCTTTGAATACGCATCATGACCTGTTACAACGAGGATATCCGGCCTGTAATGATCGATGAGCTGTCCGATTTTCATCGGCATTTCCTTTTCACTGCAATGGATCCCTGTTACAGGTATACCTATTTTTTCATACACACTCAAGCATTTTTTTAAATAAGAAGGATCACCATCCAGATGAAGCACCCTGCCTGGCATCTGAAAATAGTTTAGTGTCTTGCTGTAGCCGTCAGTCACTTCATACTCCTGCTTCTCCCTCAAGAGAGCCACGTCCTGCCTGAATAGCTGGAAGGACTGTTCTTCAAGTGACCTGAACTCCTCCTCGAACTTCATCCGCTGCGCCTGGTTAATGACGATTAAATCCTCACAGGGAGCATCCGCAACAAGACGGATATCCTCTCCGAATAATATGGCAATTTTTTTTCCGCCCTGTTCTCTAATATCAATCACGCGGAATAGAATATCACAATGATACGAAATTCTTCCGACGATATCCATCGTATTTATAGTCAATGTCGTCACTCCAATTTCCCGAGGTATACGCGGGCTGCATCTAAGCTCTTGTTTGTGATTTATTATTTATGTCATAAATTATGCATTTGACTATGAACATGTGCGTAGAAAAGGCGGTTGGGAAGATAGGCATGCGGGCGAAAAAAAAGCCCGCTGTCTACTCAGCAGGCTTGGTCATTTATGAAGGCTCTTTTTCAAGGACTATTTTTTTGTTTATGAATTCAGCCCGTTGATTTCCGCTTCAGGCACTTGCTTTCCACGGGGAGGAATGCGAGCCTCCTCGGCTTCGCCTGCGGGGTCTCACACTTCCCTCTCCTCCCGTAGGAGTCAAGTGCCCTCCGCTCCAATCAACTCAGAAACTAATTTAGTTATCTGCCCAATAGCAACTAATTTTACGATACAGCCTTATGAAAAATGGGGCAGCAGAGCATCGCTCAAACGGGCAAATTCTTCGATGGATAGAGTTTCCCCTCTTCTGCCCGGCTCGACATTCGCCTGTTCGAGAGCGGAGAGGATTTGTTCCTTCTTCTGTTTTCCTTCAGGCAGCTGGCTCGTTAAGTTATTCAGAAGCGTCTTGCGCCTTTGGGCAAAGCTTGCTTTTGTTACCTGGAAAAAGAATGGTTCACTTTTGACTGCAACTGCCGGCTGTTTACGCTTTGTCAGTTTAATGACGGCAGAATCCACATTTGGCTGCGGCACAAAAACCGTCTTCGGCACGATCATGGCCGTTTCAGCCTCTGTATAGTACTGGACAGCAATGGAAAGGGAGCCGTACTCTTTCGTGCCTGGACGGGCCGAAATTCTGTCTGCCACTTCTTTTTGCAGCATACAGACGATGCCTCTGATCGGAAGCTTGTCCTCGAGCAGTTTCATGATAATCGGGGTTGTTACATAGTAAGGAAGGTTGGCGACAACCATAATATCGTCAATGCCTTCAAACTCCCGTTCTATCGCTGTCTTTACATCTGCCTTCAATACGTCTTCATTGATGATGGATACATGGGGATATGGCGATAGAGTTTCCTCTAAGATGGGAAGCAGCCGCTGGTCAATTTCAAAAGCCAGCACCTTTTTGCTTCTCCGGGCCAGCTGTTCGGTCAGTGCCCCAATCCCCGGGCCGATTTCGATGGCGCCCGACTCTTCCGTTAAATCAGCATGATCGACGATTCTCCGGAGAATATTCGTATCAATCAAAAAGTTCTGTCCCAGGCTTTTCTTAAAAGAAAAGCCGTATTTATCCAAAATCGCCCGTGTTCTGGCTGGTGTTGCAATATCTTTATGCATTTTGTTCCTCCTTGCGAATAGCTTCTATTGCCTCAGCAAAATCCTTCTGGCTAATCTGAAACATCATTAAGCGCTTATGAAGCTGCTTGCCGTTTGTGTAGCCGATTTTAAGAAGTCTGCCAAGCTTTTCTCTTCTTTCCTTGGCACCTTCCCCGCCAATCAGGCCTGCAGTGACCAGGTCTTCCTGGGTAATGGTTTCTTCATAGGTTTCCTGCATAACCTGTGCGTCCTTTAATGCCTGGCGGATCATTTCTGGCGATGCATGCTCAACACCCACTCCTCTGCCATGCTTGTGGAGGGCATCCGCTTTTTCTATAAAGGCATGCTTGCATCCGGGAACTTCATTGGTGATCGTATTCCGGATTTTTTGTCCGGGAAAGTCCGGATCTGTGAACACGATGACCCCTCTGGTCTTCTGGGCAAGCTTTATTTTTTCAATGGTTACCCCGTTAATGGCAGATCCATTTGTTTCAATTGTATCGGCATCCAGCGCCCTCTTGATCGCCGCTGTATCATCCTTGCCTTCTACAACGATAATTTCCTTGATTTTCATGGTTCCTCCTAAGAAAAGCGTAAGCGCCTTGCCCACCCCCGACAAGCACAAGACAAGCCTCACGGAAAGGCGTTTTTTGCCTTTTGGGAGGATTGCCTGAAAAGTGAAGGCGACTGTCCAGGAACGACATGCATAAGACGAGCCCTGCAAGAAGGTGTTCTTTCCTTCTGGAAGGGATTGGCTTATGTCTCGAATCCCTAGGAGCCGAAACAAGACAAGCTTGTGACCTCGAGGCGGTAGGCGCTGGAGCTAGACAGTATCGATGTTCAAAATTAAAAACTTCTCATTCCGTTAAAAAATATAAAAAAATTGAAAAAAACTTGAAACATTTCTGTAATGTAATTCGTCTAAATAGATGTAAGAAGAATATATTTATAAAGAATAGTTCTTATTATATATGAACCAGCTTGAAAATGAAAAATGTTATCCATTAACCTTCTCTGCAATGAAATAAAAAATGCAGGGGAAGCCCCTGCATCATAAAATTTAATTCAGTATCTTAATTTTTACCGTTTTTCTTCCCCACTTGTATGCTTCCGATTTGGAGGAGAAGAATACATCGATTTTGTTTCCTTTAATCGCGCCTCCTGTATCAGCTGCAACGGCATAGCCATAGCCTTCCACATAGACTTTCGTTCCAAGGGGAATGACACTTGGATCAACCGCTATGACCTTAGCACCCGGATTGGCACGCAGGTCCAAACCGGTAGCCGTTTTGCCTGAGCATCCGCTGCAATTAGCCGTATAGGCAGTTGACGATACATATATTTCTTTACCGCTTGCCTTGCTGCTTGTTCCGCGCGAAACGACTTGTGTTGCTGCAGCCACCTTTGTTCCGACAGCAACGACTTTATCCTGCTTTTCCTTCACTTGCTTTTCACTGATCAGCTTTCTGGAAATTTCTTTGCCATTCTCCAGGACGACTTCAAACTCTTTCGTCTTAAGGCCTTTTTTTCCAGCATTCATCACTTTTTCAGTGCCCTTAGTTAAGTTATTATCCTTCTTTGTCACAACTGCGAAATTAATTGGTTCTTCCACTACATCGGTGACTTTTTCAACTCGAATGACTTTTATTTTGTCATTGGCTTTGACTGTCTCTTCCAACTTTGGTTCAACGCGGTCTAAATCATTGATCTTGATTCCCTGCTGTGATAAAAAGTCAGCGACCGTAGTCGAAGTTGACCAAACCTGCTTCTCTTTACCGCCATTATTAAGCGTTAAAGCGAATGCTTTCTCTACTTGAATTTCCAGGTTGTTTTTAACTGTATCCTCTGGCTTTGGCTGAACCTTATCATGTTCAGTCAGTGTAATATTCTGTTCTTTTAAAACGTCCCCGACCGTCTTTGCAGCCGTCCAAATCGTTTTCTTCTCGTTATCTTTTACAACTTTCACCTGTTTAGCCGGTTCATAGACAATTTCTGTATTGTCCTTAACCTCTGTGTTTACCGAGGGAAACACATAATCTTCTGAGCGGAGTGAAATATCTAGATCATCGAATATATCTTGAATCGTTGCTGCATGCGTTTTGATGACTTTCTCTTGGCCGTCTATCGTCAGTGCTACTGTTTTCTTTGTCGTTTCATACGCAATGAAACCACAGGCAGCAGCAAAAACTACTAAACTAGCAGAAAAAATGGCCAATTTCTTTTTACTCAAAGACTTGGATAACAGGTTTTTCATGTTTTGAATCACGATGAAAAACGCCTCCTTTTCTCTCGGAGTGATTATATAGAGTATCTTGCCGACTGTCAACTCTTTCAATTTTCCAGCTTCCGAAAGGCTGGAAAAACGCAGGCATTAGGCTTTTTTGCCTGTATTCTTAGAACTGCACTCTATCTCTATGTATGAATGATAGTTCCCTTCTATGCATGCCTTCTTGCATTTACCCTGTTTTCAGTCATGCTTGCCTTGGATTTATACTTTTCAACATCCATGTGAAAAATCCTTCTTTTTTTGATTTAGGAATTTTTCACGCATCTGGAAATCATTTGTTTTCCGGCTGACCAGGCGCTCAGCAATCGGGAGTGATTTTCTGAAATCCCTCAAGACTTCAGGCTTCCAGTCCTCCAACTGTCACGCTCCCCGACCAGCAGCAAACGCCCTCCGCTCGATCAGCAGGGGTGCTAAAACAGCACCTTTTTCTAATTATCCAACTAACTTTTTCTAGTAATTGGCAAGCAGTCCCGTAAACGTATTTCCTATTATGCAAAAAAACCGGATGAAAGGAAAGAGAGACTTATCGACATGGTTATCCTATGAGAAGAAGGAGACATGTAGAACTTTTTAGAATCAGAAAAGATTTGGACAAGCTCCTACAGGCTTCGACAAATTGAGCTATCAGTTTATGCCGAATAATTTTTTTGCATTTTCTGTGGTTGCCTGTGCAACTTCTTCTGTTGAAAGTCCTTTTATTTCTGCAATCTGCTCTGCCACCAATTTGACATAGCTGGGTTCATTCCGTTTTCCTCTGTGCGGATGAGGGGTCAAATATGGGCAGTCTGTTTCAATCAACAGCTTTTCAAGCGGAATAACATCGGCTACTTCCTTTGGTTTTTTTGCGTTTTTGAAGGTCACTGGACCGCCAAGGGAAATGTAGAAGTTCATATCCACACACTCTTGGGCAATTTCCGGGCTGCCGCTGAAGCAATGCATGATTCCGCCTACTTCTCCCGCTCCTTCTTCCTTGAGGATTTCGACTATATCGGCTGTGGCATCACGGTTATGGATGACGATGGGAAGCTTGACTTTCTTCGCCAGACGGATCTGCTTTCGGAAGACTTCCTTCTGAATATCCTTCGGGGACTTGTCCCAATAATAATCAAGGCCCATTTCTCCCAGTGCCACCACTTTGGGATGGCTGGAAAGCTCTTCAATCCATAGCAAATCTTCCTCTGTCATATCAATGGCATCAACCGGATGCCATCCCACACTGGCGTAGATGAATTCGTATTTCTCAGTCAGCTTCATCGCTTTTTCAATGGTTGGACGGTCAAACCCGACGACCACAATGTTGGAAATTCCTTCACTAAGGGCCCGGTCGATCACCTCTTGTAAATCTTCGTTATATTGTTCGGCATTAAGATGTGCGTGTGTGTCGAAAAACATCAAAAAACTCCTTTTCCTTCATATTATTTTTCTATTACTATCATGTCAGTGATGTAACAAAATGACTTTACTGCCAAAATGGTCCCAATTAGATAAACCAATCAAAAATTATTTTTCAAGAATAATTTTCCCCAAAAATAAAAAACATAGAAATGCTTACGTTATACGCTTAACACTTCTATGTTTTTATATTTAACAGGAAAATTAAATAATATTATTTTACCCTTGCACCTAGTGGAAGAGATTCAGCAATTGTGGCAAGTGAAAGTTCGCCGTCTTTTCCTCCTGCTAAAATCATTCCTTCTGAAAGCTCGCCGCGAAGTTTAACAGGCTTTAAATTGGTTACACATATGACTTTTCTGCCGACCAGTTCTTCCGGCTTATAGAACTTTGCAATACCGGAAACGACCTGGCGCTTTTCATAGCCAAGATCCAGCTGTAATTTCAGGAGCTTATCAGCCTTTTTAACCGGTTCAGCCTCAATGACCTGGGCCACTCTTAGATCGACCTTCATAAAGTCATCGATTGAGATTTCTTCGCTATCCGGCTTTTCCTCTGCTTTTGCTTCGGGCTTCGCTCCTTCTTTAGGAGCAGCGGATCCCTGCATTTTTGTTTTAATGAACTCAACTTCTTCCGTAATATCCAGGCGAGGGAAAATCGGTTCTCCCTTTAATACCTTTGTGCCTTCAGGAATCAGGCCGAATGTCTCAAGGCTTTCCCAGGATGTTAATGCTTCTTCATTTACATTAAGCTGTGTGAAGATTTCCTTCGGCGTGCGTGTCAGGAATGGCTGCAGAAGCACCGCGATTCTGCGCAGGGATTCTGCCAGATGAACCATCACACTTGCAAGTTCTTCTCTTTTCTCTTCGTCTTTGGCCAGTGTCCAAGGCTGTGTTTCATCTATATATTTATTCGTTCTGCTGACAAGCTGCCACACGGCAGATAAGGCAACAGAGAACTCCATTTTTTCCATGGCTTCCTCGTATTTGGAAACCGTCTCACGGTTCATTTGCAGCAGCTGCTGGTCGAACTCACCTTCTGAACCTGTATATGCCGGAATAACACCGTCAAAGTATTTATTCACCATCGCAATTGTACGGTTTAGCAGGTTGCCTAAATCGTTGGCAAGATCAAAGTTGATTCTTTCCACAAAACCTTCCGGCGTAAATACACCGTCTGCGCCGAATGGCACTTCACGAAGCAGGTAATAGCGCAGTGCATCCAGGCCATAACGGTCAATAAGGGTAACAGGGTCCACTACATTTCCCTTTGATTTGGACATTTTGCCGTCCTTCATCAAAAGCCAGCCATGAGCAAATACCTTTTTCGGCAGTGGCACATCCAAAGCCATCAGCATTATTGGCCAGTAAATCGTATGGAAGCGCACAATTTCTTTTCCAACCAGGTGAACATCTGCAGGCCAGTAGTTCAGATACTTGGAATCATCATCGGTTCCATAGCCAAGTGCGGTAATGTAATTTGATAGTGCATCAATCCATACATACACCACATGCTTTGGATTATTCGGCACTTTTACTCCCCAGTCAAAAGTTGTTCTGGATACCGCCAAATCCTCAAGGCCCGGTTTAATGAAGTTATTGATCATTTCATTTTTGCGTGATTCAGGCTGTATGAAAGATGGATTTTCTTCATAATACTGCAGAAGTCTGTCAGCGTATTTGCTTACCTTAAAGAAATAAGATTCTTCCTTCACTTTATGAACGGGACGTCCGCAGTCAGGGCAGTTGCCGTCCGCAAGCTGGCGTTCTGTGTAATAAGACTCGCAAGGCGTACAATACCAGCCTTCATATTCGCCAAGATAGATATCACCCTGTTCTACAAGCTGGGCGAAGATTTTTTCAACGATCTGCTTATGTCTGTCCTGTGTCGTACGGATAAAGTCATCATAGGAAATATCAAGCTTGTTCCAGAGATCCTGAATGCCGGCAACAATTTCATCAACGTACTGCTGAGGTGTTACCCCTTTTTCTTCTGCCTTCTCCTGGATCTTCTGTCCATGTTCATCCGTTCCCGTCAGGTACATAACGTCAAAGCCGCGCATGCGCTTGTAGCGCGCCATTGCATCACCGGCCACCGTTGTATAGGCATGCCCTATATGTAAATTTCCACTAGGATAATAAATTGGAGTGGTTAAATAAAACGTCTTTAATTTGTCCTCCACAAGATTCCCTCCCTTATATTAAAAGCGCAAGCGCCTTGCCCACCCCCGACAAGCATAAGACGAGCCCTGCAAGAAGGTGTTCTTTCCTTCTGGAAGGGATTGGCTTATGTCTCGAGTCCCTAGGAGCCGCAACTAGACAAGCTTGTGACCTCGAGGGGGTAGGCTGCTTGCGCTAGACAGTTATCGAAGTTCAAAGTAATACTTTCTTATCTCTGAAAAAAAAACCCGCCCCATTTGGACGAGAGTATTAATCAGAAAACCGTGCCGTTATTGGGCCTGCTATATCGATATTTTACAAGAAGTTATATTCGTCAGCATAACCTCTTATACCATCAAAATATACCTAAAAACTAGAAATTGTGCAACCAATAGGCAGAAAGGAACGGCAGGATTTTTCTCTAATAAAATTTTTTTTAGTTTCTATCCCTAAAAAAGGAAACTGCCTTTCGAATATTATTATTGTAATAACATGGATTTTTGTAGAATTTTGTCGAAATGTCGAAAAGAGTCAGGTGCTTGTTTTTTGGAAGTTCCTTTCCATCTTCTTATTAAAAAAGGCATTTATTTCGAAAATCGTAGTTATATCAACACTTCAGGCAGTATCCTAAAATTTTCTATTCCATTCCAAAATAAAGTAATTGACGTATATGGGAATGGCTGGTATTATGAATGTAACAAAGATTTTGTCGAATAATGACGAAACGATATAGATAGAGAAAAATATTATTGGAGATTTGAGAGGAGACTTTTATTATGAAATCTACAGGTATTGTTCGTAAAGTTGATGAGCTTGGCCGCGTAGTAATCCCTATTGAACTAAGACGCACACTTGGAATCGCTGAAAAGGATGCTTTAGAAATCTACGTAGATGACGAAAGAATCATCCTTAAAAAGTACAAGCCAAACATGACTTGCCATGTTACCGGGGAAGTATCTGATGATAATATCTCACTGGCTAACGGCAAACTAATCTTAAGCCGTGACGGTGCAGAACAGCTGTTAAAAGAAATTCAAAGCACTTTTGAAACTGTAAAATAAGAATGTACAAAAGCTTCTCACTTGTGTGAGAAGCTTTTTTTATTCTTCGATATGATAAGCATGGTAAACATCCCGCTTATTTAATCCCCGATCTTTTGCGGTTTGCTTGATGGCTTCCTTGCTCGAGAGTCCAGTTTCTTCTATATAATGTCTGACATGATCCTCAATCGAAAGATTCTCCCACCAGGCAGTTTCTGCATCCTGCACAGTCTCGGAAGTCCCTTCAATAATAATCACAAATTCTCCTCTCACTTCACCGCTTGAAGCCCATTCAATTGCTTCTTCTACAGTTCCCCGGATAAATTCCTCATATCTCTTCGTCAGTTCGCGGCATAATGCAATATTCCTGTTACCCATTATGTCCGACATCAGCGAGAGGGTTTCCTTCAGGCGGTGGGGAGCTTCATATAAAATGATGGTTGCCGATAGCCTGGAGAGATCCTCGAGTTCCTGTTTCTTGAGTTTCTTCTGCCTGTTCAGAAACCCATAGAAATAAAAGGGCTGGGTGTTGATGCCGGAAGCAATCAGGCCGGTTAAAGCAGCATTCGCACCGGGCAGGGGCACCACTGTCAGCTTTTCTTCAGCTGCTGCTGTTACAAGGTCATAGCCAGGGTCTGAAATCGCAGGCATCCCTGCATCACTGACAAGGGCAATTTTGGCGCCATTGGCCACTTTTTCAAGCAGCTTCTGTCCGCTGATTTCCTTATTATGTTCATGATAGCTGATGATGGGTGTGGCAATCTCAAAATGATTGCATAGCTTCTTTGTATTGCGTGTATCCTCCGCTGCAATAAAGTCCGCTTCCTTCAGGATTCTAACCGCCCTGAAGCTCATGTCTTCCAAATTGCCAATCGGAGTTGGAACTAAATACAGAATTCCTTTTGTTTCTTCATGTTCAAAGCTTTTTTGCTGCCACATATGTACCACCCGTCTCTTTCGTGAAAAGCGCAGAGCGCCAGCTTATCGGCTTAAGACCTCGAGCCGATGGCGCTCGGAGCTAGACTTTTTTCAAATTAATAAATTGAAATATTGTGTTGTTTTAAAAACTCGTCCTTCTTCTTCCGGGACCATTGCTTGAATTCATATTCCGCTCTCATCGCTTCACCTTTTTCCGAAAAAGAACGGGAGAAGACCAGCTCAACCGGTCCTCTTCCTCTGGTATACTTGGCCCCTTTTCCTTCATTATGGGCCTTCACCCGTTTTTCAAGATCATTGGTGTAGCCTGCATATAAGCTGCCATCACGGCAATGGAGAACGTAAAAAAAATGGCTATTCTCCATATAAAATCTCTCTCATTTCAGGTGTGTATTCATTTTCTTCATTATATACAAATAAAGGAGGCAGGATTTTCAGGTCTGGATTTCCGTTCTTAACTGCCTCAATCAGCAGCGTGTTTGCTTCTTTTCCGGCCTTCGGATAGACAAATTGCACCCTTTTCGGCTCCAGCTTATATTTGCGCATGAGCGTGACAATGTCCAGGAACCTGCCCGGCCTGTGCACAAATGCCACCTTGCCTCCCTGTCTCGCAAGTCCGCTTGACGCTTTAACCGCATCCTCAAGTGTACAGAGAATTTCATGGCGGGCAATCGCCAAATGCTCATTCTCATTGATTTCTTCCTTAGAAGGAGTCGGAAAATAAGGCGGGTTGCAGGTGACAACATCAAATTTTCCATAACCTAATTCTCGATGGATCTCTTTAATATCCCCGCGAATCATCTTAATACGGTCTTGAAGCTTATTGTATTCAATGCTTCTGACCGCCATATCATACAGACGCTCCTGAATTTCGACGCCTGTAATGGCCCCCTTTGTTCTTGTGCTTAAAAAAAGCGGAATCACGCCATTTCCGCTGCACAAATCAACGAGATTGCCTTTTTGAATCGGCACATACACAAACCGGGCCAGCAGGACAGCATCCAGTGAAAAAGAAAAAACGGCCGGGCTTTGAATGATTCTCATATCTTCAGCCAGCAAATAGTCCAGCCGCTCCCCTTCTTTTAAAAAGTCCATTCTTGATCCTCCATGATTCTCTGATTCTTTGCTCTTATGGAAAAATAGCCTTCCTATCACAGGAAGGCTAAAAGTTTACTTCTTATTCAGGAAAGACAGGCAAAACAGACAGTCTCCCTCTTTACGCGGGCTGCCGAAATGAAGATTGCAAATGTGAAAGCCTTCCTGATAGAGGCGGGCCAGGTTATCATAGCCTTCGCCAATATCAATCACCTTATCCTCATCTGCAGCATCGGCCGACTGCTCTGATTTGCGTTTTTTCGCCGATGTGCTTTCCTTTTCCGCAGGTATGTCTAAATGACGTCGTAAATGTTCATTTTCCAGCTTCAAAGAGTTATTCTCTTCAAGTATTTCTGCCAAATGCTGCTTTAACTCACCAAGCTGCTGATATAACTCTCCAATTTGGGTTTCCATATTACTCACTGAGTCAAAGATTTCTTTTTTATCCACGACTTCCACCTCTTAATCTGTGGACTGAACTGATACAGCACCTTGTTTTAAAATTTCATCCAGTGTATATTCGAGGACGCGCTCGGCTTCTTTCACATCAACCTGCAGCACACGCTCCAATATATTCAAGCCTACCACTTTTCCGGCTCCATCCGGGGTCTGAATCCATTCCCCAAGGTCCGGAAGCATTTCTTTTGCTGCTTCATACTCATCATTTTCATATTTCAGGCAGCACATTAAGCGGCCGCATAAACCCGATATTTTCGTTGGGTTCAGCGATAGATTCTGGTCCTTTGCCATCTTAATGGATACAGGATCAAAGTCACCCAGGAAAGTGGAACAGCACAGCATTCTTCCGCATGGGCCAATTCCGCCCAGCATTTTTGCTTCATCCCTCACACCAATCTGGCGAAGTTCAATCCTTGTCCGGAAGATGGCTGCGAGATCTTTGACAAGCTCGCGGAAGTCAACCCGGCCATCAGCCGTAAAGTAGAAGATGACCTTATTTCGGTCAAATGTATATTCAACATCCACCAGCTTCATATCAAGCTGATGTGTTTGTACCTTTTCACAGCATACCTCGTATGCTTCCTTGGCGGCCTGCTTGTTCTCCTCAACAATCATGCGATCCTTTTGATCTGCAATACGAAGAACCTTTTTTAATGGAAGGACAACATCATGCTCATCGACCTGCTTCGGGGCAATTACCACTTTTCCGTATTCTACACCTCGGACAGTTTCGACAATGACAAAGTCATCCTTTTGTATTGAGAGATCTCCGGGATCAAAATAATAAATCTTGCCCGCTTTTTTAAAGCGCACTCCTACTACATCATACAAAGGAAGATCCCTCCTGCAATTTTAGCACAAGCTGTTCCATCAACAGCTGCGGATTCATATTTGCCTGCAATTTTCTTTTGGCTTCCAAAACAGCCGTCATCTGTTCCGTCAGGCGTTTGGTGGAAGATTGCAGCGCAAACTGCTCTAAACGTGTTCGTTCGTTCAGATGGACAACCTGGTCTTGTTTCCCAAGCTGAATATATAGTAAATCTTTAAAAATAAGAAGTAATAGATCCAAGCCGCGATCAATCTGCTCTTTTTCTCTAAAGTGCAAGAACCAATCCTCCTGAAGGGCAACCATTGCCTCAAGCGGATTCTTCTTTACCACTTCATATAATTTTAACACTATTTTTTGTGCTTGTACAAACCAATCATCAGAACTATATTGTAAAGCTTCATTCAAATTATTGGTAATTTGTGCAAGTAATGGTGCCTGGACAGGATCCACTCCATTATTTTTTAATTGCTGAATCATTTCAGCAGGAGATAATGGTTTAAAAGAAATGGACTGACAGCGGGATAGAATAGTAGGAAGCATCTGCTGCGACTGCTCGGTAATCAGCACAGCGGTCGTCTCTGAATGAGGTTCCTCCAGAAATTTAAGCAGACTGTTGGCAGCGTTCACTGTCATTTTGTCAGCATGAACAATCACATAAAGTTTCCGCCTGGATTCTACCCCGGTCTTTGAAAACTCTTCCTGCAAGCTTTGAATCTGATTTTTTTTGATAGAAAGCCCGTCCGGCTCCAGAATATGAACATCCGGATGATTTCCGCTGTTTATCCTTTTGCAGTTTGAACATGTTTCACATGGAACATACCCTTCAAGCGGCTCATGGCAGAATCGGCTTTTCGCCAAAAGCATGCTTGCTTCCCGCTTTCCTGTTCCTTTCATCCCTTCAAACAAGTAGGCGTGGGCAAGCCGATCCTTCACTATGCTACTTTTAAACATTTTTAATACAACTGGCTGTATGGCCTCCAGCTGTTCCCACGTTTTTCCCACAAGTATCACTCACTTACATATATAAATTTATTAGGAGCCCCTTAATCTCTCCGACTTTTCCTAATATATCAATAGAAGATTCTTCTTTTTTCATTAATTCATCTGTCAGCTCTGAAAGCTTTTCATCAACCGTTTCCACCACTTTCAGAGATCGGCCCTGTCCATGCTGGTTCCAGCTGTGCGATTGCCTCAGCTCTATTCCAAAATCAACCGCTTCCTTCACAAATCGTTTCACAAGCGTTTTAAATTTGGCCAGATCCTTAAAGGTTCTGGAGCGGGCCAGCCGTTCTCCTGCGGCATCTATATCCTTTAACAGACCCTGAAGCTGGGAAGCCTGCATTTTCTGGTCCTGCTTCTGCACCATTTCAGAAAATTTAACGCCATTCCCGGCTGCCTGCTTCTGCTCATTGCGGACATTTTCCATCTTGAGCCGAAGTTCCTGATTAATTTTCATACCTGATCCTCCGCAAAGGGCTCTAAGCTCCCTCTGTAATGATTAAAAATGATGGAATTGCTCGACTGGCAGAACAAACACTGTCGCACCGCCAACCTCAACTTCAACAGGGTAGGGCACATAAGAATCAGCGTTTCCGCCCATCGGCGATACCGGTGCGACCAGCTGGTCTCTTGCTCTGCAATTTTCCTTAATAATCTGCAGGGCTCTCTCCACACGGATATCCTCTGTCCCGATCATGAACGTTGTATTGCCTGATTTCAAGAATCCGCCCGTGCTGGCCAATTTTGTCGCACGAAAGTTATTGTCAACCAGCGCATTCATTAGCTTATTGCTGTCCTGATCCTGAATGACTGCCAGAATTAATTTCATAAGCCCATCCCCTTTACAAAGTTTTCATCCGTTTTGTCTTACTTTTATTATATCAATTATTTTATCTTCAAGCAGAAATTAAGGGAATACAGAAAAAATATTTTAAAAAAGCCCTAAAGAAATATAATCTTTAAGGCAAGTTTTTATATTCGTTCTTTCAGCTTGCTCTCCGCCTGCTGATAGACTTCCTCCAATGGCTTTGAAGCATCAATCTTAAAGATGCGCTCCGGGTAAAGCTCCATTAGCTTCAGATAGCCCTCCCGCACTTTATGGTGAAAGTCGAGCTTTTCCAGGTCCAGGCGGTTCACTTCCCGTCCTTTATGCTGATTGATTCTATTCAGGCCCGACTCAGGATCAATATCAAAATACAAAGTCAGTTCAGGCATCATGCCTTCAATGGCAAAGCTGTTGATGGAGTAGACCTCCTCAATGCCAAGTCCTCTTGCATAACCCTGATAGGCAAGAGAGCTATCAATAAACCGGTCACATAAAATGATATATCCCTCATCCAGTGCCGGCTTTACTTTCTCAGCCAGGTGCTGCCTTCTGGCTGCCGCATAAAGCAGAGCCTCTGTTCTCGGGTCCATCTTTGTATTCTTTTTATCAAGTATGACACTTCGGATTTGTTCAGCAATCTCAATTCCGCCAGGCTCTCTTGTCTGAAGCACCTGATAGCCTTCCTCTGCCAGATTGGTTGCCAGCATATCAATAATCGTTGTCTTTCCGGCACCCTCAGGTCCTTCGACCGTAATAAACTTACCTTTTTTCATTTTACTTCCTCCAGCTGCTGTTATAGATCCTCATAAACGTTAATGCTGCCTGCTTTTATATTGTCTCCATTTTGAAACCGCGCTCCGGCCTGAATTTGTAATGTGATGTTTGCTATATCTCCACCCTCAATGATTTCACCCGGGTATAAGAGTGGAATGCCTGGCGGATAAGGAGTTACCTGCTGAGCGCATATTTCACCGGCCGCCTCTTCCAATGCCACCGTTTTAATGGTGTGCTGACTCTGTTCCTTTTGCTCAAGGGCAAGGCCGGAAACAGGCTTTTTACTGAAAGTGATTCTTTCCTGGCGGTCTGCCGGTCCGAATGATGTCAATTCCTCGTTCAAACATTCAATCACCCGGTCAAATGGATAATCCATATCGTTCTTCAAAAGAGGCAAAACAAACAGGACATTATAGGGATCCGCCATTTCCGTAAAGATCCCGCGCTTCTCCAGAAGAATCTGCAGGTCAAACCCGCTGAGTGAGGTTTCCGACTGAATGGTTACCTTTAAAGGGTCGCCTTTGTGATATTGAAATGGCAGTACCTTAATACCTTTAACCCTGTTTAGATCCTTCCTGAAACGCCCGATTTTTTTTAGCAGTGCTTCCTCATCCTTTTTCGAAAATGAAGCTAAATAAGCCCTTGCCAAATCAAGAGAAGCCATAATCGGATAGGAAGGGCTGCTTGATTGGAGTATCCCCAGATAGTTGGACACTTTTTCTTCCTTTATAAACCGGCTGTTAAAATGCAGATAAGCCCCCATTGTCATAGCTGGCAGCGTTTTATGTGCCGATTGTACAGTGAGATCTGCCTGAAGCTGAACGGCCGAAGCGGGAAAATGGCTCCCGCCTATTAAGTGCGCTCCATGAGCCTCATCCACCAGCACCGGAATACCGTGATCGTGGGCACACTGAATAATATTTTCAAGGTCGTATACCATTCCATAATAATTCGGATAGGTTAAGATGATTGCTTTTGCATCCGGATATTGCCTGATCGCCTCTTTTACCGTTTCTAAAGCCACTCCCCCGGCAACGCCCCACTCTTCATTAAACTCAGGCGCTAAAAAGACAGGCTTCGCCTTAGCCAAAGTAATGCCATTCAGGATGGACTTATGGCAGTTCCGCTGGACCAGTACAGTCTCCTTTTCTTCTGCTGCTGACAGGACCATGGCAAGATTCCCTGCAGTCGACCCGTTCACAAGGAAAAAGCTTTTTGAAACTCCATGCAGGCCGGCAAGCAGCTCTTGAGCCTCCAGGATGACTCCCTCAGGAGAATGCAAATCATCCAGTCCGCCGAGCTCCGTAGCATCAAGCTTTAAAATATGTTTAAAATAATCTGCTCCCTCACCGCCTGCAAGATAACCGTTCTTATGGCCCGGCACATGAAAGGACAACGGCTGGTGTGAAGCATGTTTTTGTAATTGGTTCCATAATGGAGTGTTTTCCTGATTCATATGTTCACACTTTCCTATGATTCTTCTCCTATTTTAACAAAACAAGTATGTAACTGCTACATAAGGGCGATATCTGCGCCAGTCCCTGAAACATCAGGCAAAATAATAAAAGAAATCCTTTATAGACATACACCCAAATTAGATTTCCATCATACAATATTAATCAAGTAACCTCAGAAAAACCCGCCAATGAAAATTCAAAAAATTGTATACAATAGTGTTAATCTGGGCAGACTAAGGGTATGGAGGTGGAGTGATTGGGTTCGCTATTAGCAAAGAAACAGGCAGGGGAAGAATGTGTCATATGCGAGCAGGCAAAAACCAGGGGAATACATCTATACACTTCTTTTATCTGCACAGATTGTGAGAATGATTTAATCACCACGGATACAAGTCATCCAAAATATAATTATTACTTAAAGAAGCTGCGGAAAATAACAATGCCGGAGATATTTTCTTGAAATGTAAGCCCTTTGATAGGGGCTTTTTATTTTTTTGTGCTGTCGGGGCAGCTGAGATGCACTGGATTACTGTCATGCTGGGATTTATTTGGGTGCATGCCTGGGCTTGGCGGTGTATCTAACAGGTTTTGGAGTTTATCTAGCATGTCTTGGGTTTTATCCGCAAATTTATGAATTTATCTAACAGGATTTTTAATTTACCTAGCACGTTTTGAAGATTACTTACATTTGGCACAATTCTTCTTACGGAGAACGAAATTGACTATGAAAACAGGGAACGCCGCATATAATTTGATTCTGGCGCATATCCAGAAAAGGTGAGGCATATCTGCATTTTTCAATAAAAAGAAGAGTCCAGTTGATTCAGATACCTATAATCACACAAAAAAAGAACACCCATCAGGTGCTCTTTCATTTGCCCGGCAGCGTCCTACTCTCACAGGGGGACAGCCCCCAACTA
>NZ_JBYTDU010000014.1:0-59564 GCF_058791715.1 Cytobacillus sp. EB106-05-05-XG126 | reverse complement strand
TCTACCCTGGCTACTGATATAATAAGACCAAATAAAAAATGGTCAACCAGAAATATCTGGTGACCTTATAATACGAAAGGGGCAGTATAGGTGAAGAGGAAATTGTATATATTCACTTTTTTTACATAAAGTTGAAACGAAGATGGGGGTTAAACGTCTATTTATATATAAAGCACCTGAATGAAAGGAGTAAATATGAGGTCATTTTATTTTTTAGGAATTTGCTTACTGCTGCTTACTGGTTGTTCGTTTGAAGAAAATAATGCAAAATATGTAAAAGCTAAAGAGCCAACTTATGAAGAAGATGCCAAAAAAAGCAACTCTACTAAAATTCCTCCTGGTAATCCATCAGAGCAGACACCTACTTTTACAATAAATGAAAAAGTAAAAGATGTACTGATGCTTTATGAGGTTAGAGGAGAAAGAGGTAAGTTTGGTTTTTTGGAAATACCGCTGATAAAAGGGAAAGACAATCAATTGGATTGGCTATTTTGGACATCCGATAACCAGCAGCTTACGGGAAACCTAAAGATAAAAGGGAAGAATCAAGAGACGGGACAAGACTTTGTATCCAAAGGAAAAATTATTAATAAAGAAAAATCGATAAAAGATTTACCTAAAAAATATAAACCATTGCCCTTAAATGATAATAATTCATTCAAAGCAGCAAAAAAGAATGAATTTACTCCAACATCAATAGCCTCAACTTCAATTACTTTTCCGGAATCGGGTATGTGGGAATTAGAGGTATTAGTGAATGAAAAAGTGATCGGGATTATGAAGGTTTTCGTAAAAGATAGTGAGGCAGGTATACATTATTTGAAAAATTAATTGATGATGAAAAAATAGAGCTGCCAAAACCAGGTGGCTCTTTCTTATTCAAGAAAAGGGTCAGCATCCCTGTAATAAGTTTGTGAAGAAATGTACTTAAACAAACGGGTGCTTTTATTTAAGAAGGGAACCAAATATTTCTAGTTAGAAAAAGGAATGTCTTCAAAATTGAGACATTCCTTTGGATTTTCTAGAGTATAACCTACTCATTATTATATTATGCCAGGGCTGTGTGCCTTTTAGTTGTCATGAAAAAAGAGGACATTCATTGACCGGAACGCATGATAACAATCCCAAAAGGGAAACGTAAAAAAGAGTGAATTATGTTAATTCAACGGATGTAAAATAATGGAATAAATGTTCGTATAATACAAATTAACGCATTTTATAAACCTTTTAAAAAAGTGTCCAAATCCTTGGTATATAAGGGATTGGGCATTATTTTAATTATATCATATTTAACGTTAAGAAGGATTAACGCTTATTTTATGAATTAACGCTTGTAGGTGCAACCGATAATCAAAGTTCCCTTTTGATGTGGATTTTTTTATTCACTAAAGGGTGAGTGAAGTGAAAAAATCGTCTTGACTATTTAGGAGGGGAGGAGAATACCTTAAAAAGAGAAATGAATATGAAAATAAAAAGTAACTGGTGGTTTGGGATGGAAAGGGAATGAAGCCTTTCCCTGGTGAATATTGTTTTACAAAGGGAGGGGTCACTATGCCCAAATTTGCTGATAGAGTGTATGAATGTTTGAAAACCTTAAAGGATAAGGAGATATTCCTTGAATTAAAAACTGAAAGCTCCACTTTTTACTCCAATTCAAAGAAACTAAAGTTAAATAAGTCAGGGAATACGCTAACCTTTGTTTGCTATAAAGATGTTAAGTTAGAGCTTAACCTGGGCAGCGTGAAGCATTATTCATTTATGCTCGATAAAGAAAACAATTGCGAAAGAACCTCAATTGAAACCGAGAACAATGAATCATTGAATATTTTCCTAAACGTCGAGGATTACAATTCGTTCAAGAATAAATCAGAGGATCCCTTTAACATTTTTAGCAGCGATGAGGAAGACTTCATAAGATTTGGTGACAATGAGATAAGCATTGAAAAAGTCTGAGACTTTTATCTCGGCTTTTTTATTTAAGGGTTAATCACTAACCTTTTTTCGAATAACTCTTTTCTTTCTTTGTATTGCCCGCTTTCAACGTACTCGATATATCTTTGTATTTTTTCCCAAGTTTTGATTTTGGATAACGGTACCGGATCGAAGGGAGGATAAGGAGTTGATCGAACAGGTGGCCAAAGCCCAATGCTTTAACATCTGGTCGAACTGACACACTTAGATTATTACGTATTATGTAATACTCTTACGTAAAAACAAATCATTTCACCATTCTGTGTGTTGTTGTTTCTGAGTCTGAAGGGGGATACCAGGCATACAGTCGGTCGCTATGATCATACAGGTGAAAACCGGACAGAGACTCTGTCCGGTTTTTTTGTAAGTTTCAAAGATAAATAGTGATTCGACTAATCGGCGAAAAGAAAACACCTCTCCAAAGAAAGGTGTTTTGTATTAGTTGTCGTGTTTTATAAACGACTCTAGTTCTTTCACCTTGTCGCCATTCGTTAAGTGTGACACTCCAAAAGATGTCCCTTTGCCGTCCTTATTAATTGCGACGTCCAAATCATTGAGTAATTGTTTCATATATTGATACGCCGTTTCCATACTTGCCGGCACCGGTTTCCAATCCTCAGCATGTTCAAGATTGTCCTTTTCTTTCCCCGTATCATCGATATGGGCGGACCGTTCAAATTGATTATGACTGATTCCAGCAGCAAGCATACGCAAGTTGGCAAAGTCTTCATCAAAACTTTCATTTTTGTCATCAATATAATGTTGCATATTTTTATAGAGATCTTCGGCCTTTGTGTAATAAACAAACCCAACATCTTCTTGCTCTAGTTCTTCAAAACTTTCCTCCGGTGCTCGATTGAACTCCGCTGCCATTTCAGCAATCCATTCTTTTGCTTCTGGAGAAAATTCAACAGTATCATTTTCAACCGCGGTTGGCACATCGTCCGCTTTCGCAACCGATTTGCCGTCATTTCCATTACATGCCGTCAACAATCCGGCTGCCAACATACCGACCAATCCGATTTTTATGACTTTCAAAAACAGTCCTCCATTTAATGAAATATTTTAGATGTCCATTATATTCCTCTTTTAAAACCTATACAAGAGTTCTCGCAATGTTTTGAACTTAACTATGATATACTTTCTGCGTATAGGTTCTCAAAGGTAAGGGAGAGTTAAATCAAATGATCAAACGTAATAGGATTGCTATCATCGGCCTTGGTGTCAGCATTTTACTTCTGCTAATACTATTGGTGAAGGATGCAAAAAGTGTTTACGTTCAACTGGGTCCCCAAACAGTGGCAGCAGTCATCATACAATAAGCATCTTGCTCATTATTGCAGCCGTTTGTTCAGCTTTATATATGTTAAAGGGTAAAGGAATGAAATGGATTGTGATAGGGGTGGGGTTATTTTTCATACTACTGACTAGCACACCGAATCTATTCACAGAGACCAAATACACCACTTTCTCCTCACCGGGAGGGGGTTAAAAATACGGCTGCGCGAGCGCACGCCCGGCTAATCGTGCGATTGTTACCTATTATGTAATACTCTTACGGAATAGGATTCATAACCACCGCGTCGTCATCCTAAAAGGCAATTGTACGGGGTGTATTCGCTTCTTTTATTGAGGGAGGTTTGTGAAATAAGAAACGAACGCCTTGGGCTTTCTATAAAGTAAGCATAGATTTAATGCTTTATTTAGATATAGAGAAATTTTCCTGCCATTAAATCATGCTTTCCTTAACAATGTAAGGCGGATTTTCTTGTAAAATAGTTGCATATTGCAAATATTTTTCATATAATGTGAATAAGAGGTGAAAATATTGGAAAATCTTCGTGGGATGTTTCAAGTAATGACACGCCGATTTGGTTTGCTTAATAAAAATTGCTGCAGTGTTGGTGGATGCGATATTTCCCTCATTCAAAGTCACATTCTTTATGAGATAGATAATCAACATAAGCCATCTATGCAACAAATTGCGGAAACCTTGGGGACTGATATTACTACTTTTAGTCGGCAGGTACAATCATTAGTGAAAATGAACTTAGTAAAGAAAACACCAGACCCAGATGATAAACGGATTAGTATTCTTTCTCTGACTACAGAGGGAAAATATATCGCAGCGACAATTGATCAACAAATGAATTCATTTTTAAATGAGGTTTTTTCCCAGATGAATGAGTTTGAAAGAGAAACGGTTATCCGTTCAATTCATTTATTAAATAACGCAATGGCAAAGTCCAGTGCATGCTGCAAACCAATACAGGGGTAATTCCCTTGTATCTAATACTTGCAAAATGCAAATAAACGAAAGGAGGATTCATATGAGTAACGTTTGGGAGGCTATAGTTATTGGCGGGGGGCAAGCTGGTCTTGCAACAGGATATTATTTGCAAAAGGAAGGGCTAGACTATTTAATCTTGGAAGCAAATGAGCAGACTACTGGTTCCTGGCCTAAATATTATGACAGCCTCAAACTATTTTCTCCTGCAAGATTTTCATCATTACCTGGGATGAAATTCCCTGGAGATCCTAATCATTATCCCTCAAAAATGGAATTAATTGATTACTTAATGGATTATAAAAAACACTTTAACCTGTCTGTTATGGCCAATCAAAGGGTCGTATCCGTAAAGAGCAAGGCTCAAGTATTTGAGGTGCTAACAGAATCGGGTGAGACATTCCATGCTCGGACTATTATCAACGCAACTGGTTCTTTTAATAATCCATTTATTCCTTTTATAAAAGGGCAAGAGACCTTTCAGGGACGTATTATTCATTCATCAGATTATAGAAATCCGGACCCTTTTATAAATCATAGAGTGCTTGTTGTGGGAAGTAGGAATTCGGCAGTGCAGATTGCTATTGAGTTGGCAGAGGTAAGTAAAACAACACTAGCTGTACGAAAGCCGGTTCAATTAATAAGACAAAGATTTTTGGGGCAGGATCTGCACTTTTGGATAAGGGCTATTGGGATAGATACATTCCCTTTCTGGCGATTTGGCAAAAAGCCACCGATTTCGAGTTCAGTAGCCAATCTTAATAATTACGAAGAACGATTGGCATCTGGGAAACCTAATCAACAACCCATGTTTATTTCCTTTTATGACAATGGGGTAATTTGGCCAGACGGAACAAAAGAACAGGTAGACACTGTCATTTATGCTACAGGTTTCCGTTTTAACCTTGATTACTTAAGCGATCTAGGTGCCCTCGATAACGAGGGGAAACCCATGGAAATCGCTGGGATAAGCACCTCGGTGTCAGGACTATATTATGTGGGGCTAGAAGGACAGCGGTCATTTGCTTCTGCAACATTAAGAGGGGTTGGTCCCGATTCACGGTTTATCGTTAGAAAGCTGCGGCGACATTTGAAAAATAATAGGTATTAAAAGATTAAACAATTGTTTTATTGTTTTTCTCAAAACAATTCATTTATACAGTAATACTAATACTGATCTATCAATTATCCAATTAAATGAAAAGAGGAGATTAATATGACGAAGGAGGCAAATAATATTCTAATTAGTGGAAACGGATGCTGCGGTACAAATGTAAGCTTATCAACTCAAAGTATTACGATAAATAATGAAACAAGTAAGCTACCTGTTGCAGTTATAGGAGGTGGGCCTGTAGGCCTGGCAGCTGCAGCCCATTTAGCAAAAAATAGGATTCCCTTTATCCTTTTAGAAGCTGGTTCACAAATAGGTGCAAATATTTTAACTTGGGGCCATGTACGCTTATTCTCACCTTGGCAATACAATGTTGATAAAGCTGCTAAGGACTTATTATATACCAGTGGTTGGATTCATCCGGAATTAGAAAGTTTGCCGACTGGGCAGGAGCTGGTGGAACTGTATTTGCAGCCATTGGCTATGGTACCTGAAATTAAACCATTCGTTCATCACAATACTAAAGTTTTATCGATTGGCAGAAAAGATATGGATAAAATGAAAACATCAAATCGGGAAAAAGCCCCATTCATTATCCATACTGAAAGTAATACAGAGTACAAAACATTTGAAGCCAAGGCAGTGATAGATGCTACAGGGACATGGGGAAACCCCAACCCTTCTGTCTCAAGTGGTATATGGCTCACTGAAGAAAAATCCCTTAAGGATAAAATATTCTATGGAATACCAGATATTCTAGGGAAGGAACAGCAACGTTATGCAAATAAACGAATAGCTGTTGTTGGAGGTGGCCATTCAGCTATAAACGCTTTATTAGATTTGGCCAAATTGAAAGAATCTTATCCTGAAACGGAGATTTTATGGATTATGAGAAGGGAGCGAGTTGAGGATGCCTATGGCGGTGAAGAAAAAGATGCTCTTGAAGCTCGCGGCCTTCTCGGAAGCAGAATTCACAATCTGGTAGATAATCAGCAAGTGAAGGTCATTACTCCATTCCGAATCCAATTAGTCAAAAAGTTAGAAGAGGGAATCGAGTTAATAGGCAGCCAAAATGGCAAGCAGAGCAGCCTTGATGGGATCGACGAAATGATTGTTAATACTGGAAGCCGTCCGGATTTTTCAATCGTAAATGAACTTCGTACTTCTATAGACACTGCTACTGAAAGTGTAGAAGCTTTAGCACCATTAATCGATCCTAATATTCATAGTTGCGGTACTGTTCGTCCTCATGGAGAAAAGGAATTAAGACAGCCTGAGAAAGATTTTTATATTGTAGGTGCAAAAAGCTATGGGCGTGCTCCAACCTTCTTGATGGCGACAGGATATGAACAAGTTAGATCAGTGGTGGCTTATTTAAGTGGTGACTTGGCAGCTGCTGAAAAAGTGGAGTTAGATTTACCAGAAACAGGTGTCTGCAGCGTCAATCTTAATAGTAAAAGTTCCTCTTGTGATGAACCTGCGTCTTCTTGCTGCAATTAATAACAATTATTAAAGGGGAAGCCTGCGGCTCCCCTAAAGACTAATCTAAAGGTGATGCAAATGACTATTAATCATGCCGGAACGCTCAAAAAGGAATATTTTATTTCTTATATGAATTTAATTATGAATGCTTTTGGATGTTCAATTGAGGAAGCTAAAGAAAGAACCTTCGAACGGCTGTTTCGTTTAAAGGAAAATGATATGGGTCAGGAAACCTTCTCACAATTTCTCTTGGCTTATCAAGAATTATTGAACCAATCTAATGATTAAAGAAATTATTATATCTTCTGAAAGGATGAACCATGGTGACTATTAAAGATAAAATGTCTTCAAATACTATTATAATAGTCGCCTTAATCACAGCTTTAAGTCTCCTAGGAGATTCCATGCTGTACATTGCCTTGCCTATCTATTGGGAAACTGCAGGCCTTGAATCAATTTGGCAAGTTGGTGTGCTACTTTCTATAAATCGCTTCATAAGATTGCCTTTTAATCCTTTGGTTGGTTGGATGTATAAACGTATTTCATTGAAGACTGGACTAATAATAGCTGTTCTGTTAGGCGGATTTACTACGATAGGTTATGGTGTTTTCGAGGGTTTTATCGCCTGGGTAATCCTTCGTGCAGTATGGGGGATTGCCTGGTCATTTTTTCGAATTGGCGGATTATCGGTTGTTGCCCTATATGCTGATAACAATAAGCGGGGAAGTTCCATGGGGCTATATAATGGACTCTACCGAACAGGAAGTTTAGTGGGTATGCTGATTGGAGGTCTGTTAGTTCCGATCATAGGCTTAAGCACGGTTTCAGTTGGATTTGGTTTTTTGACCCTTTTGGGTCTTCCTTTAATTTTGAAATCTAATTTAACTCAGGATAATGAGACTTCTGAAGAGAAAGGTGAAATCAATAAAAGTAAGCCTTTCATTGGAAAGACAGGGTATAAAGTATCCATTATCGTTTCAGGCTTTCTCATTGCTATGTTATATCAAGGGATATTAACATCCACTCTGAGTTCCATGATTGAACATTTTTACGGAGAGCATATTTCAATATTGAATGTAGTTGTTAGTGTAACGTTATTATCAGGCATAATCCAAGCAGTTAGATGGGCTTGGGAGCCTTTCCTGGGAAGGACTGTTGGGCACTGGTCTGATGGTTCTCGAGGAAGGTTGCCAATTTTTATTGTTTCCTTAATTTTTGCAGGGATTGTCTTTGGAATGATATCTATTAGACTTCCGTTAGGGTTATGGATAGTCATTACTCTATTAGTGATGGCTGGAGCTACAATTTTAACTACCATTCTGGACACGATTGCTCTGGACACAGCAAAGACTGCAAACGTGGTTTCTTTCCTTACCATATACTCCATCTCCCAAGATGTAGGGGCAGCTTTAGGACCAGCACTTAGTTACATATTAATACAGTTAGAGGCTGGTTTTAACTTTATATATTGGGGTGGTGCAGTAACACTCCTTATTTTAGCTATTATATGGTCAGTTTTAGCAAAAAGGTTAAATACATTTATCAATGACTATGATAAAGGGTTCAACAAAGCTTATTAAAGGTCGTATGATATAAAAGTATATAACATGATTAATCGGCACGAGTGGAGGAACTTTAATGATAAGTGAAGCAGTTGTTCGGGGAGCCAGGGAGTCAGATTTAAAAGCTATTTTGGCTATATATAATCAAGGAATAGAAGATCGGATTGCAACGTTAGAAACAGAGATAAAAGATTCTTCATATATGAAAGAATGGTTCAAGCAGCATCAATATAGATATAGTGTAGTGATTGCAGAAGAGGGAAGAAACATAATTGGCTGGGCTTCCTTAAATCCATATAATAATCGTAGTGCATATGATGGGGTTGCAGATATATCAGTTTATATCTCCAGGGAAGCCAGAGGCAAAGGCGTAGGGGCAAAACTTCTTTCCACTTTGGAAGACAAAGCCAGAGAAAATAACTATCACAAATTAGTTTTATTTACTTTCCCAGTTAACGGTTTAGGGCAAGGGCTTTATAAAAAAATGGGTTTTCGGGAAGTTGGTATTTTTCAAAACCAAGGTGTTTTAGATGGGAAATTTGTTGATGTAATGGCTATGGAAAAACTTCTATAAACCTGCTTTCACAAAAAAGTGGCGGCTAAACAGCCGCCATTTAGTTTATTCTTCCCCTGTAAGAATTTGAGCAATATTTACCGCATGGTCTCCTATGCGTTCTAAATTGCTGATAATGTCAACAAATACAATGCTGGCAGCACCAACGCATGCTCCTGAATGTGTTCGCAGGATGTGTTTTTTCCTTAGGATTCTTTCCATTTTATCAATTTTATCTTCATTAGCTAAGACTTGATGGGCAAGGGCTAAGTCCTCTTTATCCAAGGCATTGATTGCCTGATTTAAGGTGGTAATGGTTAAATCGAACATTTCCTGTAAATCACTATATGCATCTTCTGAGAATGACACAGATTTTTCAATGCGGTAATCAATTAATTCTTTTATATTCTCAACGTGATCCCCGACGCGCTCCAAATCACGAATAGTATCGTAATAATGGGCGTATTTAGCGGATTCCTCAGCAGATAAATCACTCGACCCAATCTGAACAAGGAAATCAGATATTTTCTTGTCCAGATTATTCGTTGCATCTTCTAATTGGAGTACTAATTCCCCGTGCTGCTTTTTATTCGTTTTAAGGTAAGAGAGCACTTCATCCAATCCATTTGAGACAAGTTCCCCCATTCGCAGCAATTCCATTTTAGCCTGCCCTAACGCAACGGAAGGGTTAGATAAAACAAGAGGATCTAAATGCTTAGCTTTATATTCAACTACACTATCCTGTCCTGGTATTAATTTTGTTACGATCCATGCAAGAAACACGATAAATGGAAATTGGATAATGGTGTTTAATACATTAAATAACCCGTGCGCAAATGCAATGGTCATTTCAGGTGAAAGTAATAATTTTTCCTGTAAAGACGCCACAAGCGACGTGTAAGGGATAAAGAAAATTAGGACTAGAATAGTACCTAAAATATTAAAGAGTACGTGAACTAAAGCTGCGCGTCTTGCTGCAACTGAAGCGCCGATTGAAGCAATAACTGCTGTAATGGTTGTCCCAATATTATCACCGAAAAGAACAGGCAGGGCACCATCAAGCGTAAGCGCACCTTGTCCAAATAAGGTTTGAAGCAAACCGATTGATGCCGAAGAACTTTGAACAGCGACGGTAAAGAGTGTTCCAATTACAACACCAAGAAAGGGATTCTCACTCATGCTTATGGTTAAATCAATAAATGCCTGTACCTCTCTTAGTGGCTTTAAAGCATCCCCCATAAGCTCCAATCCTAAAAATAAAGCACCGAAGCCAAAAATGACTTCTCCAATATTTTTGGAAGCTCGCGTCTTGATGAAAAATAAGAAAATAGCTCCGACAAACATAATAGGGAGTGCGTATTCGGAAATTTTAATACCAATAATAAATGCTGTAACTGTTGTTCCGATGTTTGCGCCCATAATAACACCTATTGCCTGACGAAGCGTCATAAAACCAGCACTGACTAAACCAATGGTCAAAACAGTTGTGCCTGTGCTTGTCTGCAAAAGAATCGTTACAAAAATACCTGATAAAATTCCCATAAATGGATTGGTGGTAAAGCGATCTAAAATATCGCGCAAACGGTCTCCTGCTGCTTTTTGGAGACCATCTCCCATCGTCTTAATCCCGAAAAGGAAAATCCCTATACCTCCAAAAAACATAAATAAGATTGTTTGTATATCCATCTTTGTCTCCTTTCATACCCATTGACTTATAATCATATACTTATATAATGATGGTGTAACCAGTTACTAAAGTAACATCAAGATATACGTAAATCAACATTAAATTATAAATATATAACTATTTACTTATTTATAAGTGGAATAGAGGTTAAGTTAATGGCCCAACTTATCATTCCTATCCTTTTCTGTACTTTGTTTTTCTTTGGTGTTATTACCATCCTTAATAAAGTTCAAAGAAGTATGTTACAGGAAAAGGTAACGAAAAAATACAAAAAGTATTATGAGAAACCCTAATAGGAACATATTAAATGTAAAGGTTTTGTTAAAAGAGTTGGATTTGATTGCATATATAAGTGAATTATTATATATTGATATTTGAAAAGGCGGAGGTGAACACAGGATGAAAGTATCCACAGTTGAGATCGATAAAGCAGCAACCATCTTAAAATTATTGGGCGATAAAACGCGATTAACCATGGTGAAAATTCTTGATAACAACGATTGTTGCGTATGTGAATTTGTGGAGATATTTAAAATGAGCCAGCCTGCCATCAGCCAGCATATTCGGAAGTTAAAAGATGCAGGCGTGGTCAGAGAAGCCAGGAGAGGACAATGGATTATTTATTCACTGATTAAGGACAGTGACTACTATCCAATGGTGCACAACCTGCTGGATCACCTTCCAAGTCAGGATTATAAACTAACAGAACTGGAAGAACAGGGACTAAGAATTTCGTGTGAGTAATAGGGGGTATCACATTGACTCAAATTGTATTGGCATCGGTGATATTTTTGATCACCCTCATATTAGTAATATGGCAGCCTAAAGGTTTATCGATTGGATGGTCTGCCTGTGGAGGCGCTATTCTTGCCTTAATTGTGGGAGTAGTTGACTTCAATGATGTCTTAGATGTTACATCGATTGTCTGGAATGCAACGCTTGCTTTCATTGCCATCATTATCATTTCACTCATTTTAGATGAGATTGGATTTTTTGAGTGGGCAGCTCTGCATATGGCAAGAGCTGCAAAAGGAAACGGAGTAAGGATGTTTGTTTATGTTTCCATATTGGGTGCTTTGGTTGCTGCATTCTTCGCAAATGATGGAGCAGCATTGATTCTGACGCCAATTGTTCTTGCGATGGTAAGAAACTTAAAGTTTGAAGAAAAAATGGTTTTTCCATTTATCATTGCGAGCGGATTTATTGCCGATACCACATCGCTGCCATTGGTTGTCAGCAACCTTGTTAATATCGTTTCGGCTGACTTTTTTGGAATCGGATTTGTGGAATTTGCATCCAGAATGATTATTCCAAACTTCTTTTCACTAGCAGCAAGCATCACCGTCTTATACTTATTCTTTAGAAAAAGCATACCGAAGAATTATGATTTATCACATTTGAAAAAACCTGCTGAGGCGGTTCGTGACAGCAAGATGTTCCGTTTGTCCTGGCTTGTGTTAGGAATCCTATTAATAGGCTATTTTGCAAGTGAATTTATTGGCGTGCCAGTTTCCATTATTGCAGGAATTGTAGCGATTTTCTTCCTGCTCATGGCGCGCAGAAGCCCAGCAGTTAATACGCGTACCGTTATCAAAGGCGCACCTTGGGCCATTGTGTTCTTCTCCATCGGAATGTATGTAGTGGTATACGGGCTGAGAAACGTAGGTCTTACTAATGTGTTGGCTGATTTAATTCAAATGACAGCTGACCAGGGATTATTTGCGGCAACCATCGGTATGGGATTCATTGCTGCCATTCTTTCATCTGTGATGAATAATATGCCAACCGTTATGATTGACGCACTGGCTATTGCTGACACCAATACTAGCGGTGTGATCCGAGAAGCACTCATTTATGCGAATGTCATTGGATCTGATTTAGGTCCGAAGATTACACCGATTGGTTCTCTGGCAACCTTACTATGGCTTCATGTGTTGTCTTTAAAGGGAGTTAAAATCTCCTGGGGAACTTACTTTAAAACTGGCATTATATTAACCATTCCAACATTGTTCATTACATTGGTTGGTCTATATATTTGGTTACTGATCATTTAAAAAAACTTACCTAAAAGGAGAATCTCAACATGACTAAAAAAACAATTTACTTTCTATGTACAGGTAACTCTTGCCGCAGCCAGATGGCTGAAGGATGGGCAAAGCAGCATTTAGGTGATGAGTGGAATGTATATAGCGCAGGAATCGAAGCACATGGTTTGAATCCAAATGCGGTAAAGGCAATGAAAGAAGCTGGCATTGATATTTCCAATCAGACTTCTGATATCATTGATCCTGAAATTCTAAATAATGCTGATTTAGTTGTCACACTTTGCGGAGATGCAGCTGACAAATGTCCAATGACTCCTCCTCACGTGAAACGCGAACACTGGGGATTTGATGATCCTGCAAAAGCAGAAGGAACAGATGAAGAAAAATGGGCGTTCTTCCAGCGTGTGCGTGATGAAATTGGCGACCGAATTAAAACGTTTGCCGAAACAGGAAAGTAAAAGAAAATAGCCAAGAGAAATCACTCTCTTGGCTATCCTTTCATCTTATATATAAGTATATGCTTATTTAATTGTAAAGGAGCGAAAATCATGAATAAAATTGAAATCTTTGACCCCGCGCTATGTTGTCCAACGGGTGTGTGCGGACCGAGTGTAGATCCAGAACTAACCAGAATGGCATCGGTTGTCTTCGCATTGGAGAAAAAAGGCTTTGATATTAAACGATACAACCTGGCCAATGAGCCAGCTGTGTTTGCAGACAATAAAGAGGTAAATAAGGTCCTCCATGAAAAGGGACCTGATGCACTGCCAGTTACGTTATTAAACGGAGCAGTCGTGAAGGAAGGAAAGTATCCTTCAAACGATGAACTTGCACAGTGGTTTGAAGTGAAAGTCGAAGATCTCTCTCTCAAAAAGCCAAACGTAAAATTCAAGCTGATCTGAAAATAGGAAGGAGGAAAACTCATGTTTCAACCTTTTGATACAAGGGCGGTAACGAATACGAAATTTCTTTTCTTTACAGGAAAAGGAGGAGTAGGAAAAACGTCAACGGCTTGTGCTTCGGCTGTCAAGCTTGCTGATGAAGGAAAGCGGGTTCTGCTCGTCAGTACGGATCCTGCTTCCAACTTGCAGGATGTTTTAGAGGTAGAGCTAACAAACACACCTATGCCTGTGCCTGGGGTTTCGAATCTTTCTGCCTGTAATCTTGACCCAGAGGAAGCAGCCCGCGCTTATCGCGAAAAGACGATTGGACCTTATCGCGGCAAGCTCCCAGATTCAGTTGTGGCTACAATGGAAGAACAGCTATCAGGTGCCTGTACGGTTGAAATTGCCGCATTTGATGAATTCACTAGTTTGCTTTCAGATGCCTCCGTTGTAGAGGCTTATGATCACATTATTTTTGATACCGCACCAACAGGCCATACTCTTCGTCTCCTTCAGCTGCCAACCGCCTGGAGCGGATTTTTAGAAGAAAGCACGCATGGTGCTTCATGCCTGGGACCACTCTCAGGACTTGCGGAAAAGAAACAGATTTATTCCATTACGATGGAAGCTCTTGCTGATTCGGCCCAAACCACATTAATTCTGGTGGCAAGACCAGATGAATCTTCTTTAGTTGAAGCAAGCCGTGCCGCCAAAGAATTAAAAGAGATTGGCATCAAGAACCAGAGTCTGATTATAAATGGATTAATGCAGTCCCATATTCATGATGATGAGGTTTCAGCTTCATTCTTTCATCGTCAGCGGAACGCCCTAAAACGGATGCCAGACGATCTGAAGCAAGTGGCGACTTATTCACTGCCATTTGTCTCTTATTCCCTTACAGGGATTAAAAATCTGCGCTATTTGTTTAAGCAGTTTATCCTTCCGCAGACTGAATTGGCTATGGAGCAAAATTTGATCAGTTTGCCTGGACTAAGTGAAGTCATTGAAGATTTTTCTTCTACTAATACAAGAGTTATCTTTACAATGGGCAAGGGAGGAGTCGGCAAAACAACAATGGCCTCTGCTATCGCGGTTGGCTTAGCAGAAAAAGGTCACAAAGTCCATTTGACCACAACGGATCCCGCAGCTCATCTCGAATTTGTTTTCCAGAATAGCCAGCTGAATCAGAACCTGAGCATCAGCCGCATCGATCCGAAGAAAGAAGTTGAGGTGTATAAAGCCGAGGTACTATCCAATGTGAGTGATGAACTGGATGATGAGTCTTTAGCTTATATAGAAGAGGATTTAAATTCCCCATGTACAGAGGAGATTGCGGTATTTCGGGCATTTGCAGAAGTCGTGGAGAAATCGAAGGATGAAGTGGTGGTCATTGATACTGCTCCATCAGGACATACCCTCTTGCTACTGGATGCAGCACAGTCCTATCATAAAGAGCTTGCGCGCTCAACGGGTGAAGTCCCTGAAAGTGTAAAAATGCTGCTTCCAAGGTTAAGAAACCCAAAAGAAACAGGTGTGGTGATCGTTACATTGGCTGAAGCAACTCCTGTACTGGAAGCTGGCCGTTTGCAGGATGATTTAAAGCGGGCAGATATCACGCCTAAGTGGTGGCTAATTAACCAAAGTCTATATGCAACAGAAACAAAAGATCCTGTTCTAAAAGGAAGAACAAATGCTGAGATCAACTGGATTGAAAAAGTGACCAATGAGCTAAGTGAAAAATGTGCCATTGTTCCATTACAGAGCGAAGAAGGCACTGGATACCAGGAATTAAAGAAGTTTATTAACCAATAGCGGAGGGATTAAGATGGAGAAGGTCGTTATTTTAGGGACAGGTCCAGCAGGATTAACCGCAGCCATTTATTTAGCGCGTGCAAATATGAAGCCAATAGTAATCGAAGGTACGCAGCCAGGAGGACAATTGACGTTAACAACCGAAGTAGAGAATTTTCCAGGGTTTGTAGACGGGGTAATGGGTCCTGAATTAATGGACAATATGCGAAAGCAGGCAGAAAGATTTGGAGCTGAGTTTAAAAGAGGATGGGTTACGGAAACGGATCTTTCCAAGAAGCCATTTACACTAAAAGTGAGCGGTATAGGAGAAATACAGACGGAAGCGCTGATTCTTTCCACTGGTGCATCCGCTAAACTTCTAGGCATTCCTGGTGAATCAGAAAATATTGGACGGGGAGTCAGCACCTGTGCGACTTGTGACGGATTCTTTTATCGCGGCAAGAAAGTGATTATCGTTGGCGGCGGAGATTCGGCTATGGAAGAAGCCAGCTTCTTAACAAAGTTTGCTTCAGAAGTCACGATTGTTCACCGCCGTGATGAACTTCGGGCTTCAAAGATTATGCAGGAACGTGCCAAGGAGAATGCGAAAATAACTTGGGCGCTCAACAATACGCCGATTGAAGTGGTATCCGATGGAATGAAAGTGACAGGCTTAAAAGTTCGAGACAATTTGACAGGAAAAGAAGAAGTGATCGAAACAGACGGGATTTTCGTTGCGATTGGACATACGCCAAATACGGCTTTCCTTAATGGACAAATCGAAACGGATGAAACAGGCTATATTAATGTGGTACCTGGAACAACGGAAACCAATATCCCTGGCGTTTTTGCATGCGGTGATGTACAGGATAAGAAATACCGCCAGGCAATTACAGCTGCAGGAACAGGATGCATGGCAGCACTTGATGCCGAACGATACCTGGAAGGAACGGCAACACACGATTGGAGCAAATCACTATAAAAGGAGGGAGCATCATGACAAAAAACTATCATGAATTAATAAAAGATCGTATTTACATTGGTGGAGCAGATGATGTAAAAGAGATGTTGAGAAATGAAAAAGCAGAGGTAATTTTTGATTTGCGGGCAGAGGCTCCAGAAGCGGACTATGATCGAATTCATAGTCCCATTGTGGATGATGCAGAAAATCAGGATGAATCCATTAAGCAGTCTATTGAGCATGTGGTAAATGCCTATAATGAGGGGAAAAAAGTGTACTTCCACTGTGCGGGAGGAAGCAACCGCACTGGAACTGTTGCAATTGGATCATTGTTATCGCTAGGAAAAGCTAAGACTATCGAAGAAGCAGAAGCGATGGCGAAGGCCGCACGTCCTAAAATCAATGTAAAACCAGAAATGAAAGAGTCCCTTCATCGTCTTTTCCCTAATGCTTAATGGTAAAATGGTTTGAGGCTTCATTTAATATAAATTAGAGGTGAGGAGAACATGAATATTACAGATCAGGCTCGTGATTTCTTGAAACAGTTGTTTGAAGAACACAATGCCCAAAACGTACGTTTTTATTTTGCAGGCTTTGGCTGAGGACAGCCAAAGGTAGGACTGGCTCTGGATGAGCCAGGTGAAGAGGATAAAATTAGTGAGATTAACGGCATCACAGTGGCAATTGATCCTAACATTGAAAACGTAACACAATATCTTGTTTTGGATTTTAGCCAAGAAGCGAATGGACTTGTGCTATTGGGGAATGAAAGTGACTGCTGCTAAATAATTAAAGGAGCTTGGTGAACACCAGCTCCTTTAACTTTTCATCCAAAAATTACACCAATCCATTGTTATTCATACTAGCATTCGCAAAGGCAAACACATTGATTTTGTTTGCTTGGTTCTGAGGCTTTTTTTACTGAAGAGAACTTCGTGACAAGTTTTCTAAAAAAGGATTCCTCATTTAAGTTTGCAAATTTCCATGCCTCATTAGACATTCTTTCAATTTCCTGCTGTTTTGTTTTAATGATCAATTCATAATTGTAATAATCCATCTTTAACTCCTCCTTATTAATCAAAAAAAATTGATATATATTTTAAAAAAATTTAGCAGCAAGTAGGTTTAAACAAGCAGCATAATTCTGAGGATAATAAGTGATTTAATTCTTCTTGATTCAGCTCGTAAAAACTCCAGGTGCCTTTTGTTTCTTTTTTGATGATATTTGCATCCAGTAAGATCTTTAAATGATAGGATAGTTTGGATTGGCTCATTTCTATTAGTGGAGCGAGATCACATACGCACATGGAGCCATTCTGGGTTAATATATTCATAATTTGAAGTCGCTTTTTATCTGCTATGGCTTTAAACTTTCCCTCATAATGCTCAAAAAGTTCGTCTGTCGATTGATTTTGATTTGTCATTTCAGATTTCATTGCACCCACTCTTTCTTTAATCAAAAATTCTTGATGAGTTAATCATATATCCAAAATTTTCATATGTCAATCTGTAAAATCAAAATAATTTGATAAACCGGTTGCGTTTAGAAATAATTGCTAATATACTTTAATTATAAATCAAAAAAAATTGATTTAAAGTCAAAAACTAAAAAAGGGAGCTGTTAAAGATGAATATTATTAACAAGTTTACAGGCAAATCCTCTAAGTCATCTGGCTGCTGTGATAATGAAATCAAGGAGGCAACGACACAGGAAGACCACTGCTGCGGATCTTCGAAGGTACAGTCTTCCTACAGCGTCACATCTGATGAACAATAGTCCTCTTGCTGCTAATATAAAAAAATCTTAAAGGACCTAAAGGAGCGATTAGTATGAAGGTACACGTAGGAATTAATGTAACGGACTTAAATCAATCAATTGAATTCTACTCAAAAGTATTTAATGCTGAACCAATAAAAGTAAAAGAAGATTATGCAAAGTTTTTATTGGAAGATCCAGGTCTTAATTTCACCTTGAATTTAAAGGATAAGGTTTCAGGAAACCAGGTGGGGCACTTTGGTTTTCAGGTCGAAAATCGGGAAGAAGTATTCCAGCACAAAGAACGATTAGAGAAACTCGGCTTCTTTGCCCGTGAAGAAATGGATGTTACTTGCTGCTATGCTACCCAGGATAAATTTTGGGTGACGGATCCTGACGGAAACGAATGGGAGTTTTTCTATACAAAAGCTGATGTGGAGTCAATGAAGACTGATTCCTCCTGCTGCGCGCCACAACCAGTCAAAATTGAAATTAATAACTCTTCGTGCTGTTCATAATGGCAAAAAAACGCTGAGATCTCAGCGTTTTTATTTTTCCTATGGCATAGAAATGGGAGTGAGTTCTGATAAGGAACAGGAGTAGTTCTATCTACCAATCAAACTTTTTAATAATAGTGAATGTCTATTAAATTGCAAATCGTACTGAGGGAATGGATATGCTACAAAAACAGCACAAGCTTTAAATAAATCTGCAATTAATAAAAACATTTCCACATAATAGTTGATTGTGCTCGTATTTTAAATCTAATCAAGCTCCATGAAGAGTTATTCACAAACTTGGAAAAGAGAAGAAGGTGGCTAAATGGGCCAAATGAGGAAACTTACTATTGGATGAGTTTGTGAAGTTATGTACTTAAACAAACGGGCGTTTTTTTTTGAATAAGATACGGCCCTGGGAGCCAAAATAAAGGAGTTGGTAAGAACCAACTCCTCTTTTTTCAGTTATTTAATAAAAATAAAACGTTTCTTGTGATGAGTATGAGAAAGTCATGGTAGATGCAATAGCAGTTAGATTAACGAGCGTACCGTTAACTTAATTATTTCTTTTTGTTGAAAAAATAATAGGAAATAAAACCAATATTATTCATTTGGTTTTACTGGTTTACGTGCCAAAAGTGAACTAATAATTGCAAGTCCAGGCAATAGCATGGTCAAATACAATATTTCTTTATATCCTCCAAATATATCATAGGCAATTCCAAAAGGAAGCGGACCTAGAGCGGATCCAATAACCATGACAGTCATGGCAGTGCCTTTTATGCTGCCTAGGTATTGTCTGCCAAAAAAACTGGGCCATACATAGTTTAAGGCAATCCTTTCAAAGCCCCCGCTTATACCCCAAAGAACGCCAAAGATAATGGCGACTGTTACATTATTAGCGAACAGCAAAACGAGCATAAAGATGATTTCTCCGAGGAAAATCCCTGCTAATACATAGTTTACTTTTACCTTATCCAGGATGAATCCTGCTGCCAGTGTAATTGGAAAACCGATAATGGCCATTAAGCTTAATACTAGAGCGGCAATGCCAGGTGATATTTTCTGTATGCCAAAGATGGATATTAAATGAAAAGTGAGCCCTGTATTCACTAATGCAGGTATAGCTACACAGAAGAGAAGCAGCCAATAAGCTTTTGTTTTCATTGCTTCTTTTAGCGTCCAATTTACTTCTAAGTCAACATCAGTATAACTTTCACCTGTTTCTCCAGGTTTTAAAATTGGTTTTGCTCGTCCATCAGGAAGAATGCCAATATCTTCAGGTTTGTTTCGAATAAGGAAATAAGCAAGCGGAACAAATATTAACAGCAGAGCAACTCCCCATACCTGCCAAGAAATAGCCCAGCCCCATTTATTAACCAGCCATGCATTGAGTGGAGGAAATATAGCTGAGCTTGAGAATCCTCCTATTGCCATCAAGCTTAATGCTTTTCCCCGCTTGGTGATAAACCATTGAGGAACAAGAGTATTTGGTATAAGAGTCATGGAACCTTGACCAAGAAGCCTTAACAAGAAGAAGCCTATAAAAAGCATGGCGGTATTAGCAACAATGCTGTTCCAAAAACAAGCGAGTGCAAGGCTGAATCCAACGAATACGGCCATCTTCCGCTGTCCATGCTTATCGATAAAGCGGCCGACAAAAAGCATGCATAAGCCCGCTGCAAGAGTAGCTGCAGAGTAGACTGCGGATACTTGTGAACGGCTCCAGCCAAAATCACGAATGTAAGAATCAATAAAAACGGAAATAGAGTAGGTTTGTCCGGGACCAGAGAAAAATACACCTAGTGCTGAAATTAGGACAATCATCCAGCCGTAGTAAAAAGGTGTAGAAACAGGAGCCGCCATTTTTTGTGATTGTGCTTTCATGATATAACCTCCTCGCTTATCATAACAAAGCACGCGAGTTTTTGCCTGTATTTCAATCAAGCTATTATCAGAAAAGTTTTATTTTTGTGTTGTGTCTAAAATGTGAAATGCGCTAGGATGGCTAAGTATTAAACATGATGTGTGAGAAAAACAACTATTTAAACGCTTTCATCGCAAAAGTGTTTTATCTCATTTTGTGCTATGCTTTGGTCATTAACGACGGGATCCGACTTTCATGAGAGTTGAAAGTCACAAAAAATAAAAAAGGAAGAGGTGCAGTTTTATTGAGTTTTGAAAAAATTAAATATAGTTGGTTTGGTAACGTAAAGGGTGATGTGCTAGCAGGTATCGTGGTTGCATTGGCTCTTATTCCAGAAGCGATTGCATTTTCTATCATAGCAGGTGTAGATCCTATGGTAGGGCTTTACGCATCTTTCTGTATATCGGTGGTTATAGCTTTCGTTGGCGGCAGGCCCGCTATGATTTCCGGAGCTACAGGTGCAATGGCATTATTGATGGTTACATTGATTGCTGAACATGGATTACAGTATTTATTGGCTGCGACTATTTTAACGGGGATAATGCAAATTATCTTTGGAGTCTTTAAGCTTGCCAGATTCATGAAGTTTATTCCCAGATCGGTTATGGTTGGATTTGTGAATGCACTGGCGATTCTGATTTTTATGGCTCAGCTTGACCATTTTATTGACGCATCATGGGTGATGTATGCTCTTGTAGCAGGTACACTAGCAATCATCTATATCTTGCCAAAGTTTACAAATGCGATTCCTTCACCTTTAGTTGCGATTGTAGTTATTACGGTAGTGGCCATATTTGGAGGATTGAATGTTAGCACGGTAGGTGATATGGGTTCACTTACACAGGCTTTGCCATTGTTTGCAATTCCTAGCATTCCCTTCACATTAGAAACACTCCAAATCATTTTTCCTTATTCACTGGCATTGGCTATTGTAGGGCTTTTGGAATCTTTATTAACTGCTTCAATTGTTGATGATATGACTGATACAGGCAGTGATAAGAATCAGGAAAGCCGAGGCCAGGGTATAGCAAATATTGTTGCTGGATGCTTTGGAGGCATGGCAGGCTGTGCAATGATCGGCCAATCTGTCATCAATGTAAAATCAGGTGGTTATACCAGGCTTTCATCCTTGGTTTCAGGAGCTGTTTTAATGTTTTTGATTTTGGTACTTGGTGGAGTAGTCGTCCAGATTCCAATGGCTGCACTTGTAGGTGTCATGTTTATGGTATCAATCGGAACATTTGATTGGTCTTCTTTAAAAAGCTTGAAGGTGGTTCCTGTAACAGACTCGATTGTTATGGTAGTGACAGTTGTGACTGTAGTTGTTACCCATGATTTATCAAAGGGTGTATTTGCGGGGATTATTTTAAGTGCTATCTTCTTTGTAGCGAAGATTTCAAAAGTGTATGTGACTCCTGTTTCAGTTCCTGGGGCAAGTAAGAAAGTATACAGTGTAAAAGGGCAGCTTTTCTTTGCCTCTGTGACAGATTTTGTCGACGCTTTTGATTTTACTAGCGATGAAGAAATTAAATCTGTGGAGATCAATCTTTCCCATGCGCATGTTTGGGATGACTCGGCAGTATCTGCGATAGATAAAGTAGTACTGAAGCTTCGTGAGAATAATATCCAGGTTAGTCTAGTAGGATTGAATGAGCCTAGTTCTCTTTTAATAAAGCGGATGGCCATTCACGATAAACCGGGGGCCAAATTATCAGGGCATCATTAGGGGAAGGCGCGTTGTATTATACAGCGCGTCTTTTTTATATAGAATTGGATAGTTAGGAGGTTTATATATGGTGAAAACAGGGTTAGTTCTTGAAGGCGGGGGTATGAGAGGAGTGTATACTGCCGGAGTACTTGAATACTTCCTGGAAAAGCAGTTATTTTTTCCATATGTTATTGGTGTTTCTGCTGGAGCATGTAATGCTGCATCCTATATTTCAAGGCAGCATGGCAGGAACCAGAAAGTTACCATCGGATATGTTAATCATCCCGATTACATCTCATATAAAAATCTTTTTCTGAAAAAAGAGTTGTTCGGTATGGACTTAATATTTGATAAAATCCCCAATGAACTGGATCCATTTGATTTTAAAACGTTTGCTAAAGCATCAGAGGAATTTGTTATTGGAACAACCGATTGTCACACAGGCGAACCAGTTTACTTTAATAAGGACTCTTATGCTCGCGATATATTGACTATTATAAGAGCTTCAAGTTCGCTGCCTTTAATGGCACCAGTCATCAATTTTGCCGGAAAAGCCCTTATGGATGGGGGGATTTCAGATCCGATTCCTATAAAAAAGGCAATTAAAGATGGTGTTGAAAAGAGTGTAATCGTGCTGACAAGAAATAGAGGCTACCGTAAAAAGAAATCTTCTTTATCTAAGTTAACGAAGTATTTTTACGGGGAATATAGCGGATTGATAAAAGCAATCGAAAATCGTTATCAAGTTTATAACGATACCCTTGATTTGATAGAGCAGTTAGAGGATGAGGGGAAAGTGTTTATAATTCGGCCAGTGCAGGAGCTTCAGGTTGGCAGGGTGGAGCGTAATCGAGTTAAACTCACACAATTATATGAACAAGGTTATGATGATGCTTCGAGGTTATATAATGAGCTAGAGGAGTGGGTATCGCTTCTCCAAAGTGTTCGTACTTAAATTGAGATTGAAAGCCTGTACAAATTGGCGATAGCCATAGTGCAGGTTTTTTTGTTTAAAGAAAAACAACAGTTTTATTTTAAAGCATAATTTTTTTATTCATCCAAACAATAAAGCAGAAATGAGTACCTTTAGGAGGGAGAAGAAATGAGAAAAAGTAAAAGTTTGGCTATGCTTTTCGGAATGATTTTATTTAGCGGGACATTTCCATTAACAACTGATGCAATCTCCGCGAAAAGTGCGATATTAATGGAACAGTCTTCTGGAAGGGTTCTTTATGAAAAAAATGCGAACGTGAAAATGCGAATTGCCAGCATCACGAAAATTATGACAGCAATTTTGGCAATAGAATCAGGTGAGCTGGAAGAGGTTGTTACCGTTAGCGAAGCTGCAGCAAGTACCGAGGGGTCTTCGATTTATCTGAAACCCGGACAAAAGATTAAGCTTATCGATTTAACGTATGGATTAATGCTGCGTTCAGGGAATGATTCGGCAGTTGCGATTGCAGAGCATGTTGGCGGAAGTTTAGGAAGTTTTGTAAAGTTAATGAATAAGAAGGCAACTGAAATTGGAATGGATAATACAGTCTTCTCGAATCCTCACGGTCTGGACGACCATGAAAATCATTATTCTACTGCATATGATATGGCTTTATTAACTCGGTATGCCATGAGAAACCCCATCTATAAAGAGATTGCCTCAACCAAGAAGTATATTTATGAGCCAAAAGATTCTCCCAAACAAATATGGACCAATAAAAATAAATTGCTGACACAATTATATTCATATTCAACTGGAGGAAAGACAGGATACACAATAAGAGCAAAAAGAACATTGGTGTCGACAGCAAGCAAAGACAATTTAAACCTGATATCGGTAACCATTAACGACCCGAATGATTGGCAGGATCATATAACATTATTCGAAAATGCCTTTAATGAATATAAGCTTGTTGAAATTATCAAGAAGGGTGATCTGTTTTCCAGGAATGTGATGTTAGCGGAAGGCTTGATAATAAAACATAATCTTTTTTATCCACTTTCTGATAATGAAGTGAAAAACATTATTATTTCTATTGAAATGAAAAATGTCGATAGAGGAAATCAAAGAAATTCTAAGAAACCTGTTGGAAAACTAAAAGTATTTTTAAACAAAGAACAAATCGGAGAGACTCCAATATTTAACGATAATTATTGAACAATCCCCTTTATTCCTCAATGTCCTCTTAACAAACTGTTGAAAATTCAATAAAGCCGCTTGAAATGAAAAAGGGTTTAATAACAATTTATCTTAAATAATCGGTTTTAGTAATTTGTTTTTGTATGGGAATGACGATAGTGAAAAATAATATGTCTGTTAGACCATTCTTTGATTTTAGGAGGAGAATAATCATGCAAGTAAGAGATGTAATGAGCACCAATGTACAAAGTTGTTCAGTGAATGATGATTTAAAAACAGCTGCTTCAATAATGCAGAATTCGAACATAGGGTCGCTTCCGATTGTAGAAAACAATCAGGTTGTAGGTGTCGTAACTGATAGGGATATGGTTATTAGAGGGCTAACAAATGGAACGGCAAATGATTCAATCCAAAATGTTATGTCCAATAATGTTATAACGATAGCTCCAACTGCATCACTTGAAGAAGCAGGACAATTAATGTCACAGCATCAAATCAGACGATTGCCGGTTGTTGAGAATGGGAATTTGGTTGGGATGGTCTCTCTTGGTGATTTAGCTGTCCGTGAACAAGCTAATCAAAATGCTGGTGAGGCTTTGACTCAAATTTCTAAAAACGAATTATTCTAAATGGCACAACGGGTAAAATAATAATGGCTCGCCGCAATATAAAGAAGGGACCCGAAATGATATTATCCCCTCTAAGTAGACAGTGTAAAAAGACCATCATAAAAATTGGTGATACACTTAACTTGGAGGGGATTTTTTATGGGGAAAACAGGAAGAACGTATCAAAAATATACAGAAGATTTTAAAATAAGAGCAGTAAAACTATACAAAGAAGGAAACAAAAGTTACAGAACAGTATCGGAAGAACTAGGTCTTCGAAGCCCAACCCAATTAAAGAAATGCGTTATGAAATTTAATCAGGGAGAGTCCTTTGAAGATTTAAGGGGGCGTGCAGGCGGTAACACAGACAGTAACCCACTTAAGGGACGCCCCAGAACGAACTTTAAAAATATCCAAGAGGAAAGGGATTATTATAAATCTCAGGTTGAATACCTAAAAAAGCGGTATCCAAATCTACACGGGGAGGGATCATCCCAAAAGCAGAACGATTTGAAATCATAAACGAACTAAGTGGTATTTACCCTATCGCTTGGTTAGTTGAGATTGCGCAAGTCTCAAGATCAGGCTACTATAAGTGGCTTAAAACGACCTCCCTTAGGGAGGACAGGGCGGCCAAAGAATCTCTAATAAAATCACATATTATGGCTATTCATCATACATACCCTTTTTATGGTTACCCTCGTATAAAAATAGCTCTTAAAGACGAAGGATTTCATATAAATCATAAGAAGGTATATCGATTAATGACTGATATGAATATTCGAGCTGAAATTAGGAAGAAGCGAAACTTCTTCGGAAGGAAGCCTTCCGTTATTTATTCAAACTTATTAAACCGTAACTTTAAGGCTCTAAAGCCAGATGAGAAATACGTGACAGACATTACGTATATTCAAGTTGGAGATTCTTTTTATTACCTTTCCGTTATACTCGATCTTTACAACAATGAGGTTTTAGCCTGGAATATTTCAAAGAGAAATGACTTAGAATTGGTCCTTAATACAATCGATCTATTAACAAAAAAAAGAAACGTGTATGGTGCGATCCTGCATTCAGATCAAGGCTTCCAATACACGTCTAATCAATACCACAAAAAGTTAAAGAAAATAGGCATTCAAGGCAGCCATTCTCGCAAAGGAAACTGCCTCGATAATGCCTGTATTGAGTCTTTCTTCTCTCATCTAAAGACAGAGAAGCTATATCGATCACAGTTTAAAACAGAAAAAGAATTAATTCAAATACTTGAAGAATACATGTACCTCTATAACTATAAAAGATTCCAGAAAAAACTAAACCAGTGTGCTCCGGTTGAATACCGACTCACACTGGCTGCTTAGTCTTTTTTTAGGCTGTCTACTTGACAGGGGTAAGACCAAAATTTTGGTCCCTTATTAATTATGAAAAGGGCTTAAGGCATACAATTACTATTTTATTTATATTATAATAATACTGTATGCTTCTTATTTGAATATTTCTTCAATTCCCCACCCTTTCCCCCGAGTTGCTCTTCACAGATTCAATTTCTAATATCTTTAAACATCTTTTTATGGAAGGAGATTTTAATGTTAAAAACAAAAAGACTATGCTATTTAGAAAATGTTCCTAAATCTTTATTCAGTATTGTTGAACTTTTAAACACGGGTTTAGATTTTGTTATCCTTCAACCGGCAAATGAAGATTATATGGAATTGGAAAAAAGGATGGCAGCATTTGAAGAAGCCTCCCGTCTTACAGGGAGAAATTTTAGTATGATACTAGAACTTCCTCACTCCATACCAGAGGAAGACGATACAGATCAAAGACTTATTATTAAAGAGAGAGCCAAAGCGGAAATTGCTTGGGGGAAAAGACTTGGAATAAGCTATTATCTTTGCCCAAATATAAGAAGTGGTGCGGATGTACTCGAATATAGAAAGGAAATATCGCAAACAAGTACTCAAAGAGAAGCCCCCCGAATGATTCTGTCGGAACTTAGCAATGCTTATAGCATAAAAAATGTTATTGAGATAATAAAAGAATCGGATGGTATTATTATCAATGCATCAAGTATCGAAAATCTATTTCCAGGCAAGCAGGTTCCGTTAATCATTAATGATATTATTATGAAATGTAATGAAAATGATAAACCTGTTATCCTAAAAAAGCACCCCGAAAACTATGACTATAAGCTGTTTAAGCCTGCAGCTGTGGACGGTGTTATTTTTGCTTTGAAAAAACACACACGAAAGTCGATAACAGAAGTATTGAACACCTTTAATAACAGATTTTCTGAATGTAATGCAGTAAATGTAAAATACAATAAGTTATTGCCCGGAAGCAACTTGAATAATGCTGTGCAGCTGGCGCACCGCCTAAATGCAAGGGTAATTATTGCTGCTGACAATGACGAGAACTCAATCCGAAGTCTCTTAAAGTGTAATCCTCAAATTCCTATTATCTTCTATACCTCAAATAAATATCTGACAAGAAAATATCAGCTAACACGAGGGATTGTTTCATTATATTTAGAAGACGACCTTCCAACTTCCAGTATTATAGAAAATGCTGAGGAGATTTGCCAGCTGAGGAAAGGCGACAGAGCAATACTTCTTAAGGATGACAGTCAGTTGGATGATTGTACAGAAATCATTGTGATAGGTGATGTATTGGCTCAAGGTGAAGGGATAGGCAATAGCTTTACTACAGGCAGAGTCTTTATTTCCAGTAATTTTGATTACCCAGGGACAATGGAACGGGGGGATATTCTCGTTTTCAACGAAGCAGCAGAACAACAGCCTGATCTTATAAGAAAAGCATCGGTTATCCTTACAAAAGAAAAAACATTGAATACTTTGGCGGCTGTAGTTGGATTGAATTTAAGCAAACCAATGATAATAGGGGTTAATAATATAGATAATCTTCGTTCTGGAGAGATTGTAACAGTTGATACAAATACCGGGAAAGTTTATAGAGGGGGAATTAAAAATCATAAATTAGCTTAATAAGTTCATCAATCGATACAAATCTAAAAGGACCCAAATCACCGGGTCCTTTTAATTTTATGGCAAACATGGTGCGAGACATTTTTTAGAGAAGCAGAAAATCAATGTACTTCTTTTGCGTGTTTTAAATCGCTCCGATGAACCAATTCAACATAATGATTATTTAGCTTTTTTATTTCACAGTATCCGGATTCGTAAACGTAAAGAACATGGTAAGTTTCATTATTATAAACAATTATATCATTAGTTTTTACCAAGTAATCACCTACTTTATTTTAAAGTCATTTTTTACAATCGGATCTAAAGGGCGGCTGTCTTTTTTTAATCCTGAACCCTTGCATTCAGTGCAGGTTATTGTTAGGAGATTTCCTAAAAATGAAGGTTTTTTTCCTTTGCCCTGACATTTAGAACAAATTAATTTAATGGCCATTAAATCCTCCTTTATGGATTAGTGGGTAAGGTATAACATTGGAAGGTCCATTGGGATTTGCAATTCATTAAACAATGTTAATGTTTGTTCATTTTGAAATAAAATTTCCAATAAGTAAGGGATATGATCGTTACTTTCTAGATTACCGATGGTTACTATCCAGCCTTCACGCTGATTCCTTTGAAATTTCAAAGTGTAAAACCGTTCTTCTTTAAGAATGATAAACCTGACATCATTCTCATCAACAAATTTAACAGTAATTTGATTCTCCAAATAATTACCTCCAATAAAAGAGAAATTATTTCGTGCATACGGCAATCCCAATCGGATACCATAAATCGGTTATAGGCGGTTCAATCAGGACACCTTTTTGTCCGTAAAAAGATGTATGCTGATACTCTGTAAATAGATTCCTAAATTCGTCAACTGTAAGCTGATGAACATGGAAGGGTGATCCGCATGGGATTCCTCTGCCTTTTCCATATGGCGTTGAGATTACCAAAACTCCACCCGGTTTTAATAACTGATAAACATTCGATAGGAATTGTTGTTCTTCTTCAATGTGCTCAATTGTTTCAAAAGAAACAATTACATCAAAGAGTCCTAACTTTTGGGGAAGAAGGGGATTCACTGCATCTTCACAGCGATATTCCACTAGAGGGTGATTATATCGCTTCCGTGCATATGCAAGTGTTTTGGGGTCGCAATCAAGTGCAACTATTTGTTTTAATCTTTTTTTGCCTAGCTTGGCCAACATGTGGGAACCAAAACCGGATCCACAAGCAAGGTCAAGAATTCTACCCTTTGTATAATGATTGCTAAAATGGTACCTTGCAATATGTTCCAGGAGCAGGCCGTTTGTAGGCTTCATTAGATCCGGTATTACTCTTTCTCCAGTATCTTCAAGTATCATTCCATTATCTCTCCTCAATACCTCCCTTACCTTATTGGAAATTACCTGTTCATTATAACAAATATGATATCTGTTTTGTAGGACGCATTACTAGAGCAGCTTTAAAAGTCATAAGACTTCAATATTTTCAAGGAATACCATGCAAGCAAATTGTAAGAATTATAAAACTTTTATTTAATTATATTTTTCACCATTAACAATGAAATTACAAGAAAAATGAAGGAAAATGGTGAAATTCATATGTTTTATCGCTTACATCCTCTCTTGTCAAATATCTTAAATGTGATATGATTCATTATGTTTTCGTCGGCTCGACTTTGATGAGAGTTCAAGGTCATTTTAATTAAAACTAAATAAAGGGGTGTTCGTTTGAAAGCTAATTCTTTTAAACAACAATGGTTCGGCAATATAAAAGGAGACATACTTGCTGGTATAGTTGTCGCCTTAGCTCTGATTCCGGAGGCTATTGCATTCTCTATTATTGCTGGTGTCGATCCTATGGTGGGATTGTACGCTTCTTTTAGTATTGCTGTTACCATTGCGATCGTAGGCGGAAGACCTGGAATGATTTCTGCTGCGACTGGTGCAATGGCATTATTGATGGTTACGTTAGTGGCTGATCACGGACTGCAGTATTTACTGGCTGCAACAATTCTAACGGGGGTTCTCCAAATTTTATTTGGTGTTCTTAAATTAGCCCGTTTTATGAAGTTTATCCCACGATCTGTAATGATAGGGTTTGTTAATGCATTAGCAATCTTAATATTCATGGCACAGTTGGAACAGTTCGTTGGTGCAACTTGGGTAATGTATGCAATGGTTGCCGGAGCTTTAGCTATCATTTATGTTTTTCCTAGAGTTACTAAAGCTGTTCCGTCGCCATTGGTGGCCATTATTGTTATTACTGTTATTGCTATCATGACAAATAGTGATGTTAAGACAGTTGGGGACATGGGCGCTCTAACTGCTGCGTTGCCATCCTTCTTCTTGCCGGATGTGCCTTTTAATCTAGAAACCTTAAAGATTATCTTTCCTTATTCGTTAGCTCTTGCGGTTGTTGGTATTTTGGAATCCTTGCTAACTGCGTCAATTGTTGATGATATGACAGATACAGCAAGTGATAAAAACAAGGAAAGCCGCGGGCAAGGTATTGCGAATATTGTTGCAGGGTTATTCGGAGGAATGGCCGGCTGTGCAATGATCGGACAATCAGTAATCAATGTGAAATCCGGCGGGCGAGGACGCCTTTCTTCTCTTGTGGCAGGAGCATTCTTAATGTTCTTAATCCTGGTATTGAGCAACATAGTTGTTCAAATACCTATGGCTGCTTTAGTAGGGGTTATGTTCATGGTTGCTATTGGTACTTTTGATTGGTCTTCTCTTAAAGTCCTTGTCAAGGCTCCTGTTACCGACTCAATCGTTATGGTTGTAACTACTGTAACTACAGTTGCAACTCATGACTTATCTAAAGGGGTATTTGCCGGAATCATCTTAAGTGCGATATTCTTCGTTGCTAAGATATCAAAAGTCCATGTTACATCAAGACTTGAAGGAGAAAAGAAAATTTACTCTGTTACAGGCCAAGTTTTCTTTGCTTCTACAGATGAACTTGTAGCTGCATTTGAGTTTAACGAAGGTGTTAAAGAAGTGGAAATTGACTTTTCACAGGCACATATTTGGGATGACTCTGGTGTTGCTGCAATTGATAAAATAGTATTAAAGCTAAGGGACAATGATGTTTTGGTCCGCTTATCAGGATTAAACGCGCCAAGCTCAAATTTAATTGAACGTTTGGCCGTACACCGCAGACCAGGTGCAAAATTATCCGGGCATTAAAAAGTATGATGATTGTTTTGAAAAAGCACGTGGTTTCACGTGCTTTTTTTATAAAAGAGCTTTAGTTTGAAAGGAGCGGATTATATTGTTTAAAAAGATTATGCTTGCATATGATGGTTCTGAAAATGCTCTTAGGGCAGCTGAAAAGGCAGCCTTTATTGCTGAAAATACAGAAGGTGCCGAGATTACGATTGTCTATGTAGTTGACGGTGCTTCCTCCAAGGAAGATGTTCTTCATTATTCATCAAAAGAAGTTATTAATGAAAAAAGAAAAGAACGCCTGAAAAAAGTTGAGGACTACTTGAGTGAAAAGGGCATTTCTTATAGCCATGAAATCCTTCATGGCGAAGCGGCTCCAACAATTGTTGACTATGCAAATTCCAAGGATTTTGATCTAGTTACTGTTGGAAGCAGAGGGTTGAATGGCCTTCAGGAAATGGTGCTGGGAAGCGTGAGCCATAAAGTAGCAAAGCGTGTAAAGGCTCCTGTTATAATCGTAAAATAAACTATTCATTGAATTTATAAAGAGGAATGGGAGTAATACCCATTCCTTTTTTGATTTTTTAATAGTTTATTTGTATCCGCGAAACAGTTGATCTTCTTAACTCCCATAAGGTATGACTTAAGTCTACAGGATACGGGTGAGGATTTAAATTTCTTAAATACTCATTCCAAAAATAATCAAGCTGCTTTTTATGATATTGTCTGATTTGCTCCAAAGACGGCAATTCACAGGTTACTCTCCCATTTTCTATTATAGGCCTAAGCAGGGGAACGGCCGTAAACTTTTGTATTCTTTTTTGTAAATGAGGGTGAATGGGATGAAATAGATGCAGAGGTTCATGCAAATTAATTTTTTCATCGTGTAAGGTAATATAATCCCCTTCAGCTTTACCTGTTTCATTGTTAATGATCCTATAAAGATTTTTATATCCAGGTATTGATATTTTTTCTGGATTTGATGACATCTTTATTTTTGGAAGATAAGTTCCATCCTGCTTCATGGCAGCAAGTGTAGAAGCAGCCTCTATATCTAAATTGCCCTTTTGAGCAGCCGCTTCGTTATCAATAAACCATCCATCAATTTTTGCTTCTTGATTAAGTAAGTTAAAAATAACCTCTTCATTTAAATCTCCTGAAGCTATTATTTTCACATAATCTAAACCGGCATTATTCAGCATTTTTCTTGATTTCTGAGAAATATAGGCCAAATCCCCGCTATTAATTTGAATTGCTTTCATTCTTTTCCCCATCTGTTCAAGTTCTTTTGCTGCTCTAATTGCGTTTGGAACTCCAGAACGGAGGGGATCATAAGCATCAACAAGCAGAGTTGCATCATTTGGATGTACCTTTAGAAATGAACGAAAAGCATCTAACTCACTTTCAAAGCTATTCACCCAAGACTGATGATGTGTTTCTTCCAATGGGATTCCGAAAAAGCAACTAGCCTTTATATTGACAGTTCCTTCATAACCAGCTAAATATGAAGATCTAGCTGCCCAAGGTTTTTCATCACCGGCAAGTAATTTATGAGGGCTTAGGTCAATAAAAGTTCCTTTGGGATCTATTATTTTCATTCGGGCCGCTTGGGTGGCTGCCAGAGTATCAGAATTAATGAAATTTAATAATATTGATTCAATAAGGGGGAACTCAAATAGTTTTGTTTTAATACGAATAATCGGCTCATCAGAAAATATTATTGTCCCTTCCGTTACTGAATGAATATCCCCGGAAAATTGAAAATGCCTCAATTCCTGAAAGAAGCCTTCCTCATATTGTTCAGGCTGAGTTTTTAAAAAATTTATGTCATCTTCGGTAAAGAAGGTATCCTGGAGATTCAAAACAATACGCTCAAGTCCTGCGAATACATAGAAACAGTTCCCGGCTGGATTACTGCGCAAGGAAACGTCAAAAACACCTATTTGATCTTGACGTCCAGATTCCCAATAGCCATACATCATATTAAGTTGAGATTTATCGAGGTAAGTAAAGATGGTTTTTTTCAAACGTTACCCTCCTTAAAATAGTTAAGGTTTTCTATAGGTTTTATTAAACCTTCATTATCTTTCGAAAAAACATATAGTATTTTTTTGAATTATTAATCCAGTATTTATTTTTTTGAGGGGATAAATGGTGATACAGTATTAATTTACAATCAGGGGAGAGGAGTGGCATGAGAAAGATAGATTCTATAATAGAGAAAGCAGCAGTCTTCGCTTAATTGACCAATTATTTCTTGGTTCCATAAAGATAACCAACCTCCTTTTGAAGTTATTATTCATCAATATTCTTGCAAATTAATTATACGATACATCTTTCATTTTTTGTAGGAAAAGGCTGAATGCACCTTCTAAAGCCTATGCCTTTACTGTAGTAATACCTGCATCTGTTTTAAAGCTCTCATGATTTACTAAAAGATGATGCATACTAAAAAAAGGAGGTTAGGATATGGAGAAAATGAGTTATAAAGACACTTGGTTTTACAATGTAAAAGGAGACTTTTTATCGGGATTGGTCGTGGCTCTAGCCTTAATACCTGAAGCGATTGCCTTCTCAATCATCGCCGGTGTTGACCCAATGGTCGGATTATATGCCTCCTTTACTATAGCTGTGGTTATCGCTTTTGTGGGAGGAAGACCTGGCATGATATCCGGGGCAACAGGGGCAATGGCGTTATTATTTATTGATTTAGTAGCTGAACATGGTCTTCAATATCTGCTTGCGGCTACGATTTTAACAGGTATTTTGCAGATTCTGTTTGGTGTATTCAAACTTGCCCGTTATATGAAGTTTATTCCGAGATCAGTTATGGTTGGATTTGTAAATGCTTTAGCAATTCTCATTTTTATTTCACAGCTTCAGCATTTTGAGAATGAATCCGGAATAATCTTTTTGCTGGTAGCCCTGACACTGGCGATAATTTATTTACTGCCATACTTAACCAAGGCTATCCCATCAACACTTGTTGCTATAATCGTCATAACAGCCTTGACCGTTTATATGAATATCGGGGTTCGGGCAGTAGGTGATATGGGGACCATTTCACAAACACTTCCGATATTTTTAATACCTGATATCCCTTTGAATATAGAAACGCTTGCCATTATCCTTCCATATGCTCTGGCTTTGGCGATTGTCGGATTGCTTGAATCATTGCTTACAGCCGCAATTGTAGATGATATGACCGATACAGAAAGCAATAAAGATACAGAGAGCAGTGGGCAGGGAATCGCAAATATTGTAACAGGTTTTTTCGGTGGAATGGCTGGCTGTGCAATGATTGGACAATCTGTAATCAATGTTAAGTCTGGCGGCAGGGGAAGGTTATCGTCCTTCTTTGCAGGTGTGTTTTTAATACTATTGATTGTTCTTCTGGGAGATATTGTTGTAAGAATACCGATGGCAGCGCTTGCTGGAGTCATGATTATGGTATCGATCAGCACGTTTGACTGGAATTCCATTAAGACCCTGCATCTATTGCCTAAAACAGATGCCATTGTCATGGTAGCGACAGTGCTGACTGTAGTTCTTACTCACAATTTGGCAATTGGAGTTTTTACAGGTATTTTACTAAGTGCCATTTTCTTTGTATCAAAAATATCCCAAGTTCATGTTGATAGTACTATGGAAGGAAGAACCCGAGTTTACAAAGTAAGGGGAGAATTGTTTTTTGCCTCTGTCACAGAGCTTTTAAAGAAATTTGACTATAAAGAAGAAGTGAAGTTTGTTGAACTCAATTTAAGCCTATCCCATTTATGGGATGATTCAGCAGTGGCTGCCATTGATAAAATCATTAATAAATTTGAGGAAAATGGGAAACAAATTAAATTGACAGGGTTAAATGAAGATAGTTCAGAACTTGTCGGCAAATTAGCTAATAAGCTTGGATCTCATTAAGGCGGTGTAGAAATGTATAAAAGGATTTTATTGGCAACAGATGGTTCGGAACATTCCAAGAGGGCCGCTGAGCATGCCATTGCCATGGCGAAATGTACTGAAGGCTCCAGAATTGAGATTGTGTATGTCATTGATGATGATAATGCCAAATCGGACGTTCTGCAAAATTGGAATAGAGCAGACTTGGGGGATAAAAAAAGAGATAGAATTAAGTTTGCAGAACAACAGGCAAAAGAAGCGGAAGTGCCATATGAAATAAAGACTCTACATGGTGAACCTGGACCGGCTATTGTGGAATATACAAATAAAAACGAAATGGATGTTGTTGTCATTGGAAGCAGGGGACTTAATGTCTTTCAGGAACTGGTTTTGGGAAGTGTAAGCCATAAAGTGGCGAAAATGGCTAATTGCCCGGTTTTAATAGTTAAATGAGAAATGGTGCAACTCGTACTGTTTCTTTTTTTACTTAAAAATAATCTTAATATTCAAAAATATAATTTGAAAGCGCTTTAATTACCAGGTATGATTATTCTAGGGGGGAGAGTTATGTTTAAGAAAATTCTTTTGGCTTTTGATGGCTCAGAACATTCTTTTCGCACTGTTGTTAAAGCAATTGAAATAGCAAAGTTAACCCAAAAATCAAAGGTGGACGTTCTATATGTTTTGTCTGATGATACTTCAAAAAGCGAAGTGTTAAACTTGTGGGAAGCCGAGGGAATAAAAGAAGACCGTATGGAGAGGTTCAAACTTGCTGAGGAGGCAGCCAAGCAAAATGGCGTCAATTATGAAATCAAGCTTCTAAGGGGAGACCCAGAAACAAAAATAGTGGAGTATGCAAAAGAAAACAGTACGGATATGATTATCATTGGATCCAGAGGCCTTAACCCATTCCAAAGTATGATTTTAGGAAGTGTCAGTCATAAAGTAATGAAAAAAGCATCATGCCCAGTCATGATTGTAAAGTGATATAGATACCCAACAGAGGCGTCCGACAGACGCTTCTTTTTGTGATGGTTTTGCATAAGAAAAACGTGTATGTTATATTCAAAATGAAATTTCCTCGTAATTCCTCTTATATCTTCAGATTTCATCTTTTATTTCCTGAGGTTTTTTTAAAAAAGAATAAAGAAAAAATGTAAAGGGATGTGAGAATCGAAAGAATGGGTACTGATAAAAACACAGTTATATATGAACACCCAGATTATCAAGCTGAAGCACAGCATCTGGAGTTCACGAAGGTGTATATAAAAAGCATACTCGAAAGCTCCAAAGGCAATAAGGCCAGTTTTAAGGAAAATATAAAGCAAGCATTTGTTGATTTGGACTATTTAGATAGCAGTTTAAGCTATATCAATATCTTAACGAATGCCAAATTTCTTGAAATGGCAGAAAGCGAATTAGAAAGGCTGGAAAGTATCTTAAACAAACCTTATTTCGCAAGAATTAACTTTCAAAGGAATGTCGGTAAAAGCGAAGAGTTTCTTTACATTGGAAAGACCTCCTTATATGACAGAGAAAATCAAATGCCTATCATCGTGGATTGGCGTTCCCCGATAGCGAATGTTTATTATGACGGGAGGTTAGGTACCGTTTCTTACCAAGTGAATGGGGACGAGAGAGAAGGGTACTTATCACTTAAAAGGCAATACAATATTGAAAAAGGTATATTAAAAGATATACGTGATGTTGATTTAACTACGCATGATGAACTGCTGCAGGAGTCGTTGGCTGGAAAAGCTGACAATCGGCTGACAGAGATTGTCTCCACTATCCAAAAAGAACAAAATGATGTTATCCGGGCTTCTTTAGGTCATCCCATTATAGTGCAAGGGGCAGCCGGAAGCGGAAAAACGACGATCGCCCTTCATAGAATCTCTTATTTTTTATATTCAGCTGGTGAGAGTTTTCCAACTGAAAAATTGATGATCCTCGCACCAAACCGCTTGTTTATAGAATATATATCTGAGGTTCTTCCGGAGTTAGGTGTGAATCGGATTAAACAAACTACTTTTATTGATTACATGCGGGAAAGCTTAGGAGGAAAACTTAAGATTGCCTCCCCGGGAAGTAAACTTTTAGCATTGGTAAAGAACACTCCAGAGTCCAATCGGATAAAATGGGTTTCGGCTTATAAAGGTTCTCTTGAATTTAAAGAGTTGTTGGACAAGTATATAGCGGATATTGAAAGCGAGCTTGGACCTTCTGAAGATTTCAAGGTAGAAAAATTCAGGCTGATGAAAGGGTCGAAGCTAAAAAGGCTTTTTTTAAAGGAATATAAGTATCTGCCTGTATATGCACGCCTGGACAAAATAAAAGCGCTGCTTGTAAGCCATTTAAAGACGAAAAGAAAAACAATCTTAACAATGCTGGAAGAAAAATATGATGAGGCATTAGAAAAGGCCCTTTATAATATAAAAGATGCAGAAAAAAGAAAGAAAAAAGTAACATCATTAATGGATCAGAAAGAAAAGAGAATGGAGAGCATTAAAACAGAAGCAAGAACAGCTGTGAATAGATATATGAAAAGCTTTGCCAAAACGGCTGTTTTTACTTTATATAAAGACTTAATGACTTCAAAAGAAATGCTTATGAAATATTCTGGCCTAAATTTAGAAGAAGCTTCCCTGTTAGCTGCCTATTGCAAATTTATATTTAAAAAAGGAGTCTACGAACTGGAAGATCTTGCCCCGCTATTTTATATAAAATCAAAATTGATTGGAATTGCCCCAGAATTAAAGATGAAGAGTGTTTTTATAGATGAGGCACAGGATTACAGTTATTTTCAGTTTGCCGCTATGAAGGAAGGAGTGGAAACAGAGCTATTTACGATTGTAGGGGACCTTGCACAAGGTATACATGCCTACCGGGGGTTAAATAGCTGGGAGCCATTAATAAAAGAGATTTTTCCATCTGCAAATTATTATGCATTGCAAAAAAGCTATCGAACAACAGTTGAGATTATGGAGCTCGCCAATGACATATTGTCTGTCATGGCGGAAGACCTTCCAAAAGTGGAGCCGGTGGTCAGACATGGACAAAAATCGGTCTTTCATAAAATTGATCCTGCGGACCGGAAACAGTTTGTGAATCTTATTGAAAGAGAAGTGCACGATCTTTCCAGTCAGGATCTGAACTCTATTGCGATTATCGGCAGGACAGAGAAAGAATGTGGTGCCCTGGCTGCCATTCTGGAATCAAGCAGCATTAAAACGCAACTTTTGAATGAATCCGAGGATATTAAGAAAAGCCATGTTGTGATTGTTCCGTCTTATCTTTCTAAGGGCCTTGAATTCGATGCTGTATTAATGGTAAGTCTGAATGAAAAATATACTGAACAGGAACTGGATATTAAGCTGTTGTACGTGGCTATGACCAGGCCAATGCACAGACTTTGTTTATATGGCGAAGAACCATCAGACTTTTTATTAAATAGGGTGGACGAGTCCCATTATATTATAAGCAGCTTAGGGGCAGGAGTTTAAAACTGTCAACTCAACTATTGAATAGAGATATTGGTAATATAAAGAGTCTGGTTATTGACAGAATTCATACAGGTTATGTAAACATGCAAAAGCAACTTTCTGTCAAATGTATTATGCGCAGACATAGTCTGCGCTTTTTCACTATGATGTATGGGAAATAGTTCCTTTTCAATGTGCTTAAATCTATTAAATGGTACAATGAAAATACTAATAAAGCGTTTCCATAATTGAACATTATGCTATCTATAGGATTTAATCCTTCTTTATAGAGTCAAATATGATAATTAGGAGTTGAATGAATGTCTATAAAAAAAGAGAATAAGGTTAAAATATTTGCCTTAGGCGGTCTTGGGGAAATTGGGAAGAATACATATGTCATTGAGTATATGGATGAAATGGTACTGATAGACTGTGGTATTAAGTTCCCGGATAATGAACTGCTTGGAATTGATTATGTATTGGCAGATTATACATACCTTAAACAAAATAGAAATAAGCTTAAAGGCATCTTCATTACCCACGGCCATGAAGATCACATCGGAGGAATCCCGTTTTTATTCCGTGATGTGCAGGCACCGATTTTTGGCGGGGAATTTGCTATTGAGCTCATAAAAAGCAAGCTCGCTGAGCACCGGATAAAAGGCGCAAGGTTTCAGCAGGTTGATAATGAAAGCGTTGTTCAATTAAAGAATATGAAGATACGGTTTTTTCGTACGACGCACAGTATTGCGGACTCCTTTGGTGTTGTGGTATCAACACCTGAAGGGAACATCGTCCACACAGGAGATTTCAAGTTTGATTTGACCCCTGTTGGTGCTGAAACCGATTTCCATAAAATAGCATCAATTAGCCAGGAAGGGGTCCTTTGTTTATTATCAGACAGCACCAATAGTGAAGTTCCCGGCTTTTCTTTATCCGAAAAGAAGGTAGCTGGTGCGATAGAAGATGTTTTTCGAAATGCAGATGGCAGAGTCATTTTTGCCACATTTGCATCAAACATTGACCGCATTCAGCAAGTAGTGCAATCGTCTCTGAAATACAATCGGAAAATAGCAGTTGTGGGTAGAAGCATGGAAAAAACTCTTGAAATTGGAAGAAGACTCGGGTACATATCAGCTCCTGATAGAGCTTTTGTTCATATAAAAGATATTGGCCGGCTTTCAAGCCATGAAGTGACGATTATTTGTACAGGAAGCCAAGGAGAACCAATGGCTGCTTTATCGAGGATTGCGAATGGTATCCACAAGCAGATACAAGTGATCCCAGGAGATAAAATTGTCTTTTCATCCTCACCTATTCCGGGGAATGGAATAAGCATAAGCAGGGTTATGGACAAATTGCTGCGGGCTGGTGCTGAAATTATCCATCACAAAATAAGTGAAGTCCATACATCAGGCCATGGAATGCAGGAAGAACAAAAACTGATGCTGCGCTTAGTGAAGCCTAAATATTTCATTCCCATTCATGGAGAGTACAGAATGCTCAAAGAACATGTAGGCTTAGCAGTAGCTTGCGGTATTTTAGGCGACAATTGTTTTATACTGGATAATGGTGATGTATTGGAATTAACAGCAGATAGTGCTCAAATAACGGATACAGTTACAGCCCAGCCAGTATATGTCGATGGGAATGGTATCGGGGATATCGGGAATATTGTTCTGAGGGATAGAAGAATACTATCCGAAGAAGGGTTAGTCATCGTAACCATAGCAATTGAAAAAAATACTCGTAATCTGGCAGCAAAGCCAGCTATTGTAACCAGGGGCTTTGTTTATATCCGGGAATCCGGAAGTTTGATTAATGATCTTGAAGATCTTGTTAAAGATAAAGTGCTGACTGAATTACCTGAAGCAAAAGATCGTGCATATTTTAAGAAAGAAATCATTGATGTTGTCCAGCCGTTCCTGTTTCAAAGAACAGGGCGGAGACCGATGATCCTTCCAGTTCTTATGGAGATTTAGAATCAGAATCAAAACCAATGATAGAAATCCAGCAAAGCAGGGTTCCTTTATCCCTACTTTTGCTGGATTTTTATTTTCCCAGATACCTGTATAACGTAGACTTGCTTATTCCTGTTTCATTTTTAATTTCGGCCAGGCTGTATTTTTTGCTTTCATACATTGCAATTGCTTTCTTTACATTTTCATCCGGTATTCTTGGCCGTCCTGGAAGGATTCCTTTCTGTTTTGCTTCATGAATCCCTTCCTTGGTTTTTTCGCTGAGTAAATCTGATTCAAATTCTATAATATGAATGACAATCTCCTTAAATGAGCTGTTTTGATCATTCCTTGTATTAATGCCCTCTTTTAGAGAATGGAAATAAGCTCCCTTTTCCTCTATTTCATGCAGGAGTTCAACTAGATTCCGGGTGGAATCAGCAAACGTAAACAGTTTTGCAACAACTACTGTATCTCCTGACCTAAGTTTCTTTATCATTGCACGCAGATTCTGTCTCTCTTTAGAGGAAAAATGGGATTCATTTATAATCAAGTCACAATTCGCATTCTTGAGTAGTTTATGCTGTCTTTTACTGTTTGGATCACTTGAATATGGCCTGGCATATCCAATTAACATGTATAACACTCCTGACTATCACTATCATTAAAATGGGATTTTTTTCATAGAGAATAATATGTATATATTATTGCCAGTACCAAAACAGTTCATTTTTGGGACGATTCGTGGTACACTCTTTTTATCTTTTGTTAATCTTATTCCATATTGTTTAGTTTATACTAACGGAGTTTTTATAACACTTACTTTAAATACAATGTTTTTTAGAAAGAAGGGTGGAAATGAAAGAATTAGTAAATAAAACACTGACGAAAGAATTTACTTTCTTTTTTATAGCTGCGGTATTAATGCTTTGGCTTAAGACTTATGTTGTCCAATTAACACAATTCAGTTTAGGCATAGAGAATACGATTCAGCAAATTTTGCTTTTCTTAAACCCTCTAGGTTCTTCATTATTATTTTTGGGTTTTGCTTTTCTATTTAAAGGAAAGAAAAAATTTGCAGCACTTCTTATGATCGACTTCTTCATGTCGTTTCTCTTATATGCAAATGCGTTGTATTATCGTTTTTTTAATGATTTTATTACCTTGCCGACTCTAACACAGACACAAAACTTTGGGGATGTTAGCGGAAGTATAGGTACATTGCTTAGCCCTTTGGATGTGTTCTTTTTTGCTGATGTTATTTTGCTCCTGCTTCTTCTTACATTTAATTTTAGAAGTTTACAAGTTAAAAAGATAGCATCTAGAAAAGTAACTGCCTTGCTGCTCATTGCCTTAAGTATATCAGGGATAAATCTGGCCATTGCAGAAGCGGACCGTCCGCAATTATTAACAAGAGGGTTTGACCGTAACTATATAGTAAAATATCTCGGCATGTACAATTATACTATATATGATGCTGTGCAAAGTACGAAAGCTACTGCACAGAGAGTTTTTGCAGACAGCAATGATATTACGGAAATTACCAATTTCACAAAATCGAATTATGCGGAGCCCAATCCGAACTACTTTGGTGCTGCTAAAGGAATGAATGTGATTTATGTGCACATGGAATCTATTCAAAATTTCCTTATTGATTACAAACTGCATGGAGAAGAAGTTACACCATTTTTAAATTCCTTAACTAAAGAAGGAAATACACAATACTTTGATAACTTCTTTCACCAAACAGCTCAAGGTAAAACTGCAGACGCTGAATTTATGGTAGCAAACTCACTTTACGGATTACCTCAAGGTTCAGCGTTTACAACAAAAGGATTAAATACCTATCAGGCGGCTCCAGCAATATTAATCCAGCAACGCGGATATACATCTGCAGTGTTTCACGGGAATACGGGGAGCTTTTGGAACAGAGATGAAATATATAAATCATTGGGATATGACAAGTTCTATGATTCCAGCTATTATGAGATGAACCCGGTTGATCTGGCTGACTATGGGTTAATGGACAAGCCATTCTTTGAACAGTCCATGACATATTTAGAAGCCTTGCCGCAGCCTTTTTATGCAAACTTTATTACGGTTACGCATCATTTTCCTTTCACAATCGATGAAGATGAAGCAACTATAGAGAAGCACACAACGGGGAACAAAACAGTAGATAACTACTTTCAGACAGCAAGATATGCTGATGAAGCACTCGAACAATTCTTTACTTATTTAAAGGAGTCAGGATTATACGATAACTCTATTATTGTTATGTATGGCGATCATTATGGAATATCGAATAACCATAACAAAGCAATGGAAGAAGTCATTGGAAAAGAGGTAACACCGTTTGAAAGTGCAGGACTTCAGCGCACTCCTTTATTTATTCGTGTACCCGGCATGGAAGGCGGAGTTAATCACGAGTATGCAGGACAAATCGATTTGCTTCCAACCCTGCTTCATTTGCTTGGAATGGATACAAAAGAATATGTCCACATGGGAACTGATATTTTATCTAATCAGCATGATGACATTATTCCGTTCAGAAATGGAGACTTTGTAAGCTCAAATTTCACATCTGTAGACGGTAAGTTCTATGATTCAGCAACTGGCGAGCTGCTGGAAGAAAATAGATTAGATGAAGCAAGAAAATATAAGGAAATTGCTGAACAAAAGCTTGATTTATCGGATAAGGTTGTTAATGGAGATTTGCTGCGCTTCTATACTCCTGAGAATTTTGTACCGGTAGACCGTTCTGAGTATAATTATCTTATGTCAAAAGAAATTGAAAACAAATAATTGAATCTAATAGGAAGAAAAGGCTGTCATGGATACTTTGGCAGCCTTTTTTTATTGGACTAGTATTTTTTAAAAAAGAATCTTGGAGTTATAGGATAGATTTGAAGCTTTAGCATCGGTTTCAGGTTTTCCTCCTAAATGAAATTATCTTATTATTCCGATTGGAATTAATGGTATAAAAAAGAATCTTCTTGTTAAAGATTATTACATATGATTAATGATACTAGAAAGGAGGTGAAAGGATGGAAGAAATAAGTCAATATTGGAAAAGTAGCCTTAAAGATGAGTCAATGAGAACTATCATGAATGAATATTTGTTGAGTTTAAAACTTGAGAATAAAGCTGAACGAACAATTAAAAACTATCGTTGGTTTTTAGAACGCTTTTTTACCATGTGTACAATTCCTTTAAATCTCTTAACATCTGAAGATGTGAAAGAGTATTTAAATCATTTTACCTATGGAAAAAAAGAAAAGACTGTTGATGTTTATTTATCAGCACTGTCTTCATTTTTACAATTTTGCCTCGCAGAAGAATACATAAGAAATATTGTAATTAAAAAAAGATGGAGACCCAAAATCCGACAGCCCTTACCAAAGTATTTAAATGAGAAGGAGTTTGCCAAGGTGAAAGTTACAGCTGAAAATGTGCCTCCTCGTGATCGGGCACTGATTTTATTTTTATTTTCTTCAGGATGCAGAAGTTCAGAAATCTCCAGGCTATCAATTCAGGATGTCAATTTAGAAAATAGATCGGCTGAGGTAACGGGAAAAGGAAAGAGAATTAGAAGGGTGCACTTTTCAGAGGAGTGTGCCATTGCATTGTGTGATTATTTACAAACAAGAAGCAGCAAGGGGATAGAACCCTTATTTTTGGATAATTCGGGCCAGCGTATTCAAACAAAAGCGATTTATTACATCATAAGGAAACTTGGCAAAAGGGCTGGAATGAAGCAATCATTATATCCACATTGTTGTCGACATACATTTGCCACCAATACGCTTGCAAGGGGTGCAACACTTGAATTTATTGCAGATCAACTGGGGCATGTAAATTTAAATACAACACGTATTTATGCACGAATCCTGACAGAGGATATGATTATAGCTTATCAAAATAAAATGGGGTAGATAACGTTGAAACTGACTGTACTAGAGACCTTTTTTGATGATCATCAATCTAGGTTTAGTAAAGAAACCATTCGAAGCTATAGGCTTTCTCTTAGACAGTTTTTTATCTTTTGCGGAAAGAATTTTGACGAGGTCAAAGCAGCAGATATAAGAGCATGGCTAGCATCAATGGAGGAAAGAGGCAATAAAAAACGTACAATTCATATTAAACTATCGGGTTTGAAATCGTTCTATCAATATTGTATGGAAGAGAATCTTATTAAGAAAAGTCCAGTGCTAACAATAAAAACGCCAAAAAATGATGATATTCTTCCATACTATCTAACCAGACGTCAAGTAGCCCTGCTGCAAGAATTAACAAGAAATAATAACGAGTTTCGTCCTATCATAGAAACGTTATATTCTACTGGAGTAAGGGTTAGTGAACTATTACAAATAAAGCTGGAAGATATTAAATGGGACACCCGGCAAATATGGATACGAAAAGGAAAAGGAAACAGAGAACGCTTTGTCCTTTTTACCCACGATTGTGCTGAACGATTAAAAATATACCTGGACAAGCGAGAAACGAAAAGCCTGTTTTTATTTGCAAATCGAAGAGGAGGGCAGCTACACCGGGAATATATACAAAAAAACTTTCGCAGTTTCTCTAAAACTCTTGGCTTTAGGGTAACTCCCCACACGCTGCGCCATACATTTGCAGCACACCTAGCAGAGAAAAATATGCCTCAAAGTTACATTCAGGATCTGCTTGGCCATGTGGATATTAATAGTACCCGTATTTATACACGGTTAATGGAACATGCGCGTAAAAAGCAATATGATCTTTACCACTAGAGGTGAATAGAATGAACAAGTATTGGGAGTTGACTAAAGACTTACCGAATGAAAGCAATCAAGATATCGTTGGAGAATATTTATTAAGTTTAAAGGTATCGAACCGAAGCCAGGTAACGGTCACGGCCTATCGCAGATTTTTAGAGTATTTCTTTGGGGACGTGAAAGAACCGTATACTACTTTGACATCAAATACAATTCTGGATTGGTTTAAAAAGAATGGAGGACATTTTAGCGAAGCAACGCTGAGACTTCGCTTAAGTATTCTTTCTTCATTTTATAAGTTTTGCGTGCAGGAGGGTTATGTGGACTGTTCTCCAATGAAGAGCCGGTGGTTTCCTCGACTGCCAAAACCACTTCCTAAGTATTTGGAAAAAGAGGAAATCGCTAAAATTCGCAATTACAGTGAAATAACCACTCTTCGCAATCAAGCGCTGGTGGAATTTATGCTGACAACCGGTTGCCGAGTAAGAGAAGTAAGCAACTTAAATCGGGAAGATGTGGATCTTGAGAACCGTACAGCACGAGTAGTTGGAAAAGGAAAGAAAATCCGCTATGTACATTTTACGGATAGGTGTGCTCTTTTATTGGAACGGTATCTAGCAGCAGGTCATAATTCTCCAAATGCGCTTTTTGCAACCTCTTCAGGTAAACGGTTAGATGTTCGGCCAATCCAGCTTCTTATCAAAAAGCTAGGAACTGGAGCGGAGTTGAGTACCACCTTGCACCCACATCGATTACGGCATACATTTGCAACAGAATTATTGGCTAAAGGGGCTGATTTATCGTTTATTGGGGATGAATTGGGCCATAGTGATGTGGGCACTACTCAAATCTATGCCAGACTTCCCAAAAGAGAAATCATATCACTTTACCGAAAATATATGGGATAGGGAGTATTAGATTTGATAACTTCAGAAATTAGCTTGAAGCAGTTTAAAGACGAATATAGTTTTCGATTAGAAGAAAAGACTGTAAACATGTATATATTAGCAGTGGAACAGCTAATGGCCTATGGTGATAAACCCTATTCTGAAATTAATTCCAGAGATATTAGAAGATGGATGGCATCCTTAGAATCAAAAGAATATAAAGCTGCTACTGTGAAAAGTAAGCTCGCTGGCATCAAGCTGTTTTATAAGTACTGTACAGAAGAAGGTCTTCTTGCTAAAAATCCAGTGAAAAACATTCCTTTTCCAGAAGTGGAGGACAAATTGCCCCGCTATCTGCAGCGGGATGAACTGTTTCAGCTACGCCAATTAGTAAAAGGAAAGCTAGAGGAAAAAGCTGTTATTGAAATGCTTTATTCCACGGGTGTGCGCCTTATGGAGTTAGTAGACATGAAAAAGTTGAGTATAAATTGGAAGGAACGAATGATAACAGTACCAAAAGGGAAACGTAAAAAAGAGCGGATTGTGCTATTTACACGAGAGTGTGCGGAACATCTGAGAGCCTATTTAGATACACGTGAGGACACACTTCCATTTGTTTTTGTGAATTCAAAAGGCACAGGTCCGGTGTGTCCGCGTACCATCCAATTAAAATTTGAAAGCTATACCAAAAAACTGGGTACTCACATTTCACCACATACCTTACGCCATACATTTGCTGCGCATTTAGCACGGAAGGGGATGCCCTTAGCATGTATACAGGTTCTTTTAGGGCATAATGGTCCGCACCAAACACAGCTGTATGCTCGTTTATATCATGAGGCAAGAAAAGAACTGTATGATCAATGGATGTAAAAAAATGGAATAAATATTCGTATAATACAATTATTACGAATAGTAATTTACATAATAATATTATCTAAAACTAGATCAGTGCATTAAAATGGTTTTTGTATATTCAAAGAAATCCACTAAATGATTATCAAGTATCTTTTGAAGGATCACTAAATTGATTTCTTGGTAATCATGAACCGCGATATTACGAAATCCAACCATAGCTTTCATCTTATCTGAAAGAGAGGAGGGAATAATACCTTCAGATTCCAATAGGGTAAAGGCATCCCGGCTTTGCTGTGGGAGTCCCAGCTTTTTAACAGCTACTATGTGCATACCCAAGTCAATACTTGCCTCACAAGCCCGCTGTAGATTTAAAATAATGGAATCTTGCTTTGTATAATTCTCTAGATTTTTTGGGTTCTTGTCGTATTCTTCGTGTATTCGTTTAATACAGCGTTCAATTATATTTATTTTGTTTAAAATTACATCACTTTTCATAAATTGTCCCGCTTTCGTCAATTTTTTTTAAAATTTCTGATCGCTCCTCGTTTAGCTTCGCATACATTTTTAATACTCTAACTTCAAATTCAGCTTTTTTGTGCTCATTGGTACAATAAATAGTTGTTCCGGATTGAACTATTTGGGCTTGAAATACTGTGCTGGCCTGGTTTAAATCAATGAGGTCCACATCTTTGTTGAGTTTTGCTGCTAATTCCTGAGCAATCATGAATATTTGATATTTATCCGCTTTTATTGTGTCACCCAAATATGCAATATCAATGTCACTTTCCTTATGGGTATTTCCACTGACAGTTGAACCAAATATAACTATCCAATCGGGGGATAATTTTTCACGTAGTACATCTATAATGGTTTCTTCAAGGTGTGGATTCAATATTTAAACCGCTCCTTTACTAAAAATCCTGAGATTGATCTTTAACTTTAAAGGTGGAAAATGTCGGATGGTATAACTCCAATTATGTATAATTTCATCGTGATAATAAACTAATTAATTTCTTATTCAAAAATATAAAGAATACTAAGTATATTAATTATAGCAGGCCCTTGTTTACATGTCGATTATAACTATTCGTAAAATAGTTATTATACGAATAGTTGTATGGTAATCCCCCATTGCCTTAATTGAATAGAAACATTATGTTTTTTATCTTAAATGCCTAACTAAATTAAACTCAACACTAAACAAAATAAATGAGACCACCTATTGGCGGTCCTTTATAATATATTAACTTGTTTGTGTAACTATTAAAATTTTGAATAAAAGAGCTTGAGGTTAAATAAAATTTATTAGTTTCTAATTTCAGTCAAAAACTTATAATTCTAAATCCTTATCTACATGCTTATCTGTTTTTTAATTTATATTATTGCACATTTAGTAACTTTACAATTTTGTCCTTATTTACCTCGAAACCAATAAAAATCTCAGGGCGTTTAATAAAACCGGGAAGTCTTTTATCTTTTATTACAAAAGTAGGTACAATTCGTGAACCCGTTCTTTCTATCATTTCCTCCTCTTTATCAGGGACCTGGGTCAAATCATATTCAATGTATTTAATATCGTGCTGCGAAAGAAACTCCTTCGCTTCTTTACAATCCAGTCATGTTGGTCTTGAATATAATTCTATTTGCAATTTTTGCAAGTTTATCTCTCCTTTATATTCGACTTATCTATTTGTATTTTACCCATAAATACAAATTGTAATTAAATATACCAAATTGAAAAGTACGGAATATAGGCCTGCTTCAATAGGTTTCGCATCCTTATCTAGACTCTCTTACCCACCTAGCAGCTGGATCGCCAATAACTTTTGACTAGTCGGTACCTTGCTTTTCCGCTATTACACAATAATAGTCTATGGACTTGTCGATAAAATGTTCTATCCTGATACTTGAGTAACCGGTTTTTGTTAGTAAGTTCTCGATTTCCTCTGCTGCTGGAGTATATAATTTAAAATCATAGTCATCAGATGCTCTTTCCGTCATTATCTCCCTGGAACGAAACGAAATGACCAACCTACCTCCCGGCTTGAGCACTCTTCTTATCTCGCGTAGGGCAAGAATTGGACGAGACCAAAAGTAAATCGTGTTCACTGAAAATATTTTATTGAACATCGAATCGTCAAAAGGAATTTTTTCTATATCTCCCTGTTTGATCTGTACTCTCCCCTGCTTGATGAAAGCCTTATTGAGTTTGGTTGCAGCCTGGACCATTGTATCAGAATAATCTATACCGCACACATGAGTTCCCTTTATTCTTTTAATAATATCTGCAATATATTTTCCGTTACCAAAACCTATTTCTAGTATATGATCCTGTTCTTCAATATCGAGTAATTGGATTGTCTTTTCATTCATCGGAGCATTGATATTATTCATCAACTTACCCATTAACTTACCAATGAAACCTTTGGGACTTCTAGATTGACAAGCAAAGTATTTTTTAAATCCCATACATACCCCTCCAAATGGTGTATTATTTGGGGAATCAAATTTAGTACTTACCTCTTTTTTTATTTTCAATTCTCATTCTAATTATAATTAAGATTTTATTTCAACATTACTACTATTTAAAAAAATGCATCTCTATGCCAGATTCTATACTCCCTGCATTAGTCGATAGGAGAATCCTATATATCTACCCGCAATGGAGAATTTGCATAAGAATATGAAAGGTGAATTTTACTTTATTAATAAGAGATTTTTTATTTGACTGAGAGGCGTTGGGATGAGGATTTAACATTTTCAATAACAGAGCGGCAGACTCACAGAATGAGTTGAATGGAAATGAGCAATTCAAGAAATTTCACTAACCCCTTTAGGTATTGGTTTATATTATAGATAAACCTAACACTGCCTGTGTTAGGTTTTTAGATGTGCGCCCGGCATGGGTGCAGTCTATAGGGTGCAAGTCCCGAGCCATGAAGGCAGTAGTAGTGGTTAGCTTAACGCAAGGGTGTCTGCGGTGACGCGGAATCTGAAGGAAGCGAGCGGCAAACCTCCGGTCTGAGGAACACGAACTTCATATAAGGCTAGGTACCATTGGATGAGTTTGCATTACAAAACAAAGTCCTTACTGCCGAAGGTGGTACAGAGTAAATGGAGCAGATAGATGGAGGGAAAGACTGTACTCTTACCCGGGGAGGTCTGGTTGGAACGCCAAGCACACTTGGTAACCTATCTAGCAATAGGTAGCTGAACAACCAGAAGTCAGCAGAGGTCATAGTACCTTACCTTCTCGAGACGGTAAGGGAAGGACTGAACAATTAGGAAGAACGAGAACTAGGCATACAATTCCTGTGTAGAAGCAGACAATCCGAAAGGACTTACTTGAAGGAGGAAGTGGTGAATTCCACAGGGGACTTCATGAGGGTGGAGCAGGAATAACATAATTAGATTTCTACGTTCACGTCGAAAGGAAATATCACATGTTAATGGATCTGATTCTGTCACGGGAAAACTTAATAGAAGCACTTAAACGTGTGGAGAAGAACAAAGGGAGTCACGGCATAGATGGAATGTCCGTAAAATCCCTACGAAGACATCTTTATGAGAACTGGGACACCCTTTGTGACTCTTTAAGGAAAGGTACCTATCAACCTAACCCAGTCCGTCGAGTCGAAATCCCGAAATCGAACGGTGGAGTAAGGTTACTAGGAATACCTACCGTGACAGACCGGTTCATCCAACAGGCCATCGCCCAAGTTCTAACCCCGCTTTTTGACCCAACCTTATCAGAACATAGTTATGGATTTAGACCAAAAAGAAGAGCTCACGACGCTGTTCGTAAAGCAAGGGAATTTATAAGTGAAGGTTATAGATGGGTGATTGACATGGACTTGGAGAAATTCTTTGACAAAGTGAATCATGATAAATTGATGGGGATAATGGCAAGTAAAATCCAAGACCGATTGGTCTTGAAATTGATACGGAAATATCTCCAAGCAGGAATCATGATAAATGGTGTAGTCCATGATGCAGAAGAAGGGACACCACAAGGAGGTCCTCTGAGCCCTCTTCTTTCGAATATCCTTCTGGATAAGCTCGATAAAGAGCTAGAAAAGAGAGGTCACAAGTTTGTCCGCTACGCCGATGATTGTAATATTTACATGAAATCGAAGAAAGCTGGAGAACGAGTGATGAACTCGATTACATGCTTCATTGAGCAGAAATTAAAGCTTAAAGTAAATAGAGAAAAATCAGCGGTAGATCGCCCGTGGAAACGAAAGTTCCTTGGCTTTAGCTTTACGTTTAATAAGATACCGAAGGTTCGAATAGCAAATGAAAGTATCAAAAAGCTTAAAACTAAAATAAGGGAGTTAACCTCCCGTTCTAAAGCAATTCCTATGGAAGTTAGAATCGAGAAACTAAATCAATATCTAACGGGATGGTGTGGATATTTTGCATTGGCTGATACACCAAGTAAATTTAAAGAATTCGATGAGTGGATTAGAAGAAGACTTCGTATGATTGAATGGAAACAATGGAAGAAACCGAGGACAAGAGTAAGAAAACTCAAAGGTCTAGGTGTCACTGACCAAAAGGCATACGAATGGGGAAACTCCAGAAAGAAATATTGGAGAATAGCCTCTAGTCCAATCCTACACAAAACCCTCGATAACTCCTACTGGAGTAATCGAGGGCTTAAAAGTCTATATCAAAGATATGAATTTCTACGTCAAACTTAATTGAACCGCCGTATACCGAACGGTACGTACGGTGGTGTGAGAGGTCGGGGGTTAGTCACCCCCTCCTACTCGATTGCCTATCTAGTAATGGTTTATGTTGAACATTTTATCTAACAACTAAATAAATTTGACTTAAGTTGGTAGCACCTACTAGACTACATCACGGTTTTGGCAAATTGCGCTTCTCCTGCTCCTTACGCCACCCATATCGGGTTGTGCCTCTAGGCTTGTAGACAGATAATATTGTAATAATGAGCAACACCAATAGGGCTCCAACAGCATGATTCATACCAGCCCCCATTGTACGGAGGTCAAGAATCGATGTTGTCGGATCTGCTGCTAAACTGATCATTTTATTAAGTGTCTGTGTGAAACCAAGCAAAATGATGGTAGCGAAGACAGTTAAAAGAAGTTTGAAAACCACCCAATAGTGCTTAAACAATCCCCAATGCGTGAAAAGGGACATGACAATTCCCGTTAACAGCGAAGCGAAGGACATTGGGACGATGACGTAGCTGGTGATCGGATCTAATGCTAGATAGGCTGCACGCACCATCTGTGCATCGTGGTTGATCTGAGTAACGGCTGCGAGAGCTAGGTAAGCAATGACCGCTCCGAGCCACCCGACAGACGCAGTGATATGTGTGGTAAGCGCGAATTTACGGATGCGGGGTGTCATGGTCATCACTGGGCTGTCCCCTGCTCTGTCTGTTCGGTTGGTTCACCCATAGGTAAGTGGCGACCAGGGCCGTGGTCACCATTTCCAAAAAACACCTTTATAACAAACAATAGTACCAGGGCGATGACGATGATCCCAGATACCTTTACCCAACGTGGCATTGGCGGCGGCTCTTTAGTCACATTCCGGCCATTATCGTTTTCTGGTGATTTTTTCATTTAGGTTTCCTCCTGCTTAGATGTAATGAATTCTTTTTCTAAAATCCTACTTAGTTCCATAACCATACTTGCAAACTTATTGTAAATGAGAAAACTAAAACGCTGATAATATGAAAATAAAAAGTTATAAAAAATATAAAAAAGTATGAAGTTACTTACCAAAAAAACTTTCAGTTTCAACCGAAAGTTTTCCAGAAAAGATTCTTATATTTTAAGTGGAAGTGTAAAACGGATTCCCAATCCTCCATGATTTGATTGAAAAGCATGAATTTGCCCGCCATGATGTTCAATTATTAATTTACAACTGGAAAGACCTAATCCGGAGCCTTGATTATCCATTTGTCTAGACTTATCTACTGTAAAAAATTTAAGAAACAGCGATGATAGATCCTTAGATGGCACTCCAACACCATTATCCTCTATTTGAAAATATGAATAACTATCCTGCGCATAACCGGTCAAATAGACATGAAGGTCTTTCTTGTTACCGTATCTGACAGCATTGCTAAAAAGATTACCAAATACGCGCCGTATCATGTTTTCATTAATACATATGATTTGGTTCGAATTGAACCTCTGCTTCCATGTAAGTCTGAAATTGAATCCGGATAATTCGGTTTCATATTCAGTTGCAATATTTTCAAACAATCTATGAGCCTCCATCGGTCTCATATCAATGGTTTCAACTATAGCCTCATTCTTGGTATACATAGAGAAAGTTTCTATCAGCTCCACCATGTGTCTTGATTTTTTCATAATAAGCTCATAATAATCCTGTGTTTCCATTTTAGTTAGATTCTTTTGCATGGAGAGTAGTTCCACAAATCCTGTTATCGAAGTTAATGGGGTCTTCAAATCATGAGCGATAGCAGCGATCATATCAACCTGTTCCCTATGAGCCTGGTATAATCTTTCTTCCATCTCATTGAAATGATTATACAGGTCCCCGATTTCGTCCTTTCTTCTTGAATGCAATGGGGTTCGGGAGTTACCGATATTTACTTTTTTTAGCCTCGAATTGAGGGTTTCGATCGGTTTAGTGATGTTAAAGTGAAAAAATATGGTTAAAACAACAAATATCAATCCCATTAAAAAACTAAGAAGTAAAAGCATTTGAAAATGAACCGGACTAAAAATATTTCCTAGCAACGCGTGCCCTTCATCTGAAAATAACGATTTTATATATAAGACAAAAAAGGCTGCAATCAGCAGAAACATTAGCAAAAATATTAAGAGAAACAGTAACGGAAGCTTGGTTTTTAGCTTCATGTTCATCTATTCCCTTCAATATATTTGTACCCGACACCCCAGACGGTTTTGATAAAATCATACTCTACGCCAATCTTTTTGCGGATATTTTTTATATGAACCGTGACAGTGTTTAATTCTCCGTACTCGTCTCCCCAGACGCTATCATAAATTTGTTCACGTGTGAGGACATTATTTGGATGATTCATCAGAAAGGATAAAATTTGAAATTCTTTTGTCGATAAATCGAGCTTTTCATGATTCAAAAAAGCTTCAAACGACTTATCATTTAATATGAGCGGCGAGTTTGAACTTTGAAAGTTCATATCCTTTTCGTGCCTAAGACCACTCCATTCCTGAAATAGACGGTCAACCTTTCTGAAATGAGCTTTTATGCGTGAGGTAAGCTCTTGAATGCTGAAAGGTTTAGTCATATAATCGTCTGCACCAATTTCCAGTCCAATAATCTTGTCCATATCTCTGTTGCGTGCACTTAGTAATAGAATGGGAATGTTGTATTCCTTTCTAATTTTTCGGCATACTTCTAAACCGTCCATTTCTGGCATCATGATATCCAAAACAATAAAATCAATCTTGTTTTCTTTCAGTATAGATAAAGCTTCTTTTCCAGAGTAAGCTCGTATTGCATTAAATTGTTCAAACTTTAAGCTTTCTGTAATTAGTTTTACAATGTCACGCTCATCATCGACCACTAAAATCGTTTTCTCCATTTTTTTCACCAGCTTTATTCCTTTTTTCATTTTTCTTTCATGGTAACAAAAAAATTTAACTTATGTGGCACTTTATATTAATTGGATCTTTATTGAAATCTATCGAATTCGCTAAGACGTATCAATTTCAGTTTGTCTCCTAGGGGACTTAAGAAAAAGCACTAAAATTTAGGAATAGTCACCAACCCTTTTTGAGGGAGAAACGACGGGAATCTAGGAAATGCATTCTTCCAGTATGTTTATAGTAAGGAACACAGATTCAATTCCACTTCAAGCATTTGAATCTTTCTGAATATTATTTCTATTGCTATTTTCTGTGGTTGGATGTTTCTATTTCTTAGACTCAAAAGGTACGTTTGCCTACTTTCAGCTGATACCATCCAATTTTCCTTTGGTCACAACTTGTTGCCATTTAAGCCCTCTGTCTATTGTTAGGAACATATCATTTGTCTGTGTAATTAACACTACTTCGTTTCTATTTAAGGGGTTAGAAGTTATTTCAATGATTGCATCGTTTTCACTTATTTCGGGTAACAGGAATTTTTTTTTCATTCTAGTAGCTAAATCTAACTCATACAATTGAGCATTCCCATCTTCTATTAAGGAAAAGAGAAGAGTCTCTTCTTCGAAGTATAGGGATGTTATCATATCTTTTTTACTTATTAGCTGAAAGTTGTCACCAAAGTCTGTCGAATAAAAAAGGCCATCTTTTGTAGAAATACCAACCAGTGCAGCCTCCTTTGGATGGGTGGCAATTTTAGAAATTGATTTAGAAGTTAGACCATTCAGTTCACTTAACTCCCAAGTTTCACCATTGTTCTTCGAAAAAAAGATACCTGTGTATAATTTAGAATTGGGGACTTCATTTATTACATAAATCGCACGGCTGTAATACCCAACCGCCATATGATGGAAATCCGATTCCCCGTAAAATGCTAATTTTTCTAATGTCTTTCCATTATCCGTACTTTTGATTAGGCCAAGAGGATCCTTAAAATCAGAATCCGAATCTGGATGACCACTCGAGTAAAATCCATCATACGTTGCTTGGAATCCTATATAATCATGATTATTGGTTGTGGATTCATTCCAGCGTCCCTTTGAAAATTTCAATAAACCTGAATGAGTAGCAACAAAGAGTTCCTCTTTTTCCTCTGTGTACCCTATACCGTGAATATGCTCTATATTTCTATCAGTAACTTCAGTGTAACTAAATCCTTCATTGTAATTCTGGTCTTTTGAGCACCCTAATAGCATTACCCCTAATCCCGACACAAGTATACTCCATTTCAGTACATTGATTTTGAACGCCTCCTAAATACATTTAATCTTTCTGAAAATAGGCGATATCACAATATTTATCGTGATTTTATGATTAATTTTATAAGGAAGTTTTCAGCAGGAGTGTGAGGGCATGAATATAAAAAAATACTTTGCGCAGCTTTAAGACTTAAATTTACTAAAAAGATGTCAAGAAAATATGAAGACCTTCAGTTTTACATGTTTTTTATTAGTAGTTAGTATATCTGACATAACAAAAATGCTGATTATGGAAGTATGTTTTTTATATGAAATAAAGCCAGAAATATGTACTTTTGATTAAGAACTTGCATATTATTAGCTCACTATTGATTTAGATTATTGAACAAAAGCACCCTATAGTTTAGGTACATTTCTTCACAATAGTTCCGATGTTTTTCTACTGTCACAGTATGAGTCTAATAATCATTAAGAATTTTTTCTTCTTTTACTAACCTGCCCCGTTTGTCATTATTTTTTGTTGGTGTATAGGCGCGCAGTTAAATATTTGAATCTAAAAACGCAAAAAGCCTCTTTAAAAGGCTTTTTGTGTTTTGTACTTTTAGTCTTCTTCAAGGTCGTTAATCAAACTTTTCATTTCTGAAATCTCCTTGCGTTGGGCTTTTATAATTTCATCAGCAAGGCTTCTAACCCTTGGATCTGATATCTCCGCTCGTTCACTGGTCAATATGGCAATGGAATGGTGAGGGATCATAGCTTCCATATAATCCACATCATCAACCAAGGTTTGGCTCCTCAACAGATATATTGAAACAAAGAAAACAATCACACTTCCCGCAGCAATTCCTATATTTAGTTTCCGGTTTTTTAACATGTTACGCATAAATACCAGCATAATAACAGCCATTGTTGCGCCCATTAAAAGAGCCATATAAGCTCTTGTTTCACTGAAAAAAACGTGATCTAACTTAAATGTACTGAAATATTTAAAGATAAACATGACAATCGTGGATACCGTAACCATTCCTGCAAATTTAACATAGGGTTTCATTAAATATCACCTCTTAAAAAAATTCAAATGTATCTTTATCCATTAGGGAGTTACTTACCCTAGAGAAATTATTAATAACTATTTGCACAAGCTGGCAAATCTTCCTTTGTTGTTTGTGGATCACATTCTGTTCTTGGTTCAGGTGCCTTTTCAAGCTCCATCCATTTATCTCGTTTGAATTGAATTAACAGGATAATGGCTCTCAGTCCAATGTCAATGCCTATGGCAATCCATACACCTGCCAAACCCCAGTCAAGCATGATGGCAAGCACGTAGACCAATACGGTGCGGACGGCCCACATGCCAATGGCTGTAATATACATGGGAAACTTTGTATTGTTTGCCCCTTGGAAAGCTCCTGTCATGACTAGGAGAATTGCCAGCAGGGGCTGAAACACACCTGAAATTTTAAGCGCGGTATCGATATTCGAGATGACCGCCTGATCTTCTGTGAAGAAACTGCCTGTCCATTCCCCAAGGAAAAATAGAAGAATACCTAGAATGGTCATTGATATGAAAGCAAAATAGGTAGATAGTTTTGCGTATGTTTTAGCTTCTTCATATCTTCCTGCTCCGACCTGTTGCCCGACCAGAATGGTTGCCGCTGTCGCAAACCCATAACCGATCATGTAGGAAAACACCTCAATATTACCTGCTATCTGATGTGCCGCGAACGAGTTGGTCCCCAGCGCCACAATAAACCCAAAGTAAACGATCTGACCGGCACGCATTAATAATCTTTCGCCGGCTGCCGGGGCACCAAGTGTAGAAAGTTCCTTAAGGTGCGTCAAATCTGGCTTCCAATAATCCTGGCGAAACTTGAGCACTTTTTCTCGATTGATATAGTAGACAAGGAACAGACTTCCAACAATTCTGGAAAAAACTGTAGCGATTGCGGCACCCACAATGCCCATTTCCGGTATAAACAAAAACCCGAATATTAGAACGTAATCAAGAACTCCGTTTACGATGTTTATTACAATACTAACAATCATCGGGGACCTAGTATTACCGGCTCCTCTTAAGATTGCACTCATTACAAACATAAGTGACATAAATACAGACGGAATTCCGACAATTCTAAAATATAAAGCCCCAAGCTCTAAAACTTCCTCTTCAATCCCCATCAATCTTAATAGCGCTTCGGCAAATATTAAGGTTAAGAGTCCTGTAATCAAGCCAAAAACGATGGAAAGGACGATCGATTGCTGGGAGATATGACGCGCTTTTTCGTGGAAACCCGCTCCCATAAAGTTTGCAATCCGTACATTTGCTGCAATGCCAATTGCCATAAACAAGGCAAAGTAAATGGCAAGAATGGCGTTGGTTACACCAACCGCTGATACAGCTGCCAGGCTAATTTTTGAAACAAAATAAGTATCGACAAACCCAAGAATGGTTTGAAAGAAATTCTCGATTACGGCAGGAATGGCAAGAATGATGATCAACTTTAACCTGGCTTTGTTGGTATCGGCTGCCATTACTTTGCTCGGTTCAATTCGTTGTTTCAAGATCACTTCTCCTTTCCTAGGGTTTGACCAATTTCTAGAATAAAAGCACACGGAAAGTGTACTATTATAGGGATTTATTTGGAACTTCCACGACAAAGGGGACGGTATGCAACTCCCCTTTATGTTTAAACTGCCCCCAAATTTTATAAATACCCGACTCCGGAAATGAAGTCATATAGATAACGGTCGGTCCGGTCGTTTTTTCATCAGTTGGATGAACGTGAAGGAATTCATCCAGGTCACTGCTGACAATTACCATATGACCAGCTGATCCTAGGTAGGGTTCCAGATCTTTTACAGGCTTTTGGCTTTCAGAATCCTTTAGGGTAAAAGCCATCGTAAGATGCTAGTTGGCAGCTAATTCCTCAAAGGATAGTCTCATGCATTTTTTCTTTAGCTATTCAACCATCTTGTGCTGATAAATGTGTAGCAATAAGCCCCATATCTGTAGCAGGCAGTAACATATGCATTCCTCCTGATTATGGTATTTTCGGTTCATCTATCTTCTACCACTTCTATAGTGAATTAAACTGCACAAAAAATGCACATATTGCTCCACAAAAAAGCCGGAGCAATCAAATGGGTTCCGGCACGAATGAGATGGCTATTCATTTTGTACGTGGGAATAATGCTGCAGAGTCAAACGCTGCATTTCTTTGCTAACCCTGGGAATAAATTCTCCACGAGTATGTTTTATTAGATGGTCATACATCATTTGCATGCTTACATCCTGGTATGACATTTGAAAGTGGATATTTTTGACGTTATCATCCTTCATCATTAAGGCTGAATTAAAATTATCGCTCCCCATCAGTTTGGCGGTCGACCTCGCATCAAGGGCAATATCTTTCTCATATTCTTCGAGAGTGCCTAAATTTATGTTCCAGTTTATTGAATCAATATCGGATAGAAGCACCTTATGTGTTCGATCTGGGTCGATAAGATTGAGCATTGTTCTAACATGATTTCTTAACATTTTAATATTTAATCCCAATAAATTTTTTAATACAGGGTTTTGTACTGATGAATAATACAATTTAAGCTTATTTATGACCCCTTCATGGGTACTCAAATGTTCCGCCATGATCCCAAGGTCCACCGCAGGTAAATTCACTTTTGTATCACCCTCCCTCTATAAATATTGATATAACAACGGTTTGACCCGTTGGTGGGATGTCAAAAAAATATTTTTCGACATATACC
>NZ_JBYTDU010000013.1:0-64251 GCF_058791715.1 Cytobacillus sp. EB106-05-05-XG126 | reverse complement strand
ATCAAACTCTCCATATAAGAGTTGATTAAGCTCGTTTGTCTTTTCGAAAAAGACTAATGATTTAAACGTTGACGTTTGTTCGTTCAGTTTTCAAAGATCAATCCGCCGCTCAGAAGCGACTTTCTTAATATATCACATGCCAACTTCGACGTCAACAACTTTTTTTAAGTTGTTTTTATTGGTGCTTTCCGTCATCAGCGACGTTTATTAATATACCAAGATACCAATAAGAAGTCAACAACCTTTCAGAGTTTTTTTCTTCACACCCCAAAAAAATCACCCCTTCTTTTCATGATGCTGGCGGGAACGCATGTATTTCAGGCAGTCTGCTGGCGTAGCCATACGCTGAAATAAGGAAAATAAAATTTTGTATCGTTCCTCCATCGCTCTTTTGACAATATGGTCGATTCTGTCATCTTTTAAATCAAATAATATTTCGTCCATTTCCCGCTTGATCAGATACTCCATTTCTTTTAGCTCTTTTTGGCTTAAAAGCATTCCCATCATTTTGATTGCCTCCAATACATTTTTCAATTTGTTTTTTGTAGTATTTTTCCAATTAAGTTTTTTTATGAATAAATTTTTTTATACATGGAAGAGACAAGTTCAGCATAGGTATGAGACTAGGAAGGTATCGGACGAGGTGAACGATAATGAACTTTTTTTACGTATTGAATGGTAAGTCTTTAAAACAAATTTCACTGGTTGTCATTGCAGCATTTTTCACGGCATGGTTCCTCTTCATGCAGAGTTTTGTCCACTTGCCTGCTTTTTCAGCCAAAGACGGGCCTAAGGCGATATACAAAGGGGAAAAGGATATTGCCCTCACCTTTAATATAGGATGGGGGGATGTTAAAGCAGAGCCCATATTGGATATCCTTAAAAAAGAGAATGTTAAATCTGCGACCTTTTTCCTGGCCGGTTCCTGGGCGGAGCGCCATCCGGATTTAGTTTCAAGGATTGTGAAAGAAGGCTATGAAATCGGAATTCTGGGCTATGGCTATGAAGATTATACAGAGCTTGAAGAGGATAAAATCAGAAGGGACCTTGCAAAGGCGCAGGAGGCATTTAGAAAACTGAATGTTAAAGACATTAAGCTTGTACGCGCCCCAACAGGGCATTTTGATCAGAAAACCTTAAAGGTTGCTGACCGGATGGGTTATACCGTTGTCCATTGGAGCGTCGATTCAAAGGATTGGACGAATCCGGGTGTTGAAAGGATTGCAGAGAACGTATCAAAAGCCAAAAAAGGAGATATTGTACTATTGCATGCATCTGATTCTGCCAAGCAAACAGCCAAGGCTCTTCCGCTCATTTTAAATGATGTAGAGTCCAAGGGGCTCAGCTTTGTTTCCGTCTCAGAAATGATTGCGAATGCCGAGACAAAGACAAATGAAATTAAATAAAACAAAAGCCATCCGTTATTTGGATGGCTTTTTAGCTATATGGCTTCTTTGCTTTTGAGAATCTTCATTCAGCTTATGAAGAATAAGCAGCTGATAGGTGTTGCAGACTAATAACGGAATCAGCATTAGATATAGCCAGCTTTCTTCGTTTACCCTTAGTACCGGCACCCACTCGATGGCGGTTACGACCACCATGAAGAAGACTGCAGGAATAAAGGCATGCTGGTTGGTCTGTTTGGTTTTAATTGCTGCGACCACAAGAGCGACTATAAGAAGGAATGCTGCAACGCCAACATACGGAAGCATGCTGTCTCCCGCACCGGCAAAAGCCTTATAGCGGAAATAAACCAAGTCAAATAAAGCAAATAAAATAAGGACAATTTGAATAGGATTCCATAATCCTTTGAAAATCCCCAATCCAAAGCGGTGTACTGTCAAATAAGCAAAAAAGCCCATTTGGCTAATAATACTGAAGATTAATCCTACACCGATAAGCCAGAACAATACTGACAGAATCTCCAGGAAATCGAAGTCAGTAAAAATAGGCGCAAATTCATCCCAGCGCACAATAAACCCGACAACTCCCGTCGTTATTCCTCCGACTAAAAGAGTTGTTATAAAAAGCTTTACCCAATTACGGCTAGTCAATTTATTTTTCCCCCATAATAAATAAATTCATTCTTATTGATTGTACCAACCAAAGTTTGAAAAATCTAGGCATTGTATTTCCAGCGCATAATATTTGCTGAAAATCTTCATTCTAAAGGTAAGGACACCTCTGAAAGGAGCTTCACCATGAAAAAAACATTCCGTTTGCTCCTTCCATTAGCGCTAGTGTTTTTCGTATCAGGCTGCGGCCAAGGGGAATCGGGCGCCGGCCAAATGGATTATGAGCAAACTAAAAAAATGGTTGTAGATATATTAAAGACAGATGAAGGAAAAAAAGCACTCGAAGAATTGATGGCTGATGAAAAAATGCAGCAAAAGATGGTCATGGACCAAAAGGTTGTAAGTGAGACCATTGAAAAGACCTTAACTTCCGATAAAGGCACAGAGTTTTGGAAGAAGTCCTTTGACGATCCAAAGTTTGCCGAAAGCATGGCAAAAAGTATGCAAAAGGAAAATGAGCAACTTTTAAAAGACCTTATGAAAGACCCTGAATACCGGGGGATGATGATAGAAGTACTTAAAGATCCCGAGCTTGAAAAAGAAGTTACAGATGTCCTTAAAAGCAAGGAATATCGGGAGCACATTCAGAAAGTAATGACTGAGACATTTGAAAGCCCGCTCTTTAAAGCCAAAATTCAGGACATCCTTCTGAAAGCAGCAGCGGAAACGAAAAGCGGCGGTGAGCAGGGCGGACAAGAAAGCGGGGGTGAAGGCGGCGGCCAGGGTGAAGACCAAGGCGGCGGTGGCGGCCAGGGCGGCGGAGCATAACCCCTATAAGAAGAAAACCTCTTCCATTTTGGAAGAGGCTTTTTTCATTATTTGCTTTCAATTGTTTGGATAACTTTACGGGCAATATCCGTATAGATTTGACCAAGCTTATGGTCTTTATCATAAATGGACGGAGCAAAATCTTCCTCATTCCAGTCAGGCTGCTGTAGTGGAAGCTGGCCCAGCACTTCTGTCCGCAGTTCATCAGCTAGCTTTTCACCGCCGCCTTGGCCAAATACGTGCTCTCTTTCTCCAGTCAATTGACTTTCGAAGTAGGCCATGTTCTCGATAACACCCAAGATTTCATGCTCTGTTCGAAGTGCCATTGCACCAGCTCTGGCAGCAACAAATGCGGCGGTAGGATGCGGAGTTGTCACAACAATTTCCTTGCAGGAAGGAAGCATAGTGTGCACATCCAGGGCAACATCTCCTGTTCCCGGAGGCAAATCAAGAAGAAGGTAGTCTAATTCACCCCACTCAACTTCATTGAAGAAGCTGTTCAGCATTTTGCCAAGCATTGGCCCTCTCCAGATAATCGGCGCATTATCTTCCACAAAGAATCCCATTGAAATCACTTTAACGCCAAAACGTTCAACCGGCAGAATTCGTTCTCCCCTGACCACAGGGCGCTTTGTAATGCCCATCATATCCGGAACGCTGAATCCATAAATGTCAGCATCGATCAGTCCAACTTTTTTGCCCAGCCTTGCCAGGGATACAGCCAGGTTGACCGAAACAGTGGATTTGCCGACTCCGCCTTTTCCGCTGGCAATGGCAATGAATTCCGTCTTATTACCAGGAGAAAGCAGGCCTTTGTCCTCTTCCGCCGCTGCCTCTCTATATTGTGAAAGCACTTCATCCGGAAGCTCGCTGAAGCGGATGCCGACGGTCGCCGCCCCTGCTTCTTTTAAAAGATTGACGACTTCCGTCTGAAGCTGAAGCTGTTCAGCTGTACCTGTCTTGGCAACTTGAATCTTAACGCTGACATGATTCTTTTCTTCCTTGATTTTAATTTCTTCAATGGCGTTAAGTTCGCCCAATGTTCTATGTATAAATGGTTCCTTCAAGCCGTTCAAAGCTTCTCTGACTTTCTGTTCAGTTAACATACATTGCACCCGCCTTTTGAATTCGTTTCCATTTCAGTATAACATATTGAAAATTCTTTACAGTTAATTGTATCACACCGGAAAAATATTCAAAAAAGAAAAGGCACTTTCTCAGCACCTTTTCATTCCCATGTTTCAGTCAATTCTTTTTCATTGGTATAGTAGCGCATAATTCCATTATAGATGGAGGCAGCGATTTTATCCTGATATTCATCCGTTTTCAGGTTTGCCCGTTCCCCCGGGTTTGATAAGAATCCCACTTCTACTAAGACACCCGGCTTTTTGGCGTATTTTAAAATGAATACATTGTTTAAAGGCTTGGAATTTCGCTTCGTATTTTCCAGGTTGCGGCGGAGTTCATCCTGTATGAATTTCGCCGCTTTGGCATTTTCCTTTATCCCGGGCGCATAGAAAGTCTGCGCACCGCTCCATCGGGGAGAGGGAATCGAATTTAAGTGGATGCTGACATAAAAATCAGAATTAGACGTATTTATCATTTCAAGCCGTTTCTTCAGGTCTTCTACTTTTCTCCGGCTGTATCCCCTCGTTCCCTCTGGTGCGAGGTCCCTGTCATCCTCCCTCGTCATGAGCACAAGCGCTCCCTGCTCCTGGAGATAATCCCTTACTTTTAATGATACTTCCAGCGCAATATCTTTCTCGAGTGCCCCTTCGTCACCTGCCCCGCCATCCGGGCCGCCATGTCCGGGATCAAGCAAGATGATCTTACCGGTTAAAGGCAGATTCCACGATTCCCAGGAATCATCATCCGTAAAGTCATATTGCAAAATAAGAAAAAGGACGATAAGCCCGATCGCAAACCCGCCTATTTTTAATTTCTTCTTCATACGCCCTAATCAGTCCCCTCCTGCTTATCCTCATTTCAATATATGGGACAAGGCGGAGATCTAGAACTTCGATCAGGACAGCAGTCTGATCAAAATCACTTTTCAGTGGAGACGCAATTTATGCCTTCTCTCCCCTTTATTGAATCCTTCCGACCACCAGCTGTTTACGTATTGCTCGCACATATAATAAAGGGATTCACTCATAACAGCTTCCGAACCATGACCCCAATAAAGGAAAAAGTTATATAGTGTATCCACTAAATGCTTATACTCTTTTTCACATCTATATCGGACCTGATCCAGCGATTCGCCATACCGCCCAAAACGGCTGTAGTTTGCCCCCAGCAAATAGGCTTCAATCGCTACATCATAGCAGGCCTCCTCAATTCCGGCATTCATCATCAGACCGGAGACAAATCTGGAAGAACCAAAAAATTGCTGTACTTTTTCTTTTAAGGCTTTTATCGAAATTTCCCGAAGGACTGATTTTTCATATTTGATCTGTTTTTCTCTTTTTTTCTCTTTGAACGTCGTTATGACAGTCACGTTTCTCACCCCTTGTAGATAGTCTTTATCTGCAGCGGGAGAGAAATGCAAAAAGCAGCCGCAATTGGGCTGCCAATTTTTTATCGAAAAGCGGAAGGCGCCCGCTTATAAAGGAACGCAGACTAAAACCGCCACGTCCTTCCAAAAGCTGCCGCTTTTGGTCGTGCGATGTTTATACTAACGAAGCCTTCCTTGTCCTGCGGGCCTCAAGCATAAGACAAGCCGGCTGAAAGGTTGTTCTTTACCTTTTAGACGGATTGAACGAAATGTGGAGGCGACTGCCCAGGGACGACTAGCATAAGACGGTCCCTGTAAGATGGTGTTCTTTCCTTCTGGAAGGGAACGCCTTAGACCAGAGAGCCAATGGCGTCTGGAGCTAGACAGTTATCTAACTTCAGGATTAATTCTTATTTTTTAGAAAAGCACCAGCCGGAGCTGATGCTTTTTAGAAAAACTTATCGAATCTGCCCATTTCCGGACATGAGATATTTGCGTGTTGTTAATGCAGGCAGACCCATCGGTCCTCTAGCATGGAGTTTTTGTGTGGAAATGCCGATTTCCGCTCCAAAGCCAAGAGCGCCTCCATCCGTGAATCTCGTGGACGCATTATGATACAGCGCCGCAGCATCTGTCAGCTGCATGAACTTTTTGGCTGTTACCCCATTTTCGGTAATAATCGCCTCAGAATGCTTGGTGCCGTATTGATCAATATGATCGATGGCCTGTTCAAGACTATTCACTATTTTCACAGCTAAGTCCAGGCTTAAATATTCATTTGCCCAATCACTCTCTCCGGCTGGCATAACATCAGGCAATGCAGCTGCTGCAGCCTCATCACCATGTACAGTAATCCCGTGCTTCTTAAGAGCTTCTGCAAGCAATTCTTTATGCTGATCCAGCCATGCTTCATGAACAATCAGCGTTTCTGCTGCATTACAGACTGCGGGACGGTCAGTTTTGGCATTAATGAGGATATTGATCGCTCTTTCCGGATCTGCTTCTTTATCAACATAGATATGGCAGTTTCCAACTCCTGTTTCGAGTACAGGCACTGTCGCATTCTCAACTACAGCTTTAATGAGGGATGCGCCGCCTCTCGGAATTAAGACATCAATATGCTCTTTCATGGTGAACAGCTGCTTTGTCGCTTCTCTGTCTGCAGTGGCAATGAATTGGACAGCTTCTTTAGGTATCTTTGTTTTTTCAAGAGCTTCATGTATAATCTCGACGATAGCCTGATTCGAATTCAGTGCTGATGACCCGCCTTTTAAGACAATGGCATTTCCTGATTTCAGCGCAAGACCAGCCGCATCGGCAGTTACATTAGGTCTTGCTTCATAAATCATGCCGATGACACCAAGCGGAACACGGACCTCTTCCACCTTCAGCCCATTATCCAAAGTCCAGCCCGACATAACATCTCCAATCGGGTCGGGAAGTTCAGCTACCTGGCGAAGGCCGTCTGCAAATTCATAAACCCGCTCCTTCGATAATGACAGGCGATCCATATATGCCTCTTCGAATCCTTTCTCCCTGCCATTTTCAAGATCGGCCCTATTAGCTGCAAGTATCGATTCATATCCGGTTTCCAATGCCTCTGCAACTATATAGAGTGCTTCGTTCTTTTCTTCCGTTGTTAAAACACTTAACGTTTTGGCAGCCCTTTTTGCCTTTATTGCCTGTTCTTCTACATTATTTATCTTTACTGCTGATGCAGTAGTCATTGAATCCCTCCTAAAAAGTTTAAACAAGTGCCGGCAGCTTAAAGTCGCGTGAGCATACAAACGTTTCCTGAGCTATGGCCGGTTCAAGCTCTTCATCTGCTGTATGGGCGTTTAACTGATCGTTTGAATAGTTAATGCGGCCGAGGCCGATTTCTTTTCCCTCTTCATCCAAAATGCGGACGACCGCTCCATCCTTAAACCGCCCTTTGACTTCCTGAATATCAGAGCGGTAAAGATTTTCCTGATGATCCACAATGGCTTCTATCCCATGGGAATTAATGGTCACCTTCCCTTCAGGACCTGAGTGGAACGCAATCCACTGCTTTTCATTATCCAGATTAAATGCATCCGGCTCCGGCGTGAAGTAGGTGCCTCTCGCTCTGTTTTCCACAGCTTCCATTAAAATATTTTCCGTTCCTGCTTTTCCTAAAAAGGAGTCAATCCCTGCAGCCATTGCAATTTTTACTGCCTGGATTTTTGACTTCATGCCCCCTGTTCCTACAGCACTGCCAGATCCTCCTGCAGCCGCTTCGATTTCAGGTGTAATGCTGTGAACCCTCTCCAGAAGAGTCGCATGAGGATTATCATTCGGGTTGCTGTCATAGAGGCCGTCAATGTCAGATAAAATAATCAGTAAATCTGCATCAATCAGACCAGCCACTTTTGCAGCCAGAGTATCATTGTCTCCGAAGCGCAGGCGATCGACTGTAACCGTGTCATTTTCATTTATGATCGGGATGATGCCTCGCTCCAGCAGCACATTCATGGTGTTATGCATATTGCCATAGCGATTTTCATCAGAGAAATCGCTTCTGGTAATCAAGATTTGTGAAGCTACGTAGCCATGAGATAAAAAGAGTTCTGAGTAAGATTCCATTAATAGCCCCTGGCCTATTGAAGCTGCAGCCTGTTTTTCCGGAAGGGAAGAAGGCCGGTCAAGACAGCCAAGCTTCCTATATCCTGCTGCAACAGCACCTGATGACACAACTGCTGTTTCATAGCCGGCATCCTTCAGCTCGACAATTTGCTCAGCAAACTTTTCAAGCTTTCTGCGGCTGATCTCCCCGTGCATGCTTGTTAATGAGCTGCTTCCAATCTTAATAACAACTCTTTTTATCTGCTTTTCTTTCATCAACATCCAATACCTCCTGTGAACTTGTAAATCCATTTCCCTTAGGAAGTGACAAGAGCACCTTCCAACTCTTCACTGATCTCCTTCGAACGTTTGGCGGCATGCTCAACTGCCTGTGTGATGGCTTCGCCCCCGTTGTATCTCCTTAATGCTTCCAGTCCTGAGGCGGTCGTGCCATTAGGAGAAGTCACTTTCTCTCTTAGAGAAGTTGGCGTTTCTTCCTTTTCAAGCACCATCTTAGCTGCTCCAAATATCGTCTGGGCAACAATTTTGCGGACAGTCTCTTCATCCATTCCTTTTTGCACCCCTACCCGCTCCATATTTTCCATCAGATAATAGAAGTAAGCAGGACCGCTTCCGGCTAATCCTGTAAAAACATCCATCTGGTCTTCATCGATGGTATACACTTCACCCATGCATTCCAGCAATTCCTTTACCATTTCCACATTGGCCATGCTCGTATTCTTTCCTGCCACGACAGCCGTCGCAGATTCCTGAATCATGCTAGAAGTATTCGGCATCACACGCACTACCTGCTGCCCCGGATTTAAATGCTCTTCCATGAACTCTGTTGTAACGCCTGCCAACACGGAAAGAATCACCTGGCCGGGATATAATTTGTCTTTAATGGAACGAAGAGCTTCTTCTGCTCCTTTTGGCTTCATGGCTAAAATAAATAAATCAATTTCCTCAAATGGAAGTTCGTTTTGCGGTATGGCACATACACCATACTGATCTTGAATCTCTTCCAGTCTGTCTGCATTGCTCCTGTTCGTTACAAAAACTCGATCAGGTGACATTTTTTCAGCTGTAATGACTCCTGAGATCATAGATTCCGCCATTGACCCTGCCCCTAAAAATGCGATTGTTTTATTGGCTAACATGGACATCCTCCTTTAGATGAAAAACTGTTCGTATATCCGTTCGTATTTTATCAACGTTATCTATCGTAACATGCTCAAATACAGATTCAAGGGTATTAGGGAAAGACGGGAGGATAAGGGCGAGATAGTGAATGAAAACGCTAACATATACGGTCTAAGCTCCGCTGAGGCTCTCTCATCGTAAATAATCCTCTCTCAGCCCGATATTTGCAATAATATAATTTCCAATTTTTCAACGCTGCCGAAATAAAGCCTCAGCTTGCTGGGTGGGCTGCAGGGAATAAAGGGAGCAGAGGTTAAATAAAATAAGAAAAAAGCTCCCAGCCAAAATGGCTGAGAGCTTTGGTAAGCAATAATTAACGCTTTGAGAACTGAGGAGCACGACGAGCACCTTTAAGACCGTATTTCTTACGCTCTTTCATACGTGCGTCACGAGTTAATAGTCCTGCGCGCTTTAATGTTGGACGGAATTCAGGATCAGCTTGAAGCAATGCACGAGCGATGCCGTGGCGGATTGCGCCAGCTTGACCAGTGTATCCACCGCCGTTTACATTTACAAGAATGTCGTAGCTGTTTACTGTTTCAGTAGCTACAAGCGGCTGTTTTACAACTTCACGTAAAGCTGCAAAAGGAATGTATTCTGTGATTTCACGACCATTGATGATGATTTTACCGTCGCCTGGAACTAAACGAACACGTGCAACGGAGCTCTTACGACGACCAGTACCAATATATTGAACCTGTGCCAAGTTAATAACCTCCCTAAAAATTATCCACGAAGTTCGTAAACTTCAGGTTGTTGTGCTTGGTGCTTATGTTCGCTACCAGCATATACGTGTAATTTCTTGAACATTTGACGGCCAAGAGAGTTCTTTGGAAGCATGCCTTTGATAGCAAGCTCAAGCATTCTCTCAGGGTAGTTTGTACGCATTTCAAGAGCAGTTCTTGTTTTTAAACCGCCTGGGTGCATGCTGTGACGGTAGTAGATCTTGTCAGTAAGCTTTTTCCCAGTAAGTTCGATTTTTGAAGCGTTGATAAGAATTACATGATCACCAGTATCAACATGTGGTGTATAAGTTGGTTTATGTTTACCACGTAGGATTGACGCTACTTCACTAGCAAGACGACCAAGAGTTTTGCCTTCAGCATCAATCACGTACCATTTACGTTCGATATTGTTTGCATTCGCCATAAACGTTGTACGCATCAGTTTCCCTCCTAATAATTCCATTCATAATCAATTTTTTGGTTTATCTATTCGACACAATAAGTTCCGGGGCTTATCGTGGTTTTAATAATAATACCATATGCTATAATATAACTTTGACAGTCTATTGTCAAGCGAATGTTACACCTGGTTTAGTTGTTTTAAAATCTTTTTTTATTTGCGTTTGGCTTTACAACGCGCCCTCGCGGTTCCTCATTAGGATTTTCCAAATTTTTTATAAGATTTTTCTTTATCAATACTATTAGCCCTATGAATGGAGTCCGTTGATTTCCGCTGCGGACACTTGCTTTCCACGGGGAGTAATGAGAGCCTCCTCGGCTTCGCCTGCGGGGTCTCTCACTTTCCTCGCTTCCCGTAGGAGTCAAGTGCCCTCCGCTCCAATCAACTCTGTATAAAAACCAAAATACCACCTTCACCAGCAGATAATCTTAATAAAAAACTTCCCACAAATATAAACCCTGGGGAGGAGCTGTTTTTCCTGCAGCTGATCTGTTTTTTTCCTTAAGGACAGCTGGCATGGATTCGGGGTCTCTTTCCCCTGAGCCGACTTCCAGAAGGGTGCCTGTCAGGATCCGGACCATATTATATAAAAATCCAGTGCCTCTAAATCGGAAGATGATCATGTTCCCTTCTTCAAGAACATCTATCTCCTGGAGTTCCCTGACTTTATCCTCCACTTCCGTCTTGGCGGAGCAGAAGCTTGTGAAATCATGTGTCCCTATTAAACCCGCTGCCGCCTGTCTGATCGCATCCTTATTTATTGGGTACGGGTACTGATAGGCATATTGGCGTTTAAACGGGTCCCTCCTGGAGGATCGGTGCACGAAGTACCGATATTCCTTCCCTTTTGCATCAAAACGGACATGAAAGTCATCTGACACTGTCTCCGTCCCGATGATGGCCACATCATCCGGCAGCAGGGAATTAAGGGCAATTTCCCATTTTTCAATCGGAATATTCAAAGGGGAATCGAAATGAATCACCTGGCCCCTTGCATGGACACCTGCATCGGTTCTGCCTGAGGCAGTCACCCTGATGTCTTTTCCTTTATGAATCTTCTTTAAGGCCCGTTCCAGCTCTCCCTGCACAGTCCGCTTGCCAGGCTGCACCTGATAGCCTGCAAAAAGGGTGCCGTCATACGTCACAATACATTTAAATCTTTGCATAAGGTCACCCCATTACGTTCTCAGCAGGATTAACAACAGAGCCAGGGCTGCAAGCATGGCGAGCATTGCCGTATCCTTCAGGCCCCAGCTAAGCTGCCTGTATTTCGTTCTGCCTTCCCCGCCTCTATAGCCGCGTGACTCCATCGCCACAGCAAGCTCTTCAGCCCGCTTGAACGAGCTGACAAACAAAGGAATTAAAAGAGGTATAATGGCTTTAACACGTTCTTTTATCGGCCCGCTTGTAAAATCGGCTCCCCTGGCTGTCTGGGCCTTCATGATTTTATCGGTTTCCTGCATGAGTGTCGGAATGAAGCGGAGAGAAATCGACATCATCAAAGCCAGTTCGTGCACTGGAAACTTCACTTTATTTAATGGATTGAGCAGACTTTCCAGACCATCCGTAATTTCAATCGGAGTTGTGGTTAAAGTCAGAATAGAAGTCATCAGAATGAGCAGGAAGAAGCGCAATGAGATGAAAATCCCCTGTCTCAAACCTTCCTCATAGATTGTAATCCATCCAAACCGGAAGAGAACTTCACCCTCTTTTGTCAAAAACAAATGGAGGAATAAAGTGAAAATAACAAGCAGAAGGACCGGCTTCAATCCTGTATAGATAAACCGGATCGGAACCTTCGATAAAGCAATCATAAGAAAGGTATAAACCGTCAGAAGACCGTATGTCAGCAAATTATTTGCCAGAAAGACGATGCACACGAATAAGAAAATAAGGACAAGCTTTGAACGGGGATCCATCCTATGGATGACAGACTCGGCCGGAACATAGCGCCCAAAAATCATTTTGTCCATCATGTAGCTGTCCCCCTTTTCATCACAGCAGCAATCTCATCCGTCAGCTCATCCATTGTCAGACACGTCCTAGAAAGACGGACGTTAAGTGATTTTTCCATTTTCAGCTGAAAGCGGACAACCTCCGGAACATCGAGTCCAAGCTTAAGCAAGCCTTCCGGAGATGAAAAAATTTCTTCCGGTGTTCCCTTTTTGTAGACTTCACCGTTGTGCATGATGACAATCTGATCAGCATAGCGGGAAGCATCCTCCATGCTATGTGTCACAAGCACCGTCGAGAGCCCCCTTGTCCCATGCAGACTGTAGAACATATCCATGATTTCCTTTCGGCCCCGCGGATCGAGTCCTGCAGTAGGCTCATCCAGGACAATGACATTAGGCTCCATTGCCAGCACTCCGGCTATGGCTACCCGTCTCATTTGGCCGCCTGACAGGTCAAATGGGGACTTGCTTAAAATTTCTTCCGGCAGGCCCACCTGTCCTATAGCTGCTCGCGCTCTTTTTTTGGCTTCCTCTTCTGTAACTCCGAAGTTCATTGGACCAAAGCAAATATCTTTCTCGACCGTTTCCTCAAACAGCTGATGCTCAGGAAATTGAAATACGATTCCGACTCTTTGCCGGATTTCTTTCAGGTTTTTTTGTTTCTTTTCCGGGTTGATCATCCGGTCTCCAATCACCACCTGGCCTTCTGTCGGCTTAAGCAGGGCATTTAAATGCTGGAGGACAGTCGACTTGCCTGACCCGGTATGACCGATGATCGCTAGAAACGTGCCAGATGGAATATCGATGGAGACATCCTTTATTGCAAGACGTTCAAATGGCGTATTAATCTGATAACGGTATTCTACATTTTGGAGTGAGATGTCCATAATTCTTCCACCAACTCTTCTTCAGATAGATAATGTCTAGATAACGGCAATCCTTTTTCTCTTAATACCTTGCTAAGCTTCACAGGAAAAGGAATATCTAACCCCAGCTTTACAAGCTCCTCATCCATTTGAAAAATTTCCTCAGGCGTGCCTTCCCGATATAGCTTGCCTTTGTTCATGACTATGATGCGGGTTGCCTTTGCTGCCTCCTCCAGGTCATGAGTGATGGAGATGACGGTCATCTGATAATCCCGCTTGAGCTCTCTGACAGTTTCAAGTACCTCTTCACGCCCTCTTGGGTCCAGCATGGATGTTGACTCATCGAGAATAATAATATCCGGCCTTAAGGCAATGACACCGGCAATGGCCACCCTTTGTTTCTGTCCTCCGGAAAGATGGTGCGGCTCTTGATTAAGAAATGATGTCATTTTTACCTTCTCCAGTGATTCTGTAACACGCTGAACCATGTCATTTCTTTCAATACCATGGTTTTCTAAACCAAAAGCCACATCATCCCGTACGGTCGTTCCAACAAACTGGTTATCCGGATTTTGAAAAACCATGCCAATCTTCTTTCTTACTTCCCATACCGTCTCTTCACTCAATGAAGTTCCGCCTACTGTAATGCTGCCTTCCAGAGGAAAGTGCAGGCCATTAAGCAATTTGGCAAGTGTAGATTTTCCGGAACCATTATGCCCGACTATTGCGAGCCATTCTCCTTTATATATATTAAAAGAGACATTGTCCAGAGCATATGCAGCTTCTGCATCGTACTTAAACGAAACATTTTTTAATTCTACCAGCGGCTCGGTCATTTGAAGTCCTCCTCTCAGCTCTGCTTCTCTATTTCAGCTCTGCTCTAATAATGAAAAAACCCGCCATTGTTGGCGAGCTTTAAATAGTTCGATAATAGGTTATGTTACCGGATAGCAAGCGTTGAATGATACCATTCTCCCACACTTGTAATACACAAGAAATCTGGATTTCTGCTATCTAAGCTTATTGGATGCCTATTATGCCTCCCTATTAAAAGCTCATACTGACGCAGTATGGTGGTTGGTTCTTGCTATTGTATAAATGTTCAGAGACACTCGATTTCCTTATGGTTTATGAACATACTGAATTTAAAAAAGCCTGCACCTCTTTCCGTCAGGCAGTAAACTGCCGGGCGCATTTCTTCTTTCCGGAAGAGGTGCATGAGCTAGACGAGTCAATGTACCAGGCAATGGGGAATCTATTGTTCATCCATTCCTGTTTACTAGCTGTACATGCTCATCGTAACGCTCGTTTTTGGCCTGATTTCGGCGTTCCTTACAAATTAAGGAAACAGCCATTTTTATAGAAAAAGGGCAAAGAACAAGTTCTATGAAACCGTCCCGCGCCCTTTCCTTAAAAAATTATACTAACTCGATGATTACCATTGGCGCACCGTCTCCACGACGAGGTCCAAGTTTCATAATACGAGTGTATCCGCCTTGGCGCTCTTCATAACGAGTTGCGATGTCGCTGAATAATTTTTGAACTGCATCCTGGTCAGTTTCAGCGTTAGCTACCTCGTTGCGAACAAATGCAGCTGCTTGACGGCGTGCATGCAAGTCGCCGCGCTTTCCAAGAGTGATCATTTTCTCAACAACTGAACGAAGTTCTTTCGCACGAGCTTCAGTTGTTTCGATGCGCTCATTGATGATTAGATCTGTTGCTAAGTCACGCAGCATAGCTTTACGTTGTGAGCTAGTGCGTCCTAACTTTCTGTATCCCATGAAAGTTTCCCTCCTTTGTTGAAGTCATTCAATCTGCTGAAAGCAAACATGCAGATAATCAATTAATCATCATTAATCAATCGTCTTTGCGTAAGCCCAGTCCAAGATCTTCTAATTTATGTTTTACTTCCTCAAGTGACTTTCTGCCAAGGTTACGGACCTTCATCATATCCTCTTCAGTCTTATTGGCTAATTCCTGAACAGTATTGATGCCAGCGCGCTTTAAGCAGTTGTAAGAACGCACAGACAAGTCAAGTTCTTCAATTGTCATCTCAAGTACTTTCTCTTTTTGGTCTTCTTCTTTTTCAACCATGATTTCGGCATTTTGAGCTTCGTCAGTTAAACCGACAAAGATATTCAAATGCTCAGTTAAGATCTTCGCTCCAAGTGCAACCGCATCTTGAGGACCTGTACTGCCGTCAGTCCAAACATCGAATGTTAACTTATCAAAGTTAGTCATTTGACCCACACGTGTATTCTCTACCTGGTAAGAAATACGAGATACTGGAGTGTAGATGGAATCAATCGGAATCACACCGATTGGCTGATCTTCTCTCTTGTTTTGGTCAGCTGGTGTATAGCCTCGTCCGCGTCTTGCAGTTAAACGCATGCGCAGGTGGGCATTCGAACCAAGAGTAGCAATATGAAGATCCGGATTTAGGATTTCAACATCGCTGTCATGTGTTACGTCAGCTGCCTTCACTACACCCTCACCCTGAACATCGATTTCCAATGTTTTTTCTTCATCAGAGTAGATTTTAAGTGCTAGTTTTTTAATGTTTAAAATGATAGATGTTACATCTTCTACGACGCCTTCAATTGTTGAGAACTCATGAAGTACCCCATCAATTTGGATCGATGTGACAGCGGCACCTGGGAGTGAGGATAAAAGGATACGACGTAAGGAGTTACCCAAAGTTGTACCATACCCACGCTCAAGTGGCTCGACGACGAACTTGCCGTACTTGGCATCATCGTTGATCTCAACCGTTTCGATTTTTGGTTTTTCTATTTCGATCATCAAAATATACCCTCCTTCAAAACGTCGAAACCCCGGCTAGCAATCTCTAACCGAAATTCCCCCATGTATACGTTCCCGTTTTGTGCACAACAACTGGAATAATTATTCTGTATAACTAAAAAATTAGTATCATATCCCATTATAGACAAGGATACAAATTCTATACAGAAAAATTATACACGGCGGCGTTTAGGCGGACGACATCCGTTATGAGGAACTGGAGTTACGTCTCTGATAGCAGTAACTTCTAGACCAGCAGCTTGAAGAGCACGGATTGCAGCTTCACGTCCTGCACCAGGTCCTTTAACAGTTACTTCAAGGGATTTCATACCGTGTTCCTGAGAAGTTTTAGCTGCAGTTTCAGCTGCCATTTGTGCTGCGAATGGAGTAGATTTACGAGAACCTTTGAATCCAAGAGCTCCAGCACTTGACCATGAAATAGCATTTCCATGAACATCAGTGATAGTTACGATTGTGTTGTTGAAAGTAGAACGGATATGTGCAATACCCTGTTCAATATTCTTTTTCACACGACGCTTACGTGTATTAGTTTTACGAGCCATTTAAAGTTACCTCCTTTACCGATTATTTCTTCTTGTTCGCTACAGTCTTACGAGGACCTTTGCGTGTACGAGCGTTGTTTTTAGTGTTTTGTCCGCGAACCGGTAAACCACGGCGATGACGTAGACCGCGATAGCTTCCGATCTCCATTAGACGTTTGATGTTTAGTGAAACCTCACGGCGAAGGTCACCTTCAACTTTCAATTTGTCGATGATGTCACGGATTTTGTTAAGTTCATCTTCTGTAAGATCACGAACACGAGTGTCTTCAGAAACACCAGCTTCAGCCAAAACCTTCTGAGCTGTAGATTTACCAATACCAAAGATATAAGTTAATGAGATTACTACACGTTTTTCACGTGGAACATCTACACCAGCAATACGTGCCATTGTATAAGCGCACCTCCTTCGAATTAACCTTGTTTTTGTTTATGTTTAGGGTTTTCACAGATAACCATTACTTTTCCACGTCTGCGGATAACTTTACACTTTTCGCAGATTGGTTTAACTGATGGTCTTACTTTCATTATCCTAACCTCCTTAATAGTACGGAGTGCAATGATTATTTAAAACGATATGTGATTCTACCGCGTGTTAAATCATATGGAGATAGCTCAACTGTTACTTTATCTCCAGGTAAAATGCGGATGAAGTGCATGCGGATCTTACCGGATACATGAGCTAGCACTGTATGACCATTTTCTAATTCTACCTTAAACATTGCATTTGGCAAAGTATCAACAACTGTGCCTTCTATTTCGATTACATCGTCTTTCGCCATTGAACTTTATTCTCCCTTCTTCATGTCATATACGAATTCATTTACATACTTTGCAAGCGCAAAGCGCAACTTTCCGTTTGTTACACGGCCGGTCTCCTGGAGACTGGTCTGAACTTCTGGAGAGATATAATTAAGCAATTGCAGATGCTGAACGTTCTTTTTCTTCGGGCGGTCGAATTTCTTCCTGCCGCCGTCAGCAAGCATAACATACCTTTCATCCAACAACCTTATAATTATAGCATATTGACCAGCATCGCTTCCACTTTTGATCAAAACAATTTGACCATGCTGCGGATTCGCATCAGAACCAACCAATGGAATCACCTGCACCTTAGGCTTTTGTCAGTATTTCATAACCGGATTCAGTGATCGCTATTGTATGCTCATAATGTGCACACCTTTTACCGTCAACCGTTACAACTGTCCAGTTATCGGTTAAGGTTTTAACATAACGACTTCCTGCATTCACCATAGGTTCAATAGCAAGTACCATTCCCGGCTTTAAGCGCGGCCCTCTGTTAGGGGGTCCATAATGAGGAATTTGAGGATCCTCATGTAAGTCTTGCCCTACACCATGGCCGACATACTCGCGTACAATGGAAAAGCCATTAGATTCCGCATACGTTTGGATAGCATGGGAGATGTTCGACAAGCGCTCACCCGGTTTTGCTTCTTCAAGGCCCTTATATAATGATTCCTCTGTCACATCCATCAGACGCCCGGATTCCTCATCAATTTGGCCAACAGCATAAGTCCAGGCTGAGTCACCATGATAACCGTTATATTTAGCACCGATATCAATGCTGATTATATCACCGTCATTTAAAACTCGACCACCAGGAATGCCATGAACAAGTTCATCGTTAACTGAAGCACAGATGCTGCCGCGGAAACCATTGTACCCTTTGAATGATGGAATTGCATCGTGTTTACGGATAAACCGGTCAGCAATAACATCCAGTTCGCGGGTTGTGATTCCGGGTGCAATATGTTTTTTCAGTTCCTGATGTGTAAGTGCTACGATTCTGCCGGCCTCACGCATTATTTCAAGCTCACGCGGGGTTTTGCAAATGATCATTGTAAGCCCCCGAGCAATGCATCAAGATCAGAAAATACTTTATTAATATCCTGCTGACCATCAATATTGCGCAGATAACCTTTCGTTTCGTAGAAATCAAGCAACGGTTTGGTTTGTTTAATATTAACGTCAAGTCTATTCTGAACAGTCGCTTCGTTATCATCAGCACGCTGATACAGCTCACCGCCGCAGCGATCACACACTCCGTCTTTCGCTGGCGGATTGAATACTAAATGATAAGTTGCTCCGCAGTCTTTACAGATGCGGCGTCCTGTAAGACGTTCCATTAGAATACTCTGATCAACATCAATATTAACAACATAATTAATTTTCTTGTTCAAATCAGAAAGGATGTTTTCAAGGGCATCTGCTTGGGCAACCGTTCTTGGGAAGCCATCCAGCAAAAAGCCTTTTTCGCAATCATCCTTGCTTAATCGTTCACGTACAATGCCGATTGTTACCTCATCAGGAACAAGCTCGCCTTTATCCATGAATGATTTTGCTTTAAGGCCTAGGTCCGTTTCGTCTTTAATAGCCGCACGGAACATATCTCCTGTAGAAATATGAGGGATGCCGTATTTTTGGACGATCTTCTCGGCTTGTGTACCTTTACCGGCACCAGGGAGCCCCATTAAAACTAAATTCACGTCAATTTCCCCCTAGTCACTAAATGGTATAAGGGAACATGCGTCCCCTACAACCAAATTATTTAATGAAACCTTTATAATGACGTTTAACCAGCTGTGCTTCAAGCTGCTTCATCGTTTCCAGTGCAACACCGACAACGATCAGCAGGCTTGTGCCTCCAATTTGCGCAGATTCAGGCAATCCGGCGATATTGATGAAGAATACCGGCAGGATTGAAATCACTGTCAGGAATAGCGCACCAACAAAAGTTAAACGGTATAAGACGCGAGTCAGATATTCCTGCGTGTTATTTCCTGGACGAATGCCCGGGATATAACCGCCCTGCTTCTTCAGGTTTTCCGCAACTTGTTCCGGGTTCACCTGAATGAAAGCATAGAAATAAGTAAAAGCAATGATTAATGCACTATAGATGACCATTCCGATTGGAGACGTATAGTCAAATATTCTTTGAATCCATAGAGTAACATCATTCTGCTCAAAGAAACCGGCAATGGTTCTTGGCGTGATGATGAAAGAAATTGCAAAGATTACTGGTATAACACCAGCTGCATTAACTTTTAACGGAAGATGAGTTGATTGTCCGCCAGCAGAATTTTGTCCTGCTGTTACACGCTTAGCATATTGAATAGGAATTTTTCTTAATGCCTGTTGGATGAAGATCGTTCCTACAACAATAGCAATGACTGCGATTAGGATAAGCACAACTGTCACAATGCGAAGGAATAGCTGCTCTCCAGCATTTTCAAACTGCTGAGCGTAAATCTGGTTAACCGTTGAAGGAATCCCAGCTGCGATACCAGCAAAGATAATGATGGAAATACCATTTCCTACACCTTTTGAAGTAATCTGCTCACCAAGCCACATTAAAAATGCAGTTCCGGCAGTCAATACCACAGCAATCAATAGATAAGAGGTAATTCCCGGATTCTCAATCAGCATTCCGCCTGCTAGGTTATTAAACCCATAAGACATACCGAGAGCCTGGATAAAACCAAGCACGATAGTAAAGTAACGGGTAAACTGAGCTAACTTACGGCGTCCAACATCTCCCTGCTTTGACCATTCCGTAAACTTAGGAACAACATCCATCTGCAGAAGCTGCACAATGATGGATGCCGTAATGTACGGCATGATACCCATTGCAAGGATGGAGAAGTTTAGGAGCGCCCCGCCGCCAAATGTATTCAGAACACCGAATACATTAAGTTCATCCTGGGCTTTTAATAGCTCTGCATTTACGCCCGGTACAGGGATAAATGTACCGATGCGAAATACAATCAGCATTAAAAGGGTGAAAATAATCTTTCGTCTTATATCACCCACACGCATAAAATTGGAGATTGTCTGAAACATTAAATCACCTCAGTTTGACCGCCGGCAGCTTCAATAGCTTCCTTTGCAGCAGAGGAGAATTTATGAGCTTTTACTGTAAGCTTTTTCTCAACTTTGCCTTTTGCAAGAATCTTGATTCCTGCTTTTTCGTTGCTTACTACACCAGTTTCGATAAGAAGCGCTGGAGTTACTTCAGCTCCATCTTCGAAACGGTTTAAAGCATCAAGGTTCACAATCGCGTACTCTTTACGGTTGATGTTAGTGAAACCGCGTTTAGGCAAGCGTTGGAATAAAGGTGTTTGACCACCCTCGAATCCAGGACGGACACCGCCGCCAGAACGAGCGTTTTGACCTTTATGACCCTTACCAGCAGTTTTACCATTACCGGAACCGATACCACGGCCTTTGCGTTTGCGTTCCCCACGAGAACCTTCTGCAGGCTTTAATTCATGAAGTTTCATGTTGGCACCTCCTTATTTGTAGAAGAATAGATTTATTTTTCTTTTACCACAACAAGGTGAGCAACTTTGTTGATCATTCCGCGGATAGCAGGATTATCTTGATGCTCAACTGTTTGGTGCATTTTGCGTAAGCCAAGAGCCTTAACTGTTTCGCGCTGGTCTTGCGGGCGACCAATCACGCTGCGAGTGAGGGTTACTTCTAGTTTATTCGCCATTTGATATCCCTCCTTATCCTAACAGTTCTTCTACTGATTTACCACGTAATTTCGCTACGTCCTCAGCACGTTTTAATTGAGTTAAACCGTTCAAAGTGGCGCGAACCATGTTGATTGGTGTGTTAGTACCTAAAGATTTAGATAAGATATCACCAACACCAGCTAATTCTAGAACCGCACGAACTGGACCTCCGGCGATTACTCCAGTACCTTCAGAAGCAGGCTTAAGAAGGATTTCTCCAGCACCGAAGTGACCGATTACCTGGTGAGGAATTGTAGTTCCAACCATAGGTACTTCGACTAAGTTTTTCTTAGCATCTTCAATAGCTTTGCGGATCGCTTCAGGAACTTCCTGTGCTTTACCTGTACCAAAGCCAACGTGACCGTTTTTGTCACCTACTACTACAAGAGCAGAGAAACGAAAACGACGTCCACCTTTAACAACCTTTGCTACACGATTAACCGTAACTACGCGCTCTTCAAGTTCAAGTTTGTTTGGATCAATACGACGCATCTTTTTGTGTCCCTCCTTTGTCTATTAAAATTCTAAACCATTTTCACGTGCTGCATCAGCTAATGCCTGAACACGTCCATGATATAGATAGCCACCACGATCGAAAACGACAGCTTTAACGCCTTTTTCGACTGCGCGCTTTGCAACTAATTCTCCGACCTTAACTGCTGCATCAACGTTGCCAGTTGCATCAAGGTTCACTTCTTTATCTTGTGTAGAAGCACTTGCTACAGTAACTCCGTTTACATCATCAATAAGTTGAGCATAAATGTGCTTGTTTGAACGATACACATTTAAACGAGGACGAGCCGCAGTTCCAGAAAGTTTCGCACGCACACGAGCATGTCTTTTCTTACGAACTGCATTTTTATCAGCCTTCGTAATCATTTCGGTCACTCCTTTCGTTTACCTAAGCGGCATTACTTACCAGTTTTACCTTCTTTACGACGAACATATTCGCCTTCATAGCGGATACCTTTACCTTTGTAAGGCTCTGGAGGACGAACATCACGGATGTTGGCAGCCAATGCACCAACACGCTCTTTGTTAGTACCTTTAACAATGATCTTTGTGTTAGATGGTACTTCAACTTCAATACCTTCTTCAGGTTCGATTTCAACAGGATGAGAGTAACCAACGTTTAAAACAAGCTTTTTGCCTTGTTTTTGAGCACGGTAACCGACACCGATAAGCTCCAGTCCTCTTTCGAATCCTTTTGACACACCCTCAACCATGTTAGCTAGAAGTGCGCGAGTTGTTCCGTGCAATGCGCGGTGTTCTTTCGCATCAGATGGACGGGAAACGTTGATTACGTTGTCCTCCACCTTGATTTCGATATCCTGGTTGAATGAACGAGTTAGTTCACCTTTAGGACCCTTCACAGTAACAGTGTTATTGTCATTAGTAACAGTAACACCAGTTGGAATTTCGATTGGTTTTTTACCTATACGAGACATTTAATTGCACCTCCATTCATGAAAAACTCTATTACCAAACGTATGCTAATACTTCTCCGCCGACTTGTTTAGCGCGGGCTTCTTTATCAGTGATAACTCCTTGAGAAGTAGAAACTAGTGCGATTCCAAGACCGTTAAGTACGCGAGGTACCTCATCAGCCTTTGCGTATACACGAAGACCAGGCTTACTGATACGCTTAAGACCAGTGATAACGCGTTCGTTGTTTGAACCGTATTTTAGGAAAATGCGGATGATGCCTTGCTTGTTATCCTCGATAAGCTCAACATCACGTACAAAACCTTCACGCTTTAAGATCTCTGCAATTTCTTTCTTGATGTTAGAAGCAGGAACTTCTAATTTTTCGTGACGAACCATGTTCGCATTACGGATGCGAGTTAGCAAGTCTGCAATTGGATCTGTCATGACCATTGTTTTTACCTCCTTCCCATGCTTGGGGTTTACCAGCTAGCTTTTTTCACGCCAGGAATTTGTCCTTTATATGCTAATTCACGGAAACAAATACGACAAAGCTTAAATTTACGGTATACAGAATGTGGACGTCCGCAGCGTTCGCAGCGAGTGTACTCCTGTACCTTGTGTTTAGGCGTGCGTTTTTGTTTCGCAATCATTGACTTTTTAGCCACGTTTTCGCCTCCCTCTATTTAGCGATTACTTTTGGAATGGCATTCCAAATTGAGTTAAAAGTTCACGAGCTTCTTCATCAGTGTTAGCTGTAGTTACGATAACGATATCCATACCACGAACTTTGCTTACTTTATCGTAATCAATCTCAGGGAAGATCAACTGTTCTTTGACACCTAGAGTATAGTTACCACGGCCGTCAAATGACTTCTTAGAGATACCGCGGAAGTCACGTACACGTGGAAGAGATACAGATACTAACTTATCAAAGAACTCATACATGCGCTCTCCACGAAGAGTAACCTTCGCACCGATTGGCATACCTTCACGAAGACGGAAGCCAGCGATTGATTTCTTAGCGCGAGTGATAACCGGCTTTTGACCAGTGATCAAAGTTAATTCCTCAACAGCTTTATCTAGTGCTTTAGCGTTTTGAACAGCGTCACCAACACCCATGTTGATAACGATTTTTTCAAGCTTAGGTGCTTGCATAACTGATTTATAGTTAAACTTGCTCATTAGAGCAGGAGTAATTTCTTTTGAATGCTTTTCTTTTAGGCGGTTCATTCATTGTACCTCCCTTCTTCTTTAAACTATTTATCTAGAACTTCACCGGATTTTGTTGCAACACGTACTTTTTTGCCATCAACCGTTTTATAGCCTACACGAGTTGGTTCACCAGATTTAGGATCGACAGGCATAACGTTTGATACATGAACAGGTGCCTCTTGGCTGATGATTCCGCCTTGCGGGTTCATCTGAGAAGGCTTAGAGTGTTTCTTTACAATGTTAACTCCTTCAACAAGCACTCGGCTTTGTTTAGGGAACGCTGCAAGAATAACGCCCGTTTTGCCTTTATCCTTACCAGAGATGACCATAACTTTGTCACCTTTTTTCACATGCATCTGTGCGCACCTCCTTAAAGGCAATTTGATTTGTTATTTATAATACTTCTGGAGCTAAAGATACAATTTTCATGAAGTTGTTTTCACGTAGTTCACGGGCAACCGGTCCGAAGATACGAGTTCCGCGTGGTCCTTTGTCATCACGAATAATTACACATGCGTTTTCATCGAAACGAATGTAAGTACCGTCATTACGGCGTACACCGCTCTTAGTACGAACAACTACCGCTTTAACAACATCACCTTTTTTAACAACGCCACCTGGTGTTGCTTGTTTCACTGTACAAACGATAACATCACCGATGTTAGCAGTTTTGCGGCCAGAGCCACCAAGAACTTTGATTGTAAGTACTTCACGAGCACCAGAGTTGTCAGCAACTTTTAAACGTGATTCTTGTTGAATCATGTGTGTAACCTCCCTTCGGGATAAATCTCCCAACCGAACAATTAGATAATAACTGCTTTTTCAACTACTTCTACAAGACGGAAGCGTTTAGTCGCAGATAGTGGACGAGTTTCCATAATACGAACGACATCGCCAGTTTTTGCTTGGTTTTGCTCATCATGAGCCTTGAACTTTTTAGAGTACTTAACGCGTTTACCGTAAAGTGGATGCTTTTTGTAAGTTTCGACAAGAACCGTTACTGTCTTATCCATTTTGTCAGAAACGACGCGTCCAGTGTAAACTTTGCGTTGGTTGCGTTCACTCATTGTGCGAACCTCCTCTCAATATCACTTGCTAAAGCCGATTTCTCTTTCACGAATAACAGTTTTCATGCGGGCAATCGCTTTGCGTACTTCACGAATGCGAGCTGTGTTTTCAAGTTGTCCAGTCGCCAATTGAAAGCGAAGGTTGAAAAGCTCTTCTTTTAATGATTTAACTTTTTGTTCAATTTCGGCAGTGGTAAGGTCACGAATTTCATTAGCTTTCATTTGATTCACCACCAATTTCTTCTCGTTTTACAAACTTGCACTTAACTGGAAGTTTGTGTGCTGCAAGACGTAATGCTTCACGAGCGATCTCTTCAGATACACCAGCGATTTCGAACATTACTTTACCAGGCTTAACAACTGCTACCCATCCTTCAGGAGCACCTTTACCGGAACCCATGCGGACTTCAAGAGGCTTTGCAGTGTATGGTTTGTGAGGGAAAATTTGAATCCAAACTTTACCGCCACGTTTCATGTAACGAGTCATTGCAATACGTGCAGATTCAATTTGACGGTTAGTGATCCAAGAAGCTTCTAGAGCTTGAAGGCCATATTCACCGAAGTTTACTTCAGTTCCGCCTTTTGATTGACCACGCATTTTTCCGCGGTGTACACGACGATATTTTACGCGTTTTGGCAATAACATATTATTTGCCTCCTTCCCCAGTTTTCTTCTTCGTAGGAAGGACCTCTCCACGATAGATCCATACTTTTACGCCCAATTTACCGTAAGTTGTATCAGCTTCAGCTGTAGCATAATCGATATCAGCACGAAGAGTATGAAGTGGAACTGTTCCTTCGCTGTATGATTCTGAACGAGCGATATCAGCACCGCCTAAACGACCAGATACCATTGTTTTGATACCTTTAGCGCCAGCGCGCATTGCACGTTGAATAGTTTGTTTTTGAGCACGACGGAAAGATACGCGGTTTTCTAATTGACGAGCAATGTTTTCCGCAACCAATTTCGCATCGATATCTGCTCTTTTAATTTCAAGAATGTTGATGTGAACACGCTTGCCAGTTAATGAGTTAAGTGACTTGCGAAGTGCTTCAACCTCAGTACCACCTTTACCGATAACCATTCCTGGTTTCGCAGTGTGGATAGTGATGTTCAGGCGATTGGCAGCACGTTCGATTTCTACTTTAGAAACAGAAGCATCGCTTAAGCGCTTTGTGATGTACTCACGAACCTTAAGGTCTTCGTGTAAAAGATCAGCATAGTCTTTGCCTGCGTACCACTTTGACTCCCAATCACGGATGACACCGATACGCAAACCGACTGGATTTACTTTTTGACCCACTGATTATCCCTCCTTCTTTTCTGATAAAACGATAGTAATATGGCTAGTGCGCTTGTTAATTTGGCTTGCACGGCCCATAGCGCGAGGACGGAAACGTTTTAAAGTTGGTCCTTCGTCTACGAATGCTTGAGCAACTACCAGGTTGTTAACGTCCATTTCGTAGTTGTGCTCAGCGTTAGCTAGTGCAGATTTTAAAACTTTCTCTACGATTGGAGAAGCAGCTTTAGGTGTAAGGTTTAAAATCGCTACTGCTTCGCCTACTTGCTTTCCTCGAATTAAATCTACGACTAAACGAGCTTTACGAGGAGCAATACGAACTGTTCTTGCAACAGCTTTAGCTTGCATTAGAATGCCCTCCTCTCATTAACGTCTTGTTTTCTTATCATCATTGCCATGGCCTTTGTACGCACGAGTTGGAGCGAATTCTCCAAGCTTGTGGCCTACCATGTCTTCAGTGATGTATACAGGCACATGTTTACGACCATCATAAACTGCGATTGTGTGTCCGATGAATTGTGGGAAGATCGTAGAACGGCGAGACCAAGTTTTAGTAACTTGCTTGCTTTCTGTTTCATTAAGCTTTTCGATCTTTGTCATTAAATGTTCATCAACAAAAGGTCCTTTTTTTAAGCTGCGACCCATGATTGAACCTCCCTTCGTGATTGCTCTACGGTTCTTAATTGGAACCGTAGTACAATCCCGTTATTTTTTACGACGACGTACGATAAATTTGTCTGATTTGTTGTTCTTCTTGCGAGTCTTGTAACCAAGTGTTGGTTTGCCCCAAGGAGTCATTGGAGACTTACGTCCGATTGGCGCACGTCCTTCACCACCACCGTGTGGGTGATCGTTAGGGTTCATTACAGATCCACGTACAGTTGGGCGCTTGCCTAACCAGCGTGAACGACCTGCTTTACCAATGTTAATAAGCTCGTGCTGCTCGTTTCCGACTTGACCAACAGTCGCACGGCACTCAGCAAGAATCATGCGAACTTCACCAGAGTTTAAACGAACTAATACGTACTTGCCTTCTTTACCAAGAACTTGTGCAGAAGTACCAGCAGAACGTACTAATTGTCCGCCTTTACCAGGTTTTAATTCGATGTTGTGGATTACTGTACCCACTGGAATGTTAGCTAGTGGAAGTGCATTACCCACTTTGATATCTGCTTCAGGACCAGACATTACTTCCATGCCCACCTGTAAGTTCTTAGGTGCAAGGATGTAACGCTTTTCTCCATCTACATAGTTAATTAGTGCAATATTTGCAGAGCGGTTTGGATCATACTCGATTGTGGCAACGCGTCCTGGAATGCCATCTTTGGTACGTTTAAAATCGATGATACGATATTGACGTTTATGACCGCCGCCTTGATGACGAACTGTCAACTTACCTTGGTTGTTACGGCCGCCTTTTCTCTTTAAAGGAGCAAGTAAAGACTTTTCTGGTTGGTTAGTCGTGATTTCTGCGAAATCAGAAACCGTCATGCCGCGACGACCATTAGAGGTAGGTTTATACTTTTTAATCGCCATTTCGTTTCCCTCCTCTTCTAGTTATAGTGAATTAAGCTTCAAATAGCTCGATTTCTTGGCTTTCAGCTGTTAATTTAACGATCGCTTTACGGCGTTTGTTAGTGTATCCGCCGAATTTGCCCATACGCTTGAACTTACCTTTGTAGTTCATGATGTTAACTTTCTCAACTTTAACGCCAAAGATTTGCTCTACAGCGTCTTTAACTTGAGTCTTGTTAGCTCGTACGTCAACTTCGAACGTATATTTTTTATCAGCCATAATGTCAGTAGAACGTTCAGTGATTACGGGGCGCTTAATGATATCGCGTGCATCCATTATGCAAGCACCTCCTCTACTTTTTCAACCGCTGCTTTCGTCATGATAAGCTTATCATGGTTTAAAACATCTAAAACAGTGATTCCAGAAGCAGACACAACTGTTACACCAGGGATGTTACGAGCAGATAGTGCTACGTTCTCATCTAGGTCAGCAGTTACGATAAGTGCTTTTGAATCAACAGAAAGACCAGATAATACACCTTTAAAGTCTTTAGTTTTAGGAGCTTCGAAAGCAAGGCCTTCTAATACTAGGATGTTTTCTTCTAATACTTTAGAAGATAACGCAGATTTGATTGCCAGACGGCGAACCTTTTTAGGCAGTTTGTAGCTGTAGCTGCGTGGTACAGGACCAAATACAGTACCGCCTCCGCGCCATTGTGGTGAACGGATAGAACCTTGACGTGCACGGCCTGTGCCTTTTTGGCGCCATGGCTTACGTCCTCCGCCCGCTACTTCAGAACGAATTTTAGTTTTATGAGTCCCTTGACGTAATGAAGCTCTTTGCATAACAACAGCTTCGAAAAGTACGTGCTGGTTGGGCTCGATACCAAAGATCGCATCATTAAGTTCGATATCACCAACTTTAGATCCGCTTTGGTTAAACAATGCTACTTTCGGCATTCTGTTTTCCTCCTTTCCAGTTTAATTATTATGCTTTTACCGCACTTTTGATTTTTACTAATGCTTTTCTGGCACCAGGTACATTACCTTTGATCAAAAGAAGGTTGCGTTCAACATCAACTTTAACGATTTCAAGGTTTTGTACAGTCACTTGCTCTCCGCCCATGCGACCAGGTAATAATTTACCTTTGAATACACGGTTTGGAGCTACAGGACCCATTGAACCAGGGCGACGGTGGTAACGAGAACCGTGAGCCATAGGCCCGCGAGATTGTCCGTGGCGCTTGATGGCACCCTGGAAACCTTTACCTTTTGAAATTCCTGTTACATCAACAGTATCGCCTTCTGCGAAAATATCAACTTTGACTTCTTGACCAACTTCATATTGTCCTAAATCAGCTCCGCGGAATTCGCGTACGAAGCGCTTAGGAGCAGTGTTTGCTTTAGCAACATGCCCTTTTTCAGGTTTGTTGGACAACTTGTCGCGCTTGTCTTCAAATCCAATCTGGATTGCTTCATATCCATCAGTTTCAACTGATTTCTTTTGAAGAACAACGTTAGCAGCTGCCTCAACTACTGTTACCGGGATAAGATCACCGTTTTCAGCAAATACTTGAGTCATACCAATCTTTCTTCCTAAGATTCCTTTGGTCATTTCAGTCACACCTCCTAAGTTTCTTATGATTATTTATTGATTAAAGTTTGATTTCGATATCTACACCAGACGGTAAGTCTAAACGCATTAGAGAATCAACCGTTTGTGGTGTTGGGTTAACGATGTCGATTAGACGTTTGTGCGTACGCATTTCGAACTGTTCACGAGAGTCTTTGTACTTGTGAACCGCACGTAGGATTGTGTAAATAGACTTTTCAGTTGGTAATGGAATCGGACCAGAAACAGCCGCACCAGAACGTTTTGCAGTCTCAACAATCTTTTCTGCTGATTGATCAAGAATTCTGTGATCATACGCTTTTAAACGAATACGAATTTTTTGTTTTGCCATTATTTTCCCTCCTTTTCGCCTATTTTAATATAGACATTCTCCGTGAAAATTTCCCACACACTCGCCATGGCAAAGCGGCCGGGTGTGTCAGCAACCTTTCACATCATCGCAGTCAAAGACCAACATTGTCTATTATACAGAAACAATAAATGAAATGCAACATGTATATGTTATTTCTTTTTGTTCCGCACACTTTTACTATTATAACTGCTGAGTATTGAGTTTTCAATAGTATAGGAAGAAGTCTAACTATTTGCACTGTGAGTAATTGAATAGAAAAATATAGTGATGATTATATATAGAAGATAAGCGGATTTATTCGGGAGTTTTAAAGGAGGAAGGATCTCTTTCCGTGAATTGCAAGCAGGACCGAAAGAAATATTATTGAAATTGAAACGAACTCTTTTATTCCATTCATCTTTTTACATATAAAAAAAACAGATGGGTCGTCACCCATCTGTTTTTATTAGCTGAGATTACTCAGTGATTGTAGCAACTACGCCAGCGCCTACAGTACGTCCACCCTCACGGATAGAGAATTTAGTACCTTCTTCGATAGCGATTGGAGCGATTAGTTCTACAGTCATTTCGATGTTATCTCCAGGCATAACCATTTCTACGCCTTCAGGAAGATTACAGATACCAGTTACATCAGTTGTACGGAAGTAGAACTGAGGACGGTAGTTAGTGAAGAATGGAGTATGACGTCCACCTTCTTCTTTAGAAAGAACGTATACTTCAGCTTTGAACTTAGTGTGTGGAGTAATTGAACCTGGCTTAGCAAGTACTTGTCCACGTTGGATATCTTCACGTGCAACACCACGAAGAAGGGCACCAATGTTGTCTCCAGCTTCAGCATAGTCAAGAAGCTTACGGAACATTTCTACACCAGTTACAGTAGTTGATTTTGGCTCTTCAGCAAGACCGATGATTTCGATAACGTCACCGACTTTAACTTGTCCACGCTCAACACGTCCTGTAGCAACAGTACCACGGCCAGTGATTGAGAATACATCCTCAACAGGCATCATGAATGGCTTGTCAGTGTCACGAGTTGGAGTTGGGATGTACTCATCAACAGCTGCCATAAGTTCTTCGATTTTAGCTTCCCACTCAGCTTCTCCTTCAAGAGCTTTAAGTGCAGAACCTTTGATTACAGGAATGTCATCACCAGGGAATTCGTACTCAGAAAGAAGGTCACGAACTTCCATTTCTACTAATTCAAGTAGTTCTTCATCGTCAACCATGTCACACTTGTTCATGAATACAACAAGGAAAGGAACACCAACCTGACGAGAAAGAAGGATGTGCTCACGAGTTTGTGGCATTGGGCCGTCAGCAGCAGAAACAACTAGGATTCCGCCGTCCATTTGTGCAGCACCAGTGATCATGTTTTTAACATAGTCAGCGTGACCTGGGCAGTCAACGTGTGCATAGTGACGGTTTTCAGTTTCGTACTCAACGTGTGCAGTTGAGATTGTGATTCCACGCTCGCGCTCTTCTGGAGCCGCGTCGATTTGATCGTATCCGCGTGCTTCACCGCCGCCCTTTTTAGAAAGAACAGTTGTGATAGCTGCAGTTAAAGTAGTTTTACCATGGTCAACGTGTCCGATAGTACCGATGTTAACATGGGGTTTTGAACGGTCAAATTTAGCTTTTGCCATTTGAAAAATCCTCCTTCAGATAATAAAAGTTAAGTATTTGATGCTGTGGAGAGGTTTCCCTTTCCACAGCGCTTATAGCCTACAATAGTAGTTATACTTTATTGAAAAGGTAAAATCAATTATTCACCTTTATTTTTTTTGATGATTTCTTCAGAAATTGATTTTGGTACTTCTTCATAGTGGTCGAAGTGCATTGAGAATGTACCGCGTCCCTGCGTGTTAGAACGCAATGAAGTTGCATATCCAAACATTTCTGATAGTGGAACCATCGCACGAACTACTTGTGCGTTACCGCGAGCTTCCATACCTTCAACGCGTCCACGGCGTGAAGTTACATCACCCATGATGTCTCCCATGTATTCTTCAGGGATTACAACTTCAACCTTCATAACCGGCTCAAGAATTACAGGGTTACATTTAGACGCAGCGTTTTTAAGTGCCATAGATGCAGCAATCTTAAACGCCATTTCAGAGGAGTCAACATCATGGTAAGAACCGTCAAATAAACGGGCTTTGATGTCAACCATTGGGAATCCGGCAAGTACTCCTCTTTCAAGCGAATCTTCAAGACCCGCTTGAACAGCTGGGATGTATTCACGAGGAACGACACCACCAACGATTCCGTTTTCGAATTCGAAGCCTTTACCTTCTTCATTAGGACTGAATTCGATCCAAACGTGACCGAATTGTCCGCGTCCACCGGATTGACGTGCGAATTTACCTTCAACCTGAGCTGAACCACGGAAAGTTTCACGGTATGCAACCTGAGGAGCACCTACGTTAGCTTCCACTTTAAATTCACGTCTCATACGGTCAACAAGGATATCAAGGTGGAGCTCACCCATACCCGCGATGATAACCTGTCCAGTTTCCTGGTCAGTATGAGCGCGGAATGTAGGATCTTCTTCTTGAAGTTTTTGAAGAGCAGTTGTCATCTTATCTTGGTCAGCCTTTGATTTAGGCTCGATAGATAATGAGATAACCGGCTCTGGGAATTCCATAGACTCAAGAATAACAAGACTCTTTTCATCACATAGAGTATCCCCTGTAGTAGTGTCTTTAAGACCTACAGCAGCTGCGATATCTCCAGCGTGTACTACTGAGATCTCTTCACGGGAATTCGCATGCATTTGCAGGATACGTCCTACACGCTCACGCTTTCCTTTAGTAGAGTTCTGTACATATGAACCGGAGTTTAATGTACCGGAATACACACGGAAGAATGTAAGTTTACCAACGTAAGGGTCGGTCATAACTTTAAATGCAAGTGCTGAGAATGGCGCATCATCGCTTGAAGGACGAGTAACCTCTTCTTCAGTATCCGGTGTTGTACCTTTAATAGAAGGTACATCAAGTGGAGATGGAAGGTAGTCGATTACTGCATCAAGCATTTTTTGAACACCTTTGTTTTTGAACGCAGAACCACAGATTACTGGGTAGAATTCAACGTTTACTGTACCTTTACGAATAGCAGCTTTTAGCTCTTCGTTAGTGATTTCTTCACCGCCAAGGTATTTCTCCATTAATTCTTCATCAAGTTCAGCTACCGCTTCAATTAGCTTTTCACGGTATTCTTCTGCTTGATCTACGTATTCAGCTGGAATTTCACGGTCTTCGATATCAGTACCCAAATCGTTTCCGTAGAATGTAGCTTTCATTTCAATTAAATCGATGATGCCTTCGAATTGATCTTCAGCACCAATTGGTAATTGAATTGCAGCTGCATTCGCTTGAAGACGATCATGAAGAGTCTTCAATGAGTACAAGAAGTCTGCACCGATTTTATCCATTTTGTTTACGAATACCACACGTGGTACTCCGTAAGTAGTAGCCTGACGCCAAACTGTTTCAGTTTGCGGCTCAACACCTGACTGTGCGTCAAGTACAGCTACCGCACCATCAAGAACACGAAGTGAACGTTCAACTTCAACTGTGAAGTCTACGTGTCCAGGAGTGTCAATGATGTTAACGCGGTGGCCTTTCCACTGTGCAGTTGTTGCAGCAGAAGTGATTGTGATTCCACGCTCTTGCTCCTGCTCCATCCAGTCCATCTGTGAAGCACCTTCGTGCGTTTCACCGATTTTATGGATACGGCCAGTGTAGTAAAGTACACGCTCAGTAGTTGTTGTTTTACCGGCATCGATGTGAGCCATGATACCGATATTACGAGTATTTTCTAAGGAGAACTCTCTAGCCATTGGGTCTTTCTCCTTCCTAGTATGAGTGTTATTTTAGTTAAGCAGTATATCTTACCAGCGGTAGTGAGCAAACGCTTTGTTTGCTTCTGCCATTTTGTGTGTATCTTCACGTTTCTTAACAGATGCACCAGTGTTGTTAGCTGCATCAAGGATTTCGTTAGCTAAACGCTCTTCCATAGTCTTTTCACCGCGAAGACGCGCATAGTTTACTAACCAGCGAAGACCAAGAGTTGTACGGCGGTCAGGACGCACCTCAACTGGTACCTGATAGTTTGCACCACCTACACGGCGTGCTCTAACTTCAAGTACAGGCATGATGTTTTTAAGCGCCTGATCGAAAACTTCCATTGGTTCTTTGCCAGTGCGCTCGCTGATGATATCGAACGCAGAGTAAAGAATTGCTTGAGATTTACCTCTCTTACCATCGATCATCATTTTGTTGATCAGACGGCTAACTAGCTTTGAGTTGTAAATCGGATCCGGCAATACGTCTCTTTTTGCTACAGGACCTTTACGTGGCATGGATTGTTCCTCCTTTCAAAGATGGTTGTCTATTAATTAGAATTATTTTTTAGCTGCTTTTGGACGCTTAGCACCGTATTTAGAACGGCCTTGCATACGGTTGTTAACACCAGCAGTATCTAAAGCGCCGCGCACGATGTGGTAACGCACACCCGGTAAGTCTTTTACACGTCCTCCACGGATAAGAACAACACTGTGCTCTTGAAGGTTGTGCCCGATACCAGGGATGTAAGCATTAACCTCGATACCATTTGTTAAACGAACACGAGCATATTTACGTAATGCAGAGTTCGGTTTCTTTGGAGTCATTGTACCAACACGAGTACAAACACCACGCTTTTGAGGTGAAGCTACATTTGTTTGAGCCTTCTTGAAGCTGTTGTAGCCTTTGTTAAGAGCAGGTGAGTTTGACTTCTCAGACTTAGTTTGACGAGGCTTGCGCACTAATTGATTAATAGTAGGCATTTGATTTTTCCTCCCTTCGAATTTGTTTAAGCCCACACATCCAGGTGGTTCATTTTGTTGCAAAAACAAAGTTCTTGCAGATACCAATCTACAAAAACAGTTTTTAAATAGATATGGCAACAGCTGCTGCCCCAACTTCGATTCCACATGCCTTTCCGAGTTTTTTCATCGAATCGACATACACAATCGGAACGTTCATCTCTTTCGCTGTACTAACCACTTTTGCTGTAACCCTAGGATCAGCATCACTGGCGACTACGATTTCATCGATTGTTCCCAGTTTAAGAGCTTTGACTGTTTGCTTTGTTCCTACAATAATACTTTTTGCCTGCAATACTTTATCATAAGACATTTACGACATCCTCCAAAGTATCCGGTGAATAGGAGCACCTTTGCTATAGTAACACCTTCATATTTCAATGTCAACAAGCAAAATGATTTTTATTTCTTTTATTCACTATAAAATGCGGTACTTGCTATCAAATAAGCAAGCACCGCAATGATTACTTTATTCTACAGTAACAGTATCTTCAGCAGCTTCCTCATTTGTATAAGGCTCTGCTCTTCTGTATCTCTGCATACCTGTTCCGGCAGGGACAAGCTTACCAATAATTACATTCTCTTTCAGGCCAAGAAGCTCATCGCGCTTGCCTTTGATCGCTGCATCGGTAAGAACTCTTGTTGTCTCCTGGAAGGAGGCTGCTGATAAGAATGAATCTGTTTCAAGAGATGCTTTTGTAATACCCAGCAGAACCGGACGTCCTGTAGCAGGCATTTTACCAGCAAGAAGGGCTTTTTCATTGGCATCTGTAAATTGATGGATATCAAGCAGTGTACCTGGAAGCACATCTGTCTCTGCCGCATCGATTACACGCACTTTGCGAAGCATCTGGCGGACCATTACCTCGATGTGCTTATCGCCGATTTCAACACCCTGCATGCGGTATACCTTCTGAACTTCACGCAGCAAGTATTCTTGAACAGCTGTTACATCTTTAACTTTAATTAACTCTTTAGGGTCAATAGAACCTTCAGTCAGTTCCTGTCCACGTACTACTTGGTCGTTTACAGCTACTTTTAAGCGGGCTGTATACGGTGCAGTATAGGTCTTGGACTCAACTTCACCCTGAACAACAATCTCCTGCTGGCGGTCGCGGCCTTCGTTGAGGCCGACTACTACACCATCGATCTCTGAAATAACCGCCTGACCTTTAGGGTTACGCGCTTCGAAAATTTCCTGGATACGCGGTAAACCTTGAGTGATATCGTCTCCTGCTACCCCGCCGGTATGGAAGGTACGCATCGTTAACTGTGTACCTGGTTCACCGATGGATTGGGCAGCGATAATACCTACTGCTTCTCCAACTTCAACCTCTTGGCCGGTAGCTAAGTTGCGGCCGTAGCACTTCTTACAAACACCATGGCGGGTGTTACAAGTGAATGCTGAACGGATCCATACCTTTTCAATGCCGGCTGAAACAATTTCGACTGCAATATCTTCAGTGATCAATCCATTTTCAGGCACGATCACTTCATTTGTCTCAGGATGCTTGATATTTCTTCTTGCATAACGTCCAATCAGACGCTCTTCAAGCGCTTCAATGACTTCAGTGCCATCCTTAAGGGATGCGATAAGCAAGCCGCGGTCAGTTCCGCAATCGTCGTCGCGAACGATGACATCCTGCGCAACATCAACAAGACGGCGAGTAAGGTAACCTGAGTCAGCTGTTTTAAGAGCCGTATCGGCAAGACCTTTACGGGCACCGTGCGTGGAAATAAAGTACTCGAGTACTGTTAAGCCTTCACGGAAACTCGATTTGATCGGTAATTCAATGATACGTCCAGCCGGGTTGGCCATCAGTCCGCGCATTCCGGCTAACTGAGTGAAGTTGGACGCGTTACCACGGGCACCGGAGTCACTCATCATGAAGATCGGGTTGGATTTATCCAATGACTTCATTAATTTTGCCTGGATATTATCTTTCGCTGCACTCCAGATTGAAATAACACGATCATAACGCTCGTCTTCAGTAATAAGACCGCGTCTGAACTGTTTCAATACATTATCAACCTTGCTCTGTGCTTCCTGGATAATTTCCTGCTTCTCCCTTAATACTACGATATCAGCAACACCGACTGTGATGCCGGCTTTTGTGGAGTGCCTGAATCCAAGGTTCTTCATGCGGTCAAGCATTTTAGACGTTTCCGTAATTTTGAAGCGTTTAAAGACTTCCGCAATGATGTTTCCAAGGATCTTTTTCTTAAACGGATCTACCAGAGGCATTTCCTTGATAACGGCAGCTACATCAGTAGCAGGCTCTACAAAGTATTTCACAGGAGTTTCAATCTCAAGGTTTTCTTTTGTAGGCTCGTTAATGTAAGGGAATGTTTCAGGCAGAATTTCGTTGAAAATAAGCTTACCAACCGTAGTTAATAAAAGCTTTTTATTTTGTTCTTCAGTGAAAGTCTGATTATTTAAGGATCCAGCATGGACAGCTACTCTTGTATGCAAGTGCACATATCCATTTTGATAAGCAAGCAGAGCTTCGCTTGTATCTTTAAAAATCATACCTTCGCCAACGGCACCGGCTCTTTCTAGTGTCAGGTAATAGTTACCTAGTACCATATCCTGAGAAGGAGTAACAACTGGCTTACCGTCTTTCGGATTCAGGATGTTCTGTGCTGCCAGCATCAGCAAGCGGGCTTCCGCCTGTGCTTCAGCTGAAAGCGGCACGTGAACAGCCATTTGGTCACCGTCAAAGTCTGCGTTGTAAGCAGTACATACAAGCGGGTGAAGACGAATAGCGCGTCCTTCCACCAATGTCGGTTCGAATGCCTGAATGCCGAGTCTGTGAAGAGTTGGAGCACGGTTAAGCAATACAGGGTGCTCTTTAATAACACTTTCAAGAACATCCCAAACTTCCGGCTGTACTCTTTCAATTTTGCGTTTTGCAGATTTGATGTTGTGAGCTAAGCCCTTCTCCACCAATTCCTTCATAACGAACGGCTTGAATAATTCCAATGCCATTTCTTTTGGAAGTCCGCACTGGTACATTTTTAAGTTTGGTCCTACGACGATAACCGAACGTCCGGAATAGTCAACACGCTTACCAAGCAAGTTCTGGCGGAAGCGTCCTTGTTTCCCTTTAAGCATATGCGATAGGGATTTCAACGGGCGGTTTCCTGGTCCAGTTACCGGTCTTCCGCGGCGGCCGTTATCAATTAGCGCATCTACAGCTTCCTGAAGCATGCGTTTTTCGTTCTGAACGATAATGCTTGGAGCACCAAGGTCCAATAAACGCTTCAAACGGTTGTTGCGGTTGATTACACGGCGGTATAGATCATTCAGGTCGGAAGTGGCAAAGCGTCCGCCATCCAGCTGTACCATCGGACGAAGCTCCGGAGGAATAACCGGAAGAACGTCGAGAATCATCCAGGACGGTTCATTTCCAGAACCACGGAAAGCTTCAAGTACTTCCAAGCGCTTGATTGCACGAGTGCGTCGCTGGCCCTGGGCAGTTTTCAGTTCCTCTTTAAGGGTATCTACTTCTTTGTTAAGATCTATGTCAGAAAGAAGCTTCTTAATGGATTCAGCACCCATGGATGCCTGGAACTTGTTTCCGTATTTTTCACGGTATGCACGGTACTCTTTTTCAGAAAGCAGCTGCTTCTTTTCAAGAGCCGTATCGCCAGGATCCGTTACAACATAAGAAGCGAAGTAAATAACTTCCTCAAGTGCACGCGGGGACATGTCCAGCACAAGACCCATACGGCTTGGGATGCCCTTGAAATACCAAATGTGGGATACAGGGGCTGCAAGTTCAATATGGCCCATTCTTTCACGGCGGACTTTCGCACGTGTTACTTCAACGCCGCATCGGTCACAGACCACGCCTTTGTATCGAACACGCTTATACTTTCCACAGTGACATTCCCAGTCTTTCGTCGGTCCGAAAATGCGCTCGCAGAATAGACCGTCTTTTTCTGGTTTTAATGTACGATAGTTGATCGTTTCAGGCTTCTTAACTTCACCATGTGACCAAGAACGTATCTTATCCGGTGAAGCAAGACCTATTTTCATATACTCGAAATTGTTTACATCTAGCAAGGGGCCTACCTCCCTTTTGATCTCCGGGTTTTACCCTTATTGCTCAAACAGCAGCAAAGTGCCAATAATATCCCCAGCGGCATCCGCCATGTAAGGCGGAGCGCCAAGGGATGAAGGAATTTATATGAAATTATTCTTTCGTAACTGCTTGCTCTTCGTTTTGCGTTTCCGGAGCGATTGTCAATGATTCAGCCTGCTGAACTTCATCTTCATCTTCCATGTCGCGCATTTCAATTTCTTCTTCATCGCCGGATAGGATCTTAACATCCATACCTAAACTCTGAAGCTCTTTGATCAGTACCTTGAATGATTCCGGTACACCTGGTTCAGGAACATTCTCGCCTTTGACGATTGATTCATATGTCTTAACACGTCCAACCACGTCATCGGACTTAACTGTTAAGATTTCCTGAAGTGTATAGGCAGCACCATATGCTTCAAGTGCCCATACCTCCATCTCACCGAAACGCTGTCCGCCAAACTGTGCTTTACCGCCCAATGGCTGCTGCGTAACAAGAGAGTAAGGTCCTGTTGAACGGGCATGAAGCTTATCGTCAACCATGTGTGCCAGTTTGATCATATACATGACTCCGACAGATACACGGTTGTCGAACGGCTCGCCTGAACGTCCATCATAAAGGACAGTCTTCGCATCACGCGCCATGCCTGCTTCTTCGATCGTTGACCATACATCTTCCTCACGTGCACCATCGAATACAGGAGATGCAACATGGATGCCAAGTGCTCTGGCAGCCATACCAAGGTGAAGCTCAAGCACCTGTCCGATATTCATACGCGATGGAACCCCAAGAGGGTTCAACATGATGTCTACTGGAGTGCCATCCGGCAGGTAAGGCATATCTTCTTCCGGTAAAATACGGGAGATAACACCTTTGTTACCGTGGCGTCCGGCCATCTTGTCACCTTCAGAGATTTTACGCTTCTGAACGATATATACACGTACAAGCTGGTTAACACCTGGAGGAAGTTCGTCTCCGTCTTCTCTGTTAAACACTTTAACATCCAGTACAATACCGCCTCCGCCATGTGGCACACGAAGGGATGTATCACGGACTTCACGTGCTTTTTCACCAAAGATTGCGTGCAATAGCCTTTCTTCAGCTGTCAGTTCCGTTACCCCTTTAGGAGTTACTTTACCAACTAGAAGATCGCCATCTTTTACTTCTGCACCTGTACGGATAATTCCGCGTTCGTCCAGGTTGCGCAGTGCATCTTCCCCAACGTTAGGGATATCTCTTGTGATCTCTTCAGGTCCAAGCTTTGTATCGCGAGATTCTGATTCATATTCTTCAATATGGATGGATGTATAAACATCATCTTTTACAAGGCGCTCACTCATGATGATCGCATCCTCGTAGTTATAGCCATCCCAAGTCATGAACGCTACAAGAACGTTGCGTCCAAGAGCTAATTCACCAAGTTCCATGGAAGGACCGTCAGCAAGGATTTCTCCTTTTGTTACACGGTTGCCAACAGCGACGATAGGACGCTGGTTGTAGCAGGTTCCCTGGTTGGATCGGATGAATTTAAGCATTCTGTATTTATCAAGATCGCCTTTAACTTCCTGGCCATCTACATTTTGAATACGGCGAACCCAAACTTCGCGGGCTTCTACATGCTCAACAATTCCTTCATGCTTACAGATGACTGCAGCACCTGAGTCTTTACCTGATACATATTCCATACCAGTTCCGACTCTTGGGGCCTCAGGCTGCATCAATGGCACAGCCTGACGCTGCATGTTCGCTCCCATCAGGGCACGGTTGGAGTCATCGTTTTCAAGGAACGGGATACATGCTGTCGCAGCAGATACTACCTGTTTCGGCGATACATCCATGTAGTCAACACGGTCGCGTTTGACAACTGTGTTCTCACCTTTGAAACGGGCAACTACTTCTTCGTCCAGGAATGAACCATCGTCACCAAGAAGTGCATTTGCCTGTGCCACTACATAGTTATCCTCTTCATCGGCTGTCAGATAGTCGATGCGGGATGTAACTTTTCCGGTCTCAGGGTCGATTCGGCGATATGGTGTTTCGATAAAGCCGAAGCGGTTTACCTTCGCAAATGAAGATAAGGAGTTAATCAGACCGATGTTTGGTCCCTCCGGCGTTTCAATCGGACACATACGGCCATAGTGAGAGTAGTGAACGTCACGGACTTCGAAGCCGGCACGTTCACGCGTCAGACCGCCCGGTCCTAACGCAGAAAGACGGCGTTTATGTGTAAGTTCAGCAAGCGGATTTGTCTGGTCCATGAACTGGGACAACTGAGAGCTTCCAAAGAACTCTTTAATTGACGCAATAACAGGACGGATATTAATCAGCTGCTGAGGTGTAATCGTATTTGTATCCTGGATGGACATTCTTTCGCGGACCACACGCTCCATACGGGATAAACCGATGCGGAACTGGTTCTGCAATAGTTCTCCGACTGAACGAAGACGTCTGTTTCCAAGATGGTCAATATCATCTGTATCTCCTACAGAATGCAGAAGGTTAAAGAAATAGCTGATAGATGCAATGATGTCAGAAGGTGAAATGTTTTTCACTGCTTCTTCCACATAGGCATTGCCGATCACATTGATGACCTTTTCGCCATCTTCATTAGGCGCGTAAATCTTAATAGACTGTAGCAATACTTCATCATCTACTACTCCGCCTAATAGGCTTACCGTTTTGAAGCCGATATCCTTCTCAAGGTTAGGAAGAATGCGGTCTAATGTACGGCGGTCAAGTGTAACGCCTTTTTCCGCAATGATTTCGCCAGTTTCTGGATCCACAAGCGTCTCAGCCAGTTTTTGGCCAAACAGGCGATTTTTAATATGAAGCTTCTTATTGATCTTATAGCGTCCAACGTTCGCAAGGTCATAACGCTTTGGATCAAAGAATCTTGAGACAAGCAAGCTTTTTGCATTTTCGACCGTTGGCGGCTCGCCAGGACGAAGACGCTCATAGATTTCAAGAAGCGCTTTTTCAGTGCTTTCAGTATTGTCTTTCTCAAGCGTATTGCGAATGTACTCGTTGTCTCCAACCAAATCGATGATCTCTTGATCAGAGCCGAACCCAAGTGCACGCAAAAGAACCGTAACGGGCAGTTTCCGAGTACGATCTATTCTGACGTATACGACGTCTTTGGCATCTGTTTCATACTCAAGCCATGCGCCGCGGTTCGGGATTACGGTTGCTGTATAGCCTTTTTTCCCGTTTTTATCAAGCTTTCCACTGAAGTATACGCTCGGAGAACGCACTAACTGGGATACAATGACACGTTCCGCTCCATTAATAACGAACGTACCTGTCTCTGTCATAAGCGGGAAGTCACCCATAAAGACATCCTGGTCTTTAACTTCGCCTGTTTCTTTGTTTACAAGACGCACTTTCACACGTAAAGGTGCAGAATATGTAACATCTCGTTCTTTCGATTCCTCAACGGAATATTTTGGTTCGCCAAGGCTGTAATCAATAAATTCAAGCGACAAATTACCAGTAAAGTCTTCAATCGGAGAAATATCATGGAACATTTCTCGTAAACCCTCATCAAGAAACCATTGATAAGAAGAGGTTTGGATTTCGATTAGATTTGGTAATTCTAAAACTTCACTGATTCGTGCGTAACTTCTACGTTGGCGGTGTCGTCCATACTGAACTAGTTGACCTGTCAACTGATTCACCCCTCAAATCAAGCGTTATTGTTGCTAATAGCAATTTATATCATCCTATAAGAAAAGCAATGAGCGCCTGCCTATCGGTTCAGGTATTAGCAGCTGGACCGATGGCGCACGAAGCCAGCCAGTAAAACTGGCCCAGAAGCAGGCTTATCCCCCAAAAAAGGACAGGGACATAAAGCCAAGCCTCCATTCTTACAAGACAAAAAGAAAAAGGGTTTTCACTTCAAAAACCACATTTTCACAATACGACTATTATTTTGTTAGCTTTCCCATTAAAACCAAATTTATACAACTATTAGATAAATTTAGTTATAAATAGAAATATAATATGTTGGCATTTTACAATACTATCATAGCAAAAAAGTCAAGTCAATCTTTTTTTGCTCTTAATATAAAATAGCCTTTTTTCTTTTCTGCCGTCTCAACTTCACCGAATAACTCTGTCAGTTTATCGATCGCAGATGGTGCACCCTGCTTTTTCTGGATGACAACCCATAGCTCTCCGCCCGATATCAGAGCCTCAAAGCTTTGTTCAAAAATATCATGCACTATCTTTTTCCCGGCGCGGATTGGCGGGTTTGTCAGGATAGCCGCAAACTTATTGCCTTTCGTACTTTCAAGGCGGTCACTTTCATAGATTTGGACATTTTTTATGCCGTTCAATTCTGCATTTTCCTTCGCCAGGCCTAGCGCCCTCTCATTTACATCAACCATATGAACAGTCCGTTCCGGCATAAGCTTTGCAGCAGTCAGCCCGATAGGTCCATATCCGCAGCCGACATCGAGAATATTCCCATCCGCTTCCGGCTGTTCAAATGTCTCGATTAATAATTTAGACCCAAAATCCACTTCACCCTTTGAAAAAACACCGTTATCTGTTTTAAAGCGGAATGGGAATCCCATTAGTGTATAGCTCCAGATTTTAGGGCTGCTATCAACTTGCTGTGTTTTGGAATAGTAGTGTTCAGACATGAAATCACCTCCAGGAGTATATATAAGAAGATAAAAGGAGAATCACAAATTATGTGGTTTCGAAGGAATTATATAGGATTGCCTATTAAAAAGCAAAAAGTTATAACAAAACCGTAACTGCTGAAGCCAGACGCAGACAAGTTCATCCACAGTTATAAACATTTCGCTGTTTTTTTAATTTCCCAAAACAAAAAGCCCGCTTAAGCAGCGGACTTTTCATAAAGGCTATTACTTAACTTCAACGCCAGCTCCAACTTCTTCAAGCTTAGCTTTAACTTCTTCAGCTTCTTCTTTAGAAACGCCTTCTTTAAGAGCTTTTGGAGTGTTGTCAACAAGTTCTTTCGCTTCTTTAAGTCCAAGACCTGTGATTTCACGTACCACTTTAATAACTTTGATTTTTTGGTCGCCTGCAGAAGCAAGAACAACGTCAAATTCAGTTTGCTCTTCAGCAGCGCCACCAGCAGCAGCTCCGCCCATCATTGCTACAGGAGCAGCAGCAGTTACACCAAATTCTTCTTCAATAGCTTTTACTAAGTCGTTTAGTTCTAAAACAGTCATAGATTTAACTGCTTCAATGATTTGTTCTTTAGTCATGATTATGTTTCCTCCTTATTTTTGGTTTGAATCTATTAGTTTAACGCTAAAATTAACTTACGCGCCTTGTTCTTCTTTTTGATCTGCAACAGCTTTTGCAGCAAGAGCAAGATTGCGGATAGGTGCTTGAAGTACGCTGAGTAGCATAGAAAGCAAGCCTTCGCGTGATGGTAGTTCAGCAAGAGCTTTGACATCTTCTACTGAAGCGATATTTCCTTCGATTACACCTGCTTTAATTTCAAGTGCTTCATGCTTTTTCGCGAAATCATTAAGGATTTTCGCTGGAGCAACTACATCTTCTGTGCTGAACGCGATTGCGTTAGGTCCAGTTAAAGACTCGTTTAAACCGGAAAGTTCAGCAGCTTCAGCAGCACGGCGAGTCATTGAATTCTTGTATACTTTGAATTCTACGCCAGCTTCACGAAGCTGTTTACGAAGTTCAGTAACTTCAGCAACAGTAAGACCACGGTAGTCAACAACAACTGTTGATAAACTTGATTTAAGCTTATCAGCAATTTCGTCTACGATTTGTTTCTTTTGTTCGATAATGCTGCTCATCCTTACACCTCCTGTAGAATTTTCTACATTCATACCGTTCAATAAAAAACCTCCACGACTTTGCAGACATGGAGGAAGTATACAATAGCAAGAAAAAGCAATTCTATCGTAATACCTCGGCAGGAAATTAAGCAATTAAGCACCTGCTGTCTACGGCACAAATGTTATTATATTTTAACAACAAAATACATATTACAGCATGTATTTCAGAATGTCAATTGGTATTATTTAACTGCAACAGATGATGGATCTACTTTTACGCCAGGTCCCATTGTAGAAGTAACAGAAACGTTCTTCATGTAAGTTCCTTTAGCAGCAGCAGGCTTCACTTTCATCATTGTGTCGAAAATAGTGTTGAAGTTTTCAACAAGCTTTTCGTCTTCGAAAGATACTTTACCGATTGGCACGTGGATGTTACCAGCTTTGTCAACACGGTATTCAACTTTACCTGCTTTGATTTCGTTAACTGCTTTTTGAACGTCAAAAGTAACTGTGCCAGTCTTAGGGTTTGGCATTAAGCCTTTAGGTCCTAATACACGGCCAAGTTTACCAACTTCACCCATCATGTCAGGTGTAGCAACGATTACATCAAAGTCAAACCAGCCTTGGCTGATTTTGTTGATGTATTCAGAATCGCCTACGAAATCTGCTCCAGCAGCTTCTGCTTCTTTCGCTTTTTCGCCTTTAGCGAATACAAGAACGCGCTGAGTTTTACCAGTTCCGTTTGGAAGAACAACTGCTCCACGGATTTGCTGGTCAGCTTTCTTAGGGTCAACTCCAAGGCGGAATGCTACCTCAACAGTTGCATCAAATTTTGCAAAATTAGTTTTCTTCGTAAGTTCAATTGCTTCAGCAATCGGGTAAGCTTTTGAAGAATCAACAAGCTTCACAGCTTCTGCGTACTTCTTACCTTTTTTAGCCATTTTTATTTCCTCCTTGATTGTGGTTTTAGCGGAATAACCTCCCACGTTTAAAAGCGGAGGCGCCTTGGTCAGACCCGACAAGCATATGACAAGCCTCACTGAAAGGTGTTCTTTACCTTTCCGGGAGGATTGGCTTATGACCTCGAGGGGCTAGGCGCCGCAGCTAGACAGTAAAAGCGGAGGCGCCCTTTAAGGCGCCCGCTCTTGACAGAACAAAGGTTGCGAGTGAAACCAAATTCAACGTCGCAACCTCATCCCTTAATCTGCTTCATACATGGATTAGTCTTCGATAACGATACCCATGCTGCGTGCAGTACCTTCAACCATACGCATTGCAGCTTCTACGCTTGCAGCGTTTAGATCAGGCATCTTTGTTTCAGCAATCTCGCGTACCTTGTCACGCTTGACTGTTGCTACTTTATTACGGTTTGGTTCACCAGAACCAGACTCGATTCCAGCCGCTTTCTTAAGAAGAACTGCAGCAGGAGGAGTTTTCGTAATAAATGTAAATGAACGGTCTTCAAAAACCGTGATTTCAACAGGAATGATTAAGCCAGCTTGTTCAGCTGTGCGAGCGTTAAATTCCTTACAGAATCCCATGATGTTAACACCTGCTTGACCTAGTGCCGGTCCTACCGGTGGTGCAGGGTTCGCTTTACCTGCAGGGATTTGCAGCTTTACAAGTTTGATTACTTTTTTAGCCACGAGACACACCTCCTTAAAGTCCGTGATGTGGTAATAGGGAAAGTTCCCTCCCACTCAACTTATAGTCTTTATATTAAGATAAAGAACTTTTAACTACTGTCCAGTCTCTTTGTCCGAGACATACTGACCTTTGAAATATTATCACTTTTCAAAGCCAATTTCAAGTTTTTTTACAAAGATATATAAAAGTACTTTCACAGATGACTGATTCTTACAGTTTTTCAATCTGTGAAAAATCAAGTTCAACCGGAGTGTCACGGCCAAACATGTTCACAAGCACTTTAATCTTTGCCTTATCTTTATCAATATCTTCAATCGAGCCTGTGAAGTTCGCAAACGGACCTTCGTTCACCTTAACAGTCTCGCCGATCTCAAAGTTGATATCAAAGCGGGCTTCTTCAACACCCATATGCTTAAGAATATGAGTAACTTCCTCAGGCAATAGCGGAGTCGGCTTTGAGCCTGAACCTGCCGAACCCACGAAGCCGGTTACACCCGGAGTATTTCTTACTACATACCAGGAATCATCTGTCATCACGATTTCTACCAGTACATAACCAGGGAAGACCTTGCGCTTCACTACTTTTTTCTTGCCGTTCTTCAATTCTGTTTCTTCCTCTTCCGGGACTACCACCCGAAAGATCTTATCTTGCATACCCATTGATTCAACACGTTTCTCTAGATTGGCTTTCACTTTATTTTCGTAGCCGGAGTACGTATGAACAACATACCAATTCTTTTCCATTCACGAGGACTTGTTCGTCCTTCCCTCCCTGTATTCCAATTTATTATTTTTCTCCAAATTAAAAAACCCGTTTCCGGGCTTTGCAAATGTTTCCTGTGTTATTCTCCATTATACCATGGAAACTCAGGGGTTATTCAAGAATTATACGAATCAATTCAGAAATTCCCAGGTCAATCACTGCAAAAAACAGAGCGAAGAACGTAACTGTAGCAAGAACGGTAACAGTATAGCTTGTCAGCTCTTTGCGTTTAGGCCAGCTGACCTTTCTCATTTCCCGGCCAACTTCACGGAAAAAATTCACGATGCGCTGCATTTCGTAACCCCCAACTTTCAAAAGATATATCCTTTAACAAGAAGCTAAAGCGGCTTCAAATCTGCATAAAACACTCAGCTTCAGTCTATTAAAAGAACAAACTTCTTATCTATATAATCACTTTGTTTCTTTATGGATCGTATGAGCACTGCATGTGCTGCAGAATTTCTTCAATTCCAGCCGTACAGCATCATTTTTTCCCGCAGTGGAATAGTTCCTGGAACCACATACGGAGCAAGCCAAAATCACTTTTTTTGTCATATTTCCACCTACTAAGTCACATTACGCCCTTAAAACTTTAACACGCACCCTAAAACATGTCAATAACTGCAAAAAAAGCAAGGTGTTGGGAAATTATGTCTAAAGTGAAAATTCACGCACTTCCAAATATCTTTCCAGCTTTCTTTTCACCCGCTGAAGAGCATTGTCAATCGATTTAACATGACGGTTCAGTTCTTCAGAAATTTCCTGATAGGACTGCCCATCCAGATAAAGAGCAAGCACCTTGCGTTCAAGGTCACTCAATAGCTCAGACATTTTCACTTCAATATGATCAAATTCTTCCTGATTGATAATCAGCTCTTCAGGGTCCATAACCTTCGCCCCGGAGATAACATCCATAAGCGTTCTGTCCGATTCCTCATCATAAATGGGCTTGTCCAGAGACACATATGAGTTCAGCGGAATATGCTTTTGGCGGGTCGCCGTCTTAATGGCGGTTATAATTTGCCTGGTGATGCACAGCTCGGCAAACGCTTTAAATGAAGACAGCTTGTCCTCTTTAAAGTCACGGATCGCCTTGTATAAGCCGATCATTCCCTCTTGTACAATATCTTCTTTATCTGCGCCAATCAAAAAATAGGATCTTGCTTTTGCCCGGACAAAGTTGCGGTACTTATGAATAAGATAATCCAGCGCCTCACTCTCGCCCTTATGAACGAGCTCCACTATTTCTTCGTCCTCAAGCTGCATAAAGTCTATAAGATTTTCGTCGATTGTCTTGAAGTCAGCACTCACTAGGATCCCCCCGACCGTACAAGCATGGTTAGAAACATTATACAGCACGGTTTTTTCAAGCGTCAACCGCTCATTGGCCTCCTCTGCGCCATTTTTCAAAAATTTCTGCCACTTCATCACTGAGAGGTATCTTGGAAACTGGCTTTTTCCCCTGAATTTTTTTTACTTTTTTTTCGATGCTGCTTTCAATCAGATTCATTTCATTCAGAAGCTCCCTCGCTGATTTCCTTAACGCGCCCTGGCCAAATATGACCCACTGCTCTGTGAAATCGGAGGTTGCTACATGAACTTGAGTTTTAATATTACTGAGATCGATAGCCAGTTTTTCGATGCGTTCATCGGCCGTTTCATTATTCCGCGTGAAAATAACTTCGATCTTTGAATTCTTAAACTTTTTTTCCGTGCCCTTTACATAGTGGGCATCAAACACGACAATCACTCTGTACCCGGAATATCCCTGGTACTCGGCCATTTTTTCAATCAGTCGGTCTCTGGCAGATGATAAATCCTTGTTTTTGAGCTCCCTGAGTTCCGGCCAAGCACCAATTATGTTGTATCCGTCAACAAGAAGGATGTCCATTTTTATCCCTCAAGCGGGTGACGTTTCCGATAAACCTCATACATGAGCAATGCAGCCGCAACTGATGCGTTAAGGGAAGTAACATGTCCAGCCATCGGCAGGTTAATGAGGAAGTCGCATTTATCACGTATCAGGCGGCCCATTCCTTTACCTTCACTGCCAATCACAAGACCTAAAGGCATCGCTCCATCCATCTGGCGGTAGTCCTGTTTCCCTTTTGCATCCGTACCGGCGATCCAGACGCCTCTTTCTTTTAATTCATCAATTGTTCTGGCCATATTGGTAACACGGACAACCGGAATATACTCGATCGCACCTGTTGAAGCTTTAGCTACCGTTGCTGTCAGCCCGACCGCTCTCCTCTTCGGAATAACAATTCCGTGTGCCCCAACTGCATCTGCCGTTCTCATGATGGACCCAAGATTATGCGGATCTTCTATCTCATCCAGAAGCAAGAAGAACGGTGCTTCGTTTTTCTTTTCTGCAGCAGCAAACAAATCATCAATTTCTGCGTATTGATAGGCAGCAACCTGTGCGATGACGCCTTGATGATTTCCCTCTGCCATCCCATCTATTTTTTTCTTGGGTACAAACTGGACCAGCACCCCGGCGGACTTCGCCAAACCGATTACCTGCTGCATCTGCCCGCTTTGCGAACCTTCAGCAATAAAAATCTTATTAATATCCCTCTCTGACTTCAATGCTTCAATGACGGGATTCTTCCCAATGATAAAATCCTGGCTCATTTTACCGCTCCTCCTTTCCTTTTCTCAACTAAATCTATGGATTCCAAAATCAGCTCTTCCATCCGCTCCTGTCTTTTCGCTAAAAACAGATAGCCGATCAGAGATTCAAAAGCTGTGCTGTATCTGTATGTTTGGACATCTGTATTTTTCGGCACCGAACCGGACTTGGCATTCCGCCCCCTGCGGACGACCGCCAGTTCTTCTTCTGTCAGCCGTTCAGCGTCTATTAATTCATGAATGATCAGGGACTGGGCTTTTGCAGAAACATACCGGGTCGCCTCTTTATGAAGAAAGTGAGGCCGAACCCGTCCATTTTGAAGGAGATGGTGGCGTATATAGGTCTCAAATACTGCATCTCCCATATACGCCAAGGCAAGACTATTCAATTGTTTTTCATCTACTTTTTTATCATAGTGAAGCATTGCTTAGCCTCTTTTCCATCTGATTCCCTGCGGTGTATCTTCAAGGATAATATTCATTTCTTTCAGCTGATCACGGATTTTATCTGCCAGTTCGAAGTTTCGCTCTTTTCTGGCCTGCTGCCTCTCTTCAATCAGCTGCTCGATTTCTTCATCCAGAAGATCTGCATGTGCCTCTTCAAGTGAAAGCCCCAATACATCAAACAGTGTTTCAAATTTTTTCGTGAAAGCATCGATCACTTCCACAGCTGTGTTTTTCTCCATCAGATAATAATTCGCAAGCTTAGACAGTTCGAACAAAATGGATACAGCATTCGCTGTGTTAAAATCATCATCCATATCTTGAATGAATTGCTCATGAAGTGCTGTAATTTTATCCAGCCACTCCTGATTATTATCGGTCAGGTTCACACTTGCTTCTCTGCGGTGCTGCAAATTGTGATAAGACGTTTTAATGCGCTCAAGCCCTGTCCGGGTGTTTTCCAGAAGCTCATCACTGTAGTTGATCGGATGCCTGTAATGAACCGACAGCATGAAAAACCTTAAAACCTGCGGGTCATGCTTTTGGATAATGTCATGAACCAGGACGAAATTCCCCAGTGATTTGGACATTTTTTCGTTGTCGATATTAATATACCCGTTGTGCATCCAGTAGCGGGCGAAGGTTTTTCCTGTCAGTGCTTCCGACTGGGCAATTTCATTTTCATGATGCGGGAAGGCCAGATCCTGACCGCCGGCATGGATGTCAATCATGTCCCCAAGGTATTTCTTCGCCATCGCGGAGCATTCGATATGCCATCCGGGTCTTCCTTGCCCCCAAGGACTCTCCCACGCGATTTCCCCTTCCTTCGCCGCTTTCCAAAGAACAAAGTCAAGGGAGTCCTGTTTCTTCTCGCCGACGGCAATGCGGGCGCCGACTCGCAATTCATCAATGGACTGATGAGAAAGCTTGCCGTACTCATCAAATTTCCGGGTATGATAATAGACATCTCCCTCTGATTCATACGCAAAGCCTTTATCAATCAATGTCTGGATAAATTCAATAATGATATCGATGCTTTCTGTCACTCTCGGGTGGACATCAGCCCTTCTGCAGCCGAGCGCAGAAACGTCTTCAAAATAGGCATTAATGAACCGTTCTGCAACTGCCAGAACATCCGTTCCTAATTCGTTGGCCACGCGGATCAGCTTATCATCCACATCTGTAAAATTGGAGACATACTGTACATCGAAGCCGCGGAACTCAAGATATCTTCTTACGGTATCAAATACAATCGGCGGGCGGGCATTCCCTATATGGATATAGTTATAAACGGTTGGCCCGCACACATACATTTTCACTTTTCCCTCTTCCAAGGGAATAAAATCCTCTTTTTGACGAGTAAGTGTATTATAGATTTGAATGGCCATGAATCTGGCTCCTTTCTTTCCTCAATGTTTCCACTTCCGTTTTTAATTCCCGCAGCTCCCCTTCCAGTTCCTTAAACCGGTCTGCAATTGGATCGGGAAGATCACAATGATTTAAATCCTTGCTAATTTTCACACCATCCCGGATTTTCACCCTTCCAGGAATCCCGACTACTGTTGAATTAGGCGGAACCTCATGAAGAACAACAGAGCCTGCACCCACCTTAGAATTTTCGCCAATTGTAATAGAGCCCAAAACCTTCGCACCTGTTGCAATCAGCGCATTGTCCTTAATGGTAGGATGGCGCTTGCCTTTTTCCTTCCCGGTTCCTCCCAGTGTCACACCCTGAAAAACTGTTACATTATCACCGATTTCACACGTTTCCCCGATGACAACCCCCATGCCATGGTCGATAAAAAAGCGTCTGCCGATCTTTGCTCCCGGATGAATTTCAATTCCTGTGAAAAAGCGGCTGATCTGGGAAACCACTCTTGCAAGAAAATAAAACTTCCGCTTAAAAAGTGCGTGGGCAATGCGGTGTGACCAGACAGCATGTAATCCTGAGTAGGTTAATATTACTTCCAAATAACTTCTTGCTGCCGGATCCTGTTCAAATACCACTTCGATATCTTCCTTCATTCTTGCAAACATGGTTCATTTCCCCTCCTGGCATAGATCTTCTTTTTAATAAATATTTTTCTCATATACTGATTTCTTGCAGGTTTTGCATATAAAAAAAGCGTCTCTGCCACAATCGGACAGAGACGCTTTACGCGCGGTTCCACTCTGTTTAGGCTTAAACAGCCTCAACTTTAACTTGTTAACGGATAAGTTTCCGCTCAAATCTACTTGGAAGCTTGGCGTCCGTTCGAATTGAGGCTCAGAGGCGCACTTCAGAATAAAGAGAGGCTTAAACCACTTTCAGCCGGTGATGGTTTTCTCTAAAAAGCATCTTTTTTCTTACTTTTCCTCTTCAACACTTTTCAATATAGAATAATTTACTTAATACTATATTACATTTTCTCCAAGATGTTAACCAATAATGCTCATTAATCGAGTTTTTACTTTTTCTTTTCCTAAAAGCTCGATTGCCTGCGGCAGATCCGGTCCATGGGTTTGGCCGGTCGTTGCGGAACGGATAGGCATGAAGAGCTTTTTGCCCTTGTGGCCTGTTGATTTCTGCACAGCCTTCATAGCCGCTTTAATTTCATCTGCTTTGAATTCTGCAAGTGCATCAATTTCCTGCAGGAATGCAGTCAGCACTTCAGGAACCTGCTCTTCAGCCAGAACTTCCTTCGCTTCTTCATCAACGGTCATTTCCTCTGTAAAGAACAGTTCAGAAAGCTCGACAATCTGAGCGCCAAAGCTCATTTTTTCCTGGTAAAGAGTGATCAGGCTATTAACCCACTCTTCGTTTTCCTGCTGCCAGTTTCCGCTGATCTTCCCTGCCTTCACCAGGTGAGGGGCTGAAATGGACACCAATCGCTCCTGATCAAGCTTCTTCATGTACTGGTTATTCATCCATTCAAGCTTTTGCTTATCGAAAAGGGCAGGAGACTTTGAAAGGCGGTTTTCATCAAAGATATCGATGAATTCTTCTTGTGAGAAAATCTCTTCCTCCCCTGCAGGAGACCAGCCAAGCAGAGCAATAAAGTTAAAGAGTGCTTCCGGCAAGTAGCCGAGCTCTTCATATTGTTCAATGAACTGGATGATCGTCTCGTCGCGCTTGCTCAGTTTTTTGCGGCTTTCATTGACAATCAAAGTCATATGTCCAAACACCGGAAGGTCCCAGCCCAATGCTTCATAAATCATCTGCTGTTTAGGCGTATTGGAAATATGGTCATCCCCGCGCAGAACATGAGAAATTTTCATCAGGTGATCATCCACTGCTACGGCAAAATTGTAGGTAGGTGTGCCGTCTTTCTTAACGATGACATAATCGCCAAATCCATCAGACTCGAATGACACTTCCCCTTTTACCATGTCATTGAATGTCAGCATCTTGCCTTTTGGCACCAGGAAGCGGATGCTGGGCTTTCTGCCTTCAGCTTCAAGTGCAGCTCTCTCTTCCTCTGTCAGGTGGCGGCATTTTCCTGAGTAAGCAGGAGTATCGCCTTTTGCAGATTGAGCTTCACGCTCTGCTTCAAGCTCCTCTTCCGTACAATAGCATTTATAGGCATGCCCTTTTTCGAGCAATTCCTTATAGTAGGTTTCATAGATATGATTTCTTTCAGATTGGCGGTACGGGCCATATTCGCCTTCCCTGTCAATGCTTTCGTCCCAATCCATGCCGAGCCATTTTAAATAATGAAGCTGGCTTTCCTCGCCGCCTTCAATATTACGTTTTTTATCTGTATCCTCAATGCGGATGATGAACTTTCCGCCTTTGCTTCTTGCAAACAAATAGTTAAAAAGCGCTGTTCTCGCATTTCCGATATGCAAATGCCCAGTCGGACTCGGAGCGTAGCGGACGCGGATTTCATTTGACATACTGACTGCCTCCTTAAAATCTTGAATCTTGAGTTTATCGTAAGCTATATTTTAACACTCAGGTTTTTCTTCTGAAAGGTAATTTTAACGGTTCTCTATCTTTTTCAGCAAAACAGCGGCCTGGGAGGCGATTCCCTCTCCCCGTCCTGTAAAGCCAAGTTTTTCTGTAGTTGTTGCTTTCACATTAATATTTTCTTTTTCGGTTTCCAGAAGCTCTGCAATCCGCTCCTGCATTTTACCGATATGAGGAGCCATCTTAGGCTTCTGGGCAATGATGGTGCAGTCTGCATTAACCAGCTCATACCCTTTTTCTTTTACGATTCCCCATACATGCTGCAGCAGCTTTGCCGAATCGGCATCCTTGAATTCAGGATCGGTATCAGGAAAATGCCGTCCAATGTCTCCTTCTCCAATGGCCCCAAGGCAGGCATCTGCCACTGTATGCAGCAGGACATCTGCATCTGAATGCCCTAAAAGCCCTTTCTCATATGGTATTTCAATACCCCCGATAATCAGCGGTCGTCCTTCAGCAAACTGATGCACATCAAAACCTTGTCCAATCCGAAACATGATAACAATCCCCTTTACATATGACTTCTTTTCTTTATAATTGCTTCCGCAAAATAAATATCTTCCGGCGTTGTCAGCTTAATATTATCGTAACTTCCCTCAACAATCACCACTTCATTCCCTAACCGCTCCACGAGGCTCGCATCATCTGTTCCTAAAAAGCCGTCTCCGTCTGCCTTGCGGTGTGCCTCAAGCAGGGAAGAAACACGAAATGCCTGTGGAGTTTGAACAGCCCACAGGCAGGAACGTTCAAGTGTTTCTGTAATTAAATGCCCGTCAGCTTTTTTAACGGTATCCTTCAGCGGCACTGCGAGAACAGCAGCTCCTTTTTCCCAGGCTGCTTTCACCAGAGGCTGCAGTAAATCCCGTGTAATAAAAGGGCGGGCAGCGTCATGAACCAGCACTACTTCCTCACCCGAAGCTGCTTTGGCCGCATTATAGACGCTATGCTGCCTTTCCTTACCGCCTTCAACCATAGCAGCCACCTTCTTTATCTGATGCTGTTTTAAGAGAATGCGCATTTCTTCCTCATCCTGAGGATTAATGGCCAGAACAATGCCCGTGCACTCCGGGTCACTCTCAAAAACTTTTAACGTATGTATGAACACAGGGACATCCCCAATTTCCAGAAGAAGCTTATTCCTTCCGGCTCCCATTCGTTTCCCCTGCCCGGCTGCCGGGAGAATCACTTGATAATTCATATTTTTGACTCCTCTTTTAAAAAAGCAGGCAAAAAGGCAGGGAAATCAATCTCCCTGCACATTCTGTCCTACTTTCCATCATACATTATAAAGCTTTTTCCAGAAGTTTGGGTTTTGCAAAGATCATTCTTCCGGCTGATGTCTGCAGAACACTTGTGACAAGTACATCAATATGTTTGCCAATGTAATTTCTGCCTTCTTCCACCACGATCATCGTGCCGTCGTCCAGATAAGCAATCCCCTGATTCTGTTCCTTGCCGTCTTTTATTACCTGTACCTTCATTTCTTCACCTGGAAGCACAACCGGTTTTACCGCATTAGCCAGGTCATTAATATTAAGGACTGCCACTTTTTGCAGTTCACAAACCTTGTTTAAGTTAAAATCATTGGTCACAACGACGCCATTCGTTAACTTAGCCAGCTTCACAAGCTTGCTGTCCACCTCTTGGATTTCTTCAAAATCGCCTTCATAGATTTCCACATTAATCGAAAGCTCTTTTTGAATCCGGTTTAATATATCCAGACCCCGTCTGCCGCGGTTCCTCTTTAATACATCTGATGAATCAGCAATATGCTGAAGTTCTTCGAGCACAAACTGCGGAATGACAATCGTGCCTTCCAAAAAGCCAGTCTGGCAGATATCAGCAATGCGTCCATCGATAATAACGCTTGTATCAAGAATCTTGAGCGATTTTTTAGGTGCAGCTTCAGGCTCAAGTTCTTCTTCACTGCTCTTCTTTTTCTTGCTGGAAAATAAACTTAGAAGCTCATCCCGCTTTTTAAAACCAACCTGAAATCCCAGGTAGCCGAATATAAGCGTTAGCACAATGGGAGCAACGGTATTCAGTATCGGAACCTCAATCGCATTTAGGGCATATCCGATTAAAAAGGCAATGACTAATCCAAAAACCAGGCCGACACTTCCAAAAATAATATCTGTTATAGGTACTTTTACCAGTGATTCTTCTGCCCATCTCACGAAATTGACGACATGATCAACCGCCCAAAAAGTTAAAAGATAAAAAATAATAGCACCTAAAATGGCGGACACGTATGGATTGTTTAAAAGAGGAATGCCATCTAAACTGATTAATTTTAATAAGTCAGGAATTAAGAATATTCCAAGCGTTACCCCAATAATAAGGAAGCATGCCTGTACAATACGTTTTAACATTCCTTCACCTCCTTTTACTCATTATAAACAAATTCACAAAATTGAAACCCTGAATCCGGGGTATTTTCAATTTTGTTCCTTATAATTATTTCACGATAGTAAAAGACCTGTTTTAATTAATAATTTCATCCACCTTAAGGGTAGCACCATTGGCAATAAACTGTCAAATAATTAACCAACCATTTTAGCATATCCAATTACATAGTTCAATGGTCTCTTTATAGCTGGCGATCCGCAAAAACCTGCTCTTTTATGAGCTTGAGTCCCTCTTTAATTTTTCTTGCCCGCACTTCCCCGATTCCTTCCACCTCATCAAGCTCCTCTACAGTTGCCGTGATGATATTTGGGAACTCTTCAAACCGGTTAATCAGATTTTCAATAATAATTGGCGGCAGGCGCGGAACTTTATTCAGCATGCGGAAGCCGCGGGGGCATTTAAATTCTTCCGTGTGAATATAACCGTTGTACCCGAGAAGCTTTAGAATGACAGAGTCTTCGAGCATTTCCCCTTTTGAAAGGACCTGTAGTTTGACAAGCGCCCCCCTGGAGTCGATGTCTTTTGATTGAGCATAATCTCTAATAATCCATTCTGCTTCCCGTTCAAGCTCCACCAGCAGCTCATTCATCTGGAGCCGGATCAGCCTTCCTTCTGTCCCCAGTTCACTTAAATAGGTGAGCAGCTCATTTTTAATGCGCAGAACCATTTCGATATTATGAAAAACATGCAGGATGTCACTGTAGGTAACAAGCTCCTCAAATTCAAGGATGCTGAGATTGCCGATGCTCTGTTCAAGAACGACCTTATATTTTTCAAGTGTCTGGACGGCTACATTCGCCTTCGTTAAAATAACGCCAATATCCCTCAGCGCATAGCGGGAATGCCCTTTATAAAGGGTAATGACATTGCGTCTTTGGGAAATGGCAATCACTAATGCGCCTGTTTGCCGGGCAACCCGCTCAGCCGTGCGGTGCCGCATGCCCGTTTCTGTAGAGGGTACACCAGGATCAGGAGCAAGCTGGGCATTCGCAATCAGAATCTTGTTCCCCTCTTCATTTAAAATAATAGCCCCATCCATCTTGGCCAGCTCATACAGATAACTTGGCGAAAATGGGCAATTAATTTGAAAACCCCCATCAACAAGGTTGCTCAGCTTTTCTTTTGAGCCCAATACAATCAGCCCGCCTGTATTGGCGCGCAGAACATTATCAATTCCTTCCCTGATAGGCGTACCCGGAGCCATGAACCGAAGGATTTCACTCATTGTTTTTTCGCCCATTTTTTTAGTCTCCATGTTTATCCCCCTAACGCAGCCTTTAGCGCTTCACCAACAGAGCTAACTCCGATCAGTTCGATGCCTCCCGGCGCGCTCCAGCCTCCAAGATTGTTCGCCGGCAGGATGACCCGTTCAAAGCCCAGCTTGGCCGCCTCCTGTACTCTTTGTTCGATCCTAGAGACTCTCCTGACCTCGCCTGTGAGTCCTACTTCTCCAATAATGCAGTCTGTTGCTTTTGTCGGCTTATCCCGGAAGCTCGACGCAATGCTGACCGCTATGGCCAAATCAATTGCCGGTTCATCAAGCTTTACTCCGCCAGCGACTTTTAAGTAGGCATCCTGATTTTGCAGGAGCATTCCGACCCGTTTTTCCAAAACGGCCATCAGGAGCGGGACCCGGTTATGATCGATCCCGGTTGCCATTCGTCTTGGATTTCCAAAGCTTGTCGGGGAAATAAGCGCCTGAATTTCAACAAGAACAGGCCTCGTCCCCTCCATGGAAGCAACAACTGTTGAACCGGCAGCCCCTTGTGACCGCTCTTCGAGGAAAATTTCAGATGGATTGGCTACTTCTTCAAGCCCAAGTTCCTTCATCTCAAAAATGCCCATCTCGTTTGTTGACCCGAATCTGTTTTTTACAGCTCGTAAAATCCGGTATGTGTGATGGCGTTCACCTTCAAAGTATAAAACCGTATCCACCATGTGCTCCAGAAGTCTTGGACCCGCAATGGAGCCCTCCTTTGTAACATGCCCTACGATAAAAATGGCAATTCCCTTCGTTTTGCCAATGCGCATCAGTTCAGCGGTACATTCCCGAACCTGGGAAACGCTCCCCGGCGCCGATGTCACTTCCGGATGAAAAATCGTCTGTATGGAGTCGATAATGACAAAGTCAGGGTTGACTGTTTCAATCGTTCTGCTGATTTCTTCAAGGCTGGTTTCCGAATATACGAGCAGACTGTCTGAAGAAACACCCAAACGGTCAGCCCGCAGCTTCGTCTGCCGCATGGATTCTTCCCCTGATATATAGAGGACTGAATGCTTCCTGTTCGCAAGCTGTGAGGACACTTGAAGAAGAAGCGTTGATTTCCCGATGCCCGGATCTCCACCGATCAAAACAAGAGAACCTCTTACAATCCCGCCCCCGAGGACACGGTTTAATTCTTTTAAATCGGTATGTATGCGGGGTTCGCTGACTGTTTCAATGGATGTTATCGGCGTAGCTTTTGCCGCTATGGCCGTTCCCTGTGAATGTGCAAAAGCGCCTCTTCTCGTTGAAGCTGGCTTCTCTACCTCTTCCACCATCGTATTCCATTGTCCGCACCCCGGACATTTTCCCATCCATTTCGCTGATTCATAGCCGCATTCCTGGCACATGAATTTCGTTTTTCTTTTAGCCATACTTCTTCCCCTCTCTGTACATTCATACCAGCCGCGGTAAAGGAAAATCTTATTATTACCGGCCTTGCGTGGAAGAACCAGTGATGAAAGAAGTGCGTTTACTTCCTATTCCCTTTTCCAACGGGTCTTAAAATGTTTTTGTCCAGATATCTTTTTCTCTCTTAAAATTAACATAAAACGGCTGAATAAGCCTCTTTTAAGGCTGCATTTAAAAATGGCCTGAAAGAGTACAAAAAGGTACACGTATAACAGGGACGTGTACCTTTTTGCTGTGTGTGATCATCTGATGCTTATATTATATGGTCCGTTACACCTTACTTTTGAAGGTTTGCTGTTCTGCTTGGTTCTGCGGTTCTCACCACAAATTCTCCATCCTTCACATCGATTACCACGCTTTGTCCGGTTAGGACTGTTCCTCTTAACAGCTCTTCGGATAAACGGTCTTCAATATGCTTTTGAATCGCCCGGCGGAGCGGACGTGCTCCGTACTCAGGATCATAGCCCTCTACCGAGATTTTTTCTTTGGCTGCGTCTGTCAATTCCAGTGTAATATCCTGTTCCTTCAAACGTTTCGTTAAGGTATCAGACATAAGCGAAACGATTTCCTGAAGATGCTTTTTCTCCAAAGCATGGAAAACGATAATTTCATCGATACGGTTCAGGAATTCCGGACGGAAGGACTTCTTCATCTCTTCCATTACCTTTCCTTTCATATCTTTGTAATCCTGTTCCCCATCCTGGATGTTAAAGCCAACGTATTTGTTCCGCTTAAGTGCTTCAGCACCTACATTGGATGTCATAATCAGAACAGTGTTGCGGAAATCGACGGTTCTTCCCTTCGAGTCTGTTAATCTTCCGTCTTCCAATACCTGTAATAGGATATTGAATACATCAGGGTGGGCCTTTTCAATTTCATCGAGAAGCACAACAGAATATGGTTTTCTGCGGACTTTTTCGGTTAATTGGCCTCCTTCTTCATATCCTACATAACCTGGAGGAGAACCTACCAGACGGGATGTGGAGTGCTTCTCCATGTATTCTGACATATCGATGCGGATCATCGCATCCTCGTCACCGAACATAGCTTCTGCTAAGGCACGGGCCAGCTCAGTTTTACCAACTCCAGTCGGGCCAAGGAATACAAATGAGCCAATCGGGCGCTTTGGATCTTTAAGGCCTGCACGGGCACGGCGGACAGCCTTTGAAATGGCCTTAACGGCTTCTTCCTGCCCGATTACGCGGGAATGAAGGATTTCTTCCAGGTTTAGAAGCTTTTCTGTTTCAGTTTGGGCAAGCTTCGAAACAGGGATTCCAGTCCAGCTGGCAACCACATTGGCAATGTCCTCAACCGTCACTTCACTGTTTTCTTTGCCCTGCTTTTCTTTCCATGTTTTCTTCGTTTCTTCCAGCTGTTCACGCAGGCGCTGCTCCGTATCCCTTAAGGAAGCTGCTTTTTCAAATTCCTGGCTTTGAACGGCAGCATCTTTCTCTTTTCTTACATCCTCAAGCTTAACCTCAAGCTCTTTCAGGTTTGGAGGCGTAGTATAAGAGCGCAGTCTTACCTTAGAACCCGCTTCATCAATTAAATCAATCGCCTTATCCGGAAGGAAGCGGTCTGAAATGTAGCGGTCTGACAGCTTTACGGCCGCTTCAATCGCTGCATCTGTAATGGTTACGCGGTGATGGGCTTCGTAACGGTCGCGCAGCCCCTCAAGAATTTGAACAGATTCTTCGGCTGTCGGCTCATCAACCGTAATAGGCTGGAACCTTCTTTCAAGTGCCGCATCTTTTTCAATGTATTTTCTATATTCGTCAAGTGTAGTTGCACCAATGCACTGAAGTTCGCCGCGGGCAAGAGATGGCTTTAGAATGTTGGAAGCATCAATCGCCCCTTCTGCTCCACCTGCACCTATTAATGTATGAAGCTCGTCAATGAATAAAATGATGTTTCCTGCCTGCCTGATTTCATCCATTACCTTCTTCAGGCGGTCTTCAAATTCACCGCGATACTTCGTTCCGGCAACCACTGTACCCATATCAAGCGTCATAACCCTTTTATCGCGAAGAGTCTCCGGTACTTCATTGTTAATAATCTGCTGCGCAAGGCCCTCTGCAATGGCTGTTTTACCTACACCAGGCTCACCAATGAGAACCGGGTTGTTTTTCGTTCTGCGGCTTAATACTTCAATCACACGCTGAATTTCTTTGCTTCGTCCAATAACCGGATCGAGGCTTCCTTCTCTGGCAATAGCAGTCAGGTCACGCGCTAATCCATCCAAGGTCGGCGTGTTCGCATTGGCTGCGGAGCCTCCCTGATGGCTGCCGGACTCATTGCTGCCTAACAGCTGAAGCACCTGCTGGCGCGCTTTATTGAGGCTGACTCCAAGGTTATTCAATACCCTCGCAGCAACTCCTTCGCCTTCACGGATGAGGCCAAGCAGGATATGTTCTGTTCCTACATAGGAATGGCCAAGCTTCCTTGCTTCATCCATGGAAAGTTCGATCACTTTCTTGGCACGCGGTGTATAGTGAATGGTCTGGGAAGCATCCTGCCCCCTGCCAATTAAATTCTCAACCTCTTTTTGGATCTTATCAGAGCCGAGGCCTAAAGCATACAGAGCTTTAGCCGCAATTCCTTCACCTTCGCGTACAAGCCCAAGCAGAATATGCTCTGTTCCGATGTTATTATGTCCTAAACGGATTGCTTCCTCCTGTGCTAACGCCAATACTTTTTGAGCTCTTTCCGTAAATCGTCCGAACATCATAATTTCATCCTCCCAACTCTTGATCTTCCATTTTTAATCTTTCCCTAATTAGTGAAGCCCTGCGGATATCACGTTCATGCGGTCTGAGCGGCCCGCCTGCATATTGCTGCAGGAATCCGGGCTGTGTCAGGATCATCAGCTCATTCAATATATTCTTTGATATGTTTTTGATGTACTGCATATCAATCCCCAGGCGAACATCTGACAAGCATTGTGCTGCTTCCTTTGATTCAATGATCCGGCTGTTTGATAAAACGCCATAAGAGCGGAAGACTCTATCTTCTAATTGTATGTTAGAAGTCTTTGCTAATGCTTCCCTTGCCGATCTTTCCTGAGAAATCAGCTGACTGACAACGCTTTTCAGATCCTCGGCGATATCTTCTTCTGACTTTCCGAGAGTGATCTGATTTGAAACTTGAAAGATATTACCTAAAGCTTCGCTGCCTTCCCCGTAAATTCCTCTAACAACTAAACCTAACTGGTTAATTGCCGGAATAATCCGGTTCATTTGGTGTGTGAGAACGAGGCCCGGCAAATGCATCATAACCGATGCCCTGAGCCCTGTTCCTACATTTGTGGGGCAGCTTGTTAAAAAGCCAATATCTTCATCAAATGCATAATCGGCTTCTTCTTCCAGCCAATCATCAATTTCATTTGCCATATTTAAGGCTTCAGAAAGCTGAAACCCCGGAAACAGGCATTGAATCCTTATATGGTCTTCTTCATTAATCATGATGCTGACTTCTTCATTTTCAGAAAGAAGGCAGGCACCATGAGTTGAATTCTCAGCAAGATGGGGGCTGATCAGATGCTTTTCCATCAGCACTCTTTTTTGAAGAGGCTGAAGGCTATCCATTAATAAAAGCTCCATTTCCCCAAGTTTTGAAAACGAAGAGTGCTCCACCCTTGCCTTTAATTTTTCAATGACTGCTTCTGCTTCTTCATTTGAAAATAAGGTAGGGAATTTAAATTGCTTTATATTGCGGGCGAGTCTGATTCGTGAGCTTAATACAATATCGGAATCAGGGCCTTCCGCACTCATCCAGGAGCTGATAGCTTGATTTATGAAACGTTCCAGCGACAAGCTACTCCCCTCCCTTTTGATCGGCATTGAGCTGTTTTTCCAAGTTCCTTATTTCATCTCTTAATTCTGCCGCTCTCTCAAACTCTTCTTTGGAAATCATTTCTTTTAAATGATTTTTTAAATCATCAATATTCCTGCGCAAATGAATGGTTCCCCCGATTCTGGCCGGAATTTTCCCGCTGTGTGAGGAATTCCCGCTGTGCAGCCTTCTAAGAATAGGGTTTAATTGATCTTTAAAAGTCTCATAGCAGCTGGCGCATCCAAAACGGCCAACTTTAATAAACTGCTGAAAGGTCAGGGAGCATTGCTCACACTGCAAAACCTTCTCCTGCTGAAAAGGATCCTGGCCCGATCCCTGAAAGGAAGGCTGAATATTTAAAAGGCCAGCAAGCAAGTTATTTATTGAAAAACCGGACCCGCTGCCCAGCATAAACATTTCACCTTTTTCCTGTGCGCATTTCTCACAAAGATGAAACTCTGCTTTCTCGCCATTTACAACCTTTGTAAAATGCAGCGTGGCCGGCCTTTGATTACATTCCTGACAAATCATGACTTCACCTCTCCAGCTCACTACTATTTATATTTCAAAGTGGTCAACATTGCCTTAAGCATTCTTGCCCTCAGCTCATCCCTGAAAGGAAGATCAATATACAGAACAGAACGGTCTATAACACTAAGCATTATTCTAGCTTCTCTGTGTGTTATAATCTCTTCTTCTACCAGACGGTAGATGACATTCTCCGCACTACTCTGGGCAATCCTGCTCTGCACCAAAGATATTAACTGGTCAATCAAATCAGCATGGTCATAGGACTGGACTTTCATAATCCGGATGAAGCCCCCGCCTCCCCGCTTGCTTTCTACTGCATAACCTTTTTCAATCGTGAAACGGGTGTTGATCACATAATTGATCTGAGAAGGAACACACTGGAATTTGTCAGCGATTTCGCTTCTTTTAATTTCCACGATTTCCCTTTCACTCTTCTCTAAAACCTGTTTGAGATAATTTTCAATTATGTCGGATATATTTCTCACCAGGCCTCCCCCTATCTGACTTTGACTATATTTGACATTAATTATACATGATTTATGTAATTTCTTGCAATTGGCGGGTATTAATAATTTTCCCCCATTTTTTGACTTCCCAAACCTGATAATGGAAGTTAATGTCGATAACAATATATTTTTGGATGGGCGGGTTTGTGCTTGGTTGGGGAAAGTTTTTGGATGACAGCTGATGTGTATGGGCTGATTGGTCTTTGGAGCGGGGATGGCTGAGCTACTGGGAAGTGTGCAGTTTTTAGATTCTTTGGTGCTGCATCGGTGCAGTTTCTGACAGGTTTTTGATAATATCCAGCAGAAGTTTCGTTTTATCTAGCATGTTTTTATGTTTATCTTACATTTGGCACAATTCTTCTTTTCGGAGAATGAAATCGACTATTAAAACAGAGGGAGAGATGAGGAATGGCGCATATAATTTAATTCTGCCGCATCAATGCGAGAAGTGACCCATATCTGCATTTTCAATAAAAAGAAGAGTCCAGCTAAGATAATTACACACAAAAAAAAGAACACCCATCAGGTGCTCTTTCATTTGCCCGGCAGCGTCCTACTCTCACAGGGGGACAGCCCCCAACTACCATCGGCGC
>NZ_JBYTDU010000012.1:26514-78031 GCF_058791715.1 Cytobacillus sp. EB106-05-05-XG126 | reverse complement strand
AAATGAACCGCCGTATACCGAACGGTACGTACGGTGGTGTGAGAGGTCGGGGGTTAGTCACCCCCTCCTACTCGATTGCTGAAGATGGCTGAGTTTTTAGCCTTCAGAAGCAAGGCCTTTCCTGTTACCTCGGCGAATATTGCGACAATCCCTGTCCTCCGCCAAATGGGTATTCATATTCGATTTCCTCATCAAACGTCACATAGTCTAAGTAGATCATTGGAAGAAGGATACGCTGCCCTGTTTGAGGATCGCTCAGAATCAGGTGATCCCGCCCGGCTGCCTCAATGAGGCCTTTGAATATTTTGGCGTTCCATTCCGTATTGTTCTCAAATGTGGCATATACTGTGGCAAGTTTCCCTTTGTTCAGGCGAAGAATGTTTTCGATATAGGATTGTTCAAGCGGAAGCATTCCCGGAATAGATGGAGCAGCTGCCATGCCGCCCATGCCAGCGCCTGCACCTGCACCTGGAAACATTCCCCCTGAGCTCGCATTTGGCATGGCTCCGCCTGTTTGTGCCGGCTGAAACTGCGGCTGGGCCTGAAAGTTCTGCGGCATTTGCGTGCCGTCGCTATAACGCTGCTGGTAACCATAATAAGGGTATTGACCATAATTTGATTGACTCAATTTAGTCCCTCCTAAGTATTAAAATCAGCATTTTCTATCCGCGTATTTGAGAGTAGACTGTCGGACAGTCCTGCGGGTTGAATTTAAAATAGAAACTCACTATTTCATTACTATGTAAGGGCATGTTTTTTTATAACCGGAAGAAAAAGAAAAACTCCCAGCCGAAGCCGGGAGCTTTACTTATTATATGTGAAGGAACTTTTCTACTTTGTCCTCTTCCAGGATGTTTCCAACGAAGAAAGAGCCGAATTCGCCGTAGCGTGCACTTACTTCATCAAAGCGCATTTCATAAACAAGCTTTTTAAATTGAAGGACATCGTCAGAGAATAGGGTAACGCCCCATTCGTAATCATCGAAGCCAACAGAGCCTGTGATGATCTGTTTTACCTTTCCGGCATACTGGCGGCCGATCATGCCATGGCTGCGCATCATATTGCGGCGGTCTTCCATCGGAAGCATATACCAGTTGTCATTGCCCTGGCGGCGCTTGTCCATCGGATAGAAGCAGACATGCTTCGCTTTTGGCAATTCAGGATAAAGGCGTGCCAGGATCTGCGGATTCTGGTATGGGTCTTCTCCTGCAGGCAGGTAGTTGCTCAGCTCGACAACAGACACATAGGAATGAACTGGAATCGTGAATTCAGCTAATTTTGATTTGTTGAATTCGTTTTCAATTTCATTCAGCTCTTCCATAGTAGGCCTTAAGATCATCATCATAAAATCAGCTTTTTGGCCGACAATTGTATAAAGGGCATGACTGCCGTTTTTCTCGCTTTGTGTTGTGTTCCACTTGTCCACTAGGGCCATAAATTCGTGGATCGCTGCCTGGCGCTCTTCGCTGGGTACCATTTTCCAAGTTGTCCAATCAACTGTGCGGAAGTCATGTAAACAATACCAGCCATCAAGCGTTACTGCTGCTTCACTCATTATAATCACTCCTAATATGTACTGAAATTCTCATCCCTACTATACCATAGTTTCTCCAATTAACATGTGTACAAAACTTGAAATGTTGGAATTCCTCATGGTGACAGGTACCTATACCAGCTCGCCTAAATGGTGAAGGTGCCTGTCACCGCAAAACCCCGTTTACAAAGAGGGCATTATGGATATCTTAAAAAAGGTATGAAGCTGCGGCAGCAGAAGGATATTTATTATTGGAAATTTACCGAAAACAAAAACATTTTATTTGTAAACGCTAACAGCGGGTGAACTCCTTGAAATTCTTAGGATGAAGAGTATTCTAAGGGAGTATATAGGAGAATTTCTATTAATTTGAACGGAAAAATTATGGCCGTAGGAGGAATTAGCATGAGTGACTTATTCACAGTATTGAAAGAAAAAGTAACAGGGCAGAATTTACGAATCGTTTTTCCGGAAGGACAGGATGAGCGCATTTTAGCGGCTGCCGGCAGATTGGCTGCAGAAAAAATCATCACTCCAATCCTGATTGGAAACATCGCGGAAATTGAAGCGAAAGCAAAAGACATGGATATCAGCCTGGATTCAGCTGAAATTTATGACCCAAACAGCTTTTTAATGATGGATGAGCTTGTGGCTGCATTTATTGAAAGACGCAAAGGCAAAGCGACAGAAGAAGATGCGCGCAGAATCCTTCTGGATGAAAACTATTTCGGAACCATGCTCGTCTATGCGAATAAAGCAGACGGCCTGGTGAGCGGTGCAGCGCATTCGACAGCTGATACAGTGCGCCCGGCACTGCAAATTATTAAAACGAAAGAAGGCGTGCGCAAAACATCGGGTGTCTTTATCATGGTCCGTGATGATGAGAAATATGTTTTTGCCGATTGTGCCATCAACATCTCGCCTGACAGCCAGGATCTGGCGGAAATTGCGATTGAAAGCGCGAAGACAGCCAGAATGTTCGATATCGAACCGCGTGTAGCAATGCTGAGCTTCTCGACAAAGGGCTCTGCCAAGTCTCCTGAAACGGAAAAGGTTTCGGCAGCACTTGAAGCAGCTAAAGTTCGTGATCCGCTATTGATCATCGATGGGGAATTCCAATTTGATGCGGCATTTGTTCCATCTGTAGCAGAGAAAAAAGCTCCGGATTCACCAATCCAGGGTGATGCGAATGTATTTGTTTTCCCTAGCCTGGAAGCCGGCAACATCGGCTACAAAATTGCCCAGCGCCTTGGAAACTTCGAGGCAGTGGGACCAATTCTTCAAGGCTTGAACCGCCCGGTTAATGACCTGTCCCGCGGCTGCAACGAGGAAGATGTCTATAAGCTTGCTTTAATTACAGCAGCTCAGGCTTTAAATCAATAATACAGCATTTTAGAAGCCGGTCCCTTGTGACTGGCTTTTTTGCTATAATGTATCTGGATATGGCTATTGGCCGATAAAGTCTCGATTTTGGCCTGTAAAAAATGATATTTGGCCGGTAAGGGTTCGAATATGGCCGATAAAAGAGATCATTAACCGATAAAGCTGCAGTTAGTCCATCAATCTAAAGGATACTGCGATTAAATAGATAAATTCTGCCGATTAACTCCAAATATCGGCAAAAGGGGATCAAATAAAGATGAATTCGCAACAAGATTTGCTTTTTCAGGAAGAATGGCGGGTCATTGACCAGTCTGCTGCGGGAATCCACTTAAATGCCCTGCACTCATTTGGAATGGATGATACGCTCTGTGCTTCTGTCGGAGCCGGCGGGGCGCCTGCCACTGCGAGGACATGGGTGCATCATAATACGATCGTGCTTGGCATACAGGATACGAAGCTTCCTTTCTTGAATGAGGGCATAAATTTTTTAAAAAGCCAGGGCTATGAAGTGATCGTCCGAAACTCCGGCGGCCTGGCTGTTGTTCTGGATCAGGGAGTCCTGAATATTTCGCTGATATTTCCTGAAAGGGAGAAGGGAATTGATATAAACCGCGGATATGATGCGATGTGGGTGCTCATCCAGGAGATGTTTTCCGATTTTAATATAGAAATAGACGCGCGTGAAATTGTCGGCTCCTATTGCCCAGGAAGCTATGATTTAAGCATCGGGGGACAGAAGTTTGCCGGCATTTCGCAGAGGCGCCTCCGCAATGGGGTGGCTGTGCAAATCTATTTATGCGTGGATGGCAGCGGAAGTGAGCGGGCCGATCTGATTGGCAAATTCTATTCTCTTGCCAGAAAAGAAGAACAGACGAAATTCCAATACCCTGAAATTCAGCCGGCTGTCATGGCATCACTGTCGGAATTGCTGGGGACAGAGCTGACGGTTCAGGATGTGATGCTCCGCTTTCTCCAATCCTTGAAAAAGAAATCCGGCCGCCTTTATGCAGGGCAGCTGACAAATGAGGAGGCAGGCCTGTTTGAGGGCTATTCACGCCGTGTAATGGAGCGGAATGAGAAAGTGCTGGGCAGCGAATAAATAAAAGAAGAGCCGCAGTCGTTATCGATCTGCGGCCCTCCTTGAAAGGAATTGCTGCCATTTTCTCCTGCTCCCGATGCCGGGAACTTCAGCGCCTTGAGGGCAAGGCGCTTCCGCTTTTCTATTCAGCGACTCTCTCCAAATTGCCGTTGCGGTCCATTTTGAACTTGGATGCCGGCCTTTCTTCTTCATCAAACAGAACAAAATTGCGGGCTCTGTTCATGATTTTCATCAGTGTCTCGTAATCTTCCTGAATGGTTACTGTATTCTGCTCCAGCTTGCCGATTTTGCTCTCAAGCTCTTCATTTTGGCTTCTGAGATCCGCATTTTCGCGCTTCAATCTTTCATTCTCATTCTTTAGTATATCAACCTGAATTCCAGAATGATTCAATGTTTGCAAGTATGCGATAACGGTATCCATATCCAGCTGTGCAGGTGCCGTGTAAACCGGATCTGAATAGGTGTAGGATGGAACCGTTTCTGTCTGCACAGGCGCTTCATCCTCTGTGCGCTCCTCGTAAAAGTCTGCTGGTGACGGCGGTACGATTGCATTTGTCTGAACTGGTGCTGCTGAGACCTCCTGCATCGTCGGAACCGGCGGAGAGTATAAGAGTTTTTTCTTGCCGCCCTGATCCTTTCCTAGCATTCTTTGTCTCTGCTTGCGCTGTTTTTTGGCCAGCCCAAGCGCTTTTTCATATTGATGCCTCACCACAGCGTTCCAGCGGAATCCGCATGCTGCTGAGGTGCGGTTCAGCTTGTCTCCAACTTCCTCAAAAGCGTTTAACTGTGTGCTGCCTTCCCTCACATGCCGTAAAACGGTCTCTGCAAGCAATAAATCGTTTTCATCTGTCCAAGCGTCCTGACGTATTTTCATATAACCTCAACTCCCTAAATGATTACTTTTTGCTGTTGCCTTAGTTAAAGGATGGACAAACCTGGCAGATTTTATACAAAGGTGATTAAAAGGATAGTAGATTATTTTAAAAAATTTTATTTTCGCTAGATACGTATGGCAGTTTTGTGAAGTTTACTAAGATTCACCACCCAAGTTAATGATTACAGCTTGCAATGAAGGTCGATTAGTTTTAAAATAGCCTGTAGCAGTTGGGCAGGGCAGTCCTTTACTTTGAATAGGAATGCCGTGCAGCGGACATGCTTTAACGAAGAAGATAAGGCGCAAAAAGCGCAGGGATATATAAAAGATTGACCGCAGAAAGGGTTGTACGAAGATGGCAAACGAATTCCGTGTTTGCGACGATTGTCAGGCAGTAAATCTGAAGACATTGGTACCGCGATTAAAAGAAATAGATCCAGAAGCAAAAATTGATGTCGGCTGCCAGTCCTATTGCGGACCAGGCCGCAAAAAAACATTTGCTTTCGTCAATAACCGTCCCCTTGCCGCACTGACGGAAGAGGAATTGATGGAGAAAATCAATAAAAAGCTGAAAAAATAAAGATCACCCTGACTCCTGTCCTGCGGTGATTTTATTTTTTGCCTGTGTTTATGATTTAACCCTGATTGGTAAATAGACTTAGGAGGCAATATTGTTTTTAGAAAAGTCGAAAAATATTTCTTGGCCTGATGATTGATGTATCGCGGTTTCTGTCGAACAGCCATGAAAAACGGTGAATTTTGTGATGAATTGACACTATAATCGGGATATAATAAGTATACGCCAGAAATTGGGAACAACAGGTTCGGCGTGCGTGGAAACAGGAAAAGCGGAGGGTACGGAATGGCATATTCAGCGGAAAAGTTAAATGAGGAAAAAGTATTCAAAGACCCCGTTCATCGGTACATACACGTCAGGGACAGAGTCATCTGGGATTTAATCGGGACAAAAGAGTTTCAGCGTCTCAGAAGAATTAAGCAGCTCGGGACAACTTATTTAACCTTCCATGGTGCTGAGCATAGCCGCTTTAATCACTCGCTCGGAGTTTACGAGATTGTGCGCCGCATTTCCGATGATGTCTTTTTGGGAAGGCCGGAATGGGATGAAGAAGATCGCATCCTGACTTTATGCGCGGCACTTCTCCACGATTTGGGGCACGGTCCGTTCTCGCACTCTTTTGAAAAAGTATTCGACCTGGATCATGAACATTATACGAGGGCGATCATTCTCGGAGACACCGAGGTCCATCATGTGCTTACAAGGGTAAGTGCCGATTTTCCTCAGAAGGTGGCGGATGTGATTGCCAAAACATCTAAAAATAAGCTGGTCGTCAGCCTGATTTCCAGCCAGATTGATGCGGACCGGATGGATTATCTGCAGCGGGACGCTTATTTTACCGGTGTCAGCTATGGCCATTTTGATATGGAGCGGATCCTGCGTGTCATGAGGCCGCGGGAAGATCAGGTCGTGATTAAGCAGAGCGGGATGCATGCTGTTGAGGATTACATAATGAGCCGCTACCAGATGTATTGGCAGGTGTATTTTCACCCGGTTACCCGGAGTGCAGAGGTCATCCTGACGAAAATCCTGCATCGCGCAAAAGATCTGCATGAACAGAAATACAAATTCAAATATGATCCAATCCATTTTTATTCTTTATTCAATGGGGAGATCACTCTTGAGGATTATATAAAGCTTGATGAAGCTATTATTCTTTATTATTTTCAGATGTGGCAGGAAGAAGAAGATCCGATTCTAAAGGATCTCTGCTGCCGCTTTATGGACAGGAATTTATATAAATACGTGGAATTCGACCCGGCGAAAGAATACAAGAAGCTGGCCGAGCTGTCGGCATTGTTTAAAAAGGCAGGCATGGATCCTGAATATTACCTGGTCGTCGATTCTTCATCTGATTTGCCTTATGACTTTTACCGTCCGGGGGAGGAAGAAGAAAGATTGCCGATTCATCTGCTGCTGAAAAATGGGGATATCCGCGAGCTTTCCCGTGAATCAGAGATCGTAGATGCTATTTCCGGGAAACGCCGAACGGATCATAAGCTGTACTTTCCGGCTGATTTTATTGCAGACGACAGTAAAAAGCCAAACATTAAAAAGCAGATTAAAATGCTGCTGGAAATTGACTAAAACATAGATACGGGAAAAAACGGAGTAGGAGATGAAGAGCTTTGTTAAAGGATCACGCCAAACTAATGCACGCCATTGCAGTCTCTGAAGAAATCGTGGGACGGAAAAAGCTGCAGAAAATGATTTATATCGCCAAGAACATCGCCTTTCCCTTTCAGGAAAGATTTCAATTTCACTTTTACGGGCCATATTCGGAAGAATTGACACTAAGGGTCGAAGAGCTTTGCAACATGGGATTTTTAAACGAAGTAAAGGAAAAAAAGGGCGGTTACTATCAGTATCGCTATACGCTTACTGAAACCGGCAAGGAATTTTTGGGCATCAACACAGTCGATATGCCGAGCCTTCAGGAATGCCTGCTCGATATGAACGGCCAGAATGCCAGATTCCTTGAACTCGTCTCAACGGTGCTTTATTTCAATGACCTGCCTAAGGAAGAAGTGAAAGAAAAAGTCTTCACCCTGAAAAGCAAACAGCGCTACACGGATGAAGAAGTGGAACAGGCGTATCAATATATTGAAAGCTTAAGAGAAAAAGCCGGGCTGCATTGAGTGCCCGGCTTTGTTTTTTGCTGAAAGAGTCTTACCGCACATAAATAGTATTATGAGCGCTGAAATTGGGCTGTGCGCATAGAAAAATTTTTATGTGCACAGAAATTTGTGCTATGTGCACATAAATTCCGGCTATGTGCACAGAAATTTTTTATGCGAAAGTAAAACCATGCTATGCGCAAATAAATTTTTTTATCCGCAAGTAAAATCGTGCTATCCGCAAATATAACCGCCCATTATGCAAAAACTCATAGAAAAAGGCAGTCTCCGTTATAGGAAACTGCCTCTTTTTACGCAATTCTACTGGTCGCTTAAGCGTTTTCCGCCGACAGCGTAGTGGTTTTTGGACATTTCTTCGATAAATACGACGATTTTGTCTTCTGGTGCTCCAGTTGTTTCACTGACGGCCGCTGTTACTTTTTCAGCGAGCGCTTTTTTCTGTTCCTCAGTACGGCCTTCAAGCATTTTCACGGTTACGTATGGCATTTCTATTCCTCCTCATTATGTATGCTTGTTTGTATTTTTCCACTTTTTCCTGCAATGTGCAAGCCTGATTCCCTTTGACCAGGCGTTCATGTATACTTTTAGGTAAATAGCAGCGGCTTTTCCTACATAGTATGTATAAATAAAGCCTGGCTTTTTTAGCCGGCAGGAGAGGGAGTTTTGGCTTTTGGAACAATTTTTGGCGTTTTCTCTCAGGGAGATTCCCTATGTGGCGGTAACATTGATGATTGCCTTTACGGTTCATGAATTTGCCCACGCCTATATGGCTTATAAGTTTGGGGATTCCACTGCAAAAAACCAGGGAAGGTTAACGTTAAATCCCATGCAGCATCTGGATCCGATTGGGACGATCCTGATTTTTATTGCCGGTTTCGGATGGGCCAGGCCTGTACCGGTCAACCGCTTCTTTTTCAAAAATCCGAGGCTTGCCGGGATCTCTGTCTCCATTGCGGGACCGATATCCAATCTTGTGATGGCTGTTCTGGGCTTTTTCATCTGGTATGCCCTTGCCGGAACCGGTCTCGCAGCTTCGTTTCCAGCGTTTGTGGCAGATTTTCTGAACATCTTTATTCAGCTGAATTTGGTGCTGTTTGTATTCAATCTGCTGCCGTTTCCGCCGCTCGATGGCTATAGAATTATTGAGGATCTGGCGCCGGCCCATATTCGCCCGAAAATGACCCGGTTTGAGGCATATGGCTCCGTTATTTTCCTGATTCTTGTCATTACCCCGCTGGATCAATACACCATCCAGCCGATTTTTAACACCGTTTTGCCGGTTCTGGCGAGCGGCCTAAATGATTTTTTCTATGAATTATTTATGACATAATAATAAGAACCCAGTACTTGCATAGGAGGACGTGAAGATGGAAGAAAAAAAGAAAAAGAAAGTCGATTTTAATATTATCAAGAGCGACCCGACAGATGGACATGGCGGATTCGGGGTCGGGACTCTGAGCCTTGATAATGTGACACCGGTCATCATTGATGTGGATGCCGGGGAGGCGTCTATTGAAGTGGGTGCCATGCATGCGCGCAGTCCAGTGGAAAAAGGCATCAAGTTTTTGAAAAGCAAAGAGGAAGTACCAAACGGAAAGCCGTACTGGCTGATTTGGATTACTATTGACCGCAAAGAGGGAGGCGCCTACTATGCAGGTGTTACGGCCTGCGAAATGACGGTCGACAGGGAGATTCGCCGGGGCTACAAATCGCTGCCCGAGCATGTGAACCGCATGGATAAATCGATTAAAAGACATATCATCGTCGATCATATGGACGAGAAATCCAAGAAGGTGCTGGCCGATTTCCTGAAAAACCATGACGCAGGCATGTGGGAAAGATCGGCGGAACAGCTAAAAACAGATTTACAAGCCATTTAGAAAAAAAGTCTAATTTTGTGACGAAATTGTGACATTTTTTTGACGTGATTTTCTAACTACTTGTACAATTCCCATAAAAAAAGTAAACTAATTAACAGTGTGAAGGCACAGTATAGCACTAGGACACGAAAAACCCCGGGATTCGGACCCCGGGGTTTTTCATTTTTTATTTATTAAGGTGTGTCACGAAGCCCACCGGAACAGTTTCTTATACCAAGGTGTCTCCTGCTTCTTTTCAGGCTGCTCTGACTTTTCCTCTTTTTTGTGGTTCAGGTGGTCTGTACAGTATTCCGCAGGTTCTGTGCCTTCTGCGAAGTAGGTAAGGCGCTTGACGGGGCAGTTTTCCCCGGCTATTTTTCCGTTGGCCGGGTCGATGTAGACACCGGCAGTACCTTTAGGTGCCTTGAATTCCTTGGCCGGCTTCCCTTTATGGGCTTCTTCCATGAACCGGATCCAAATGTTTTTGGCATACGTTTTTTCAACGGTTTTAGTGATAACCTGGCCTTTGTCATAGCCGGTCCATACGGCGGTAACCAGCTGAGGTGTAAAGCCTGCCATCCAGCTGTCCGTTTCGGTTGAGCCCGACTTGCCTGCATACGGGCGGGTCATATCGTTGATGACTGTGCTGCCGGTTACCTGGGCATAGCCGTTCAGCTTCCGGTCAAAGATTCCCGTCATCATATGTGTCATGACGAAGGCGAGATCAGGCTTCAGAACCTTCATCTGGAACGGCTCCTGCTCATAGATGACTTCGCCTTTATGATTTTCCACGCGTTTAATCAGCACCGGTGATACCTTTTTCCCTCCATTGGCAAACATGCTGTAGGCGTTCGCCAGCTCAATGACTCTCATACCCGATGTGCCGAGTGCCAGAGAAGGCACCTTCGCCATTTTAGAAGTGATGCCAAACTTCTTCGCTGTATTGACAAGCGTTTCTTCTCCTAAAAATAAATGAGTCTTCACTGCGTACACATTGTCAGATAAAGCCAGCGCCTGAGCCATTGTAATATCGTCATCCGCATATTTGCTGTTAAAATTATGCGGTGTGTAGTCCGGTGTGCCGTCTTCGAAGCGGAATGTCGTCTGCTCGCTCCGGATTGGAGTGGATGGGGTGAATCCCTGCTCCAATGCCGCATAATAAAGCAGCGGCTTGATCGTCGATCCCGGCTGCCTGACGGCCTGGACTGCCCGGTTAAAGGGACTTTCCTCATAATCCCGGCCGCCGACCATCGCTTTGACATAGCCGTTTTTCGGATTCATGGCCACAACCCCGACCTGAATCTCCGAGTCTTTTGAAATCATCTTATCTACTGTTTCTTCCGCGATTTCCTGTTCCTTCAGATCCAAAGTGGTATAAACCTTCAATCCGCCCAATTCAATGGTCCGGTCATCCAGCTTCAGCTGTGTTTTAAGAGCATTGCGGACCGCATCCTGAAAGTAGGGGGCCGTTTTCGCTCTCGGGTGCATGTGCTCCCCGACCAGCTCAAGCTCCTCTGCGGCAGCAAGATCCGCCTCCTTTTGGCTGACCATCCCGTTTTTCACCATGGTCTGCAGAATCACCCTCTGCCGCTGTTCTGCTTTTTCCGCTGATGCGAATGGCGAATAAATGCCAGGACCCTTAGGGATGCCGGATAAAATGGAAGCCTCAGATAATGTAAGCTCTTTGGCATCCTTCCCAAAATAAAACTGGCTTGCTGCCTGTGCTCCATAAGCTCCATTGCCGTAGTAAATCGTATTTAAATAGCCTTCAAGGATTTCCTTCTTTGTATAATTCATCTCAAGCCTTATGGTATAAAAAGCTTCAAGCAGTTTCCGCTTCCAGGTTTTTTCGTGCTCGAGAAACAGGTTGCGGGCATACTGCTGGCTGATGGTGCTGGCCCCCTGAACCTTAGCCATTGCTTTGAGGTCAGCGAGAGCGGCACCGGCAATTCTTTTATAATCAAAGCCATTGTGCTCGAAAAAATTCTTATCCTCAATCGAAACCGTCGCATCAACCAGATGCGGGCTGATATCATCAAGAGGTGCCCAGTAGCGCTTTTGCCCGTTGTGGCTTTCTCCAATCACCGTGCCATCTTCAGAGAAAAATAAAGTCGACTGCGGAACAGAGAGCGGCGGCGGTCCCAGGATTTTGGCATATACCAGAATGCCCCCAATCATCACAGCGGCTAAAGCCATTCCTATTAAGCTAATAATGAGAAATGCACGCAAATATTTCATTGTTTTTCTGAAACGCTGATCGGTCATTAACTCCAAGTGTGGCACCCCCTAAATCTTTCTAAGTGCAATGCGAAAAATAAAATAAGCATAAGTACATAACTTTAGTATTGAAAAAAGAGTCCAATTTTAAACATCTTCTCTATTAAAAAGCGAAATTTTTCTTGCAATTTTGCTAGATTCATCTATACTTTTTCTGTGTTTGTTATTTACATGTTAGGGAAGTATAAAAGATGAAAATGCTTTTTGCTGCTCTTTAGTGATAATTCATTTTTTTATGGAAGGAATGATTAAAGAATGGGACTTTGGTTTACAGAGAAACAAACAGAGAACTTTGGCATTACGATGAAGGTGAAGCGTACTTTACATACAGAACAGACAGAATTCCAGAAGCTTGATATGGTGGAAACAGAAGAGTGGGGCAATATGCTGCTTCTTGATGACATGGTTATGACTTCAATCAAGGATGAATTTGTGTACCATGAAATGGTTGCGCACATTCCTTTGTTCACACATCCAAACCCTGAAAACGTACTTGTAGTAGGCGGCGGGGACGGAGGCGTCATCCGTGAAGTCCTTAAGCACCCAAGCGTGAAAAAGGCGACTCTTGTAGATATCGACGGAAAGGTAATTGAGTACTCAAAGAAATTCCTTCCTGAGATTGCAGGCAAGCTTGATGACCCGCGCGTAGATGTACAGGTGGGCGATGGCTTCATGCACATTGCGGAAAGCGAAAATGAGTATGATGTAATCATGGTTGACTCAACTGAGCCGGTAGGACCTGCGGTAAACCTATTCACTAAGGGTTTCTATGCTGGGATCTCTAAAGCTCTAAAAGAAGACGGCATCTTCGTGGCCCAGTCTGACAACCCTTGGTTCAAAGCGGACCTTATCCGCAACGTGCAGCGCGATGTGAAAGAAATTTTCCCGATCACCCGCCTTTACACTGCCAACATTCCTACCTACCCAAGCGGCATGTGGGCGTTCACAATCGGCTCTAAAAAATACGATCCATTAGAAGTAAGCGAAGAACGCTTCCATGAGATCGAAACAAAATACTATACAAAAGAACTGCATAAAGCGGCATTCGTATTGCCTAAATTTGTTGCAGACTTAGTGAAATAATGGACAGGCTGCTACTCAGAGCAGCCTTCCTGATTACATAAAAAGTGAGGGATGACCTTGGTTCGTTTTGATGAAGCCTATTCAGGCAATGTGTTTATTAAAAGCCATCCTAGTTATGAGGAAAGTGAAGCAGTCATTTATGGCATGCCGATGGACTGGACAGTTAGCTACCGTCCGGGTTCCCGTTTCGGCCCTGCCCGCATCCGCGAAGTGTCCATCGGGCTTGAAGAGTACAGCCCATACCTGGATCGCGAGCTGGAAGAGGTAAAATATTATGATGCCGGCGATATTCCGCTGCCATTCGGAAATCCGCAGAAAAGCATCGATATGATTGAAGAGTTTATCGATCAGCTTCTGGCTGAGGGTAAATTCCCGCTTGGCATGGGCGGAGAGCATCTCGTTTCCTGGCCTGTCATCAAAGCGATGTACAAAAAATATCCGGATCTCGCGATTATCCACATGGATGCCCATACAGATCTTCGTGTGGATTATGAAGGGGAGCCATTATCCCACTCAACACCAATCCGCAAAGCAGCTGACCTGATCGGGCCAGGCAATGTCTATTCTTTTGGCATCCGTTCCGGCATGAAAGAAGAATTCCAGTGGGCGAAGGAAGTCGGCATGCACATCTCCAAATTCGAAGTGCATAAGCCACTGAAGGACATCCTTCCAAAGCTTGCCGGACGTCCAGTCTATGTAACAATTGATATTGATGTACTGGATCCTGCCCATGCGCCGGGAACAGGCACAGTGGACGCAGGCGGCATCACATCAAGAGAGCTTCTTGCTTCTATCCATGAAATTGCCCATTCAGATGTAAATGTTGTGGGAGCTGACCTTGTCGAGGTCGCGCCTATCTATGACCCATCTGAACAAACGGCCAACACAGCCAGCAAACTGATCCGGGAAATGATTCTGGGATGGGTGAATAAAAAATAACGGGGACCTCGGTCTCCGTTTTTTTTTCGTCAAATTTCGGGCGGTGCCTGTCTGGCTCCACAAGGAACGCTTCGACAGCATCATCATCGCACGACTAAAGGCGTTAGCTTTTAGGAGGAGCGCCTGCCCCCTCGAGGTCACAAGCTTGTCTAGTTGCGGCTCCTAGGGACTCGAGACATAAGGCGATCCCTTCCAGAAGGAAAGAACACCTTCTGGAAGGCTTATGCTTGTCGTCCCTGGACAGTCGCCTTCACTTTTCAGGCAATCCTCCCAAAAAGGCAAAGGACGCCTTTCCGTGAGGCTCGTCTTGTGCTTGTCGGGGGTGGGCAAGGCGCTTCCGCTTTTCTTTCTTTCTTTCGCCTCCTTGCACTTTCCCCATCAAGTATTTATACTTATATAGTTATATATGATGAAAAGGATGTGTTGCCGTTGTCCAGTCGCTCAGCGGAACAAATGCCTGTGAAGATTAATGTGAAGACAGATATTCGCAGTGGAGGCAGCAAAGAGACTTTTGAATTGACTGCTTTTGGCCGATACTATATAAAAGATTCCGCCCGTTTCCTTCAGTATGATGAAGTGATGGAAGAGGGAACAGTTAAGACGATTATAAAAATGTCCGATGCAGACGGGCTAATTTTACGAAGCGGCGCCGTGAAAATGAGGCTCCCTTTCAGAATGAATAAAAAGCTCCGCGGCAGCTACGAGACGCCGTATGGAGTGTTTGAGATGGGTACGGTGACCAAGCGGATGGCCCATCAATATGACGGGGAATCCGGCGAAGGTTCGATTGATATTTTATACGACCTGAAAATGCAGGGATCCCAGGCAGGTACATACCATTTGGCGATTACGTTTGAGGAGGAGAACAATGAACATAGTTGAGCAGGTGCAAGGAAAATTAAAGCAGGAAATTAAGGATGCGGTTGTGAAAGCCGGTTTGGCAGCGGAAGAGCAGATTCCCGATGTGATTCTTGAAATCCCGAAGGAAAAGTCGCATGGCGATTATTCCACGAATATGGCGATGCAGCTGGCGCGAGTGGCAAAAAAGGCGCCAAGAGTGATTGCAGAAGAGCTTATTGCTTCTTTTGACAGCTCAAAGGCTTCCATTGAAAAAATTGAAATCGCCGGACCTGGCTTTATCAATTTTTACATGAATAACGCTTATCTGACTGATCTGATTCCGGCCGTTCTGGAAGCAGGAGATCAGTACGGAGAAACAACAGTCGGCAACAATCAGAAGATCCAGGTGGAGTTTGTTTCCGCTAACCCGACAGGGGACCTGCATCTGGGACATGCCCGCGGCGCAGCTGTCGGCGACTCCCTATGCAACATTTTAGACAAAGCCGGCTACGATGTTTCCCGTGAGTACTATATCAATGATGCCGGCAACCAGATCAACAATCTGGCTCTATCAGTTGAAGCCCGTTATTTCCAGGCTCTTGGCTTAGATAAAGAAATGCCTGCTGACGGTTATCATGGCGAAGACATCATCGGCATCGGCAAAAAGCTGGCTGATGAGCACGGCGATAAATATGTAAATGCGGATGAAAAAGAGCGTTTTGACTTTTTCCGTGAATACGGCCTGAAATATGAAATGGCGAAGCTGAAGCAGGATCTTGAAGATTTCCGCGTTCCATTCGATGTATGGTATTCGGAAACATCTCTTTATCATAATGGCAAAATCGACACAGCCCTTCAGGCATTAAAGGATAACGGCCACATTTACGAGGAAGAGGGAGCAACATGGTTCCGTTCCACCACTTTCGGAGATGACAAAGACCGTGTCCTTATTAAAAATGACGGCTCTTACACGTATCTGACTCCAGATATCGCTTACCATAAAGACAAGCTTGAAAGAGGCTTTGAAAAGTTGATCAACATCTGGGGTGCTGACCACCATGGCTACATTCCGCGCATGAAGGCGGCCATCCAGGCTCTTGGTTATGACCGTGATGCGCTTGAAGTCGAGATCATCCAGCTTGTACATCTGTATAAAAACGGCGAGAAAATGAAGATGAGCAAACGTACCGGCAAAGCGGTAACAATGCGTGACCTTGTAGAAGAAGTAGGACTGGACGCAACACGCTATTTCTTCGCAATGAGAAGCGCAGATACACATCTTGATTTTGACCTTGATCTGGCTGTATCCCAATCCAATGAAAACCCTGTTTACTATGCACAGTACGCACACGCGCGTATTTCCAGCATTCTGCGCCAGGGTGAAGAGCAGGGCATGTCTGCTGAAGCGGCAGATTACTCCCTGATTTCTGCGGAAAAGGAAATTGACGTTCTGAAGAAAATCGGCGAATTCCCGCAGGCTGTCGGTGAAGCAGCGCAAAAGCGCATGCCGCACAGAATTACGAACTATATTTATGAACTGGCTTCATCTTTCCACAGCTTCTATAATGCTGAAAAAGTATTGGATGCGGAAAATCCGGAAAGAACGAAAGCACGTCTGGCACTGATCAAAGCGGTTCAGACTACTTTGAAGAACTCCCTGAAATTAATCGGCGTATCTGCTCCGGAAAAAATGTAATAGTGGAAGCTGGCACTTATTGGTGCCGGCTTTTTTCATGTTTTAGACGAAAAAGGGGAAGCTAAAGTCATATGTTTAAGGGTATAGTGAAACTGGTAAAACATAGTAAGTCATTTTAGGAGGGTCTCATGAAAATCGTTCTTTTATCCATTCTTACAGGATTCTTAGTCGGATTCGTCTTTGCTTTCATGAAGCTGCCGATTCCCGCTCCGCCAGCGCTTCCCGGGATTATGGGAATTGTCGGCATTTACCTTGGGTTTAAAGCATATGAAGTGGTTCTGCCTTGGCTGCAGGGGATATTGAGATAGATGGAGAAGGGTGTCCACATGAGTTGCGGGCATCCTTTTTGTCTAAATGTGAACTTTGCAAATAGATCCGGAATGTTTGCAAATAACCCTGGGAAATCAGCAAATAGATCCGGAATGTTTGCAAATAACCCTGGGAAATCAGCAAATAGATCAGGAATATTTGCAAATAAACCATGAAAATCAGCAGACAAAAGCTAAAACTGGCAAGCAAATCAGGAAAACTGCAAACAAAGATGGTATAACTTGCAAACAAACCTAATAAACCTGCAAACAAACAGAAATCCGGACAGCAAACCAAAAGCTAAAGAGCAGCCTCAAAAAAGTAGACAGCAAACCAGCCAAATCAGCAGTCAAATGATAAATATAGGAACTAACCTGTCAAAACTGCCAAAAAAACACCGCATGTTACATCCGGACGAGCATATCATGGTAAAAACCCTTCCGGAAAGGACATGCCCGCCCATGAAGCCACAGTTTGCAGCCTCACTTTATGCAACCATTTCGATCAGTTTTTGGGGAGTCTCTTTTGTCTCCACCAAAGCTGTTTTGGATAAGCTGGACCCTTATACATTAATCATGCTCCGGTTTGCTATTGGAGCGGCTTTTCTGCTCCTGGTGCTTCTTTTGAAAAGATATCCGCTCCAGATTCCGCTTAAATATATTCCCCATTTAATTGTTCTTGGTGTACTTGGCGTTTTCATCCACCAGGTCATCCAGGTCACAGCCTTAGAGACGATAGACGCCTCCTCTGCGGGATGGATTATTTCTTTTTCACCTGTTTTTACCGTGCTTCTCTCCATGATCTTTCTTCATGAAAAATTGACATTCCTTAAGACACTGGGCATTATAACTGCGATTTCCGGCGTGCTCATGGTAACGGGAGCGAGGAGCGGTCAGACGCTGGGATTTGCTTTAAATATAGGATATTTCCTCATGATTCTAAGTACACTGAATTGGGCCGTATATTCCATCCTGGTAAAAAAACTGCACATTAAGCTGCCTTCCCTTGTGGTCACTTTTTATATGAGCCTGCTTGGATGCATGCTGACAATTCCCTTTTTATTGAGAGATAGAGGATGGGAGAAATTCCATCTATTAGCTGGTTCTGAATGGGCCCATATCATGTTTCTGGGCATATTTGTTTCAGGGATCGGCTACTGGTACTGGTCCAAGGCGCTCGAGGTTTTGGAAGCCTCCAAGGTATCCATGTTTATCTACATGGAGCCGCTATTTACCCTTATTGCGGCCATTCTTCTGCTTCGTGAAAAAATTTTCTTCATAAGCATCATGGGCGGAATCATAATTATTATAGGGGTGATCATGGTGAATGGTCAGCTGAAATATTTTTCATGGAAAAAACGATAATCCACATGAAAAGGGGAGTCGTTAAATGAAGGAACGGTTTCAAAGCATTTTGGCTTCTTTAAAATCACCTTCTGCAGATGAACTTAAAAAAGCTTTGGCCTCACTGAATATCAAGCTTGAGGACCTGCTTCCACACTTGCAGCCGGCAGATGGAAAACCCTATTACCGCAAGCTTCTCTATCAAAATGATGAAGTGGAGCTGCTCGTCATGAACTGGTCGGATATCGAATGCGCCCCGCATGATCATGGAAACTCAAAGGGATGGATTCAAGTGATGAATGGAGATTCGGAAAACACTGTTTTTGAAGTGAGGGAAGACGTCCCAATTGAGCTTTTTGCAGAGGTTAAGTCCCAAGGCTCCTTCTTTTATGCGCCTAAAAAAGGTGTGCACAAAATGAAGAGCGCAGGCAGGGAAAACCTTGTCACACTGCACCTTTATTCGCCTCCGATTACGGGTATGAAGGTGTACGATCTGAAAAAATGTGCAGCCTGTGTAGTCTCTGCCGACTGCGGAGCCTGGTGGCCGGAGGAGCAGAGACAGAAGGTAAGGGAAATTCAGTTAAAATAAAAAGGCGTTCCGCACCTGGAACGCCTTCATTATTTCCACTCTACTTCCGCTCCGCCGATTCTTTTCACCCCGCGGATACTGCTGATATCCTCTGTCAGCTTAAGTGCAGCCTTGTCCTTGGCTTTCGCCTCGATCATAAAATCGACATCCTGATTAAAGGTTTTCAGCACGTCGAGAAGGGGCCGGATAAAATCCAGGTCGACATAGTCGGCATGGGACCGAAAGGCCTTTTCCGATTTGGGCGAGGAAATATGAATTTTCGGCTTAAGACCTGTTTTGTCCCATGTCTGGAAAATCTCCGGGAGAATCTCTTCCAGCGGGCGGGTGCTGAGGTTCGCCATATGGTGGTGATAATCGAATACAAGAGGGATGTTTTCCTTTTGGCAGGCCAGGAGAGTTTCCTCCGCGTTATAGGTTTTATCATCATTTTCGAGTGTCATTTGCTCTTTGACATGAGACGGCAGCATCTTTAGACTTTCATGGAACCGGTCAATGGTCGAGAGCTTGTCCCCGTAAGCCCCGCCAATATGGATGTTGATTACGCTTTTCTTTTCGACGCCCATGGCCTCAAACATCCGGTAATGATATTCCATATCTTTAACTGCATTCCGGGTCACATCCTCGCGCGGAGAAGTGAACAGGGTGAACTGATTTGGGTGAAAGCTCACACGGAGATCATGTTTTTTTATCAAATCGCCAATCTCAAGCCATTTATCTTTAAAGGGGGTGACAAAATCCCATAAAACCTCCGGATGGGTGGCCAGAGGCACGATGGAGCTTGAGAGCCGATACAGCTGAATTTCATGGGCGATATTAAAATAAAGCATTCGTAGCGTATTTTGCAGATTCACCGCTGTAACGGCCTTCAGCTTGTCCAGCCTTTCCTCTTCAGGCAGCTGCTGATAGCGTGTAAATGTTAATGTTCTTGCAGGAGATGCCTCCCACAAGCTGATCGCGTGGGAAACATACCCCAGTCTGATTTTCAATTTGCAGCACCTTCTTTATGCCGGCCTCCTTTACAGAAAACTTGCCACAGAACGGGCAAGCATCTCTTTAAATGTCCGTAAAGGATCCAGACGGTTTAATTCTTTTAGGGTCAATCTCTTTGCATTTAGTATGTCTTTGTCTACAATAGCCTGGATTTGCTCTATGAACTCTTTGTCAAAGATAAAGCAATTGATTTCATAATTTAAGAACAGGCTACGCTTATCGAAATTGGCTGTTCCGATATCACTAATCTCATCATCGATTATAATCGCCTTTGCATGGTAAAAGCCCTTTTTGTACTCATACACATAAGCGCCTTCTTTTATCAAGGTTCGCAGATATAAATATGATGCTTCTTTTACAAGAATATGATCTGTCACGCATGGGACGAGAATCTTGACTGTGACGCCGCGTTCCAGGGCATGGAGCAGATCCTTAAAAAGTCTTTTGCCCGGAATAAAATAAGGGGTCCCAATCGTAATGCTCGTTTTCGCATTCCGAATTAAGGAGGAGAAGCTTTCTTCCAGAAAAGCCCCTTTATAAGCCGCAAACTGATGCCGGTATTCACCTGCATGAAGCTCAGGAAAATAGACGCTGTTTGCGAGCAGGTCGGTCTTCGTTGCTTTATACCAGTCAATCAGAAACTCTCTTTGAAGATCCTGCACACCTTCGCCCCAAAATTTTAAATGGTAGTCACGCCACGGGTTCAGCTTTTTATCCTGATTGATGTATTCTTTGCCGATATTAAAACCGCCGCTGTAACCGACCTTTCCGTCAATAACAGTAATTTTCCGATGGTTCCTGGCCTGAAATGAATAAAAGAGAAAAGGAAGCTTTGGCACATGGGCAAACGAAAACTTGATGCCGCTGCTCTTCAGTTCCTTGACGGTTTTTCTTTTGACAGGAAAGCTTCCGGCCCAATCCAGGAGAAGACGGACTTCCACTCCTTCTTTTGCTTTACCCATTAATATGGTTAAAAACTCCTTGCTGATTTTATCATCCTTCACAATATAAAATAAAACATGAATGTGCTTTTGAGCTTTTTTAAGCTCGGAAAATAAATTTTCAAACAAAGCAGGCCCGTCTGCAAACAGCTCCATATCAGACTGCCGGATAGGGCATGCGGTCCGCTCCAGCTTTTTCATATGGCTTTTCCGGCCCCATGTAAAATCGATATAGAGCCACAGGAGTATGATGAGTAAAACGGCCATAATGATATTCCAGACAGTCATTGCGATCTTCCTCTCGACAGGGTTTTCCCGTTAGTATTTCCTGCCGTGCCATTTCTATCATGGATTCTTGCCAAACAGGGAGGACTTTTCCTCTTTAAAAAAGAAATTAATAAATGGAAATAATAAAATTTTTTGAACAAGTTTTAAGAAAAATGGTTGACTGAATGCTCATTCATAATATAATGGGAGTAAGAGTAAATTCAGAAAATTATACTGTTTTTTAAATTTTCTAAGATGAGGAAAGGAGCACCATGCCCATGAACGGTTTATTGTGGATCAACTTAATTGCATTCCTTCTTGTAACCGCTTACGCTATCAGCCTGTTTGTCTATGTTGTGAAGACGCGGATTGAATATATTAAGCTTGGCAAAAAGGTGGAGTTTGACGGCAAGGTGAAAGAGCGCCTTGAAAAGATCTGGGTCAATGTTTTTGGCCAGAAAAAGCTTTTAAAGGATAAGAAAAGCGGCATCATTCACGTGATGTTTTTCTACGGCTTCATTCTTGTCCAATTCGGAGCGATTGATTTTATTATAAAAGGAATTAAGCCAGGTGCACACCTGCCGCTTGGACCTTTATATCCCGGGTTCACCTTTTTCCAGGAAATTGTGACCCTTACGATCCTTGTTGCGGTCATCTGGGCTTTCTACCGCCGTTATGTGGAAAAGCTTGTCCGCTTAAAGCGCGGATTCAAATCAGGTCTCGTCCTTATTTTTATCGGAGGGCTCATGCTTTCCGTCCTGCTTGGCAATGGCATGAGCATGATCTGGCATGGCCATGAAGGAACCTGGACAGAACCGGTTGCTTCCCTGATTGCCGGCGGATTCTCATGGATGGGCGAAACAGCCTCAATTGCTGTCTTTTATATCGCATGGTGGATTCATTTATTATTCCTGCTTGCATTCCTGGTGTATGTGCCTCAATCCAAGCACGCTCACTTAATCGCCGGACCGGCCAACGTATATTTCAACCGTCTGGACAATCCGGGGAAATTAAAGGCAATCGACTTTGAAGATGAATCACAGGAAAGCTTTGGTGTCGGAAAGATTGAAGATTTTACACAGCATCAGATGATTGACTTCTATGCGTGTGTGGAATGCGGACGCTGTACCAATATGTGTCCGGCAACCGGCACTGGAAAGATGCTTTCGCCGATGGATTTAATCCTGAAATTGCGTGATCATTTAACAAATCACGGTGCTGTTGTCACGTCGAAGCAGCCTTGGGTGCCGACATTCGCTTTTTCCAACACGAAAGGCAATCAGCTTGCCCTTGCAGCTGCCGGCCAGGGTGCAGAAGAAGCTGCAGCTGGCCTTGCATACAGCCCAAGCCTGATTGGCGAAGTCATTACCGAAGAAGAAATCTGGGCTTGTACGACTTGCCGAAACTGTGAAGACCAATGTCCGGTAATGAATGAACATGTTGATAAAATTATCGATCTGCGCCGCTACCTTGTGTTAACTGAGGGTAAAATGGACGCTGACGCACAGCGCGCCATGACCAATATCGAGCGCCAGGGCAATCCTTGGGGACTGAACCGCAAGGAGCGTGAAGACTGGAGAGAAGCACGTGAAGATGTTCATGTGCCGACAGTGAAGGAAATGAAAAAGGCGGGAGAAGAGTTCGAATACTTATTCTGGGTTGGTTCCATGGGCTCTTACGACAACCGCAGCCAGAAGATCGCTCTTTCCTTTGCGAAACTGATGAATGAGGCCGGTGTGAAGTTCGCCATCCTTGGCAACAAGGAAAAGAACTCTGGTGACACACCAAGACGTCTTGGAAACGAGTTCCTGTTCCAGGAGCTTGCCACTAAGAACATTGAAGAGTTTGAGAAAAATGAAGTGAAAAAGATCGTCACGATTGATCCTCATGCCTACAACATCTTCAAAAATGAGTATCCGGATTTCGGGTTAGAGGCAGAGGTTTTTCACCATACTGAAGTTCTTGCCCAGCTTGTGGAAGAGGGCAAGCTGAAGCCGCAATATGCTGTAGAAGAAACGATTACCTTCCATGATTCCTGCTATCTGGGACGCTACAACGAGGTGTATGATCCTCCGCGTGAAATCCTTAAGAGCATCCCGGGCGTCAAGCTTGTGGAAATGGAAAGAAACCGCGAAACCGGCATGTGCTGCGGAGCGGGCGGCGGCCTGATGTGGATGGAAGAAGAAACCGGACACCGCATCAACGTATCACGCACAGAGCAGGCATTGGCAGTAAATCCATCCGTGATTAGTTCAGGATGTCCATACTGTTTAACCATGCTCTCTGATGGAACGAAAGCTAAAGAAGTGGAAGAACAGGTTCATACGTATGATGTTGCTGAAATTCTTGAAAAGTCTGTTATAGGTGAAAGCCGGAATGTAGCATCTTAATATATTGAAAGCGGAAATTGAAGCACAGCCAAAATTCCTGTAATGCATTTTGACGAAAAATGTTTTTGCCTGAATTTTGTGTAAAGTGTTTCAATTTCTGCTATTTTTCTAGTAAAATAGAAAATGATAAAGCGCTTACAATTTTGCTGGGTGACTGAAGATCGGGTAAATCCTTTTGTCGCAGTCCTTTCGAGCGAGCGTTCAGTCAATAACCAGCACCTTCACAAACAGTTAACTTCAACTAGACCTGCAGCAGAGACTCTATTTTTTTCTAATCAATTTTTCGAACATTTTAAATTAATAGTACAAGGAGCGATTCTTTATGGGGAAAACCGTAATTCTTAGCGGAGTAAGAACACCATTTGGAAAATTTGCAGGAGGTCTCAGCAGCTTTACAGCTTCTGATCTTGGCGGATTTGCAGTTAAAGAAGCGCTGAACCGTGCCGGCGTTAACCCGGAGGATGTTGACGAAGTGATTATCGGAACCGTTCTCCAGGGAGGACAGGGGCAAATCCCTTCACGCCAGGCTGCCAGAAAAGCAGGCTTGCCGTGGGAAGTGAAAACAGAAACGATCAATAAAGTGTGTGCTTCCGGCATGCGAAGCGTCACATTAGGAGACCAGATCATCCGGGCAGGTGATGAGGAAGTCATCGTAGCCGGCGGCATGGAGTCCATGAGCAACGCGCCATACATTTTGCCAAAAGCACGCTGGGGCCTGCGCATGGGTGATTCAACGGTCAAGGATTTAATGGTCCACGACGGTTTAAGCTGCAGCTTCACAGGCGTCCATATGGGAACGTACGGAAACTCGACAGCGAAAGAATTCGAAATCAGCCGTGAAGAGCAGGACAATTGGGCACTGAGAAGCCATGAACGTGCACTTGCTGCAATCGAATCCGGCAAACTGGCAGAAGAAATCGTTCCGGTGGAAGTTCCTCAGCGAAAAGGGGAACCGGTCGTTGTTTCTCAGGATGAGTCTCCCCGTAAAGATACTTCTTTAGAAAAGCTCGCCAAGCTCGGATCTGTTTTTAACTCCGACGGAACGATCACTGCCGGTAATGCGCCTGGCGTCAACGACGGAGCAGCAGCATTGGTATTGATGAGCGAAGAACGTGCAGAACGCGAAGGCAAAAAACCGGAAGCTTATATTCTCGGCCATACAGCTCTTGCTGTGGAAGCCAAAGACTTCCCGCAGACACCGGGCCTTGTCATTAATGCTCTTTTGAAAAAGACAGGAAAAACCCTTGAAGAGATTGATCTATTTGAAATAAATGAAGCATTTGCAGCTGTGGCACTTACAAGCGGAAAAATTGCCGGCCTTGATGCTGAAAAAGTAAACGTCAACGGCGGGGCCGTGGCTCTTGGCCACCCAATTGGCGCGAGCGGTGCAAGAATTATTCTGACCCTGATGCACGAACTGAAGCGCCGCGGAGGCGGAATCGGCATTGCGGCTATCTGCAGCGGCGGCGGCCAGGGCGATGCGGTGATGATTGAGGTTCCGAAGAAATAATCTGCTTTAGTAAGGCGGCTGCTTCACGGAAAAAGCCGTCTTACCGGACAAAAAATCGGTGCAGCGGCCCATTTATCGGCCCAAATCAGGTATTTACCGGCCATGCGAATAAAACGCCCGGCGGAACGAACATTTACCGGCCTAAATTGGCTATTTACCGGCCGATTCTATAAAAATACCGGCCAAGAAGCAGAATTTACCGGCCATATCAGCAAAAATACCGGCCAAACAGAGAAACGATTTGGGCAATTGATCACCTATTAAAAATTTACCGGTCAAACCCAAGAACGGAGGATACAAAAATGAACGTAAAAAACATTATGGTAATCGGTGCTGGACAAATGGGTTCAGGAATCGCACAGGTTTGTGCACAGGCAGGCTATAGCGTCATTTTAAACGACTTAAAGCCGGAGTTTGTGGAACGCGGCATTGCTGTGATTAAAAAGAATCTTTCCCGCCAGGTGGAAAAAGAGCGCATGACAGCGGACGAGATGGAAGCAGTACTCAAAAATGTAACCGCTTCAAGCGATCTTCAGGACGCCAAAAACGTAGAGCTCGTCATCGAAGCAGCGGTTGAAAACATGGAGATTAAAACGAAGATCTTCAGCCAGCTGGATGAAATTGCACCAGAGCATGCGATTCTGGCAAGCAACACGTCATCCCTTCCGATTACAGAAATCGCAGCAGCAACCAAGCGTCCGGAAAAAGTAATCGGCATGCATTTTATGAACCCGGTGCCGGTGATGAAGCTTGTGGAAATCATCCGCGGCCTTGCGACAGCTGACGAAGTGTACCAAACGATCGAAGACATCACGAAGACACTCAAAAAAGTGCCGGTAGAAGTAAATGATTTTCCAGGATTTGTATCCAACCGCATCCTGATGCCGATGATCAATGAAGCAATCTTCACGCTTTACGAAGGGGTCGCGACAAAAGAGGCCATTGATGAAGTGATGAAGCTTGGCATGAACCATCCAATGGGGCCGCTGACTTTGGCTGACTTCATTGGCCTGGACACATGCCTGTATATTATGGAAACCCTGCATGAAGGCTTTGGCGATGATAAATACCGCCCATGCCCGCTGTTAAGAAAATATGTAAAAGCCGGCTGGCTTGGCAAGAAGACAGGCAGAGGCTTCTACGTTTACGAATAAACCATTAGCCTTGGCCACCAGACCCAGGGAGCATCGGAGGGTATACAAATGAACCTGAGATTTACTGAAGAGCAGGAAATGATGAGAAAAATGGTGCGCGATTTTGCTCAGGCAGAAATCGCCCCTTTTGTTGAAAAAATGGAGCAGGGCGAGTTTCCAAGGGAGATTCTCCGCAAAATGGGCGAGCTTGGCCTGATGGGGATTCCCATTCCTGAAAAATACGGCGGATCGGAAATGGACTTTACCTCTTATATTATCGCCATCCATGAACTGTCCCGCGTAAGTGCAACGGTTGGCGTTATTTTATCGGTCCACACATCGGTTGGAACAAACCCAATCCTTTATTTCGGTACGGAGGAGCAAAAGCAGAAATATATTCCGAAGCTTGCTTCAGGCGAGTATCTCGGCGCTTTTTGCCTCACAGAACCGAGCGCAGGCTCGGATGCCGGAAGCTTAAAATCCCGTGCGGTAAAAGACGGAGATCATTATGTCATTAATGGTTCAAAAGTGTTCATCACGAATGCCGGCGAAGCAGATGTATATATCGTATTTGCTTCCACAAATCCGGAGCTTGGCAGCAAAGGCATCTCAGCTTTCATTGTCGAGAAGGATACGCCAGGCCTTGTGTTTGGAAAAGATGAGCACAAAATGGGTCTGCACGGCTCCAGAACATTGCAGCTGACATTTGAAGATATGCGGGTTCCGGCTGAAAATCTCCTCGGCAATGAAGGAGAGGGCTTCAAGATTGCGATGGCTAATCTGGATGCCGGACGGATTGGGATTGCTTCACAGGCACTTGGAATTGCAGAAGCAGCTTTTGAAGCAGCCGCGGGTTATGCAAAGGAACGTGTACAGTTCGGTAAGCCGATCGCTGCTCAGCAGGGTGTCGGATTTAAACTTGCAGACATGGCGACAAGCGTTGAAGCAGCAAAACTATTAATCTATCGCGCAGCAGATATGCGCCAGCGCGGCATCAAGTGCGGACTCGAAGCCTCCATGGCAAAGCTGTTTGCATCCAAAACGGCAGTGGACGTGACAACAGAAGCCATCCAGGTTTTCGGCGGCTACGGCTACACAGAGGATTACCCGGTTGAGCGCTACTTCCGCGATGCAAAAATTACCGAAATCTATGAAGGCACAAGCGAAATTCAGCGGATTGTCATCAGCAAACAGCTGTAAAAGAGTCTTTTTCAAAAGGCTGTTTTCGCAAAGGTTCTTACTATTTGTATTATATTTACTGAGTTGATTGTAGCGGAAGGGGCGAGACTCCTGCGGGAGTAGCGGGACAGATGAGACCCCGCAGAGGCGTAGCATCGAGGAGGCTCAACGCACGCCCCGCGGAAAGCGAGCATCCTGGAGCGGAAATCAACGGACACATTGATATCGAAAAAAACAATTTATACGGAAAGAGCCTTTCAAAAAAATCAATGAATCCATATAAAGCGAGGGACCAACAATGAATTTCCAATTAAGTGAAGAGCATGAGATGATCAGAAAAATGGTGCGTGATTTTGCCAGGAACGAAGTGGCTCCGACAGCTGCTGAACGCGACGAAGAAGAACGCTTTGACAGAGAGATTTTTGACAAAATGGCGGAGCTTGGCTTAACAGGGATTCCGTGGCCTGAAGAGTACGGCGGAATCGGCAGTGATTACCTGGCTTACTGCATCGCAGTTGAAGAGCTATCCAGAGTGTGTGCATCTACAGGTGTAACTCTTTCTGCCCATACGTCCCTTGCAGGCTGGCCGATCTTCAAGTTCGGCAACGAAGAGCAAAAGCAAAAATACTTAAAGCCAATGGCACAAGGTGAAAAAATCGGGGCATACGGCCTTACTGAGCCGGGCAGCGGATCTGATGCCGGCGGAATGAGAACGACAGCACGTCTTGAAGGCGATCATTACGTCTTAAACGGCAGCAAAATATTCATTACAAACGGCGGAATTGCAGATATCTATGTCGTGTTTGCCCTGACAGATCCATCCTCCAAGCATAAAGGAACAACTGCGTTCATCGTGGAAGCAGGCTTTGAAGGCTTCTCTGTCGGCAAGAAGGAAAAGAAATTGGGAATACGTTCATCACCTACAACTGAGATTATTTTTGAAGAGTGTAAGGTGCCGGCTGAGAACGTGCTTGGCAATGTAGGCGAAGGCTTCAAAGTTGCCATGATGACACTGGATGGCGGCCGCAACGGAATCGCTGCTCAGGCAGTCGGAATCGCTCAGGGTGCACTGGATGCTTCCATCGAATACGCTAAAGAACGCCACCAATTCGGCAAGCCAATCGCTGCCCAGCAGGGAATCGGCTTTAAGCTGGCTGACATGGCAACAAGCATCGAAGCTTCAAGACTATTAACTTACCAGGCAGCATGGCTGGAATCAGAAGGACTTCCATACGGAAAAGAATCTGCCATGTCCAAACTTCTTGCGGGCGACACGGCCATGAAAGTAACAACAGACGCCGTTCAAATCTTTGGCGGCTACGGATATACAAAGGACTACCCGGTAGAACGCTACATGCGCGACGCCAAAATTACACAGATTTACGAGGGTACACAGGAAATCCAGCGACTCGTAATCTCTCGTATGGTAACCAAATAAGTTCTTAAAAGGGCTGTTTTGAAGATAGTTGTACATTAGAGCTGCTGACTAAGTTTTAAGTAATGAGTTGATTGGAGCGGAAGGTGCGAGATCCTCGAAAATGCTATAGCATTTTCTTCGTGCGGTGTTTTTTTCGGGGAAGTTTATTCAACGTCCTGCGGGAGTAGCGGGACAGGTGAGACCCCGCAGGCGCGCAGCGTCGAGGAGGCTCACCGCCTGCCCCGCGGAAAGCGAGCAGCCTGGAGCGGAAATCAACGGGCATAATTCATAAGCTAAAACAAATTTATAAACAGGCATATGAATGGTGGGAGGCGGTAGGTAACAATGAAAAAACGGGAAGTGCAGGCTTCTGTTAAAGATGAGCGTCTTGTCAAAAAAAGACGCGATCAGATGATTAAAGGTGCCGTCACCCTTTTTATCCAAAAAGGGTTCCATCGTACAACAACTAGAGAGATCGCAAAGGCATCTGGTTTTAGTATTGGAACGCTTTATGAATACATCCGGACAAAGGAAGACGTCCTGTACCTGGTTTGCGACAGCATTTACGACCAGGTCGCCGAACGGCTTCAGAAAGGCCTTGATACAAAACAGGGCACACTTGAAAGCCTGAAACAGGGCATCGCCGATTACTTCAAAGTGGTCGACGAAATGCAGGATGAAGTGCTAGTCATGTACCAGGAAGTAAAGGCGCTGACAAAAGACGCCCTTCCATATGTGCTCAAGAAAGAAATTGAAATGGTTGGCATGTTCGAGCATGTCATTACCCTTTGCGTGGAGAACGGAGAACTGGACCTGCCGGAGGAAAAAATCAAAATGATCGCCCATAACATTTTTGTCCAGGGGCAAATGTGGGCATTTCGCCGCTGGTCCCTGCAGAAAATGTACAGCATTGAGGAGTATATCCAGCTGCAGACCAATCTTCTTTTCCAGGGAATAAAGGATTCGGGCAAGGTCTCGGAAAAAGCTTAAGAATAGTGCGCATGGCTTAGCCTTGCGTTTACGGACAAGGGGGAGAACGATGAGCAATCCAGAAGTCTATAAGCCGAAAAATCATATTCGTTTTGTGACGGCTTCCAGTCTATTTGACGGGCATGATGCTTCCATCAACATTATGCGCCGCATCATCCAGGCAAGCGGGGCAGAGGTCATCCACCTCGGGCATAACCGTTCTGTGGAGGAAGTCGTAAATGCTGCGATTCAGGAAGATGTGCAGGGAATCGCCATTTCCTCTTATCAGGGAGGACATGTGGAATACTTCAAATATATGTATGATCTTCTGAAGGAAAGAGGCGCATCCCACATCCGCATTTATGGCGGCGGCGGCGGTGTCATTATCCCGAAGGAAATCAAAGAATTGCATGACTACGGAATCGCGAGGATTTTCTCGCCGGAAGACGGCCGTCTGTACGGTCTTCAGGGCATGATTGATCAAATGATCAAGGAATGTGATTTCCCGACGTTTACAGCGGAAGCATCCGAGCAGATTGAAAAGCTTCAGGATGGGGAAACCAATGCCATTGCCAAGCTGATTACACTGGCTGAGCATCAGGTAACAGTAGGCAAGGAAGCGGCAGCTGCGCTTGAGCCGGTTATGGAGAAAGTGAAATCCCTCGAAAAGCAGGTTCCGGTTGTAGGGATTACAGGAACAGGCGGTGCCGGAAAGAGCTCGCTGACAGATGAGCTGATCCGCCGTTTCATCAATGAAATTCCAGAGAAAAAAGTCGCGATTCTTTCAGTAGATCCGACAAAGCAAAAAACGGGTGGAGCCCTTCTTGGCGACCGTATCCGCATGAACGCCATTTTTAATCCGCGCGTCTACATGCGCAGCCTGGCAACAAGAAATTCCCGCAGTGAGCTGTCGCTGGCGATTCAGGATGCGATTTCTGTTGTCAAAGCAGCCGGTTTTGATTTGATTATTGTGGAAACAAGCGGAATCGGGCAGGGAGATGCCGGCATTACCGAAATTTGTGATGCTTCGATGTATGTCATGACAAGTGAATTCGGTGCGCCATCCCAGCTTGAAAAAATTGATATGATCGATTATGCAGATTTGATCGTCATTAATAAATTTGAACGCAAAGGCTCAGAGGATGCGATGCGCCAGGTGCAAAAGCAGTACCAGCGCAGCCGGATGCTTTTTGAAAAAGAGCTTGAAGACATGCCGGTCTACGGAACCATTGCAAGCCAGTTCAATGACCCGGGGACAAACGCTGTGTTTGCGGCACTGGTCGAAACGATTAATGAAAAAGCAGGTACAGACTGGAAGACAAGTTTTACAAAGAACGCAAAAGTTGAAAAGCAGAATGTTATTATTCCGAATGAACAGCGCTATTATCTCCGCGAAGTATCTGAAGCGGTCCGAGGCTACCATAAGAAAGCCGAGGAGCAGGCGGATCTTGCCCGAAAACTGTTCCAGCTTGAGGGGGCATTGCTTGCTGTAAAGGAACAAGAAGGAAACGAAGAAGTCATTGCTTCGCTTGAAGCCATTAAATCAGCAGCAGAAGAAAAGCTGTCGGCTGAAACAAAGAACATTCTGGCAGGCTGGGAAGATCTGAAGGAAAAATACTCAGGCGAGCAATTTGTAACTAAAATCCGCGATAAAGAAATCGTGACGGTTTTAAAAACAAAGAGCTTATCCGGGCTTTCCATTCCAAAAGTGGCACTGCCTAAGTACAAGGATTACGGAGAAATCATCCGCTGGGTATACAGAGAAAACGTGCCGGGTTCTTTCCCGTATACAGCGGGTGTATTCCCGTTCAAGCGCGAGGGTGAAGATCCGAAGAGACAGTTTGCCGGAGAAGGGACACCGGAACGGACAAACCGCCGCTTCCATTATCTGTCCAAAGATGATGCCGCAAAGCGCTTGAGCACAGCCTTTGATTCGGTAACCCTCTACGGGGAAGATCCTGACTACCGACCGGATATTTACGGAAAAGTCGGGGAGAGCGGCGTCAGCATCTGTACACTGGACGATATGAAGAAGCTGTATGCCGGTTTTGACCTGTGCCATCCATCTACATCTGTATCAATGACGATCAATGGGCCAGCGCCGATTATTTTGGCGATGTTCATGAACACAGCGATCGAACAGCAGATTGAGGCAAAAGAGCAGGAGCTTGGCCGTGTGCTGACACTTGAAGAGTTCACCGAAGTCAGGGCGCAAACGCTGCAGACTGTCCGCGGGACGGTTCAGGCTGATATTTTAAAAGAGGATCAGGGACAAAATACTTGTATCTTCTCGACAGAGTTCGCATTAAGAATGATGGGGGATATTCAACAGTACTTCATTGACCACAAGGTCCGCAATTACTACTCTGTATCCATTTCCGGCTACCATATCGCCGAAGCGGGCGCTAACCCGATTTCACAGCTTGCCTTTACACTGGCAAACGGTTTTACGTATGTGGAGTACTATTTGAGCAGAGGCATGAACATCAATGATTTTGCACCAAACCTTTCATTCTTCTTCTCGAATGGACTGGATCCGGAGTATACCGTGCTCGGCCGTGTGGCCCGCCGCATCTGGGCAACGGTTATGAGAGATAAATATGGTGCGAACGAGAGGAGCCAGAAGCTGAAGTACCATATCCAGACTTCAGGACGTTCACTGCATGCACAGGAGATCGATTTTAACGATATCCGCACAACGCTGCAGGCGTTAATGGCGCTTCAGGATAACTGCAACTCGCTTCATACCAATGCGTATGATGAAGCCATCACGACACCGACGGAAGAGTCTGTCCGCCGGGCAATGGCCATCCAGATGATCATTACAAAAGAGCATGGCTTATCGAAAAATGAAAACCCGCTTCAGGGCGCCTTTATCGTGGATGAGCTGACAGATCTTGTGGAAGAGCAGGTGCTGAGAGAGTTTGAACGCATCAATGACCGCGGCGGCGTTCTCGGTGCCATGGAAACTCAATACCAGCGCGGAAAAATCCAGGATGAGTCCATGTACTATGAAATGAAAAAGCATACCGGCGAGCTTCCAATCATCGGAGTTAACACTTACTTGAACCCAAATCCTCCATCAGAGGACGAAATGAACAATATGGAGCTTGCAAGGGCAACGAAGGAAGAAAAAGAAACACAAATCCGCAATCTGCGCAGCTTCCAGGAGCGCAACAAAGACAAATCGGAAGAGGCACTGAACCAATTGAAAGAAGCAGCAGTCAGCGGCGGCAACATTTTCGCCGAGCTGATGGAAACCGTCAAAGTGGCAAGCCTCGGCCAGATTACCCGTGCATTATACGAAGTGGGCGGGCAGTACCGGCGGAATATGTAAAAACAGGGCCTGCAGTTGCAGGCCCTTGTTTTCTGCACTATATTTTAATATAGAATTAATATAAAATACATCCATATCCTATATAATGGAATCAATACATAGCAATGCACTTCGGGAAACCTGGGATGTGAAAATATGAAAAAAATCTTGCTCTACGCAGCCATACTTGCCGCTGCTGCAGGTGTTTACTTTTTATATGGAAAACAGCTGGGAGCGATAGCATTCTTCCTGCTCTCCATCTACTTCACCTGGCTCGCCTATAAAAAATGGGACAGACCGCTGAGGGGCAGGAGAAAGCGGAGGGCAGATTAGCTTCTTTTAACGGATAATCTTAAAAAAGTTAATTGTCTTGCGAATACAATGAGAGTTTTCTGCTGAGTTAATTGGAGCGGAGGGCACTTGATCCTCGAAAATGCTAACGCATTTTCTTCGTGCGGTGTTTATCCGAGGAAGCCTATTCAATGTCCTGCGGGAGGAGAGGGAGCGGGAGACCCCGCAGGCGAAGCCGAGGAGGCTCCCGTTCCTCCCCGCGGAAAGCAAGAGCCCGCAGCGGAAATTTACGGACATCATTCAAAGCCCTATTAAGATAATTTAAAATCAAGAATAAATCGCATAAAAATACTCAGAACAGCAGATATAACTGGCATAAACCGTAAAAATTTGTTTATAATGAAGAATATGCCTTCTTGCAGGCTGTCCGCATGCATTTGCAGGGCCCTGCGGAAATTCAACTTATATGGTTTATTATTTGCGCGTTTATGAGCGTTTACATAGGGAAAGGAAGTGCTGATATTGAGTTTGGAACAGTTCTCAAAAGAAGAATTGCAGGAAATGTCATTAATCGAAGTGGCTTATGAACTTCTGACAAGCAAAAAAGAACCAATGGCCTTTAATGACATCATGAATGAAGTAGCTAAACTTATGAACCTTTCAGAGGAACAAGTCAAGGGAAAAATTGCACAGTTCTATACAGATTTAAATATAGATGGCCATTTCATCGGATTGGGCGATAACCGCTGGGGTCTTCGTTCATGGTATCCGGTTGACCAATATGAAGAAGAAGTCGTAACGGTAATCAAGCCTAAGAAGAAAAAGGCGAAGAAAAAGGGCGACGACGATCTTGATCTTGAAGATTATGATGAACTGGATGAAGAGGATATCGACTACGATGATATCGACGGATTCGATGATGATGACCTGACTGAAGACGATGATGATCTTCTGGACGATGACGATGATCTTGAAGATGATGATGATTTCGAAGACGATGAAGATATCGTAGAAAAAGATGAAGAATTCGACCTTGGCGATGATGACGAAGAGCTTGAGGAAGATGACCTCGACGCTGACGAAGACGAAGAAGATTTATAACCTTGACTTTTCGTTTCAGGGCTTGTAGAATACTTTTTGGGCTCCTTAAAAAAGGACGATTCGTTTAGACGCTAATAGCGCTCCCTTACTTACTTAAGTAAGAGGAGCGCTTTTTATTTTTTTTACAGGCCATGTGCCTTTTCAAGAAGAGCTAAACCATCCCTTTGCGATAAGCTTCCGCTGAAAAACCGGAGGCTGAACAATAGAATTTTTATCATCAAGTTTTTAAACCGGCATCATTATGCACAAACTGATATCAAGGGGGAATTTTTCATGACTAAGTATATTTTTGTTACGGGCGGAGTTGTTTCGTCACTGGGAAAAGGAATCACGGCAGCATCGCTTGGCCGCCTGCTGAAAAACAGAGGGTTAACGGTTACGATTCAGAAATTCGATCCTTACATAAATGTGGATCCGGGAACAATGAGCCCGTACCAGCATGGTGAGGTGTTTGTAACAGGTGACGGCGCAGAGACTGACCTGGACTTAGGCCACTATGAGCGTTTTGTTGATATTAACCTGACAAAGTACAGCAGTGTTACGACTGGTAAAATTTACTCCACTGTCCTTAGAAAAGAGCGCCGCGGCGACTATAACGGCGGAACGGTACAGGTAATTCCGCATATCACAAATGAAATCAAGGATAAAGTTTTCCGTGCAGGCCATGAAACGAATTCTGATGTGGTCATCACAGAAATCGGCGGAACAGTAGGGGATATTGAGTCACTTCCATTCCTTGAAGCGATCCGCCAAATTAAGAGTGATATCGGCCGCGATAATGTAATGTATATTCACTGTACACTGGTTCCTTACATCAAGGCAGCAGGCGAAATGAAAACAAAGCCGACACAGCACAGTGTTAAAGAACTAAGAAGCCTTGGCATTCAGCCAAACGTAATTGTTCTGCGTACTGAAATGCCAATTTCCCAGGATATGAAGGACAAAATTGCCCTATTCTGTGATATCGATAAAGAAGCAGTTATTGAAGCAACAGATGCGGATACTTTATATTCTATCCCGCTATCTCTTCAAGATCAGAAGCTTGATGAAATCGTCTGCAAGCATTTGAAGCTGGATTGCGGAGAAGCAGAGATGACCGAGTGGAAGCAGCTGGTTGACAAGGTTCTAAACCTTTCAAGGAAAACCAAGATTGGCCTTGTCGGTAAATATGTTGAATTGCAGGATGCTTACATTTCTGTTGTTGAAGCCCTAAAACATGCCGGTTATGCCTTTGATTCTGATATTGAAATCAAATGGATCAATTCTGAAGAAGTGGACAGCACGAACGTGAATGAACTGCTTCAGGACGTGGACGGAATCCTGGTTCCGGGCGGATTTGGCGACCGCGGCATTGAAGGGAAAATCCTTGCCATTCAATATGCGCGCGAAAACAAAAAGCCATTCCTTGGCATCTGTCTTGGCATGCAGCTGGCTTCCATTGAATTTGCAAGAAACGTACTGGGTCTTGAAGGGGCGCACTCAGCAGAAATTGCTCCTGAAACACCGCATCCAATTATCGACCTTCTGCCTGAGCAAAAGGATATTGAGGATTTAGGCGGAACTCTAAGACTTGGTTTACAAGCTTGTAAATTGAATGAGGATACAAAAGCCTTTGACGCATACCAGGATGAAGTGGTATATGAGCGTCATCGCCATCGCTATGAGTTCAACAACCATTACCGCCAGGATATGGAAAAAGCAGGCTTTGTCTTCTCCGGTACAAGCCCGGATGGCCGCCTGGTGGAAATCATCGAAGTCAAGGATCACCCTTGGTTCGTCGCTTCCCAGTTCCATCCTGAATTTATCTCAAGGCCAACTCGCCCTCAGCCATTATTCCGTGAATTTGTCGGGGCATCATTGAAGTTTAGCGAGGAACTATAATATATGAAAGATCCCTCCGGATTCGGAGGGATCTTTTGTTTGGCCATGCGCACGCAAACCGGCTGTATTTGTGCGTAACTAGTGAATGCCTATGCGCAGCCGAGGCACGGTGAAACCCGCAAAATCTATTCAAACTCCGCCAAAATCTCATCAATTGTAAACTTAATTCCATAATACACAAACAAAGCAGCCATGGAGGCCGGATAGCCGAAGCGATTGCCCTCTTCATCAGGCAGAAGGCCTTTCGCAAGCTTTAAATCTATATGAACATCAGCAAAATCAGCCAGGCTGCCGCCATTTTCAGTTCTTAAAGTGCTTACTGCCACAAAAGGGACCCCTTTTTCGGATAAAGATTTTGCCAGAGCGGCTGCATCTTCGTCATCCGAATATCTTGAAAAGATGATGACCCGGTCTGTTTCAGAGACTTCGGAATCTTTCTCCAAAATCGCTGCAACTCTAAGCGGCTCTTGGCTTTGCATGGCTTCATAGCCGATTGCAGCCATTTCCTTAGTTCCATAAATATATATTTTCCCATCACCGGCAGCAGCCTGGGCCAAAAGGCGGGCGCTGTCCTCTATGGAAAACTCTTCTTTTTCCTGAAGTCTTTTAAATAAGCCTGTCAGCTGGGTAGAAAACATCTTCAGCAAATCCGTTCACTCCTTCATCTTTTCCTGCGGTTCTATTATAGAGAATAGGGAAGGAAAGGTAAAATAATCAAAGGTAATTGCTAAAATAAGAAGGAATAATCATCTTTCACAGAGAAATTAGCTGTAGGAGAATGTATAGTTAAGTGACCTGCAGTCATAATTCAGTATGGTTTTAAACCTAAGTGCTTTTAATACGACAGAAAGAGGTGGCTTGATGAAAGGGAAAATTTTAATCGTAGATGATCAGTTCGGAATCCGTATTTTACTTAATGAGGTACTGCAGAAGGAAGGGTACGACACATACCAGGCTGCCAATGGAGTCCAGGCTCTCGACATTGTTTCCAAGCATTCGCCTGATCTTGTTCTTCTTGATATGAAAATACCGGGAATGGACGGGATTGAAATTTTGAAAAGAATGAGAGTAGTGGATAAAGATATCCGCGTTATTATCATGACGGCTTACGGTGAACTCGATATGATTCAGGAAGCAAAGGATCTGGGTGCTCTTACTCACTTTGCGAAGCCATTCGATATCGATGATATCAGGGCGGCAGTAAAAAAATATTTGCTTGTCCCTAACTCGTAATAAGCCAAAAATATCCGTTTTTAACCTGAAATTCCAACACGATAAAAATGATAGCGTTTGCTTTATGACATTTCATAAAAACGCGCTGGAATAATGGCTTTTCTAAGTCCTTTTTGGTATGATAACAGATGAATTCCAAAGGGTCGTCTCAGTTTAGCGGACTATTTTAAGGGTACATATTCGTTAGTGTTAAGGGGAAAACTTTAACAGTATTTAGTCTGTTGAACTTAAACGATTATCAATAAGGAGGAAGAAAAATGCCTTTAGTTTCTATGACTGAAATGCTTAATAAAGCAAAATCAGAAGGCTATGCAGTAGGTCAATTTAACTTAAACAACCTTGAGTTCACTCAAGCGATCCTGCAGGCGGCAGAAGAAGAAAAATCACCGGTTATCCTTGGTGTTTCCGAAGGTGCTGCACGCTACATGGGCGGTTTTAAAACGGTTGTAAAAATGGTTGAAGGACTGCTTGAAGATTATAAAATTACCGTTCCTGTGGCTATCCACTTAGACCACGGTTCAAGTTTTGATAAATGTAAAGAAGCAATCGATGCCGGATTCACATCTGTTATGATCGATGCTTCCCATGATCCATTCGAACAAAACGTGGAGACTACTTCAAAAGTAGTTGAATATGCACATTCAAAAGGCGTTTCAGTAGAAGCAGAGTTAGGAACTGTCGGCGGACAGGAAGACGATGTTATTGCTGATGGCGTTATTTATGCTGATGCAAAAGAATGTGAAGAGCTGGTTAAGCGCACAGGCATCGACTGCCTAGCTCCGGCACTGGGTTCTGTTCATGGACCATACAAAGGTGAGCCTAACCTTGGCTTTGCTGAAATGGAAGAGATCGGAAACCTTACAGGTGTTCCTCTGGTTCTTCATGGCGGTACTGGAATCCCGACAAAGGATATTCAAAAATCCGTTTCTTTAGGAACTGCTAAAATCAATGTAAACACTGAAAACCAAATTGCTTCCGCGAAACGCGTTCGTGAAGTATTGGCAGCAGATACAGAAGTATACGATCCGCGCAAATACTTAGGACCGGCACGCGAAGCGATTAAAGAAACAGTAATCGGCAAAATGCGCGAATTTGGTTCTTCAAACAAAGCATAATAAAATAACTGCACGAGAAACCGCTTCTGGAATTAGGAGCGGTTTGCCTTATTTATTGAGGCGAATATGCATGTAAGGCTTTACAGAATCGCAGCTTTATTTAATAATACATAGATATCAGAATATTTTATAAGGTGGGATTTTATATGAAGTTTTTCATCGATACAGCGAACATGGACGAAATTAAAGAAGCATATGCCCTTGGGGTAGTTGCCGGAGTAACAACCAACCCATCATTGGTGGCAAAGGAAAAGAATGTATCCTTCCCTGACCGTCTTCGTGAAATCACGGAATTGGTGCCAGGCTCAGTGAGTGCCGAGGTTATCGCTCTTGATGCTGAAGGCATGATTAAAGAAGGAAGAGAGCTTGCAGCGATTGCACCGAACATCACAATCAAGGTGCCAATGACACCGGATGGTTTGAAAGCCGTAAGCGCCTTTTCAAAAGAAGGCATTAAAACAAATGTAACGCTGATCTTCAGTGCAAACCAGGCGCTGCTTGCTGCAAGAGCAGGTGCTACATACGTTTCCCCATTCCTTGGACGCTTGGACGATATTGGCCACAACGGTCTTGATCTGATCTCCACAATTGCAGAGATCTTCGCGATTCATGACATTGATACAGAAATCATTGCGGCTTCCATCAGACATCCTCAGCATGTGACGGATGCAGCATTAAGAGGAGCTCATATCGCGACAATTCCTTATAAGGTCATCCAGCAATTATTCAACCATCCTCTGACAGATAAGGGAATCGAAGCGTTCCTCGCAGACTGGAACTCAAGAGGATAAAGTGAAACTTCAATCAGTTGGGAGTGCTTTTCTCCCTGCTGATTGTTAGTTGAGGCCCACAGGAAGTGGGTCACAAAGACGTTGCCACAGGACAAGGAAAGCTACGGCAGCGATACATCGCACGACCGAAAGCGGCAGCTTTTGGGAGGATGTGGCGTTATTAGTCTTTGTTCTTCTTTTCGGGCCTTTACGGGCAGTTTGACCCCCCTTATCCTCCATTGATTTCTTTGAGTCTTGAAGTGGGGGGGTTACTGCCCGTTAGACTGAGATAAGCTTTCTTCGGAAAAATAACTTTAGGAAACTGGCTTTGTTTCGGTGCTGAATCGAATCAATGCCAGCCCCATTACTTGTACCCCGGTTTTTAGTGCTTCTTTCTTAATTTTAACTTTTTTTGAATACAATACATGAGATTTGATTTTTCGTGTAAACTATAAGATAAAGATAATGTCGGATTCTGTAAAAAACATATGGAAAATTGTTCCTTTTGCAACTTGCAATGTTGCAAAATGCAGATACATGATAATATGTAAGTGCATATTTTCCCAAAGACTATATTTTTCCGATATTAAAAAAAGACAAGCCTATTGGGTTTCTTATAGAAGCTATGGCTATTTCCTGCCAAATTTGGTTAGAAAAGTAGTGTGTAGCTTTTGCTGTAAGGGCTATCAATTTTTTAAATATTGAAGTCAAATTCCAGCATATGTGTTTAACAACGGCTTAGAAGGGAGTTACAAATGGAAAAGCTAATGATTGCAGGTGGATATCCTTTAAAAGGCACTGTCCGGATCAGCGGGGCGAAGAATAGTGCCGTCGCATTGATTCCAGCTACCATTTTAGCGGAATCGCCTGTAACAATTGAAGGTTTGCCGGATATTTCGGATGTACAAATTCTAAAAGATTTGCTTGAAGAAATAGGGGGCACTGTCGAATTCTCTGAAAATGATATGACAGTTGATCCCTCTTCCATGATTTCCATGCCTTTGCCGAACGGAAAAGTAAAAAAACTGCGTGCTTCCTATTATTTAATGGGAGCGATGCTCGGCCGATTTAAAAAAGCGGTTATTGGACTTCCAGGAGGATGCCACCTCGGGCCAAGACCAATCGATCAGCATATAAAAGGGTTTGAAGCACTTGGCGCGCGTGTGACCAATGAACAGGGAGCCATTTACCTTCGTGCCGATGAACTGCGCGGAGCCCGTATTTATCTCGATGTTGTCAGTGTGGGAGCAACCATCAATATCATGCTTGCCGCTGTCAGGGCAAAAGGCAGAACCATTATCGAAAATGCCGCAAAAGAGCCTGAAATCATTGATGTTGCTACGCTTTTGACCAATATGGGCGCGAAAATCAAGGGTGCCGGCACTGATGTAATCCGCATTGATGGCGTGGATCATCTGCATGGCTGCCAGCATACGATCATCCCGGACAGGATTGAAGCGGGAACGTATATGATTGTTGGTGCAGCGGCCGGAGAAGGCGTGCTGATTGACAATGTCATCCCTCATCATCTTGAGTCCTTAATTGCAAAACTGCGCGAAATGGGCGTTCAGATTGAAACGAACGATGACCAGGTATTTGTCGGGCCAGCTGAGAAAATGAAAGCTGTGGACATTAAAACACTTGTCTATCCAGGCTTCCCTACAGACCTGCAGCAGCCGCTGACTTCTCTGTTAACGGGAGCAGAAGGGACAAGCATGGTCACTGATACTATTTATAGTGCCCGTTTTAAGCATATTGATGAGCTGCGCAGAATGAATGCCAATATTAAAGTGGAAGGGCGCTCTGCGATCATCAATGGGCCTGTTCAGCTTCAGGGTGCTAAAGTTAAGGCGAGTGATCTGCGCGCAGGCGCAGCACTTGTAATTGCCGGCTTGATGGCGGAGGGAGTTACCGAAGTCACAGGCTTAGAGCATATTGACAGAGGCTACAGCCACCTGGTTGAAAAGCTGAATGGACTTGGTGCCACAATTTGGCGCGAAGAAATGAGCAAGGAAGAAATGGAACAAATGAAGAACGCGTAAATAGAACACCTTTGAATGTTGACAGCTGACTGATTAATACTTGAGGGAAAATCAAAGTAAAATCAGCAGACAAATATAAATTAAGGCGGGCTATTGCGGTGCCGGGGGTAAGAATCCGGTCCGCATTTGCCATGCTGCCAGCCTTAGAATCCGGGGAGGAAAAATCGATGGAAAGAAGTTTGTCAATGGAATTAGTTCGCGTAACGGAAGGTGCCGCTTTAGCATCAGCACGCTGGATGGGCCGCGGATTAAAGGATGAAGCGGATGATGCCGCTACTTCTGCAATGAGAGATGTATTCGATACAGTGCCAATGAAGGGGACAGTCGTTATCGGGGAAGGCGAAATGGATGAAGCGCCAATGCTTTATATCGGGGAAAAGCTTGGGACAGGCTATGGTCCGCGTGTAGATGTCGCTGTTGATCCGCTTGAAGGCACTAACATCGTAGCATCCGGCGGCTGGAATGCATTAGCTGTTCTTGCGGTAGCTGACCATGGAAATCTTCTGCATGCTCCGGATATGTACATGGACAAAATTGCAGTCGGTCCTGAAGCGGTTGGACAAATTGATATTAACGCTTCTGTTTTGGATAATTTGAAAGCGGTGGCAAAAGCCAAAAACAAGGATATCCAGGATGTTGTGGCGACAGTGCTTAACCGTGAGCGCCATGAACACATCATCAGCCAGCTTCGCGAAGCAGGTGCCAGAATTAAATTAATCAACGATGGCGACGTGGCTGGAGCCATTAATACTGCCTTTGATGAAACGGGTGTCGATATTCTGTTCGGATCCGGCGGAGCACCAGAAGGCGTGCTGGCAGCTGTTGCCCTAAAGTGCCTTGGCGGGGAAATTCAGGGGAAACTTCTTCCGCAAAATGACGCAGAGGCTGAGCGCTGCTTGAAGATGGGCCTTGATATTAATAAAGTCCTTCTAATGGAAGACCTGGTAAAAGGCGATGACGCGATTTTTGCTGCAACAGGCGTAACAGATGGTGAGCTTTTGAAAGGCGTACAGTTTAAAGGCTCATATGGTTCAACCCATTCAATTGTTATGCGTGCCAAATCAGGAACGGTCCGCTTTGTCGAAGGGCGCCATAGTTTGAAGAAAAAGCCTAATCTTGTTATTAAATAAATATATCGCAGTCTAACGGGCAGTAAGACCCCCCTTCAAGACTCAGAGGAATCAAAGGAGGATAAGTGAGGTCAAACTGCCCGTAAAGGCCCGATTGGTGAGATACAGTGAAACTTGCCGACGCGCAGGCAGAGGCTTAGTTGAACCAATCGGGTTCGTAGTGTCGATTGATCGAAGCGCTAGCGGAGATCTTAGCGACACTAGAACGCGACTAACAATCAGTGGGGGAAAAGCACTCCCACTGATTGAAGTTTCACTTTAAATAAACAGATAGAAAATGAGTGCTGGCTGCATTGCGCCAGCCTGCTCATTTTCATTTCCTTCCTGCTATATTTTCCATATCAAATTTTGTTATTGATTAATTTTCATATTAAGGGGTAAAATAGAGATTGTTTTTCATGGAATAGGATACCTCAAAATTTTAACCGAAAACGGACAGCAAACCGTTCCATTCCTCGAAACCTTTAATTAAGAACATAATGATAGAATCTTCAGCTATTTTCAGTGCCTCAAAGTATCTTTCCCTTTCCTTTCATATAAAGTCCAATAATTTGAACAGCTGCATATGGAGGAAATAATTGAAAATTTCAAAAGTGTGGTGTAAAAATGGGTTTAAACATTTCAAGTTTAGAAAATATGAAGCTTAAAGAGCTTTATGAACTTGCCCGTGAATATAAAGTTTCTTATTACAGCAAGTTATCGAAAAAAGAATTAATTTTTGCCATCCTGAAAGCAAGAGCAGAACAGGAGGGCTACTTCTTCATGGAAGGTGTCCTGGAGATCATTCAGTCAGAAGGATTCGGCTTCCTTCGTCCAATCAACTATTCACCAAGCTCAGAGGATATTTATATTTCCGCTTCCCAGATCCGCCGTTTCGATTTGAGAAACGGAGATAAGGTTTCAGGTAAAGTCCGTCCTCCAAAAGAAAATGAGCGTTATTTCGGCCTGCTGCAGGTTGAAGCCGTGAATGGCGATGATCCCGAATCAGCAAAAGAGCGCGTTCACTTTCCTGGTCTGACACCACTTTATCCAAACCGCCATATGAAATTGGAGACAGGTACAAGACAGCTGTCTACAAGAATTATGGACCTGCTTGCACCGGTTGGATTCGGTCAGCGCGGTCTGATTGTCGCGCCTCCAAAAGCAGGTAAGACCATGCTATTAAAGGAAATAGCCAATAGCATTACAACCAACCACCCGGAAGCGGAATTGATCGTGCTATTGATTGACGAGCGCCCGGAAGAGGTAACAGACATCGAGCGTTCAGTTGCAGGCGATGTAGTCAGCTCCACATTTGATGAAGTGCCGGAAAACCACATTAAAGTGGCCGAGCTCGTTCTTGAACGTGCTATGCGCCTTGTTGAGCATAAGCGTGATGTTGTGATTCTGATGGACAGCATTACAAGACTGGCAAGAGCCTATAACCTGGTTATTCCTCCAAGCGGCAGAACCCTGTCCGGCGGTATTGACCCGGCGGCATTCCACCGTCCAAAGCGATTCTTCGGTGCAGCCCGAAACATTGAAGAGGGCGGAAGTTTAACGATTCTGGCAACTGCACTCGTTGACACGGGTTCACGGATGGATGATGTCATCTATGAAGAATTCAAAGGGACGGGCAATATGGAGCTGCACCTTGACCGTTCACTGGCTGAAAGAAGAATCTTCCCGGCCATCGACATCCGCCGCTCCGGCACGCGAAAAGAGGAACTTCTTATTCAGAAGGATCACCTGGACAAGCTGTGGGCAATCCGCAAGTCCATGTCGGATTCACCGGATTTCGCCGAAAAACTGCTTCGCAAGCTAAGACAGACAAAATCAAACGAAGAATTTTTCGCTAACCTTGCAGAAGAAATGAAGGCTAAGCGTTCGTAATTAAAATTCCATCTGGAAATTAAAGGATGCGGAATTCACTTATTGCAAAAAATGTATGGACTTGTTATAATGATGACAGTGTGTTTTTGAAGTTTACGGCAATTCATGATTGCCCGTAATATATAACTCTGTTTCGAATGATTCAGGGCGGAAGGAGATGAAAAGAATGAAATCAGGAATTCATCCTAACTATAAAAAAGCAATGGTGAAATGTGCTTGCGGTAACGAGTTCGAAACCGGTTCTGTTCAAGAAGAGATCCGCGTTGAAACTTGCTCTGAGTGCCATCCATTCTACACTGGACGTCAGAAATTCGCTGAAGCCGGCGGACGTGTTGACCGTTTCAATAAGAAATACGGCATTAAGTCAGAACAAAAATAATAAACAACAAAAACAGGCAAGTTAACTTTCTTGCCTGTTTTTTATTGCAAAATAAGCCGTTATGAAGAATTCAAGTAAGCTTAACAGCTCGACCCCTTTCTTCATAAAAAAAGTCAAAACAAGCCATTCTATTAGTTAGAACGAGGAAGGAGAGGCCGTTCATGTACGTTATGAATCATCACGGATGGGTGGAAGTCATTTGCGGCAGCATGTTCTCTGGCAAATCAGAAGAACTGATTCGCCGTGTGCGCAGAGCTCAGTTCGCCAAACAGCAAATCGCTGTATTTAAACCGCAGATTGATAACCGATATAGTGATGAAGCTGTCGTTTCACATAATGGAACTTCGGTCATAGCTAAACCCCTGACCCAGTCTACCGATATTTTTAAATACATTACACCTGAAACTGATTTGATTGCTATTGATGAAGTGCAATTTTTTGATGATGAAATTGTCAAAGTCATTCAGCACCTGGCTGACAGCGGGCATCGTGTCATTGCTGCCGGACTTGACCAGGACTTCCGCGGGGAGCCGTTTGGCCAAATGCCTGCAATCATGGCGATAGCAGAATTGGTAACAAAGCTTCAAGCTGTCTGTGCCGTCTGCGGATCACCTGCAAGCCGCACACAGCGCCTGATCAATGGAAATCCAGCTTCATATGATGATCCGGTTATTTTAGTTGGCGCCTCAGAAGCCTATGAACCGCGTTGCCGCCATCACCATGAAGTTCCCAAATCACCCAATGTTCTAGAAAAACAGAAGACAACCGAGTTTTTATCATAAATTTATACTTAACGATCTCTCTGCCCTGGCATGTTCCGGGCAGTTTTTTTATTTTGCCGAGTAGAATTGGTTGCCATGAAGAGTTCATGAAGCCGAAAAGCAGAAGATCCGCGAAAAATCCGTGAGTGATTCCGAACTTGGGTCATCTTCAGACACAAAAAGTAAAATCCGGGAGACTGAGTTTGAACTTGAGTTAACTTCAGACACAAAAAGCGAAAATCTGGGAGTTTGATTCCGAACTTGGGTCAACTTCAGACACAAAAAGCGAAAATCCCGGAATTTGAGTCCGAACCTGGGTCAACTTCAGACACAAAAAGCGAAAATCCGGGAGACTGAGTCCGAACTTGAGTTAACTTCAGACACAAAAAGCGAAAATCCCGGAATTTGAGTTCGAACCAGGATCAACTTCAGACACAAAAAGCGAAAATCCCGGAATTTGAGTCCGAACTTGGGTCAACTTCAGACACAAAAAGCGAAAATCCCGGAATTTGAGTCCGAACCAGGATCAACTTCAGACACAAAGAGCAAAAATCCGGGAGTCAGAGTCCGAACCTGGGTTAACTTCAGACACAAAGAGCAAAAATCCGGGAGTTTGAGTCCGAACCAGGGTCAAATTCAGACACAAAAAGCGAAAATCCAGGAGTCAGAGTCCGAACCTGGATCAACTTCCAGATACAAATGGCCGCCATGTCTTCAGCCAAATTAAAAATCAATGCCTTCACACCCCAGCTCTGCCTTATTTTGGGCCGCACAAACATCCCTCTAGCGGACATGCTATAAAAAGGAGGTGTAAGAAATGAAGAAACTGAGTATTTTCCTTTTGATGCTCGTATTTACGGCTGGCTGTGCCAACAATAAGGCAACTGAGAGTGAGTATGACCATGAGAGCCGGGATGGTGTTTCATTTATCAATAATGACCTGGACCGCACGGAGGACAATGATACAATGGACCGGACGATGAGCGGTGACCAGAACCCGAACTTTATCAATTTTGACGGCAAACGCCTGGATAACCAGGATGATATCGACCAGGCCCGCAAGGTGATTGCTGCTCATGAAGGATTCCGTCCTGGAGCTGTCTGGGTTAATGGAGAAGATATGTGGGTGACAGCTTATCGACGAGGCAATATGACCCATCAGGAAAAAATAGATTCTCAAGCCCAACTGCACAAAATGCTGATCAAGGCTCTGCCCCGTTATCATATTGAAGTGAAGGTTCAGGAAGACCGCACGTAAAATGCCCTGGTTACCAGGGCATTTTTTTACGCAGCTTTTCTTTTTAAAATAGCGTTGTTCGAGGACACAAAACTGTGCAGCGCCATACCAACAATGACAAGGGCCATCCCTGTTAAAGAAATTCCAGATGGCAGCGGGCTTGACAGCAGCGCCACTTCACCGAGTACAGCGAAAAGAACCTCGAGAGATTGGGTTGCTTCCACAGCTCCCAGCTTTTGCATATTGCCCCGGACTAGGTCTGTTGCTGCAAAGAATAATACTGTAGCAAAAACTCCAGAAAAGAGAGCGACTAAACCGGATTGAGTGACCTGACTGAAACTGGGCACTCCGCTTGTTGCAAGGGCGGCAAATGAAAGCAGGATCCAAAATGGAAGACTGGCAATTGTCATACCGAGCACACGCTGGTAGGCGTCAAGCCGATTCTCACACACATCCATCATTTTACGGTTGCCTAACGGGTAGGCAAAGGATGCAATAATCAAAGGAATGATGACAAGCAGCGTATCCCGCAAAGAAATGGAGGATGCGTGCTCCACCTGCATAACCGCAACTCCAAGAAGAATAACCACGCTCATCATCATTCCGCGAAAAGGAATTTTCCCTCTTACTTTCACCGTTCCATTTCCGGTTTGAAACGCAACGAAAAAAAACGGTGCAAGCAGGGAACCGGAGATAATCGTAATCTGCCAGGTTCCGGCAATCAGCCAGCCGGGTCCATAGGCTGCCGCAAAACATAAAGGTGCGTAAAATAAGCCAAAGCCTACAAAGCTCCATAGCAGCCACGGCCCTGGGGCCTTTTTCATTTCAATAAATAATGGCCGCAAATTTCCCCTGAATGCCACAATGGCAACCAACAGTGGAATCATAAAAAAATAGCGGAGCGATGCACTCCATAGCCAGCTCCCGCCATCCATTTCCATTGCCCGGTTCAATACAAAAGTGAAGGCAAAGAAGAAAGCGGAGCAAACGCCTAAAAGAATAGCCTTCATAGGAGTTCACCTCATTTCCCTGTTAATAGCCCGCCAAGACTCAGCCAATTTTCCTCCACCAGCCTGGATGCCAGCTGTTCCTGGCCTTTCCTGCTGGCTTCCATAATTTTTTTATGCTGCTCAACAGATTTCAGCCCATTCAAAGATCCGAATTGAGCAATTTCCAGACGCTGAATTTTGGGCATAATCCTCTTTAATGCTGAGATAATTTCGGGATTATCTGCAGCAGAAAGATAAACCTCGTGGAAGGCTTCATCTGCTTTTACTGCACCAAGAATATCCTGTTTTTTCATGGCTGCCTCCAGATTTTTATTGGCTGCCTCAAGCCTTGCAAAATCACTTGGCATTAAGCGGGGAACGCCAAGTCTGGCACCTAAAGCATGCAGGGAAGCTGCCACCGGAAAGGCGTGGCTGGCACCATCTTCATTTAGAGGTGTGACACGAGTAGAGGAACCGGGCGTTGATACAACGAGCCCTTCATCCTCAAGCCTCTTTAAGGCTTCCCGGACAGGAGTGCGGCTGATCCCAAAGTCTTCTGCAAGCTCTTTGTCATGAAGGCGCGAACCCGGTTCAAAATCAAGCTGGATAATATTTTTCTTGAGTGTTTCGTAAACTTCATCTCTAAGGGACAAACGTTTGATAGGTGTAATGTTTTTATTTTTCATAAAACCAATATATCGGATATCGCAATATCCCGCAATGATTTTTCTGAAAATTCCTGGAGAAAAGAAAGCCATGAATCGTTTTGACTGTAACTATCAGCTATACTATAATTAGAATGTTAAGCTGTTACGGCTGTAAAATAAAATTAACTATACCCCGCCGGGAAATCCCCCGCGGTTATTGGATAAAAAATTGAGGTGAATGGCTGTGTTTGATCGTCTTCAATCTGTCGAGGACCGTTATGAAAGATTAAATGAGCTTTTGAGCGATCCGGAAATTGTCAATGATCCAAAAAAGCTTCGGGAATATTCAAAAGAACAGTCCGGTATTCAGGAAACTGTTGACACATACCGCGAATATAAAGAAGTGAAAGAGCAGTATCAGGATGCGCGTGCCATGCTTGAAGAGAAGCTGGATGCAGAAATGCGCGAAATGGTAAAAGAAGAGCTGGCTGAGCTTGAAGATAGAAAAGAGGACCTGGAAGCGCGTCTGAAAATCCTCCTCATTCCAAAAGACCCGAATGATGATAAAAACGTTATTATGGAAATCCGCGGTGCTGCGGGCGGTGATGAAGCTGCCTTGTTTGCAGGTGACCTATATCGCATGTACAGCCGCTTTGCTGAGACGCAGGGCTGGAAGATCGATGTCATTGAAGCCAGCTCTACGGGTGTAGGCGGCTATAAGGAAATCATCTTCATGATCAACGGAAATGGCGCATATTCCAAGCTTAAGTTTGAAAATGGCGCACACCGTGTTCAGCGTGTACCGGAGACTGAATCTGGCGGGCGCATCCACACTTCTACGGCAACGGTTGCGGTTCTTCCGGAAGCAGAAGAAGTGGAAATCGACATTCATGAGAAAGATATCCGTGTGGATACATTTGCTTCAAGCGGACCGGGCGGACAGAGTGTTAACACGACAATGTCGGCTGTTCGTTTGACTCACTTGCCGACAGGTACGGTTGTATCCTGCCAGGATGAAAAGTCACAGATCAAAAATAAAGAAAAAGCGATGAAGGTTCTTCGTGCCCGTGTTTATGATAAGTTCCAGCAGGAAGCACAGGCTGAATATGACCAGCAGCGTAAATCAGCAGTTGGTACCGGAGACCGCTCTGAGCGTATCCGTACGTACAACTTCCCGCAAAACCGTGTAACCGATCACCGCATCGGCTTAACGATCCAAAAGCTTGATCAGATCCTTCAAGGAAAGCTTGATGAGGTTATTGATGCGCTGATCGTGGAAGAGCAATCTGCCAAGCTGGACAGTGCATCCAATGAGTAATTCAGCGATGAAAGTATATGAAGCCCTCAATTGGGCTTCTTCTTTTTTAAGGAAGTCAAATCGTGATGAGAATGCCGGTGAGCTGCTATTGCAGCATTTTATGAAAATGAGCAGGGCCAGCTTTCTGGCTAATCTGCGCGAAGAATTGCATCCGGAGGTCCTCGCTGAATTCCAGAGAGCTGTGCAGGCACATGCAGCGGGCCAGCCTGTGCAGTATATCATCGGCTCTGAGGAATTCTACGGGCGCACCTTCCAGGTGAATGAAGATGTGCTTATCCCAAGGCCGGAAACAGAAGAACTGGTTTATAACGCTCTGCAGAAGATAAACAAGCTGTTTGGCACCGCAACTGGGCTTGAGATGGCGGACATCGGCACCGGAAGCGGAGCGATTGCTGTTACGATGAAGCTCGAGAAACCGGAATTAACTGTCACGGCCACAGATATCTATGGGCCGACTCTTGAGCTTGCTCAAAAAAATGCAGAACAGAATGGCGCAGAAATCAAATTTTTCCAGGGAGACCTTCTCCAGCCCCTCATCTCAAAAGGAAAGAAATTTGATATCATTCTATCAAACCCTCCGTATATACCGGAAAAGGATATCGAGTGGATGTCAGATGTAGTCACCAAGCACGAGCCGCATCGTGCCCTTTTTGCAGGGGAAGAGGGACTGGATCTATACAAGCGCTTTATGGCAGAGCTGCCAGCTGTCATCAAAGACCGTGCCCTCATCGGCTTCGAGGTAGGAGCCGGCCAAAGTGCAGCAGTTTCTGCACTACTGCAAAAGACTTTTCCACAGGCCAATATCGAAACCATCTACGATATAAACGGCAAAGACCGGATGGTTTTTGCGGAAATTGGGTGACAGGCACCACCCGAATTTTGTCGAATAATAGAAACTAGAAAAATATTAATTTTAATAGTTTAAGAATCTGCCATCCTGTCCACACTGTGGATAGTGAAGGGATGGTGGCGGAAATGATGAACACAAAAACGATTGTGAAATTATATGTACTGATTTTATCCTTAGGAACTATATTAAGTTTATATATACCACAGACAGAAGTGACAGCAGATGAACCGATGGTCATACCAAATGAGGCTATCAGGCTGCGCATTCTGGCCAATAGCGATAATGAAGAGGACCAGGCGGTTAAAAGAAAAGTAAGGGACGCAGTAAATGCAGAAATCACAGAGTGGGTGGCAGAGCTGACTTCAATAGAAGATGCCCGCGAACTGATCCAGTCCAGATTGCCTGAGATTCAGAAGATTGCCGAACAAGTAGCAGCTGAAGAAGGATCGAACCAAAGTGTAAATGCCGACTTTGGAAAAGTCAGTTTCCCGACGAAATTATACGGACAATTCTTATATCCTGCAGGCGAGTATGAAGCGATCCTTATCACTCTTGGTGAAGGAAAAGGCGCCAACTGGTGGTGCGTGCTATTCCCTCCTCTATGCTTCCTTGACTTCTCAAACGGTGTAGCGGTAAGCGAAGGATTTGAAGAAGGAGAAAAGAAGGGAGTAGTACAAGCAGAAGAAATCGCGGCTGACACAGACTCCGAAAAAGAAACCCCTCCTGTTTACACGGAGGAAGATGAAGAACCAGTAGAAGTAAAATTCTTTTTAGTAGAAATATGGGAAAAAATCTTTGGTTAAGCCCTGCTGCAGAGCAGGGTTTTTCTTTTTTGTGGCGGGTTCACAGTCAGCTTCGGACAGTGGGAGCGGGAAAAGTGGATATAGAGTCCGAACACGGCTCAACTTCAGACAGAGCAGGCGGGAAACCTGGAATTTGAGTCCGAACCTGGGTCAACTTCAGCCACAAAAGGGGGAGAAAGCGCTGGTAGAGTCCGAACCTGGGTCAACTTCAGGCACAAAAGGGGGAGAAAGCGCTCGTAGAGTCCGAACCTGGGCCAACTTCAGACACAAAAGGGGGAGAAAGCGCTCGTAGAGTCCGAACCTGGGTCAACTTCAGACACAAAAGGGGGAGAAAGCAACCGTAGAGTCCGAACCTGGGTCAACTTCAGCCACAAAAGGGGGAGAAAGCGCTCGTAGAGTCCGAACCTGGGCCAACTTCAGACACAAAAGGGGGAGAAAGCGCTCGT
>NZ_JBYTDU010000012.1:19763-26415 GCF_058791715.1 Cytobacillus sp. EB106-05-05-XG126 | reverse complement strand
TAGAGTCCGAACCTGGGTCAACTTCAGACACAAAAGGGGGAGAAAGCGCTCGTAGAGTCCGAACCTGGGCCAACTTCAGACACAGAAGGGGGAAAAAGCAACCGTAGAGTCTGAACCCGAGCCAACTTTACACACATAAGCGAGAAAAAGCACCCGAAGAGTCCGAACCCCGACCCCAAACCCATCTCTTTTTAGAATCATTTTAAAAATTGGAAATCAAATTACAATTAAGACAAGCATATAACATCTTCCTTTCAGGCGTTTGATTCTCCCAAAAACGGATATTTAAAGGAGTGTAGCAACAAAACACAAACAAAAAAGGAGATGAAAGATTATGGCTAAAAACAACAATAATAACAACGATAAAATGTCTCGTGAGGAACGGGGACGCATGGGCGGAGAAGCAACAAGCCGCAACCATGATAAGGAATTCTATCAGGAAATCGGCTCCAAAGGCGGAGAAGCAACAGCTGAAAACCATGACAAGGACTTCTACCAGGAAATAGGCAAAAAAGGCGGAGAAGCGACAGCGGAAAATCATGATAGTGATTTCTATCAGGAGATTGGCCAAAAAGGCGGAGAAGCAACAGCCGAAAATCATGACAAGGAATTCTACCAGGAAATTGGACGTAAAGGCGGAGAAGCAACTAGTGAAAATCATGACCGCGATTTCTATGAAGAAATCGGCCGAAAAGGCGGCAACTCGAACGACTAAACCTGCCGCAGAAAAAAAGCATATGATAGTAATATAAACACGGCAGCCGCATCAGACAGCTGCCGTGTTTTATGTTTAAATCATAGTGTTTCGTCAAGGTGCTTCTGCTTTTCCGAAAATCTAGTTCTACTTTTTCTATTTTTTCATATTCATAGAGTGACAATAAAAAAATGGGGTGAAGAAATGGAAACAGGTGTAGTGAGATGTGCTCATGCTTCAGATGTGGAGAATCTGGCATCATTTCTGGAATCGGCAAACTTAAGTACGGACGGGATAAAGGAAGCAATTGAATATTTTTTAATTATGGAGAATGATTCCGGGGATATTAAGGCTACCCTGGGAATTGAACCCCATGGAAAGGTCGGTCTTTTGAGATCGCTTGTGATGACATCCACAGCAACTGAAAAAGATTTATTTATTTTGTTTGAGCAAATATTAATGCTGGCCAGGGATCGGGGCATGGAGGCATTGTATCTCGCATCGAATAAACGAAATTCGCTGGCCTTTTTCAGCCTGCTTGGTTTTAAAGAGGAAGAAACAGCACACTTGCCGGAAGTATTATTCAAGTCAGAGCATGTTAAACACATCCTGACTGTGGATAACTCTTTCTTTTTGAAATTATCCATGTGAATTGTGGGTATCTTGCCAAAGTTATACACAAATCCGTCTTATTTATACACAATTTGTGGATAAGACTTGAGTTATCCAGCTTCTTCTACTATACTTTCCAAAGGAATGTTCAAAAAAAATGTCGAAAACATAGGAATTTTGACAGTAAAAAAACATTTTTTATGAAGGTGGATAACAATGATTACAAAAAGATGGCCGGTGGATAACAGTGTGGATAAAGAAGATAGTTATTCACAGTGTTCACAGGCTGCCGATCTGCTGAAAAATAATGAAGTGGTCGCTTTTCCAACAGAAACCGTATATGGATTAGGCGGGAATGCGAAAAGTGATGAAGCGGTCAGTAAAATATTCGAGGCAAAAGGACGTCCGAGTGATAATCCACTGATTATCCACATTGCTGATAAAGCTCAGCTGAACGCTTTTATAACGGAAATTCCGCAAATGGCGCAGACGCTGATGGAACAATTTTGGCCGGGACCGCTTACGCTCATTTTTACTCATAAGGAGGGCGTTCTTTCCCAGTATGCAACAGCGGGTTTATCCACAGTGGCTGTAAGAATGCCGGATCATCCGGTGGCCCTTGAGCTGCTGAAGAAAACAGGACTTCCCATTGCGGCACCAAGTGCGAACCGGTCCGGAAGGCCAAGTCCGACAACGGCTGACCATGTCTGGGAAGACCTGAATGGAAGAATTGCCGGATTAGTGGATGGAGGTCCGACTGGTGTTGGTGTGGAATCAACCGTTGTGGATTGTACGGGAGAAGTGCCGGTTATCCTAAGGCCGGGCGGCATTACAAGAGAACAGCTGGAAGAGGTTGTAGGAGAGGTCAGTGTTGACCCTGCATTAACGGATGAAAGCCAGGCGCCGAAATCTCCGGGCATGAAGTACCGTCATTATGCGCCGGATGCACCTCTTTATTTAGTAGAAGGAACAAGAGAGGATATCCAGCACTTTGTTGAGGATAAGAAGCAGGAAGGTCTTTCAGTTGGCGTTCTGACGACAGAGGAAAACCGGGAATTCTATCATGCTGATTATGTGTATGCCTGCGGGCAGCGAGAAAAGCTTGAAACCGTGGCAAGCGCTCTCTATGAAGCGTTAAGATATTTCAATACAACTGATGCTGATATTATTTTCTGTGAGATGTTTCCGGGTGAAGGCGTCGGGCATGCCATCATGAACCGCCTGATGAAGGCAGCTGGACACAGGATCATTAGCAGATAATAAAGAAACCGTTTCGTCATGAAGCGGTTTTTTGTTTTGTAAAAAGGCAATAGCATTCTAAATCCTCCTGGACGTGCATATGCTGAATTAGCAAGTCCAAGGGGGCGGAAAAATGTCTGCAATGATTGGCGAAATTTTAACACTGGCTTTAATGGCATTCGCATTGGGGATGGATGCCTTTTCAGTAGGTCTTGGCATGGGGATGTACAAACTCCGCCTCAGACAAATAGCTAAAATCGGCATCACCATTGGACTTTTCCATATATGGATGCCTTTATTGGGAATGATAGCAGGCAGATTCCTTTCAAATACATTTGGAGCCATTGCCGGATATGTTGGCGGGGGGCTGCTCCTTTTATTAGGCGTGCAGATGATTTGGTCAAGCTTCAGGGATGAAGAGGACAGCTTAATTACGCCAGTGGGCATAGGGCTGCTGATTTTTGCATTGAGTGTCAGCCTTGATAGTTTTTCAGTCGGCCTAAGCCTTGGAATATACGGAGCTAAAACATTCCTGGTACTCGTCTTCTTCGGAGCCGGGGCGACCATCCTAACATGGGCCGGCCTCCTCACCGGCAGAAAAGTCCAAAGCTGGATCGGCTCCTACAGCGAAGCTCTTGGTGGTGCCATCCTCCTTGCCTTTGGGGTGAAGCTCTTATTTTTATAAATTGTTTAAATGTTAATATTTTGTGAAAAATGAAAAGGGTGCCGGCTGCCCTTTTTCTTTTTTTGTATGGGGGCTATAGGTGTTATAGGAAAATTGTCTTATAATGTAAGAAAAGTTTGGATAAAGTTTATTGAGTTTAAACCGATATAAAGGGAGGGAGAGTTTCTATGGCAAATGTATTATTTGTTTGTACGGGAAATACTTGCAGAAGCCCAATGGCAGAAGCCATTTTAAAAAGCAGATTGATTCCCGGTGTGGAAGTGAAGTCGGCTGGCGTATTTGCGGCAGATGGCAGTGAGGCGTCCGCGAATACGAAAAGTGTGCTGGAGGAGAACGGAATTTCGCTTCAGCATCAATCATCCAGTATGAGTAAAGATTTAATAGATTGGGCGACCTATATTTTAACGATGACTGCCGGCCACAAAAATACGATTCTGTCCATGTTTCCTGGTGCCGAGGGCAAAACCTTCACATTAAAAGAGTTTGCCGGAGCTGCGGGAGATATTATTGATCCATATGGGGGGCCGGTTGAGATATATAGAAGTACATTTAAAGATCTGAATGAAGCGATTGAACAAATTTTGGATCGCGTCAAGAGAGAAGATTAATCAGGGGGACAACATAATGGGGGAGAAAAAGGGCTATAAATTCGGCCTGAGAAAAAAGCTCGTGTTATTCATCACATCGCTGGCCATCATTACATACACAACAAGTGCTGTATTTCTTTACTTTTTATTTCCAAGAATTGAAGAGATACTTCCATTCGGAGAGGCTGTTTTTACTTTTTTAACCTTAGCAATGGGGATTTTCTGGTCAGGTGTTCTAGCCTTTTTTGCTGCAGGCTTTATTATCAAACCATTGAAGAAGCTTGAAAAAACGGCCCTCATGGCCGCCAATGGTGATATAGGCCAGGATGCAGAGCTTTCCAAGTCAGATGATGAGATCCGTTCATTAGGCATTGCATTCAATCATATGCTTTTCAATTTAAGGGATATGGTTCATAAGATTGACGAGAACTTCAAAGAAACGAATGAAAAAGTCATCGCGATGTCTTCCGAGTCCTCAGCAGCTGCAGAGCAGGCAGACTCGATTGCCAGAACCATCAGCGAGATTTCCCAGGGAGCAGATAGTTCTGCCGTGTCCATTCAGTCAACAGCTGAATCCATGGAAGATGTCCTGCGCATTGCCCAGGAAGTCCAAGAAACAGCAAAAGCATCACAAAATGTTTCCGGTGAAATGGTTCAGGACCTGATGGAATCAAAGAAGGTGATCCATTCACTTATTTCCGGCATAGAAAAACTGGCCCAGGATAATGAGGAATCACTTCAGACAGTAAAGCGTCTTGAGCAAAATGCCGTAAAGGTAGAGCAGATTATACAGCTGGTCGGTGACATTGCAGCCCAGACGAATCTTCTTGCTTTAAATGCTTCCATTGAAGCAGCCCGAGCGGGTGACCATGGCAAAGGATTTGCCGTAGTCGCTGAAGAAGTGCGGAAGCTTGCAGATGAGAGTGCTAAGGCGGTCCAGGGCATCTCGGAGCTGATACAGAACATACAGGAAGAGGTCCGCAATGTTGTCACGCAAATCTCTTATCAGGTGGAGACTGCTAATAATGAAGTGAAAAAAGGCACGAAAACAAATGAAGTGATTGAGGAAATGGCGAAAGTGGTCAATGAAATGGCTGCTTCAGTGTCTGCCATTTCAGGACTGGTGGATTCCCAGATGGAAGGCATCCAGCATACATCCACCCAATCTCAGGAAGTAGCAGCCATTGCGGAAGAAACATCAGCAGGCGCACAGGAGGTTTCAGCTGCCACTCAACACCAGACTGCTGTCATCGGCAATGTGGAAAAGCTCGCCATCGAGCTAAAAGAACAGGCAGAAAAATTAAATAGCACCATAACGAAATTTAAATTATAAGGGAGCCCAAAATGCGGCTCCCTTTCTTTATATTTTCAAGGTTTTGTGTCAAAATAAGAGAATAATGTCAAAATAAAGCGGCTTCAAACTGGAGGGTTTCATTATGAAAATTGCAATCGCATCAGATCATGGCGGACTTAATCTCCGCGAAGAAATAAAAAGCTTAATGGATGAAATGGGCATTGAATATGAAGATTTCGGCTGTGAGTGCGAAACTTCAGTAGATTATCCGGATTATGCATTGCCAGTTGCCGAAAAGGTTGCAGGCGGCGAATTCGATAAGGGCATTCTGATCTGTGGAACCGGAATCGGAATGAGCATCTCTGCCAACAAAGTAAAGGGAATCCGCTGTGCGCTGGTGCATGATGTATTCAGTGCAAAAGCAACCCGTGAACATAATGACAGCAATATCCTTGCGATGGGTGAACGAGTAATTGGCCCCGGCCTGGCCCGTGAAATTGCAAAAGTATGGCTTTCAACAGATTTTGAAGGCGGCCGCCATGAAAACCGTGTTGGAAAGATTACTGCTTACGAAACGAAGTAAATCTTTCGAAGGGGGGAGCTTTTTTGATTGAACAATGGAAAACAGAACTTGATACAATCATACGTGAATTCAGCGAACAAGTTCCTTTAAGTGAGAAGCATCTTCTTGTAGTAGGCTGCAGCACGAGTGAAGTCGCCGGGAAAAGAATAGGCACAGCCGGAACGGAACAAGTGGCTGAATTGATTTTTGAGCGTCTGGACAAGCTCCGCCAGGACACCGGGGCTGAACTGGCTTTTCAATGCTGCGAGCATTTGAACAGGGCATTAGTCGTGGAGCGGGATGTAGCCGAGGCAAGAAATCTGGATGAAGTGGCCGTCATCCCTCACCGTGCGGCCGGCGGCGCGATGGCGACATACGCCTATGAACACTTCAAAGATCCCGTCATGGCCGAGTTTATCAAGGCTGATGCTGGTATCGATATCGGCGACACACTGATCGGAATGCATCTGAAGCATGTGGCAGTTCCAATCAGGACCTCCCAAAAATCAGTCGGCGAGGCCAACGTCACCATGGCTAAAACCAGGCCGAAACTCATCGGCGGGGCCCGGGCGATTTATGAACGGAACTCTGATAACGAATCTTGCAGATGAATTAATAATATTTTGCTGCCCCAATCACCTGGTGATTGGGGCTTTATTCTCCCGATTGTATCCTTGATTAGTTTCCGCCACTGGACGCCTGTTCGGACTGAAAAACCATAAATCATGGATTCAGAGTCCGAAGTCAGGTCACCTTCGGACACAGAAAGTAGAAATTGAGGATTCAGAGTCCGAAGTCAGGTCACCTTCGGACACAAAAAGTAGAAATTGAGGATTTAGAGTCTGAAGTCAGGTCAACTTCGGACACAAAAAGTAGAAATTGAGGATTTAGAGTCCGAAGTTAGGTCACCTTCGGACACAGAAAGTAGAAATTGAGGATTCAGAGTCCGAAGTCAGGTCACCTTCGGACACAAAAAGTA
>NZ_JBYTDU010000012.1:0-19668 GCF_058791715.1 Cytobacillus sp. EB106-05-05-XG126 | reverse complement strand
ACGTAGAAATCGAGGATTCAGAGTCTGAAGTCAGGTCAACTTCGGACAGAGAAAGCAGAAATCGCTGATACTGAGTCCGAACCCATCATGCCATTTGGGTGACAGGCACCTATACCACTTAAGCAAACTGGTATAGGTGCCTGTCACTTTTTTTATATAACGTGTAACATTCAAGAAGGAAGAACGTGTATATAGTGCAGCTTTTAGTGAGAAAGGGGGGAGAAGCCGTTGAAGGAGAGCAGGCGGGATCGGCTGGATGATTTATATCGTCATTATGCCAGACCGCTGTATTACTATTTATATAAGATGTCAGGCTCTAAAGAAACAGCTGAAGATCTAACGCAGGAAACATTTATTAAGGCAACGGTTTCTCTCTCATTCTACAAACAGGAAGATGTAAGGGCATGGCTTTTTAAGGTAGCCAGGAATGCTTATTTGGATGAATGGCGGAAACGGCAAAGGAGAAATAAGATTCCTTTTGCCGGCTATTTATTTTCAAAGGGAGAAATGACCAGCCCTTACGGAATGCCTGAGGATTCAGCACTAAAGAAAGAATCGAATGAAAAAGTCGCAGACCTAATAAGCTGTCTGCCGGAACATTACCGTTCTATTTTATATTTAAGAGAATTTGAGTCTTTTAGCTATAGTGAGATCCGGGAAACATTGGATCTATCAGAAAAGGTGACACTGCATCGGGCCCGGAAAAAGCTTGCTCAGCTTGCCGATGAACAATGGAGGGAAGAACATGACTGACTGGAACAAAGACCGCGAAAAGAAAATCATGGCTAAATACCGGTTTACCTTAACATTCAGAGTGGTTAAAGTGCTCGCTGCCTGCTTGTTTCTCTTCTGGGCATATATGATGGCCGTAAATATACTTTCAGACGCTGCCAATAGTGAAAGAAAGCATGCTTTTTACAGTAAGGTGGCACTGGATTGGAAGCACCCAAACATGCATGAGGATTTCGGAGGCATGATGAATAAAGAAGTAACGCCATTTCTGACACAGAAAATATCCTATCCGATCGCACGGAAAATTGGCCAGGAGTATCAGACAATTGGAGAGGTGAAGGTTGAGAAAAGGCTATTAAATTCATATTCCACCTTGAGTATTCAGAAATTTCAGCCGCAAAATGAAAGCATTTACCGTTTTTCCCTGCCTGAAAATCCGAATAGCGGAAAAAGGCTGGCAGCTGAAGGGGAACCTGCGGTCTGGACTTCTCTTGAAAAAATACACGAGGGGACAGTGGCGGAACTGGCATTTTCCACCCAGTCATTCATGAAGCCGGAAGAACTGCTGGAGCTTTTAAAGCCATATGACCTGGAAGTCCTTTGGATGCCGCTCTATACAGGAGAACTGAAAGAATTTAAGACAGGTTACGGCAGCGGAGGAAACTCAATTGAATTAACTTCCATTTATGGTTTGGCCGGAGGAAGGAAAGCAGGCGATGATTATATGTCTGAATCGAAATTAGCCCTTAATGAGGAATTTATGGATGAAAATAAAAAGGTGATGCTGAAACAGATGGAGGGTCTCTTAAAAAATGAATCTCAAAGCTATTATGAGAACTTCCTCGGTCTTGACCATCTGAAAGAACGTCATCAATACCTGAAGAAAAATGGATTCATTGTCTATGGAGCAGTGGTTACCGGCCCGGTAAAAGAACTATTAAAGCTTAAAAAAGAAAAACAAATCCGTGCTCCATACCTTGGGGAGAAGGATTATTGGAACTGGGATTAAAAGGATGGTGACAGGTACCCATACCAATCTGCCAAACTGGTATAGGTACCTGTCGCTTTTTAAGAAAACATGCTAAAATAGAAAAGAATTTTCACAAAAAGATCGATACATAAAAATGGAGAGCCCTAGAAGGCTTTCCTTTATTAAAAGTGTGTTGGAGAAAAGGGAGGATTCTTATGAAGCATTTAGCACAGCAGGATGAGCAGGTTTTCAAGTCGATTCAAGAAGAATTAGGACGTCAGAGAACAAAGATTGAATTAATCGCTTCTGAAAACTTTGTCAGTGAAGCGGTAATGGAAGCACAGGGTTCTGTTTTAACAAACAAGTATGCTGAAGGCTATCCGGGCCGCCGCTATTATGGCGGATGTGAGCATGTGGATGTAGTCGAAGATTTAGCCCGTGACCGTGCGAAAGAAATTTTCGGTGCAGAGCATGTGAATGTACAGCCGCATTCAGGTGCACAGGCAAACATGGCCGTATACTTCACTGTTTTAGAGCAGGGAGATACTGTTCTTGGTATGAATCTCTCACATGGCGGACATTTAACGCACGGCAGCCCTGTTAACTTCAGCGGCGTGCAGTACAATTTCGTCGAATATGGTGTGGATAAAGAAACACATCGCATCGATTATGAAGATGTTCTTGAAAAAGCCCGCACATCTAAGCCGAAATTAATTGTAGCGGGCGCAAGTGCCTATCCGCGTGAAATTGACTTCAAGCGTTTCCGTGAAATTGCGGATGAAGTCGGTGCCATGCTGATGGTTGATATGGCTCATATTGCAGGCCTTGTAGCTGCTGGGCTTCATCAGAATCCGGTTCCGTTCGCAGACTTTGTTACAACGACTACTCATAAGACATTGCGCGGACCGCGCGGCGGCATGATTCTCTGCAAAGAAGAATATGCGAAGAAAATTGATAAATCCATTTTCCCTGGAATCCAGGGCGGTCCTTTAATGCACGTCATTGCGGCAAAAGCGGTTGCCTTCGGCGAAGCACTTCAGGATGATTTCAAAACCTATGCAGGCAATATCATTTCGAATGCCAAAAAGCTGGCTGAAGCATTGCAGGCTGAAGGAATTGATCTTGTATCACAGGGTACAGACAACCATTTGCTGCTGGTTGATCTCCGCTCCCTTGGCCTAACAGGGAAAGTAGCTGAGAAAGTCCTTGATGAGGTCGGCATTACAGTCAACAAAAACACGATTCCTTTCGATCCGGAAAGCCCATTTGTCACAAGCGGCATCCGTATCGGTACAGCGGCTGTTACATCCCGCGGATTTGGTGAAAAGGAAATGAAGGAAATTGCATCCATCATTGCCTTCACACTTAAAAATCACGAAGATGAAGGGAAGCTTCAAGAAGCGGCTCAGCGCGTAGAAGCCCTAACAGGCAGCTTCACTTTATATCCAGAACATTAATCAATCAGCCGGTCTCAGCTTGAGGCCGGTTTTTCTATGTAATAATGACTTTTCTTTTACAAATACGAATCATAGTTGCCGATGGAATTGTTTTTCTGTAAAATTAGACGAAGTGTGGTTCGACTAATCTGCATAATGAAAAGGAGAGATAATCATGGCAAAGGTTTACGTTTTTGACCATCCATTAATTCAGCATAAGCTTACATACATTCGTGAAAAGAGTACGGGAACAAAGGAATTCCGCGAGCTTGTCGATGAAGTGGCAACATTGATGGCATTCGAAATTACCCGCGATATGCCTTTAGAAGAAATCACAATTGATACACCAGTCAGCACGATGAAGTCCAATGTGCTTGCAGGTAAAAAGATAGGGATCATTCCAATTCTGCGTGCGGGAATTGGAATGGTTGACGGCATCCTGAAGCTGATTCCAGCTGCAAAAGTGGGCCATATCGGTTTGTACCGTGACCCGGAAACCCTGCAGCCGGTTGAATACTATGTGAAGCTTCCAAGTGATGTTGAAGAAAGAGATTTCATCGTAGTTGACCCTATGCTTGCAACGGGCGGCTCTGCGGTTGAAGCCATCCATTCTCTTAAAAAGCGCGGAGGCAAAAACATTAAATTCATGTGCCTGATTGCAGCTCCTGAAGGCGTAGAAGCTGTGAAGGAAGCTCACCCTGACGTTGACATCTACATTGCAGCATTAGACGAAAAATTGAACGAAAAAGGCTATATCGTCCCTGGTTTGGGCGATGCAGGCGACCGTTTATTCGGAACGAAATAATATCAGCAGCAGCGAACAGACAAAAAGATTGAAAATATCTTTTCATAAAGGAAGGTGCTCTGAATGAATCGTCCGATTAAAGTAATGACGATTTTCGGGACAAGGCCTGAAGCCATTAAAATGGCCCCTCTTGTTCTTGAACTTCAAAAATACCCTGAGCATTTTGAATCGATTGTGACCGTGACGGCACAGCATCGCGAAATGCTTGATCAGGTATTAAATATATTTAAGGTCACACCCAAATATGACCTGAATATCATGAAAGACCGCCAGACACTGGTGGATGTGACTACACGCGGACTTGAGGGCCTTGATAAGATCATGAAGGAAGTAAAGCCGGATATCGTGCTTGTGCACGGTGATACCACTACAACGTTTATTGCAAGCCTTGCCGCTTTCTATAATCAGATTGTCGTCGGCCATGTGGAAGCGGGACTGCGCACATGGAATAAATACTCTCCATTCCCTGAGGAAATGAATCGGCAGCTAACAGGTGTCATGGCTGATCTGCACTTCTCGCCAACATCGAAGTCAGCTGAAAACCTCTTAAATGAGAATAAAAAGACCGACAGTATATTCATCACTGGAAACACGGCAATAGATGCGCTTAAAACAACGGTTAAAGATACGTATCATCATGAAGTCCTTGAGAAAATCGGCGATGACCGCCTTGTATTACTAACTGCACACCGCCGTGAAAATCTGGGTGAGCCGATGCGGAACATGTTCAAGGCTATTAAAAGGCTGGTGGAAGAACAGAAAGATATACAAGTCGTATATCCCGTTCATATGAACCCTGCTGTACGGGAGATCGCATCAGAAATCCTTGGCAGCAATAGCCGCATTCATCTGATTGAGCCGCTTGACGTTATTGATTTCCATAACTTTGCTTCAAGAGCTCATCTGATTCTGACCGATTCAGGCGGAGTTCAGGAAGAAGCACCATCACTTGGTGTGCCTGTCCTTGTTCTTCGTGATACAACGGAAAGGCCTGAAGGAATTGAAGCCGGTACCCTTAAGCTTGCCGGCATTGAGGAACAGCCAATTTACGAACTGGCAATGGAACTTCTGACTGATGGGGCAGCTTATGAAAAAATGGCTAAATCTGTAAACCCATATGGAGACGGAAATGCTTCCAGGAGAATTTGCGATGCTATCCGCTACCATTTTAAACAGACGAATGATCGGCCGGAAGAATATAAACCGCAAAACTAATAGAAATGCACCTCTCTTAAGTCGAGGTGCATTTTTCTGTTCTATTTTCAAAAAGGGGAGGGGAGAAGCGGGCCTCATTACCTGAAAAACAACATGGTTGATATGTTGGTGGTTGGATGGTTGAAATTGAACAGAGAAATCTATTTTATTTTTATGTTAAAAGTCTCTTTCCCCGTAAAGCTGGAAAAGTTATGATAGAGTATAGAAGAAACAGAAAGCAGATATAAACAGAAATAGTAAGCGGTTAACAGGTTGATGGTTGGATGGTTGTTTCCAAAATGTTGATATATCCACGTTTCCAAAGAGTTTAGAGTGATCAAATGACGTACTCATGGTTAAAGAAATGGCGGTAGAAATGACATCATTAACCGCAGAAAATGACCATGGTGGTTTTGTTGGCGGTTAGGTGGTTAGTCATGGGTAATGCCCGGCAGGAGCTGGGTGATCGGCAAGATACCAAGAAAGGTGCTGAAGGACGTTGGCAAATCAGTATTTGACAATGAAGGAGCTTAAAGAGGCACTTCCGGACATACCTGAGAATAGCTTAAAGCGTTATTTGCAGGAACATGCAGAATACATAAATTATCGGAAGGAACATAATCGCTATAAAATCCAGGCTTCCGAAATTGAAAAGCTTAAATTTATCCGGAAATTATATTCAGATGGGCTTAAAAAAGAGGAAGTTACAGCAAAGCTTGAGGATGCAGGAATTCCGGTTATCATTACTGTGGAGGATGAGGAAGAAAGCAGCTCCACCTCGCTTGTGAATGTGAATTCCGAACTGACAGATATGAAAAAGCTTGTCAGCTTCCTTGTTCAGCAAAACGAGCAGTCTCGTCTTACCCAAAATAAAATAAGGGAACAAAACAAACAGCTGATACATGAGGTGCACGAGCTGAAACTCACAATTGAAGATTTAAGAAATGCCCATGCACAAGGCTATGAAAAAGAGAGCGAAAAAGTTACTTCCCTCTATGAAAAACTGATGGCGACACAAAAGTCTGTAGAAGAAGTAGCCGGTGCATTAGAGGCTGAAAAAAGCAAAAGCATCTGGCAGAAGATATTTGGAAAGTAAAGGAATGCCCGAATTGCAAAATTAACGTTTAGACTGCTGTCTGCGGGGTATTGGCATAATGATTTTATATACCCGGGAGGTCGAATAAATGAGAGCATTAGCCATTTTAGAAGGAGCATTGATTGTCTGGATCATCATGCTTGTGGGTTCATTAATGGGAACCTTCATGTCTGAAGGTTTTATCGCCCTGGTATTTAAGCTGGCAGAAGGAAAAGGAATTCTGCTTACAGTATTACTGATAGCCGCGACTATAGCGGATATGTGGAGAGATAAAAAGCGGGACCATTTAATTCAAAAAGGAAAACTGGAACCGAATCAGCTGTTTTAATACATAAAGGGAGAAAGCCATCATTCATTTGATGGCTTTTTTTATAATCTTAAAGCACTATTTTCTGAAAATACTAAAAACTATATTGATAATCAATTGGAAGATAGATAGAATTAATTATACAGAATATTGTATATTGGTCAGTTTTTTAAAAGGAGATGAAGATTTGAAAAGGTTAAGGCTATTGTTAATCGTATTCACATTAGTTTTAAGTTCTGCAGCTTTTTCTGGAAATTTCGTGAATGCCAAGGAACGGTCCGGACAAAAATTAAGTCAAGCCCATCCGCAAAAGGCGGGCTTTGATCCGGAGAAATTGAAGGGTATTGATAAAGCCGTTACAGAGGCTATTGCGGATGGTGTTACACCTGGTGCAGTCGTTCTTGTAGCCAAGGATGGGAAGATTGTCAAAGAGGAAGCGTACGGATATGCACAAAAGTATGATATGGGGGAATTACTCGAGAACCCCAGAAAAATGAAAAAGAAAACAATGTTCGACCTTGCTTCCGTTACGAAGGTAATGGGAGCAACCCAGGGCATTATGAAACTTGTCAATGATGGGGAACTCTCAGTAAATGACAGGGTATCTGATTTTATTCCAGAGTTTGCCCAGCATGGGAAACAGGATATTACAGTAGCTGACCTTCTGACACACACCTCTGGTTTAACTCCCTGGAAGCCGACATACCTTTACGCGGATAATTCTGAAGAGGTGCTGAATTATATAAACAAGCTGCCACTTGAATATCCCACAGGAACGGACAGAAGATATAGCGATTTTAGCTTTATGATGCTGGGTTTTTTGATTGAAGAGATCAGTGGACAGAAATTGGATAAGTACTTAGAAGAAAATATTTATAAGCCCTTAAAAATGCATGATACGATGTTTACTCCACCGGACCATTTCAAGAAAAAGATTGCAGCTACCTCATGGGGAAATCCTTATGAGTATAAAATGATTGATGACCCTAATTTCGGGTACTATGTTGAAGAAAGCCCGGACATGTTCAAATACTGGAGAAATTACACCTTAGTCGGAGAAGTTAATGATGGGAATAGCTTTTATGGAAATAAAGGGGTTGCAGGCCATGCCGGTTTATTTTCGACAGCAAGGGACCTTGCCGTATTGGGCCAGACCATGTTAAATGGCGGAACATATGGGAAAACAAAAATGTATGATCAAGAAGTGATTGATACCTTTACCTCTCCTCAGCGCTTTGGCCAGGGATATGGCTGGGAGCTGGATAAAAGCTGGTATATGGGAGATCGCTATTCTGAAAAAGCTTTTGGCCATACTGGTTTTACTGGAACACAGGTTATTATCGATCCAGAGGAAAACCTTCAGATTATCCTGCTGACAAATAAACAAAACAATGGCCCTTTACCAAGCGGATCATACCGGAGCACAGGCGCTCTTTCCAAAGAAGTGGCCAATATTGTTTATGAATCCTTGAACTAGCCGTAATATTATATAGATTTACGCATACAAGGCATCTATTCAGCCCACCCTAAAACAAAAAGAGGGTGGGTTTTCTAATGAAAAAATTCTTACTGTCCATAACAGTCTTATCCTTGTTTTGGAGTCAAACTCCCGTTTCAGCACGGACACTTTCACACCCGCCTATACCGGAAGAGTCACCTGATATAGAAAAAGTGGCCATTGTAGTACTGAAGGATCCAAAAAATGAACAGGAAATAAAACAAATGATAGAACAAAATCCTGATCTGCAAATCAGGCATACATTCAATCAGGCATTAAACGGCTTTTCAGTCAAAGGAAAGCCATCAGCACTGCTAAGCCTGAAAAGAATAGAGTCAGTCTCTGCTGTTTCACCGGTTAATACCTATCATGTTCATTCCAATGACAATATTAAGCTGATTGGCGGCCTGAATGCCAGAGGCTATTATGATGAAAATAATCAGCGCCTTACAGGCAAGGGTGTGAAAGTAGGCGTGATCGACACCGGCATTGATTATAATCATCCTGACCTGCGGCGAAGCTATGGCGGCGGTCGCGATTTGGTGGATAATGATAGAGATCCGATGGAAACAAAGGCTTCCGGGGGACAAGGCACACTGCACGGCACTCATGTCGCGGGCATCATTGCGGCAAATGGCAGGATCCAGGGGGTCGCACCTGAAGCAACCATCATCGCCTACAGGGCTCTTGGACCAGGCGGAAGCGGAACAACAGAACAGGTGATTGCGGCCATCGAACAGGCCATAAAGGATAAAGTGGATGTGTTAAACCTTTCATTGGGAAATAACGTAAACGGGCCTGACCTTCCGATAAGCATGGCCCTGAATAAAGCAGTTGAAAAGGGAATAACGGCTGTCACTTCATCAGGCAATTCGGGACCGAATATTTGGACGGTCGGTTCTCCGGGAACAGCGTCGAAGGCTATTTCTGTCGGAGCCTCTACACCAACAATAAAGGTGCCATTTTTAAGCATAAACGGACGTGAAATCCGCCTTGATCTGCTGCAGGGTTCAAAGGAATGGGAATTTGACCGTTCCTATGAAATGATTGATGGAGGACTTGGACATCCGGATCAATTGAAGAATGCCGAAGGAAAAATAGTACTAATAGAAAGAGGGGAATTGACGTTTACAGATAAAGCTTTCCATGCCATGGAAGCAGGAGCAGAGGGTATCATTATCTATAACAATACAAAAGGCAGGTTCTTCGGAAATTTGGACAGCGAGGTTCCCATTCCGGCAGCGGCGCTTTCAAAGCAAGAAGGAGAGGAGCTCAAGAAGCTCATGAAGGAAGGAAGGCTCCTTGCCCGGACTTATATAATAGAAGAAAGGGACATACTGGCTGACTTTAGCTCACGCGGACCTGTTACATCCACTTGGGAAATTAAACCGGATGTCGTGGCACCGGGAGTCGCCATAAATAGCACCATTCCCGGCGGCTACCTGCCGCTTCAGGGAACAAGCATGGCCGCTCCGCATGTAGCAGGTGCTTGTGCGATCCTCAAACAGGCTCACCCCGACTGGGGTCCGGAACAAATCAAGGCGGCACTTATGAATACTGCTAAACTTATTAAGAACGCGGATGGACAAACATATAGAACGTATGAGCAGGGGGCCGGCAGGATACAGCTTGATCAGGCGCTGACAGCAGAAACGCTTGTCTTCCCGGCATCCATGCAATTCGGAAAATTTCAGATCGCAGACAGGCTGCATGACCACAGCAGTTTCATAACGGTTGAAAATATAAGTGAAAAAACGCAGTCTTATTCCTTTTCCGTACCCTATAAGGAGCAGGGCATCAATTGGGAAATGCCTATGACGATTCAATTGAACCCGGGTGAAAAGAAAAAGGTCGAAATAAAAATGTCAGCTGATCCGACCCTTTTACAGAAAAAGATCCATGACGGGTACCTTCTATTGAAAGCAGGTGCAGAGAGTATTCATATTCCATACCTCTATGTGCTTGAAGAGCCTGATTACCCAAGGGTGATGGGATTCGGAATCGGCAAAGGAGATAAGCCAGCCACGTATCGCTATGAGGTGTATCTGCCTGGCGGGGCGGAAGAATTCGGAATTGCGATGTTTGATTCGGAAAGTCTCCGGTTCATGGGATTTCTGGATTGGAAAAGAAATACCGGCAAGGGGCAGCTGCTGCAGGAAATCCCTGCTGAAAAGCTGCCCGGTCCTGGGCTGTACCTGGCAAAAGTGTTTGCCAAAAAGGCCGGAAGGGAAGACTGGATCGAAACTTATCTATTTGTGAGACCGGATGGCCAGCTGGGGGACCCGGAGCCTTCAGCAGAATCAGAAGAGAGTACAAGTAAGTAGAAATAAAGCGTTTTCAGGAGCGATGCAGAGTCTCGCTCCTTTTTCAATAGAAATTCAAAAATTAAATGTGATAAATATGTGAACATACCATATTTTTACCTTTTTGTTTGTGAACTTTTTCACTCCAAACGCATTGACATTGACAAAGCCCTATTGTATGCTTACAAAGGGTAAAAGATGATAGGGTTTTCAAAATATTTTTGCAGACATATTTCCCACTTCTGCATGATGTTTATATGTTTATTTACGGCCTCAAACCCTCTTACCATTCTCTTTAAGGGAGGATGCGTTTTTATGCGTCAAAAAGACCGCAACCCATTTAAGGCGATGGCCTTAATGTCCGCCATTCTTTCCCAGTTAGTAGGTTCCACGCTCATTGGCATTTTTGCTGGAAGATGGCTCGACACCAAGGCAGGAACTGAGCCTTTATTCCTTTTAATCGGCTTGTTCATTGGGCTGGGCGCCGGGATTTACGCCATGCTTCGCCTAATCCAACATTTTTTCACAGGAGAATGAACATCATGCCGGAAATCAAAGCAACTTTTCAGAGACAGCGAAATTACATATTCCTTTTGTTGTCTGTATATGTTCTCGGCTGGGGTTTTACACCTTATCAATCTATTTTTCTTGGCTTGATCTTTGGTACAAGCTTAAGTCTGTTCAATTTGTGGCTTATTTCACGGAAGGCGCTGCAATTTGGAGAGGCGGTCGAGAGAGGCGAGAAGGTGCGTTCACTTGGAACGGTATCCAGGATGGCTACAGCAGTATTTGCTGTCATGATCGCTCTGGAATATCCTGAAAAGATGCATCTGATCAGTGTGGTATTTGGATTAATGACATCCTATATTGTCATTATGATAGATTATTTTCTTCAATCTTTTCATTTACGTAAATAGCGGGAAGAGAGGTGAACACTATTGCATCATGAAGCTCCTATAGTGGACTTTTTAGGATTGAATTTTAACTTATCAAACGTACTGATGATTACAGTGGCAAGTGCTATTGTCTTCATTATTGCTTTGCTTTCAACCCGTCGATTGGCCATGAAACCAACGGGGATGCAAAACTTCTTCGAATGGGTTATGGATTTTGTTAAGAATATCATTAACAGTACGATGGACTGGAAGACAGGCGGAAGATTCCATATCCTTGGATTAACCCTGATCATGTATATTTTTGTTTCAAACATGCTCGGACTTCCGTTTGCGATCACTTATGATCACACTTTATGGTGGAAATCGCCAACAGCCGATCCTGTTATCACCTTAACATTAGCGGCAATGGTAGTCGGGCTTTCGCATTACTATGGCGTAAAGCTTAAAGGAGTAGGAGAATACGGCCGGGATTTTATCAGGCCAATGCCTTTCTTGTTCCCATTGAAAATCATTGAAGAGTTTGCAAACACTCTGACATTGGGACTTCGTCTCTACGGTAACATCTACGCGGGTGAAATCCTGCTGACGTTGCTAGTCGGAGGACTCGCACATGCCGGTATAGGCGGAATGCTTGCCGCAGTTATACCAACACTCGTATGGCAGGGATTCTCAATCTTTGTCGGATCTATCCAGGCATTCATTTTCTGTATGTTAACAATGGTTTATATGGCACACAAAGTGAGCCAGGACCATTAATATATACCTGTTCATTTTATGGACAAAACATTTTAAACAAATAAATTTTCATACAATTTAAGGAGGAACTCAATAATGGGTCTTTTAGCAGCAGCAATTGCAATCGGTTTAGCAGCACTAGGTGCCGGTATCGGTAACGGTCTTATCGTATCAAAAACAGTTGAAGGTATGGCTCGCCAGCCAGAAGCTCGCGGTATGCTTCAAACTACAATGTTCATCGGGGTAGCACTAGTTGAGGCCGTTCCGATCATTGGCGTTGTTATCGCGTTCATGGTTATCGGCGGTTAATTAATACTGTACCAATCGTTCAAAAATGGCGAAGATCATTCCATGAACCTTCGCCATTCCTTTATGTCTTTTTACCGTAAACTAATTCGGAATCATGCATATGACTCCGTTTCATAAGTGGAACAACTCTTGAAGGGAGTGAATCGAGGGTGTTAACAAACAGTCTAGTATTAGGCGCTGCAGGCGGCGGTTTTAACGGCGGGGACATTTTGTTCCAGCTGGTCATGTTCATTATCTTGTTGGCATTGCTGAAAAAATTCGCGTGGGGTCCGTTAATGGGCATTATGCAGCAGCGTGAAGAGCACATTGCCGGTGAAATTCAAGCGGCTGAAGAAAGCCGTACAGAAGCAAAGAAACTTTTAGAAGAGCAAAGAAATCTTTTAAAAGAAGCGCGTACAGAAGCACAGGGCCTTATTGAAAATGCGAAGAAACAAGGCGATGTGCAGCGTGAGGAGATCGTTGCGGCTGCCCGCACTGAGTCTGAGCGCATTAAGGAATCTGCAAAGCTTGAAATCGAGCAGCAGAAAGAACAGGCGGTTGCCGCTATCCGCGAGCAGGTCGCTTCATTGTCTGTCCTAATTGCTTCCAAGGTTATCGAGAAGGAACTAAGTGCAGCTGATCAGGAAAAGCTGATCAATGAATACATTCAAGAGGCAGGAGAAAAGCGATGACGGGCTCCACAGTAGCAAAGCGCTACGCGTTGGCTCTTTTCCAGCTTGCGAATGAACACCAGCTTCTTGACCAAATGGAAGAAGAGCTTCGTGCAGTGAAAGAAGTAGTAAACCATAACTCAGATTTAAAGTCTGTTTTGAAATCTCCAAAGCTTTCAATTGAGAAGAAAAAAGAGATTTTAAAAGAAGCATTTGCATCTGTGAACACGTTTGTACTAAACACGTTAATGATATTAATTGAACGCCACCGTGAGGATCATATCTCTGATGTGGCAGATCATTTTATAAGCCTTGCGAATGACAAAAAAGGAATCGCGGATGCAAAAGTATACACTGTCCGTCCGCTATCTGAAGCAGAGAAGGAAGCATTGTCTGTGTCATTTGCAGCTAAGGTTGGGAAAAAATCACTTCGTATTGACAATATAGTTGATACTAACTTGCTCGGCGGCATCAAGCTTCGAATCGGAAACCGGATTTTCGACGGCAGCTTGCGCGGGAAGCTAGAGCGTCTTGAACGTCAATTGTTAGGCTAAGATTCGTAGATAGGGGTGAAACTCATGAGCATCAATGCTGAAGAAATCAGTGCGCTGATAAAAAAGCAAATCGAAAACTATCAGTCGGAAATTCAAGTGAGTGATGTAGGTACGGTTATCTCTGTTGGTGACGGTATCGCTCGTGCTCATGGCCTCGACAATGTCATGGCTGGAGAACTTGTTGAATTTTCAAACGGCGTTATGGGTATGGCACAAAACCTTGAAGAAAATAACGTCGGTATTATCATTTTAGGACCATTTACAGAAATCCGTGAAGGCGATGAAGTACGCCGTACGGGCCGCATCATGGAGGTACCGGTTGGTGAAGAACTAATCGGCCGCGTCGTAAACCCTCTAGGACAGCCAGTAGATGGCATGGGACCAATTAACACAACAAAATCACGTCCGATTGAAAGCCCGGCACCAGGTGTTATGGATCGTAAATCCGTACACGAGCCGCTTCAAACAGGAATCAAGGCGATTGACGCACTTGTTCCAATCGGCCGCGGACAGCGTGAGTTAATCATCGGTGACCGTCAAACAGGTAAAACATCCGTTGCAATCGATACAATCCTGAACCAAAAAGACCAGGATATGGTATGTATCTATGTGGCAATCGGACAAAAAGAATCTACAGTTCGTAATGCAGTAGAAACACTTCGTAAGCAAGGTGCGCTTGATTACACAATCGTTGTAACAGCATCTGCATCACAGCCTGCTCCAATGCTATACCTGGCTCCTTACGCTGGTGTAACAATGGGTGAAGAGTTCATGTACAACGGCAAGCACGTTCTTGTTGTGTATGATGACTTAACAAAGCAAGCTTCTGCTTACCGTGAGCTTTCATTGCTATTGCGCCGTCCTCCAGGCCGTGAAGCATATCCAGGGGACGTATTCTACTTGCACAGCCGTTTATTAGAGCGCGCTGCGAAGCTAAGCGATGCGAAAGGTGCAGGTTCAATCACTGCGCTTCCATTTATCGAAACACAAGCAGGAGATGTTTCTGCTTACATTCCGACAAACGTTATCTCAATCACTGACGGACAAATTTTCCTTCAGTCTGACCTATTCTTCTCCGGTGTACGTCCGGCGATCAACGCAGGTCTTTCTGTATCACGTGTAGGTGGATCTGCACAGATCAAAGCAATGAAAAAGGTTGCAGGTACACTGCGTCTTGACCTTGCTTCATACCGTGAACTTGAATCATTTGCCCAGTTCGGTTCTGACCTTGATAAAGCAACACAGGCTAAACTTAACCGTGGTGCCCGTACAGTAGAGGTTCTAAAGCAGGATCTTAACAAGCCGTTAAAAGTTGAGAAGCAGGTTGCAATCCTTTACGCTCTAACTCGCGGCTTCTTAGATGACATTCCTGTACAGGATATTCGTCGTTTCGAATCTGAATTCCTTTCATGGTTAGACCATAACCGCAAAGATTTGTTAGACCATATCGTGACTACAAAAGAACTTCCTTCTGATGACGATATGGCATCTGCGATTAACGACTTTAAGAAAACTTTCGCAGTATCCGAATAATGGAGATTGCCTGGATGGGGAAGTGCTCCCCATCTAAGCAGCTCAATTCGGTTCTGACAAACAATAAAAAGCGGAAGCGCCTTGGTCAGCCCCGACAAGCATAAGACGAGCCCTGCAGGAAGGTGTTCCTTACTTCCGGAAGGGATTGGCTTATGACCTCGAGGGGCTAGGCGCTGCAGCTGGCCTAATCTGAATAAGGGTGGTGAGAACCTGTGGCATCATTACGCGATATAAAAAATCGTATAACTTCTACGAAGAAAACGAGTCAAATTACAAAAGCAATGCAGATGGTATCGGCTGCGAAAATGAATAAGGCGGAAATGAATGCAAGGTCATTCGTGCCTTATATGGAGAAGATCCAGGAAGTTACGGCAAGCATCGCTTTGGGAAGCAAAGATGTCTCACATCCAATGCTGACCAGCCGCCCAGTCAAGAAAACTGGTTACCTCGTAATCACTTCTGACCGCGGACTTGCGGGAGCTTATAACAGTAACGTTTTGCGAAATGTCTACCAGACAATTCAAAAGCGCCATAAATCACCGGATGAGTATGCAATCATTGCAGTTGGACGTGTGGGCCGTGACTTTTTCAGAAAGCGCAATATGAACGTCATTCTGGATATTGTTGCTGTTGCGGACCAGCCTGCATTTGCTGAAATCAAGGATATTGCCAGCAAAACAGTTGGCATGTTCGCTGATGAGACATTTGATGAATTATATATGTACTACAGCCATTATGTCAGCGCGATTCAACAGGATGTAACAGAGAAGAAGCTTCTTCCGCTTACGGATATCTCCAGCTCGAAAAAGCTTACATCTTATGAGTTTGAACCTTCCGCTGAAGAAATTTTAAAAGTATTGCTGCCTCAATACGCTGAAAGCTTAATCTACGGAGCGCTTTTAGACAGTAAGGCAAGTGAACATGCTGCAAGGATGACAGCGATGCAGAATGCAACGGATAACGCTAAAGAGCTTATCAACTCGTTAAGCCTAAGCTACAACCGTGCACGTCAGGCAGCCATCACGCAGGAAATTACCGAAATCGTCGGCGGAGCAGCCGCGTTAGAATAAAAACGAAAAGCGGAAGCGCCTCGGTCAGGCCCGACAAGCATAAGACGAGCCCTTTTGGAAGGTGTTCTTTCCTTCCGGAAGGGATTGGCTTATGACCTCGAGGGGCTAGGCGCTGGAGCTAGACACAAACGAAATGCGGAGAACGGGTGCTGCCTGTACTCTCCCATTACGTGAAATGAAAGAGGAGGGAAAAAGATGAACAAAGGACGCGTTCTTCAAGTTATGGGTCCGGTTGTTGACGTAAAGTTCGAAAGCGGCCAGCTTCCTGAGATCTATAATGCATTGACTGTTACAAACCCAGCGCGTAACGAATCTGAAGTTGACATCAACTTAACCCTTGAAGTTGCCCTTCATTTAGGTGATGATACAGTCCGCACCATCGCAATGTCTTCTACTGACGGCTTACAGCGCGGAAGTGAAGTTGTTGACTCGGGTGCTCCTATCTCTGTACCAGTAGGTGATGTAACACTTGGACGTGTATTTAACGTGCTTGGTGAATCAATCGACTTAGATCCTGCAATCGCTGCAGATGCCCGTCGTGATTCTATCCACAGAGAGGCTCCTAAGTTTGAGCAGCTTTCTACTGAAGTAGAAATCCTTGAAACTGGAATTAAGGTAGTAGACCTTCTTGCTCCATACATTAAAGGTGGTAAGATCGGTCTATTCGGTGGTGCCGGTGTAGGTAAAACCGTTTTAATCCAGGAATTGATCAATAACATCGCTCAGGAGCACGGCGGTATTTCCGTATTCGCCGGTGTTGGAGAGCGTACGCGTGAAGGTAATGACCTTTATCATGAAATGACGGATTCAGGCGTTATCAAGAAAACAGCGATGGTATTCGGCCAGATGAACGAGCCGCCGGGAGCGCGTATGCGTGTTGCCCTGACTGGTTTGACTATGGCAGAATTCTTCCGTGATGACCAGGGACAGGACGTTCTTTTCTTCATGGATAACATCTTCCGTTTCACACAGGCAGGTTCAGAGGTTTCAGCCCTATTAGGCCGTATGCCATCTGCCGTTGGTTACCAGCCGACACTTGCCACTGAAATGGGTAAATTACAGGAACGTATCACATCTACTAACGTAGGTTCTGTTACGTCCATCCAGGCGATTTACGTACCAGCCGATGACTATACGGATCCGGCTCCGGCTACAACTTTCGCCCACTTAGATGCAACAACTAACCTTGAGCGTAAGCTTTCTGAGATGGGTATCTACCCTGCGGTGGATCCACTTGCTTCCACTTCCCGTGCATTGTCACCGGAAATCGTTGGCGAAGAGCACTACTCAGTTGCACGCCAAGTACAGCAGACATTACAGCGTTACAGAGAACTTCAGGATATCATTGCGATCCTTGGTATGGATGAGCTTTCTGATGAAGACAAGCTAATCGTAGCACGTGCGCGCCGTATCCAGTTCTTCTTATCTCAAAACTTCCACGTTGCTGAGCAGTTTACTGGCCAGCCAGGTTCATACGTACCTGTTAAAGAAACAGTTAAAGGCTTCAAAGATATTCTTGAAGGCAAGTACGACCACCTGCCAGAAGATGCATTCCGACTTGTCGGCCGAATCGAAGAAGTAATCGAGAGTGCAAAGAAAATGGGCGTAGAGGTCTAATTCTGGACCAGGAGGGTAAAAAATGAAGACGATTAAAGTCAGTGTTGTTACTCCCGATGGCCCGGTGTATGAATCAGATGTGGAAATGGTAAGCACAAAAGCTCAAAGCGGTGAGCTTGGAATTTTACCTGGACACATTCCAATGGTTGCACCGTTACAAATTGGAGCCGTTCGTTTAAAAAACGGCGGAAAAACTGATTTCGTCGCAGTAAGCGGCGGATTCCTTGAAGTCCGTCCGGAGCAGGTAACGATTTTAGCGCAATCTGCTGAACAGGCAGATGAAATTGATGTAGAGCGTGCCGTTCGCGCCAAGCAGCGTGCTGAACAGCGCCTGAATGAGCAGAAGCGTGAAAACATTGATTTCCGCCGTGCAGAGCTTGCACTACAGCGTGCGATCAACCGTATCGAAGTTTCGGAAAGAAAGTTCTAATAACAATTCACAACACCTCCTGGCCTAGCTGGGGGGTGTTTTTGTTTCAGAAATATTTACCACCCAAATTTTAAGAAAATTTCCCCAAAAAAGAGATAAATCACTCGAATTCTTTTATATAGGCCTTTACAATAGAAGAGAGTAAACCTTTAAGGTTACTCTCTTTTTTAAAGCTATCATGCAAGTCTATTTGAATAAAAGGAGGAGCCGCAATGCTGGAGTTTGATACAAATATAGACCAATACGCTACGATCAAAGTCATCGGAGTCGGCGGCGGGGGGAATAACGCTGTAAATCGGATGATCGAACATGGAGTTGAGGGAGTAGAGTTTATCGCTGTCAATACAGATGGACAAGCTCTAAATCAATCAAAGGCAGAAGTAACCATGCAAATCGGTGCAGCCTTAACAAGGGGCCTGGGTGCTGGGGCTAATCCTGAAGTGGGCAGAAAAGCAGCTGAGGAAAGTGAAAGCCAGCTTCGTGAAGTGCTGAAGGGTGCTGACATGGTATTCGTTACTGCCGGAATGGGCGGCGGAACCGGAACAGGTGCTGCTCCTGCTATTGCACGCATTGCACGTGAAGTGGGTGCACTGACCATTGGTGTCGTAACCCGCCCTTTCAAATTTGAAGGACGCAAGCGTGCAGCCAATGCTGATGCAGGCATCGAAGCCATGAAAAAAGCTGTGGATACGCTAATTATTATTCCAAATGATCGCTTATTGGAGATTATTGATAAGAAAACACCTATGCTTGAAGCGTTTATGGAAGCTGATAATGTTCTTCGCCAGGGCGTTCAAGGCATTTCAGACCTGATTGCCGTTCCGGGTTTAATCAATCTTGATTTTGCCGATGTCAAAACAGTAATGTCCCATAAAGGAACAGCACTGATGGGGATTGGAATTGCCACTGGGGAGGACCGTGCGGCAGAAGCAGCCCGTAAAGCCATTTCAAGCCCGCTGCTTGAAACGTCCATTAACGGAGCCCGCGGCGTTATCATGAACATTACAGGCGGAGCAAATATCAGCTTATATGAAGTGCAGGAGGCTGCAGATATTGTTGCTTCTGCTTCAGATGAAGAAGTGAATATGATTTTTGGTTCAGTCATTAATGATTCCTTAAAGGAAGAAATTCTTGTTACGGTTATCGCTACCGGCTTCAATGAACAAGAGGAGTTAAGGGCGAAACCGAGTACAAGACCATCTGTAGAAAAAGAATATGAACATACATATCATTATGCAGAAGAACCAAGCAATCGCCGGCCGGTCAGAGAGCCCCGGGAATATCGGGAACCGGTGCAGGATAACTATCGTGTGCAGGCTGACCCGCAGGAAGAGTCACTTGATACACCGGCGTTCCTTAGAAACCGCAGAAGACGCTAATGATAGAAACAGGCTGCCACAAAGAGGGCAGCCTGTTTTTTTAGGTGAATTTTATCGCAGTCTAACGGGCAGTAAGCCCCCCACTTCAAGACTCAGAGGAATCAAAGGAGGATAAGTGGGGGTCAAACTGCCCAATCTAGCTGCGGCTCCTAGG
>NZ_JBYTDU010000011.1:30445-81732 GCF_058791715.1 Cytobacillus sp. EB106-05-05-XG126 | reverse complement strand
TTGACCCCCACTTATCCTCCTTTGATTCCTCTGAGTCTTGAAGTGGGGGTCTTACTGCCCGTTAGACTGCGATAAAATAAAACGAGGGCTGAGCCCTCGTTTTATTTTGCCCTATTTGATTGAAAGTGTACGATACGCTTCTCCATCGGATTGTACTTTGGGATCTTTTTTATCATTTTTCTTCCCGCTGCCCGGTTTGAATGTATTATTTCTGTGATAGAGGGCACTTATTTCTCCGCCAATAACAAGTGCAAGGCCGGTTAAAAAGAACCAAAGCATTAATACAATAACTCCGCCAAGACTGCCATATGTGGCTGAATAATTTCCAAAATTGCTTACGTAAAAGGATAAGCCAAAAGATATGATCTGCCACATAACCGTTGCGGCTATTGCACCCGGCAATACCTGTTTGAAAGGAAAATGTTTATTCGGCGCTACCTTATAAAGAATAGCCAGGACTGTAACCATGATCACAAAAGCAATAGCCCACCTCAATACATTGATCAAAATTTGCATCCCATCAGATATATTTATAAAATTACCAATAAAATTCAAGATAACTTTCCCGAATACAGGAAGAACCATGGCAACAATGAATGCTGCAAGCAGTCCAAGTGTTAAGCCTATGGAAACCAGTCTTGATTTTATAAATGATCTCGATTCCTTTACATCAAACGCATCATTCATAGCCCTTATGAAAGCCTGCATTCCATTAGAAGCCGACCATAATGTACCGATAATACCAAAAGTCAGCAGACCGCCGTTTGGCTTGGTAATGATATCTACCACATTATCCTCGATCACACTAAACGAATCAGATGGCATTACACTCTGCAGATATGTTAATGCTTTTTGAGGATCCAGAGATAGATATGGAACAATGGAGATAAGCAGGATTAATAAAGGAAAAATGGAGAGCATATAATAATAGGCTTGTTCGGCTGCAAGCCCGGTTGCCCGATCATTCTTAAACTCCTTTCCAAGCTTCTTGCCAAATTGAATAACCTTATGCATGTAACTGCCCCTCCCTTATACAGCTAATTTGCTTGTATGTGTTTATTTCCCCGAAGAGCTTTGAACTAATCGTATTTTCATAAAATATTCAATCAGGCTCGAAAAAAAGATATCATTGTATGATCCTTACAAAGGAGTACAGAACTAAGCGTATTATTTAACCCGGGAATCCCTCATCTAAAATAAGAAATGTTATAATTAGATATAGTGATTATCAGACTTGCCGAATAATTAGTTTGAGCTAAAAATGCACAAGCTATCATATTATATTACTAGCTTATACAGATACTCGGGTATCATATAAAAATGGGGGTCATTTATGAACGTTTCACTCGAAACTGCTGTTGAAGCAAATGTACATAAAGGATTGACTAAAGGAAAGCTTGCAAAAAGAATTTTCTTTATCATAGTTGGAGCCATACTTATGGGCGTAGGGATCGAAGAGTTTCTTGTGCCCAATAAAATTCTGGATGGCGGAATAGTAGGCATCTCCATTATCCTCTCTCACCTGTCCGGCTGGAAACTGGGCTGGTTTATTTTCATCCTTAATATTCCATTTTTTTACATAGGATACAAACAGATTGGGAAAACCTTTGCGTTGTCTACGCTGCTCGGGATTGCCGTTTTATCAGCAACCACTCTCCTTTTGCATGACGTTCCTGTTTTTACTGAGGACTTGCTGTTAGCCACGGTATTTGGCGGCATTGTTCTTGGTGTTGGGGTCGGAATGGTGATAAGGTATGGAGGATCCTTAGATGGAACAGAGATTCTGGCCATTCTGGTAAATAAAAAACTTCCATTCTCTGTCGGGGAAATTATTATGTTTTTCAATATCTTCATTTTTGCTACGGCAGGCTTTGTTTTCGGCTGGAACAGGGCAATGTATTCCATCCTCGCTTATTTCATTGCTTTTAAAACAATTGATGTGGTGATCAGCGGGCTGGATGAATCAAAATCAGCCTGGATTATCAGTGACCAGCATAAGGTAATCGGCGAAGCGATTCTGGCACGGCTGGGAAGAGGAGTTACCTACTTAAATGGGGAAGGTGCTTACACAGGGGATGATAAAAAAGTAATCTTTTGTGTCATCACCAGACTGGAAGAGGCAAAATTAAAAGCCATCGTGGAAGAAATAGATCCCAGTGCTTTTTTAGCAGTGGCTGATATTGCGGAAGTCAGGGGCGGAAGGTTTAAAAAGAAAGCCATTCATTAATTAATAATTTATAAACATGGATGCACCAGTTAAATCAAAATAACAAATAAATATATTAGCAATAAGATAAATATCAAAAAGATTACAGCTGTTATTAAGTATATCAGTGAACGGGATGATGAGTAGGTCTGCAGGTTAATTCTTTTTCTGACCTGAAAATAATTCAAGGTAGAGTAAACCAGGATTGTCAGGCAGGTAACCAGAGAAAACAGACTTAATGAAATGGCAATGCTGTCTGCAAACTTATTTACTCTCTGCACATTATTAAAATGCAGCGTGGAAGCAAGTACACCTATTCCAATTACAGCGATCGATGTTCTTACCCATGCCAGGAAGGTTCTTTCATTTGCCAGATGCTGCTGTATGTATTTCGACTCTTTCGATTCTTCCATCAGAAACAGCTCTCCCTTATCTGAAGTATACGATTATTCTTACCGCTTAACCACAGGTTAAACATTAAAGGGAACAGCACCCGCTGCCCCCTCCCCAGAATTATAATATATCCATCCAGATTTTAATGGATGTAGCCAGTATTAGTACAGCCAAAATAATTTGAAGAATTTTTGTATTTACTTTCTTTCCTGAAGAAGCTCCTAATGGAGAAGCAATTAAGCTGGCAATAATCATAACGGCTGCAGGAACATAGTCTACCTGTCCGGTTGCCAATTTACCAGCTGTAGATCCAATCGATGAAATAAAAGTGATTGCCAGTGATGTCGCAATCGTCATTCTTGTAGGAATCTTCAATACAACCAGCATAATAGGAACCAGTAAAAAGGCACCTGCTGCACCGACGATACCAGCCCCGATGCCGACAATCAAAGCAAAGAAGGCTGCAAGCCATTTATTGAACTTGACTTGATCCAAAGGGATATCATCCAAGCCTTTTTTCGGCACAAACATCATGATGGCAGCAATTAAAGCTAAAACACCATAAACAAGGTTAATGCCGCCTTCAGTCATAAACCTTGAACCATAGCTTCCGATTAAACTTCCGGCCAGTATGGCTGAACCCATATAAATAATTAGTGTCTTATTCAGATATCCGCCTTTCCTGTAGGCCCATACACCTCCTATTGTAGCAAAGAAGACCTGTACTGCACTGATTCCGGAAACTTCATGAGCAGAAAAAGCAGCTAATCCAAATAACGGCGGAATGTATAATAGCATTGGGTATTTAATGATTGAGCCGCCAATTCCCACCATTCCGGAAATATAAGACCCGATAAAACCAATTAAAAATATAACGATCAAAAAAGTAAAATCCATGTGGCCATCCCCTCCTTTTAAGCAATAAAAGGGAGCGCAAACCCCCTTTTATCTTTTCAATAGATCAGCCTTTTTTTATCCAGAACTTTAACACTCCATTGTCATCCTCATGTTTTAAAAGCTCATGTCCTGTTGACTCTGTCCAGGCAGCCAAATCTTTAACTGCTCCTTTGTCTGTTGTATGAACTTCAAGAACTTGCCCTGATTCGATTTCACCTATTGCTTTCTTCGTTTTTACGATTGGCATTGGGCAAGCTAAACCTTTTGCATCCAGTACTTTTGCTGCGTTCATATTTCATTCCTCCAATTTTTATTATTAGTTTTTGATAAATCCTTCATAAAGATTATCTTACAGCACAGCGATTTGGACCGATTTCCATCTCACGCTGTTTTTCTTCGTCCGGGCTGATTTTTCCCATATTTGTCTCGCGGATTTCCTGATAAGCATTAGGCTGAGGAGGAAGATTCTCAGAAACTAACTTTCTGAACTCACCTTCGTCTTCAATGTTTAATCCGTGATTTTTAGCAAATAATGTGCCAAGTTTTTCGGATACGCTGCCATCCTCATTTAATTCTTCAATAATCATGAAGTGTGCAGGCATAACAACTAATTCGCCTGATAGGTCTTTATAGCGTTTATAAAGTGTTTCTCTTAAATCTCCAGCCCAATCCCCGGCTTTACCGGCGAGGTCAGGACGTCCGATAGAATCGATGAATAGGATATCACCTGAAAGAAGGTATTGATCGTCCACTACAAAAGATGTTGAACCTATTGTATGGCCTGGTGAGTAAATAGCTTGAATGCTGATTTTAGTAGAACCAATCATGACTTCGTTTCCATCTTCAAGACGGCTGTATTCAAATGTTACTTCTTCAGCATCTTTAGGAGGAAGCCAGTAGGAAGCACCCGTTTTTTCAGCAATTTTGCGTCCGCCAGAAATATGATCTGCATGGAGATGTGTGTCAAAGACATGCTTGATCTCTGCATTCTTTTCAGCAGCAAAATCAGTAAATACGCCTGTCATTCTTGTGGCATCGACGATTGCAGCTTCACCGTTTGAAATCACCATGTAGGAAAGGCAGCCTTTTCCAATGCGGACGAATTGATACATTTCTCCGCCATCCTTTAAATCTCCCACTTTAACAGGCTCAAGGTGTTCACTCCATGATTTCATCCCTCCTGCGAGGTAGGAAGCATCTCGTCCTGCTTCTTCAAGCATTTCTGCGACCATGACAGAAGAACCTTCTTTTGCACACACTACTAAAAGCCCTTTATCAGCCGGAATTTTATCAAGAATAGGTTCCACTCCATCAAGAAGGTCGAAGTATGGAACATTCAAGTATTCAAAGTTTTTGCCTTCAATCTTCCAATCGTTAAAGTCGGTTTCATTACGTACATCAAGTATAAATAATTCTTCATTATGAATAACCTTTTTTGTTACTTCACTAGCAGTCATTGCTTTCATCGTTTAAATACCCCCTGATGTATAATTTAGTTTAAAAAATTTTAGTTAAGCTTCGTTTCTGTCGGTCCATTCCATTCGGACATTCCCGGAACTACATTAATTACATTTGAGAAGCCTTTTTCAGCTAATACCTGGGATGCCATATCACTTCGGCTCCCTGTACGGCATACTACAAAAATCTTTTTATCCTGGTTCAGCTCGCTAATTCTCTCTTCCAATTCTCCGAAGGGAATCGAAATAGCATTGGGAATATGGCCGAATGCATATTCAGCAGGTTCCCTGACATCGAGAACAACAAGATCATCATTAGAATCCATCTCTTTTAAAAGATCATCGTTAGAGGCAACAGGCTCAAAAGTTGCAGCTTCGCGCTCTTCATTTTCACCTGCTTTTCGTATATAATGCTTAAGCACTTCGCCTTCTTCCATTGTGCCAAGATATTGATGTCCAGAGCTTTTTGCCCAAGCCTGAATATCTGCTTTTGAACCTTTATCTGTTGCAAGGACCTCAAGTACTTCCCCCGGATTCAGATTAGTGATTGCCTTTTTCGTTCTTACAATCGGCATTGGGCAGGCAAGCCCCTTTGCATCTACTGAAGAGTTTGTTTTTAACGTTTCCATTTAATATTCCTCCTTATAAATTTAGATAAATAAGTTGACATTGCCGTCTTCTGCATCTGCAAGATATGCAGCTACACCGGCATATTCCACACCATCAATGATTTCTTCCTGTTTAAATCCAAGAAGATCGACAGTCATTTGACAGGCTACCAGCTTAACATCCTGTTCTTTTGCCAATTCAATCAAATCTTTAACTGGCATAGTGTTGTGCTTTTTCATAATATCTTTGATCATCTTAGGACCCATTCCAGCCATATTCATCTTCGATAATCCCATTTTTTCCGGACCTCTTGGCATCATTTTGCCAAACATTTTTTCCATAAAAGTTTTTTTGACTTGAATTGGCTCATCTTTTCTAAGAGCATTCAGTCCCCAGAATGTGTGAAAGATGGTTACCTCATGATCGTAAGCAGCTGCACCGTTTGCAATGATATAAGCCGCCATCACCTTGTCATAATCTCCGCTGAATAGAACGATTGTTGTTTTTTTCTTTTCCAATCTTTTATCCTCCCTTTACCCTATTGGGTATTTTTATAATCAAAAAAATTTATTTATTTGTTATAAGCTTTAAAACGATTCAAAATACCTTACAGGGTATATACTAGAGTAAATTTGACTTTCTGTCAACACCTGTTCTTGGCCGTTTGCAGATCAATACTCTAATGGTCCTTCCCAGTTCATCATACCGCCAAGCATGTTAATGACACTAAACCCCTGTCCTTCAAGAAATCGTGCAGCTAATCCGCTGCGGTTGCCTGATCGGCAAACCATAACATATTCCTGATTCTTATCCAGCTCATGCATACGAAATTCAATTAGTCCAAGCGGAATATGAATAGCTGAAGCTATCTTTCCTTCTTTTACTTCATCAACTTCGCGCACATCAATGATATTTAACTTTACTCCGGCAGCAAGCTGCTGCTCTACTTCATTAACAGTCATTGTTTTCATTTAATATTCTCCCTTTTATCTCCAGGCGCTTACTCCGCCTTTGATGTTTGTAATGTTCTTATATCCGGCTTTTTTTAGAATTTTACTTGCTTTGCTGCTTCTCATTCCGCTTTGACAGATAACAACAACTTCCTTATCTCTTGATAGATGTCCCATATTCTGGTGTAGCTGATGAAGAGGCATGTTCTTAAATCCTGGAATATGGAAGCTTTTAAATTCAGCTGTTGTTCTCACATCAATGTATTGCTTTGTTTTATCCTTCATTTCATTCTTCAGCTGAGCAGTTGTCATCTGCTTTAGGCCCTTTACTGGAATCAGCTTTTGAACGAGAAAAATAATTAGCAAGGCGATAATGATTCCATTTGCAATAGTCATTTGCTTACCTCCAAATTTATGTGATAACGCTTTTGCTTTATACCTTATGGGGTATATTATAGCTAAATAAAAAAAGGAAGTCAACTGACCATCATCTGCTTTTAACAAGTAAGTTGACAGCCTCTTCAATCATGATGGAACTCTCAATTCCCTTTTCAGCGTTTTCAACAATACATTGTTCAAGATTGGAACTGACAATAACTGCAATTGCTTTATCAATTGCTGATCTTGAAGCTGTTAGCTGGGTAATGACAGATTTGCAATCTTTTTCATCCTCCATCATTTTTAAAATCCCTCTAAGCTGGCCCTCCGCCCTTTTGATTCGATTTTTAGTTTTTGCATCGTATAACACACGCTTCACCCCATTTTAGTTTTATTTTACACAGTGACAATTAGGCATTGAAAAACCAACTATCTTAAACCCTTTTTTTCGCAGCAGCCTTACTCCAACATTTTTCTCTAATGAGCTGGAGGCAACTAAATGGATTTGGTTATAAGGTATATCGTTTATATGCCTATTGATATATGGAATGGGCAGATTGATCGCTCCGGGTATTTCACAATGACAGGAATCATTATAATCCCTGACATCCAGCAGGGCTATGCCTTCCTTGGGCAGGCATTGATCCAAATGATAACAAGGTATATTTTTAATAGGATAATACCTTTTAAATAATGGGAAGCTAACTAGCAGCAAGGTTAAAAAAATCAGCAGCATATTTCTCTCCTCTGCGTAAATAATTCAATTACAATTCATATAATATACCCTATTGGGTATATAGTCAATACCTTTTTTACAAATAGAAAAACACCCGCGTGGGTGTTTTTCATTAGCAGCAGTCACTGTCATTGCCTAACAGGACCAGTCTTTCATTATCCTGATCATGATCAAGAATCATACTTTCCGTATGCGGCTTGATTTCCGGGTCGATCGCCACCTGTATTTCATTTATAGTTTCGATTATATCATCTGGTTCCGGCTCATCCAGAGCCAGTCCAATTTGAGGGCCTCCTCAGCCAAAGCCTGCAAAATAAATTCTAATGCCGCCAGTATTTTTCTCTTGAAGAATCTTTTTCAATAGATCCCGAGCTGAATCCGTAATTTTCATGATCATCATCCTTTCCTCAGTTTATCAATGGCTGTAAAGAAAATATTAATATCAGGGAGGCATTTAGTTACCTTTCTATACCCCCGCCTGTACACGTTAATATTACTTCAATACTCCTTGAGAAGGAAAGTATTTAGTTTTATTCTGCCCATTTTAAAAAAACATGTTTGCAGCCCAGCCAAAAAAAGACGAACCAAAACATACTTTGGTTCGTCCGTCATTTTTATAAATATTTTCTGTGGATGCTCTTTCCATCGTAAGTGAAAAGCATGTTCTTCCCTTCAACAATGGTTTCCATATGGACGCCTCTGCCCCAAAGCTGGTGTACATATGGGAGTACTTTTTCAAGATATTTAAGATCAAGCTCTACACCTTCAAACCAGTGCTTTAAGTATAGTTCACCATTCTTCATATAATCTCCGTCATTAACCGTCAAATATGGGAATCCTCCATTTACACGCATGCTGACAAGCTGATCGCGCACATGCTCCCACTGTTTATCCACTACTTTATAATCCTTACCCTGTTTTTGGAACAGATACATATCTTCTCTCATAACAAGGTCTTTTGTTAAATAATTTCTTAAAAATGATATATCTGACTCGATTTCACGAACCTCGAACATTTTTTCCCTGCCTGAATTTGGCACTGCACCGCGCCTCTTCATTTCCTCAGTCGGATTGTTATATCGTTCTTCAATATCTTCAAAAATCTTCAGACCCAGATAATATGGATTGATTCCGGTTCTGGACGGCTGCACAACCCCTGCATTCAACTTTGCAAATTCCAGCGCTTCAGCAGATGTCAAATCCATTTCCCTTAAGATGCGCTGATGCCAATACGATGCCCAGCCTTCGTTCATAATTTTAGTTTCCAGCTGCGGCCAAAAATAGAGCATTTCTTCCCGCATCATCGTTAATATATCCCGCTGCCAGTCGGTTAGCTCCCTGCTGTAGCTCTCTATAAACAGCAGTAAATCTTTTTCTGGTTTCGGAGGGAATTTCTTATTTTTCTTCTTTGGTACATGCTTCTTGTTTCTTTCATCCAAATCCCATAAATCATCATAAGGGCTGGCCGCTGCTGTATCACCGCTGCTTTCATATTCATCATCTGTACTCCAGGCTAGCTTCGGCCTCATTAGAGACGGATCAATATGTTCTTCAATTGCCAGCACGGCATCAAGGAAAGTTTCCACTTCCTTTTTCCCAAACTCAATTTCATACCGCCTTATTCTTTCAGCGGTGGCAGCCATGCTCTCTACCATGTCCCTCTTTGTGTTTTGAAAACGGACATTATTTTTAAAGAAATCGCAGTGTGCTAAAACATGCGCCACAATTAATTTATTTTGGATAAGGGTATTGGAATCAAGCAGAAACGCATAGCAGGGATCCGAGTTGATTACAAGCTCATAAATTTTTGATAAACCTAAATCATAATGCAGCTTCATTTTATGAAACTGTTTTCCAAAACTCCAATGCGAAAACCTGGTCGGCATGCCATAAGCGCCAAATGTATAAATGATTTCTGCAGGGCAAATTTCATACCTCATAGGGTAATAGTCCAAGCCAAACCCATTTGCAATTTCAGTAATTTCCTGAATGGCATATTCCAATGATTTATTATCTTCCTCCCGCATTGCCACTCCCCCTTTTAGTCCTTACCATAATCTATGAACCAACAAGAGGATTGATGAGTAGTCTCTTCATAAGCTTGTAACAAATTACAGCAAAAAGCGGAGCATTTTGCCCCGCTTTCCATATGGCATTAGTCATCCAATTCGACTTTTACTACTTTACCTGTTTCAGCGTCAATATCAACATCTGCTTCGCCTTTTTTTGTCTGCAGTTCAACTTCATATAGGATTTGTCCATCGTCTTCATCTATTTCAATTTCTTTCATCATTCCATTAACTTCTTTTTCAGCTATTTCAATAGCATTTTGTTCGGAAATTATTTTTTCCCCATTTATCTCTTTTTCGGCCTGATCATTGTCATCATTGTCATCCCGCTCTTTATTAATTGAAATGACTTTACCATCTAAAGCGTTAATTTTAATATCGAAATCTTCTTCCCCATTATCAATATCAATTTCATAATACTGTTTGCCTTTTACTCTTTCCAATTCAATGCTCTCAACGCTTCCCTCTGCTTCAGAAAGAGCAATCTTCTTCGCCTCTTCAACAGTAATCAAATCCTGCTCAGCTTCTGTCTTACTCCCAGTACTTCCTTTTTCATTTGTATCTGCGGCACCAGCTGCAACAGCACCACCCAACAATAAGGCTCCTGCCAACGAAATAACTGCAAATTGTTTGTTCATTTTACTTTTCCTCCTTTTTCTTTTCTACATGTTCAATATAACCGGTGAAAATGAGAGAAAAAGGATAAGAAAATTAAAATTTGATGAGAAAGGAATTAATCATCCCATGTAACCGACATTACTGTTCCTGTAATAGCATGGATTTGGACAGCGGCCTCCCTGCCGTCATCCTTTTCTATCTCAACAAGATAATAAGATCCGCTGTCTGTTTTCTCAAAGCTGATATCATCCACCTCTCCAGGTTCATTTTTTAGAGCAATTTGAATAGCTTCCTCTTCGGTTAGATTTTTAACAGGGACCTTTGTTTCCTCGGCAAAACGGGATAGAACTTCTCCAGTCAGGGCATCAACAGTAATCTTTATCTTCGTTTCATCTTTCTGAACGATTGCCTCAAAGGCTGGTTTTTCTTTATAAGTCATCTTTTTCATGGAGAGTAATTCACCAGATTCTTCTACCCGAATAATTTCCTTTATTTTTTCTTCATCAAGCTGCTTCTGTTCACCGTTAGGAGTCTGTTCCTTTTTTTCAAAAGAAAGAATTTCTCCTCCGTTTTCACTTAGCTTTATTTGATAAAACGCTTCGTCTTTTTTCATTTCAATCAAATAAGTGCTGTTTACTTTTTTCACATTCAGAATTTCTCCCTGATATCGGTCTTTTATTAATTCTCTGGCTTCACCTTCAGTAATTGATTCAGAAGCAGAGACATCAGTGAATTGTATTGCAGCAAATACAAGGAGCGCAGCCAGCAGAAGCCCCGAAGCTGCAATTATAAGTTTTTGCTTCATTCCTTACACCTCCCACTTAGCTTATTTCTCCATTATCTATTAATAAAATGAGAAATAGATGAGAATGGTTATGTCACTTTGAATATGACGGATGCTGCAGTTCCTACTCCTTCAGTACTTTCGAGCCTTATTTCAACTCCTAGCGCATCTGCTATTTCTTTGGCAAGGGACAGTCCCAGTCCTGATCCCCCTGTTTTTCTGTTTCTAGCCTCATCAACCCGGTAAAAACGATCAAATACTCTTGGCAGATCCTTCATAGGTATACCCATGCCGCGATCTTCAATCCGGATATAGACTTCTTGTTTCTCTGCTCCAGCAGTAACCTTTATGACATCATCACTGTATTTCCTGGCATTATCCAGAAATATAAACAGGAGCTGCTTTAATTTATTTTCATCAGTTTGAATAAGTGTATTTTCAGACAAATCCGAATCCAAATGCACAGTCCTATTAAAAGCATCTTCATATGTCCGAGTGACTTGGGTTAAAAAACTGTTTAGTTCCACCATTTTCAAATCAATCATCCAGTGGTCATCATGCCGTGCAAGCAAAAGAAGCTGATCTGTCATCTCCTTCATTCTTAGCGCCTCTGAGTGAATGGCTTCTATGGATTCATTAAATAATTCAGGTTTTTTCAGCCCCCTTCTCTTAAGCAGGCTGGAATAACTTTCTATAACAGTTAATGGAGTTTTTAATTCATGGGAAGCATTTGAAATAAAAAGTTTTTGCTTCTCATAATTGGATTCAAGAAGATCTATCATATGGTTGAAGGTTTCACCCATTTGCTGCAGCTCATCATGAGACTTCCCTTCCAGCTTAAGACGCTTGAATTGTCCGCTTTTTCTAATTTCTTTCATTGTGGCTGTCATAGTCGCTACAGGCCTTGTAATAAACTTGCTAAGGATCGCACTGGAAATCAAAACCGGAATCATTGCCACGACTGTGACAATCCCCAGAACGAAGCGAAGAGTCTTTAATATTTTTTCCGCACTTTCCATGCTTCTGGTCAGCTGAAAACTTCCTATTTCACCATCCGGCAGAATCACAGGTGCAGACGCAAACATATAGACCCTATTATTACGTTCCATTGTTTTTATTAATTCACTGCTGATGTACTCTGCAGGGATTTCACTGAGCCCCTTTTCGTCAGGGGATGTGGAGGTTACTGCCTTTTTATCTGGCTGAACAAGTCTTACCATTCCATTTGAAGGAACAAAGGCCCTAAGCAGTTCAGTTTCCGGAACATTCCCGATGGATCTTTGGGCAATCTTTATCATATTTGCCATTTCATTCGATATAGCGGCCCGCTCATTTTCATATACCAATTTGCTGAAAACAGCATAAACAGCGAAATTCATTATAAGCAGAAGGACTGCAAAAAGAACGGTTGTATACAAATAAATTTTCTTCCTAAGATTCATTTCGTCTCCTTTAATACATACCCTACTCCGCGGATAGTGTGAATAAGAGAAGGCATCTCAGGCAAGTCTATTTTTTTGCGCAAATACCTGATGTAGACATCAACAACATTTGTGTCCCCCAAAAAGTCATATCCCCAGACAGCCTCCAAAATCTGTTCCCTGTTTAGGACCTGTTTTTTATTTGTCATTAAATAAACCAGTAAATCAAATTCTCTGGGCGTCAGTTCTATGGATTGATCTCCCCTGCTGACTTCCCTTGTTTTCTCATTGAGCTTTAAATCTGACACTTCAAGACAGTCAATAGCCGGAGTTTTTTCTGCAGCTGCTGTTTTAACCCTTAGTGCCGCCCGAATCCTCGCAAGCAGTTCCTCAATCTGAAAAGGTTTTGTTATGTAATCGTTCGCCCCCAGATCTAAACCAGATACTTTATCTTCCACTGAGCTTTTTGCCGTCAGCAGCAAAATGGGGGTCTGTTTATCCTTGCTGCGAATTCTTCGCAGAATTTCAATTCCGCTAAATCCTGGAAGCATGATATCCAGGATGATTAGGTCCCAGCTTCCAGTCCTGTATAACTCCATTGCCTGAAAACCATCCATTGCCTTTGTTACTCGATAGCCCTCGAATTCAAGCTCAATTTCCAGAAGCCTGGCAATTTTAGCTTCATCCTCCGCAACAAGAATTGATTCCTTCAAAAAACTCACTCCCCAATTTGACAGTTTTATTCATATTCCAAGATTATCAGAAAGATTTGTTTTTATCATTATTTTGAATAAGGAAATGAAAAAAGCCCCCGAAGGAGCTTACTGAGTTTTTCTCTCTACAGATAGGCTAACCGCTTTGTTATCCTTGAGGTTATGCGTGACCATCACCAATACGGTTACCGGATTCCCATCTTCTTTTACGGTAAAAGTGAAGGTGTCTGTTACATCTGTTTCAGTAACTTTCTTTCTTCCTCCATACTGATAATCCACTACTTCTTCCCCAGGGTAGTCTTCTTTTACAACTGCAATGGCGATTCTCCCATACTTTTCATAATCCGGTTTCTGTACAGCTCCTGCCAATGAACCTCCCCCGGCTAATAAACAAATCAGCATAAAGATGGATAAATAATTTTTCATTTTTCCCTCCAAAGCATATGTCGTTACTTATATTTTTGACCCAGGCTTTGATTTTATGTAACCGAATTTCCTATAAATAAATGTGGCCAATATATACAGGTAAATGATGAAAACCCATGTATATCAACAAGTCCAAGATTTACTTTGAAATAAAATGCCGCATCATCATAAACTATAATCAACTCCTGGAAGAGGAGGAGAGGACAAATGAATAAAGTGGATTATGACCGTGCGTTATATTATACACACCGGTCTGAATGGGATAACCTGCTGATCCTGATGGTCAGGACAGAAGACCAATTTCTTTCGAAGAAAATCGAACATTTTCTTCATGCCTACAATTTCGAAAAAGACTATTCTGTCATTGAGAAACATTTATACTCACTGCTTAGATATATTGACCACGCCAATGAATTATCGGAAAAACAGCTGCCAAACACTGTATTTTATGAACTAACCTGACAAAAGAATTCCACCAATAATAAAACACGGATTTTTTGGTCCGTGTTTTTGTTTTTTATTGTTTTAATTCCTGCTTAATTTGACCATATGCCTTCATATATACCTGAAGTTCCTTCATTAAACCCTCTACCAGTTTGGCTGGTTCCTCAAAAAGGCCATCATTTTCATAATCAAAACAATGCGGGTCCAGAACAAGCTGTTTAGGTATAACATTGGCATATACGCCTCTGCCGGCAATTCTTAAATTATTCAGTGCATTAATGCCGCCTTTTCCGCCGCCTGCCACAACCAGCAGGCCGACTGGCTTATGGGCAAATTGCTCACTCCCCAGGAAATCCAGCGCATTCTTTAATGCTCCGCTCATGGCACTGTGGTACTCAGGGGATGCCAGAATAACTCCATCAGAGTCAGCAATCTGCTGGCGCAGTTTTTTAACAGCAGGCAGCCCATATTGTTCTTCTGTTCCATTGTATAAAGGAATTTCTCCAAGGCTTAAGTCGATCAGTTCAGCATTATATTTTCTTGCAATATAACGGGAGGCTATTCCCGTGCGTCCCTTCATTCGCGGACTTCCATTAATAATTGTAAGCTTCATTATAAACTCTCCTTTAAGATCCTATATTATTTAGTATATAGAAACATGCGCTTTTACACATCGTCAGGATGGCTGAGTTTTATAAAGCTTGTTTTAGTACTAATTCAGTAAATATTTCCTCAGACTTTTGGATGAGTTTTTATTTTGTCTCGGCAATCCCATGACGCACGGCATAAAGTGCTGCCTGTGTCCTGTCTGCGAGCTCTAACTTGGAAAGCAGGTTGGAAACATGGGTTTTGACTGTCTTTTCTGTGATAAAAAGAGATGAAGCTATTTCTTTATTGCTTTTTCCTTTTGCGATCTCTCTCAGTACTTCGAGCTCTCTCTTTGTCAGCTCTTCAAGCGGCTGTCTTTCCGTATTGTTTTTATTCGTTAAATGTGTAAGCAAATGGGAGGTGGCTTTTGGATGAAGCTGATGCTCCCCTTTCATCAGCTGGGTTATTGCCTGAACAAGAATATCCGGCTCAATATCCTTCAGCTGATATCCTGATGCTCCTGCCTCAATGGCGGGTATTACATGATCCTGGTCTGAAAAACTTGTGAGTATCATGATTTTTACATCAGGATAATTCAGTTTAATCTGCCTTGTGGCTTCAATCCCATTCATTACAGGCATATCCAGGTCCATTAATACAACATCAGGCTTGTGTGTTTGCATCATCTCAACAGCTTCAAGGCCGTTTTTTGCCTCCCCGATAATTTCGATTTCCGGCTGAGTTTTGAGAAAAAATACAAGTCCCCTTCTAACAACATGATGATCATCCGCTATTAAAACCTTGATGGCCATTTATTTCCCTCCCTTTTCCAAAGGAATGACAACTTCAATATTCGTTCCTTTATTTGGCTCTGTTATTAATTTGAATAAACCATTCAGTGCTTCCGTCCTTTTCTTCATGCTTTTGAGGCCGAGAGAAGGGATGTCGTTTTCACGGTAGTGAAACCCTCTGCCGCAATCGGAAATCACCATGGTAACTGTTCTTTCATCCACAGTCAGTACTACATCAGCTGTTGATCCACCGGAGTGTTTCTTGCAATTAGCCAGAGCTTCCTGGCCAATTCTCCAAAGTGTTTCTTCAACTTTCCCCGGGAGGCAGATTACACCCTTAACTTTTGAGTTTAGCTTTAGGCCAAGCATTTGACTGTAAGTCTGCATAGCACATATAATTCCATTTTCCAGTCCGCGCGGTTTGAGCTGCCAGATAAGCGCTCTCATCTCGCTTAAGGCTTCCTGAGCGAGATCCTGCATGTAGGAAAAGGTTTCTTTCATTTCCGTGTTATCAGTCATTTCCGCTCCTCCTCTCGCCGTCAAGCTTAAAGAGAACAAAAGCTGGTTGACAGAATCATGCAGGTCCCTTGCCAGCCGGTTTCTTTCCGCAGCAAGTGCCGTCTCATGTTCGAGCTGTGTCAGCTTGATCCGTTTTATAGCCGTTCCGATTTGGAAAGCAACAGATTCCAGCAAAGCCAATTCTTCCGGTGAAAAATGGGTTTTAGCAGGTGAGCCAATATTAAGAACACCAAACTTTTCCTCTCCCGCTCTCAGCGGTACGGAGGCATGATGGGTTAGCCCGTTGGTTTCCTTTCTTTGCTCTGCAATCGCATCTTCTATTCTTTTGCATTCAATTATATTTGAAGCTTTGTTTAATCTGCCGTCATTATAGCGGTCAATACACCAGCAATCTCCCTTGCACATCGGCCTGCAGTTATCCGCGGAAAGGGCAGGGGGCAGTTTCTCTTCTGCTGCCAGGCGGAAGTCCCCCTGGCTGTCGATCAAAAATACCCAGCCCGTTTCCAGACCCGTGATGTGAAGCAATTTTTGCAGCACCTCTTTAAGAAGCGAATCTATTTCTGTTCCCTCATTCAATAGCTCTGCTATTTCTTTTAATATTCCGATTTCTGATTGTCTTTTTTTCCCCAACACCCAAATCCCCCTTGGTCCTTGTCATATATGTACTTATATTATATAACTTATTTTCCCTTACTTCCTTGGCATTTGGGAGGAAGCAGCCTGCGACTAAAGATGTAGACCCAAGAAGCCCATCATTAAAAACACCGAAGAGCAATTCTCTTCGGTGCAGATTTTCTATCGCAGTCTAACGGGCAGTAAGACCCCCACTTCAAGACTTAGAGGAATCAAAGGAGGATGATAGGTGGGGTTCAAACTGCCCGTAAAGGCCCGATTGGTTCAACTAACAATCAGTGGGGATAAGGAAAACCCCCACTGATTGAAGTTTCACTTTATGCTATTGGATAATTTTGAACAAATGGATGAAGAACGATTTCGTCTATCATCATGTGTTTCGGTGCTGATGCCATGTAAACAACAGCATTTGCGATATCTTCGACTTTCAGCCAATCTTTTTTCTCTTCGAGTCCCTGCTTGGATTCTGCAAAGAACGTATCAACCATTCCAGGATTTATCGTTCCGACGCGGATACCGTATTCTCTGACTTCCTGAGCTAAAGATCCCGAGAAGCCTTGAACTGCATATTTTGTTGCCGTATAGGCTGATCCATTCGGGATAGTATACCTGGCTACATCTGAAGAAATGGTAATGATTGTACCTGATTTCCGCTCTTTCATATGCGGCAGTACTGCCCTGCTTCCGAGAAAAACTCCCTGCACATTGACTTCAAAGACTTTTTTCCACTCTTCCAGTGTCGTTTCATCAACCTGTTTAAAAAAGCCCATACCTGCATTGTTCACAAGAAGGTCAAGCTGCACGTATGTCTGAAGAGTTTTTTCAACTGCTGCCTTTACTTGTGCTTCATTTGAGATATCCGCCTGAATGGGCATTACATCTGAAAATCCCATTTTATTGAGGTCTTCTGCAGATTGATGTATTTCCTCTGAACTTCCAATCAGGGTTAGCTTCATGCCCTGCTGAGCCAGCTTAACAGCGATTTCCTTGCCGATCCCTCTGGATGCACCTGTTACAATTGCCGTTTGTCCCTTTAACATCGAATCTTCCTTTCTTTTGACACTTCTGGGTGTGAAATTTATTTTGATAGTGAAATACCCATTCTTTCTTCGACGATGCCCATAAATGCTTTTTGAACGGATTCCAGTTTCTCCTTGCTGCCGGCTAATGAAGAGTCATTGATTCCAAAGTAAAATTTAATTTTCGGTTCTGTACCTGATGGCCTTAGGCAGATCCAGTTACCTTCTTCGAAGAAATACTTAATAACATTGGACTTTGGCAGGCCGATATTCTCCTCTGTTCCATCTGCTTCCGTTCTGATTCCTGTTAAGTAATCTTCTACAGCCTGAACTTTCATGCCTTCAAGTTCCTTTATCGGATTAGCACGGAAAGATGCCAGTGTCTGCTGGATTTTTTCAGCTCCTTCAATTCCTTTGAGTGTCATTGAATTTAATCCTTCAAGGAAATAGCCAAACTCATCAAATAAGCTGAGCAATGCTTCATATAGGGACATGCCTTTCTTTTTATAATAAGCAGCCATTTCTGTCGCAAGCAGGGCTGCCTGGATAGCGTCCTTGTCCCTTGCAAAGTCGCCGATAAGATATCCATAGCTTTCCTCATATCCGAACAGGAAGCTGTATTCACCCGACTCTTCATATTCCTTGATTTTTTCTGCAATGAATTTGAAGCCAGTTAAAACATCAATGGTTTCTACTCCAAAAGAAGAGGCAACCCTGCGGCCAAATTCAGATGTAACGATCGTTTTTAGCATGATGCCATTGTCAGGCAATGTATTCTTTTCTTTTTTCTGAGAAAGTATGTAGTGAAGCAGCAGCGCCCCTGTCTGATTCCCTGTCAAAAGAACATACTCACCTTCTTTGTTCTTCGCAGCGATTCCAAGCCGATCGGCGTCCGGGTCTGTAGCAATTAATAAATCTGCATTGGTTTCTCTTCCATCTCTCATTGCCAGCTCAAAAGCATCTTTTTCCTCTGGATTAGGGCTCTTTACTGTTGAGAACTCAGGATCCGGGAGCTCCTGTTCCTTTACCACATGCACATTTACATAGCCCAGCGCTGCCAATGCCTCTCTGACAGGCTTGTTGGCCGTACCATGAAGAGGCGTAAATACTACACGCACATCCGCTTCGTTCGCGGCACCGGGATTTTCGGAAATGGTAAGGAGCTGCTTCTGATAGGCCTGATCAACTGTTTTGCCGATCATGGTAATAAGCCCTTTTTCCTTTAACACATCTTCATCCATTACTTCTATCAGCAACTCGTTTTCTAATTCATTTACTTTGCTTATAACAATGTCAGCTTCCGCGGGAGTCAGCTGAGCCCCATCAGATCCATACACCTTATAACCATTGTATTCCGGAGGATTATGGCTGGCTGTAATGACTATACCTGCATACGCATGCAGGTACCGGACTGCGAATGAAAGTTCGGGAGTTGGACGAAGCTCGTCAAATACATACGTCTGTATCCCCCTGCTGGCAAGTGTTTTAGCCGCTTCCATTGCAAATTCCGGAGACATCCGGCGTGAATCATAAGCAATAGCCACTCCCCTATTTTTTGCTTCCAATCCTTTTTCCTCTATGTATGCCGCTAATCCTGCAGATGCCTTCCGGACAGTATAGATATTCATGCGGTTTGTTCCCGGGCCAATTTCCCCGCGCATGCCTCCTGTTCCGAATTCCAGTCCCTTATAAAATGCTTCTTCAAGGAGCTTTTCATTTCCCTGCAGACCTTTTAGCTGTTCTAATAATTCATTGTCCAGATCCTCATGGTTTATCCATCGTTCTGCTGCTGTTTTCCATTCCATTGTATAACCTCCTAAAAAAAGCTTCTGCATATCCTTTTCGAGTTTCAGATGGATATTCCTTTTAATAATATCCGAGTTATTTTGACAAAATTCCACCCTGAGATTATGTATTCTTCCATGAAAAAGCATTTGAGCGCCAGGTGAAAGGCGCTCAAGCTGCAACTATATATTACTTTTTATATTTAATGCTGTAAATATCATGCCGGCGGTCTTTTAGCTGGCGCACTGTGCCATCCTGCCTCTGGCGGCGGAGGATTTCCAGATCAACATCACCTATCAGGACCATTTCGATATTCGGATTAGTTTCCCCCACTATGCCATCCCTCGCAAACTCAAAATCGGATGGGGCAAAAATGGCAGATTGTGCATACTGAATATCCATATTCTCTGTTTGCGGAAGATTGCCGACCGTACCTGAAATAACCGTGTATATTTGATTTTCAACAGCGCGCGCCTGAGCACAATAACGTACCCTTAAATATCCCTGGCGATCTTCGGTACAGAAAGGGGTAAATATTATTTTTGCCCCTTTCTCAGTCGCAATTCTCGCCAGCTCAGGAAATTCGATGTCATAGCAGATTTGAATGGCTATTTTTCCGCAGTCCGTATCAAATACCTTTACTTCATCTCCGCGGCTGATTCCCCACCATTTGCGCTCATTTGGCGTAATATGGAGCTTATATTGCTTTTCAATCGTTCCATCCCGGCGGAAAAGGTAAGCAATATTATATATCTCATCATCATCTTCTTTAACAAAATGAGAGCCGCCAATAATATTGATATTATACCTGACTGCCAAATCCGTAAATAACTCGATGTATTGCTCAGTGTATTCTGTCAGCTTTCTGACCGCTAGGCTTGGTGAACGTTCTTCCAAAAAGGACATCAGCTGGGTAGTAAATAACTCGGGAAAAACCGCAAAGTCGGACCCTGAGTCAGAAGCTACATCTGTAAAATATTCCACCTGGTGGGCAAATTCATCGAAGGATTTTATCTGCCGCATTAAATATTGAACCACGCATATACGTAGCGGGTAGCTCGTTTTATAAAAGCGTTTGCTCATTGGTCTGTAGTCGACATTATTCCATTCCATCAGGGTTGCATATTTATTTGACTGCACATCGTCAGGCAAATAGTTGGGATTAATCCTCATCAGGGTAAATCCATTCAGGAGCTGAAATGATAAAACCGGGTCATAGATTTTATGAAGCGACACCTCGTTAACATATTCTCGCGGGTTCATTTCATTGGAGTATTTATGATAGTTTGGAATTCGTCCGCCTATGATGATGCTTTTTAAATTTAAAGACCTGACAAGCTCCTTCCTTTCTTCATACAGGCGATGGCCGATTTTCATTCTGCGGTAATCAGGATGAACCATTACTTCTATTCCATAAAGGTTATAGCCTTCCGGATTATGGTTCGTTATGTATCCTTTGTCTGTCACATCATCCCAGGAATGACGGTCATCATACTCATCAAAATTTATAATAAGGCTTGAACAGGACCCAATGATTTCCCCATCATATTCTGCAACAAACTGGCCTTCAGGGAAAATTTCCAGATGGCTTTCAAGCTGATCCTTCTTCCAGGGAACCATGCCGGGAAAACATAACTCCTGAAGAGCAATGATATGATCTATATCTGTATGCCGGGTATTCCTGATAATCATTTTCTTCTCAAATTTCGTTAAATCAAGCTTTGTCAATGGTGGTGCACTCCTTCGGAAATAATAATTATCATGGGAGCTAAAAGCCCTTAGCCTCTCCAGTGATATACAAATCTTTTCCCTTTTTTGCTGCATTCGTAACTTCTTAAGTAAATTCCCTCTTAATTATCTTGCTTCTTTTCCTTTGTATATATTTCTATAAAGGTGTTAAATGTCTTCTTTTTATTTGTAACCCGTTAATATCTTTGCCACAAAAGCCCTATTTCTGCTGATTGTCTGCACATGTTGATTTACAAGGGATGTCCAATAGCTTTATAATTTTAGAGTACATATTAATAAGGAGATTATTATGGAGAAAACACAAACAGACCGGCGGGAGAATTTGCTGTTTATTGCCTGGGCAGCTTCGATTCTTGCTATGTTCGGCAGCCTTTATTTTTCGGAAATCAGGCAATATGAACCATGCGAGCTTTGCTGGTATCAGAGGATTGTCATGTATCCCTTTGCTGTCATACTAGGCTTGGGTGTGGTTAAGAAGGATTATCGCATCAGCTTATATACAATGGTGTTATCTGCTGTTGGAGCCGGCATTTCCATCTACCACTACTCCATTCAAAAGATTTCATTTATGGCTGATCATGCAGCAGCATGCGGGAGAGTTCCCTGTACGGGGCAGTATATTAATTGGCTGGGATTTGTTACAATTCCATTTTTAGCATTAACAGCTTTTATTATTATTTTTATTTGCAGTTATCTTGTCTGGAAGAAAACGAAGGAGGCAGCAGAATAATGAAAAAGGTCATTATATTTCTTGCCATTATCGTTGCATTATTTGCAGCAGTTGGCATGTTAACTAAAATGCAAAACGAAGAAAAAGTGTCTGAGAAAAATCCATATGAAAAGGATTCACTTCATCCTGAAACAGTCAAACAGCTTGAAGACCCGAATTATCAAAACCTGATCCTTCCCGAAGAATTGGACAGAAAGTTAGATGAAAAAGAAAATGTAACGGTTTATTTTTATAGCCCGACATGCCCTCATTGCCAAAAGACTACTCCAGTGGTGGCTCCGCTTACAGAAGATATGGGAATTGATCTGGTGCAATTCAACCTGCTTGAATTTGAAGACGGCTGGGACAATTACGGAATAGAGGAAACTCCAACAATCGTTCAATACAAGGACGGCAAAGAGGTTAACAGAATTACCGGTTCACAGGAAAAAGAAGTTTTTGAACAGTGGTTTAATGAGAATTCCAAATAACCCAAAAACGCCTGCTGCAGCAGGCGTTTTTTCATACAAGCATTTCATTTGCGGCTTTAGCATAAACACTGAATAAATCATTCCGGGGCATTCTCTCTCCGCAAAAATGACTGTAATCAAACGGAAATGATAAGCCGAATTCTTGAAGTATTTGAACATTTTTGAAGAATATCGTTTCATATTTGCCGCTGATTGGGCGGGATTCCAGGATAGCCATGAGCGTCTGCAGCCCTGCTATAACCTGGTAAGCCTCCTTTAATGTTCCAAAGTATTCAAAGTGTCTGGTAGAAGTATGTAAAATCTTCTGCTGTTCAAATTCTCTTATATCATCGTCTGTGAAATAAAGAGGAAACACATTTGAATAGAATTTTCCTATTAATTCTTGAATTTTTAGTTCCTGATCAGGAGTTGATGCAAATACAACCTTCACTGATAACCCACCTTTGTAATCCTTGTAATCAGTTCGTAATATATACATAAGAATATCATATTCTAAAAGCCCTTTAGGGTGGTAATTATACCCATGGAGCAGGGATTTGTTGGTATTTATTCCTCCTCCGGAAATAGATGGCACAGGTATAATGCTAAATAATTAGTTCTAAAGATCTATAATAACCCCATTTTCAGCAAAAAAAAAGGTGATTTTAAATATTACAATAATTTTTGAGGACCACTATTCCTTTTATCAGCTGTCTTTAAAGGCTAAAATATTATTGTCATTAATTTATATGTAATAAAGGTCAGATTATTCAATCAGGATAAGGAGTAATTTATGGTAAAACTACAAAGGTTTGGTGAATGGTGTGAAATAGAAGTACCTGCCCACTGGGAGGGATATTCAATCGAATATATTGTCAGGACATTATGGGGAGCACCAAAGAAACAAACACACAATATGAGAATGAAAAAACAGGTATTATCCAATGATGAACCTGCCAATTGGACAAAACCTGTGAATGCAGGAGACAAATTAAAATTTCAATTTTTCGAGGATGAAGATCCAGGCGTTATCCCATCATATTATGAGATTGATGTTCTTTTTGAAGATGACCATATGCTTGTTTTGAATAAACCGGCCGGTATGGACACGCATCCTAACTTACCGGATCAAACGAATACCCTCGCAAACGCTGCAGCTTTTCATATACAAATGCAGGGGGAGTATAGAGGCATAAAACATATACATCGCCTGGATCGTGACACAACCGGAGCCATTTTATTTGCGAAACATGCATTAGCTGGTGCAATTCTGGATAAAGAGCTGGAAGAAAGAAGAATTAAGCGCACATATTTAGCTTTAGTCCATGGCAAAATGTCAAAGAATAGAGGGACCATAAGGGAACCAATTGGGCGGGACAGGCATCATCCAACCAGGAGAAGGGTATCCCCCGGCGGTCAGCCTGCTTCAACAAACTATGAATTAATTGAGTACTATCCTAAACAAAATCTTTCACTTATTAAGTGCCGTTTGGATACAGGCAGAACACATCAGATCCGTGTTCATCTAAGCCATATTGGACATTCTCTTGCGGGGGATACATTATATGGCGGAAAACCTGTTTTTGCACGGCAGGCACTGCACGCAGTAAAGCTTGAGATTCCGCACCCATTCTTAGAGGAGGCTATAGTCTGTCATGCGCCTTTCCTGGATGATCCCGGGATCTTCAAGGGAATTGATCCATATCGTTTTTAACTTAGAGCTGCCCTATCTTAAGGCAGCTTTAGTTTTCTGCTAAAAAGCAGAGGGATTGATGCAAAAAAAGAAGCCCCAAACGGGACTTCTTTTGATTAATTCAATTAGTCATGAGATTTACGCATAGCCTTCATGATGAAGCCTACGATGAATACAAGCACGATAGCACCAATTAAAGCAGGAATAATAGCAAAGTCAGCTACGACTGGACCCCAATCACCAAGAATTAATGAACCTAACCATGCACCAATGAAACCAGCGATGATGTTACCGATAATTCCGCCTGGAATATCTCTTCCCAAAATCATACCTGCTAACCAACCAATGATACCACCTATAATTAATGCCCATAAAAAGCTCAACATTGAAAATCACTCCTCGTTTTAATTTAATTTAGCTTTTGATCAGATAAAGAATTTCATTCAGCTGCGCAGCTTTTGGTGATCTTATCTGCTTGTACAATTAAATTACCCAGGATTCATTATCTAAAACCAAAAATTTAAAAACTATTCTATTGGAAAAATTTTATAAAATAAAAAAACACCCGTCAGGATGTTTTTTGCTATATGATTTTAGAAATCAAAGTTGTCCGGATCTGCTCCAAAGCGATGGTTATTATTTAATGCATTCATTTGTCTCATTTCATCTTCAGTTAATTCAAAATCAAATATATCTGCATTTTCCCTTAGTCTATCTTTTTTCACAGATTTAGGAATGACCATTATGCCGTTTTGGAGATGCCATCTTAGAATAATCTGGGCTGCTGATTTGTTGTGCCTTTTTGCAATTTCCTTTATGTCACTGTCCTCGAGCACTCTTCCCCTGGCAATTGGAGACCAGGCCTGTACTTTTATATTGTGTTCACTGCAAAATTCCCTCAATTCTTTCTGAGAAAGAAGAGGGTGAAGCTCAACCTGATTGACTGCAGGCTTTTCAGAAGAATTCTTCAGAATGTCCTTTAAATGATGAATTTGAAAATTGCTCACCCCTATGGCTCTTGCCTTGCCATCCTTATAAAGCTTTTCAAGCGCCTTCCAGGTTTCGAGGTATTTCTCCTTAACAGGCCAATGGATAAGGTATAAATCTATGTAATCCAATCCCATCTTTTTTAAACTATTATCAAAAGCATTAAGGGTCTGATCATATCCCTGATCCGTATTCCATACTTTTGTCGTAATGAACATCTCTTCTCTGGGCACTCCGCTTTCTTTTATTGCCTTGCCTACACCCTCTTCATTTTCATAAAAAGCCGCAGTATCAATCAGCCTGTATCCTATGTTAATGGCATCTTTTACTGTGTTTTCAATCTGCAATCCCTTTTCGACTTTATATACTCCGAGCCCGAATTGAGGCATTTCAACTCCATTATTTAAGGTTAAAGTGCCACTGATATCCTTCATAAGATGGAATCATCTCCTTACTTGTTTTATTTCATTTTATCATTTCCAGGAAAAGGAGACCTACTGTTTACACTCCAAAACAAAAGCGATTGCCTTAGAAATGCAATCGCCCATCTATATAAACGGCAGATGCCGGGATTTTATATTTCCGCATTCTTTACCAGTTTTTCTCATGTAAAAATGATTTTCCCGGTGAAATTTTGTCCTAAACAAGGGACAGAATCATTTTTCAAAAAAGAATAAGCAGCTGACAAATCAGCTGCTGAAGTTTTAAACTACTATGAAATTGCCTTGTTTCAATCCATAAAAATATAATCGGTGAAGAGGCCGTGTCATAGCGACATAAAGCAATTTAATGTCCAGTTCAGAATTTCTGGAAAACTCCTCTTCCATGGACAGAATCATAACAGCATCAAATTCAAGTCCCTTGGCCAAGTAAGATGGCACGATAACGATTTCATCCTTCGGTATGCTTTCCTGTTCCTGCAGCAGTTTAAAAGGGAGCCTGGCATGCTTTTCAAAAAGGCTGTGAATGAGCTGACAGTCTTTCATCGTTTTCCCGATCACCGCAAATGTTTTATACTCTTCTTCTTTCAATGAAATGACCTGTTTCTCAAGCTGTTTTACCAGTTCGCTTCCATCTTCCCTCCTGATAAACTCAGGATTTCTGCCATGGCGGACGACCGGCTCCACCTCGGGGAATGAGTAAGGAAGAAGTTTAAGTAATTCATTTGCTTTTTCCATAATTTCCACTGTAGTACGATAGCTTTTCTGAAGCTCTGTATATGTTGCACGGGGAAAAATAAAATCCAGGACCTCCTGCCAGCTTATGAGCCCCCTGTAGGAGTGAATTCCCTGGGCAAGGTCCCCCACTAGTGTAAACATATCTGTATCAAGTGACTTTTTTAATGAGAGAAGCTCCATAAAGCTGTAGTCCTGGGCTTCATCAATGACAATATTTTTCGCCTTCAGCTCTTTGGGAATGCCAAATAAGCTTTCCTGCAGATAAAGCATTAAAGCTAAGTCTTCCCTCTCATAAACTTTTTTTCTGAACAGCTCCCGGCAATATTCACAAAGTTTATGTGCATCGTCAACAGGCAATTTTCCGCCTGATAATCTTGAAAGACGTACAGGGTCTTCGAATAGGTCTTTGTAATACCGGACCAGGCTTTTTTTCGGGAATTGCTTCATGTATTTAGGCACAGCTGTCCTGAAGCTTCTCTTTAGTTCTTCCAGTCTGGATGCTTTTTTATCAAGAGCATCTGAAACATATTGTCTTCTTTTCTCAGGGTCCCTGCCTCTATAGAGGGCCCTTTCGATTCTTTCGTCATAATACGTTTCGATTTTCTTAATGATATTTTTCTTTTTCTTTGCAAGATTGTTTTGAAGCACAGCCTTCAATTTTTCCAGCCTGCGGTAAAGAGGGAGATAATTGTAGTCCTCTAAAAAAAGCTGGAAGAATTTCTTGCGGCCAAAAAGCCTGAACTTATCTACCATAAAATCATCACTCGGGCAGAAGCTATTATATATTTCTCTGAGGTAATTAGTGAGAATGGTTTGAAATACCGGTGAACCTTTAATGGATGATGCCCAGGCTGCAAGTTTTACTTCCTCACTGCCATGGTCTTCAAGCAGATTCACTAATTTATTGTCTTCCGCCAATTTCAGGTTTTCGCCAAGACATGCCAGGACATATTCCTGGTAGGTTGTCTGACGGACTCTCTCTACCCCAAGTTCAGGGAGCGCCTCTGAAATATAATCAATGAAAAGCCTGCTCGGTGCCAGTATCATCAGCTGTTCAGGGGCAAAATTTTCTTTGTACTGGTAAATGAAATAACTTATTCTATGCAAAGCAATGGTTGTCTTGCCGCTGCCTGCCGCCCCTTGAACAATGATGGGCTTATTCAAATCAGCACGTATTATTTTGTTCTGTTCTTCCTGTATGGTTGAAATAATTTCAGTAAGGCGGTTGCTTGAGCTTTTTGAAAGTGATTCCTGAAGCAATTCGTCTGTGGTCGTGAGGTCAATATCCCGTATTTCATCCAGAATCCCATCTTCAATCATATATTGCCTTTTCAACGATAAATGTCCCGTAAAGCTTTCTTCATAGGAATGGTATTGAACTTCTCCCAGCCTGCCTTCATAGTATAAATTGGCTATCGGAGAACGCCAGTCAACTATAATCTGCTCCTGATTTTCCCTTGAATACAATGAAGTTTTGCCTATGTACAGTATCTCTTCTTGGTTTAAATCCTGCCGTAAGAAATCAATTCTGGCAAAGTAAGGCTTTTTCCGGGCTTTTTTCAGCTGCATTAATTCATCTTTGGACATTTCAAAAAAACGGGCATTAGTCAGGAGCGAAGAGTAACTTAAACTGGATTCAAGCCAGTCAACGTCCTCGAAAGCTTCTTTCATATTTTCCTGAAATTTGTCTTTGCTGGATTCGGATGTTTTAATCACGACATCAACATAACGTTTCGTGAATTCAAGCCGCTGGACTTCCTTTTGAAAATCGGGGTGTTCAAAATCAGATGACATATGTTTCTCCTTTCAAATATTTTTCAGCCGCAATGGAGAAATACATATGAGCGTACGCGTGGGCAGAAAAATATATTATCAGAAAAGTCTGCAATAATCAAGTGGTGACAGGCACCGCCCCAAATTTGTCGAATTGAACAGATATATACATCAGCAATCATTTTAATTTATAATATGAAAAAATACATTCATTTTAGGAGGTGATGGGAATGGCCATTGCAGCTGCAATGCCTGATAATGCAGCGTCTCATGCAAAGCCTGATATTGGTGGCGATACTTTGCATGAGGCGGTAATGGACTAAATTATCGCCCATTCAGCTAAAACCATTTCTGATATCGGCTTTGCACCTTATTCATTTTTTATTATCAAAATAAATAAGGAGCTGGCAGAAATGAGTTATGTAAAAGCACATGCTGTTTTACCGGAGAATCTGATCGCAGAGATTCAAAAATACGTTCAGGGTGAGGCTATTTATATCCCCAAACCGGAAAAGGACTACCGAAAATGGGGTTCCCGCTCTGGAGCAAGAAAAGCTCTGGATGATCGGAACCATTCTATAAAAGTCGCCTTTCAGAACGGCAACACCATCACCCAATTGGCGGAGGAATATTTTCTTTCCGCTGAGACAATTAAAAAAATAGTTTATAAAAAATGAATTTTTCGCACTGAACTTTGTTCAGTGCTTTTTCATATGCCAAGTTCGTTTCCAAATCATTTTATACATTTACATCTTTATGTAATTCTTATAAAGTGAAGTTGATATACAGAGGTGCTGAAGGTATAGGAGTGTGTATAATGGAACCTTTTATCAGGAATGATCAATATAATTTTATTAAATATCAGACCCAAGTGCTGATTAATGGCCATGCATCTGTCAATGATACAGGGGTGCTGAATGCACTGAAGTCTCTTTCTGCAGAAAAGGTAATGGGCCTTTTTGCAGAGCTGAGTGAGGAACAAAACCAGCTTCTTTCCTCAGTCAGTGATATAAAAGAAAGAGATCAGGCTGATGCCTTCCTAGCGCATATTAAGGAATATGTAATACCCTTTCCGTCTATAACTGAACAATCGATCAAAAAACTGTTTCCCAAGGCAAAAAAACTAAAAATGCCAGCACCTGAAAATATCGATTTCAGGGAAATAAGTTACTTGGGATGGGACGACAAAGGTACAAACAGGAAATATATGATCAGCCTGCTGGATGGCAAGCTGACTGGCATATATGGAACATTTAAACCGCTTGGCAAAAAAGGAATCTGTGCCATCTGCAACAAACTGGAAGAAACAGGCATGTTCTTAACTGAAATTAAAGGTTCTCAGTTAGGCACCTATACCAAAAAAGGGAATTACATTTGCCAGGACAGCCGGAAATGCAATGAAAATTTGATTTCACTTGAAAACTTGCATGATTTTATTGGAAGGCTGAAAGGGTAGATTGTCATTTCCCCATAATTAAGACACCGCCAAATTTGGCGGTGTTTTTTTTCAGCTGAAAATAGTCACTTCGTTTATTCTTATTAAACTAGGGAATATTACTGTAATAAAAAAAACTATCATATTTTGTCGATTTCGTATAAAATAATTACGTTTGATTGAAGTTTTCCTAAAATATTGGGGGTAAAAAAATGGTTTTTAAGAAAAAGGACAAGTTTAACACGCTGTTAAGCAATATTTCCATGAATCTAAAGGATAGTGCAATTTATTTTGCCGACTATAAGATCAACAATGTCAGTGATTTAAAAACCTTTTCAAAAACGATGAAGGACTATGAAACAAAAGGCGATTCCTATGTACATGAAGTCATTAAGGAGTTAAATAACGCTTTTATTACGCCGATTGAAAGAGAAGATATTCTTCACCTCGCCATGAGCATGGATGATGTGCTGGATGGATTTGAGGAATGTGCTGATTTATTTGAAATGTATTCCATGACACAGGCTGATGAATTTATGCTGAAGTTCGTGGATGCGATTAAGAACTGTGCAATTGAAATTGAAAAATCTGTTGAACTTCTTTCAACTAAGAAATTACTGCAAATAAGAGATCATGCAATCAAAATCAAAGATTACGAATCCAAGTGTGATGGAGTCCGCCGTCAGTCAATCAAGCATCTGTTTGCTACTGAAAAAGATCCTATTCGCATCATTCAGTATAAAGAAATTTATGAAACACTTGAAGATATTGCGGACAGCTGCCAGAATGTCGCCAATACGCTTGAAACCATCATCATGAAAAATGCTTAAGGGGCGATCACAATGGATGCAGTATTTATTATTACAATCTTAATTGTCATTGGAGCTCTGGCATTTGATTTTATCAATGGATTTCATGATACGGCAAACGCAATAGCTACCTCTGTCTCCACGAAGGCTCTTAAACCAAGGCATGCCATCCTATTGGCTGCCGTCATGAACTTTGTTGGTGCCATGACATTTACTGGGGTTGCCAAAACCATAACAAAGGATATAGTGGACCCTTTCACTTTGCAGAATGGTTCTCTTGTCATTCTGGCTGCTTTAGTTGCTGCGATATTCTGGAATCTGCTGACTTGGTATTATGGCATCCCAAGCAGCTCTTCCCATGCAATCATAGGATCAATTGCCGGTGCTGCGATTGCCGCAGCAGGATTTTCAGCTTTAAACTATCAGGGGTTTTTAAAAATCCTTCAAGCACTTATCTTTTCGCCGTTAATTGCATTTGCAGCCGGTTTTATTGTTTACAGCATCTTTAAGATTGTTTTCAAAAACAACAACCTGACTAAAACAAATCGGAACTTCAGGCTGTTCCAGATTTTCACAGCAGCTCTGCAATCTTATACACATGGAACAAATGACGCACAGAAAGCCATGGGTATTATTACAATGGCACTTATAGCAAACAACTATGTCACTTCAACTGATATACCATTTTGGGTACAGTTTTCCTGTGCATTAGCAATGGGTCTCGGGACTTCCATCGGCGGCTGGAAAATCATTAAGACAGTCGGCGGAAAAATCATGAAGATCCGCCCGATTAATGGAGTGGCTGCTGACTTAACAGGTGCAATGATCATCTTCGGCGCTACATATATTCATTTGCCAGTCAGTACTACTCATGTTATCTCCTCTTCTATCCTGGGTGTAGGATCTGCCCACAGACTTAAAGGTGTTAAATGGGGAACTGCACAGAGAATGCTTATTACATGGGTAATCACATTGCCGATATCAGCAACATTAGCGGGTATTGTTTACCTCATCTTGAATGCGATTTTTTAATTTTAAAAGGAGCGGGCTTAGCCTGCTCCTTTTTTTATCTGCTGCTTTGCCCCATTATCAGTTCATCAATGGGTATTTCAGAAAAAGCCTTGTACCGATTAACCTTCTCATGAAAGGAAAGAAAATGGGTTACATCATTAGGAACGGCCACACAGTGCATTCCTGCCTGAACAGCAGCAATTGATCCATTTACAGAATCTTCGATGGCCAAACTTTCTTCCGGTTCAACGCCCATTTCTTCAAGTGCCTTTATGTAAAGAGCAGGATCAGGTTTTACCTTTTCAACATCTTCTTTTGTTTTGACCGTTTGAAATAGAGACTCGATTCCAAAGTGTTTTAAATAATGCTTAACCCACTCTCTTCCTGAGCTGGATGCAACTCCAAGCTTTAGGCCTTTTTCACTGCATTTTCCTATCAGTTCCTGAACCCCTTCTCTAAGAATTAAAATATCCCTTTGGCTCTGGAACGCTCTTTCTGTTTTTTCCTGTATAGATTTGCGATTAACTTTAATACCTAATTTATCATCAATGTAATTAAAAAGAATATCATCTGTAGTGCCAATGCCCTTCGCAAAATCCTCCAGCCCAAGATCAAATCCGTAATCTTCAAACAGAATTTGCTTAAAGACCTTATACCACAAAGATTCTGTGTCTACAATGGTTCCATCAAAATCAAAAATTACAGCCTTTATCATTTTGTCACCTCCCGAAATTCTCTCCTTACATTAGACGCTTTTTTCCAGTTAAAGTTACTTCTGCCTCGAAAGGCGAGAGATTTAATTTACCTGCTTTTCAAGTATTCTTTTTGTAAGCTTTCGGATAACCTCAGGCAAAATGTCAAATGTATAGGGTTTATAGACCCGCTCAGTCCACTTGTGGCCAGCTTTGCCATAAACACCAAGGTTAATTACAGGTATATTCAAATCCCTCATCGCCTTTAATGGAATCGGAAACAGGTTGTTCAATGCGGGAAAATTCTTTTTAAGAGATTGTATGTCCTCATCCGAGCCATCAAAAGATAAAAAGCTTCCATCTGATAAATAAGGGAAATATTTGCGGACTTTGAATGTTTCGGCTGTTTTCTTAGCCTCTTCAGCAAGCACTTCCTCCAGACAACTTTTTAAAAAGATGCCTCTTTCTGCAGTCACATCAATCGTGTTGGCAGGAAGAAAGGGTGTTCCATAAAAAAGAATCAATCTGGGTTTTTTCTCAGGGTCTGATTTGTGAAGAGCTTCTACAATATCAAAAGCAATCATTCTGGCATCAGTTTCATGAAGTGAGCTCTTATTCCTTGCTTCTTCCATAACACTTACAGTATCGATGCCCTTTTCTTCAAGATAGACAAGAAACTCATCTAAAGCCGTCACTTCTGTTCCCCAGTCCAGCTGTCTTTCCGGCAGCTTATTGACGGTCCGAAAATCCTTATAGGCACCTTCCAGGCGGTGCTCAACAGCGATGGCCGCATCTTCTGCAATCATTTTCAGTTCTTTCGATAGCTGCTTCAGAGGTTTCTCATAGAAAAAATAATTGAAATAAACCCTGCAGCCCACTGCCGTCTGAACGTCATATCGTTTTTTATCATCCCTCATATATAAACAGCTTGGCGGAAGCACCAGTTCTCCTTCCAGCTTCTCAGTCAGCTGAAAATTCTGGCTGATGCGCGCAGTCAGCTCTGCAGCAATTAATGTAGGATCAATTCCTGCAAGACTTTCACCAGCGTGGGTCTCCCTTCCGAAAATGGAGAAACACGGCAAAATCTTGCCTGCTGTACCCGTGTAGATATACTTAGTGGTATCTCCGTCATACAATGGCGAGATAAAATCATTATTTATGGCAGTCATATATTCCAGGCCCATCTTTTCTTTCAGTCTCAGCAATTCGGAAAGCGCTGCTCTGCTTCCTTTATGCTCACCCTCCTCATCAGCGTTGAACATAACCAGCAAATTGCCTTCCAGCTCACCGGGATTTTCCGAGAAATACAGGAGATTGGCCAGATGGACAGCAATTCCGCTCTGCATATCCAATGCCCCTCTTCCAAAAAGCCACTCATTGGACCGGGCATCTTCCTGCACTTCCGGATCAGAGTCGTATTGTTTAAAAAACTCCTGAAGTTTATCTGGATTATGGGCCATGCCCTGAATGGGACCAAAATCCTCTGTGCCGACCGTGTCCAAATGGGCCAGATATATAATGGTCTTTTTGCTCATCTCCCTCCCCTTGAGGAAGGCAAACACATTCTTGCGTCCCAATTCATCTCCGGGGATTTCCTGGGTCCATACTAAATGATCATTATCCTGAAAAGATGGATACGAACAGATTACTTCCTTTAGAAATTCAGCTTTATGCCCTTCTCCATCTGAATGGTTATAGCTCTCCATCTGCACAAGGGCCTTTGTTAAATATTCGGCCTGCTGACTAAGATTCATGGTTTTAAGATTTGCAAACATAGGCCAACCCCATTTCGTTGTCGTTTGACCTTAGTTTATAAGCATCCTCTATTGAGAATCAACACTTTTTTATTTCAGGGGGAAGCAAAATTGCATTAGAGTAGCTTTTTTCTATATATTAGGATGAAACAGCCAATATATAGAATAATAACAATAAGGTCTTGAAATTTACATTAAAAACGAATATTATATAATTTGTGCTTTCTAAACGTTCGTATTTATCAATAACACATATAACCTGAAAGAAGTTATAGTTTATGGGGGACTTTTTATGTTCAAATTAAAAGAAAATCAAACAAACGTAAAGACTGAGGTCTTGGCAGGCATCACAACTTTCTTAACAATGGTTTATATTGTGGTCGTAAACCCTGTCATCTTATCTGATGCAGGTGTACCTTTTGAGCAAGTCTTTTCTGCAACCATTATTGCAACTGTCGCAGGTACTCTATGGATGGCACTGTTCGCCAATTATCCAATTGCCATCGCACCGGGAATGGGCCTGAACGCCTATTTTGCTTACTCTGTTGTCGGCACCCACGGAAATATAGATTACATGACTGCATTCTCAGCAGTATTTATTGCTGGTATTATCTTTATTATATTGTCACTTACCCCTTTCCGGGAAAAGCTGATTATTGCAATACCGGATAATTTAAAGCACGGAATTACTGCCGGAATCGGGTTGTTTATCGCCTTTATCGGGTTGCGCTTAACCGGGCTGATTACAAGCCACCCAACAAATCTTGTTGCACTCGGAGACTTGCATTCTCCTCAATCCATTCTTGCTCTTGTCGGCCTTGCTGTAACATTAATTCTCATGACGCTCGGGATTAACGGGGCTTTATTTTTCGGCATGATTATCACTGCCCTGATTGCCTTCTTTACAGGACAGCTTTCTTTTGACCAGGGATTTGTTTCATTGCCTTCGCTTCCGGATGGGATCATCATTTTAAATCCATTCGAAGCAATCGGAGATGTTATCCAGCACAGTTTATACGCCGTTGTTTTCTCCTTCCTGCTTGTAACGATTTTTGATACAACCGGAACGATGATTGGTGTTGCCCAGCAGGCCGGATTAATGAAAGGCAAAACGATGCCCAGAGCACGTGAGGCCCTTTTGTCGGATTCCATCGCTACTTCTATCGGTGCCATGTTCGGTACAAGTCCGACTTCAGCCTATATTGAATCTTCAACAGGTGTATCAGTCGGCGGAAGAACAGGATTAACAACCTTGACTGTTGCAGGTTTGTTCCTGCTTTCAGCTTTCTTCGGACCTCTTGTCAGTGCGGTATCAGGTCTTGCTGCCATTACTGCACCTGCCCTGATTATCGTTGGAAGTCTGATGATGGGCAGTATTTCTCATATTAAATGGAATGAACTTGATGAAGCATTCCCTGCATTCCTGATTATCTTAAGCATGCCGCTGACATCCAGTATTGCTACAGGTATTGCACTTGGATTTATCGCTTATCCGCTTATGAAAGTGGTAAAAGGGAAATGGAGAGACGTTCATCCCCTTGTATATTTATTTGCAGTATTATTCTTTTACCAGCTTGCGTTCCTGCCTCACTAACCGGAAGCGCCAGCTGAATAAGATCAAAAGCTTGTCCAATCCGGACAAGCTTTTTTTTGCATGGAACCGCTTCTATTTCATCCCTGAACCTTCATATTCTAGAAGTAAAGAATGGACAAGTTAGGGTGATGGGCTTATGTTTGAAAAGCTGCTTGTAACTTTAATAGGAAGTTTATTATTAGGCATTGGCATTAACGGCTTCCTTGTCCCCCACCATTTACTTGACGGGGGCATTATTGGCATAGGGCTGATCCTTCATTATTACTACGAATTTCCCACTGGATTGAGCATGATTGTCCTGAGCATTCCATTATATGTACTTGCCTGGTTTTACGAGAAAAAATACTTCTTCTATAGCCTGCATGGCCTTCTGATTTCATCCTTTATTATTGATTTGCTCTCGGAAATACGGGGGAATTTTGAGCTTTCCATATTGCCCAGCTCCATTTTAGGGGGATGCCTGGTGGGTTTTGGGATCGGCCTTATGCTCCGTTATGAAACCAGCACAGGGGGTACAGACCTGCTGGCACAGCTGATGACAAAGCTCCTTCCTATTAATATCGGCGCTTTGATATTCGCAATTGATGGATTGGTTATTTTAAGCGGATTAAAGATAGTCGGTATTGAAAAATTCCTGTACTCGTTTATAACCATACTATTCGTGGGCGCCATGACGTCCTTAACGGTTATAAAAAAGACGGTCAAATGAAAAAAATCGACAGGTGCCAGGCACCTGTCGATTTTTCTTATGCTTCTGCTTCAATTTTTTCATTTATATCGTTATAAAGGTTTCCATCCATTTCACCTGTGATTCGGCTCGTTAGGATACCGGAAGTCATAGATCCGCTGACGTTAAGGGCTGTGCGTCCCATGTCGATTAGCGGCTCAATGGAGATCAGCAAACCAGCCAGTGCAATAGGCAGATCAAGGGCAGATAGTACCAGGATCGCTGCGAATGTCGCACCGCCGCCGACCCCTGCCACACCAAAGGAGCTGATCGCTACAATGAGAATGAGAGTAAAGATAAATCCCGGTGACAGCGGGTTAATGCCCACAGTCGGAGCAATCATTACAGCAAGCATGGCCGGATAGATTCCCGCACATCCATTTTGGCCAATGGAAAGGCCGAATGATCCTGCAAAGTTGGCAATTCCTTCAGGAACACCGAGTGACTTTTGCGTTTTAATATTCAAAGGCAATGCACCCGCACTTGTTCTTGACGTAAAAGCAAAGGTCAATACCGGGAATGCTTTTTTCAAGTATGTGATTGGATTTAATCCGCTTAATGTTAAAAGCAGCAGGTGAATCAGGAACATAATGGCTAGTGCCACATAAGAAGCAATAACAAATTTTCCTAAATTCAAAATGGAGTCAAAATCACTCATGGCGACTGTTTTCGTCATGATTGCCAAAACTCCATATGGTGTCAAGCGTAAAATTAATGTAACAACTCGCATGATGATTGCATAGAATGCATCCACAATTTTCGCAAAGAGTTCAGCCTGCTCTGGTGATTTCCTTCTCACACCAAGATAAGCGATCCCTAAAAAGGCTGCAAAGATAACGACTGAAATCGTAGATGTTGGTCTTGCCCCTGTAAAATCAAGGAATGGGTTGGCCGGAAGCAAATCAAGCATTTGCTGCGGGAACGTTCTTCCTTCAATGCCCTGATAGGTTTCTTCAAGCTGTTGGCCGCGGGCAGTCTCAGCATCCCCTCCGCTGATTTGGACAGCCTCCAGGTCAAAACCGACAGCTGTTGCAATTCCGACAGCAGCAGCAACTGCAGTGGTACCTACAAGCAGTCCAAGGATAAGGACACTTATTTTTCCAATATTATTTGTTAATTTCAGTTTAGTAAAAGCACCTAAAATCGAAATGAAGACAAGCGGCATGACGATCATTTGCAGGAACTTCACATAACCTCCGCCAACTAAATTAAACCAGTCTGCTGATTTGGCAATAACCTCAGCACCCGGTCCATATATCAGCTGAAGTGCGAAGCCAAACAGGATCCCTAAACCAAGCGCTGTAAACACACGCTTTGAGAATGAGATATGCTTTTTCTGCATAAAGAATAATGCGCCTAAAAGAAGCAGCATTACGATAATATTTAAAACTAAAAGTCCTGTACTCATCGGACTGAATCCTCCCCAAAAGATGTTATCATAATGACTTACTATAATACATGTATTCCTATGAGTCAAGTCGGAATTAAAATTTAAATTTTCTTATTATATATTCCATTTAGCTGTGGAATGTTCTTGTTTTTCTTTTTATTTGTGCCTAAAACCATTGAAAAACCCGGCAGTATAAAAAGTGCCGGGTCCAGATAGATAATTCTTGGCTAATTATTTTTCCGGGAAAGTGCCTTTGTCTTTTCAAAGCATTGTTCCATCGCACTCAGGACCGCTGAACGGAACCCTTTTCTCTCCAGTTCGGCAACAGCTTCTATTGTTGCACCTCCTGGAGTACAGACCTCATCCTTCAATTCCGCAGGATGCTTGCCTGTTTCCAGCACCATCCTGGCTGCCCCCAAAATAGCCTGTGCTGCAAGCTCATAAGACTGATCACGGGGCAATCCGGCTTTTACACCTCCATCTGCCAATGCTTCAATGAAGATATAGGCATAAGCGGGCGAAGAACCGCTGATAGCCGGAATTGCGTCCATCATCTTTTCTTCCATAACCGCTGCTCTGCCAATACATGAAAATATTTTGATTACATCTTCCATCTCCTCAGGAGATAGCGATTCATTCGCTGAAAGAACACACATGCCTTCACCTACCAATGATGGGGTATTAGGCATGGAACGGACTGCTTTAATCTTTCTGCCAAATGACTTTTCCATAAAAGAAAGACTTATGCCTGCTGCAATCGTTATGATAATTGTATGGGAAGTAATGCTATCTTTAATTTCTTCAATAACCGCAGCATGCGCATCAGGCTTAATAGCCAGAAACAGTATATCTGCTACCTCAGCTGCCTCACTATTAGAAAAGCGTGTTTGTATATCCCACCTGCTTTTAACGTCAACAAGCGTCTTCTCCGTTTTCGCTGAAGCAATAATCTGCCTTGCATTCACCAGATCAGATTTTAATATACCCCCGATTATTGCCTGAGCCATTTTTCCGCATCCGATAAAACCGATATTTTTATTCATTAATCCACACATCCTGTCTTGTATTCCTTTTGCTATTATACTGGGTATGGTTATGAAAAAATAGCACAGGGTAAAAACATAAGACTGAACCTCATAAAATACTATTGGAGAGATTGACTATGAAGGAAATAACACAATATGCTCCTCTTCCAGAAAGTTTTTACCGGCAGCCGACGCTTCAGCTGGCTGAAGCACTTCTGGGCTGCTTATTGATCAAAGAAACTGAAGAAGGAATGGCATCAGGCTATATTGTTGAGACAGAAGCTTATATGGGCCCGGAAGACAGAGCAGCACACAGCTTTGGAAACAGGAGAACAAAAAGGACCGAGATCATGTTCAATGAACCCGGTTTTGTCTACACTTATGTGATGCATACCCATTGCCTTGTTAATGTGGTAAGCGGCCCAAAAGAAAAGCCGGAAGCTGTATTGATCAGAGGGATTGAACCTGTCGAAGGACTTGAGTTAATGAAGAAAAGACGTAAGATGGAAGATCTTAAAAACCTCACTAATGGTCCCGGTAAATTAACTAAAGCCCTTGATATAACAATAGATGATTATGGCCGCCATTTTACCAGCCCTCCTCTAATGATTGCTAAAGGAATCCCTCCCGGGGAAATCAAACGGGGAAAACGAATAGGCATTGATAATTCCGGTGAAGCACGGGATTATCCCTGGAGATTCTGGATGGCGGATAGTCCTTATGTATCACGGAACAGAAAATAACAGCTATGTAAAAAAGCAACCGGAAAGCCCCCTTCTGATTGGGTTTTCCGGTTATTTATTTGTCTTAACCTGCTTAGTTTTTTTATTTTTTCTTAAATTGGATAGGATAGGAATAACTGTGCGCTCTGGGAAGAGGTGAATGGATGAATGCTCTTTATGCTTTTTTGTGGATTTTCGCTCTATGGAAGTGGGGTGACTGGAGAAATTGGAAAATGTATTATCCCACCATCCTTTTTTACATATTAGGGGACTTTTTATATTTATATCTGCTCTCAGACTTTTATCCGATGTGGACATATGATCCACAGGGGGTCGATGAGAAGGTGAATCTTACAAATACCCATGTCAGTTTTTCCATAATGGCTGTAAAGTATCCGGTAACCATTTTGATCTATTTATACAGATTTCCTGGTGGCAAACTTATTAAGAAACTGCTTTATATTTTAGGCTGGGTCCTTCTCTATACTGTAAATGAGGTTGTTGACATCAAATTAAATTTGATAAAGTACGATAATGGCTGGAGTTTAAAATGGTCGATTCTTTTCAATGCTGTTATGTTTACCATCCTTTGGGTGCACCACAAGCGGCCAGCTGCCGCATGGGGACTGTCCATTCTTTTCATCCTCTTCCTATGGAGGCAGTTCAACGTACCATCTGCTGTTTTTAGATAAGTGTCTAATTTCATTGCAATTTGTCGATAAAAAAACAAGCTATTTTACTGGACTTTTTTTATTAAAGCGTTTATTTTACTATAAAAAGGCAATATTCTATGTATAAGTTTCAATAAATTGGAATGGGATGGTGTTACGATGGCAAACAAGAAAAATGTTAAATCTCCCGGCAAAGATCTAAATATTGGTGCGAATGTTTCATTAAACGGCCTGGTAACAGCTGTTTTTGATAATATGGTCCATGTCCAGATTGGCGCTAAGATAGTAACAGTTCATGTTAAAGACCTGTATTCCGGATTAAATAATCCTTTATTTAATAAACAGCAGGCTTAGTATCCACCATCTCTAAACATACTTCAGGAGGGGCAGCTCAAAGGCTTGCCCCTTCTGTTTTTTAGACCGGCTGTACCTGCTTATACTTCCCTGCCGTGACTGCATAATCTCCAAGCACTTGATAAGCCTTCAAACCGGATTTGTCTAATAATGACACAGCTTCTGCAGCTCCCTTAACGATCAGGGCCTGTTCTGACACTTTGCTGGCGATTTCAACTCCCTCAGGGAATTCATATCCTTCAGCATCACCCAATATAACCCAGAGCGGCTGTTCAGGAACATTTTCTTCCGATCCAGCTTCCTCAAATACTGAAGGTAAATCGGCTTTGCCCACATGAATCAGATCTTCAATAATCGCACTCGCTGTCGGGAACATGCCTGCTCCAGGTCCCTGCAAACTGATATTTCCGACAATATCCGCATCGATTGAAACGGCATTCTGCACGCCTTCTACTCTGTATAAAGGATGAGATTCTCCTGTCAGGACCGGCTTTACTGTACAGCGGACAGAATCTTTTTCCTTCTGAATTGATGCTATATGTTTAAATTTCAGCCCCAGCGAATCAGCCAAACGGATTTGTTCAATCGTAATATCAGTAATGCCTTCTCTTACAGAGTATTCCTGTTCCGGCGCTTTCCCGAATACAAGCTCGCTCAGAACAACTGCTTTGTAAAAGGCGTCATATCCTTCGATATCGTTTTTAGGATCGGCTTCTGCATAGCCTTTTTCCTGAGCGATTTTCAATGCTTCTTCAAATGATACGTTCTCCTCGCGCATACTTGTCAAAATGAAATTGGATGTGCCATTTAAAATTCCTTCAATCCGTTCGATCCTGTTGGCATTCAGCAGCTGCCTGATGGTCTGAATGATGGGGATTCCGCCGCCGACTGTTGCTTCAAATCCCAGTGATACATTCTTTTCTTTTGCCAGCCTCGCAAGCTCACTTCCATGAAATGCAAACATCTCTTTATTCGCTGTAATGACGTGGCATCCTCTCGATATGGCCTGGCGCAGATACGTATAGCCCGGCTCCCTGCCAACAATGGCATCAATTACGACATCAAGCTTTGGAAGCTCAATAATATCCTGAAAGTCATCTGTTAAAAGCACCTCTTCATCAGGCAAAGAATGTTTATTCACATTTTTGACCAGGATAGCTGAAACCTTCACTTCTTTCCCAAGTATCGCCTGAAGCCTTTCCTGATGCTTTCTGATTGTTTCATACACTCCTTTTCCTACAGTTCCAAACCCCAATAGCCCGATCGTTATCGCTGACATTATTTATTCCCCCTTGATAAAATTTATAAAGCCGCCGTAAAAACAAAAAACCCCTTCCGTCCATTACAGACAAGAAGGGGTTTGAATTAATATTCCGTTCATTCCGCCTTCTTATCTTCGGAAAATGTATTCCTCTGAATTTGGCACCGTGCATGAATGCTGGTTGCCGAGGCTTCATAGGGTCAGTCCCTCCGCCTCTCTTGATAAGAAGTTTCTAAGTATTCAATTTATATGAATCATAAACATTTATCAGGTCTGCGTCAACCTTTTTTGAAAAATTATTTTCTTCAGACGCTTTCACTTTCATTGAAATCTTCCGTTATGATCTCAAGAAAATGCTTAAGAATTCTGGCAGTCAGCCCCCAGATGACCTTATCCTGGAAATAGTAAAATACCTCTTCCGCTCTTCTTGTCTGCCAATTGTAATTTTCACCTCCGGCAATCAAATCAAAAGGGAAATTTTCTTCTGGCTCTACCTTAAAATTCACGTGATACGTTTCCGGTTTTACTTTTTTCAGAAATGACAGAGGCACAGTAAAAACCTCTTCTACTTCATCAGGGTTCGGCACAATCTTGTCTGGGTTTTGGATAATGCCTGCATAAGGGTAAATAATTTGACCGAAGGAAATCATGTAATCCAGCGGGGAAACATTTGTGATGCTGTCATCGCCCACACCGAGTTCCTCAGAGGTTTCACGGATGGCCGTATGCTCTTCATCCCTATCTTCCGGATCTATCCTTCCGCCGGGGAAACATACCTCCCCAGGCTGCCTTCTCATTTTTAGTGAACGTACTTCAAATAGGACATGTACCTCATTATTGATTTCAACCAGCGGAAGCAAAATAGCGAACTTCGAAAATCGCTCACTCCCCAAAATGATTGGGGTTCTGTTCCTTAACCTTTTAGTCAGTTTCTCAATCTCCATATCTGCCCACCTCCAGCAGCAATTCAATTCAGTTATTATCTCTTTATCATACTGTATTCTTTGAGTTTTATTAATTTTTATGGCTTGTGCCAAATACGGACTATATGCTATTGCATCCTGACTTCAAAAGTAAAAGAACGTTTCTCCGCCTGCAAATCAGGGAAAATAAAAAAATATCATAATACACTGGGAGTGAAAAATATGAAGAAGAATATATTAATAGGCGGATACGATACACAGCAAGAGCTTAAAGAAGCCATTGAAGGTGCAGGGTCAAATGGATATCAGAAGGAAAATCTCGTGATCGTCTCAAAGGATGGCGCAAATCTTGAGAGCTTTGCAGACAATTACGGAGTGAACTTGCGAATAGTCGGTTCCCAGGAGCTGGGCAATCAGCGCTTTCTTGATTCTGTTAAAGCTCTTTTCATGGGAGAAGACCCTGCCACAAGTTCAGGAATTGATCCCGATAAAAAAGATGGTACACGGTTTGATGAACATGACCTGGATCAATACGCAGGCATGGTTTTTGACGGAAAGTATGTTTTAATCGCTGACTATTATGGGAAATATCCAAACTCCACTCAGGACAACCAGAGAATCACTGCCGAAAACTCTGAAGGATATATGGAGAGTGCTTCAGCCCGGGAGGTTGTCCATGAATCGGATATCAAAACACTGGCAGATAAATCCGCTGATACATGCTGTGTCAACGATAATTCCAGTCGTGTACAGCATTCACATACTTCAGCAGAGGTGAAAACCAGTGGTGAAGTAAATCGGGAAGAAGTGCTTACAAAGGACAGGCTTAAATAGCAGCAGCCCCCTGAAAATGGGGGCTTTTTGCTGAAACAAAAAGAGAGGTTTCCCTCTCTTTAGGCATATTTCTTCTTATCCTCTTCCTGTTTGAAAAAGCTTTTCATCGCATGGAATACATCTGCTTTTTGCTTAAGAATAAAATATCGGAAATCATCATTTTTGATATTTTTATAGGCGGACATCAGGGTCGAGTGGCGGTTGTACTGGTTGACCTCACCGTATCCAAACATATTGGACACCTTCATCAGGTCTTCCACCAGCTTGACACAGCGGGCATTATCAGAGGTCAGGTTATCACCGTCTGAGAAGTGGAAAGGGTAAATATTAAATTTACGCGGATCGTACTTGGCATCTATCAGCTCAAGTGCTTTTCGGTAGGCAGATGAACAAATCGTTCCACCGCTTTCTCCTTTTGAAAAAAAGTCCTCTTCTGAAACCACTTTTGCTTCTGTATGGTGGGCAATAAATTCAATTTCAACTGTCTCATATTTGGTTCTCAGGAACCGCGTCATCCAGAAGAAAAAGCTTCTGGCCATATACTTTTCCCATATCCCCATCGATCCGCTCGTATCCATCATCGCAAGCACGACAGCCTTTGAATCAGGCTTTACAATTTCGTTCCAGGTCTTAAACTTCAAATCTTCCTTATAAATCGGGTGGAACGCTGCCTTTCCCTTCATTGCGTTGCGCTTAAATGCCGACATCATGGTCCTTTTCTTATCAATATTGCCCATTAACCCTGTCTTTCTGATGTCATTAAATTCAATATCCTCTATCACATTTTCATCCTGTTCTTTTCTCTTTAAATTAGGTAATTCCAATTGTTTAAATAAAGCTTCTTCAATTTCCATCAGTGATACTTCTGCTTCAAAATAATCCTCGCCTGCCTGGTCGCCTGCTCCTTGCCCCTTTCCGGGTCCTTTCTTGCTGCCGGATCCGTCACGGGCCACTACATCTCCAATCTGGCTATCTCCATCGCCTTGGCCGACATGTTTGTTTTTATCATAGTTATAACGGATTTTGTATTCATCCAATGAGCGAATCGGAATCTTTACCACTTCCCGCCCATTCGACATTACAATGTTTTCTTCCGTTATTAAATCAGGCAAATTGTTGCGGATTGCTTCCTGGACTTTATCCTGATGACGCTGCTGGTCATCATAGCCTTTGCGATGGAGGGACCAATCTTCTTGGGAAATCACAAACTGATGGTTATTGACATTCGTCATGTTAACCCCTCCTTTTAAATTAAATTTCACACATTACAGCTTTCCAACATACAATATCGCGAGTGTCAAAAAAGATGAAACATCCCCATTTCAGCAGTCTGCCTTCATTTCATAGATTCATTTCCCGGCAGTGATTTTGATATTCATGCACCAATACAAAGAAATGTTTATTACTCTATCATATGCGGGAAGACAAAATAATTTACAAATAATTTTGACAATAAGACATTCGAAGCATCTTTTGGACAAGCCCATTTTTTATACAAAATAAACCTCCGCGGTTAGCGAAGGTTCTTGTCCTTGTTTTTATTCTGAATAGGATCCGGATATTTATCGTAATCCTCTTTTAATTCTTTATTGGTCCGGAGATTTTCCATCTGCTTGCCCAGGTTTTCCATTTCCTCAATATTTTCTGCCATTGAGCTGTTTCTCGGTGTATAATCCTTATCTAATTCTTTCTTTTTCATGAATATCACCTCTGCTGTATATATACCCCTAAACGGGCTAATCTAAACTTTTATACTGATTCTGCAGGCATAATTATGGCCAAGTGTAAATAGGATTATACAAAAGGGGGGGATTTTATGAGTGAAATCCTTTGCTGCAGCTGGTGCGGTGAATTATCGATATTTGAGCGGACCGTTTACCTTGAAAATAAGCCAATCTGTCCGGAATGCCAGAAAAAAAAGAAAGAACCCGCATTAAAAATCGACAAAAATGGATGAAGAGGCTTTTCGAAGCCTCTTTTTTTATATGTATTAAATCTATTAATTACATACTAAAAAATAAGCCTGGCAGCAATACTGCCAGGCCCTCCATTTATCGATTCAGCAAGCTTCCCACATAGCGGAGCAGTTCGTTTGCTGATGTGGAGTTATATCCATGTTCGTCGATCAGACGTGCTACTACCTCATTCACCTTCTTCAGCTGCTGCTCATCCGGCGTTTTTGAAGATGTTGTGATTTTCACGACATCCTTCAGGTCGGCAAAGAGTTTCTTCTGAATGGCTTCGCGCAGACGGTCATGCGAATTATAATCAAAGCGCTTGCCTTTCCTGGCATAAGCGGAGATGCGGATGAGGATTTCCTCCCTGAATGCTTTCTTCGCATTTTCGGAGATGCCAATCTGCTCTTCGATTGAGCGCATCAGCTTTTCATCCGGACTGATTTCCTCACCGGTTAATGGGTCGCGCAGTTTCGCTTTATTGCAGTATGCTTCAACATTATCAAGATAGTTTTCCATAAGCGTTTTCGCAGATTCTTCATAGGAGTAAACAAATGCCTTTTGGACTTCTTTCTTAGCGATATCATCATACTCTTTGCGGGCCAGAGAAATAAAGTTCAGATATCTTTCCTTAAGCTCTGGAGTAATGGATGGATGCTGATCCAATCCTTCTTTTAGCGATCGCAATACATCCAGCGCATTGATGCTTGTGATATTTTTGCGGATGATTGTCGAAGAGATCCTGTTGATGACATAACGCGGGTCAATGCCGCTCATGCCCTCATCTGCATGCTCTTTTTTCAATTCTTCCACATCTGCTCTATTATAGCCTTCAACACTCTCTCCATCATACAAACGCATTTTCTTAACTAAATCAATATCGCCTTTTTTCGGATCCTTCATGCGGGTTAAAATCGTAAACATCGCTGCCACTCTTAAAGTATGCGGTGCAATGTGCACATTGGAAACATCGCTTTCACGGATCATTTTATCGTAAATCTTCTCTTCCTCTGAAACCTTTAAATTATATGGGATTGGCATAACGATTATCCTGGAATGCAAAGCTTCATTCTTTTTATTGGAAATGAATGAACGATACTCTGTTTCATTCGTGTGAGCGACAATTAGCTCATCTGCCGAAATCAGGGCAAAGCGTCCGGCTTTAAAGTTGCCTTCCTGAGTCAGGGATAATAAATGCCATAAAAACTTCTCGTCACACTTCAGCATTTCCTGGAATTCCATCATACCGCGGTTTGCTTTATTCAGTTCCCCGTCGAAACGGTAGGCACGAGGATCGGATTCTGAACCATATTCAGCAATAGTTGAAAAGTCAATGCTTCCAGTCAGATCAGCAATATCCTGGGATTTCGGATCTGAAGGGCTGAAAGTTCCAATCCCCACCCTGCGGTCTTCGGAGAAAATGATTCGTTCAATTAAAACATCTTCTATGCGGCCGCCATACTCCTGTTCAAGACGCATACTATTCAATGGCGATAGGTTTCCTTCAATTCTTATTCCATACTCATCATAAAAATCCTTGCGGAGGTGATGCGGAATTAAATGAAGCGGATCTTCATGCATTGGGCAGCCCTTAATAGCATAGACCGCGCCCCTTTCAGCGTGGGAATATTGCTCCAAGCCTCTCTTTAGCATTGTCACTAATGTTGATTTACCGCCGCTGACAGGACCCATTAATAAAAGGATCCTTTTACGGACATCAAGGCGTTTGGCAGCAGGGTGAAAATACTCTTCTACCAGCCTTTCCAATGCTTCTTCTAATCCAAAGAGCTGATTGCTGAAAAATTGGTATCGTTTTTGCCCTTTCACTTCTTCGACACCGGCATCCTTAATCATATTATATACCCGCGAATGTGCTGACTGGGCAACCCATGGCTTCTCTTTGACAATTTCTAAATACTCTCCAAAAGTCCCTTCCCATTTAAGCTTTTCTTCCTCGTGTCTGTACATCTCAATTTTTTTTAGAATATCCATAAGGACCTCCCCCTGTCGCATTATCAGAGACGATTAATATACTCTATGCGCACCGGCAATCGAACATGCGTAAACTATTAAGAGTTTGGTTTGTACTTTTTACGGGGATTAATTATTAGGAATACTTTGCTGCAGGAATCTAACTGTAAAAAAAACTCCATACTTTTCATTCACAGTTATACATTTTTGGGCTATAATAAGCTTATATTTACATGCTTGCCTATTGAGATACCGCTAAAGGAGGATTACATATACATGGGTACAATTATTATTATCGGTGTAATGGTTGCTTTCCTTGCTGCTATTTTCACTGCCGGCTATGATGACAAGCCAGGCGTAAGCAAAAAATAAGCTGCTGATCTATTCAGCAGCTTTTTTCTTATTTCAATATTCTCCTAGCTTAAATCCATCTTGTTTTTCTGAACAAAATCCTTCATATACATGCGTGTCTGCTTTTCGAGCATGCCGGCAATTTGACTGGTCCAAGTGTCCTTCCGCTTGCCGCCTGTACGCTCATCATAATACTCGGAAATGATTTTATTATACACTTCCAGCTCTTGGCGGTATGCTGTTTCATCCTGATTATACTCATTTTCATGATAAATGTGCTGAAAAGGGAGCCGCGGTTTTTTGTCGTTCTTTTTGGAAGGGTAGCCAACAGCCAGTCCAAACAAAGGAATCACACGATCTGGTGTTTTTAATAGCTCAGCCACTCCCTCCAGATTATTTCTTATTCCGCCAATATAGCAGAGTCCAAGTCCCAGCGATTCTGCAGCAATGGCAGCATTCTGCGCAGCCAAAGCAGCATCAATGACAGCCACCATAAACTTCTCTGTGCTTTCGATTGATGGGATTACATTTTTATTTTCCATTTGTCCGATGACTTCATGACGATGCAGATCAGCACAAAACACGAAAAAATGGCCATTATCAGCTACATAATTCTGATTGCCTGCCATTTCAGCAAGTTTCGCTTTCTTTTCTTTATCTGTCACTCCGATTATTGAATAGGCCTGGACAAAACTTGAAGTGGAAGCAGCTTGAGCAGATAGTACAATTGTTTCAATCTGCTCTTTAGACAGAGGCCTGTCCTCAAAATTCCGGACGGAACGATGGTCCATCAGCAAGTTGGTAACTTCATTCATCACATCTCATCCTTTCCATATGTACTTTTTCATTTTACCCAGAGAAGAAAGTTTTCTCCAAAGAAAAAGGCCTGATAATCTTTCAGGCCCTGTGTTTTCCTATGATAAATGTAAGTATTCCTGCTGGCGCAGTGCTTCATAGACAAGAATGGCAGCTGTGTTGGATAAGTTAAGCGAACGGATATTATTGTTGATTGGTACCTTTAACAAGCGCTCTTTGTTTCTTTCAATAACATCATTGGGAAGACCGGTCGTTTCCTTGCCGAAAATAAAATAATAATCCTTCTCGACTTTGCTATAGTCAAAAGTGGAATATGGCTTGGTGCCATCCTTCGTTAAATAGAAGTATTCACCTTGTTCAGTGCTTTTAAAGAAATCATCCAATGAATCATGATAAACAATTTTTACAAATTGCCAGTAATCCAGGCCAGCCCGCTTCAGCATTTTATCATCTGTTGAAAAGCCGAGCGGCCGGATCAGATGCAATGTCGTATCAGTAGCCGCGCAGGTACGGGCTATATTGCCTGTGTTGGCCGGAATTTCCGGCTGATATAATACTACATGCAATCCCACTTTTTTCACCTCTAAATTAAATCTGCATGTGTTATTATATCACGTTGAAATCACCATACAAATTACTGATCATCGGTAATTGTCAAAAATTTATATTTAATATTTGGTGTATAAGCTGTTGAATCTTCGTAAGCCCAATAGCGCATTCGGCTGTTATAGGTGTGGGCATTGACGAGGGGCATTCCTGATGCATCTTTGCCCGTCACGATTGTTGTATGGTCAAAGCGCCCGTCTCCCTGAAAATCGTAGCAAATAACATCTCCTATTAAGAGCTGATCCGCACTGGAGACTTCCTCAGCCCTCAACCCTGAATTTGAACTGGGCAAATACCACCGCATTGAATTCGCTACTGTCCAGCTGTAGCTCCAATTCCCGCTTCTCATCCACCAGCCTTTACCGCGGTTGGGGTATCCCCTCATTGGGCCGCCGCCTGCATGAAGGCACTGGGAAATATAATTGGTGCAATCCACATCAAATTTCTTATAGGCCGGATTATAAGTGTTCCACCATTTTTCTGCATACTGTACAGCCTTCATGCGGTCATATTCATACTCATACCTTTCTTCTTCTTCAAATACCCGGTCTGAAGATACTTCTTCTTTTTTACTATCTTTAAAAGGATTTTTCTCCCGGTCTTCAACAAATACTCCTTTATAGAAGTCGGCTATCCGCTCTTCAATCTCTTCTTCCAAATAAAATATGCCTTTTTGTTTAATTAGATATTTGAAGTGAACTCTATATTCGACCGGAGTCACATCTTCCTTCTCCTCGCCGACCCTGATCACATTTCCGGTTGCCTGTGCTTTCACAATCTCACCGGAGCGGCCGGAAAGAGATTCTTTCTTTTTCTCAATCTTAGGGCATGTATGAATTGAACTTCTTGAATGGGAAACGCACTGCTGCACTCTTTTCTTTAACAGCTCATGAAGCTGGTCCCTCACGCACCTCACTCCTCTCCTATTCAATACATATGAGAGGAAGCAAAGGACTTTGCTTAATTTTTCGCGCAATCCTGCAGTAAATCAGCCGAGCTGACCAGCTTCTGCGGTCATACAGAAAAAAAGCTATAAAAAAAGGGGGGATTTCTCCCCCTCATTGTTCAAAAAAACTCAAACCTTTTTCTATTTCAGCAATGACTTCTCCGTCTTTCTCCTGCTGCAATGCCTGTTTTAGTGCAAGGAGTGATTTTTCCCCGCCTATTTTCCCGAGCGCCCATGCGGCCGTTCCCCGTATTACCGGCCTCGGATCCTCTTTCATAACTTTAATCAGGTCTTCTGCCGCTGTCTCATCTTTGTAGTGAGCCAGGGCGATGATGGCATTTCGCTGGATCGGCTTTTTCCCTCTCCAGGAACCTGAGACCGGGCCATATTTTTCTTTGAATTCACGGTTGCTGATAAAAAGAAGCGGCCTTAAAAGCGGCTTTGCCACTTCCGGATCCGGCTCCATTTCATCATGCAGATGAAAATCCTTGCCTTTATTTTCAGGACATACAGTTTGACAGGTGTCGCAGCCATAAAGCCTATTCCCCAGTTTTTCTCTATACGGCTCTGCGAGAAAACCCTTTGTCTGTGTCAAAAAGGCAATGCATTTCTGTGCATCAAGCTGACCTCCCTGAATTAAAGCCCCTGTCGGGCAGACCTCAACACATTTATTGCAGCTTCCGCATTTGTCTTCCATTGGCTTATCAGGCTCAAAAGGCAGATTTGTTATCATTTCTCCAAGATAAACATACGATCCGAATTCCGGTGTGATGATGGAACAGTTTTTTCCGCTCCAGCCGATTCCGGCACGCTGGGCAACGGCCCGATCTACCAGCTCACCTGTATCCACCATGGATTTGCATATCGCCTCAGGAATTCTTGACTGAATGAATTCCTCAAGCTTCTGAAGACGTTCCCTCAGGATATGATGATAATCCTTCCCCCATGAAGCCCGGCAGAAAATCCCCCTTCTTTCACCTCTTTTGCTGACAACCCTTACCTTCATTTTGGAAGGATAAGCAACCGCAATGGAAATAATAGACCGGGGCTTGTCCATTAGCAGGCCGGGATTCACCCTCTTCTCAATATCAGGCTCTTCAAATCCTGACTGATATTGAAGCTCCTGCTGGCGAATCAGCCTATTTTTCATTTCATCAAATGTGCCCGCTGTCGTAAAACCGATTTTATCAATGCCAATTGTTTTGCTGTATTCAATCACTTCCTGCTTGAATTGTGCAAAGTCCATTGTATGACCTCCTTTCATGGAAAATTTAATTTATATGAAAACAAGCCGTATCAAAGCCGGTGACAGATACCGCTTCTTCGGCCAAAATGAAAATAAGATGCGTCAAAGCGCTGGTTTGAGGCCGCTTATTCAGCTAAAGTGAAAATAAAATGCGTCAAAGCGCTGGTTTGTGACCGCTTATTCAGCTAAAGTGAAAATA
>NZ_JBYTDU010000011.1:17486-30346 GCF_058791715.1 Cytobacillus sp. EB106-05-05-XG126 | reverse complement strand
AAATAAAATGCGTCAAAGCGCTGGTTTGTGACCGCTTATTCAGCTAAAGTGAAAATAAAATGCTTCAAAACGCTGGTCCCTTTATTCAAGCAAAGTGAAAATGAACTGCATCAAAGCGGCTGATAGATACAGGAAAGTCTTTAATTTATTGAATCACCGCTTATTATGATAAACTATTTTAAAGTAATTTTGGAGGTGGAAAGCTTGGAAATTATGATAGCTCCAGAGCTGTGCAAATTATTGCCCCATTTTAAAGTCGGATTTATTACATATAAAAATATCGAAGTCGGACAATCTCCTCAAATGGTAAAGGGCAGACTCCAATTATTTCAGGAATCTATTTATTTTGACTTAGAGGACAAGAGTGTTACAGAATTTGAAGGGATCAAAGAATGGCGGCAGATCTTCAAAACGGCAGGCAAGGATCCAAACCGCTACCGCCATTCTGCAGAAGCACTTTACAGAAGAATTAAAAAACAAAATTATCTGCAGCCGGTCAACAGCTCCATCGATATTAACAATTTCTTTTCCCTGGAATACCAAATACCGATCGGCTTATATGATGCCGATAAGCTTTCAGGCCATCTGACTATCAGGTTAGGCAAAGAAGGCGAAGAATATAACGGCTTAAACGGAAGGCCCAATTCGCTTGCCAATTTAATAATCAGTGAAGATGCGGAAGGGCCATTTGGCAGTCCGTTTGTGGACTCTGAAAGGACAGCTGTCACCGAACAGACTAACAATGCCGTTCAAATTGTTTATTTGCGCCCCTCTCTGGAAACGGATAAGGCTGAAAAAATGACAGAATCATTAATGAACATGTACACTCAAGTGCATGGCGGAGAAGGAATCTTTAAGGTCATTGAATGTTAGTCACTTCTATAGAAATCGAGTGGAATCTGCGGATGCCGCCCGATTTTTTTATTTAATAGCCAAAGAACATGAAAAAACGCAATACCTCGTTCTTTTTGAACGAAACACTGCGTTGGCTATGTATGGAGCGGGTGAAGGGAATCGAACCCTCATCATCAGCTTGGAAGGCTGAGGTTTTACCACTAAACTACACCCGCGTTTATATATAATTATTAACTACTGACTTCTATCCCGTTCTTGCATGCCTCTTCCTCTGAAAAATTATTCAAGGCAGCCTATGCGCCGAGGCAACTCGCTGTTGATTCATGGATGTGTCGCTCGTGGCTGAGGTTTTACCACTAAACTACACCCGCGTTTGTGAATGTATATTCAATCATAAATGCAAATATGAATATACATTTTGTCGAATCAACTATTTTATAGTACTAAAATCAGCGTAAATGGTCAACCCTTTTTGAGAAATTTGTCGAAAAAACAGAGAGGGGCTATTTCCCCTCCCTGTTTTATACCCACCACATTTCCGAAGGCTGCTCTTCGATTAAGATGGATTTTAGGTTCCTTACTGCTCTTGTAAATCCTTCTTCAATCGACATAAGCGGATCTTCGTGCTCGATGCTGACAACATAGTCATAACCAAATGTGCGCAAAGCGCTCATCATATCAGACCATTCCTGCAGGCTGTGTCCGCATCCGACTGACCTGAATGTCCACGCCCTGGTCTGCACATTGCCATACGGCTGCATATCCGTTAACCCGTACATATTCACATTTTCCTGGTCAATATAGGTATCTTTTGCATGAAAATGATGAATGGCATTTTCTCTTCCCAGTATCTTGATTGCTGCCACAGGGTCGATGCCCTGCCACCATAAATGGCTTGGATCCAGATTGGCCCCAATGGCGTCACATGTTTCTTCCCTTAATTTTAAAAGCGTGTAAGGAGTGTGCACTAGAAATCCTCCATGCAGTTCGAGACCAATTTTCACATTATGGTCTTTGGCAAATTGTCCTGCTTTCTTCCAGTAAGGAATGAGCTTCTCCTCCCATTGCCATTTCAGCACTTCTCCATACTCATTCGGCCACGGTGCGACCGGCCAATTCGGATGCTTTGCTCCATCCCCGTCACCTGCAGTGCCGGAAAAACAGTTAACAACCGGAACATTCATTAAGCTGGCTAACTTAATCGTGTCGCATAATACACGGTCTGACTCCTTTGCAAATGCTTTATCAGGTGAGATCGGATTGCCATGACAGCTGAATGCGCTGATTTCTAGCCCCCTCGACAAAACCTTGTTAAGGTAATCATCCCGGAGTTCATTGCTTTCCAAAAGCTCCTGCAGGCTGCAGTGAGCGTTACCGGGATAGGCTCCCGTTCCGATTTCAACAGCCTTAAGTCCTGCAGCTTTCACATGATCGAGCATATCTTCAAAATTTTTCTCAGCAAATAATACGGTAAATACGCCGAGCTTCACAAAATCCCCTCCTGGCTTCTCTTAAATTTCTCGATTGCTGCTACTGTAAATCGCATCAATAATCCTGGTTGTCTGCAGTGCTTCTTCTGCTTTAACCATAAATTCTTCGCTGCCCAAACAGCTGTTAATAAAGTTCCGTGCCTGCTTTAAAGCATAGTCATCTTCTCCCGGGAGCCATTCAGAACGTGTATTCAGGAGCATTCCATGTTTGGATTGATTTAAACTGAAGGGAAATAAATCAATTCCTCCATACTGCCCTGAAAGACTGAGGCTTTCATCATCCTGTTCAATATTCGCAGACCAGGAAGTCTCAAAAAGAAGGGAAGCGCCATTCGCAAATTTTATGTAAGCTGTCACATGATCATCTACTTCAAAGGATTGATGGTCAAAACTGCCCCATAGATTCACCTGATCAGGCATTTTGCTTAATGTATTGTAAGCTGTACCGGATACCTCCGTTTCAGCCGGGTTTCCCAAAAGCCAAAGCGAGAGGTCAAGCAAATGGCAGCCATAATCAATCAAGCTTCCTCCGCCCTGGAGTTCCTTATTGGTAAAAACACCCCAGCCCGGCACCTTTCTTCTTCTCATCGCTCTTGCCCGGGCTGCAAACGGAGTGCCAATTTCATTTTCTGAAATGAGTTTTTTGGCAGCCTGTGCCTCTTTCATAAACCGGTAGTGATAAGCAATGGCCAATACCTTCCCGGACCTGTCTCTTGCCTCAATCATTTTCCTGCATTCTTCCGCCGTCATGGCCATCGGCTTCTCACACAAAACATGCAGCCCGGCCTCCAGCGCAGCAGCAGTAATTTCAGCATGAAACTTATTCGGTGTACAAATAACCACGGCATCTGTTTCATTGAATACTTCTTTATAATCTGTAAAAGCGCTGCTGATTCCAAACTTCTTTGCTGCCAGCTGTGCAGTATCCTCATTCACATCGCAGATAGCTGTTATGGAAGCACTTTCCGATAATTTCATTAAAACGGGAATATGCCGGGATTGGGCAATTCCGCCAGCACCGATAATTCCGATCCGAAGTTTTTTCATGGATGCACCTCAATTAATTCTTACAATCTGCTTTGTTTCGCTGGACTCCAGGGCAGCAAGAATCACTTGGAGCGACTTCATTCCCTCGGAACCGGAGATGGCAGGCTCCTGTTCATTTAAAATACTTTCAATGAAGTGGTCAATGACCCCTGAACTCTTTTGCCCGCCTTCTTCATTTGTCTGGATTCCGCCGAGCTCGTACTTCACTGTTTCACCGTTTGCATACTGAACAATGAGAGAGTTCACCGGATCATCCTCGAGTCTCAAAATAGCTTTCTCACCATAAATAATTGTAGAATTGTCTTCTTTAGATACGTAAGACCAGCTTGCAGCCAATGTACCGATCACACCGCTTTCCGTTTTCAAAACGCATACGGCTGTATCATCGACATCAGCACCGGCTTTGGCACTTGTTTCGACAAATGCTCCGACCTCAGCAAACTCTTCTCCCAGCAGGTAACGCAAGAGGTCGGTCTTATGGACACCAAGGTCACCCATCGCGCCAATAAAAGCCTGATCCTTTTTGAAGAACCAGCTTTCTTTGCCATCTGCACTCCATCCCTCCGGCCCGCCATGTCCAAAAGCAGTCCGGAAACTGTAGATTTTTCCCGCTTCCCCCCTTGCAATCAACTCCTTTGCTTTTTTATGAGATGGAACAAAGCGCTGATTATGAGCAATCATTAATTTCTTTCCATTTTTATGGGCCGCTTCTATCATATCCTGCGCCTCTTCCATAGAAGTGGCCATTGGCTTTTCACTTAAAACATGCTTGCCCGCGTTCAATGCTGCAACTGAAATTGGAGCATGCAGATAATTCGGGGTGCAGATACTCACTGCATCTATATCCGTGTCATCCAACAATTCCCTATAATCGGTGTATGCCTTCGCCTCGTAGAGATCAGCAAATCCTTTTGCACGCCCTTCATTAATATCACATACTGCTGCAATGACAGCCCCGCTGCTTGCATGATATTCAGGCATATGCCGATGCTTGGCTATACTTCCGCATCCAATGATCCCAATCTTGAGTTTTTTCATCTTAATTCTCCACTCCTTCATGTTTCACACTGATACTCTCAAGCGGCTCCGCATTTCCATAGACCGGTACCGGAAGATCAGCCGGCTTCGCCCATTTAACAGCATTTTTAATAACCTGCTGGACGTCCTTATGATAATAGGTTGGATACGTTTCATGTCCCGGACGGAAATAAAAGATTTTTCCTTTTCCCCGCTTGTAGGTGCAGCCGCTCCGGAAAACCTCACCGCCTTCAAACCAGCTCACCATTACAAGCTCATCCGGTGCAGGGATATCAAAATGTTCTCCATACATCTCTTCTTTTTCCAGTTCAATATATTCTCCAAGTCCTTCTGCAATCGGATGACTCGGGTCTACAATCCAAATTCGTTCCTTTTCATCCGCTTCTCTCCACTTTAAATCACAGGAAGTTCCCATCAGCACTTTAAAAATTTTAGAAAAATGGCCGGAATGAAGGACAATCAGCCCCATTCCATCGAGTACTCTTTGTTTTACTTTTTCGACGATTGCATCCTCAACTTCCCCATGCGCCAGGTGCCCCCACCAGACTAAAACACCTGTTTCCTGTAGAACAGCATCACTGAGTCCATGTTCAGACTCATCCAATGTCGCTGTTTTCACCTTAAAATCTTCTCCACTTAAAAAATCCGCAATGGCACCATGGATACCATCAGGATAGACTGCCCTTACCTTTTCATCCTTCTGCTCATGGCGATTCTCATTCCAGACAAGCACGTTAATCATGGATCTTCCTCCTTCTTAATTCATACTTCTATATTCATTTGGGGAAATTCCCTCAGTCTTTTTAAAGACTTTGCTAAAATACTTTTCATCCTGATAGCCAACCTGAAAAGCAATTTCATAGATTTTCAGTTTATGGTTCTGCAGAAGCTCCTTGGCCTTGTTCATTCGGACACTCGTTATAAAGTCTGTAATAGTAGCCTGATATTCCTGTTTAAACTTCCTGGAGATGTACTCCCTGCTTAAATAAAATCTATCTGCAATTTCCTGCAGATTAATATCTTTGTTATAGCTTTCCAGCAGAAACTGTTCTATTTGCTGGGTCACATTCATTTCCCTGTTTTGCTCCTGATGGCATTCTACTGGAGAATTTTGCTGCTTCCATTCATTAATGGCTTTTTCCAGGATTTCATTCAAAATGTCCGGATCGATAGGCTTCAAGATATAATCAAAGCTTTTATAACAGATGGCATTCCTCATATAGTCGAAATCATCATATCCGCTGACAACAATCGTCTTGCTGGATAGATCTGAAGAATGTATCCATTTTAAAAGGCTTATGCCATCTCTCTTTGGCATGCTCATATCTGTGAATATGATTTCCGGACGATGCTCTTTAATCAGCTTTATGGCCTCATTTCCATCTGCCGCCTCCATGATCGTGTCAATTCCAAAACGGCTCCAATCTCCAAGAAGCATTAAACCTTCCCGCACATGCTGTTCATCATCCACAATAATTGCTTTCATCTTTTCCACCTTCCATCCTTTTTGGAAGTTTAATAGAAACCAGCAGCCCGCCCTGCTCCAAGTTCTTAAGCTGCAGGTAAGCCCGTCTGCCATAATAAAGTTTTAACCGGACATAAACATTCTTCAGTCCGATATTCATTGACTCACCCTTTTGCCCTATCCTGTCATTCATCAATTGCATCCGGATTTCCTCCAGCCTGCTCTCAGAAACGCCTGTGCCATTATCCTCAATAAGAAGATCCAGGTAAAATTCATCCTGTCTGCAGGTTATTTTAACCTCTCCAGTTTTTTCGCGTGCATCAAAGCCGTGTTTAAAGTAATTCTCCACTAAAGGCTGTAATATCATTTTCGGGACAGGGAACCCCAATGCTTCATCATCAAGCTGAAAATTAAACTGAAGCTGATCACCAAATCGTTCCTTTTGGAGCACAAGGTAGGCCTTGGTATGGTCAATCTCTTTTTGAAGAGGAACCATCCCCTCCTCCATATTCATGCTGTACCTCATGATTTTTGAAAGGCGGGTAACAGAAGAATAAATTTGCGGGCCCTGATTTTTCAAGGCCGCAGTTCCAATTGACTGCAATGCATTGTATAAAAAATGCGGATTAACCTGTGACTGCAGAACCTTAAGCTGATTTGTCTTGTTTTCAAGCTGAAGCTTATACTCCCGATTAATCAGATCATTAATTTTATCGATCATTTGCCTGAATCGATCCCCGAGATAACCAATCTCATCATTACCGAAAGATTTAAAACGGACATCAAGATTTCCCTTTTCAACCTGATCGATATTTTTGAGGAGAATTCTGATGGGAGAGGTAATTCTGACAGAAATAAATAACGTGGCGAGAATAACCAGGCACAGCCCGATTACGCCAAACATGATATTGATTTTCGCCACACTGAATGCACTTTCATATAAAGTGGTATATGGGACTCGCTTAACAAGATACCAGCCGCCTGAATTTTTCGATAATTGATCGTATATCATTACACCGCTGAATGTATCTTCCTCCCATTCAGCCGTGCCATTTTCTTTATTTGCCCCTATCACCCAATCAATCCACTCAGGTGTTTTATCCCCGTTATCAGCTTCATCCGTTGAACGGTAGATCATGTCACCTTCAGGAGATATAATATAAAATTCTTCATTTTCCCCCGAATAAAGATTGCGGCTGATATTGGTTATTTGATCCGGTGAAAACTCCAATGATATATAGGCCAATAGATCATCCGCTGGAATATTGATTAAAGACCGGTGAAGCGTAATTACATTCTCAGGCTTCTTTTCATCAGGATCCTTTATCTTATGGACCGGCTCAAGAAACATATTGTTTGGACTTTCTTCCGCTTTTTCGTAATATTCCTGATTGGCATTTGTCAGCCTCTTTGAAAAAACAACAGTAGAGCGGCGGCTCGCTGTTATGAGCCGATCTTCCTTTGCAACTGCTATATTAACCCGTTTGATATTTTCCTCAGCATACAATATGGTCGATATTACATTTCTTACAGCTTCGACAGCCTGGTAATTATTTTCCTTCCTCGGATCTTTTAAAAAGTTTATAAAACCTGGATTATTGTAGAGAGATAGTGTCAGCCCATCCAGTTCATTTATGTACCCCTCCAGGTTCACTTTTCCTTGATATAATAGGTTGCTATTTTCTTTAATGGCCTGGTCCTTCAAGGATTCGGCTGTATGGTAGTAAGTGATGATAATGGACGCCCCAAATGGAACGATTGTGGCAACCATTAATAGGACAATCAGTTTATTCCTAATGCTCCTTTTGAACATTTACATCCCCCGCTGCTATCTCTTTTACAATAGTATAAAGCAACTTCCCTTTTTGGGGATGCCTTTTTTCTATGGGATTTTCCGGATTATAAAGTGAAACTTCAATCAGTGGGGGTTTTCCTTATCCCCCACTGATTGTTAGTCGCGTTCTAGTGTCGCTAAGATCTCCGCTAGCGCTTCGATCAATCGACACTACGAACCCGATTGGTTCAACTAAGCCTCTGCCTGCGCGTCGGCAAGTTTCACTGTATCTCACCAATCGGGCCTTTACATTATAAAGCGAGGCGACTTGCCTTGGGGTGACAAGCATAAGACGAGCAGATGGTGGGGAGTGCTTTTCTTCCCATCAGCTGATTGGCTTATGACCTCGAGCCCCTAGGAGCCGCAGCTAGATTGGGCAGTTTGACCCCCACTTATCCTCCTTTGATTCCTCTGAGTCTTGAAGTGGGGGTCTTACTGCACGTTAGACTGCGATAAAAATAGAAAACAGAAAGCATATCTTTTGCAGACATGCTTCCCGTTTCACCAAAATTTATTTCAAGTTATCCCAGGATGCCTGGAAGCGTTCAACAACCGTATCATAATCAATCTTTCCGGCAGCATATTCCTGGATTGTTGCTGCAAACTCTTTATTTGCACCATCCGGCCATCTGAACCATGTCCAAGGAATCGTTTTCTCTTCCTTAGAATACTCAAGAATATGCTTTCCAAGTGGCCCTAAACCTGTTGGCTCAATATTGTCAAAGGCTGGAATGAAAGCAAACTCTTCTGTGATATAACGTTTGCCTGTTTCAGATGAAACCATCCAGTTAAGGAATAACTTGGCTTCTTCAAGATGCTCAGAGTTTTTGTTAAGAACCCAGTTGTTCGGCACGCCTACCGGTAAACGGTCTGCCTTAGCTTCATCATCAGTCAGAGGAATCGGGAGGAATCCCATATTAATGTCAGGGTCAATTTCAAGAATCATGTTCTCTGTCCAGTTCCCCTGCTGAAGCATAGCTGTTTTGCCGGAAGCAAATAGTGTGACTTGCGTATTGTAATCAGTTGTTAACGGATTGTCATTTCCGAAGTTAATTTCAGTATCAAGAACTTCTTTGAATTCTTTAAATTTATCATTGCCGGTTAACTTTTCAGATCCGCTGTATAAGCCTTCAATAAATGCAACAGGATCCTCCTGCTGTGCAAATGGAATGTTTAACAAATGCTGCCCAATGACCCACCACTCACCGTAACCGGCAGAGAAAGGGGTAATTCCTTTATCTTTGAGCTTTTTAGCAGCATCCTTCAATTCAGAAATCGTATTAGGCGGTTCAGTAATTCCCGCTTCTTTAAATAAATCCTTGTTATAAATAAACCCGTATCCTTCCAGGTTTACCGGCATTCCATAAAGCTTGCCATCTGTATCGGTCGTTGGCACCTTTCCAATTGGAAGTACATGCTCTGCCCACGGCTCATTTGAAAGGTCAGCAAGGTGCTCTTTCCAAAGCTCCAGTTCCTTAAATCCGCCATTATTAAAAATGTCAGGCTGTTCTCCGGAAGCAAACTTCGCTTTTAATGCGGCACCATAATCAGCTCCGCCTCCGACAGACTCAAGCTTAATTTTAATATTTGGATGCTCTTTTTCGAATTCGCTAATCATTTCCTGAAGCTGATCGGCAATCTCCACTTTAAATTGGAACATGTTCAGTGTTACCACTTCATCACCATTTTTTGAATCATCCTTTGGCTTTTCATCCCCTGAAGAGCTGGAAGAAGAACAGCCCGCCATAATGCCGGCCATCAGAATCAATGACAGCAGTAATAGAGCAAAGCGTTTCATTTTGTTTCCCCCCTGAATAATTTTATATAAACTTTCACAGCCTCTTTGGATGTAAAAGTCTCTACCACTACTTAATGGATCCTTGTGCAATGCCTTTTATAATATGCTTCTGCAGGAACAGGAAGAAAATGATGACCGGTGTAATGCCCATCACAAGGGCAGCCAGTCCCATATCCCACTGCTTTGTATATTGTGCGAAGAATGAGCTTGTGGCCAAAGGAATCGTCCTAAGCTCTGCATCCTGAAGCACCAGAAGCGGCAGCAGATAGTCATTCCAGATCCACAATGTATTTAGAATGACAACCGTTACAGTTATTGGCTTCAGAAGCGGAAAAACAATTCTCCAAAAGACGCCAAACTGGCTGCACCCATCAATTCGGGCCGACTCTTCGATCTCGATTGGAACTGTTTTAATAAAACCGTGATAAAGGAAAAGTGATAATGGTACACCAAAGCCAAAGTACATAATGATGAGACCAGGTATGCTGTTTGTCAGATTCAGCGTGCCACCGAGTTTCATCAGAGGAATCATAACGGTCTGGAATGGAATAACCATCGCAGATACAAATAAAACAAACAGGATTTTGCTGAATTTCCCCGGAGTCCTAACCATCTTCCAGGCAGCCATAGAACTGATGACAACCAGTCCAATATTGCTGATTACCGTTATTATAAGCGAATTCCAGAAGGCCCGAGGGAAATTAATGATATCCCATACCTTCAGATAATTGGAGAATAAAAATTCCTGCGGCCATGCTGCAGCATCAATCAGGATATCTGCAAAACCCTTTACAGAATTAATGAACACGAAGTAAAAAGGAATAAGGAATATGATCCCTAATAGAATTCCGATGATCTCCAGCAGCAGCGTAACCTTCGTATATCTGGGATTCATTATGCCTCAACCTCCCTTTTCTTCGTCATCATCACCTGAACCGTTGTAAAAATAGCTACCACAAGGAAGAATAAAATCGATTTTGCGGTACCAAGACCATACCGGTTATTCTGGAATGCCTCTTGATAAATGTTAATCGCAACCGATTGTGTCGAGTTAAATGGCCCGCCGCCTGTCAGTGAAATATTCAGGTCAAAAATCTTAAATGCCATTGATATCGTTAAGAAGAAACAAATCGTAAATGCCGGTAAAATAAGCGGAATGATTATTTTTGTCAGCAGTGTCCAGCTTGATGCTCCATCGATTCTTGCTGCCTCAAGCAGTGTCTGATCAACCCCCTGCAGTGCTGCAATATAAATAACCATCATATATCCGCTGATCTGCCAGGCAAACACAATTACAATGCCCCAGAATGCTGTTGTCTCATCTCCAAGCCATGGAAGCTTAAAAACTGAAAGATCCGTTAGATTACCGATAGCAGCAAACCCTTTTACAAAAATAAACTGCCAGATGAACCCAAGCAATAATCCCCCAATAACATTCGGGATGAAAAACACAGTCCTCAATAAATTCCTGGACTTCAAGGCTGCGTTCAATAATAATGCAAGCCCAAACCCTAGTAAATTACTAATAATAACCGAAGCTAACATAAATTTAGTAGTAAATATAAAGGAATCAAAAAACTTGGGATCACTCTTAAAAATCTTTATATAGTTTTCAAGCCCAACCCACTCAACTACAGAACTAACTCCATTCCAGGACGTAAACGAATAATAAATCCCCATTAGGAAAGGAATGATTTGTATCACCAGGAAAAAAATTAATGCCGGTCCTACAAAAGCAAGGTATGTTAAGATCTTTTTCAAATTTGCTTTTTTCCTGGAAACTGTTTTAATCTCTGACTTAATTACCGGTTCCCCGATCTCAACCTTTGTCTCCAACTCTCTTCACCGCCCCCTCTTCTCTTGCAAACGCTTTCCTACATTATATTTGAAACCGTTTACCTATATAGGTGACTGAATTGACTAAATGGTGCAATATTTTGACTTTTTCAAAGGGTATAACTTGTGTTAATGGAAAACATTGCATAGAATGAAGCTATCTTGAATATAGGGATGTGAATTATGATAGTAAAACTTCGGTATGAACCAGAGGAATTAAAGCTGCTTCGCTGTTTACAGGGAAGAATGCGGCTTTCCCCTAAAGATTACAGCTACTTTCTTAATTTAGAAAAAGGTTTTTCAGGAGAGCAGCAATTTGATCAACTGCTGGAACAATCGTCTGAGGAATGGATTATTCTTAATGATTTATTGTTCGATTACAGTAACACCCTTTTCCAAATAGATTCACTATTAATCACTGGGGACTGTATTTATATTTTTGAAGTCAAGAATTATGAAGGAGACTTCTATATCGATCAAGACAGATGGTACACAGCACCATCAAAAAACGAAGTGAAAAACCCCCTTCTGCAGCTGCAGCGAAGTGAATCACTCCTGAGAAGACTTCTGCATGAATTGAGAGTAAAAACCCCACTTAAGGCTCTTCTTATTTTTATTAACCCCGAATTTCATTTGTATCAGGCCGCAATGAATCTTCCTGCTATATTTCCAGCGCAGCTTAATCGCTTTTTAGACACATTGAAAATGAAATCCCAGCCGGCAACTAAAAATCATTTTGTGTTGGCGGAAAAGCTAATGTCGCTTCATATGAAAGATATTCCTTATGGCAGGCATTTTAAGTATACTTTTGAAGAATTAGAAAAGGGGGTTAAATGTACTTCTTGTGGCTTATTTATGTCTTTATTAAATAAAAACAATTTAAAATGCGGCTGCGGATCAATTGAGAAAACCGAATTTGCTATATTGAGAAGTGTTGAAGAATATAAAATACTATTCCCTGAAAAAAAAATAACAACCAAGTCTATTCATATGTTTTGTAATATTCTAAACTCAAAAAGATCTACTCAAAAAATCTTATCTAAGCAATATCAGATCAATGGATTTGGTAAGACATCCTATTATGAACCTTTTTGAAATGTATTTTGGTCAAAGTATTCAAATTCCCTTGAGTATAGAGAGTAGTCTACCTTGTATTTATTCTATGCTTTGAAGCTGCCCTTCTTTTTGTTTTTAGTGGAGACCTGGTTTCTATGCTTTGATGCGGCTTTTTTTGGATTTTAATGAAGATGTGGTTACTAACCTATCCTTTGACGTACCTTCTTTTGGTTTTTAGTGAAGATGTGGTTACTATCCTATACTTTGATGCAGCTTCTTTGGAATTTTAGTGAAGAAGTGGTCTCTATCCTTTACTTTGATGCAGCTTCTTTGGGTTTTTAGTGAAGATGTGGTCTCTATCTTTTACTTTGATGCAGCTTCTTTGGGTTTTTAGTGAAGATGTGGTCTCTATCCTATACTTTGATGCAGCTTCTTTGGGTT
>NZ_JBYTDU010000011.1:0-17386 GCF_058791715.1 Cytobacillus sp. EB106-05-05-XG126 | reverse complement strand
TACTTTGATGCAGCTTCTTTGGGTTTTTAGTGAAGATGTGGTCTCTATCCTATACTTTGATGCAGCTTCTTTGGGTTCTTAGTGAAGATGTGGTCTCTATCCTATACTTTGACGCAACTTCTTTTAATTTTGATGAAGATGTAGTTTCTATCCTATGGTTTGACGCAACTTCTTTTAATTTTGAGAAGATGTAGTTTGTATCCTATGCTTTAACTTTTTCATTCTCGTTTGCTAATAAAGAGTTATCTACTTTGGAGCTACACCATATCCATTACTTGCTTCATTAATTCAAACTTGGTTTATCTTGTAGCATAGGAAGCTTCCGAACAGTTCAGAACTCTATTTCAAAACCACCCTCTGAACCGTTCGGAACTCTGCATTGAAACAATTGGTGATAATCAAAAAAATGGCTGTATAAATGATTAATGTCCTTCAAAATCAGCAGGGATATAAATTAACAACAAAAAAAGTTTTCCTATTAAGGAAACCTTTTTTTCAGATACCGGTGGTCGGGGTCGAACCGACACTCCAGAAGGAACACGATTTTGAGTCCGGTCGGTAACTAAAATGCTTATAAAACCAATAATCCCAACAGTGTAAGGAACTACTGATAAATTTAAATAACACGACTACTGACAATTATGCCTTTACTCTTTAAAATCGTCAATTCGATAATTAATTTTTTTGTTAAATTTTACTTGTCCCAATGCATGATATCTTTTTATTAACCTAGCTTCAACTTTTCTTGCTTCAATCAAATCATCAAACTCCCCGATAATCTTATATTCAATTTTCCCTTGTTCCATTAGTTGCCGATGTTCCGTGTTTCTTCGATTTGAATATCTTCTACACCTATACCAAACACCACTACCTACATACACCAATTCTCCGTTATACAAGTGTTCATAAACAATAAATTTATCGACCTTTCTAAGTTTATTCGGGTTGATGTTATGATTTTTAATTAATTGTATAACCTTTTGAAAAGTGAGTCCATAAATATTTGCTATATCTTCATTAGTCATTTTATCACTTAAATGTTCAATAAGTTGCTCCTTTGTAGGAAACATAAAATCACCTCGAGCTTCTTATATCGGGTGAATTTAAAATGTAAAATAAGAATGGTAAAATACTGTTAGAAAAGTTGATGGGGGATGTCGAAGTGAAGACAGCAGAAGAAATATTAAATTTACAACAAGAAACTTTTAATCTAAAAAAGGACATTGAATTTCTATCTAAAAAACTTGGAGTACATGATATGTATTTAAATCGCCTCAATAAGGAAAGAGAAAAGGAGGAAGAGCTGCTTCATGTGCAAAAGTATTCTGCAGAAGAAATGATGGAGATTGTTATGAACCTTAGCAAATGGGAGTCTAATGAAGAACGTCAAAAATTTTTATCAGAAATGTTTTACGAATTCTTCAATAATGAGAATAAGCCGAGGGTTGAAGAAGACTGGGAATAATAATAAAAAACACCTTGATTAATTGGTAATGAAAATGGCGTGTAAACTGACAACAGTTTTGACACGCCATTTTTTAATTTATGGAGTTTTTTAATCCTGGAAATATAAAGTGTCTTATGATGCTAAGCACCTCGTCACTTATAAGAAGGTAAATTATTTTATAAACCCGAATTGACCAGTTGCAAAATAATCCGACCATCTGCCGTCAGGTTTCTGCAAGAGAACGACTCACAAATCAAAATAACACTTCTTCCACTGTGGCCTTGCTCGAATTGTTCCTTCTCTACTTATTAGCGTAGTACTTGTTATACACTCTCATTTCACAATCATCGTTATCTATGCATAACCAAAGTTTTATCTTTTTTTCGTTCCCGTCACCTTCGTCAGTAGTTACCGTCTTATACTCAATCTCTTTCTCGTTTGTGTTTCCACACTCATAACATTCTCTAGCCATTTCATTCATCCTCCTATTCTTGTACTTTAATAGTCTTTCTTTAAGAATTATAATAGCTATTAATTGAAATGACGGTTAAATTGTCACCCAAAACGACAGGCTAAATGCCAACCTTTTTATGGTGTACAACAACTATTGTCATTAAAATTTATTATGTCATTTCATATTTCATTATTCTATTAAATATATCAAAAACCCTTTATACAAAAAGAAATTGGCACAGGTCATTCCCTATACCAATTAGATTGTCATTTTATTATAATGAACCTCAAAACGGAACGGTTTATTATAGTATCGAGGTGTTATTTTTGTGTTATAAAATCAATATTTTATATAAGGTTTAGATAGCAGCAATAATTAGTTTACTATAAAAGAAACGACAACAATAGATGTGGTCTGTTTCTTTTCCTGCTTCAATTTGGGTCACATAATTTAGGTAGAAAGCTTAACAATCTCCTATAAAACAAGCTCCAGTTTGTTGAAAAATTAAATGTAAAATATTTTTGATAAACAAGCATGGATTATCTTTTCAATCTGTATTTATGACGTATTTTTGAAAAACGTTTATATAAATGTACCTCCCAGGGTACTTCATAATCATATTCCTCTTTCACAGCATTCTGTAACCGTTTTAATACATTTTGTGGAATTTGATTAATGACACCTATTTCATCAAACTTAGTAAGGACTTCCTTTAAGAAAACCTTTATTCTTTCCCCTTCTATAGTGTTATAGCGATAAGACATCGTGTGGTTCTCTAAATTTATTCTTTTACAATTACCAATAAATCTATGGTTCGTGAATTTGCCTTTTGAAATAATGTTATCAAGTTTTGTATAAACTTCCCTATACTTATCTGAATTACTTCTTGCACCAACAACCAACAATATCCCCTTATTTCTTAAGAATAAAGCTGAATTATATAATTCATTTGAAAAATTCTCAACGGTATCATTATTTGTTAAAAAGTTACTGAATATAACAAGATTATTTCTAGTCTTATCTATTGAATGAGCAACATATTGATCACCGTCATCATCGTAATCCCAGTAAAAATATTCTCTATTAAAATCTATACCCTTAAAATCATTAAATTTGCCGTGATGGTAAGGAACATTGTAAAATACGTTTTCCTCACCTTCAATATAATTTGCGTACTCGGTAAAATGGTGAAGCCAATTTCTAAATCCTTGACTTTTCTCAACATATTGATTTTCTATTTGTTCAGGTGACTTTAAATTTTTCTCAGTACAATAATCCTTAATTAACGTGTAAATATCAGATAGAGCAAAAAGTGCTGGAGCCGGCCCAGTACCAACATCCATATTAGTTAAAATTCTCCGAATGGGGAATACATTTAACTCTATCATTTTTTTGTAAATTAACTGGAAGCGATGATACCTATCTAAAAAATGTAGGATTGCATATGCTTCTGCAGCACCTGATTCATCATATGTTATTTCGTCACAATTTTTCATAACATCTTCTAGACGTACTGCAATTTCTTTTGCACTCTCAACGCTATTTAATACACGCTTGATTACAAAACCTTGAATTCTATCAGCAATTAATGAAAACCTTTCGTAAAAAAGATTCCTTTCATTTGCCCATGATAAAAAATCTGCATTATTGAATTTGTCCATTACCTTCTCCTGATATGTTTTTATAATTTTAACAATATAAATATAGCATAATATACCAATTCAAAAGACGATTAATTTCGCTTACTTTATTAAAAATTGGCTTTCACAAACTGATCCTTTTTTGAAAAAATATAAACACCCTTCTTCTCCTAATTCGTTAATTGAAGAATAGAAAATAAAATCCTCATTTTATTTATAAAAAACTACACCTATTTGATAGGTGTAGCTAAGATAAAATTAATACTTTATTATATTTCAAACATTAAATTGCGTTTTATGGATTTTCAATATCATCAATTAATCCATAAGGAAGATCCTTCGTTCCTTTTCCATCAAATATTTTAATGAGATCATTTTGATTTAAGAATTCTGGATAACCATTGTTTATAACTATCAACTGCAAATCATTAATTACTTCCACTACTTCTCCCTTATCTTTACCACTACTATTAGTAGAATTATTTGTTATTGAAATAAAATACTTAATTATTGAATTAAATATTTCCTCATCTTTAAATTCATCATTATTCTTAGCATCTGCACCAAGGTTCTTCCTTGGGGAGTCAATTATTAAAAATCCAGGATGATTTTTACTATTTGTCTTTAATAATGCAATAGAAAGAAAGTAAGCCATTGTTGTCATTGTTATGGCTCCACCACTACCTAACTCATCATATTTCACACCCCGAACATAAGGTAAATAGTTGGAATCTTTAATATAGGCTTCACTTAATTTTGGAAAATTGAACTCTTTTAGAATATTATTGAATAAAACGGACAGATTTTTGATAACATCATCTTTAGTGACAGTATCATGTTCTAAGTTTTCTATTTCCTTTTTTAATCCCTCAAATAAACTCTCTTCTTCTAATATTCTTTCATTTAATTTAGAAAAATGACCTATTACAACTAAATTATGCTCAAGTTGTTCCAAATTTTTGTAAATGTTACCGATTTCAAAATTTATTTGTTCAATTTGCTCAATAAATGGACTAATATAGTCATTTCTTAATCTATCAAGTTCTCTTTGTTTACTGTGTAATTTCTCATTTTTTTCCCTTCTAATTTTTTTCAGTTCACTCAAAGAGAACTCCTGTGATTCAATGAAACTGGTTAAGGCATTAAATTTTTTCTTTATTCTAATAAGTTCACTTTTATATATCCTTATCTCTGATTCTGAAAGATCCTTTAATTCACTACCACATAAGTTGCAACCTTTTTTTTCCTCGATTGCATTAAGACATGAAGGGCATATTTCAAAGTCAATTTTATTGAGTACCACAGCACCCTCTAAGATAAATTCAATTTTTTGAATTTCACTTGAGTATTGATTTCTAAGTAAAATTAGTTTTTCTATATATTTAATTTTATCTTGAATTTCCAATTCATTGGTGATAATATTCCCCTTAAGTTTTGCTATTTCTTCTTCTAAACTTAAAGTAAGTTCATCATCGTACTTTCCTGAAGCCTTTATCTCTATTAGTTTTTTATTCTTTTCACTTAGAAGCTGGTTTAGAGTCTCCTTTTCCTTTAGAATTTCATCTACATCCGCAATTTTTATTTCTTTTAAAAATTCGTAAACACCATCTCGTTTTTTAACTAGTATATTAATATACTGACCCTTTTCTTTTAACTTTTGTTTTAGATTACCTAACAAATCATTATAAATATTAAATATTATTTCAAATGTAGGGCGTCTCTTTATACTTGAACCCCAGTCCTTTTCCTTCAATAAATTTTCAGAGTCTATAGTTGATTGTCTCACATAACAATATTTGAACAAGTCTCTATAACTGAAAGTTTGATTAGCAACTGTAATATTAGCAAGACCAATTTCGTTTAACAAGAATGCTGATAGAGAAGCTTCATTGGCTGGAGTATCAATAGGCAAAAGCTCAAAATCTTCACTGAAAGAATTTTTTTCTTTTATCCATCTAAATAATTTAACAGGTCTATTAAAATCAAATAATGGCCTCACTATTTTAAACTTTCGATCCCCAATAAAAAATTGAAGCTCTACTTCCTTACAGCTGTTCCTTATCTCAATATAGGCATTATGTTTCTCACTTCCAAAAGCATAATTAATCATTTCAGCAATTGATGATTTCCCTGTTGACATAGGACCAGAAATAAAATTTAAACCCCTTTTAAATTCTACTTCATAGTTTTTCCTAAATCCTATTAGTGTAAGTTTTTCCAATAAAATTCTTTTACTCATCAGTTATCATCCCTAGTACTTTTTAACGATTCATTAATAATCTGACTTTCTATTATTGAATCACTTAATTTTGAAACTTCTTTCTTTATAAAATCTGCAATACTATTTAATTCATAAGAATAACTGCTTTCAAACCTTTTTAATACATTAATACCTCTTTTATTAATTCGGTAACATAAGTCAGTACCAATAATAACTTTATCAATTAATTTTTTCCCAATTAAATAACGAAGATATAAGTTATATTCATCTCTATCTGGCTGCCAATGAAAATAGGAATAAAACTCATTAAAGTCTTTTGAGCTATTGTTTCTTACTTCTTTAGGCAGCATAGTTTGAGGGAATTTCATATAAAAATCGTATAGCATAATTTTATATAAATTTAATTTGAAAGTTTTTCTTGTATCAAATTTTGAAATTAATATTAATATTCTAGTTGAATTTAATATTATATCCCTATTAACTAAATTCAACTCACTCATTTTGAATGCTCCTTCTCTTCTAGATAGCTTTTCAACCTATTTTTATAGTTTTTAGTCCATCCAACTTTACATTCATCCGAAAACTGATGGAGTATACCCTTTTTTACCATTAAAGGTAGTTCAGGAGTACTTTTAAGAGTACTTTCATTTAAGTCTTCAACTCGTGCATAGACTTTCGTTAATAATTCTCTACCATCAAATTCATCATTATATGAGAGGTGTTGGGTACGCCAAACACTTTTAATATTGTTCTGTAACATAGAAAAATTTTTTAATTCAGTAGATATGTTTCTACTTTCAATTGAAGTCTTTGCAATCTCCGCATTGAAAAATTCTTGTTGAAAATCTTCGTGTTCAAAGATTTGTGCGGATTCTAACTTGGCTATAAAAACTGACTCCGAATAATTACTATCATCATCTAACTCATATATTTCATCCATTATAAAGTTGTGACTAAACTCTTTAATTGGAATATCAAAATATTGTAATACATCTTTAAGCCTCTCAATACTAATACAACCTAAAGATATTGCCTTTCCCCCAGCTTTAGATTCTGTAAGTAATACTCCTACTAACTGTTGTTTTATAAATAATGGAGCTCCAGATAAACCTCCAAAATCTTTTATATTTGATGTATGGTTTAGATCAATATCCCAATCAAATGGTCTTGTCATATGTTGGGTAACCCGTCTAGAAACTTCACTTTTTATCCATTGACCCATTTGCCATTTAACAACCGGGTATCCAAATGTTTCATATTTATCATCTTTTTCTATCTCGTAATTACAAAACGATAAATAAACATCTGTATCCACGTTTTCCTCTAGCTCCAAAATAACAATGGGACTATTTATACTTGGAGGTATATCAAGAGGCTTCGCTTTTCGGAGAAAGGGTTTACTATTAATATTACAAAATTCAAGAAAAATTTGTTTATTTTCGTCGTAGTAATCTTCAATAGCATGTCTTGCTGTTATTGCTTTATTTGGCGAGATAAGAAAAGCTGTTGCTTTTTCACAATCTTTTGTTTCCCCACATGTTAATTTACATACTGCTTTTTCTAACCTTACAAAATTAGCCATTATTTGTTACACCTCTATAAGTCTATTGCTTTAAATGTTTCACCATTACCAATTTCAACATCGAAGGTATATTCTTTCTTTAAATTCTCATTAAACAGCTCACTCTCCAAAGGATAGTTGAACATAAGACACCTTTTTTGTCCTCTTCGAGAAATAATCCTGGCAATTGTTTCAGAATTAGGATGATTGTGTTTCTGGCCATTTGTTGAAAAAAAATAAATAGGTGATTCAATCAGGGTAAGTAATTCAGGACTAGTGTTTCTATTACTCCCGTGATGGGAAACCTTAATAAAATCAAAGTATGTATTATATTGACACTCTTTTTTTAACCTCTCCATTTCCTTATATATATCTTGAGGGTGTGAATCTGCTAGGAATAATAACTTTTTATTTTTATATTCGATAATAAAAGAAATTGAGGACCTATTGGCCACTGATGTATCGTTTTTTATTTTTCTCTTTAAAAGTGACTCTAACTGTAGGTTCTGATCTTTGTGTGAGACGTCTTTATCCTCTTCAATATCATCATAACTATCTTTATTCAATAAAAAAAATTCATAAGCATCATCAAAGAGTTCATCATCAGTTATCTTAAAATCATATTTATCTTTCTTTAGTTCCTTAATCCACATTTTTTTTAACTTATTTAAACTCTCCAAACTTGGCGAGAGAATTCGAACTTTTATATCAGGAGTTAAATTAATAGTATCAGGAGTATTACATTTAACTGCTGAACCACCAACCGTACTATTCCAATTATATTTGCCATGATATATTAATCCTGCTAGAGTAGAACCATCTCTTGCACTTATATCCTTACTTTGATTTTGTTGGTCATCCTTTTTATCTCGACGATTATTTTTTCCTCTATTTACTATATCGTGAAGTATTGATTTTTCATCTGGGTTTAATCCAGTCTCATTCTTTGCTAAATTAAGATGTCTATAACTGTTGTGCCAAATTTCATCTATTCTTATAACTTGCGGATTTTCACCTGATTTATTTTCATTTAATAATTCAATTATCCCTTCTATATGATCTGAATCTATATGAGTCACAACCACTAAATTTAAACATTCCCCAACTTTATTCAGTTCTTCAAGTCTTGCTTTTAAAAAATTATGGTAAGTCTCGGAATATCCTCCATCAATTAAAATATGAGTTTTATTTTTATCCTTTCCTATACTCACCAAAAAGCAGTCACCTTCTTGGGCTGGAAAACTTTCAATTCTAATTTCCGACATTTTTCTTCCCTACTTTTTACCCTTATTTTAGCATAAGGTAAATTCTGTATATAGATTAAAAGAAAAAACAGAGTAAATTTATTCAGTTATAGGTTCTTATTAAGGAGTTTCACGGCCTTTTGGGGTTTTGGTACCTTCGCAAAAAAGAAACCTCCCCTCGTTATTTCCAGCGTATAAGCTTTTTTTCTAGAAGAAGTAGGGGGATAGTTAAACTTAACCCCATTTTGACTCAATACGCGTTCTAACGACTTGGTAGCTTACTTTCTCTAAACCCTTCTTAACTAAATGATTATTCACTGCATCTAAGACGTATCGACGACCTTTTTTTATATCATGTTCATTAAGTAGAGTGGCGTAATAGTCGACTAAAATATTTGCATACATACATCTGTAATCTCGATCGTTCATGTATGGTACTAAGACTTTAAGAGCGTGAAGTTTATCATTAATGTGATTCATCAATTTTTTATCATTCCTTCCTATATTGGTTGCAAAAACAAATAAAAGAAGGAGCAGTCCATAAGACCACTCCTTACAAATTACTCTCGGAATTAAGATATAACTAACTTAGTGAAAGCATCAGAATTATAAACTGATCCATCTAAGTAAACGTCGAACAAGAAACCAACTGAACCACGAAGAGCGTGATCAGTATCTTGAACCATAGTCATTTGAGCACCCTTCTTAATCATCACCGCGTAACCATATTCCATAGAGCCAACAATAACTGGAGTTTGTCCGGTAGCATCCCCACTTTCTAAAGAAGAAGAAATTACAACCTCTAGACCAAATAGAGTGTAAGTCACGCGACCATTAACTACTCCATTTTGTATATAGAAATGACCTGCAGCATCCTTCATTTTTGATACTCGATTGAAGAAAGGACGAGACATAATAAATTGGGATTCCGACAGATATTCTGGAAGTATATTTAAAGTCATATCAAGTAAGGCATCTAAAAGCTCTTGATCAGATGCTGCTGCTGTTATGTTGAAAGATTGAATATTTGAATCTGGAACTATTCCACGAAACTCTTCAGCAGACGTTCCACGAAGAATTGATTGTTCCACAGCTTTGAAAACTCGTTTCGCTAATAGATTAGGAACATAGACTTCCATTTGTGTAGCTGCATCGTTAATCAATTGACGTGTTAATGCCATGTAAGAACCAACTCTCTTCTGATTGAGAGCAATCTCTCCAATACTCATACTATCTTCTAGTAAGTTTTGACCTTCTCCAACAAATGAACCTATACCAACTGCAGTTTCACGAGGAATTTTTAGTGAACCACTTACAGAATGAAATTTCTTAGCTCTTGCAAATAACGGAGAAAGTTCGTCAAGTTTTTCAACAATCATATCTACAACTGTTTCCGGAATAACCGCTTCCGAGCCAGAAGTCATTTGAAGATTTCTTAAGTTGTCATTAAACTCGCGGATTTCACTTTCTTTTCTAATTTCTAATTCTGTTTTTTGACTTGTACCATATCTGAATTCTTGTTTGTTCATTTGATTAAATTTCCCCTTTTCTAAATTTGTAGGTATTTTCGGATTTTCGATAATCTCGATTGATCGAGCACTTAAAGTAGATTGACTATAAGCAGGATTTTTCACGGCCGATACTTCAAAGAGTTCAAGCTCGTGTATTGTTCTTTCAGCAAGTCCACTTGGACTCTGTTTCCAGGAATCACGAATAGTTCTAAAGCCGAAAGACATATTTCGTAAAATACCTGAGCTGATTAATTCGTAATAATCTTTTCCATAGCTTGTCGGAACTATATTTGCGGACATAAAAAGACCAATCTCATCTTCAGTAAGTTCAAGAGATTGGTTACGAGTAGAAGCTAATATCTTTTTTGAATCGTGCTCAGCAAGGAAATCAATGTCATATTTAGCGTTTTTGATTGCTCTAGAAAATGTACCAGGAGCAATTTTCTCGACGAATTTTTTCGCGCTGCCAAGAACATTAGATAGTTTCCCAACATGATTCACGTACCCGGACACAGTCATCGATCCATCTTCTTTAGCCCGTAACGTTAGGTCTTGAACTCGTAGTTCAATTTTGTTATTCATCATTTCACCTCAATTATTGCAGTTGCTGATCAATCAGCTTTTATATATTGCAAATGACCTCGAGAAAAAACTCAACTACAAGAGAAAGCTTCGGAGGAAATCTCAATGGAAAGACTCTCGAGGTCATTTGGAAAACCTAAAAAAAAGCTACTGAAATTAATCAGAAGCCTCTGTTCTGAAGATACTCAGAACTTAACTTGGCAATGTTCGCCTAGTCATTTGGCTTTGAATAAGAGAGAAACGTAAACATCCAATCGCTAAAGGGTAGTTTTTTAATAGTCGCTACTTAAAGTAGCGCCTAATCATATATAAATTTAATTAATTTAAAAGGGGTGAGAAGATGGTAAGGAGTCAACCAGAGCTTCTCAAAGTGTAGTCATTTAAATATGGAACTATGTTTTCCAAGGAAAATTGTGAAGAATTAATCTTAGTAACTAAGCATCTCCTGATAAAATGCTAGTTACTCATTCTTAATTTGTTTAGCAAATCATCTTATCCTTATATTATATATGTGCACAAGTGAAAAGTTTTTTTAGTAAATAATTAAACTTTTAATAAAAAAAATAAGCCATCTTTTGATGACTTAAAACTTGTTCCAAATTTGTTATATTTCTATTTATATAAGAAAAGTAACTTTTTTGGAACAATCTATGATACTTCGTTCAAAATCCAATACATTTTGCCTCTGTATTTGCCTTTAGTTTCTTTCGTACTTTCAATAATATAGGGAATATTGTTTTCTTCAAAGAAAGCATTAATAGTTTTCATACCAACTTTAGAAGAGCCATTTTTCGCTCTCAATCCGTATTTATTACAGATCATATCAACTAATTCTTGCTGTTGTTCTTTGAAGATTTTTTTACCAACGTAATTATCAACAATATCAAGTTTGATAAAATTTTCACGCTTTAATTGTTCCAAATCAATATAGGGAGTGTTTGGAAAGTATTTACTAATAGCGACTTCGAATCCATGTTCATTCATAAATTCGTAGTAGTCATATTGATAACATAATGACGCTAACCCAGTATTTGAAACAACTAATCGTGGATATTGTTGTTGGCTAATTGGATCAATAACCGTACTAAGATAAAAAGCTTTCATAGATTTATGAATAATGTCTAACCCGTATTCTTTAATAAATTCTATTTCTCCAAGCACACAGAATTTATTGTGATAACCAAGTTGTTTATCAAGATACCGTAACTTAGCAAGGATAGATTTCTTTGATATTTTTTTGTAGTAATAATCTACTTTTTCATCTCTCACTCGAGCAGGTGCTTGAACAAAAGAGTCAATATCACTTATTCCATGATTTATTACAGTTTTAAGTTGCTTATCTTTAATTTCAGTTGCTTCGGTTAAAAGTTTAGTAGTATTAAGAACATCAACTTCAAATTTTTGTGTAGCAGCAATTTGGTTAAATTCTAATGAATTTTCTCTATTGCCTGCATGAAGAATAGCACTATTACCAAACTTGAAATCTGAAGTAGTATCGATTGAATTATGAAACACAAGAACTTTATTTTTTTGTTTAAGTCCATTATCAATTACAGCCAAGATTGTTTCATCTTGTTCGTATCGATACAAGTTGTCGATGTTGTTATTGTAATAATTAGCTTCTTTCAGAATTTCTAATTTATTTTTCCAAGGTAAGTAATAAAGACCTTCGTAAGTTCCTGTCATAAGGATTTTGATAGCTTTTGTATTATTATTTAGAAAGTTAAATACTAATTCTGTTTGTGTATTAAAAACAGCATCACTTACAAGAGCATGGGCTTCATCATGAACTATATAATCAAAATAATGAATATCTGGATTGTTACGCTTAATCATGTTCGCAAAAGTTTGGTATGATTCAGTTCTAAATAATCCGCCTAAGAATTGACGTTCACATTCTTCTTTATATGGTGCCAAATAAGCTTTTTGCTGCTCTTTCGTTTGAGCTCTATGAGATAGAATTAAAGTTCTCTTTCTTTCTTCAAAAGCATATGGTAGCAAAACGTTACGCGCCCAATAATTTTTTCCACTACCCATTTCACTACCGATAAGATAGTTATGACCAGTCACCATTTTTTTGATTTCATTCACTGTAACAATATCACTCACATAAGTTTTATTTTCCATGAAAATTCCTCCTATTAAATTTATCTTTGTTATATCTACTCGAGCAAAAATGTAAATCAACAGGAGAATAAAATTGTGATTTTATAATAAAAAAGACCGAGCATTATGCCCGATCCAAACTTTCAACTAGGAATTTAATGACAATATCTTCTTCATCCTCTGGACCAATTGCCTCAATATATTCTTCATAAGCTCGTTCCATTGCTTCAGGAGATAATAATTCCTCAATATATTTTATTTTTTCATATAGAGATTTTGACTCTCCACAGTAGTGGCGAGAAAGATATAAATCTATTAACCATCCTTCAAGATCAATTCCAGACTTCGAATTAATTTGTTCAATAAAATTTTCCATTTGTATGACCTCCATAAATTGTTTTCATCTTACTTAGTCTGTGTATATCATGTAAAACAAAAATGGAATCTGGAAATTCAAGCCATATAGCTTCATTTTAGACTTTGGTATGTATTTAAATTAGATATAAAAATCGAAGCCATACGGACTGAATATGGGCTTGTGGGAGCAATCCTAATCTCCCTGGATAACGGGTATAAAGAAAAAATTGAAAGTGTTACAATAGTCATTATAAGAAAAGAAAGTAGGTAGTATTATGGAGGAGAAATTTGCATTAAATGAACAGACACTTCGCTTTATTATGGAGTTTGAGAAGAATGTAGATTCAGGAAAGACCTTTACTACTCAAGAGTTAGTGGATATTTTTAAAGGGTCAACTTTCTATAAATTACAATTTAACTCTTATAAAAAAACTCCAAATAATTCAATGTGGTATGCCCTAAGAAGAAGTGAAATGTGGGTAAAGATTAGGAATGGAACATATATGAAAAAGTAAAGAGAGATAGTAAACTTTATCTCCCTTTTTCCGTTAATACGTGTCGAACATGGATTATGAGAGCTTTCAATAAACTCACTTTTTCTTATTTTGTTTAACTATTTGTAACTCAATCAGATCTAGCTTCCTTCCTAATGAAAAATATTGCTCTCGAAGTTCTTTTCCTAATACATCGAGATCTTTTTCAATAGCATCCAACTTTCCTTCTATTACTGCTATTCTTCTGCCATAATTAGAATCAATTTTATCGTACTGTTCACGTAGACCTATCACCACCTGACGGTTACTCTTTACTATTTCATTTACGATGAATTTTTCGTCTCTCATATACAATTAACTCCCCCAAAACAATCTCTATATCATCCCATAAGCACATTTAAGGGAAAGATAGATATAATTATTACTCTCCCTTAATTTGTAACACGGTGCCATCCAGGACTTCTTATTGCTATCCTTATGATTACTAATAGGGTAACTCGTCAACCTCTTCTTCAAGCCAATTATAAAAAGGTAAGTTCTTTTTGGCATCATAGCTAGTTCTTGCATTTTTTCTGTATAATCAGCAAAATCATCTGATTTTTTATAATCGGTATGGTCACACATTTTCTCAAGTGATTTATAAGCATATCCCCTTATCTTTTCTTCAGGAACATTTTTATACCTTCCACTTTCGACTGTTTCGTTTGCAAACCTTTCAACTAAAGTATTCCATTGTTTTTTTGAATATCTTCCAGTTGAAAAAGTAGTATAGAAATCATTGGCAGCATTGATCAATAAAGACTTAAATTGACTTGGATTTAATGAATTGGTAATCGGTTCTTGATAATTATCAATTATTTCTTTTTTGTCTTTATATTGTTCTTTTTTATTTTTCTTTTTAATACTCGAACCTTTTTGGCAATCCTTGCCTGACCCTTTAGATAAAGCAAGGTATTCCTTTTTGTCATAGCTGGTAGAGTCGTTTGGCCCCTCCAGTATGGGGTTTGTTGGTTGCATCAGGTCTTCCCTTTTGTCAGAGCTGGAAAGTAGTTCGTGAACAATTTTATCTTTAATGTGGAAATACTTTTTCGATGGAACCCCCATTATTCGGGTTTCAATGTACCCAGCTTGTTCTAATTCTTTGACTGCTTTCATTTGCTGTTTATATGTAAGAGCTGTTTCTTCTTCCAAAGTTTCTGCTGTTAAGAAAAAGTATTCTTTTCCATCACGAATAGTTAACATTTCCTTACTTCCAAAGCTTTCGTAACTAGAACATAACTGTCCGAAAATGATTGCTCCATTTACTGATACTTTGTGAGCTAACTCCTTGTTGTACATAACAAAACCCTTACCACTTAATAATGATACTAATTTCATTTTTCCTTCTCCTTCTTCTCTTGACACAGAGGAAAAAGACTTGCTATCATTTTCATATAGAAGTTAATTCTTCTGCGATGTGTAATAAGAGATGGTAGAGCCGCCAAACTCATATGCCATCTCTTTTATTATTATAGTGTGACGAACACACGTTCGTAAACCTTATATATTTAATCCCTTAAGTGCTCCAAATTGTTTATGCTTTAGTTCTATATCCGCTCCCCACAAGTTGACATATCTTTTAGTTATTGTCATATCACTGTGACCAAGAATGGTCATAAGGGTAAAAGCATCCACACCTGCCATAATCATTCTTTTTGCCATGGTATGTCTAAAAGTATGTGGGCTTACTCTTTTGCCTATCTTTGCTTCTTTTCCGTACTTAGTAAATCTGGTTTGAATGCTATGAGGAATAAGTTTTTCGTTATCCCGACTAATAAACAGCCTTTTTGTCTCCAGTTCACCTCTTATAATTACGTATCTCTTTAGCTGCTCTTGAGTGATATCAGATAAGTAAACAGTCCTCTCAAACAAATTCTTCGTCTTTCTGATAATAATCTTATTCCCCTGAACATCTTCAACATTAATCCCAACCAATTCAGATAGTCGAACTCCAGTATCAAGAAAAATAAGCAAAATAACCTCATCGCGAAAACCTATAAATGTTTTTTGTTTTCTAATGACTTTAAGTAAAGACTCAATTTCATTTTTATCTAAAGTTTCTATTGTCTTTTGTCTATCCCTCAATAGTTTAATGTTCTTCATTGGACTCACATTAATTAGTTTGTTTTTAACCAGGAAGTTGTTAAAAGCTCTAAGTGCTCGTAATCGAGTATTAATGGTAGTTACCTTCATGATCTTTCTGCTTTGAATGATTAAATCCTCAATATCCTTCTGATTGCAATTAACAAGTTCCTTATTCAAGAGAAGCTTAGCAGCATGAAATTCATTTTTGTAATACTCAATTGTTGCTGGCCTTAAATTACGCAAATAACAATCCTTAAAGAACTTTTCGAAGGCTTCTTCATCAGTAATTTTCTTTCTTATAATTTGAAGTTCTTCCTTAGTTAATTCTTTTCGTCTTGCCATACATACCTCCTTACGCACACGATTCAGTGCACACGATTTTTGTTTTTTTTAGTCGTGTTAGAAGGCAAAGAAAAAAGGCCTCAACATTAAGTTGAGACCTTGATTCTAAAGCATTTCAGATACCGGTGGTCGGGGTCGAACCGACACTCCAGAAGGAACACGATTTTGAGTCGTGCGCGTCTGCCAATTCCGCCACACCGGCATATTAAAATGGTATAAATCTTGTGGTGCCGAGGACCGGAATCGAACCGGTACGGTAGTCACCTACCGCAGGATTTTAAGTCCTGTGCGTCTGCCAGTTCCGCCACCCCGGCGTATATCAGCGAATCAAGATTTAGATTATGGAGGCGGCAACCGGATTCGAACCGGTGGTAAAGGTTTTGCAGACCTCTGCCTTACCACTTGGCTATGCCGCCATAAAAAGAAAGAAATTCTGGAGCGGAAGACGGGATTCGAACCCGCGACCCCCACCTTGGCAAGGTGATGTTCTACCACTGAACTACTTCCGCAAAATGGCTGGGCTAGCAGGATTCGAACCTGCGAGTGACGGAGTCAAAGTCCGGTGCCTTACCGCTTGGCTATAGCCCAATGATCATTTGATAATACATTTATATGAGAGTTACACTTGTACTGTTACATTAAAATATGGGGCGACTGATGGGAATCGAACCCACGAGTGTCGGAGCCACAATCCGATGCGTTAACCACTTCGCCACAGCCGCCATAACAATATTGGCAGGGGTAGTAGGAATCGAACCCACATCAAAGGTTTTGGAGACCTTCGTTTTACCATTAAACTATACCCCTATATAAATGGTGGAGGGGGGCAGATTCGAACTGCCGAACCCGAAGGAGCGGATTTACAGTCCGCCGCGTTTAGCCACTTCGCTACCCCTCCATATTAACATAAAAAAGTGGTGCCGGCGAGAGGACTTGAACCCCCAACCTACTGATTACAAGTCAGTTGCTCTACCAATTGAGCTACACCGGCTAATCACAAAACAAGGTGGCTCAGGACGGAATCGAACCGCCGACACAAGGATTTTCAGTCCTTTGCTCTACCGACTGAGCTACTGAGCCATATTAAGATATTTCGCCTAAATAAAATTCGGCTACGTCCTTCGTCCCGATTTATCAATCGGTACGCTGAAGTATTTCAAGGCAGCTTATTCGGTCGTGCTCTACCGACTGAGCTACTGAGCCATAAATTTATTTATATTGTGAAAAAATGGCGGTCCGGACGGGACTCGAACCCGCGACCTCCTGCGTGACAGGCAGGCATTCTAACCAACTGAACTACCGG
>NZ_JBYTDU010000010.1:47797-86159 GCF_058791715.1 Cytobacillus sp. EB106-05-05-XG126 | reverse complement strand
GGCTATAGCCAAGCGGTAAGGCACCGGACTTTGACTCCGTCACTCGCAGGTTCGAATCCTGCTAGCCCAGCCATTTTTGCTTTTATAGTACGAGCCATTAGCTCGGTCGGTAGAGGATTTTAAAAGATTGCAGCGTCGAAGCATTACATACCTGAATGGCAAACTTTTAAAATCTGCGACAAAGACCAAAGGGCTTTGAAGCACATCTGCTATCGAAGTTTAGGCAACAGAATCATATTATGAGCCATTAGCTCAGTCGGTAGAGCAGATTGCAGCATCAGTGAGTCACTTCACCCGAATAGCAATCTGTGACAAAACACGCAGTGTTTTGGAACATCTGACTCAGCAGATTCAAACTTTAGGAAACATAACTCATTACGAGCCATTAGCTCAGTCGGTAGAGCATCTGACTTTTAATCAGAGGGTCGAAGGTTCGAGTCCTTCATGGCTCACTTTATAGAAAAACGCAGACCTTGGGAATCGAGTCCTGAAGGTCTTACTTGTAAATACAAATATGCTGCGGAAGTAGTTCAGTGGTAGAACATCACCTTGCCAAGGTGGGGGTCGCGGGTTCGAATCCCGTCTTCCGCTCCAAATGGGGCCTTAGCTCAGCTGGGAGAGCGCCTGCTTTGCACGCAGGAGGTCAGCGGTTCGATCCCGCTAGGCTCCACCAATATACATAATACGTCAATCCTTAAACCGCACTGGTTTAAGGATTTTTTGTTTCATAAATATGGGATCAGCATCTGAAAAATCAGGACTTCCTTCCCCTAAATCCGCATATATATACACGATTTTGTCGAGTTGAGTCATGTGTTTGAAAGCGGTTAAAATATAGATATGAAGGGAAAGGGAGGACTTGTATTATGAATAGACAGAAATTATCGATAATTGGGATGCCGATGGATCTTGGCCAGATGAGACGCGGTGTGGATATGGGGCCAAGTGCGATTCGTTATGCCGGAGTGAATGAACGTTTAAAATGTTTATTTGAAGAAATCCATGATCAGGGCGATATTGCTATCGGCCGCCCGGAGGTCCAAATCGATCCAAATTCAAATCTTCGAAACTTGCACCTTATTGCTGAAAAAACGGAAATGCTTGCAGAAAAAGTTGATCACGCAATAAAAGGCGGTTCTTTTCCATTAGTGCTCGGCGGCGACCATAGCATCGCGATTGGAACCTTGGCAGGGGTATCGAAGCACTATTCGAATCTTGGGGTAATCTGGTATGATGCCCATGGGGATTTAAATACAGCTGAGACATCACCTTCAGGAAACATACATGGCATGCCGCTTGCTGTAAGCCTGGGTATGGGCCATCCGCTTTTAACCAATGTAGGGGGATATGGTCCAAAGGTCAAGCCGGAGAATATTGTCATTATTGGGGCAAGGTCATTGGATGAAGGAGAACGGGAGCTTATTAAGGAAAAAGGCATTAAAGTGTATACCATGCATGAAATTGACCGTCTTGGAATGACAAAGGTTATGGAAGAATCTATTACATATTTAAAAGAAAGAAATACAGATGGTGTTCATCTGTCTCTTGATTTGGATGGGCTGGATCCGCATGATGCACCGGGTGTCGGAACTCCGGTAATTGGCGGCATCAGCTACCGTGAAAGCCACTTGGCCATGGAGATGCTTGCAGAAGCACAAATCATTACATCAGCTGAATTTGTAGAGGTTAATCCCATTTTGGATGACAAGAACAAAACAGCTACAGTCGCAGTCGCACTTATGGGTTCACTATTTGGCGAAAAGCTTCTATAATAAAGGAAAATAAAAATGAGCAGAACATAGACAAGTTCTGCTCATTTTTTTGCTGTGAGTGTATAATATTTATTTAGAAGTTCATCGAGTTTTATGCTGGTATCAACTACCATGTGATCTGTAAAAGATCCGGAAGCTGCTAATTGAATCATTCTTGTCCGGCAATCCTCAATATCTCTCAATAATTCCTTAACACACACCGTAACCAACCCTTTTCGATAAATTTAGTACTTTTATACCCTAAAAGTAAAAAATTAAACCAGAATAAGTAAAAATTTGCTAATATATAAATTGAATGTTTTTTTAATTAAAATGAAACCTTTTCCGCTATCGATTCGTATTATCGATTAGCCGCACTGGAGCGGAGGTAAAAAAATGGAGACAATCGTAAAGAAGAGGATAAAGCAAGTATTAAAAGGCGACCAGGATGCTTATGCAGAAGTTGTTGAAATATACAAAGATAAAGTTTTTCAGATTTGCTACAGAATGCTGGGAAACAGGCATGAGGCAGAGGATATCGCTCAAGAGGCCTTCTTAAGAGCTTATGTAAACATTGCAAGCTTTAATATTGACTTGAAATTTTCCACATGGCTCTATCGGATTGCCACTAACCTTTGTATAGACAGAATCAGAAAAAAGAAGCCTGATTATTATCTGGATGCAGAGGTCGCCGGAACGGATGGACTGAACATGTATTCTCAAATCGCTTCAGATGCGAGACTGCCGGAGGATGATGTAGAAAGCCTGGAGCTGCAGGAAACAATTCAAAGAGAAATATCGAAGCTTCCTGAGAAATATCGTTCGGTAATTGTTTTAAAATATATTGAAGAATTATCGCTGAACGAGATCAGTGAAACACTCGACCTTCCATTGGGAACCGTAAAGACCCGGATTCACCGGGGGCGGGAAGCTCTTAGAAATCAATTAAGATATGTTTAATAAAGAGGGTGAGAACTTTGAAATGTCCAGCAGAAATGGTTGTTTATATGCACGAGTACCTAGATGAAGAGATCTCAGCCGAACATGAGAAGGAATTAAGGGCACATCTGCAAAACTGCGGGGAGTGCCAAACTCATTTCCATGAATTAAAGAAAACGATCGCTTTAGTCCAAAGCACTTCACATATACAGGCACCTGAAAATTTCACGGCAAATGTTATGGCGAAATTGCCAAAAGAAAAGCGGAAGGTAGGGGTTCAGCGCTGGTTCAGGCATCATCCACTTTTAACTGCGGCGTCACTCTTTCTTGTTCTGATGATGGGAAGCGTCGCATCTTCCTGGGATCAGGATCACCAATTATCCGTTTCTAAGCAGCCGAACCTTGTGGTGCAAAACGATAAGGTGATTGTACCTGAAGGTGAAGTGGTAAAAGGCGATGTAGTGGTTAAGAATGGAGACTTGGAAATTAAGGGCGAGGTCGAGGGGAATGTTACGGTCATCAATGGCCAGCAGTATATGGCTTCCGCAGGCAAGGTCACTGGGGAAATTGAAGAGGTTGATGCCATATTCGAATGGCTGTGGTATCACATCAAAACGGCAGCTAAGGATGCTGTAAATGTCTTTGGACCAGGAGAAACAGATAAAGAAAAGTAGTCAATAATATAGAGAATCCCTGCTATAAAGCAGGGATTCTTAGTATGCAAATGACAATGCTGAATTTTCCAGAAGGCATATGCTGTTTCAAAATTGGAATTAGCGATGAATATGATATAATATGAAAGTTACATATAGGAACTTTAGGCATTTTTGCTTTTGAAATATATATTTGGAGGAAGGATAATGTCGTTTGCGGATTTCTCAATTTTGAAATTGTTGGCTAATACAATAGACATTCTCCTTGTCTGGTACGTCATCTATAAACTCATAATGATTGTTAAAGGAACAAAGGCTGTCCAATTGCTGAAGGGGATTTTTGTCATCATCCTGGTTAAAGTAGCAAGCGACAAGTTCCATCTGCAAACATTAGGGTGGATGATGGAGCAAGTGCTTTTATGGGGATTTCTGGCCATCATAATCATTTTCCAGCCGGAGCTGCGAAGAGCACTGGAGCAATTGGGAAGAGGAAGATTCTTCTCAAGGACGGCTAATCAGGAGGAAGAAAATCAGGAGAAGCTGGTCGAATCTATTGCGAAGGCCGTAGATTATATGGCTAAACGGCGCATTGGCGCGCTTATTTCAGTTGAGCGGGAAACAGGTTTGAACGATTATATTGAAACCGGTATTGGACTGGATTCCAAAATTTCATCTGAGCTCCTGATTAATATATTTATACCAAATACACCGCTGCATGATGGAGCCGTTATTATTCAAAAAAATTGTGTAGCGGCAGCTGCCTGCTATCTGCCTCTGTCAGAAAGTCCTTTCATCTCAAAAGAACTCGGCACCAGACATAGGGCAGCTTTAGGCATTAGTGAAGTAACTGACAGCATAACCATTATCGTTTCAGAGGAAACAGGAAGTGTTTCCTTAACCAAAAACGGGGAGCTGCACCGTGACTTAAAAGCTGAGGCTTTTAAAGATATGCTTTCAAGTGAATTGCTTGCTCAGCAGAAAATAAAGCAGACTTCTTCAGGTCTTTGGAACTGGAGGGGGAAAAAGAATGGATAAGTTAATTGATAAAATGGTAGACACCCGCTGGTTTATGAAAATTGTTGCCTTGATTCTTGCCCTTTTTCTTTTTGACTCTGTGTATGATGCAGATAAGGAATTAAAGGAAATAAACGTTCCCGGCCAGCAAGATTCCGCCATTATTGAAGATGTTCCGGTGAAAAGCTATTATGATACGGAAAACCTGGTCGTAACCGGTACGCCGGACACAGTTGACTTGAGTCTGGAGGGCCCAAAAAGCCACCTTGAGTCAGCGAAAAAACAGCAGAACTTTGAAGTATATATAGATTTGACGAATGCAGAAATTGGATCGCAAAGAGTAGAAATTAAGATTCGTGATATCTCAGATAAACTGGATGTGACCATTAATCCTCAATATGCAGATGTGACCGTCCATGAAAAAGTCACCCAGGAATTTAAAGTGGATGCAGAATTTAATAATAGCCTTCTTGGTGAGGGCTATACGGCTGAAGCTGCATCTGCAGAACCAAAGACGGTTAAAATCACGGGAGCCAAAGAAGTAATCGAGCGGATCAGTTTTGTTAAAGCAACTCTTGATGTTAAGGGTCCTATAACCGAGACAATCGCTGATGATGCAACAGTCAGGGTATTGGATCGTGAGATGAATAAGCTTGATGTCATTGTTGAGCCTCAGGTAATTCGGGTAACAGTTCCCGTTAAGCAGTTAAGCAAGACGGTGCCTGTTACGATTGTCCGGAACGGGGAACCGCAAGATGGGGTAACCATTAATTCGATTAAGCTTGATGTTAATGAGGCTTCAATAACGGGCCGGGAAGATATATTGAATGAAACTGAAAGCGTCAGGGTAGAGGTAGATGTCAGCAAGATTGAGAAAGATACTGTGCTTACCCTGCCGGTTATTATTCCGGATGGGATTTCAGCAGTAGATCCTAAAACAGTGAAGGCGTCAGTTGATGTCAGCACTGAAGAGAATGCAGGCAAAGAAGAAGAGGAAAGCACAGAGGAGCCTGCCGAAGAAACACAGGCACAAGATCAAGAGGTAACCAAGACCTTTTCAAGCCTTGCCATTAATTTAGACGGTTTATCCGAAGAATATGAAGCGGTCCTTAAAAATCCTGCTTCCGGAAGGACAAGTATTACGGTTACCGGGAATAGCAGCACAGTTCAGGATCTCAAAGCGGACGATTTTAATCTGTATTTGAGCCTGGCAGACCTTGGAGAAGGTGACCATGAGGTGCCAATCAATGTAGACGGCCCTTCAGGTGTGGATATAAAGCCTGCTGCAGGTAAAGCGACGATAACGATTACACAAAAAGAAGAAGCTTAATACAGTTTTTAAAGTTAGAAGGAGCGATTATAAAATGGGTAAATATTTCGGTACAGATGGAGTACGCGGAGTTGCAAATAGTGAATTGACACCGGAGCTGGCCTTTAAGCTGGGCCGTTTTGGAGGTTATGTATTAACGAAAGACCATGATCGTCCGAAAGTATTAATCGGCCGGGATACCCGTATTTCAGGTCATATGCTGGAAGGCGCACTTGTAGCAGGGCTTTTATCAATTGGTGCAGAAGTTATGCGCCTTGGAGTCATTTCAACGCCTGGTGTTGCGTATTTAACAAAAGCATTGGGAGCAGAGGCTGGAGTCATGATTTCTGCCTCTCATAATCCGGTTGAAGATAACGGAATCAAGTTCTTTGGCCCGGATGGGTTCAAGCTGTCCGATGATCAGGAAGCGGAGATTGAGGAATTAATGGATATGGCAGAAGATCAGCTTCCAAGACCGGTCGGAGGAAGCCTGGGGCAGGTAAATGACTACTTCGAAGGCGGACAGAAATATCTTCAATACTTAAAGCAGACAGTTGATGAAGATTTCTCCGGCATTCACATTGCACTTGATTGTGCGCATGGAGCTACTTCGCCGCTTGCAACGCACTTATTCGCTGACCTTGATGCAGATCTATCCATGATGGGAGCATCTCCTAATGGTTTAAATATCAATGCAGGAGTCGGATCCACTCATCCTGAGGCACTATCTGCCTTCGTAAAGGAAAGAGAAGCAGATGTTGGTCTGGCATTTGATGGAGACGGAGACCGTTTGATTGCCATTGATGAAAATGGCGATATTGTGGATGGCGACCAAATCATGTATATTTGCGGAAAATACATGAAAGAACAGGGGAGACTTAAGCAGAACACAGTCGTTTCTACTGTCATGAGCAATCTTGGCTTCTATAAAGGGCTGGAAGCCAACGGAGTCGATAGTGTGCAGACAGCTGTAGGCGACCGCTATGTTGTGGAAGAAATGAAGAAGAATGGCTACAACCTTGGCGGAGAACAGTCAGGTCATATTATTTTCCTGGACTACATCACAACGGGAGACGGACTTTTAACTGGGCTTCAGCTTGTGAACATTATGAAGGTAACTAAAAAGCCATTATCTGAGCTTGCAAACGAAATGAAGAAATTCCCGCAGAAGCTTGTGAATATCCGTGTAACAGACAAGCACCATGTGACAGACAATGAAAAAGTGAAAGAAGTCATTGCACAGGTTGAAGAAGAAATGAACGGAAACGGCCGCATTCTTGTCCGTCCTTCCGGAACAGAGCCGCTGGTCCGCGTCATGGCAGAAGCGCCAACAGGTGAACTATGTGCTTCATATGTAGAGCGCATTGCTGCTGTTGTTGAGAGTGAAATGGGATTAAAAGAGTAAAAAGCACAATTCATATGCATAAGGGAACTCCTAAGCTCCCTTATGCATATTTTTATATATGGCAGCTTCCATTTATCTATATGGATATTTGTTGACGGAAGTCTGACTTTGATGTATGATAGTCCTGTTTTTGTATTTAAGAATACAGGACATCTTTATTCAAGAAGAGAAAGGTGGATAGTGAGAGAGAATAGTAATTTAAAGCGCCTGAACTGATCCTGGACGTAAGGATTAGTTGACGAGGAGGAGGTTTATCGAATGTTCGGCGGATGCCTCCCGGTTGAAAGCACAACCGATGATTTCTTCTTTAAAACATTCAGGCAACTGAATGGACAAAGAGAAGGGAATGCTAAAATTAAGAAACGCTCTTCTAAGAGGCTGTAATGCCCCCAGAGCGGCGTATATAAAAAAACAGAGATAAGGGGCAGGACTGCCCCGAAAAGGCTTCTTGCCCCTTCATTATTAGGAGGAAAAGAAGTATGTGTGGAATCGTTGGATATATCGGAAGCTTAGATTCAAAGGAAATTTTATTAAAAGGCTTGGAAAAGCTTGAATATAGAGGATATGATTCTGCTGGAATCGCAGTTATGAACGATAATGGCGTTCAGGTTTTCAAGGAAAAAGGCCGTATTGCGGACCTTCGCAATATTGTTGATGAAGATGTGATGGCAAACACAGGAATTGGACACACCCGCTGGGCGACTCACGGTGTTCCAAGCACAGTCAATGCCCACCCTCATCAAAGCAATTCCGGCCGTTTTACGCTTGTTCATAATGGCGTTATTGAGAACTATGACATTTTAAAGCGCGAATACTTGCAGGGAGTAGCTCTTCAAAGTGATACAGATACAGAAATCATCGTTCAGCTGATTGACCTATTCGTGAGCGAGGGATTAAGCACTGAAGAAGCGTTCCGTAAAACGCTGACACTTTTAAAAGGCTCTTATGCAATTGCTCTTTTGGATGCTGAAAACAATGAAACGATTTTTGTTGCAAAAAACAAGAGCCCGCTTCTGGTTGGACTAGGTGAAACTTTCAATGTAGTCGCTTCTGACGCAATGGCGATGCTGCAGGTTACTGATCAGTATGTTGAACTGATGGACAAAGAAATTGTTATTGTCACAAAAGATGCTGTTCAGATTCAGACTCTGAATGGTGAGGCAATCAGCCGCGATCCATATACAGCTGAATTGGATGCAAGCGACATTGAAAAGGGAACATACCCTCACTACATGCTGAAGGAAATCGATGAGCAGCCTTTAGTGATGCGCAAAATCATCCAGAAGTATCAAAATGATCAAGACGAGCTGACGATCGATCAGGAAATCGTTGACGCGATGAACGATGCTGACCGCATTTATATCATTGCTGCAGGTACTTCTTATCATGCAGGACTTGTTGGAAAGCAGTTTATTGAAAAGATCGCAAAAATTCCAGTTGAAGTTCACATTTCAAGTGAGTTTGGCTACAATATGCCATTGCTTTCAGAGAAGCCGTTATTTATCTTTATCTCTCAGAGCGGTGAAACAGCAGACAGCCGTGCCGTGCTTGTGAATATTAAGGAAATGGGCCATAAGGCGTTAACGATTACAAACGTTCCAGGTTCAACTCTATCCCGTGAAGCGGATTACACATTATTGCTTCATGCAGGCCCTGAAATTGCTGTTGCTTCTACAAAGGCATATACAGCCCAGATTGCTGTATTATCCATTCTTGCAGAAGTCACTGGGAAGAGTCGGGGATTGGAGCTTGACTTCAACCTTGTACAGGAGCTCGGCATCGTTGCGAATGCCATGGAAGTTCTTTGTGATGCGAAGGAAGAGTTCGAAGACATTGCACGCAAATTCCTTTCCACTACTCGCAATGCGTTCTTCATTGGCCGTGGAATCGACTTCTATGTCGGCCTTGAAGGTGCACTTAAATTGAAAGAAATCTCATATATTCAAGCTGAAGGCTTTGCAGGCGGAGAATTAAAGCACGGAACCATTGCTTTAATCGAGAACGGTACGCCAATCATTGCCCTGGCAACTCAAGAAAGTGTTAACTTAGGCATTCGCGGCAACGTCAAAGAGGTTGTTGCCCGCGGTGCAAACCCTTGCATCATTTCCATGAAAGGGCTGGAAACAGAAGAAGACAGCTTTATCATTCCGGAAGTGAACGAGCTATTAACACCTCTTATCTCTGTAATACCATTACAATTAATCTCTTACTATGCTGCGCTGCATCGCGAGTGTGACGTAGATAAGCCGCGTAACCTGGCTAAGTCAGTTACTGTGGAGTAAGATAATATTCCCCCTGAAACGAGTGAAAATTGGAGGATTGCCTCCAGTTTTCCTCGTTTTTTTTGTCCAAAAGCGGGGAAGCAGGATTCTGACAAAAGACAGGAGAATAAAGAAGCAAATTAGGGAACAACCAATTAATAAACGCCAGTGGAATCCGCGAGTTTAGTTAAATAAAATGAAGTTATCATAATAACAAGTGGGTGTAAGATTGGATTATATAATAGACTTGGCAGAATCGATAACAAGTAAAAAAGTGAAAGTAAAAGAAATACCTAAATGGGGAGCATATCTGAGAAAGCAATGAGAAGAAAGTTTTGCTAACCATCTCAGTGATAAAGAAAAGAAGTCCATTTATTTTTATGACGATGAAGATGGCTTTTGTGGCTACTTATGGCACTTATTTAGTTATGAGAGAAGGAAGTGCTTAAAGGAGGAACATGCTGATATAGCGTTTAATAAAGAAATGAAGGAGTCTTGTTACGTTTTTTATCAGCATTCGGATGATGCTCTTATCCTTGACAATGCTTCATCTTTAACAGCCATGGACTTTGTAAATGAAGAGGATATTTACATAGTAGATAAAGAGTTTAATTGGACTTATATAGTAACCCATGAAACAGGCTGGTGCGGTCCATATTTTAGCCGGAACTGATCTTAAATATTTTTCCATTTTAAGAAGAGAAGGTGGAGGCAAGAGAACCTATTCTCAACGAGTTACGAAATCAGTCAGGATTTACAACCGTTTTTTTAAAGGGTATGATTTTTATAGCTGGATAATTGATTATGGGAGCGGAATAATGAAAGAATTAACATTCAAATCTTACAACCAATTTCTCCAATTTAATGAACATAAAGCGATGGAAAAAGCGGTCATGAAGGGACTTCAAGGAGATGAGCAGGTAAAATTCAAGCATGAATTTCTGCAAAGGGCCAAAACCATGTGGAAAGAGTATGATTGTGATCTTTGGCTGGAAAAACACGGATATGTCATCATAAATGTATGGAAAGATGGCAGCGGCAAAAGAAAAGTGACAAGAGGGCGACCAAAGAAACTGGATTCTGAAAAATACGTACATACCGTTCATGTCAGGCTAGATGAGGATACGTATAGACAGCTGACGAATCACTGCCAGGAGAATCAGATAGACGTATCTGAAGCTATTCGGTGTCTAATAAAAACACTATAGAGGCAAAGATGGGAGATTCAACTTTTGAGTTTGGATCTCCTTTTCGTTTAAGATGCTTTACTGAAATGAGAATAATTTGAGACAATTTCCGGAATTTGCTATCTGCCTCTTTTCTTTTAGTATTTTTTGTGATACATTAAATGTATTGGAGATTGATAATCATTTTCAATAGAGTTTTATACATATAAAGGTTCTTTTTTTTGTTATTTAATGATAATGATTATCATTCTTTTAAAGTAGTTTTATAGATATTAAACAAGTAATGAGGGTTATTAATGAGATTATGGATGTTAGGAATTGCAGCCATTGTTTTGTCTTTTATCTCGCTGTTTATCGGTGCAATAGATATAACGCCTAAGGATCTGCTTAATTGGGAATCAGATGAAACACATATCTTCCTTATCAGCCGCATTCCACGTCTATTGGCGATTATATTAGCGGGGGCAGGAATGAGTATTGCCGGTTTAATCATGCAGTCTTTAAGCCGCAATAAGTTTGTATCACCAACAACTGCCGGAACTTTGGATGCAGCAAAACTGGGTATTTTAATTTCCATGCTGTTTTTTACGAATGTCACTTATACACAGCAGGTTATTTTTAGCTTTGCCTTTGCTTTGGCAGGTACGTTTCTCTTCATGCAGATTTTAGATCGCATAAAATTTAAAGATGTTATTTTCGTTCCGTTAATCGGAATTATGTATGGAAATATACTATCTTCGATTACAACGTTCCTTGGATATGAAGCTGATCTGCTGCAAAATCTATCTTCCTGGCTTATGGGAAGTTTTACTTTGATTATTGCCGGCCGTTATGAGCTTTTATATGTTAGTATTCCCGCTATTATTCTGGCGTATCTATATGCGAATAAATTTACGGTTGCCGGAATGGGTGAGGATTTTGCAAGAAATCTTGGCTTAAGCTATAAGCTGGTACTGAATATTGGCCTGGTCCTTGTTGCGGTTATCTCAACAACGGTGGTTCTTACTGTCGGAGTTATTCCATTTTTAGGACTAATCGTTCCCAATATTGTCTCCTTATATTTAGGGGACAACCTGCGCAAAACAATTCCGCATACAGCGGTGCTGGGAATTGTCTTCCTATTAATATGTGATATTTTGGGGCGCATCATCATTCATCCTTATGAAATTCCGGTTAATGTAACCGTGGCAGTGATAGGCAGTGCTATCTTCTTAACGATGCTGCTAAGGGGGAGAGCATATGCGAAATAGTACAAAATTGATGATTTTAGCAGCTATAGCCATTTTATTTATTTTGTTATATGGCTTTTATGATATTAAAGGCGGCTTTGATTATGCTTTTCCAAAGCGTATGCTCCGGGTCACAGCGATGATCATTACAGGAATCGCCATTGCTTATTCCACAGTTGTGTTCCAGACCATTACACATAACCGCATTTTAACACCTTCTGTTATGGGCCTTGATTCCATGTATCAAGTGGTACAGACATTAATCTACTTTTTTGCAGGGTCGATGTCAGTGTGGGTGTTAAATAAATACTTGAACTTTGGCGCAGCCATTTTAGCCATGGTCATCTTTGCCCTGATTTTATACCGGTTTTTGTTCAGGGCTGATAAGCATCCCATTTATTTTCTTCTCTTAATAGGGATGATTATAGGAACACTCCTGGGAAGCTTTGTCACATTCCTGCAGGTATTGATAGATCCAGTCGAATATTTAAGTCTTCAAAGCCGGCTGTTTGCGACCTTTACAAATGTAAAAGCGGAGTTATTATTTATTTCAATTGGCATCCTTGCTCTGGCATTTCTTTATGGCTACCTTATTATGGGGAAACTGGACGTGATGTCGCTTGGCCGTGAAAATGCGATGAATCTTGGCATTAACTATGACGGTATGGTGATGAGAATTTTAATCTTATCATCAGTTTTAATCGCTACATCAACTGCACTGGTTGGTCCCATTACCTTTTTTGGACTGATTGTGGCCAATCTCTCCTATCAATATCTGGTGACATATAAACACTCCATTCATATTTTAGGGGCAAGCTTGATCAGTATCATTGCATTGGTCGGCGGTAATTTCCTTGTGGAGCATATATTTGAACTGCGTACCACATTAAGTGTCATTATTAATTTTGTTGGCGGAATTTACTTTATTTATCTATTACTTAAGGAAAGCAGGGCAGCAGGATGATTGAAATCAAAGGATTAACAAAACAATTTGGTAAAAAGCCTGTTGTAGAGGATGTTACAGTCACAATCGAGCCAGGGACCATCACCTCTTTTATTGGGCCGAATGGCGCTGGTAAATCAACGCTTCTTTCTATGGTAAGCCGTTTATTAGAAGCAGATACAGGTGAGGTATTGCTCGATCAAAATAATGTGAAAAAGTGGAAGTCTTCGGATTTTGCAAAAAGAGTATCCATTTTGAAACAGGCCAACTACCTTAATGTGAGATTAACAGTGCGTGAGCTGGTGTCTTTTGGGCGCTACCCCTATTCAAAAGGACGTTTGTCCGCTGCAGACGAAAAGTTTGTTGATCAAGCCATTGAATATATGAATCTAGCTGATATGGAAACTAAGTATTTAGATGAATTATCAGGCGGTCAGAAGCAGAGGGCATTTATTGCCATGGTCATTGCTCAGGATACGGATTATATCCTGCTGGATGAGCCTTTAAATAATCTGGATATGAAGCATTCTGTTCAGATTATGAAAATTTTGCGCAAGCTGGTTGATGAACTTGGAAAGACAGTTGTCATTGTTTTGCATGACATAAATTTTGCATCTGTTTATTCTGATCGTATCGTAGCGTTAAAAAATGGCCGGCTGATGAAAAATGGGCCGACCCAGGAAATCATTAATTCTGATGTGCTTCGTGAAATTTATGATATGGATATTCCTATTCAAGAACAGGATGGCTGCAGGATTTGTGTCTACTTTAACTCGCACACATAAACAGCATATTCCTGGAGAAATCTATTATATTTCTCCAGGGATAAGCTTATCTTTTGTGTCAGGTTTTTGAATTACTGGAAAATAATTTAATAAAATTCACGGAAAGTTATTGACTAATAAAGAATGTTCAATAATAATTATCATCATAGTTGATAATGATAATGATAATCAATATCAATAAATAAAAGGGAGAGTTAAAAAATGAAAAAAATATTCTATGCACTGTTAGCAGCAATGGTATTATTGCTGGCCGCATGCGGATCTGCCGAAGAAGCTTCAAAAAAAGAGTCTGCTGATAGCCAATCTGAAGAAACAAATGAATCCGGAACGGAAGAAGGAAGCTCTGCATATCCTATGACTGTTTCCCCGACAGTTGCTTCAGTAGAAGGCAATGAGGGCGGTACAACTAGTTTTGAAGATGTAGAATTTGAAAAGATGCCTGAAAGAATTGCTGTATTTGATTATGGTTTCTTAGATACATTAGATGCTCTTGGGGTTAAAGGAATTGTCGGTGTTGCGAAGGATTCTACTCTGCCTGCCCACCTTGAAAAGTATGCTTCAGATGAGTATGAAAGTGTTGGCGGATTAAAAGAACCATTACTTGAAGATATTGCTGAAATGGATCCGGATGTAATCTTTATCTCCGGGCGCCAGTCAGCATTCTATGAAGAATTAAAAGAAATTGCCCCTGTCTTATTTGTTGGTACTTCTGACGCTGACTACTGGAACACATTCCAATCTTCTGTAGACCTGGCAGCGAAAATGTTTGATAAAGAAGCAGAAGCTGAAGAATACACAGCAAAATATGATTCAGCTTTAGAAGATATCAAAGCTTTAGCTGGAAACTATGAAAGCACTTTAGTAACTATGTACAATGAAGGCAAATTATCAGGTTTCTCAACTAATTCCCGCTTTGGCTACATTTATGACATATATGGATTCAAGCCGGTAACAGAAGATATCGAATCTTCTTCTCATGGTTCTAACTTCGGCTTTGAAGCGATCCTGGAATTTAATCCACAAGTGTTATTCGTAATTGACCGTACAGCAGCGGTTGGCGGCGACTCTAATATTAAAGCTGATATGGAAAATGAAATCGTTAAGAAAACTGATGCTTATAAAAATAAAAAAATCGTTTACTTGGATGGACCACTTTGGTACCTGAGCGGAGGCGGTTTACAATCAGAGCTTGCTAAAATTGAAGAAGTCTTAGCTGAGCTGAAATAATCTATGTGTAAGGGGCTGTCTGGAGAATCTGAATTGACTCTCTGGCAGCCCTTTTTAATAAGAATAATCCATTTTAATAAAGGGTGGAAAATATGAAACAAATTAATAGATATATCGATTCAGTTTTTTGCAGCCAGGATGATATTCTGGAGGAAGTTCTTATTTCTATAAAAGAGAATGGTATGCGACCCATATCCGTTTCTCCTGCTACTGGTAAGTTTCTTACGATGCTGGTATCTATGTCAGGCGCAAAAAATGTCCTTGAGATTGGGGCGCTTGGGGGATATAGCGGCATTTGTTTAGCGAGGGGATTCAATCAGGCAGGAAATTTAACATCCCTTGAGCTCGTAGAGAGCTACGCAGAATTAGCACACAATAATCTGAGAAAAGCCGGGTTTGCAGATCAAGTATCCTATTTGACCGGACCCGCTTTGCAAAGCCTCGAACAGCTTGTCAGCGATCATCGGCAATTTGATTTCTTCTTTATCGATGCAGATAAAGAAAATTACGAAAGCTATCTGAATTATTGCATCAGACTGGCGGAAAATGGAGCTTTAATTGTTTGTGATAATGTATTGGCCAAAGGCAGTGTAGCAGACGAGAGTGCTGAACCTGGACGTCATACTGAATTCATGAAAAAATTTAATAAAATAGTGGCTGACCATCCTCAATTGGAATCTGTGCTTATTCCGATTGGTGATGGGCTGACAATCTCAAAAGTAAACAAATAGGCTGTAAAATACACAAAAGGCAGAATGCTCGCTAAAGCATTCTGCCTTTTATAGTCTATAAATCGTAGTAATTTAAAAGCAGAGAAGCAATCCATCTGCTTTGAGGGCTGTTTCTGATATTGGTAATCAGCCCTTGTATGATAGCGGGACTTAGACTGCGCTCCTGTACATCCTTCTTTAGAAGGATGAGTGATTCCTTTTCAATTGAGTCTTCTAGTTCCTCTATTTTCTGCGCCATGATTTCAATCATTTGCCCGTCTGTCATCTCTTCATGTCCGGCCTTCCTGAACGTGTCATAGAGCTCGTCTGTTATAAACGGGATTTCCGAGTGCTTTGCCAGAAGGTCCGTTTTTTCCGCGAGTGAGCGGCACAGAATGTCCAAATCCAAAGGTACATTAAAAAATAAAAATAAATGAGAGTAAACATGCATGAAGCCTTTAATGCAATAAATTAAATCATATTTTGTATGCTGGACAGCCTCACCATATAGCTGATCAATCATCGATAGGGTGATATCATCGATTAATTGGTCAAAGTGGCGGCCTTTTGATATAAGTTCTTCATTAAACGTATGCGCTTGTTCCTTAATAAAAATCTTGGCGAAGTCAGAATGCTTTTGAAAGGAGTGGAAAGTGGTGTAAAAAAACTTCCTTAAAAGCTCTCCGCCTGTGTTATTCGGGTCTTTGACTATTCGGTCAATATCTGAGATGAACTGCTCCATAAACTGATCGATCAAAGCCATGATCAATTCATCTTTTGATTTGAATGATAAGTAGAAAGCTCCTTTGGAAATACCGGAGTGCTCGGTGATCTGCTGAACAGAGGTAGCTTCAAACCCTTGCTTGGCAAAGAGTTCTAAAGCGCTTTCCATAATTAATTGCTTCTTGCTCATGTAAGAATGTCACTCCTTTATGATTGACAAATGACCACCTGGTCATTATTATATGTAATTGAGTCTAATAAGTCAATTTAGGGTAGGTGCACAAGTGAAAGGGTTAGTGAATTTTGTCCTGCAGAATAAACTTGCAGTCTGGCTGTTAACAATTATTATCACGGTATCTGGCATTTATTCAGGTACACGGATGAATATGGAGACTATTCCGGATGTCTCAATTCCTTACTTAATGGTGATGGACGTATATCCGGGGGCAACTCCTGAAAAAGTGATGGATGATGTGTCCATCCCAATCGAAAAAGCCGTCGAAGGTCTTGAAGACGTTAAATCTGTTTACTCAAATTCATATTCTAACATGTCGAATATCCAAGTGGAATATGAATATGGTATTGATATGGACGAAGCCAAGCGTGCTCTTCAATCGGCTCTGGATGCAGTGGAGCTGCCGGAAGGAGCACAGGAACCGACCATTACGGCCATTAGCATGAACATGATGCCGGTTGCTGCGCTGAGTGTAAGCAGTAAATCAGAGGATATCGTTGAGTTAACTTCAACGGTAGAAGATATCATACTGCCAAAACTTGAAAAAATTGATGGTGTAGCATCAGCGACCATCACGGGCCAGCATGTGGAAGAAGTGCAGCTCACATACAACGAAGAAAAATTGGCTGAGCTTGAGCTCACCGAAGATAAAGTAAAGGAAATGATTCAGGCAAGCAACATGGCTGTATCATTGGGACTTTACGAATTTGAAGAAGGTGAGCAGGCTGTCGCAGTGGACGGCAAGTTCATGACCGAGGATGAATTAAAGAACATGCTCATCCCGGTAACACCAACCGAACAAAACCAGTCACCTTTTGTAAAGCTGAGTGACATTGCCGAGATTGATACGGTCGGCAGAGTGCAATCTGTATCCCGTACAAATGGTGATGATGCCATTGCCATTCAAATCGTCAAAGAACAGCAGGCTAACACCGTTGAAGTGGTCAACAATGTCAAAGAATTAATCAAGGAAGAAAAGGAAAAGATTGATGGCCTTGTCATAGATCTTTCACTTGACCAGGGTAAGCCGATTGAAGACTCCGTTTCAACTATGATTGAAAAGGCTGTGTTCGGCGGGCTGATCGCAGTCTTGATTATTTTGCTGTTCCTGCGTGATTTTAAATCAACGATCATCTCAATCGTATCGATTCCAGTTTCGATTTTTATGGCGCTCCTATTGCTTCACTGGATGGATATTACGCTGAACATCATGACATTGGGAGCCGTTACGGTTGCCATTGGCCGTGTTATTGATGACTCAATTGTAGTCGTTGAAAATATTTACCGCCGCCTTCATCTGAAGGAAGAAAAACTGACAGGGCGCGCACTTATTCGAGAAGCTACGATTGAAATGTTCAAGCCAATCCTCTCCTCGACATTGGTAACCGTTGCTGTATTCGCGCCGCTCATTTTTGTCGGAGGAATGGTTGGCGAGCTGTTTACGCCATTCGCTTTGACTATGACTTTTGCGCTTGGTGCTTCACTTCTTGTAGCGATTACCATTGTTCCGGCATTATCACATTTCTTGTTCAAAAAGAAATTATATAGTGAAAAAACGGAAGGCAGCCACAAAGAAGCTGGAAAGCTATCAAAGTGGTATAAAGGCGTACTTGAGAAGTCTCTTAATCATAAGATTATTACTTCCATCATTGCAGTTGTCCTGCTGGCAGGAAGCTTAGCACTGACACCAATGATTGGATTCAGTTTTATGGGCAGTGAAGAAGAAAAAGTGATGTACTTAACGTACACACCTGAAGCTGGAGAACTGAAAGAAGAAACATTAAAGAACGTTGAAGCAGTAGAAGAAAAAATGCTTAAACGTGATGATATTGACATTGTTCAAATATCTGTAACCGAAGAAGCGGACCAAATGGCTGCCATGATGGGCGGAGGTGCAGGCGGAGCTTTAATGTACCTGATCTTTGATCCTGAAATGGATAATTTCCCGGAAGTCCGTGAAGAAATAGAAGATTATGTGTTTAATATCGGACAATCTGGTGAGTGGAAGAGCCAGAGCTTCACATCTATGTCCGGTTCAACCAATGACGTCAGCTACACATTCTACAGTGAAGATTTAGATAAACTGAATGAAGCTGTCAAAATAGTCGAAGACGTGATGAAGGAAAATAAAGAATTGGAGGATGTTTCATCAAGTGCAGAAGATGCCTTTGTTGAATATACCTTCAATGTGGAGCAGGATGAACTGCTGCAGTACGGTCTGACAGCAGGTCAAATTGTTATGATGCTGAATCCTTCAAACACCAAGGATGTACTGACAACGATTGAAAAAGATGGTGAGACCCTTGAAGTCATCGTCCAGCAGGAGCAGGCGGAACAGCCGAAATCCATTAATGATATTCTGGAGACTCAAGTGCCGACAGCAATGGGTACAACGATGCCTCTTTCTGAGCTGGTCACAGTGGAAGAGGGTACAACACATAACACGCTTGCCCGCAGTAAAGGCGAGTACTACGCAACCGTAACAGGCAAGGTAAAAGGCGATGACATCTCAAAGGCTACTTCTGCAGCAGATGAAGCGATTGATAAATTGGATCTGCCGAAAGGTGTAACAGTCGGTGTAGCCGGCGTTCAGGCGGATATGAATGAGACATTCACACAGCTGGGCGCTGCGATGCTTGCTGCAATCGCGATTGTGTACTTTATTCTGGTTGTCACATTCCGTGAAGGAGTGGCGCCATTTGCGATCCTCTTCTCCCTTCCATTTGCTGTGATTGGTTCGTTTGTTGGCTTATTAATTGCCGGTGAAACCATTTCTGTATCGGTCATGATGGGAATGCTAATGCTAATTGGTATTGTCGTAACCAATGCCATCGTGCTGGTGGACCGGATCATCCATATGGAACGTGACGGCCTGGTCATGAGGGAAGCCGTGCTGGAAGCGGGAGCAACCCGCCTTCGCCCTATCCTGATGACAGCCATTGCAACAATTGGCGCATTAATTCCACTGGCCATCGGATCCGGCGGCGGTGGAGGGCTTATTTCCAAAGGCCTTGCGATTACCGTTATCGGCGGTCTGGCAAGCTCGACACTATTGACCCTGATCATTGTGCCGATTGTGTACGAAGTATTATCGAAGATGTTTAAGAAAAACCGCAGAGAAATCGAAGAAAACTAAAAGGAAGCCCTGCAGGATAGATGATTGCCTGCAGGGCTTTTCTCTTTAAAAGGTAAGAAAGTATAAAATTTTGAACGTCGATAACTGTCTAGCTCCAGCGCCTACCCCCTCGAGGAGTCGGGGGTGGGCAAGGCGCTTGCGCTTTTCTTATTCAACTAAATTCCCCTGATAAACTCCCTCTTTTCTTTTACAAGATCGACTCTTGCAAATAAAAGTGCATACATAACAGCAAAGATAAGATAGGCCAGGCCGATGATCAGGCTAAGGGTCCTTGGAGCAAATATCTCCAGCAGGAATCCTGCTGTACCCATGGAGACAGCCAGGGAAAGGTTTGAGATCATCTCCATTAAACCAAAAAAAGTTCCCTGCCTGGACCGGGGGATGAACTTCATCATAACGGTATCCAGGCAGATGTTGCCGATTCCACCCGCAAAGGTGATCAGCACGACAGTGAAAAGAGCAGCATAAAAGCTGGGCGCAAGACTTAGTAAAATATGGCCGGTGCCTTCTAATGCGATAAAGATGATCGCAAGCACCAGGAGGCTGCGTTTCATCATATGGGAAAAAAAGGAGCTTAAAATAAGGCCAATCCCCAATGCGCCATACATAAATCCAACACCCAATTCACCCATATCAAAAACTTCAAGTCCATATATGCTGACAAGAATATTGTCTATGCCATTGGCGAGCGGCATGGTCAGCATCATGATAAAAAAGGCAATCATGACGGAAGAGCCAAGAATGAGTTTCCCTGGTGAAATGGCTGCAGATGTCCTCGACTTCCTTCTATTCTCCTCAGAAACTGAGGGGAAAACCATCCTGGAGATGAAATATGCTGATAACAGAAAGGTAAGGCCGTTAATCATGAAAGCAGCATGGTTTCCGAGAAAGTAGGAGAGGATCCCGCCGGTGCTTGATCCAATAATGAGGACGGCACCAATCATAATTTGTTCTATCGCATTCACATATATAAGCCTATCTGATTTTACAAGGGCAGGTATCGCAGACATTCTGGCCGGTGAATAGATGGCGTCGCCCATTGAAATCAGGAATGCACTTGTATAAACAATCCATAGATCCCCGGGTTCTCTTACGAAAAGAAGGCAGAGGACCGCCGGCACTCTCAATAAGTCCACTGTCACCAGAATGGCCTTCTTGGAAAAGCGGTCTGCGAGCATGCCTCCTATTGGAGCAATGAAGAAAAAAGGTGCCATGCGGATTGCGAATAGTAGTCCGATTGCGACACCAGAGCCGGTTACACGGTAGAGCAGTGCGAGCAGTGCAACCTGTGTAAACCGATTTCCAATTCCATTAATGACACCCGCCCAAAAGAGCTTTTGATAATTCTTCTCCTGTTTCCATACAGTCCAATTTGTCATGTTAAGACACCTCAGTGAAAATTGATTCGATAATTATCTAATTTGATGGGAGAGGCAATTGATTAGATATACATCTAATTAGATTATATTCAAATTAGCTTGTTTACACAATCATAAATTTTTTCGATGATGAAACTTTATCCTGTTTCGACTCGTAAAGAAGATAAAGGAGGCGGGTGCGATGAAATTAATATTCGAGGTCGTATTTCTTTTCATTGTTATCTATTTCAGCTATCACTACATTACCCTCATAACCAAAATGAAGAAAACTGCCCTTATTCCTTCAGGTAAGATTGATCTGAGTGCAGTAAGGAAATTCCCGCAAAAAGCTTCGGATAGCCCTGTTATCTCCAAGAACAAACTGGGGCTGACTATGTATGCTGTCATGCTTGTATTTCTAATCGCTATGTTTATATTCGGTAAATATAATATGAAGTTCAGCTGGACCTATCTCTATCTTCTGTTCATCCCTTTAATCAATGCCAAAGATCTCCTGAATGTATTTGCCGTCTATGATGACGGCTTTATAAGCGGAAGCAGGTTTGTTCCATGGAAAAGCCTGAAATCCTTTCATTTCAAAAAAATAGACCTAAATCACAAATACTATGGATTTTCTTCGGAAGTAAATGAGGGCTACGAACTTATCCTTAAAACAAAAATGTCCAGCCATAGCCTGGTTGTAACGGAACTGGAAATGAAGGAAAAGCTGGTTCGTGTGTTGGAAGAGAAGGCGAAAACGACATAGAGAAGTTTTAAAACGTCCTTTTGTTGGTATTTATATAATAAAACATCAGGAAAGGATTAAGAGAAATGAAAGAAATTACAGTAACTGTTGACTATGAAGGCTTAAAATATCAAACAAATATTATTACCAATAAAGAAGCCGGCGAAGAGGAAATAATAAAGCAGGCAGAAGATCAGATCAGGAAACAGCTGAATAACTAAGTGAAAATGAACCCCCTTAATCTGAAAAGATAAGGGGGTGAACTATGGGTTCAGCGGAGTTTTTGATTTAGTTTTTGCTGAAGCATTTCTATTTTATTTGGCAGGACAAACAAGTATTCTATTAAACTCTCCAAGAGCTCCATCAGCAGAGCGGCCATTTCCTGATCAATATCCTTTTCAAGATCAAGCATCTCGTAAAAGGGGCTGCCAGGCTGTGCCAGCTGGCTTAATGACTGGAGGGGCTTTGCTAAATCAACATGCTTTGGCAGCTGTTCAAACTGCTTTGACAGGTTTTGCCCCTTGACCTCTTCACCGAGAAAGTTTTTTAAAATGCTTTCAAGAACCCGCTTGGACATCACAGCTGTTGCCACCGTATCTCTGGAATAGCTGACATTTAACGCTGATTTGTAGGCTCGGGTGAGGTCTCCCGGCACTTCCTTTATTTTCTCCAGCTGAGTCAGGAGCTCCTTTGCTGAATTAGGATCATAGATGTAGAGAATTGTCTCGTCGCTGGATTGGTCAGCTTGATTAAGAATCATGATAAATACCGATTCTTTTTTACAGGCAGAACAATTCCCATGGGAAAGAATGCTGGACTTGCTTGTATGATTATAATTTGCTTTAATCGTAAAATGGCTCGGTTTGCTGCATTTTGGGCACTCGCACTGGACACTTGATGGCAGCTTCCTATAACCAAATTGACTATGAGAAATAATTTGTGCCGGCAACACTCTTCTCACTATCATTTCCCCCCGCTAGATTACTATTTTTCCATTCCATTACAATTAAGTATAACTTTGAAAATCAGGAGGAAAAAGATGAAAAATATGGAATTTTCACACGATATAACTGCTGTGAATCTCTATATCAAAAAAAGAGCTACTCCCACATGGGAATAGCTCTTTTTCCATTATCCTTTATAAGGGTTATTACGGTTTTCCCTGACATTGTTAAAATCATACGCATCTCGATTGCGGGTGTCGACATCATCGTTATAGGCCGAAACCGTGCGGTCATTTGTGCTCAGATCTTCAGGGTTTCCGCTCAGCGGACGGTTTACATCCAGATTCTCATCAGTCCAAACACCGCTGCTGTTTCTGGTGTTATCCTTAAAAGCATTCGTTCCGCGATCAAGCTCGCCAGGGTTTAAAGGATCAGTGCTTGTGTACGTCGTCCGATCTCCATCTAAAACGGAACGGTCCGTATTTGTATAGTCATCAGTAAAGTCTGCAGACCTCGTATCAGGATCGACTAACACAAGGATTTTTCCTGATTTCACATCTGCTTCATAGCGATGTGCTTCTTCCTCTGGAATGCCCATGCCGATAAGTGCTCCGGCAATACCGCCCGCACCAGCACCAACAGCGGCTCCTGTTAATGTAGCAGCAATTGGTCCGGCTGCCACAATTGGCCCGATTCCAGGAATCGCCAATGCACCTACACCTGCCAGAAGACCTGTTAATCCTCCCAGAACACCGCCAGTAGCCGCTCCGGCAGCTAATCCCTCTTCCGTTTTTGTGCCTGTTTCTTCTGTTACGGCATCCACATCGTCTTTGTTTTTGCTGATTACGGAAATATCTTCAGGGCGGTATCCTTCCGCTCTTAATTTTTCAACCGCTTGAATAGCTTCCTGCTCTGTATCGTATGCACCTACAACATGCTTGTTTGTTGCCATGTTCATCATCCTCCTTAATAATTTTTGTTTATCTATTGGTGTACATACCTTTTTCATTACGCTCATAAACCGAGTGGATAAAATTACTAATAATTTTCCCTTGACTGATAGCTGGCTTGACCTGTAACTGCATAATCGGTAGTTTTAAAATAGAACAGGAACAAGGAAGGTTGATCTCTATGAAAAAACTTTATTATGAAAACCCATATATCAAAACATTTGAAACAGAACTTGTATATCAGGCGGCAGACGACAAAGAAAGGGTATATGCTGTCCTGGAAGAAACGGCCTTTTATCCGACTGGTGGAGGACAGCCTCATGATAAGGGGACACTCAATGGCATAAAAGTGGTGGATGTCGAAGAAGCGGAAGGTGAAATCCGTCATTATTTAGAAAGAGAATTGGAGCCTTCTATTTCCGGAATATCAGGAGAAATCGACTGGAACAGACGGTTTGACCATATGCAGCAGCATGCAGGCCAGCATATATTATCGGCTGCATTTGAAGAGCTTTACGGCTATAAAACAGTCAGCTTTCATTTAGGCAAAGAAATATTAACTATTGACTTGGAAATTAGTGAATTGCCTGTCGGGCATGCAGAGGAAGCGGAGAGGCTGGCTAATGCCATCATTCTTGAAAATCGTCCGATTGAAGCCAGGTGGGTGAGTGCAGAGGAAGCTTCCCAATTCCCGCTCCGTAAGCAGCTGTCTGTCAGCGAAGATATCCGGCTTGTGATCATTCCGAAGTTTGATTATAACGGATGCGGCGGAACACACCCAACATCAACCGGCCAGGTTGCCGGTGTAAAAATATTGGACTGGGAGCGCCAAAAAAAGAAAATCCGCGTACAATTTATCTGTGGCAGCCGGATTCTCACGCAGCTTCAGACGAAACATGAAATTACCGGGAATCTGAGTCAGCTTCTAAATGCACCAGAGCAGGACCTCCCTTCAGCGGCCAGCCGCCTGATTGAAAATGGAAAGGACCTGGAGAAGCAGCTGGAAGCAGCAAAGGAAGCCCTGTTAGCTTATGAAGCTAAAGAAATGTTCACAGCCGGAAAGGAGAAGTGCATCAGCAAGGTCTTTGAGGGTCGATCCATCCAGGAGCTGCAGAAACTGGCACGCTTAATCGCCTCCCAAACTGAAAATGCCGATGTTATCCTAATCAATGAAACAGCCGATAAACTTCAATTTGTCTGTGCCAGGGGAACAGATTCTGAATCTGATATGAAGAGCCTTTCAGCAGAACTTCTGCAGAAGATTAGCGGCAAAGGCGGCGGGAATCCTCAATTTGCACAGGGTGGGGGAGACAAGCTCATGAGCGGGGAGGACCTGCTGGAATATGCAATGAGACTTGCAGGCCACAAGTAATTGAATCCGTATGTAATGGACAGATTCAATTGATAAAATATTTAGAAAAGTATTGAAAAATGATTGTAATACAGCTTCTGTTGTATTACAATTTTGGTACGGGCCATGCATTATAATGAATGTTTATGATAACCTCATAAACGCCTCATATAATATCCGGTCTGCAGGAGGCAAGTTCATGTACAGACAAAATACCGTCTATATCATCGGAGACAGCAAAACATCACTGAACAATCCGATTATGCAAAAATATAATGGCTTCTTCATCGGTCTTGTGATCGACAGGGAAACAGATGAAATTGTAGATGCCGAATGTTCATCTACCATTAATTTAACCTCATTATTTATTAAATCGATATTTGTCGGCAAATCCATACTGGAAGCAGACAAGGTAATGGAAGAAATCGAAAGCCGCTATTTCGGCTCCTCGCAAAAGGCCCTGATCGTTGCCTTTAAAAACGCCCATATAAAATATACACAAATTATGAATAAATAAAGCTGCTTTTTCTGTTTTCCGCAGATGAAATCCAGCTATCAGAGAACATCTCCGATAGCTGGATTTTTTGCATTTAGCATTTAATTACTGAGTTGATTGTAGCGGAAGGTGCGAGATCCTCGAAAAAGCATTCGCATTTTCTTCGTGCGGTGTTTACTCAAGGAAGCTGATTCAACGTCCTGCGGGAGTAGCGGGACAGGTGAGACCCCGCAGACGCGCAGCAACGAGGAGGCTCACCGCCTGCCCCGCGGTTTGCTGAGCATCCTGGAGCGGAAATCAACGGGCAACATTGATAGGCTAATAACAATTTTAAAGGAAAATAAATTGCTGATTGAATTTACAGAAAATATCAAAATAATATACAATATAGAAAACTATAATAATATAATATTTTGGGGGATTTTAAATGAAGCTTTATTTATCAGTTGATATGGAGGGAATTACGGGTCTGGCTGATCATACTCATGTTGGATCATCTAAGCACAATTATGAACGCAGCAGGGTGCTTATGACTGATGAGGCAAACCATGTGGTGACAGCTGCCTTTGAAGAAGGATGCAGTGAGGTGATTGTCAATGACAGCCACTCCAAAATGAACAACCTGCTTATTGAAAGAATGCACCCTGAGACACAGCTGATTACGGGTGATGTTAAGCCATATTCAATGGTTCAGGGCCTGGATTCAAGCTTCAGCGGTGCCATTTTTGTTGGATATCATGCACGTGCTTCCATGAAAGGTGTTATGTCCCACTCTATGATTTTCGGTGTAAGACATATGTACATCAATGATCATGCCATTGGAGAAATGGGATTCAATGCTTATGTGGCTGGCTATCATGGTGTGCCGATTCTAATGGTGGCCGGAGATGACCAGGCTGCATTGGAAGCAGAGAAATTAATCCCGAATGTGACAACAGCTGTTGTAAAAGAGACGATATCACGATCTGCTGTGAAATCGCTTACTCCCGCGAAAGCCGGCCAGCTTTTAAGAGAAAAAGCGTCAGAGGCGCTTAGCAAAAAGGAGCTTGTCAAGCCGCTTGTGCCGCCGGAAAATCCTGTATTGAAAATTGAATTTGCCAACTATGGCCAGGCTGAGTGGGCTGCTCTGATGCCTGGTGCAGAGATAGAAGAAAATACAACCATTGTCCGCTATCAGGCTAAAGATATCCTGGAAGCATACCAGGCTATGCTCGTAATGACTGAGCTGGCCATGAGAACTACATTTTGTTAGGAAGTGTTAATGAATGACTGGATACATAATAAAACGCCTCATCGCAATGGTCGTCACACTTTGGTTCATTATCACTCTGACGTTTTTCTTAATGCACTCCATACCAGGGTCGCCTTTTAATGAAGAAAGAAACACCAGCGAAGCGGTCCAGCGGAATATGGAGAAATTCTATCATTTGGACGAACCGCTGTATGTCCAATATGGGATGTACTTGAAATCAGTTGCAACATTTGACTTTGGACCATCTATTAAAAAGTCCTCCCAGACGGTTAATGAAATGCTGGGACGGGGGTTTCCGGTGTCGTTTGAACTGGGAATCGTCACTTTGATTGTGGCTGTTTTCTCAGGGATTGCCCTCGGAATCATAGCAGCTCTCCGGCACAATGGCTTTATTGACTATTTAGCGATGACCATTGCAGTGCTGGGAATATCAGTGCCGAACTTTGTGCTTGCCACACTATTAATTCAGCAGCTTGCTGTCAATCTGGCAATCCTCCCGGTGGCTACCTGGTCAAGCCCAAAGCATATGATTCTGCCGACTCTGGCGCTTGCGACAGGACCCATGGCGATCATCGCCCGTCTGACACGTTCAAGCATGCTGGAAGTTCTGACACAGGATTACATCAAGACGGCCAAGGCTAAAGGCCTGTCACCGGTGAAAATTGTTTTTAAACATGCACTGAGAAATGCCCTTCTGCCTGTTGTAACCGTATTGGGGTCGCTTGCTGCAAGCATTTTGACAGGAACCTTTGTCATTGAAAAAATATTTGCCATTCCCGGAATGGGAAAGTATTTCGTAGAAAGCATCAATACACGTGATTATCCCGTCATCATGGGAACCACCGTTTTTTACAGCTCCATTTTGATTATTATGCTGTTCCTGGTGGACATTGCATACGGAGTTCTAGACCCGAGAATTAAGCTTCACAAAAAGGAGGCGAGCTAATGGAACTGCGCAAACAGCACGATAACCGCAACCTGGCACCCGATATTCCGGATGATTGGTTTGTCCCAAAGGCCAAAGACGAGGATGCAGCGGAAGCAGTTGTAAGGCCAAGCCTTTCTTATTGGCAGGATGCATGGCGCCGGCTTTTGAAAAACAAATTGGCAATGGCAGGGCTATTCTTTCTTATTGCTTTAGCCTTTATGGCTATATTCGGCCCGATGATTTCCCCGCATGATGTATCCCAGCAGTCATTGGCTAATCAGAATCTTCCGCCGTCTTCAAAATATTGGTTCGGAACAGATGAATTAGGCCGGGATGTTTTCGCAAGAACATGGTACGGAGCAAGGATCTCCTTATTCGTTGGAATCGTGGCAGCCATGATTGATTTTGCAATCGGAGTCATTTACGGCGGTATTGCCGGCTATAAAGGCGGCAGAACAGATAATGCCATGATGAGGGTAGTGGAAATTCTGTATGGACTCCCATATTTGCTCGTTGTTATTTTAATCAGTGTTGTAATGGGACCTGGTTTGTTCACCATTATATTCGCCCTTTCCGTAACGGGGTGGGTCGGGATGGCCCGGATTGTCCGCGGACAGGTTCTGCAGATCAAGAACTATGAATTTGTACTGGCATCAAAGACTTTCGGAACAAAAACATCGAGGATTATAAAGAAGAACCTGCTGCCGAACACGATGGGCCCTATCATTGTACAGATGACATTAACAGTGCCATCGGCCATCTTTGCAGAGGCGTTCCTGAGCTTTCTGGGATTAGGCATTCAGCCGCCTTTTGCCAGCTGGGGCTCCATGGCTAATGATGGGCTGTCTACGATTCTATCAGGTCACTGGTGGCGCCTGTTCTTCCCTGCTTTTTTCATCTCCCTGACCATGTTTTCATTTAATGTGCTTGGAGACGGATTGCAGGATGCCCTCGATCCGAAGTTAAGGAGGTAGCAGCATGGAGAAAGTACTGGAAGTAAAAGACCTGCATGTCACATTTACCACTTATGGCGGGGAAGTCCAGGCTGTAAGGGGTGTATCATTTGATCTCTTCAAGGGGGAAACCCTGGCGATTGTCGGTGAATCAGGCTGCGGTAAGAGTGTAACGTCCCAGAGCATCATGCGGCTGATTCCATCCCCTCCAGGGAGAATAGCAGATGGCTCTGTCCTCTTTAAAGGGAAGGACCTGACAAAGCTAAAGGAATCCGAAATGCGGGACATCCGCGGCGCAGACATTTCGATGATCTTTCAGGATCCTATGACGGCTTTAAACCCTACGATTACCATTGGAGAGCAAATTATAGAAGGAATTATGCAGCATGAAACCATTTCTCGGCAGGATGCCCGTAAAAAGGCGCTGGAAATGCTGAATTTAGTTGGAATACCAAATCCATCCGAAAGATTAAAGCATTATCCGCACCAATTCAGCGGCGGGATGAGGCAGCGGATTGTGATTGCCATGGCCCTTGTCTGTGAGCCGGAAGTGCTGATTGCCGATGAACCCACTACAGCACTGGATGTAACGATCCAAGCGCAAATATTGGATTTATTTAAAGATATCCAGAAGAAAACTGGAGTATCCATCATAATCATTACCCATGACCTGGGGGTTGTCGCTCAAGTAGCAGACCGCATCGCTGTCATGTATGCAGGAAAAATAGTGGAGGCCGGAGAACGAAGGGAAATCTTCTATAATCCCCAGCATCCCTATACAAAGGGCCTGCTGAATTCTGTTCCGCGCCTTGACTTGGATGGAGCTGATCTTATTCCTATAGGCGGATCCCCGCCGGATTTATTCGCTCCGCCGGCAGGATGCCCATTTGCTGCCCGCTGCGAATATGCAATGGAGGTATGTGACCGGGTTTATCCCTATAAAACGCATTTAAGCCGGGATCATCATGTGGACTGCTGGCTCCAGGATGAGCGGGCACAGAAAATGCTTGCAGGTGTAAAGTAGGTACTTCCTTTCGCAGTGCCGGCCCGGTACGGCGAAAGTTATGATTCTATCAGCTGTCAGACAGGCATTCTGGTAGATAAAGAAATATATTTTAAGAGGGGGAAAAGGAATGAAAAAGTTTTTATCGCTGCTGCTTGCAGGTGTGTTGCTATTTGTTATGGCAGCCTGTACGGCAAATGAAGATGCAGGCAAAGAAACAGACAGCAAGGATGATGGCAAGAAAGAAGAAGAAAGTGCGGAAAAAGTGCTTTATTTGAACAATGGCCAGGAGCCGACTTCGTTTGACCCTCCAATCGGCTTTGACTCTGTTTCCTGGAGTGCGCTGAACAACTTAATGGAAGGTTTGACACGTCTGGGACAAAATCATGAGCCGGAAGCAGCCATTGCCGAAAAGTGGGATGTTTCTGAAGATGGAAAGACTTATACATTCCATATCCGCGAAGGCGCAAAATGGTCAAATGGCGATCCTGTAACAGCAGGTGATTTTGAATTTGCCTGGAAGCGTCTTTTAAATCCTGACACAGGTTCTTCAGCCGCTTTCCTCGGCTACTTCATTGAAGGCGGAGAAGCTTATAACAACGGGGAAGGATCAGCTGATGATGTAAAAGTAAAAGCAGTTGATGACAAAACATTTGAAGTGACTTTAGTTAGTCCGCAGGCTTATTTCTTAAGTGTAATCACCAACCCTGCATTTTTCCCGATTAATGAAAAAGTGGCAACAGAGAACCCTCAGTGGTTTGCTGAAGCAGAATCTTTTGTGGGCAACGGTCCTTTCAACCTGACAGAGTGGGAGCATGACAGCCACTTTGTAATGGAGAAAAACGATCAATACTGGGATGCTGATAATGTAAAACTGGAAAAAATTAATTGGGCAATCATTGATGATACCAATACAGAATACCAAATGTACCAAACCGGAGAGCTTGATGTATCGGCTGTTCCATCTGAGCTGAGCGAAAAGCTATTAGGCGAAGCAAAGGTTGAAGACCAGGCCGGTGATTATTTCTACCGATTTAACGTAAATATGGAGCCATTCCAGAATGAAAATATCCGTAAAGCTTTCGCAATGGCAGTGGACCAGAAGCAAATCGTTGACTTTGTAACAAAGAATGGAGAAAAGCCTGCATATGGATTTGTATCCTATGGATTTAAGGATGCTGATGGCAAGGACTTCCGTGAAACAGCAGGAGATCTTATCCAAACGAATCTGGAAGAAGCGAAATCCCTTCTTAAAAAAGGAATGGAAGAGGAAGGCTATGATACACTTCCTGAAGTTACATTAACGTACAGCACAAGTGATTCTCACAAAAAGATCGCAGAAGCTCTTCAGCAAATGTTCAAGGAAAACCTTGGCGTTGAAGTGAAGCTTGCCAACATGGAATGGAATGTATTCGCTGAAGAACAAAAAGCGCTTAAATTCCAATTATCCCGAAGCTCATTCCTTGCTGACTATGCTGACCCAATCAACTTCCTTGAAAACTTCCAGACAGGACATTCCATGAACCGCACTGGCTGGAGCAATGAGAAGTACGATCAGCTGATCAAAGATGCGAAGAATGAAGCAGATGAAGCAAAGCGCTTTGAGCTGATGTATGAAGCGGAAAAAATCTTATTCGAAGAAATGCCGATTATCCCTATCCATTTCTACAACCAGGTATATCTCTATAATGATGCTGTTTCAGGAATCGTCCGTCATCCGGTTGGATACCTGGAGCTTAAATGGGCAGATAAGAAGTAATACTTCTTCGGCTTGATGTGAAAGAGACAGGAAAAGGGGTGTTCGTGTGAACATCCCTTTTTTTCAGAAGTATATTTTTTTTGAAGAATAAGGATCTTTGAACTTTGATAACTGTCTAGCTCCGAGCGCCATCGGCTCGAGGTCTTAAGCCAATCACTTCTGAAGGCAAAAAACGCCTTCTGCCAGCGCTTGTCTTAAGCTTGTCGCCGATAAGCGGGCGCTCTGCGCTTTTCTAGTTTATTTCCCGAAAAATAATACATTTTCCCGAAATTTAGCTTATATCCTCGACAATTATTTCATTTCCCAAATAATGCTTTTGCTGCAGGAGCATATAATGCTATAAAACGAAAAGGATGTGACAGCATGGCAATCAAACCTCAGCGCCTGAAAAAAGGTGATGTGATTGGAATTATAGCACCGGCAAGCCCGCCTAATCAGGAGAACCTGAAACGATCCCTTTCTTTTTTGGAAGAGCTTGGTGTAAAGGTAAAGATGGGCGAGCATGTGACAGATCAATATGGTTACCTGGCCGGGAAGGATGAAGACCGTCTGGCTGATTTACATAACATGTTTGCGGATAAGGAAGTCAAAGCCATCATTTGTGCAGGCGGGGGCTATGGAACCGGGAGAATTGCGTCCCAAATCGACTACAGTCTGATAAAAGAAAATCCGAAAATTTTCTGGGGATACAGTGATATAACATTCCTGCACACAGCCATCCGCCAGGAGACAGGAATGGTCACCTTCCATGGGCCGATGCTCGCCTCTGATATTGGCAAAGAGGATGCGGACCCGCTATCCAAGCAATATTTTAACCAGTTATTTGAACCGGTCACGCTTGACTATCCAGAAGGAATTTCAGAATTGGAGACGATGGTGAAAGGGAGTGCCGCGGGTGTCTTAACGGGGGGGAATCTGTCTCTTATGGCCAGTACAGTCGGAACACCATTTGAAATTGATACAAAAGATAAACTTGTACTTATTGAAGACATTAACGAAGAGCCTCGTGCGGTCGACCGCATGCTAAACCAGCTGCATATGGCAGGGAAGCTTTCGGATGCGGAAGGCTTTATCATTGGGGACTTTAATAATTGTGTTCCGGAAAGAGAACTTTCCCTGGGACTGGATGAAGTTCTGGATACGTATATCAAAAGGGTGAATAAGCCTGCAGTTAAAGGCTTTCATATCGGCCATTGCTCTCCGCATATTTCTGTGCCATTAGGTGTAAGGGCAGAATTGGATGCAGCCGGTAAAAAGCTGACAATCGAAAGCGGAGTTAAGTAAAAGGGTGGTATAGATGAAAATAAACACGATCGAAACATTTAGAGCTGCGGTACCACTGAAAAAACCATTTAAAACAGCTTTGAGAACAGTTGAGACAGCTGAAACGCTTGTTGTAAAAGTAACTTGCGATAACGGGATAGCCGGGTGGGGAGAAGCACCTCCCACTGTGGTGATTACTGGAGACAGTCTTTCAAGCATAGAGTCAGCCATTCATCATGTTTTGAAGCCAATGCTGATCAATAAGAGTCTTCTAAACTATGAGGAGATATTCCAGGGGATTCAGTCCGCTTTAATAGGCAATTCGAGTGCAAAGGCGGCTGTGGATATGGCCTTATACGATTGTCTTGCACAGCAATGCAAACTGCCTCTTTACCAATTTTTAGGCGGACATAAAAATGAGGTGGAAACGGATTATACAGTAAGCGTCAATGGTCCGGAAGAAATGGGAGAAGATGCGGTTTCCTATGTTCAGCAAGGCTTCGATGTCCTTAAGGTAAAGGTCGGCAAGGATGATATTTTAACAGATATAGAGAGAATACGGGAAATCCGCACCCGGGTAGGATCGAAAATTAAAATCCGCCTGGATGCCAATCAGGGCTGGAAACCAAAGGATGCTATTTATGCCATCCGGAAAATGGAAGCACTGGACTTGAACATTGAGCTTGTCGAACAGCCGGTAAAGGCTTGGGATATAGAGGGGCTTAAGCAGGTTACAGATGCGGTTGATACACCGATTATGGCAGATGAGAGTGTCTTTACCCCGAAGCAGGCCTTTGAAGTCATTAAAACGCGAAGTGCTGACTTGATTAATATCAAGCTGATGAAGTCAGGCGGCATTTATCAGGCGCAGATCATTAATCAGCTCGCTGAAGTATGCGGGATGGAATGCATGGTAGGCAGCATGATTGAAACCAAGATTGGCATTACGGCCGCAGCCCATTTTGCAGCCAGCAAAAAGAATATAACCCGCTTTGATTTTGATGCCCCATTGATGATGGCAAAAGAAATTGTGGAAGGCGGAATCCGCTATTCCGGCCGCAAAATTACCCTGCCATCTGAACCTGGCCTGGGCATCAGGAATGTATCATTGGCAGTGAACAAGCAGGAATTGACATCCTGACAATTTTAAAAAGGAGGAATTCGGTTTGACAATTAAGCAGAAATGGCTGGTTTCGGTTCCTGCTGCTACCTTGTGGACAGCGAGCGATTCATCAAGAGAAATTGACTTTGAAGCCATCACTAACCCAGTTAATTTGGATGCCTGGCTTGAAAAGCTCACCTATGAGCCCCGGCTGGAGCTTTGCGACGGGAATCTTGTGCAATCACAAGTTCTGTACGGAGAAGAAGTGATTGTATTGGAGGAGAGAGATGGATGGGTACATGTTGTTGTCCCGAGCCAGCCCTCTTCAAAGGACGGGAGAGGGTATCCCGGCTGGCTGCCGAATGCCCAGCTGACTCAAAATGAAGATTGGAAGCTTGATAGTGAAAAGGCCGCTGTCATCCGGAACAAAAAAGCAACTCTCTATTCGACTGACAGAGAGCCGGAACTAATTCTAAGTTATCAAACTGTACTTCCGGTCTTACAAGAAGAAGCCGAGTGGATCCAGGTGCAGACACCTGGAGGAGAAGGATTCTTAAGATCTGCTGACGTAAAGGTCTTTGAATCAATCGATGCTATACGGAAAGGCAGCGGCAGAGACATCATTGCTGCGGGTGAACAATTTATAGGCCTTCCCTATCTATGGGGCGGCATGAGCAGCTATGGATATGACTGTTCAGGGTTCAGCTATTCCATGTGCAAAGCAAATGGAGTGATCATTCCCCGTGATGCCCATGATCAGGCGGAAGCAGGGAAGCCGGTCGAACTGGATGCCATTGAACCAGGGGACTTATTATTCTTTGCTTATGAAGAAGGGAAAGGCAAACTCCATCATGTAGGCATTTATTATGGTGATGGAAAGCTGCTTCATTCTCCAAATACCGGTAAAAGCATCGAAGTTATCGACTTGAAAGATACCATCTATGAAAAGGAACTATGTGCAGCTAGACGTTACTGGCAAGAGACGGGGGAATAAACATGGCAAAAGAAGCACTTTTACAGGTCAACAATCTCAAAAAGCATTTTTCAATGGGAAAAGGACAAACCCTGAAGGCTGTTGATGATGTCTCCTTCCATATCAAACAGGGAGAAACATTCGGGATTGTCGGTGAATCCGGATGCGGAAAATCAACTGCAGGGCGTACCATCATTGGTTTATATAACCGTACAGAAGGTGAAGTCCTTTATGACGGAAAAAATGTCCATAACATGACTGAAAAAGAGAGGTTTGCTTTTCACAGGAAGATGCAGATGATTTTTCAGGATCCGTATGCTTCCTTGAATCCGCGTTCTACCGTACAGGAGATTATTTCCGAGCCCATGGAGGTTCATGGGTTATATCCGAATAAGAGGGAGCGCCTCGAGCGGGTCTATCAGCTCCTGGAGGATGTAGGTCTTAACCGAGATCATGCCAACCGTTATCCGCATGAATTCAGCGGCGGACAGAGGCAAAGAATTGGAATTGCCCGTGCTTTGGCGCTGGATCCGGAATTCATTATTGCTGACGAGCCAATCTCAGCACTGGATGTATCGGTACAAGCCCAGGTGGTGAACCTGCTTAAGGGGCTCCAGAAGAAAAAAGGGCTGACCTACTTATTTATCGCCCATGATCTCTCGATGGTTAAGCATATCAGCGATAGAATCGGCGTTATGTACCTAGGGCATCTAGTGGAATTAACCACAAGCGAAAACTTATATAAAAATCCGCTTCATCCCTATACACAGGCCTTGCTGTCGGCGATTCCCATCCCTGACCCTGATGTCGAGGATAACCGGGAAAGAATCATTTTGGAAGGAGAGCTCCCAAGTCCAATGAATCCGCCAAGCGGCTGTGTATTCCGCACGCGCTGCCCTTATGCGATGGAGGCTTGTGCTTCCATGAAGCCTGAGTGGCAGGAGATTGAGAAGGATCACTTTGTGGCCTGCCATTTATATAATGAAAAAGTAACGGGCGACCATAACCGGCCTCAAGTAGCGGCTGCGAAATAAAATGGATTTTCATACTCTCAAAGCGGAAATTCTTACATTGGCCAGCTGCTGCGAAGGCCGAGTTGCCGTATATATTCATACTGAGGATGGTTTCATCGAAAAAGATGCCGATGCCATTTTCTCTTCAGCCAGCTTAATAAAGGTGCCGATTTTACTTGCAGGACTTTCACAGGCGGAGAAAGGGCTGCTTCAGCTTGAGGAGGAAGTGGAAGTTGCTTCTTCTGCCCGGGTTGGCGGATCGGGTGTATTGCAAGCTATGGCCAGAGATTTGAAGATCAAGGTGACAGACCTAATGACACTAATGATCATTGTGTCTGATAATACAGCGACTAATCTTATCATTGAGTTGCTCGGTATAGAGAAAATCAATCAGCTTTTCAAAGATATGGGGTTTAATAATACATCATTAAACAGAAAGATGATGGATTTTGATGCACTGAAAAACGGCATTGACAACACCACGACTGCCCGGGATATGGTGTATGGCATAAAGGCATTGACAGAGCAAAAGCTTTTATCAGGGAAGTATACTGAAAAAGCACTGTTTATATTGGAAAACCAGCAGTTTAAAAATAAACTTGCCAACACGATAGACGAGGAAAAAGTCATGGTTGCCAATAAAACAGGCGAACTTCCCGGCATAGAGCATGATTGCGCCATATTTACCCATAAAGGAAAAACAGTCTGCGCTGCTGTACTTGTGGATGGGCTCCAAAATCAAGCTGCCGGCAAAGAAGTACTGTCCGCAATCGGCAGCCGTATTAATCAATATATGACACACAAATAAGGAACCGCTCACTTAGAACGGTTCCTTATTTATTTGTGCAGTTTTTTTGCACCGAGACTGCCTGATTATTTATGATGAAAAGGGCATTTCCCTTCAATTGGCTTAACATCATCACCGATGAAGTATTGTTTCCACTCACGGTGTTCGGGATCGCCATAGTGGCTGATGTTTGGATGGGTAGGGAGGCCATCCCATTTTTCAACACGTTCCCTAACTTTTTCCCTGGACATGACGCCGCCTTTCGTGGTGCCTTCGAGACCTTCAAAAATGCGGCGCGGCTGGAATCCGAGCACAAGACTATTGCCTAGATCCCTCGTCTTTCTCTGCTTGTATGCAGGCGCATTGCCAAACACAAAGAATGGCTCCTCTGCAAAAGAAAACGCCCATAAATGATGGTCCGGATCTGTCGGGTAATCCTTCGGCCAAGGCTTTGTATCAACCTTATGCAAATACTGAAGGATATTCCAGAAATTCTCTCTGTAATGTTCAAGCGGCTTTTCATCTTTTTCCGGCTCCACAAATACAAACAGGCCATGGCGAATAAGCTTTGGTGCGTCAAAGAGCTCTATGAAAGATTCAAGAGCTTCCGGAAGATTAGACCAATCTTCCTTTGTAATATAGGCATATCTCAATTCACCGCGCATTTCGGCAGTCATTCCAAAATAGCACGGGAAGGTTTTATCTGTAACTGTATCATGAAATGTTTTATATTCTTGAATGACCCACTCAGGCACAATATCGGGGTTAGTCATATCTTCTTTTGTTAAAAGAAACTTACTGGCAGTTTTCATTTTTTCACCTCAGAATGATTTACTTATGAAATATGTACCCCTTAAAAAGTCCTTTGAAACTAGCTGGGTGAAAAAGGAAACGAAAAAGACAGCCGAGATGGCTGCCTTATGATTTTCGGTATTTATACTGGTTAAGCTGAAAGCGGATAAAACAGCCGATGCAAAATCCCAGAATGGCAATAAATGCTGAAAGAGCGACCATAGCTGTAAAAACATATCCTGCAGCTGTCCAGCCCAGCAGAAAGCTGAGCAGCCCAAGCGCCAGGCAGGCAACGGCAATCACCTGATTAAATTGCTGCTGCTCCCAGTCTTCGGGAATATACTCAGAAGGACTCTTTTTTAGAAAATGCCTTGCTGTACGCATAATCGGATTGTAGCCGAATAATAGGCCCATTGCACCTGCGAGCAGGGGAATGGCGAGAATCCAGGCTTCTCCGGTAATCCAAGATGCTAAAACACTTAATACGATTGACCATTGATTAGTTCTTACGAGCGGACGGGGAATCGAAACTGGTGTATTTGCCATTTGTATTCCGACCTTTCTCATTGGTTTTATTGGTATTAATAGTTTACTGAAGTTGTTTGATTTTGTGAAGAGAAAAAGCCTGGAAAATAAAAAGTACGATTCAACTTCGGACACAGAAAGGAGAAAAGAGCCAGTCAGAGTCAGAACCCACGCCAACTTCGGACACAGAAAGGATAAAAGAGCAGGCCAGAGTCAGAACCTGGTCCAACTTCGGACACAGAAAGCAGAAAGAGGAGCATCAGAGTCAGAACCCGCGCCAACTTCAGACACAGAAAGGAGAAAAGAGCCAGTTAGAGTCGGAACCCGGTCCAACTTCGGACACAGAAAGGATAAAAGAGCAGGCCAGAGTCGGAACCCTGGCCAACTTCAGACACAGAAAGGAGAAAAGAGCCAGTTAGGGTCGGAACCCGGGTCAACTTCGGACACAGAAAGGAGAAGAGAGCCAGTTAGAGTCGGAACCTGGGCCAACTTCGGACACAGAAAGGAGAAAAGAGCAGGCCAGAGTCGGAACCCGGGCCAAATTCGGACACAGAAAGGAGAAAAGAGCCAGTTAGAGTCGGGACTAGGGTCAACTTCGGACACAGAAAGGAGAAAAGAGCCAGTTAGAGTCGGAACTAGGGTCAACTTCGGACACAGAACG
>NZ_JBYTDU010000010.1:0-47702 GCF_058791715.1 Cytobacillus sp. EB106-05-05-XG126 | reverse complement strand
GGAGAAAAGAGCCAGTTAGAGTCGGAACTAGGGTCAACTTCGGACACAGAAAGGAGAAAAGAGCCAGTTAGAGTCGGAACCCGCGCCAACTTCAGACACAGAAAGGAGAAAAAGGGGCGACAGAGTCGGAACCTGGTCCAACTTCGGACACAGAGTGGAGAAAAGAGCCAGTCAGAGTCGGAACCTGGTCCAACTTCGGACACAGAAAGGAGAAAGAGGAGCGCCAGAGTCAGAACCCACGCCAACTTCAGACACAGAAAGCAGAAAAGACTAATCCAAAGTCCGAACCAAGCTGCACTTCCAATAAAAGTCCCGCAAAACAAACACCAGCAGACAAAGAAAAAAGGCACTGGAATGACATCCAAAGCCTCCTTTCGTCAAGCGGATCGCCGGCCCTGGCGGTACTCAGCGAATCCCGCCATAAAAAATCCTACGTGCTTAATCGCTTTTTTGCCGCTTTTTTAAATGAAAACTGCGGTATGCTGATACCAATCAGGATCAGCACAATCCCGAAAGTCTGTGCTTCTGATATCCTTTCCCCAAGGATCAGCATAGCGGCAGCAACAGCGGCCGGAAGTTCGGCAGAGCCAACAATCGTGGCAAGCCCTGAATCTAAGTGGGGTGAACCGATTGCAAAGAAGACAATAGGGAAAATAGCGCCGAACAATGCCATCAAGAGGCCGAATTTCCATAGGCCCCCAAGCTGAATGCCGCCGCTTATTAACACGGGACCTGAAACAGCTGCAACCAGCAGAAGTCCGCCAAATGTGATGAAGATGCTCCTCTGGATGGTTGGAATTCCTTTGCCTGCCTTGCCGCTTGCAAAGATGAACACGGCAAATGTAACCGCAGATAATAAGCCATAAATCAGGCCATCCGCTTGAATAGCATGTGACCCGGAATTAATCAGGTTGCTTGCAAATACTGTTCCTATAATAAGCAGGATCGAAGAAATGATTTTTGCTTTGCTGGGCATCTTTCTTTCATATAATGCTTCAAAAAGAATTCCAATCCAGGTGAACTGAAATAAAAGAACAACAGCGATGGAGGCCGGGTTCCGGTCAAGGCTCATTCCATACAGAATGCCTGTTAAGCTTAGGGAGGCGCCGGTCAATAACAAAGCTGCCGCTTGTTTAAGGGTGATTTTCGTTCTTTTGATAAATGGGAAAGAAAGCAATAACAAAAGGAGCCCAATTAAATATTGGCTTCCGGTCAGTTCGGGAACAGTGTGGCCGGCATGAAGTCCCAGTTTAACAATGGATGCCAGAATGCCGTAACTGCATGCGCCCAGAAAAATAAAGAATGAATATTTTAAGTTTGCCATTATGGAGACTCCTTTCCGAAAATAGAAATGAAGCAATCAGGTCAATCATAACACCTTAGAGTGTCCAAAGGGCAAAAAAATTTTCGGCACAAAAATAAGAGCCAGTGATCATTCTCACTGACTCTCTTGCCAAAATTGATTATTCTCCTAAGTAGGCTTGCAGCATCCAAATATGCGTATCCAATTTTTCCATTAACCCGATGGCGAAGTCGGCTGTCACTTGATCTTCCTGTTCCTCGGCAAGCTGGGCTAAAGTGATTAATTGTTCCTTAATATGTTTATAATCCGAAGCAAGAGCTGTAACCATTTCTTCTGCTTTCTTTTCCCCATTAGATTCTTCAAGAGTCGTAATGCTTAGGAATTCCTTTAAGCTTGCTCCAGGTGAACCGCCGATTGCAAGCAGGCGTTCCGCTGCCTCATCGACAACTTCAGCTGCTTCATTATATAATTCTTCGAACTTTTCATGAAGGGTAAAGAAAAGAGGGCCTTTTACAAACCAGTGGTAGCGGTGCAATTTCGTATATAGGACACTCCAGTTAGCAATTTGTACGTTTAATGACTCATGTAATTTTTCCATCATGATTCCTCCTAAGTAATTTATATATTCATTATAACAAATATTAATTTATAATCAATACTTATTTATAATTATTATAAATAAGGAACGTCAGTATAACCGTTGCCAATTATGGTAAAGTGATATAGTACGGATTAATAGCAGAAACAGTTAGTGAGGAATATAAATGGAATATGTTTTCTTTATTATTCTCGGAGCGCTTATCAGTGTGCTCTCGGGTTTTTTTGGGGTAGGCGGAGGATTCATTCTTACTCCAACGCTTATGCTTTTTGGTTTTTCTCCAGTAGAAGCGATCACCACGAGTTTGCTGTTTTCGATTGGAACGTCCCTTTCAGGCATCTCCGCTCATATCAGGCTGAAGAATATAAAGCTTAAGCAGGGGCTGATACTTGGATTAAGCGGAATGGCAGCTACTCAGGCCGCCCACCCATTTGTTCTGTTTCTTGAGAATAAAGGCTGGGACACATGGGCCGTGCCTGTTTTTTATATCATTTTGCTGTCTTATTTTGCTTTGAGCATGCTGAAAAGAAGGGAAAAGTCAGCCAGTGCTGTTCACTCTTCTGAACATTCGCCTTCCATTTTAAAGATGGTGCTGATTGGTTTTTTTGCAGGATTTGTTTCTACAACATTAGGGGTGGGCGGCGGTTTTATTATGGTGCCTTTATCGGTCGCCTATTTAGGATTGATGCCGAAAAATGCGGTAGGAACCAGCTTGTTTGCTGTCATGTTAATCGTATCCGCAGGTTTCCTGTCCTACGTTTCCACTGTCAGCATTGATTATTGGATTGGATTTTCACTCGTAGGAGGAGGGCTTATTGGCTCACAGTTTGGTGCAAAACTTACCTCCTATTTTGAGAACGAAGAAATCACCTATATGCTCGGAGCCTTATATATGGCAACAGTCGCAAGTGTGATTCTGAAATTAATACATTTGAATTATGCCGGTTTAGTGCTGATGGCCATTTTTGTCGGCGGATTTCTAGTAAGAAGTCTTGTGAAAATGCAGAAAGCAAAAGCCCGAATAAAGGCAAAAAGGGAGACGCCATAACGGCTTCTCCTTTTACATTTGGCGGGGCACCTTCATGCCGAGTGTCTGCATTCCATCTGTAAGAACTATGGTGACTGCTTTGACGAGGGCAAGTCTTGCCTGTATGCCGGCATCCTTCTCCAGTATTACTACCTGCCCGTAATATTTGTTGAAGGCCTGGGCCACATCAATCAGAAATTTAGCGAGAACGGAAGGGGAAAGCTGCCTATAAGATTTTCTGATTTTCTCAGGATATTGATAGAGCAGCTTAATAATTTCCCAGCTGTAAGGATCGGATAGCCCATTTACAGCAGATGGTATATCATCTGCCTTGCGGAGCAGGGAATAGGCCCGGGCATTGGTATATTGCAGATAGGGACCTGTTTCTCCTTCAAATGTCAGCATATCTTCAAGGGAAAATTCAATATTGTTCATGCGGTCATTTTTCAGGTCATGGAATAAAATGGCTCCGATGCCGACTGCTTCAGCGACTTCATCTTTATTTTCCAGGCCGGGATTTTTAGCCTCAATGCTGTTCTTTGCGAGAAGAACTGCTTCATCCAGAACCTCCTCTAAAAGGATGACTCTGCCTTTTCTGGTCGACATCTTTTTTCCATCTTTTAAGTAGAGGCCGAACGGGACATGCTTCATACTGTCTGCCCACTCATACCCCATCTTTTTGATCACGCTTTTGACCTGCCTGAAATGGATGCTTTGTTCCTGGCCGACAATATATAAGGAGTGATCAAATTGATAGTTTTCCCTTCTATAAAAAGCTGCAGCCAGATCCCGTGTTGCATAAAGAGTTGCTCCGTCGGATTTTTTGATCAGACATGGAGGCAGGTCTTCATCAGGCAGCAGAACGACCTTTGCACCATCAGACTCAGCCAGCAGATCTTTTGCCATCAGCTCCTCTATGACGGGTGTCATTTTATCGTTATAAAAAGCTTCCCCATTGTATGAGTTGAAATGGATGCCAAGCCTGTCATAAACCCGCTGAAATTCCTTCAATGATTCATCTCTAAACCAATTCCAGAGGGCTTGTGCTTCTTTATTTCCGTTTTCAAGCTCTTTGAACCAGGAACGTGCTTCATCTTCAAGGGATGGATCTGCCTCTGCTTCTTCATGGAACCGTATATATAGGCTGAGCAGCTCCTTGATCGGATGTTCCTTCACTTTATCCGGATTGCCCCACTTTTTATAAGAGGTGATCAGTTTGCCGAATTGAGTGCCCCAATCGCCTAAGTGGTTGATTCTGACCGCTGTGTAACCGCATTTTTCGGCTAGGTTTCCAAGGGCATTTCCAATGACGGTTGATCGCAGATGACCCATGGAAAAAGGCTTTGCGATGTTGGGCGAAGAGAAATCAAGCACGGCGGTTTTTCCTGAACCATCCTTCAGCAGCCCATATTCTTTTCCTTTTTTCAAGATTACTTCCAGTATGTCAGCACCAGCAGCTCCTTTGGAAAAAAAGATATTAATATAGGGCCCGGCAGCTTTCGCTTTTTCAATGTACGGTCCTTTTATCAGGAAAGCAGCCTCTTCAGCAATGGAGGCAGGTGATTTCCTGAATGCTTTTGCCAGTGTAAAACAAGGAAAAGCAAGATCACCATGTACCGGATTCTTTGGTGTTTCGATTAAATCTGATATGGCTTCCTCAGAAAGCTGCACATTCAGCACAGATGCCAGCTGAGCTGCGAATATAGCTTTGAAATCGATCATTTTAAACACACACCCCCTGAAAAATAAAAAAGCCCGCCTCTATATAAAAATAGAGACGAGCTGGATCTGCCCGCGGTACCACTCTGATTGTCCAAAGGACCTCTTGCGAAAGGACGTTTCATTTTATTGAACACATTCCTTTAGGGGTTTGGTAACGGGACTCCCAACCCGGCACAGCCTACTTTTCTTTCAGCTATGCATCTCCGAAGTGCGCTTCACAAATAGGGTTTCCGACAGGCTTGCACCGGCCCTGTCTCGCTTTTAGGAAAGAGCCCTTTGCTACTCTCTTCATCATAGACACTAAATATATTACTGTTATTATACGCGGTTGGAATTATTTTGCAACATAATTTGAATCGGTTGAAAACATATAGTTTTTGTGATGGTAGTGAATGCTGAAAATCAGTCCCATTGCCATCATATTTCCCATAAGTGAGCTTCCGCCATAGCTGATAAATGGAAGCGGAATGCCGGTGATTGGCAGGACCTGTATCGTCATTCCAATATTTTGGAATACATGGAAGGTGATCATGCTGATGACCCCGACGCAAATATAGGTATTAAAAGGATCAGTCGTCTCAAGGCCGGTCTTCGTTAAGTGATAGATAAGCAGAAAGAAAAGGCTAATTACTACACTGGCGCCGAAGAAGCCATATTCCTCGCCAATGACGCTAAAGATAAAATCAGTGTGGGCATCTGGCACATATACCTGCCTGTCGGTAAAGCCTTTACCTGAAATTAATCCCGAGCCGATAGCGAGCATGGAATTATACAGCTGCATACCGGCCCCCTGCTTATGATTGACCGGATCAAGCCAGGAATAAATTCTGCTGAACTGATAGGGGTCAATCCCAAGGTATTTCTCTAAAATCTCCGGTGCTATGATCACCAGATATAGAACCGTTCCTGCTAAAGCACCGAGGACTCCATAAATCGGAACAAGGATTTTCCAGGTGATTCCGGATACCAGGATGATTCCTGCTAATATCGCGATGATGACAAGGGCGGTACCCAAGTCTTCGATAATAATCAATCCTAATGGAAGCAATGTGGCTGCCCCTAGTTTGATTAGGAGAAAAAAGTCCGTTCCGGCTGTCTTAGCCTGATACTTCAGATGATGGTCAGCGATGATTTTGCTGAGGGCGATAATAAGGAACACCTTTACGAATTCTGAAGGCTGCACTGAACCGAGTCCGGGAATGATGTACCACAATGTAGCCCCTTTGCGCTCTGGTGCGATGCTTTCCGGTGCAATGAATAGCCCAACAAGCAATAGGATGCCTAAACCGTATAGCAGCCATGTGAGTCTCCGGATTTGCTCGCTGTCAAAATACATGACAATCCCTACAATGACGGCACCAACAATATAATTTTTGATTTGTGAGATAACAAAATTCCCTTCATATTGATTGGAGGATTGTCCGCTGTAAATCGCAATGCAGCTGATGAGAAAAAACAGCAGCAGAAGAAAACATAATGTCCAATCGAATCGGTCTGAGAATCTACTATTCTGGTTCATTATATACACCTGGTTTCTTTACCTTTTTACATTTTTATCCTATCAGAGAAAAATTAACCTTACAATGGAGAAAGATATTTCATTGAGTTAGACGAAAAAATCACTATGATGGTTTCCTGTGTTTTCAAAAAAACGGGTTTAAAATTTTTTCTCATCGGCAAAGATATTTCCAGATATTTTTGCTACAATAAGAGAATAAAATACTGGAAGTTTGGCAGGCAGTTTCATAAGAAGCTGTCTTTTTATCAATTTGGCTACGGTTCGGAGGTTTCGTCATTGAAAAGAAGGAATCAAACTATTCGTGATCTCATCTACATCCATCTTAATGAACAGGATCAATATGTGATGACTTATGGAATTGAGTTTGCAGAGTTTGCCCAGACTCTTTCAGATTCTATTAATAATTTGCTGCTGTTAAAGCACCGTTATGAACATGGGGACTTTAATAGCCACACGATGTTCGATTATGTGTCAAGGGACAAGCTGGGCAGGTTGGTTGAGGATGATGTATATGGCTATGGCGATTTTTGCTGGATCGACTTCGAAGAAGAGGAAGCGGTGAATGAGCTTCCCGGCCAGACAATTGCGGAGCTTCTTTATCTCGGCCATATTAAAGAGCATCTTAAGCTGCCTTTTTACAATTATCTGAGCAACCGGTATGTGTACCTTGCCCATGATGATGGCTGGTTTAACCGCACATATTACCGCGATCTGAACGATTTTTACCGGATGCTTGGGGAAGTGATCCCCGGGAAAATGGGACAGATGAAGGTAGAAAAAACGCTCCTTGGCATTAAAAAGAAAAAGACATATCCTCCAATCACCAGAGATGTCCTGCTTTCATTAAAGCCTCTCATGAAAGAAGGAGCGGTCCTTTCCATTAAGGATATTGAACAGAATCGGGTCAGGATCGAGATTCCAATTTGGATTATTGGCGATTTTGCGAATATGGATGATATGTATGATGAGTATGAAGCCATAGTGAAAGAGCCATGTGAGGCGAAGATTGTGTTCGATAAGAAGACAAGGGAATGGAAAATATACTCGCGTTAGAATTCTGAACTTTTTTACAACATTCAGCAATTTTCTATTACTTTTTCTGCGGGATGGTGTATAATCGGAAATAGAAAATTTTATATCCGCAATAGAACAGGTGTCTTTTCAAAAGGGCTTTAAAGCAAGCTCTTTTGAAGACTTAATAGGGAAGCTGGTGAAATTCCAGCGCGGTCCCGCCACTGTAAATGGTAGCTGTCGCAAATCCACTGTACACACAAGTATGGGAAGGAGCAGAACGCATTGACCATGAGCCAGGAGACCTGCCTGATTCTTAAGCACCCATAAACCTACGAGGATAGGGAGGTGTTTGGTCCGGCCATCCCTTTTGCACTGATTGATAAATGACCATACCAACATCTCCTTGCCGTTCGAGGGGATGTTTTTTTATTTTAAACGGTGGTGACAGGCACCACCCGAATTTTGTCGAAAGTAATGGAGGATTGCTGAGTATGAAGAAGTTTTATGCATTTTTATTAACTATGCTGCTTGCTGCAGGAGTGCTTGCAGGCTGCGGCGAGAGTGCTGAACAGCCAAAAGAAGAGAAAAAGGTTGAGGAAGGGCAGAATGCTGCTTTTCCTGTAACGATAAAAGACGCGCTGGATAATGAAGTGGTCATTGAATCCAAGCCTGAAAGAATCGTTTCCATGATTCCAAGCAATACCGAAATTGCCTTTGAATTGGGGCTTGGAGAAGAGGTAGTCGGAGTCTCCGATTTTGATAACTACCCGCCCGAAGCCACAGAAAAAGAAAAGATTGGCGGCATGGAATTTAATGTCGAGAAAATTATTTCTTTAAACCCGGATCTAGTTCTTGCTCACGCGTCAAGCGCACATAATTCCGAAGCAGGCCTTCAGCAATTAAGGGATGCAGGCGTGGCCGTCCTTGTTGTCAATGATGCGAAGAGCTTTGACCAGGTTTTTGAATCCATTGTAATGGTTGGAACCGCAGCAGGGGAGAAAGATAAAGCAGAGCAGATCATTTCAGATATGAAGAGCAAGCTTGAGGAAATTAAGACAAAAGCTCAGGATATAAAAGAAGAAGACCGCAAATCGGTATTCGTGGAAGTTTCACCAGCTCCTGAAATCTATACAGCTGGTGCAAAAACCTTTATGGACGAAATGCTCAGTGCGATTAATGCAGAAAATATCATTACGGAAGAAGGATGGCCGAAAATGGATCCGGAAGCGATTATCGAACGGAATCCGGATGTAATCATCACAACTCATGGCTATTATACTGAAGATGCTGCTGGCAATGTAATGAAAAGGGATGGCTGGCAGGATATAACAGCAGTGAAAAATAAGCAGGTTGCCGATGTTGATTCCGATATGGTAACCCGCTCTGGCCCTCGTATTATTGAAGGAGTCGAGGAACTTGCAAAAGCAGTATATCCGGACGTATTTAAATAATAAATTTCTGGCTTATCTAACAGCAGCAGCTTTCCTGCTCTGTGCTATGCTGATGGGGATTTCAATTGGTACAGTGTCTGTTCACCCCATCACAATTATCAGAGTAATAAGCGCTGAGGTTTTCCCTTTTATTTCATTGGGAAACACGGATGCTATGCATGCAAATATCATTATGAACATTCGCCTGCCGCGCGTTTTGCTGGCTGGCTTAGTAGGGGCGTCTCTTGCAATTGCGGGAGCCGCCTTTCAAGGTTTATTAAGAAACCCGCTGGCAGATCCATATACCATTGGAGTTTCTTCCGGGGCTTCACTCGGTGCTGTTTTAACCCTGTTCTTGGGATTATCCATTCCGTTTGCAGGAATGTTTACACTGCCTTTATTCAGCATCTTATTTTCCTTTTTAACCATTTTTGCCGTTTTGCTATTTGCCAGAAAAATTGAAAGATCCATGAAAGTGGAAACGATTATTTTAACGGGCATTATCTTCAGTTCTTTTCTTGGCGCTCTAATTTCTCTGATGATTGCTCTGACCGGTGAGGAGCTTAGACAGATTATTGGATGGCTTCTTGGCAGTGTATCCATGAGAGGCTGGGCGTATATTAACATTATCTTTCCGTTTTTTGTAATTGGTGCCATCCTTCTGTTAGTGAACAGTAAAGAGCTGAATGCTATGAGCTTTGGGGAAGAAAAGGCCCAGCATATTGGGGTGGACGTTCAGAAGAGGAAGATGATGGTCCTGGTAGCTGGCTCCATCTTAACGGGTGCGGCTGTAGCTGTGTCTGGAACGATAGGGTTTGTCGGGCTTGTGATCCCGCATCTGACCAGGCTGTTATGGGGGCCGGATCATAGGCACCTATTGCCGCTATCGATTCTTATGGGTGCAGGTTTTCTTATTATTGCCGATCTGGTTTCACGGACGATCATTGCACCTACCGAGCTTCCAATCGGTGTGATTACAGCTTTAATCGGTGCACCTGCTTTTGGGGTTATTTTAATGAAAAGAAAGAATAAACTTTAAGCGCATAAAGTCGCTTGCGCTTTTCTGTTCAGAAAGAAGTGATTAATCATGCTAAGAGTCCAGCAAATCACTGGCGGGTATGCCGGTGCGCCGGTTGTAAAAAATATCAGCTTTGAAGTGGAAAAAGGGGAGCTTTTCGGTATATTGGGGCCGAATGGAAGCGGGAAAACGACGATTCTGAAGATGCTGAGCGGCATTTTGCCTCATACATCAGGTGATATTGTGATCAAAGGTAAGAACCTTTCAGAATATACACCGAAAGAGCTGGCGAAAATCATTGCTGTTCTGCCCCAGCATTCCTCTCAGGCCTTTTCATATACTGTAAAGGAAACCGTTTCCCTTGGCCGGTATGCTCATCAAAAGGGCTGGTTCCAGAGCTGGTCCGGCAAAGATGAAGAAGCGGTCAATCGGGTCATGGAGCAGACGGGCATCTCCCGATTTCAGGATGATGATATTCAGCAATTATCCGGCGGTGAAAGACAGAGGGTGTTTTTAGCTCAGGCCCTTGCCCAGGAGCCGGAAATATTATTGCTGGATGAGCCGACTAACCATCTTGATTTATCCTATCAAAAAGAGCTGCTTGATCTCCTTTCTGTATGGTCAAAGGACTGCGGGCTGACGGTTATTTCTATCTTCCATGATTTAAATCTGGCCGGCCTGTACTGTGACCGCCTATTGCTGCTGGAGAATGGCGAAGTGAATATTAACCATGTTCCTAACGAAGTATTAAAAGAAGGGCGGATACGCGAGGTTTACAGAACGAAGATCGAGAAGCTGCCGCATCCAAGAGTGGCGGCCCCTCAGATGGTGCTGGTGCCTGAGCGCTCACAGGCAGAAAGCCAATTAGAGAAGCGAATTGATCCAGCCAGCCTGGAGGTAAAGGAAGACTTGCTGGTCCTGCGCTCGCCATTTCCGCTTAAAACCATGTCTTCAGGTGTAACCGGATCGGGGACTGGCTGGAATCGGATTTTTCTTAACCGGCATGTGAGCAAGAATTATGACTGCAGTGATCATCGGGCAGAGATGGCGGAATTTGTCCGGGAAATCGGCTTTGAACCCGGGGAAACTGTGGGGATGATGACCGCTGTATATATTGAGGATTACAGCAGTCAATTTTATGAAGAAGATACATTCTCTGTGTTTGTGGTCGTGACAGCTGGTGTCGGCAATGCGGTTGATGCTTCGAAAAGTGAAGAGCATTCTTATCATCTGACTCCAGGTACAATCAATACTTGGATTTTTGTTAATGGCCATCTGACAGAGGAAGCCTTTATCCAATCCATTATGACCGCAACCGAGGCCAAGACCAGAGCACTATATGATCAGGAAGTTATAGATGCCGTCACAGGGACGATAGCGACCGGAACATCAACTGACAGTATTTTGATTGCCGCCGCACAGCAGGGAGAAAACCTGGAGTATGCGGGTACCATTACACCGCTTGGCAAAGTGATTGGCAAGGGTGTCTACGAATGTACCGTTGAGGCGATAAAAAAATCGCAAAGCAGGATAAAAAGATGATTTTATATCACCTGTTCGCGCTAACCTTTGCCTGGTTACTGGATAAGCTGATAGGAGATCCGCCAAACTGGCCGCATCCGGTCAGGTGGATGGGTGCCCTGATACATAAACTTGAACAAGCTCTGAATAAAGCCCGCTTTAGAAAATTAAAAGGGAGCCTCATGCTATTGATCGTACTGCTGGCAGCAGGTGGCATCACCTTTTTTATTACCCGGCTCTTCTATGAAATTCATCCGATCGCCGGCATCTTGGCAGAAGGATTTCTTATATTCACAGCCATTGCTCAAAAGAGCTTAAAAGAGGCAGCACTGGAGGTGTATGAGCCTCTGGCAAAAGGTGATATGGAAGCAGCAAGAGTAAAGCTTTCTTACATTGTCGGCAGGGATACAGATCGGCTGGATGAACCAGGCATTGTCCGGGCTGCCGTGGAGACAGTGGCTGAAAACACCAGTGATGGCATTACTGCTCCATTATTTTGGGCCATGATCGGCGGTGCACCGCTGGCCCTTATCTACCGGGCTATTAATACATGTGATTCGATGGTTGGCCACATGAATGAACGATATATGGATTTTGGATGGGCTTCTGCCAAAGTGGATGATATCGCAAACTGGATCCCGAGCCGGCTGACATCACTTTGCATCATGCTCACGCAAAAGCCGGAGCATTCTCCATATGAGGAAGCATGGGGAATCCTTTTAAGAGATGCACCTAAACATCCGAGCCCGAATAGCGGCTGGGGCGAAGCGGCTGTTGCAGCCCTTCTGGGGGTTCAGCTGGGAGGAATCAATTTTTATAAGGGTGTAATCTCAAACCGTGCCACGATGGGGAAGCCCCTGGTGCAGCTTGAAAAAGAACATATTATAAAAAGTATTTCGATCATGAACAAGACGGTTTTCTTATTCTTGCTTTTATTATGGACAGGAGGGATGTTCCTTGATTTGGCCTTCACACGGATCTAATCCGCAATATTTATATGAAGCGATGGATAAGCAAATGCCTGAGGAGCGGATTGATTTCAGTGCCAATATCAATCCCCTTGGCCCTCCCCGTGGATTAAAAGACAGGTGGGGAAGCCTATTCCAATATATTAGCGATTATCCGGATCCCCATGCTGCTCTTTTAAAAAGCAAACTGGCGGCAACAGAGGGAATAAAAGAAACACAGATTCTGGTGGGAAATGGAGGCGCCGAGCTAATCACACTGATTGGCCGGATGATAGCCGGGAAAAGTGTGCTGATTATTCAGCCGGCTTTTTCGGAATATGAAGAGGCCTGCCGCGTTAATCATTGTACTGTCTCCTATCATCAGCTGGTGCCCGGCGACTGGGATCTTAATTTGGAAGCGCTATCTGAAAAGCTAAAAGCCGCTGATGTTGTTTTCTTCTGCAACCCAAATAACCCGACAGGTGTTTATTACCCATCTGCCATTGTAGAGGAAATGATTAAGAAGTGTCATATCCATAGCTGCCTCCTTATTATGGATGAAGCTTTTTATGACTTTGCCTGCGACTATCAATCTATCGTTCCTTTCATAGGAAAGGATTCAAATGTTGTGGTGCTGCGCTCCATGACAAAGATGTTTTCGATACCAGGCCTGCGCCTTGGATACATGATGGCAAGTGAGGGGTTAATTGAAAGGGCAAATGCGCTGAAACCGCACTGGAGCGTGAATGTTCTTGCGTTAAAAGCAGGTGAATGGTGTCTGGACAGTGAAGAGCATGTCAGGCTGACAAAGAATTTGATCCGGCAGGAGAGGGCTAGGCTTGTTCAATTTTATCAGCAATTGGATTTTGAGGTTTCCCCTTCTTCAGTTAATTTCTATTTGTTAAGAGATCCAAGCATTGATGTGCAGCTGCCTCTTTTTCGATTTTTGCTTGAGAAAGGAATTATTCCGAGGCATACAATGAATTTTCCTGGCCTGGAAGGGAAATGGCTGCGCTTTGCGATTAAAGGGCCGAAAGACAACGATGTGCTGATGGAGGCGATGCGGCAATGGCGGAAGGATCGCTGATTTTTATCTCCGGTGGAGTGCGGAGCGGAAAAAGCTCCTTTGCAGAGAGAACTGCTGCCGTGCTGGCAATGAAGACGGAAGGAAAGCTTCATTATATTGCTGCAGGAAAAGCATACGATCCCGAGATGGAAGCACGGATTCAGAGGCACCAGGATGACCGGGATAAGAGCGGCTTGGGCTGGACAACCTGGGAGAAGCCTTGCGCACTTGAAGAGATCTCGGGAAACTTTAACCATCAGGATATTATTCTATTCGATTGCTTGACCACTCTCTTGAATAATGAACTTTTTAGAGCGGAAGACCTTTGGCGGAAAAGAGAATATCAGGAAAATCTGTCATCCGATATTCTCGTGGCCATCACTGAAATACGCAAAAATTGCAGGACCTTGATCGTTGTCAGCAACGAGGTCTTGAATGAGCCAATTTACAAAAATGAACTGGTGATTACCTATTCAAAAATACTTGGGACGCTTCATAGGAATATAGTAGATATGGCTGATGAAGCCTATCTTGTTGAAGCAGGCATCCCCATACAAATGAAAGGAGAACCGGCATGAAAGGGATCATGATTCAGGGGACTTCATCCGACGCAGGTAAAAGCCTTATTGCTACGGCTCTTTGCCGCGCATTCTCCAATGAAGGTTTCCGCACGGCTCCTTTTAAATCCCAGAATATGTCCAATAATTCATACGTGACAAAGGATGGGAATGAAATTGGCAGGGCACAGGGCATTCAGGCTGAAGCGGCAAGAACGGAAGCTGCTGTCTGGATGAACCCCATCCTCCTTAAGCCTCAATCCGCTCAGAATGCTGAGGTTATTCTCCTTGGAAAAGCAGTCAATTCCCTATCAGGAAGGAGCTATCGGGAATCCTTTTATGAAAAGGGGCTGGAGACCATCAGAGAGGCACTGAGTCTGCTTGATGCTCAATACGAGCTGCTTGTGATAGAGGGAGCTGGCAGTCCTGTTGAAATTAATTTAAAAGATAAAGAGCTAGTGAATATGAAGGTCGCCGAAATGGCGGATGTGCCAGTCATCCTGGTTGCCGATATTGACAGGGGCGGTGTTTTTGCAAGCATTGTTGGAACTCTGGAGCTTTTCACCAAACAGGAAAGACAGCGGGTTGCGGGCATTATCATTAATAAATTCCGCGGAGATATCACGCTGTTTGAGGATGGCATCCGCTGGATCGAAGAAAAGACGGGTGTCCCTGTCCTTGGCGTTCTGCCTTACTTGGAAGACCATATGATCGATGCAGAGGATTCCCTATCCATTCAGGCTGCTGTCCCAAGAGCTGGTGAGGGTATTCTGGATATTGCAGTGCTGCGGCCGCCATTTATTTCAAACTTCAGTGACATCGATCCGTTTTACTATGAAGATGACGTGAACATTAGGTGGGTAAGACATCTATCGGAGGCTGGCTCACCTGATGCGGTGATCATTCCCGGCACAAAGAGCACGATTCGCGATTTGCGCTATTTCAAGGAAAAAGGTCTGGCGGACTGGATTGTGCGCTATGCTGCCGATGGAGGTTCTATTGCCGGCATTTGCGGAGGATACCAGATGCTCGGCAGGAGATTAATCGATATGGCAGGTTCTGATACCGGGAATCCGTATGAAAAGGAAAAAGGCTTGAATTTGATACCGGCAGATACCATTTTTCATGAACGAAAGAAGACCGTGCAGGTGAAGGGCAGTCTGCATTCAAGCACGAACCTTCCCGTTAAAGAAATCTTGGATGGATATGAAATCCATTTAGGTGAAACAGTTCTTGAAAATGATTTTGATGGCAATCGCCTTCTGCTGCTTCAAAATGGCGAAGAAGATGGATTTTATGGGAATGATGGCCGTCTGGTAGGGACTTATATGCACCACATCTTCCATAATGATGAATGGAGGGGTGCGTGGCTTAATTCTCTGCGCAAACAAAAAGGCATTCCAAGTAAGGAGCCTGTCCGAATAAAAGCCCTGAAGGATAGGAAATACAGCGAACTGGCGGAAAATATGATGCAGCATCTTGATTGGGAAAAATTAAAGGAAATTGTCTTTAGCTGGAGAAAACAAAATGAAATGGCTTAAAGGATTATTGATCAATCTTCAATTTTTCACAAGCATTCCCATTCCGATATCCCTGCCAATGGATAAGCCTCATCTGGAGAAGGCAATCAGAACCTTCCCTATAGCCGGCCTCATCCAGGGTGGGATATATGCATTTATACTCTATGCTTTTCTTGAATGGACTCCTTTTTCTCTATTGGCAGCGGCCTTTACCGTCTGGCTGGCCGGCATTTTGCTGACCGGCGGGATTCATCTCGATGGGTGGATGGATGCGAGCGATGCGTTCTTCTCCTATCGCGATCAGGAGAGGCGGCTTGAAATCATGAGTGATCCCCGGGTGGGAGCGTTCGGGGTGCTGTCTGTTATTGTCCTGCTGGGTGCCCGATTTCTATTTATCTATGAAATTGTGCTTTTATCAAATCCAGCTTCCTATTTTTTAATAGCCATGATTCCATTTTTAAGCAAGATGGTAATGGGGACATTGCTGATAAAAGTTAAGGGGGCCAAAAAAGTGGGGCTGGGCTCATTATTTCAGCAGGCTGCTGCTAAAACCACCCTGTCTATTTACCCTGTCTTCCTTCTGGCCGCCGCGGCAGCTGCCTGGCTGGCTGGTTACCCGGCTATTGTTGGATTTCTTTTCATGGTTCTTTTTTCAATATTGTTTTTCGTATTATTATCAAGAAAAGTCATTGCCTGGTTTGGCGGAATGACAGGGGATGTCCTTGGGGCCAGTGTGGAAGGGACGGAGGTGCTTTTATGGATGATACTGTGGCTGTTGCATTATTTCGTCATGGGCTGACAGAAGCCAATAAGTCCCATGCTTACCTGGGGTGGACAGATTCTCCTCTGTGTCCGGAACATAAGAATAAGCTTGCCCCGGCCCCTCAAGGCTACAGAAGAATCTTTGCAAGTGATTTAGGCAGATGCATGAAGACGGCAGCTATTCTTTTTCCGGATCATTCTATTGAATCATATTCCGAATGGCGAGAAATGCATTTTGGTGAGTGGGAAGGCAAGACATATCAAGAGCTGAAAGATAATCCGGATTATCTAAAGTGGCTTGAAGAACCATTTGCACAAGCGGCTCCTGGAGGGGAATCCTTTGCAGCATTTACAGCAAGAGTGGATAAAGGGTGGAAAAATTTAACTCATCAATTGCTTCAGGGAAATAACAGTGATGCTGCTGTTATTACACATGGCGGAGTCATAAGGTACCTTCTTGGAAAGTATGCACCGGAGCAAAAAGAATTCTGGGAATGGCAAATTCCGTTTGGAAGAGGCTATGAGCTTAGATGGACACGGGAAAAGTTTAGGAGGGGAGAACGATGCACTTCATTACAGGAGGCAGGTTTAACGGGAAGTCCGAATGGGTGAAGAATTTTTATCAATTGGCAGACACTCCTCATAAATGGATTTCAGCTTATCATGGTGAGTCGTCCGGCGATCTTGATCGAAACCTGATTGTCTTTGAGGGAATTGAGCTAATGATTCGGGAGTGGTCACAAGCACTGGAGTTTGAAGAGATTCGGGAAAAGTGGCAGGAGATGCTGGAAAAGTGGCTCCAATGGGAAAATGCAGATGTTAACCGGAAAGTTGTTTTAATCGGATCTGATATTTCAAAAGGGATTGTTCCGATGGAAGCGCTTGACCGAAAGTGGCGGGATGCGTCCGGGTGGGCCTTTCAGGATGCCGCTGCTGCTGCAGATAGAGTCGATTTGATTTGGTATGGCATCAATCAAAAAATAAAATGAAATGGGGAATTGCTGATGAAACTTTATACACGAACTGGTGATGAGGGAAAAACAAGCATTATCGGGGGCAGAGTGGAGAAGGATGATGTAAGGGTTGAAGCATACGGAACAGTGGATGAAGTCAACTGTTTTGTCGGGCAGGCCATGACACAGCTGGATCCGGCCATTTTTCAGGATGTCCTGGAGGATCTGGAGAAGATTCAACATGAGCTTTTTGACTGTGGCGGCGACCTTGCAAATGTTACGAAAAAGCGGGAGCTTAAATTGACGAAGGATTCTGTTGATTATTTGGAGACTAAGATTGATAGATTGATCGAAGAAGCGCCAAAGCTGGAAAGGTTTATTCTGCCTGGGGGAGCACCTGCATCTGCATCCATTCATATTGCCAGGACAGTAACCCGGAGAGCGGAGCGTCTTGTGGTCTCACTAAAAAAAGCGGATCCGGACACCTCTGCAGTGGCACTGAAATTTCTGAATCGCTTATCGGATTACTTCTTTGCCCTGGCAAGGGTGATTAATTTCCGTCTGAATCAGAAGGATGTGGAATATGTGCGCAGTGCGAATGTATTCCGTGAAGGAAAGCGCAAGGAGGATAAGTGATGAAAAGCATGCGATTGGGCATGGCCGCTATGCTGATTGCACTGACAGCAATCGGTGCAGCGATTAAAGTTCCTGCCGTTATCGGAAGCGTGGCACTGGATGCATTTCCTGCCTTGCTCGCAGCCGTGCTGCTTGGCGGCTATGGCGGGGCGGCCGTTGCTGCCGCCGGGCATCTGCTGTCAGCATTATTGGGCGGATTGCCTTTAGGGCCCCTTCATCTCCTGATTGCTGTTGAAATGGCATTTCTAGTCTTTGTTTTCAGCTCATTGTACCAGAGAGGCCGGCGCTTTCTTGCAGGGATTCTTTTTGTGCTCGGCAATGCCTTTGCAGCCCCGCTTCCATTTATCTTTTTAATGGGCCAGGCCTTTTACCTGGCAATTGTGCCTTCCCTTTTTATAGGTTCTGTGATTAATGCTGTTATTGCTTATATAGCGATTCCAAGGCTTGTCAAGCTTGTGGGACCGGCTATGGCCAAAGCGGGTGCTGAGCAGTGAGGGATGTCTTAAGCTTCCCTTTTAATTCTGAAGAAACCATTGTTGTAGCCAGTGATAACAGCGGAGCAATCGGCGAGAAAGAACAGGACGCTGTCCAGGTTCCTTACGAGATTGTTTCGTATTATTCCTTCCGTGTCGCTGTCATGGAATGTATGTCTGCTGGTGCTCAGCCATTTGCTGCTGCCATTCAGAATTTCTGCGGAGATGATGCCTGGGATCAGCTTATAGGGGGCATTAAAAAGGGTGCTGATGAATTAGGACTTACGGAACTGCAAATCACCGGCAGTACAGAAAGCAACTTTAACCTGCTTCAATCTGCGGTAGGATTATCTGTACTTGGCAAAAGGAAGGGAGAGCTTCCTGCTGATACCCTAATCTATACAGAGGATACAAGAATAGCTGTTATCGGTTCTCCTTTGGTTGGCCAGGAGCTGATTGAAAGGGAGGAGGAGGCAGCACCCCTAAACCTATTTAAAACAATTAACTCCATTGAAGATATTATGACCCTTCCTGTAGGTTCAAAAGGCGTTTTGACCGAGCTGAACGGGTTGTTCTCCAATAGGAGGTTTGAGATTAAGGATCTTGAATCAGAAGTGGATCTGGTAAAATCAGCAGGTCCATCCACTTGCTTTATAGCCGTTTGTCCCGAAGCAAAGTTGGGTGAAATCATGAAGCTGGCAGGACGTTATTATCATATATTGAATAGAAAGTCATGAAGAAGGCTCGTTTAAAAACGAGCCTGAGCTGTATCCTCTGCCATTATACTTAACCCTCCATTATTTCTCCTTGGTAAATATTCTTGTCTTGCTTGCTCCTTCTGTGTCGTGCTCTTCATCCCAAACTGAATGGATCTCAAAAGTCCCTTCTTCAAAAAACAGCGGAAATTTTCGTTTAAACCAAGACTGCATAGGAAGTGCAAGTGCCTCATTTCTTGGAACCCAATGCAGTTCTCCTTCAGGAGGATCTTCAAGCAGGCAGCCTTCAAAAGAGTCCGCCAGATAATTAAATACCATGTAGCGGACATTCGTCTGCGGGTTGACGTACTCATCCCAACCCTTAAAAATAATATTCCTGACGTGCAAACCCGTCTCCTCAAGCACTTCGCGTTTTGCAGCGTCCGTTATGCTCTCGGGAAAATCAACCTTTCCGCCCGGAGCAAGATATCCGGGGAAGCCTTTGTGGTCTGGCCTTTTAATGAGAAGAACCTGATCTTCATCTGCTACCATGCACATCGTGTACATTTGATGTTCGATTTCTTTCCAGTTCATTGCTGCACCTCTATTAATCATAATTCCAAAGTTTATACATTCTTTTAAAAGGAGAAAATACCTCCTATATTGAAATCATATCATGAATAGAAATTCTGAAGAGGTGAACATAATTGGACTTGAAGCTGGGTTATGTCATTTTATATGCGGAAAGCCTGGAAAGAACGAAGCATTTTTATGGTGAATTGCTGGGCCTGAAGCTGAGGAATGAATTTGGAACTTACATCGAGTATGATACAGGCAGCACCATTCTTTCCTTTAATACGAGAGAAGGCGGACGGGAAGTCACCGGGCTGCCGATACCGGATGGAGTGAGGAAGGAGCAGACATTCGAGCTTGGTTTTGTAACGGAAGAAGTGGAAGCTGTTGTTGAAAAGCTCAAGACCTCAGGGGTGCCAGTCCTTCTCGAGCCTGTTGAAAAGCCCTGGGGACAGAAAGTGGCATATGTGGAAGATCCGGATGGGCATTATATTGAGATTTGTTCACCTATCGGTTAAAAATGACTCTGTTTCAGGGTCATTTTTTTGTTGGATACATAGTAATCGTGAGATTTCAAAAGAAAAACTGAGATTATAAGGGTTATTTGCGCTTACATGCGGGCTTGTAAATATAAGTAAATGTGTTATGATTTTATATGTTTTTGTCGGCTCGACTTTGATGAGAGTTCAAAGTCATTACTATAAATCTATTAATAAAGAGGTGTTTATTTGAAAGTTTTATCAAAAAAAGAACAATGGCTTGGCAATGTGAAGGGAGACATCCTGGCTGGAATCGTAGTGGCATTGGCCCTGATTCCAGAGGCGATTGCTTTCTCCATTATTGCAGGTGTAGATCCGATGATTGGATTGTATGCTTCGTTCTGTATTGCTGTGACCATTGCTATAGTAGGCGGAAGGCCTGGTATGATTTCCGCGGCAACCGGTGCGATGGCGTTATTGATGGTTACTTTAGTAGCTGATCACGGGCTGCAGTATTTATTTGCTGCGACTATTTTGACGGGAGTTCTGCAGATTTTATTTGGTGTGCTTAAGCTGGCCCGCTTTATGAAATTCATTCCGCGTGCGGTGATGATTGGGTTTGTTAACGCATTGGCGATTTTAATTTTTATGGCTCAGCTGGAGCAATTCGTAGATGCTACTTGGGTAATGTATGCAATGGTTGCCGGGGCATTGGCGATTATTTATATTTTCCCGAGATTCACTAAAGCAGTGCCATCACCTCTGGTGGCTATTATTGTTATTACGATCATTGCCATCATGACAAAGAGTGATGTGCGCACTGTTGGCGACATGGGGGCTATCACATCAGCTCTTCCGGCATTCTTTATACCGGATGTTCCATTTAACCTTGAGACTCTGAAGATTATTTTCCCGTACTCTATTGCCCTTGCGATCGTGGGCTTGCTTGAATCCTTGCTGACTGCATCTATAGTTGATGACATGACCGATACGGCCAGTGATAAGAATATGGAAAGCCGCGGACAGGGAATTGCGAATATCGTAGCAGGTCTATTCGGCGGAATGGCAGGCTGTGCGATGATTGGACAGTCCGTCATAAATGTGAAATCAGGCGGAAGAGGCAGGCTGTCAACGATAGTAGCCGGCGCATTCCTGATGTTTCTGATTTTAGTATTAGGCAATATTGTCGTGCAAATACCGATGGCTGCCCTAGTTGGTGTTATGATCATGGTATCGATCGGAACATTTGACTGGTCATCCATTAAAAGCCTTGCTAAAACTCCTGTCACAGATTCGATTGTTATGATTGTAACGACTGTTACAACTGTTTTCACCCATGACCTATCCAAAGGAGTTTTTGCGGGGATCATCCTGAGTGCGATCTTCTTTGTGGCTAAAATTTCGAAAATGCATGTTGCATCACGAGTTGAAGGAGATAAGAAAATATACGCTGTAACAGGCCAGGTTTTCTTTGCCTCTGTAGATGAACTTGTAGCGGCATTCGACTTTAATGAGGAATTAAAAGAAGTAGAAATCGACTTTTCACAGGCGCATGTCTGGGATGACTCCGGTGTCGCTGCCATCGATAAGGTTGTATTAAAGCTTCGGGACAATGGTGTGCTGGTCCGCCTATCAGGGTTAAACGCGCCAAGCTCGAACTTGATTGAGCGTTTGGCCGTTCACCGCAAACCGGGTGCGAAATTATCCGGCCATTAATAATATTATAATAAATACCACAGTCAGCTCTGACTGTGGTATTTTCTTTATAAGAATATTTTAGGGGTGAGGCTCTGTGTTTAAAAAAATATTGATGGCTGCAGATGGATCTGATCATTCCATTCGGGCAGCCGCTAAAGCCATTCAACTGGCTGAACAGAATCGTGATTCTGAGATAACTGTAGTGTATGCCGTTGATGGCCAGACCTCAAAGGAGATATCCTTCACCATTTTGATAAGAGTATAGTGGACCAGGTGAGGAAAAAACGTTTAGAGCCAATAGAAAGCTTATTAAAAGAGAAGGGCATTTCATATGAAATAAAAATACTGCAGGGAGAGCCTGGACCAGCCATTGTGGAGTTTGCCAACAAAATGGATTTTGATGTTGCTGTAGTCGGCAGCCGTGGTTTGAATACACTTCAGGAAATGGTGCTCGGAAGTGTCAGCCATAAAATAGCCAAACGTGTGAAAGCGCCTGTTTTGATTGTTAAGTAGAGTTCAAAGGTGCACTTTTCACTATCTGGGTCGTGTAAAGCTGATGCAGCGCCAAGTAGCCGATATATAAAAAATGTGACCGATATCTTGTCCGTTCTGACCGATATATTTAGAAAGTGACTGATAAAAATTAATTCTGACCGATAAACTTGTTCAAGTAACTGATAAATCGTCTACTTGCTGCAAATCTCAGCAGGAAGCTCATTAAACCCAAAAAAAGATGCCCCAACAGGGACATCTTTTTTTCAATCAGCCGGCTTTCACAGCAGATTGAGGCTGAAGCTTCTTATCTTTGCCGCTTGCCTTATCAGACAGCAACGTCAGAGCACCGTCCCCTGTTACATTGCACGCAGTTCCAAAGCTGTCCTGGGCAAGGTATAGGGCAATCATTAGCGCAAGCATAGTTTCATTGAATCCGAGCATACTTTCAAGCAGACCCAATGCGGCCATGACAGCTCCTCCAGGAACACCTGGAGCCGCGATCATTGTGATTCCAAGCATTAATATAAAAGGCAGAATTTCTGCAAATGATGCCGTTTGACCCTGCAGCATCATCACGGCGATGGCACAGCTCACAATGGTGATTGTGCTTCCGGAGAGATGAATTGTTGCCAGTAATGGAACAGAGAAATCCGCAACTTTTTCGCGTGCACCAAGCTTTTTAACCTGTTTAAGCGTAACAGGAATCGTGGAGGCGGATGACTGGGTTCCAAGCGCCGTAAAGTAAGCAGGCATCATATTTTTCATGAGTCTAAGCGGATTGGCTTTCATCAGGCTGCCGGCCGCTGAATATTGAAGCAGTAAAAATAAAAGATGAAGAGCAATAATCATGACAAATACTTTGGCAAATACAGAAATAATGGCGCCAACCTGTCCGCCTTGCGTCATATTGGCAAAAATCCCGAAAATATGGACAGGAAGCAATGGAATGATGACCTTTTCAATCAGTTTTTCAATAATATCACGGAAATCATTCATCGCATTTTGCAGAGTGTTTCCTTTAATTGCGGCCAATCCCAGGCCTAAAGTGAATGAAATCAGCAGTGCCGTCATGACACCCATTACCGGAGGCATGTCCACCTGGAAAAAGGGTGAAAGCAATGCATCCTCAGGATTCTCAAACTCTTTGAAGCTTTGGTTTTTTAATAGGATAGGATATAACACTGTCGCAGAAAAATAGGCAATTAAACCGGCAGTAATTGTAGAAGCATAAGCAAAACCGGTTGTAATCCCAAGCAGTTTCCCTGCGCCTTTTCCCATGCTGCCGATTCCCGGCGCGATGAAGCCGATAATAATTAGCGGAATTGCGAAACCAAGAAAGTTTCCGAACAGTCCATTAAAAGTAGCAAATAGCTGAATAAGCCATTGGGGGGAAAAAGAACCTATTAAAATACCCAATGCAATAGCTGCAATAATTCTGGGAAGCAAACCGAACTTCATGTTTTTTGTCCTCCTAAAGAATACAATTGTTTTTGATAGGAGGATTATATCCTGTTTTGCTGTAAAAGTTAATAGCTAAAACTTTTGTTTTAATAATAAAAAAACTCTGATTATTACTATTAGATTAAGGGTATTGCTCTATGGAAGGCGGGTAAACGTTTTCCTGAAATAATTAATCCCAGAAAAGGAAATTATTTTGTTGAAGTTTCCTTTTTAAGCGCTCTGTCATACATATAGAAATATGGGCGCAGGTGCAGAAAAAAATTCCTGAAGAATTGACTATGTAATCACTCCCTATCTTAAATGTGAAAGTGTTACAATATAGAGTAGCTTGAATGAACTTATAAATCAGCTTAAGAAAAATAAAGCGGCATTAGAAGCCGGTTAGTCCATGATTGAATATTGGAGGTTCTTTTTATGAAAACAAAGGTTGGCCTTTTATACGGCGGGAAATCTGCAGAGCATAAAGTTTCTATGCAGACTGCAATGGCTGTCATTAAAGCATTGGATTTAGAGAAATTTGAAATTCATCCTATTTATATATCTGAAGAAGGCCGATGGGTGAAGGGCCCTCAATTGCAAGGTCCTGTTTCCAATGTAAAGGAGCTGGAATTCTCCCAGGGGGAAGCACTTCCTCCAACAGCATTGGCACCGACCCTTTTCCAGGATGCTCAGGAGAAAGGCCCATTTGATGTCATCTTCCCGCTGCTTCACGGTCCGAACGGAGAAGACGGCACAGTTCAGGGGCTGCTTGAGCTCTTAAACCTGCCATATGTGGGGAATGGAGTATTGGCTTCATCAGCGGGTATGGATAAGGTCATCATGAAAAATATATTTGCACAGGCAGGCCTGCCGCAGGTGAAGTATGTCTGGTTTATCCGCAGTGAGTGGGAAAATGGAACTGAGGCAGCATATGAAAAAGTGGAAAAAGAACTAGGCTACCCGTGTTTCGTAAAACCGGCCAACCTGGGTTCCAGTGTGGGCATCAGCAAGTGCATGAACCGCTCAGAGCTTGAAGGAGCATTTAAAGAAGCTTTCCAATTTGACCGTAAAATCATTATCGAAGAAGGCGTCACTGCAAGAGAAATTGAAGCTGGCGTGCTGGGCAATGATAATCCGGAATGCTCTGTTGCCGGTGAGATTGTGCCGAAGGTTGAATTCTATGACTATAAAGCGAAATATGAGGATGGAGACACAGCATTAATCATTCCTGCTGAAATCTCCGAGAGTGAGTACAGCGAACTGAGCGACATGGCCATTAAGGCATTTAAAGCCCTTGACTGTTCAGGTCTTGTCCGGGCTGATTTCTTCTTAACAAGAGAGGGTAAGCTATACATTAATGAAGTCAACACCATGCCGGGCTTTACACCTTTCAGTATGTTCCCGCTTCTGTGGAAGCATACGGGAGTAGAATATCCTCAGCTGATTGAAAAGCTTGTCAATCTGGCCATCGAACGCCATGCTGAGAAACAAAGCATCAAACACACTATGTAAAAGGGCATAACTGTTGAAAGGAAACACGGCATTTTTGTCGTGTTCCTTTTGTTCATACATAATTGGCAAAATCAGGATTATCTGCAGTTTTCTGATATTGCCCAATAGGAGGCGCCATATGATTAAAAAAACACTTCAAGAAATTACACAGATGATTAAAGTAGATAATGACGTATCTTCTTTTAATGACACATCCATACAGGGCGTCAGCATTGACTCCAGAAAAATCGGGAAGGGCAATTTATTTGTTCCTTTCAAAGGGGAAAATTCGGATGGCCACCGATTTGTAGAAGATGCCATTGAAAAGGGGGCAGCTGCAGCCTTTTGGCAAAAGGATGTTCCCAATCCTCCACTGCATCTTCCCATTCTGATTGTTGAAGATACACTGACGGCTCTTCAGGAACTGGCGAGAAGCTATCGTAATGAATTAAAGGTAAAGGTCGCAGGAATCACAGGAAGCAACGGCAAAACAACGACCAAGGATATGACCGCAAACCTTCTGTCACTAAACTATAAGGTTCAAAAAACGGAAGGCAATTATAACAATCATATCGGTCTTCCGCTAACCATTCTGGCACTTGAGGAAGATACGGAAATCGCTGTACTGGAAATGGGAATGAGCGGAAGGGGAGAAATCGATTTTCTTACGAAGCTCGCCCGTCCGGACGCCGTGATCATTACCAATATAGGCGAATCCCATCTGCAGGATTTAGGTTCCAGAGAAGGAATTGCAGAAGCGAAGCTGGAGATCATAAATGGCCTTCAGGAAAATGGCCTGGTTATTTATTACGGTGATGAGCCTCTTCTTGATGAAAAGCTGAAAACCTACAATGGTTCGGCTGCATTAAGAACCTTTGGGAGAACCGGGGAAAACGATGTGTATCCGGTGGATATCAAGCAGAATGACAAGGGCAGCACATTTGGGATCAATGGATCCAGCGAGAAATTTTATCTGCCTGTACTGGGCACCCATAATGTTCTGAATGCCCTGGCAGCGATGATTGCAGCATCCCATTTCGGCGTTCCGTACGAAAAGATGAACGAAGGCTTTGCAAGCTTAAAGCTGACGAATATGAGAATGGAGCTGCTCGAGGGCAAAATGGGTGAAAAAATTATTAATGATGCCTATAATGCCAGTCCGACATCTATGAATGCAGCCATTGAACTGGTCGCCAATCTGCCTGGCTATAAAAAGAAAGTTCTCGTTCTTGGCGATATGCTGGAGCTTGGTCCGCAGGAGGAGGATTTCCATTACTCCACTGGAAAATCTGTGGATGCAAAAAAGGTTGATTATGTGTTTACTTTCGGCAAGCTTGGCGAATTTATCGCCAAGGGGGCGAAGGAAGTCCTGCCTAATGAACGGGTGGCAGCCTTTACTGACAAACAGAATCTCATTCAAGAACTGAAGAAACATGTCGACCAGGAAACCATTGTGCTGGTTAAGGCATCCCGTGGCATGAAGCTTGAAGAAGTTGTATCAGCTCTTCAATAGTTTCTTTGACAGCCTTTTAGCTTTAACAGAAGGGATGCAGAACTAATACAGCAAAAAGATTTTCAGCAAGAAGATTTTGAAAAATAAATAACTGTATATAACTGTTATTATAGGAAATAAACCCCTGTTTCACGTGGAACAGGGGTTTTACTATTCTTATCGCAGTCTAACGGACAGCAGGACCCCCCACTTCAAGACTCAGAGGAATCAAAGTAGGATAAGCGGGGGTCAAACTGCCTAATCTAGCTGCGGCTCCTAGGGCTCGTCTTATGTTTGGCACCCCTGGGCAAGTCGCATCGCTTTATAATGTAAAGGCCCGAAATGAAGAACAAAGACTAAAAACGCCACATCCTCCCAAAAGCTGCCACTTTCGGTCGTGCGATGCTCATGCTGACGAAGCCTCCTGTGGGCCTCATCTAATAATCAGTGGGAAAAAGCCCCCCACTGATTGTAGTTTCACTATATATAGTTCCTTCGTTGTAAATTTTATCTTCCAGCAGGTTTGATTAGTATGGCAAAAAGGAAAAAGTGTAAAATAAAATGAACTTAAATTTTAAAAAATGGCGGTGACTCGTGAATGATTGGCTGCATGTGCATACATGGTTTTACAGGAGCTCCATTTGAAGTAGAACCTTTGGCAGAGTATTTAAAAGAGCATACAGACTGGGAGATTTCCGTGCCGACATTGCCGGGTCATGGTGATGAGTTAAAGCTGAAAGGAATCGCCTACAACAAGTGGATTGAGCATGCAGAGGAAGAACTGAAGAGGCTGATCAGCCGCTGTGAGAAAGTATATGTCATCGGTTTTTCAATGGGCGGCCTGATTGCCAGTTATTTAACTGTACATTACCCTGTAGATAAATTGGTTCTGCTCAGTGCTGCTGCCTATTACGTGAACCCGAAGCAGCTATTCTTTGATATTAAAGAGATGGTAAGAGATGCTTTCAGGGGGAACCTGGCTGACAATGAAATGTTCGTCAGATATAAGCGGAAAATCAGTGCGACACCGATTACGGCAACACTACAATTCCGCAGGCTTGTGGCTTCTATCAGGCCTATTTTAAATCAGATCACCGTGCCGACATTAATTGCGCAGGGTGAAAGTGATGGAGTTGTGCCTCCGAGAAGCGCCCGATATTTATATAATAATATTGGTTCATCAGCCAAAAAGTTAATATTTATAAAAGATTCTAAGCATCTTATCTGCCATTGCGGGGAAGGGGACCGCCTCTTTCAGGAGATCCTTGGCTTTCTGCAAAAAAAGCCAGAATGATAAGGTTTTCAGCCAGCCTTCACGTTTGCAATGCTTACTTGAAAATGGTAATATAAACACCAAAGTGCCAACAGGAACTTCTTTTGAGAACCCGGACATACTCCAGCAGGAGAATGTCTTTTTTCATTAAATACAGAGGTATTGCTGAAAAAGCATACTTCAGTAAGGCCATAAATAGATGGGTGCTTAAATGCACTTATCTTAAGAGACCTGATTGTCCTTGAACAATTTGGATAGAACTTACCCTCATCCTTTCCTCAAGCGGGTTTCATAGTGAGTGGGACTCTTCTTAACGAAACATAACCGCACTTTTTATAAAAATGAGAAGTTACAGCATCTAGATGCCGGGTACGCCGGTAAAAAGGCTCCTTACAGGGTGTCATAACATTTCTTATAATCGTCCGGAAGAGTGACTCATAGGCCAATTTTTCAGGAGAACTCCTGCCTGCAGGTTTGCAGGGACAAAATTTTTCTATGATTAGAAGGAGAATGAATACATTGACAAAGTTTCAAGACTTGGGCATCAGCCCGGAGACAATGAAATCACTGAAACGAATGGGATTTGAAGAAGCGACTCCTATTCAGACACAGACCATTCCGTTAAGTTTGGAGAATAAAGACCTCATCGGGCAGGCGCAGACAGGAACAGGAAAAACGGCTGCATTCGGAATCCCGATGATTGATAAAATCGACAACACGAAAGATTTTATTCAGGGAATTGTTATTGCCCCAACACGTGAGCTGGCGATTCAAGTATCGGAAGAACTGTATAAAATCGGCTACGGAAAAAGAACGAAAGTCCTTTCCATTTATGGCGGCCAGGATATTAACCGCCAAATCCGTGCTTTAAAGAACAAACCGCATATCATCGTTGGAACGCCGGGACGTATTCTGGACCACATCAACCGCAAAACTTTGCGTCTGGACCATGTCCATACGGCCATCCTTGACGAAGCGGATGAAATGCTTAACATGGGATTCATTGACGATATTGAAGCGATTCTTGCACAAATTCCTGAAGAGCGCCAAACACTGCTCTTCTCTGCTACAATGCCTGCGCCAATCCGCAGAATGGCAGAACGCTTTATGAAGGACCCTCAGATTGTCCGCGTAAAAGCTAAGGAAATGACTGTTTCATCTATTGAACAATTCTATGTTGAAGTGCATGAAAAAAATAAATTTGATGTGCTGACAAGACTTCTTGATATTCAATCACCGGAATTGGCGATCGTTTTCGGACGCACCAAGCGCCGTGTTGATGAATTGGCTGAAGCCTTGAATCTTCGCGGATACATGGCTGAAGGAATCCATGGTGACCTAAGCCAGGCTAAACGGATTTCTGTTCTAAGGAAGTTCAAAGAGGGGAGCATCGACGTCCTTGTGGCAACAGATGTGGCAGCGCGCGGATTAGATATTTCCGGCGTAACACATGTCTACAATTTTGACATCCCTCAGGATCCTGAAAGCTATGTTCACCGCATCGGCCGGACCGGACGTGCTGGAAAAACGGGTGTTGCAATGACATTCATCAATCCGCGCGAGAAATCGTACCTGCATGTGGTGGAACGTACAACTAAGAAAAAAATGGAACGCATGGATGCTCCAACACTGGATGAGGCGCTTGAAGGCCAGCAAAAAGCTGTAATGGAAAAGATCATGCAAACCATCGAGGAAAACAATCTTGAAAGCTATAAAGAAGCGGCAGATGAGCTTCTGGCACAAAAGGACGCTTCAACAGTTGTTCAAGCTGTGCTGAAGATGCTGACAAAGGAACCGGATACTACGCCTGTTAAATTAACAGAGGAAAAGCCGCTGCCATCTAAGCGCGACAGAAAGCCAAATGACCGCAGCCGCGGAGGATACAATGGAAGAGGCAGACAGGGCGGCCAAAAAGGATCATACAAATCCCGCCAAGGCCACACTGGAAAACGCCCAAGCCAAAATAACAACCGTTCAAACAGCAACAGCTATAGATAAGAAATTCGGAGAGCAGATATTCTGCTCTCTTTTTTATTTGGTTCTGCAGTCGGAGCCATCCACACATGCAATTTCTCAGCAGCTGCCGTACATACTAAGGGAAAAGCTGTAAGGAGGAATCGACATGACGATTGTACGCCTCGGATATGTTGCGATGAGTATGAATCTGAAAAACGCATCGCCATCACAAACGATGACGTTCAAACAATTCTCAAGTCTTAAAAACCGTGAGGCGGCTATTGCAAGACTGGAGCGAATTGCCGTTTCCAATTTGGAGAATTGCCTGAGGCTGCTAAAGCACAATGCAGCCCATGATATCCATTTTTTCCGCTTCAGCTCACGGCTGATTCCCCTTGCTAATCATGAGGAACTTTCTGATTGGAAGTATATGCGTCCACTTAAAGAAATTCTGTCGGACATCGGCGACTTTCTGGAGGAACATCCCATGCGTGTGGATTTTCACCCTGACCATTTTGTGCTTCTTAATACACCGAAAGTTGACACATTGAATATGTCCATCAAAACGCTGGCTATGCATGAAGCCCTGCTGAAAGGCATGCGTCTGAATCCGGCTCACCGATGTGTTCTGCATGTTGGCGGAGGATATGATGATAAAGAAAAAGCTCTCGAACAATTTATCCATAATTGGGGCTTTACTCCTTCAGGAATCCAGCAGATGATTATTCTCGAGAATGACGATACCACTTTTACACTTGATGATACGCTCTACCTTTGTGAAAAGCTTGGGATTCCGCTGGTTTTTGATTACCATCACCACCTTGCCAATTTCAAGAATGATGACTGGATCGAGCAATGGGAAAGGGCAGCAGCAACATGGGACCATTCTGAACTGCCTGTGAAAATGCATATTTCCAGCCCCAAATCAGACAAAGACTTCAGAGCACATGCGGATTATATTGATGCGGATATGTTTATGGAGTTTCTGCAGAACATTAAAGGTTCAGTGCCTGAAATTCATTGCATGATTGAAGCGAAAATGAAGGACAGCGCCCTGTTTAAGCTTGCTGAAGATTTGAAAATGAACCCTAATCTGACTTTTATTGATTCATCCAGCTTTGAAATATAACTAGTACCCCCCATTTTTTTCATAAAAGGGAGACACTTCTTTTTTCTGTCATGTATACTTATAGAAGTGAAAGAGCGGATTTAAAGCTATCAATTTAATGGAATTGCGGGGGGTACTGCATGATTACAGAGCCGCATAAAAGGATTCCGGCAAGGGGACTGCTTGCCTGGAGAATCTCCGGCACGCTCCATTCTGTTTTTCCTTTTGTGTTGTCAGGGGGCGCTATTGCTGCTGCCATCCTGTTTAATTGGCCAATTTGGGTTATTGGAGCTTCTTTAATGTTTTTTTCCTCCTATGCCTACCTGGTTATTATGACTTTCCCAGCTTTAAGGTGGAAAAGATGGAGGTATGAGGTCCGGGAAAATGAAATAGAGCTTAAAAATGGACTGTTTGTGATAAAAAGGACGCTTGTTCCCATGATTCGGGTGCAGCATGTGGATACGAGGCAAGGGCCGATATTGCGTAAATATCGCCTGGCTACTGTCACTATCTCGACAGCTGCTACCGTTCATGAAATACCGGCATTGGATGTGGATGAAGCCGAGGAACTGCGCTTTTTCATATCTCAGCTGGCAAGGGCTGCAGAAAATGATGTCTAATCCGAAACGGCTGCACCCAATATCCGCGGCAGTCAATTTCCTGAAACACCTTAAGGAAATGCTGGTGCCTTTTCTTATTTTTGTCGTCTTTGGAAGCAGAGGAGGAAATGGGGAAATTGTTCAGCTTGTCCTGTCTATAGGGGTCATAATCGCGGTTTTTATAATCGGGATTCTTACCTGGTGGAGATATACCTATAGACTGGAGGAAGGCGAGCTTCGAATCGAGTATGGTGTTCTTGTAAGGAAGAAAAGATATATTCCGCTTGAAAGAATCCAAAGTCTCGACTTATCGGAAGGCTTGCTTCAAAGACCCTTTGGACTTGTGAAAATGAAGGTGGAGACAGCGGGCTCAAGCGGTGCGGGTGAGGCAGAAGCGGTATTGACGGCTATTTCCAAAGAAGATGCAGATTTCATTCAGCAGGCATTTTCAGCTGCCAAAAATAATCCTTCAGAACCGGAAACAACTGAGCAGAACCGGGAAGTGATTTATAAAATTACGCCTGGCGAATTGTTCCTGCTGGCATCAACTTCAGGCGGGGCAGGCGTCGTTATTTCAGCTGTCTTTGCTTTTGTATTTCAATTTGAAGAAATCATTCCCTATGAAAAGGTGTTTACCGGGCTCGAAGGATTTATTGCCAATGGAATGATCTTTGTAAGTATTCTGATATTCATCGTTTTTCTAATGGCATGGCTGATTGCTCTTATTGGGAGCATGCTGAAATATGCCGGTTTTACATTAATAAAAAGTGAGAAGGAATTGATGGTTACCAGAGGCTTGCTCGAAAAGCGGCAGATGACGATTCCGCTAAACCGCATACAAGCTATTCAGATAAGGGAAAACCTGCTTAGGCAGCCATTTGGACTGGCGACTGTCTATATCGAAAGTGCGGGAGGTTCCATTGAAGACAATGAAAGCGCCCGCTTAATGATCCTGCCGATCGTGAAAAAAACAAGGATTGCCGGTTTGTTAAAGCCGCACTTGCCACAGTATGAACTGCAGCCGGGTTTCTTTAAAGCTCCGAAAAGAGCGCTCAATCGCTATTTGTGGAGAGGGTTTCTGTGGATCCTGCCTTTTGTGGCTGTGCCGCTCCTCTTTTTCAGGCCGTGGGGATACTTTTCTTTGGTGCTGCTGATTCTTGCGCTGGGATGGTCGCATCTCAAATACAGGGATGCAGGCTGGGATATCAGCTCACAGCAGCTTGCCCTCAGATATCGCGGTATAGTGAGGACAACTGTTTTTATGAGAAGAAATCGAATCCAGTCCATATCTATGAAAGAAAGCTATTTTCAGAAAAAACGCAGTTTGGCTACCATAGAAGCTGCGGCCATGTCCGGGGCAGGCGGGACAGGCGGAACCGTTCGTGATCTCGACAGGAAAGAAGTATATGCAATTTATAAATGGTATTCTTATACCGGACTGAAGCAAAAAGAAAAGCGCCCGTGAGCGCTTTTTTTGTTTAACTGTTCAGCTGTGGGCCATTATCTGGCTAAAAACCCCACTATGGCTAAAATAACGATAACTCCCCAAACCGCAAGCCTTGATGCAGGTACTCCTTTTAAAGAAGTCCTGATGCCGGGAAGTCCGCCTGACCTTATGCTGCCGGATGAAGATGATGAGCGGCCTTTGGCCAGAGAGGCTGCGCCAATCAGGAAGCCTGCAAACAGGCCGAATATATGTGCCGTCACATTGATGTTTGGCTGCAGGAAGGTCATAATGACCCCGATGATCGTGATGGTCAGGATGATTTGTGAGTTTTCCCTGGATAAAAGTTCTTTTCGAAAGACCAGAATTGCTGCAAAGTAGCCGAACAGACCAAAGATCGCACCGCTGGCTCCAGCGTGAATATACGTTAATGGCTCAAGGATGAGGGTAGCAATATTGGCGGCTGCCCCCGCAGTGATATAAAGCAGAATGAATCTGGTTTTCCCGAGGAGCCTTTCCAGGACAGGACCGAATAGAACGAGTGAAAAGCTGTTAAATAAAACATGGGAGAAGCCGCTGTGCAGGATGATTGGGCTCAGCAGCCGCCAGTATTCACCCTCCACAATATATAAATTGACACCAGCCAGCTTTTCAAAAATAAGTGAATTTGGGAAAAGGGGAATGACGGTTAATAGATAGATGATAATATGGATACAAATGATAGCAGTAACAACAGGGTAATAGCGGATAAATTCCTTAAAGCTTTCCGTTCTCGTAAACATGGCTCTCCTCCGTGCTTTAATAGTTATCTACATCATAGCCTGAAAAGCGGGTTTTCAGCATGCCATAACACTTATTTGGCGGATCATGTGTACATAATCCTGCTTCTACTGTATTCTTTATGCAGCGAATAATATAAATAGAAGGAAGATGAGAGATGATTTCCGGTATTGGGATTGATATTGCAGACCTGGAGCGGATAGGAAAAATTATTGCCAGGCAGGAGCGGTTTCCTGATCGGATTCTGACCCCAAAAGAGCTGAATGGCTATCAGCAATTGCCGGAAAAAAGGCGCGCAGAGTTTCTTGCAGGAAGATTTGCGGCCAAAGAAGCTTTTTCAAAAGCATTGGGAACCGGAATTGGGGAAGAACTTTCCTTTCAGGATATTGAAATTGAAAAGGATGAAAAGGGTAAGCCGTTTATTTCGAAACCATTTAAAGATGGGGTTCACTTGTCGATTTCCCATAGCAGGGAGTATGCTGTGGCTCAGGTGGTTATAGAAAAAAAATGACTTTTTACTGCGGGAAGAATTTCAAAAGCTTGTCATTCCTCCTAGCATATTCCTTAAGGTTGTCTCATATATTCATAATGCGATAGGAGAGACAGGCCGGAAGTTCGGCCAATCTCACTGAAATGAGACAAAGGGGCTGAAGGAATGAAGAAAAAGTGGTTCATGCTGCTTGCCGGGCTTTTGGTTGTTCTTGCATTGTCTGCCTGTGGTTCTAAAACACAGGAGGATGTTGTGAAGGATCTTGATAAAAAGCTCGAAGACGTTAAGGGATACAAGGCAGAGGCAAAAATGACTCTGCAGATGGGAACAGACCCGCAGACATATGAAATAGAAGTGTGGCATAAAGATCCGGATTTTTACCGGGTAAACCTGAAAAACGCCCAAAAGGAACAAAGCCAGATGATTCTGCGAAACAATGACGGTGTATTTGTCCTCACTCCTGCACTGAACAAAAGCTTCCGTTTCCAGAGTGATTGGCCGCAGAACAGCAGCCAGGCTTATTTATATGAATCATTAGTCAAGGACATTATGGAGGATAAAGAAGCTAAGTTCTCCGCTACAAAAGAGCATTATGTGTTTGAAACAAAAACACGCTATCAAAATAATCAGATGCTTCCTGTACAGGAAATCAAGCTGAAGAAATCCGATTTATCCCCAGTCAGTGTGAAAGTTATGGACCCTGATAAAAATGCACTTGTAACAGTAGAATTTTCAAATGTAAAGTTCAATGCAAGTTTCGATAAGAAAGACTTTGACATGCAGAAGAACATGACAGGCGCCCAGCTCGAAGTGCCGGTCATGGCCGAGGTGGAGGATCAGGAATTCACAGTTAAATATCCGCAGATGGACATGGCGGATGTAAAGCTGGTTGATGAACAGGACATGAAAACAGAAGACGGCAAGCGCGTTGTATTAACATATGATGGAGAAAAGTCATTCACGCTTGTACAGGAAAAGGCTGCTGTCATGCCGACATCATCCGTTGTTACATCTGTTAAAGGCGAGCCGGTGGACCTTGGCTTCACCATTGGTGCACTTTCTGACAACACTATCTCCTGGACCTACCAAGGCGTGGATTATATGATCGCCTCCAACGATTTATCACCTGAAGAAATGTCCGATATTGCCCGTTCTGTTCAAGGAGAAATGGTGAAATAAATTATTGACTAAAGCAGGTCTCATATGGGGCCTGTTTTTTGTGTTTGGAAGTTCGGGCTCACAATCTCGGGTTTAAAGCATCGTGAGTTTGAAGCAGGATTCGGGTCCGGACACTAGGAGAGGGATTTTCGCAAGTTGAGTCCGAAGTACATCAGGGTTCGGACTCAGCTCCACAGGTTTACGAATTCTGAGTCCGAAGTAGGCCAAGGTTCGGACTCAACCTCTTGGATTTTTGCAATTTGAGTCCGAAGAAGGTTTATGTTCGGACTCAACGCCTGGGATTTCCGCAATCTGAGTCCGAAGAAGGTCTATGTTCGGACTCAACTCCCGGAATTTCCGAAATTCAAGTCCGAAGAAGGTCTATGTTCGGACTCAACTCCCGGAATTTCCGCCAATTCAAGTCCGAAGTAGATCCAGATTCGGACCCAGTACCATGGTTTTCCGCAATCTGAGTCCGAAGAAAGCCCAGGCTCTCGGACCCGATACCGAAGTAAGTATACCCAAACTAAAAAATATCCATTTGACAAACCATCTGCCGAGTTTGATAATCGACATGTATAAAGCAATGGCTAAAGGACGTGAATACATCGATGAATGAACAGACAAAAATGTATCGGGACACTTGGGCAGAAATAAATCTGGACCATATTTCATATAATGTAGAGTCTATGAAAAAACATGTAAAAGAAGGGGCAAAAATCATTGCGGTTGTAAAGGCAAATGGGTATGGGCATGGAGATGCAGCTGTAGCAAAGGCAGCACTTGAAGCCGGCGCATCCTCCCTGGCGGTTGCGACCCTGGATGAGGCAATCGCATTGAGAATGAAAAAAATTGAAGCGCCAATTTTAGTAATGGGAGCGAGCCGTCCGGAGCACGCAGGCGAGGCAGCATCAAATAATATCTCCCTCACTGTTTTTCAGCAGGAATGGCTGGTAAAAGCAGCTGAATATGTAGAAGATGGAACACTAAATATTCATTTAAAGCTTGATACCGGGATGGGACGCCTGGGGATTCGGAGCCGGGATGAGCTTGCGGGAATTGAGAGCGTTATCAAAAAGGACAAGCGTTTTCTGCTTGAAGGGGTATTTACGCATTTTGCCACAGCGGATTCATTAGACAATGCCTACTTCGAAACGCAACTGAACAGGTTTGAAGAAATGATCGGCTGGCTGCAGGTATTGCCGAAGTATGTCCATACCAGCAACAGTGCGGCAGGCCTCAGGTTTCCAAAAGCGCATTTAAATGCTGTCAGAATGGGGATCAGCATGTACGGACTGACTCCATCCATGGAAATTAAGCATGTACTTCCATTCGAGCTGAAAGAGGCTTTTTCTCTTCACACCACTATTGTTCATGTGAAAAAACTTCATAAAGGCGAGAAAGTCAGTTATGGGGCGACTTATGAAGCGCAAGAAGATGAATGGATTGCGACATTGCCGATTGGCTATGCGGATGGCTGGATCCGAAAGCTTCAGGGACAGGAGGTACTTGCTGATGGATCGAGAGTACCAATTGTTGGAAGGATATGCATGGATCAATGCATGATTAAGATACCTCATCAAATGCCCGTAGGAACAAAGGTAACCCTGATCGGCGAGCAGGGGAAAGAAAAAATTTCGGTGGACGAAATCGCGGAAAAGCTTGAAACCATCAACTATGAAGTTACCTGCATGGTATCTTCCCGGGTTCCGCGCATATATAAAAGAGATGGTAAAATTATCGGGGGAATTAATTATCTGTTATAATCGGAAAAAATTAATTGTTGTTAAGAAGCGCTTCCGCTTTTCTAAAAAGATAACAATGATAAATTTTGAAGTTAGTTAACTGTCTAGCTCCAGCGCCTACCCCCTCGAGGTCACAAGCTTGTCTTGTTTCGGCTCCTAGGGACTGGGGTCATAAGCCGTTTCCTTTCAGAAGGAAAAACGCCTTCTTACAGGAACCGTCTTATGCCTGTCGTCCCTAAGCAGTCGCCTCCACATTTCGGGCTAGCCTCCCAAAAAGGCAAAGAGCGCCTTTCCGGGAGGCTCGTCTTGTGCTTGTCGGGGGTGGGCAAGGCGCTTCCGCTTTTCTAAAATCATGCATAAAATACTATTTTTTTGGCCGATAATACAAAAGAATTAAAGAATCCCCTTTGCATTGGGCTTTATTAATGGTAATATTGAAAATGGTAGATATAAAAATGGTGTGTAGTGATGGTGGAGGTGTATGTTTGTGTCTGAGTCCAGCACAACAACAGAGATAATGGTGAAATTACCGCAGCATCTTTTAACCGAGTTAGACGGATTTGCTAAACAGGAAAACGTTAACCGGAGCGAATTCATTTATCAAGCAACCAAAATGTATTTGCGTGAACGCAAAAAGAGACAAATTCGCGAGTCCATGAGACGTGGTTACATGGAGATGGCGAAAATAAATTTGACGATTGCATCTGAAGCATTTCAAGCGGAATACGAGGCAGAACACACAGTTGAACGTCTAGTTAGCGGAGGATAATCCTTTGATTGTCAAACGTGGTGACGTTTATTTTGCAGACCTATCCCCAGTTGTTGGTTCAGAACAAGGCGGCGTCCGTCCAGTGCTTGTCATCCAAAACGACATCGGGAATCGGTTTAGTCCCACAGTAATTGTTGCAGCAATCACAGCTCAGATTCAAAAAGCAAAGCTGCCTACTCACGTTGAAATTGATGCGAAGCGTTATGGTTTTGAAAGGGATTCGGTCATCTTATTAGAACAGATTCGTACAATTGATAAACAACGCTTAACCGATAAAATAACCCATCTCGATGACGAAATGATGGAAAAAGTGGATGAAGCCGTGCAAATCAGCTTAGGCCTCATCGAATTTTAGCAAACGCTCTTTTGAAGGGCGTTTTTTATTTTTTTGCAGCCAAAAAAGGTTTAGTTTCTTTTCGATAGGGTAAAAAAGAGAGTCATTTAATATATAAAATTGTCCGGTTTTGTAGATATACCCGTTTCCAGCTGGCAGTAACCTCCTGTTCAATGGGAAATCAGCGCACTGGAAAAAGGGTTTTCTTAAGAAATTGTCGAATTAACCTAAAGATGGGAATTATTAATTTCAGACCCTATAGGTATCATTTGACTCGAATTCATTGTTATCATTTAATTGGTATATACGAAACAGGAAGATTTTTTTGCTTCTTTACAATAAAGGGGAATTGGAAGGCTAATAATAGATACATGATAAAATAGGGAGGAACAAATGAATTCGACAATATTGAATTATATACAAAATAATAAAGATTCTATTTTCAATCATTGGCTGGAGGCTACAAAAGAAAACGCGGATGAAAGGGTTACAAAGGTAGTTTCCGATCAGGTATTTATCGGGACAAGCCGGGAATTCATTGACCTGATTATTTCAAATATAAAAAGTTCAAATGAGGAATTCACTTCAAAATTGAGTGATTTCTCTGAGAAAATTGTTCGATTGGGCTGGCCGCTCAGTTTCGTGACAAAAGGGCTTCAAACATTCGGAAAAATTGTGTTCGAGGGCATGCAGGAAGCCGGAATTGTCAACCAGGAAAACCAAATGAAAGTCATTTACGAGTTCGATGGCTGGATGACTCCCATGGTTAATGAAGTGGTAAATATGTATTCGGCCACTTGGGAAAGAACTGTGTCCCTGCAAAAAATTGCCCTTCAGGAACTATCTGCGCCGCTGATCCCTGTTTTCGAAGGAATTACGGTCATGCCGCTTGTAGGTACAATTGATACCGAGCGTGCAAAGCAGATCATGGAGAACCTCTTAAATGGAGTGGTTAAACACCGTTCAGAAGTGGTCCTTATAGATATAACAGGAGTGCCGGTTGTTGATACAATGGTAGCCCATCATATTATACAGGCAGCAGATGCTGTAAGACTTGTTGGTGCAAAATGCATGCTTGTTGGCATACGCCCTGAGATTGCTCAGACGATTGTAAACCTGGGAATTGATTTAAATCAGTTCACCACAAAAAACACCTTGAAAAAGGGTGTAGAAGCGGCTCTTGAGTTAACCAGCCGCAAAATTGTGAAGGTGGAGGGAGAGGAATGAGAGTGAGAATCCCAATTTTAAAGCTGAACGATTGCCTATTAGTCTCCATCCAGTGGGAATTAGATGATCAGACTGCTCTTCAGTTTCAGGAGGATCTGCTCCATAAAATCCATGAGACGAGCGCAAATGGAGTCGTGATCGATTTAACATCCATTGACTTTATTGATTCATTCATCGCTAAAGTTCTAGGCGACGTAATAAATATGTCCAAACTGATGGGTGCAAAAGTAGTCATAACCGGGATACAGCCTGCCGTAGCAATTACGCTTATTGAGTTAGGTATTGGGTTAGATGATGTCCTTACTGCATTAGATTTAGAAAAAGGTTTGGAGAAATTACAACAGGAATTGGGGGAGTAACTGTATGGAAAACCAATCCTGCGTTAAAATCATAAACGAATGGGACATCGTTGCAGCCCGCCAGCTTGGGCGGAATGTTGCTAAAGAGCTTGGTTTTGGTACAGTTGACCAGGCTAGAATCACTACAGCCATTAGTGAGCTTGCCCGGAATATTTATTTATACGCCGGACAAGGGCAAATCTGTATTGAGAAAATATATGACGGCGGAAAAGCGGGATTGCGTATAGTTGCGGTAGACAGCGGCCCTGGAATCAGTGATTTACGCCAAGTAATGGAAGATGGATACTCGACATCAGGAGGATTAGGAGCCGGCCTGCCAGGTGTGAAGCGGTTAATGGATGAGTTCTTAATTGACTCCAATCCCGGGACCGGTACAGATATAAAAGCAACTAAGTGGCTTCGTTAGGGGGAAGCGTTATGGATTTCCGAGAAATGATGGAATCAAAGTATCGGGATATTCTTGAGAATTATATTAAGGAACAATCTGAACAGGCTTTGTATCAGGGCCAGAAGTTCAGCAGGAAGTCGATCGAGCACAAAATCTCACCTGAAGAGATTATCAGTGTTCATAAAAGTCTGATGGGTGAACTTTATCCGGACTTGCCTGAATATGTTCACCATTCTTTTGATATCCTTCTGGAAGTCATGATAGGCTATGGTTTTGCCTATAGAGAACATCAGAGCTTAAAACATATTCAGCAGGAACTCAGGACAGAGATGGAAATAGCTGCGAACGTTCAGCAAACCTTGCTGGGAACGCAGGTTCCTTCTGTTGAAGGACTGGATATCGGCGCAATAAGTGTTCCTGCCAAACATATGAACGGTGATTATTTCCATTTTGTTCAGGATGAGAACAGCACAATCAGCATCGCCATTGCTGATGTAATCGGTAAAGGTCTTCCTGCAGCCCTTTGTATGTCCATGATTAAATATGCCATGGACAGTGTGCCTGAAAACCGCAATGACCCTAAAACGGTCCTTGAAAATCTTAATCGGGTAGTGGAACAGAACGTAGATTTAACCATGTTCATTACCATGTTTTATGGAATATATGATACAAACAGCCACATGTTCTCTTATGGTTCTGCAGGACATGAACCGGGCCTGTTCTATAATGCCGGAAATGGGCAATTTACTGAGCTGACTGCGAAGGGCCTGCTTCTTGGTATTGATAAAAAAACTAAATACCGCCAGTACGAAAAAGGAGTAAATCCCGGAGATATGATTATATTAATGTCAGACGGGGTTACTGAATGCCGTACAGAAGAAGGGTTTATAGAAAAGGAATCATTGCTGGAATTAATCAAGAAATACATTCATTTAAATGCACAGGAAATAGTTAATAGCGTATATAAAGAACTTGAAAAACTTCAGCATTTTCAATTGCGGGATGATTTTACCTTAATTATTTTAAAAAGAAATGTTTAATGGGTTTTAAAAGCGGGTAACTAGTAAAAAGCAGTTGACATGTAAAGAGGTGGGTCAGTTATGAATATTACTATAGATGTAAAAGAAAATGATATGCTGATTGAAGCAATGATAAGTGGAGAAATTGATGCGTATACAGCACCTAAACTCCGCGAAGAGCTTTTTCCTTTAACAGAAAAGGAAGGCGTAGAAATGGTGGTCAACCTATCAGAAGTCTCTTATATGGATAGTACCGGCTTAGGCGTATTTGTTGGTGTGTTTAAAAATGTCCGTGCCAATAACGGAAAATTCCAGATTGTTGGCTTGTCGGACCGTTTAAAGAGACTTTTCGAAATTACAGGCCTGGCGGATATTATCGATATTAACAGCGGGATTGAAGGTGGAGTACAATGAACGAGCCATTTGATTATATAGAGGTGAAAATTCCGGCCAAGCCGGAGTTTGTTGGGGTAATCCGCCTGACATTATCAGGGATTGCCAGCAGAATGGGATTTGCATATGAAGAAATTGAAGATCTTAAGATCGCTACAAGTGAAGCTTGCACCAATGCAGTTCAACACGCATACAAACAGAATGAGCAAGGGGAAGTAGTCATCGGGTTCGGTTTATATACTGACCGTCTTGAGGTAATGGTCGCAGACAGCGGAAAAAGCTTTGATTTCCAATCTGCGAGACAAGGCATTGGGCCATATGACCAGACTGATTCTGTGGAATTTTTGCGTGAAGGAGGCTTGGGTCTATACCTGATTGAAACATTGATGGATGAAGTAAGAATTCATCACAAAGAGGGTGTTACGGTCTTTATGACCAAATACCTAGAAGGAGAGCAGGTGGAGAGGGATGCAAAAACAATCTCAACCTAACCAAAAATCCAAAGAAGAAACAAATGCTTTAATCAAAGCCTACCAGCTTCACCAGGATGAAGATGCTCAAAATACCCTGGTTCTTCAATATCAGAATTTAGTAGAAGCCATTGCCCGCAAGTACTCAAAAGGGAGATCCTATCATGAGGATATTGTCCAGGTAGGCATTATCGGCTTATTGGGTGCAATCCGCCGCTATGATGAGTCTTTCGGCAAAACATTTGAGGCCTTTGCTGTTCCTACTATTATCGGGGAAATTAAGCGCTTCTTAAGGGATAAAACTTGGAGTGTTCATGTTCCGCGTCGCATAAAGGAATTGGGTCCGAAAATTAAAGCTGCCGTTGAAGAGCTTACAACAGAGCTTCATAGGTCGCCAAGAGTAGACGAAATAGCCGATATGCTTGGGGTTTCTGAAGAAGAAGTGCTGGAAGCGATGGAAATGGGGAAAAGTTATCAGGCTCTTTCTGTTGACCATTCAATCGAAGCTGATTCTGATGGCGGAACGGTCACCCTTTTGGATATCGTTGGAAATGTGGACGAGGGCTTTGAAAAAGTAAACCAAATGCTGGTGCTTGAAAAAGTCCTGCATGTTCTGTCAGAGAGAGAGAAATTAATTATTCAATACACATATCTTGAGAATTTGAGCCAAAAGGAAGCTGGAGATAAACTGGGGATTTCCCAGATGCATGTATCAAGACTTCAGCGCCGTGCGATCAAAAAGCTTCAGGAAGCAATCCACTCTGAAACAAATAACTCGGAGTGCCTTTCATGACCAAATTGGTTAGAGATAACATCGAAGTGATTGCACACCAGACAGCTAAAGAAGGCAAATCATTCTGCGGTGATGGCTATTATTTTACCGCAACGGATGAATACTTTGTATGTGTGCTGGCAGATGGCCTTGGAAGCGGGGAATATGCGTATGAGGCTTCTTCTGCTGTTGTTTCCGTTGTAGAGCAGCATCATGAGAAAGATGTAGATACGCTTATGAAGCTCTGCAACGAAATTCTTTTGCAAAAAAGAGGAGCAGCAGTCGCGCTGTTTAAAGTACACTTTGCTTCCAGGGAATTTGTATACAGCTGTGTAGGGAATATCCGGTTTTTCCTTTATTCATCTGCAGGAAAACTCACTTATCCCCTGCCTGTAACAGGATATCTGTCAGGAAGGCCGCAGGTGTTTCATACCCAGCGGTTTACGTATGAAGCGGAGTCTAAATTTTTGATATACTCAGATGGCTTTAATATCCATGGGGTTAAATCTTTGCTGAAAGCATTTCTCCCTATTGAACTTATCTCGGAAGATATAAAGAAGCAGTATCCATCTACTTCAGATGATGCTACTTTCATACTTGGAAGCTTACTCTAGACAGGGTAAGCTTTTTGTTTATTCTTTTGATAAAATGAATATTGAGACTCTATGATGGAGGAATGAACTTGGAGAAAACATTGGATAGACAAGATCAAACACTAAATTTAATCGCTGGGGAACTATCGATAGCCATCAAACAAGTAAAAAACACAATCAGCTTACTGGAAGAAGGAAACACAGTCCCGTTTATCGCCCGATACAGAAAAGAACAGACAGGCGCGCTGGATGAAGTTCAAATCCGCGATATTATGGAGCGCTGGCAATACATACAGAACCTTAATCAGCGTAAAGAAGAGGTAATCCGCTTAATTGAAGAACAAGGCAAATTGACCGAAGAGCTAAAAACCAAAATTACCAAAGCGGTGAAGCTGCAGGAAGTAGAAGACTTATACCGGCCATATAAGCAAAAGCGACGGACAAAAGCAACTGCGGCAAAAGAAAAAGGGCTTGAGCCCTTTGCTGAGTGGCTTCTCACTTTTTCGCTAAATGAAACCCCTGCTGCAAAAGCCAAAGAATTCTTATCTGATGAAAAGGAAGTAACCACAACGGAAGAAGCAATCGCTGGTGCAAAAGATATTATCGCAGAGTGGGTATCAGATGAAGCGGAGAGCAGAAAATGGATCCGTATGGAAACAGCCAAAAAGGGGACTATTGAGTCCACTGTGAGAAATAAAGAGAATGACGAAAAAGGCGTTTATGAAATGTATTACGAGTATGAGGAACCGGTGAGCAAGATTGTTCCACACCGCACACTTGCATTGAACCGCGGTGAAAAAGAGGAAGTATTAAAGATTAACATTAAGCCAAATACCGAATTTATTTTAAAGTACTTATATAAAAAGTGGGTAAAGGATGAACGTTCTCCTGCAGGCACGATTGTAAGGGAAGCCATTGATGATGGCTACAAGCGTCTGATCATGCCATCGATTGAACGCGAAATACGCAATGAACTGACTGAAAAAGCAGAAGAACAGGCTATTATGATTTTTTCTGAAAATCTAAGAAAACTGCTGCTTCAGCCCCCGTTGAAAGGAAAGATCGTACTTGGGGTAGACCCTGCCTACAGAACAGGCTGCAAGCTGGCTGTTGTAGATGAAACTGGAAAAGTACTTGATATCGGAGTCATATATCCGCACCCGCCTGTTTCCAAAACGAATCAGGCACGGGAGAAAGTAATTCAAATTCTAAAAACCTATAAAGTAAAAATGGTTGCCATCGGAAATGGGACTGCTTCAAGGGAAACCGAACAGTTCATCGCAGATATATTAAAGGACATGAAAGAGGAAATATTCTACCTGATTGTCAATGAAGCGGGGGCGAGCGTCTACTCTGCCTCGGATCTTGCCAGAGAAGAGTTTCCTGATTTTCAGGTGGAAGAAAGAAGTGCTGTATCAATCGCCCGACGCCTCCAGGATCCTCTTGCAGAATTGGTTAAGATTGATCCAAAGTCAGTTGGGGTTGGTCAATATCAGCATGACGTATCCCAGAAAAAGCTGTCCGAATCCCTTTCCTTTGTTGTAGAGACAGCAGTAAACCAGGTAGGCGTAAATGTGAACACCGCTTCATCTTCATTGCTGCAGCATGTAGCCGGCCTGTCAAAAACAGTTGCCGTAAATATAATTAAAAAACGGGAAGACGAAGGGAAGTTCACGGACCGCAAGCAATTGAAAAAAATCCCCCGACTTGGTGCCAAAACCTATGAACAGGCAATAGGCTTCCTGCGGATTATCGATGGAAAAGAGCCTCTGGACCGGACGGGAATTCATCCGGAAACATATGCAGAAGTAAATAAATTGCTGGCTAATCTCGACTTTAAATCAAATGACCTTGGCTCACCATCGCTAAGGGAGGCGCTCAAAGGCATAGATATCAGCCGGACAGCCCGGGAGCTTGAAATCGGTGAGCTGACATTGAAGGATATCATTGACGCTTTAATGAGACCTGAAAGAGATCCGCGTGATGAGCTGCCGAAGCCTCTTTTGAAAAAAGAAGTTCTAAAGCTTGAAGACCTGCAGGAAGGAATGGAATTGCAAGGGACAGTGCGGAATGTTGTAGATTTCGGAGCCTTTGTCGATATTGGAGTCAAACAGGATGGTCTTGTTCATATATCCAAGCTCAGCCGCCAATTTGTTAAACACCCGCTGGACGTCGTTTCCGTTGGTGATGTGGTAACAGTCTGGGTGGACTCTGTTGATAAACACAAGGGAAGAGTCGCTTTAACAATGCTGGGCCATTCTAATTAATAGAAGCTAATAATTTCACAGTTTTCGAGTCGTCATAAGCTAAATCACACCGGAAATCACTATTTCTGGCGTGATTTGGCTTATGCTTTTTATAACTAATGATGAGTTCGCTTGACTAAGGATTTTCAGCATTGGGACTGGATTGTTCGGCGGGCATTAGTGCCTTTATGAGCAATGCTTCTTTCTATAGAAAAACCAGCACTGATTCAGCAGTTTGATCTGATAGCGGTCTTTTTCATAAAAAGCACGCTGGATTTGATTTTGAAACCATACAGGCATACAATTTACCTCCCGTTGATTGGAATCTGAAAATGGCTCCCTCTTTCTGCAAGGAGTTCAGAGCTGTAAAAGGTATATATAATGTATGCTATAATAGGTTGTCATGTTTACGATAAGAGAGGAAAACATTGAGATGAATGACCAGGAGCTTCAGAAACTTGTTGAAAAGATATCATTAGAAAGCTTCGGCAAGCCCTTTTGCCACCAGGCATATTTTAATTCACGCCTAAAATCGACTGGCGGAAGATATATGCTGAATTCACATCATGTTGAAATTAACAAAAAGTATTATGAGCAGCTTGGACCTGAAGAATTAGTGGGAATTATTAAGCACGAGCTCTGTCATTATCATTTGCACTTAGAGGGAAAAGGATATAAACATCGTGATCAGGATTTCAGACTGCTAATGAAGAAAGTGGGAGCACCCCGATTTTGTTCAGCTTTGCCTGATCGCCCTAAAACAAAAAAATCCGTTAAGATTCTTGTTTATGTGTGCAAAGAATGCTGCCAAATTTATCAGAGAAAAAGAAAAGTTGATACGAAGAAATATGTCTGCGGTAAATGCAAAGGAAAATTAGTGTTCAAAAAAGAATTGACATTAGATTAAGTACGCTTTATATTTAATAATTGTCGCAGGTCAATACAGGACAAGCGGCTAATAAATTCTTCTAAAAAGATTCTTGACTTTTATAGTCCGCGTCTTTATAATATGAAGAGTCGATAAGATGTTAACTGTTTTATTGATCAGTTTATTATTATTCCGCAGTAGCTCAGTGGTAGAGCATTCGGCTGTTAACCGAACGGTCGCAGGTTCGAATCCTGCCTGCGGAGCCATATTTGGGGAAGTACTCAAGTGGCTGAAGAGGCGCCCCTGCTAAGGGTGTAGGTCGCGTAAGCGGCGCGAGGGTTCAAATCCCTCCTTCTCCGCCAGAAAATTCTAACAATGGCCCGTTGGTCAAGCGGTTAAGACACCGCCCTTTCACGGCGGTAACACGGGTTCGAATCCCGTACGGGTCACTTTTTTTATTTCCGACGGTTTTTATGGATGGTCCCGTGGTGTAGCGGTTAACATGCCTGCCTGTCACGCAGGAGATCGCGGGTTCGATTCCCGTCGGGACCGCCATTTGTTATTGGGCTATAGCCAAGCGGTAAGGCACCGGACTTTGACTCCGTCACTCGCAGGTTCGAATCCTGCTAGCCCAGCCATTTTTAATGAGCCATTAGCTCAGTCGGTAGAGCATCTGACTTTTAATCAGAGGGTCGAAGGTTCGAGTCCTTCATGGCTCACCATCTTAAATTTTATATGCGGGTGTGGCGGAATTGGCAGACGCACCAGACTTAGGATCTGGCGCCGCAAGGCGTGGGGGTTCGACTCCCTTCACCCGCACCATTAATTACCATTGAATTAAGCATCTCGTTTTGGTATGATGTTACTTGTCGCTTTATTAAGCGGTCGTGGCGGAATGGCAGACGCGCTAGGTTGAGGGCCTAGTGGGGGCAACCCCGTGGAGGTTCAAGTCCTCTCGGCCGCACCAAAAAAGTTATTGACATTTGAATTTAAGATCGTTATAATATAAGAGTTGCTTTAATAGATGCGCCCGTAGCTCAATTGGATAGAGCGTTTGACTACGGATCAAAAGGTTAGGGGTTCGACTCCTCTCGGGCGCGCCATTATACGGGGAGTAGCTCAGCTTGGTAGAGCACTTGGTTTGGGACCAAGGGGTCGCAGGTTCGAATCCTGTCTTCCCGACCATTCGGGAAATAACAATTCTATATGCGGGTGTAGTTTAGTGGTAAAACCTCAGCCTTCCAAGCTGATGATGAGGGTTCGATTCCCTTCACCCGCTCCA
>NZ_JBYTDU010000009.1:0-92212 GCF_058791715.1 Cytobacillus sp. EB106-05-05-XG126 | reverse complement strand
GGATCAAACTCTCCATATAAGAGTTGATTAAGCTCGTTTGTCTTTTCGAAAAAGACTAATGATTTAAACGTTGACGTTTCTGTTTTGTTTAGTTTTCAAAGAACTAATGTGCTAACTTCTTTCGAAGTGACAACGATATTCATCTTATCATCTTCATTTAAGTAAGTCAACAGATTTTTTTACTTTTTTTCTATTCGATATTCAAACAGATTCAAAAGTTTTTTTGCCGCTGAGCGAATAACTCTTAGCGACAAAAACTATCTTACAATAATTTAAACCCCAAAGTCAATACTTTATATAAAAAAATTGCATACGCCATAATTTTTCTCAAAACCATGCGCATGCATCTTTACGTCTTTAGAGAATATACTTCTTCGTCCATTCTTCAATTATGTCCAGCATTTCAGCGCTCAGCGGCTTTGAAAGACTTCTTTTATAAATCGACTTCAGCTTTAGCATAGAAGTTTGTTCTTCCTGATCTCTAAGAAGATGGTTCATATTCGAGACATTATAGCTCTCAGCTGGGCCATTCACTTTTTCTGCAAAAAGATGTACATGCTCAGGATCGACTTGAACATCTTTATTACCGGTAATAGCAAGAACGGGACATGTAATTGCAGCCAAATCTTCTTCCATCTTATATTGAAAATGCTCTCTTGCCCATTTTGCATTGATCTTTGTAAATCCTTTTTTCATTACTGCCTCTTCTGATTCCATCATTTCATCAAAAATTTTCTTTTGTTTGGAAGCGGCAGTTTTATGAACTTTTAAAGCACGAAGAATTATCCCATTCACTCCCTTCATTTCTTTAATTTCTTCTTCCAGCAGTTTTACTTGCAGCTCAGATGCATTCCTGACATTTTCCGCGTGACCGGCAAGAAAGATAATACCTGTAGCTTCCGCCTTCTTATTAATAGGAGGAATTAATGTACATCCTTCACTGTGACCCAGCAGAAATATTCTTTTAGGGTCAATTTCCGGCAGTTCGAGAGCCGTCTTTACAGCTGCTGCTCCGTCGTTAACTAAATCCCACATGCCTGTTTGATAAAAGTCACCCCCGCTCACACCGGCTCCCCGCTTGTCATATCTAAGAACCGCTACACCGGCTGATGCAAAAAACTCAGCAAGCATCTTATAAGCATTCATCTGCATTACCTTCGCATTGCCATCCCGGTCAACAGGGCCTGAACCATGAATTATAATAACAAGGGGAAGCTTTCCTTCGGACTCTTTCGGAAAACTCACTGTCCCCTTTATTTTTACATCTGTATTGAATTCGACCACACGTTCTTTCATTATGAGTACCCCCAATAAATGACTTTACTTATGAGACGCTTATAAATAATTATCGTTCAGTTTTTTTATTATTTTTTTGAGGCAATACTAAGAGAAATTCTTATTCGTATTAGAAAGGGTATGATTTCATGCCAAGGAAAGCAGCATCAGCAGACAGCGGAGAAGAGAACAAGAAGGATAGTGAAGCACCATCAAATACCCCCCTCAAAAAAAGTGAGGATGAAATCAGTAAGCTAAATAGGATGTTAGCTTCTGTTTTAAATTATCTTTCGGATGATGAAGTAGAAGAAATCGATATTGAGTATCTGCTTGCAAATACAGAAGGACTGCGAGATTGGTGGGACCAATACAGAGAAAGTAATAAGAAACAAATCGAGGAAGAAATTAAGAAGTCACTTGGCTCTTTATCGCTTGAGGAGCTCGAGAGTATCCGCGAACAAATAAAGAGTAAATAGCTTTGCCATTAAAAAGGACTCGTTTGCCTAAAGCATACGAGTCCTAAATTTTTTATTATTCCACAAGCTCTCCGCCTGTTAACTCAATATGCCCTTCTCCCCAGTTGCACATTGCATCCAGGATCGGGCGAAGTGACCATCCGTAATCTGTTAAAGAATATACAACCTTAGGGGGCACCTGATCAAAAACAGTGCGGTTTACAACCTCATCCGCTTCAAGTTCACGAAGCTGCTGAGTCAGCATTTTTTGCGTAATCCCAGGCATAAGGCGTTTAAGCTCGCTAGTTCGCTTTTCACCTTTAATTAAATGACACATAATTACAACTTTCCACTTCCCGCCAATCACATCTAAAGTAGCTTCTACCGGTATATTGTAAGCCAACATCCTTCCCCCTCTGTTTTATAGGCACTTAAAAGTACCTACATTACTTTAAAGTGCGTACTGTTCATTTAGAATCATGCCCTCCATAATAGCATAAGGAAGCATAAAACAAAATGGTGAAATAGACCATAGGTTACTTTTTAGTACCTGTATTACTTTAAAGTACGTACTGTTCATCATGTTTGTCCTGCTCCATAATATCTTTCAACAAGACTGTATGGCCAAGGCGCCTGGCTGTACTTTCTTAACTGCTATTACATTAAAAAGGAGGATTCATTGCTAATGAATTCAATTGCAATAAATAGACAAAAAGAAAAAGGCGGCACTCCCGCCCTGCTTGCACTTGCAATCAGTGCATTCGGAATTGGCACCACAGAGTTTGTGCCTGTAGGGCTTTTATCTGCCATATCAGGCGATTTGGGAATTTCCATTACATTGGCCGGTTTATTGATTTCCGGTTATGCCATGGGAGTTGCGATTGGTGCACCTATACTAACTGCTTTGACCAGTAAAATGAACAGAAAGTCTTTGCTTATGTCATTAATGGTTTTATTTATCATTGGAAATTCTGTTGCAGCCATGTCTTCGTCATTTACATTTTTGCTGGCTGCGCGTTTTATAACAGCTTTTTCACACGGCATCTTTTTCTCAATCGGATCGACCATTGCTGCTGATTTAGTTCCTGAAAATAAACGAGCCAGTGCGATTGCCTTTATGTTCACTGGTTTGACTGTCGCCACCGTGACAGGTGTGCCGCTCGGAACATTTATTGGCCAGATATTTGGCTGGAGAGCTACCTTCTGGGGAGTGGCTCTGTTAGGGATAATTGGAATTATCGCCAGCGCCCTTCTGATTCCTTCAGATCTTAAACAAGCACCAGCTTCCAAGTTTAGTGAACAGCAGAAAATTCTAAACAGCGGAAAACTGCTTTTAGCATTTAGTATTACTGCACTCGGATACGGAGGGACATTTGTATCTTTTACCTATCTGACACCGCTTCTCGAAGATGTAACAGGGTTTAGCGCAAAATGGGTAAGTATTATTCTTCTGGTTTACGGAGTGGCCGTGGCTATCGGCAATGTTTTTGGAGGCAAAGCATCTGACAAGGATCCATTAAAAGCGTTATTTTGGATGTTTACTCTTCAAGCCATTATTTTGGGCCTTCTCACTTTCGCAGCACCTTTTAAAACTTTTGGGCTTATCGCTATTTTTCTAATGGGCTTATTTGCTTTCATGAATGTGCCAGGCCTTCAAATTCTGGTGGTAAATCTGGCTGAGAAATATGTTCCTTCTGCTGTCAACGTTGCTTCCGCTTTAAATATTGCAGCATTTAACATCGGAATTGCCATCGGCTCATTTACCGGGGGACTGATCGTGAATTCTATCGGCTTAATTCACACACCGTGGATTGGCGGAGTAATGGTGCTTGGGGCTGTAATTCTGACGGGATTACTAAAAAAACTTGAAAAACAAACTAACTAATTAATTAAGGAGTGTCTTATATGAATAAACTATCTTTATCAAGTAATGCAGCACTTGCAAATGGAGTTAAAATGCCCAGGATTGGTCTTGGTGTATTCAAAGTGGAAAAGGAAGAAGAACTATTGACCGCTGTTAAAGCAGCAATTGAAATTGGCTATAGAAGCATCGACACAGCTTCCATCTACGGAAACGAGGAATGGGTGGGAGAAGCCATCCGCCAGTCTGGCTTTAATAGAGAGGAACTTTTTATCACTTCAAAAGTGTGGAACTCTGACCAGGGCTATGAAGCAACCCTTAAGGCGTTTAACACCTCATTGAAAAAAATGGGACTTGAATATCTTGACCTTTATTTGATCCATTGGCCTGTTGAGGGAAAATACACAGAAACTTGGAGAGCACTGGAAGATTTATATAAAGATGGTAAAATCAAAGCGATTGGCGTCAGCAACTTTCAAATCAGCCATTTAGAAAATCTATTGAAAACAGCTGAAATCAAACCAATGATTAATCAAATTGAATTGCACCCGAAATTGGCACAAACTGAACTTCGTGACTTTGCTGCCAAACATGATATGCACATTGAAGCGTGGGCCCCACTAATGCAAGGCGGATTATTCGAAAACGGGGTCCTGAATGAACTGGCTGCAAAACATGGGAAATCCGTTGCACAAATTGTCCTAAGGTGGCACCTGCAAAACGGCATTATCGTCATCCCTAAGTCAACAAAACCTCATCGCATCAAAGAAAATGCAGATTTATTTGATTTTGAACTATCTCAGCCAGAGATGGAATTGATTGATTCCTTAGATGCACATTTACGTGTTGGACCAAATCCCGACAATTTTGATTTCTAAATATAAGGAGACGAGGTGCATCAGGCTCCTCGTCTTTTCTTATTAACATGATCAGGTTACTAAATAAATCAGCCCCTAATGAACAAGATAAGAAGAAACAAGTTAAGTTATTTGAGAGATCCAGTGAGACAAAGGGGGTTCCTGCACAATGATTTTTCTTATTTACCTCGTAATCAATACGTTGGTATTGTTTCTTTTTATTAAACTAAAGAAACATCTGCATATATTGGAAACCTTCGTCTATTGGATGTTAAGCTCCTATCTCTTTCAAAATTTTTCGGCCCTTTGCTATATGAACTTCAAAACTCTCATCATTCCGGAACAACTGAGCTATGAATTCTCCCATTTCTTTAACCGAATTTTGCTATTCCCTGCCTTCATGGTCCTTTTTTTGAACTATTTTCTTATCCGGAAAACATACAAGAGTAAGCTCCTCTTAATAATCTTTTTTATCTTGATCTTAGGGGGACTGGAGTGGCTTGGGCATATAACAGGAGTACTGATCCATATTCATTGGAAAATTTGGTGGTCATCTACTTTTTGGCTGCTGTCACTACTGATTTTAATCGGCTTTATGAATTTTTTCCGGAAGATACTATATAGAGGAGTCTAGGCTGTATGAATGTTACATTTGATTGGAATGAATGGTTCTTTATTTTGACTTCTGCAATTGTCATACTCTTATTTCTGCCGATCCGAAAGTACTTTCCTCCAGTTTTAGTTATAATCATATGGGTTTATAACCTTACATTGGTTGCGACCATTGATTACTTTCTGCTGGCCACGCCTTTTCGGATGTATATATTTGGTGACAACCCTACTTATGAACTATCGGGAGCCCTTTTTCATTTTTTCATGTATCCCTGTTCCGCTCTGATTTTTTTATTTGGCTATGACCGCTGGGAACTCTATGGCAAGAAGTCTATTTGGTACATACTGGGCTGGAGTGCATTTTCCATATTCTTTGAATGGCTTACTGTTAAAAATCATGCACTCATCTATACAGGATGGAAACTGGTCTATTCAATCCCGGTTTATCCGGCAGCGGCTGTCTTGCTCATTATTGTGTTTCGTTTTGCAAAAAAGAGACTTATGGATCCGGAGCTTGAAGCGTCTTCCAAAATAAATTGAAAAAAGCAGGGACTACCCCTGCTTTTTTCAATTTATTTAATTGTTTTTAAAAGCGGCAATGTAATCTCTATTAAAGTACCTTCACCAATCTTGCTTTTGTATACGATGCTGCCATGATGCTGCTTAATGATTTTATGGCAAATCATAAGTCCCAGTCCAGTCCCTTTTTCCTTTAATGTATAAAAAGGTTCACCCAGTCTCGGCAGAAATTCGTCAGGTATTCCACACCCCTGATCCTGAAATGAGACAATACAATCCCCGTCATTATTACTTTTTAGGGAAATCTCAATATCCCCTCCGTTATCCATAGCTTCCATGGCGTTTTTTAAGATATTCAAAAAAACCTGCTTGATTTGATTTTTTTCACATGATATCAAAAAATCACCATCAGCAAAATTCAACTTAAACTGAATACCGTTCATATTTGCCTGCGGGGATAGTAACTCGACTGTATTCACTATAATATCCGTTAAATCAGCACTGTCCATTTGTATCGCCTGCGGTTTTCCAAGCGAAAGCATTTCAGTGGTGATATTTTCAATGCGCTGAAGTTCGCTTAGCAGCAATTCATTAATTTGGCTATTGCCGCTCTTATAGAGCTGCACAAACCCTTTGATGGTGGTAAGCGGGTTTCTGATTTCATGGGCAACCCCGGCTGCGAGCTCCCCTACAATCGATAATTTCTCAGACTGCAAAAGAAATTCCTCTGCTTTTTTCCGCTCAGAAATATCCCTGCTGATCATGACAACATGCTCGATTACACCATTATCCCCCTCAACCGGCATACACCGTGACTCAAATTCAATCCAATTGCCTTCTCTGTTTTTTAGCCGGAACTCCATTGCCATTCTCTCATTATTCTCGAATATCCTTTGCATACCTGCCTGAAAATTTTCCGCTTCATCCGGATGAATAACAATATCCACTTCCATCTTTAGCAGTTCCGGCACTTCATATCCTAAAACAAACTCATGAGACGGAGATAAATAACTTAAACTGCGATCCCTATCCATAACTGCGATTAGGTCTGAAGTGTTTTCAGCGATTAGCCGGTATTTAGCTTCACTTTCTTCCAGCGTTTTTTCCATCCGCTTTTTTTCTGTAATGATTCGAATTAATCGTTCATAGGATTCAATCAGCAAACTCCCAACAATGACACCAAGCCCCACAAACAAAAGATATTGCAGATGAAAAATCAGGCTGTCTCTAAAAACGTTAAAAATGATAGGTACCGTTATAATATAAATGATACAATACCCACCATATAATATGGCCGTTTTTTTAACAGCCTTATGGTGCTGGGTATATCTATGTATGACAGTAAAAGCAATCAAAATAAGCAGTAACCCTATTACTGCAGGCAGCCAATTCTCACTGACTGCAAGCCTTGTGGCAAGAGCCATAATTGCGGTAATAACCCCTGCTCCCGGCCCCAAATAGGAAAATACCAAAATCAGAATGGCATAGCGAATATCATAGGAATAACCCTGCTCGTTAAAAGATAAACCCACAAGAATGACAGAAATAATCCCGGCATATATGCCGCCCAAAAGATGCAGGTCCTTAAGCGGTTTATGACTGATAAACGAGCGGAGAATTAAAGGCACACTGACCAGTAATGAAAAAATGGAGAGGTTGACAATGTAGTCTAATAGTATCAAGGAGGCTCCCACCTATATTGAGAAATTCTTAATATTCTTTCTTTATCATAAACCAGAGGTGATGACCTTTCCACTACTATTTTAGGACCCGCAAAAGGAAATGGAAAAATGGCCAATCCATGGAAGGATAGGCCATTTTTCGTTACACTTTCTTCACAAACTCCGATTTCAGCTTCATGGCGCCAAAACCGTCGATCTTACAGTCGATATCATGGTCGCCGTCCACAAGACGAATATTTTTAACCTTGGTTCCAATCTTAATAACGGAAGAGGAGCCTTTCACTTTAAGATCTTTAATGACGGATACTGTATCTCCATCATTTAGTACATTTCCGTTAGAATCCTTAATCACCTTTTCGTCCTCAAGACTGTTGATTTCGGATTCAGCTGCCCACTCATGTGCACACACAGGACATACAAAGAGCACCCCGTCTTCGTACGTATACTCTGAACTGCATTTTGGGCAATTAGGCAAGCTAGACATTTCGTTTTCCTCCATTGTTCAACATATTTTTCCGTTTAGCTATGAAAACAAATACCATTATAGCCGCTATAATAACGAATGCGATAACAGTATATAAAATATATGTTGAATTTTCATTCACATCCTTTGGAATAAATCGATTGGCAATAGGTCCCATAGATATAAACAGGGGAATTATAATCGTAAACCATGTTTTTGTATAAATAGCAGAAACAATAAATATAACCGCACAAACTGCCACAATTACATTATTCTGAAAGGGCGTTGCTGTAAAGACCGGTTCAAACTCCTGTTTCTGATTCCAAAGTAAAACCATAACCATTATGCCTGTCATAGCCACTCCAGCTCCTGAAAGCAGAACTGCACTCCACTTGGAATGAAGAAATTTAGGAAGCACTCTGAAAATCAGAACACCATAACCTGCGACTGCAATCACTCCTGCTATAATAGCGATCCAAAGTGTACCTTTGGATAAAGAAAAGTTCCCTTCAATTGCAGGGCCTATGCAGACATAAGCACCCAGCATAAGAATCATCAGCGGCACCAGCCCCGCCATCTGACGATAATCGGTAGTCATTGATTCTCCGATGCTTTTCATATATTGCTTTGGGCTATCCCCGATAATATGAGAAACATCTTTCCCATCGGCTTCAGCTTCCATTAAATGCACTTCAAGCTCTTCTGTTATTTCATTTATTTCATCATCGTTTTTTCCTTTTGACATCAGGTAAAAACGAAGCTCTGTCAAAAACTGTTCAGACTCTTTTGAGACCATTTTTTATATCCCCCTTTTATTCAATACATTGTCAACAGATGAACTTACCTGTTCCCAGCGCACAATAAACAGGTCCAGCTCCTGTTCGCCTTTTTCAGTTAATGTGTAATATTTTCGTTTAGGTCCAGCCGTTGACTTTCGCAATGTAGCACTGATCAGCTCTTCCTTTTGCATACGCAGAAGCAGCGGATAAATGGTGCCCTCGCTCAATGAGCGAAATCCATATGACTCCAATTTCGCCGCCAGTTCATACCCATATATCTCCCCTTCTTTAATGATAGCTAATAGACAACCGTCCAAAATTCCCTTTAACATTTGCGTGGTATCTGACATTCACCTTACTCCTTCCACTACCTTGTATTACAAGATAATTACCTGCAGTTAAATACCTTGCAATACAAGATATACTTTCAATATAATCCCTCACTATATTGTAATGCAAGGTATTTTTATAAAAACAGGTATTTTTTTACTCTAACCAACCAAACGTTTGATTGAACTATTTTTACTGCCATATCGATTGTTTTTAGCCCAAGAGGGAATAATAAGTTAATGTGGACCAGTTCCTGATCATTGGGCACCGTCTTATCCAAAGGCTTTATCTAAAGCTTATGCTTAATCACATTCTCAATTATAAACTTAAATCTCATATTAGTTGAGATTGATACAGGCAAAAAAAGGGTAATTAATAAAAGAAAGAGTTATACTGTTATTAACGGGCTCAAGGCCACTTTGAAAGTTCCATTTCGCACTGATTCCACCAAAGAAAAAGCAGAATTTACATTGGCTTCTTATCCGGGCATTTAAAGTTTCCGCCATCCAGCCGAAAAGGAGCAAATTTTCACAGCTTATCCCTTGACAAAAAATATGTCGTATATGATAATTATTACCGAATTAGAATTATTATTAAATAGTTCGCTATTTAATTAATAATCATAACACTCAACCATTTTAAGGAGGAATTTAATCATGGCATTAATCGGTTCAGAAGTACTACCATTCGCAGCAAAAGCTTACCATAACGGTGATTTCATCGATGTTACTGAAGAAAACTTCAAAGGAAAGTGGAGCGTAGTATGCTTCTACCCTGCAGATTTCACATTCGTATGCCCTACTGAATTAGAAGACCTTCAAAATGAATATGCAACTTTAAAAGATATGGGAGCAGAAGTTTATTCTGTATCAACTGATACTCACTTCACTCATAAAGCATGGCACGATAACTCAGAAACAATCAACAAGATTGAATACGTTATGATTGGTGACCCGAACCAAAGAATTTCCCGCAACTTCGAAGTTCTTAACGAAGAAGATGGACTTGCAGAACGCGGAACATTCATCATCGATCCAGATGGCATCATCCAAACTGTTGAAATCAACGCTGGCGGAATCGGCCGTGACGCAAGCCAGGTTGTAAGCAAGCTTAAAGCAGCTCAATATGTACGCAACAACCCAGGTGAAGTTTGCCCGGCTAAGTGGAAAGAAGGATCTGAAACACTTAAGCCAAGCCTTGATCTAGTAGGTAAAATCTAAGGAGCACGATAATCATGTTACTTGATGCAGATATTAAAGCACAATTAGCTCAATATCTTCAGATGATGGAGGGCGACATTCTTCTAAAAGTCAGCGCTGGATCAGACAAAGTATCCAGCGACATGCTGGCTTTAGTAGACGAGCTGTCCAATATGTCCTCTCACATTAAAGTTGAGCGTACTGAATTACAAAGGACGCCAAGCTTTAGTGTAAATCGACCAGGTGAAGATACTGGCATTACCTTTGCAGGCATTCCTCTTGGACATGAATTTACTTCCTTAGTGCTTGCTCTGCTTCAAGTTAGCGGAAGAGCACCTAAGGTTGACCAGAAAGTCATCGACCAGGTGAAGAAGATTGAAGGCGAATATCGTTTTGAAACTTATGTCAGCTTGAGCTGCCACAACTGCCCTGATGTAGTACAGGCTCTTAACGTCATGAGTGTTCTTAACCCTAATATTTCACATACTATGATTGATGGTGCTGCTTACAAAGAAGAAGTAGATGCCAAAGAAATCATGGCAGTGCCGACAGTTCTTTTAAATGGCGAATCATTCGGAAGCGGCCGTATGTCCCTTGAAGAAATTCTGGCGAAAATGGGAACAGGCCCTGATGCATCAGAATTTGCAGATAAGGATCCTTATGATGTGCTTGTCATTGGCGGCGGTCCTGCTGGATCTAGTGCTGCCATCTATGCAGCACGCAAAGGTATTCGCACGGGCATCGTTGCTGAACGCTTTGGCGGCCAGGTCATGGATACTTTAGGCATCGAAAACTTCATTAGTGTGAAGCACACAGAAGGACCTAAGCTTGTTGCAAGCCTTGAAGAACACGTGAAAGATTATGGCATCGATGTCATGAATCTGCAGCGTGCCAAGAGACTTGAAAAGAAGGACCTTGTTGAAATCGAACTTGAAAACGGTGCTGTTTTGAAAAGCAAATCAGTCATCCTTTCAACTGGCGCACGCTGGAGAAACGTCAACGTGCCTGGCGAAGCAGAGTTCAAAAACAAAGGGGTCGCTTACTGCCCTCACTGTGATGGACCATTATTTGAAGGCAAAGATGTAGCTGTTATCGGTGGAGGCAACTCCGGTGTTGAAGCAGCGATTGACCTTGCAGGAATTGTTAACCATGTAACGGTTATCGAATTCAATCCTGAATTGAAAGCAGATGCCGTTCTGCAGGAACGTCTAAACAGCCTTTCAAACGTAACGGTTGTCACAAATGCCCAAACAACTGAAATTACCGGGACTGACAAAGTTAACGGTATTTCATACATGGATCGTGAAACAGAACAAACACATCATGTTGAACTGCAAGGTGTGTTCGTCCAAATCGGCTTGGTTCCTAACACAGATTGGTTAGGCGACCAGATCGAGCGTACCCGCTTCGGCGAAATCGTTGTGGACAAGCATGGTTCCACTAATATTCCTGGCGTATTTGCTGCTGGAGACTGTACAGACAGTGCCTACAAGCAAATCATTATTTCCATGGGATCCGGCGCAACTGCTGCACTTGGTGCGTTTGACTATCTGATCCGGAATTAATTTTCAACCTAAAACCGCTTACTGCTTTTGGCAGGAGCGGTTTTTTTATCAATATTTACTCCCAATGGCCACTGTATTTGAGAACAACTTTCATCTATTTCAATCAAACGTTTGATTAAATCAGGTATTCTTTATGCAAGAACTCGTCTGTAAGATTGATACAATACTTATCGCTTACCCCTTCAGCCCACTAAACCACACATTAATAAACCGTTTTAATATACCATCTTCCTCATGTGTATGAAGTAGATATTTGCCGCCTTTTTGACATTATCTAAATCACTTCGCATTGCAATAGGGGTGTAAAATAAAAAGGACACTGTTAAAGCAGCATCCTCCATTTATTTAATTCACTGCCATCCTCCCCAGCGGCCCATTTTTATCAATAATATCCTGCAGATCATAAACGGATATCGGAAACATTGGGAATCCATAGGCGTATGGCGTGATTTCATATAGCTGGAAATAGACAACAAGCGCTTTGTCTGCAATGTAAAAATCCTGGTCTGGCTTGATTGCAGTAAAATCAACCAGGAGCGGAATGTCTCTCTCTTTGATTTGTACAGCAATCAAGTCTGAAATCCGTTTGACATAGTCGCTTCCCGGCTTGAATAAATCCTTAAGTGCCGCCTGCTTCCCCTTCTGAAGATCAAACGTCAGTGATTTTATAACTGTCATTCCATGGGCAGCATGGTAATGATACACATAGTTGCTCAAAGACAAACTCAGCACATCCCGCTGATTATTTTTAATCTCATAATATCCATACAAATCCACAACGGTTGTATCCATATTGCCTGTCTGTTCGTTAATGAGCTGCTGGTTTTGCCTGAGAATGGTATTGTTTATAAATTCCTGCAGCTGCTTATTTTGCATGCCTGAAACACGGGGATAATAGACGACTTTGGTGGGCCCGGTGCTGATTGTTATCGTTTTGATGCCTACTGGAAAGTTGATTGCCACGGCTATCCATCCTTTTTGGGTTTTTAACACATCCTATTCATCGGATAGGCGTTAAGGTGCATAACAGGAAATGGAAGTTTCAATGTTATATAATATTAGGATATATAAGAGACAGGAGCACGCCAAATGAACCAAAAGCAAGCCAGCCTAAAACCATTCATTTCACTCATTCTATCAGCAAAAATTCCAAAGACTGCGCTCATCATTGGTTTAACAGCGAGCATTTTAACCACCCTGACCGGGCTGGTGGTTCCGCTGCTGACCAAAAATCTGGTGGACGGTTTCTCAGTTGAATCTTTAAGCGTTCCGCTCATCATCGGAATCGGGACAGCCTTTATCCTCCAGGCGATTATCAGCGGGATTTCCATTTACCTGCTGAGCTATGTGGGCCAAAAAGTGGTGGCGCGGCTCCGGGATCGGATGTGGATGAAGCTTATAAGGCTGCCGGTCCGTTATTTTGATCAGCAATCCAGCGGCCAGACAGTCAGCCGCGTAGTGAATGATACCAGCATTGTCAGGGAGCTGATTACCAGCCACTTTCCACAGTTCATTACCGGGATTATCAGTATTATCGGTGCAATTATTATCCTGCTTGTGATGGACTGGAAAATGACACTGCTGATGCTCACATCTGTTCCTATTACACTGGCCATTATGATTCCGCTTGGCCGAAAGATGGCAAAAATATCCCGGGGCCTTCAAGATGAAACGGCCATCTTTACCGGAAATATAACCCAGACACTCGGAGAAATCCGCTTAATGAAGTCTTCTACTGCAGAGCAAAATGAAGAAGAAAAAGGGTTGGATGGCATCGACAAGCTGCTTGGCTACGGTTTGCGGGAAGCCCGCATTTTTGCCATGATCGGCCCGACGATGTACCTGATTATGATGGTGGTCATCGTCATGATCATCGCCTATGGAGGCATGCGTGTGGCAAGCGGATCGATGTCAACGGGTTCTCTTGTAGCCTTTTTGCTGTATTTGTTCCAGATTATTATGCCGATCACTTCATTTGCGATGTTTTTTACACAGCTGCAAAAAGCAAAAGGCGCAACAGAACGGATCATAGAAATCTTAGAAGAGCCTTTGGAGGATGGACAGGACGGAATCGAGATGGATATCAGCAGCAAGCCGATTACAATCCAAAACGTTTCTTTCTCCTATAGTGCAGAAGAGAGTGTCCTGGAAAATATCTCTCTGGAAGCCCAGCCAGGCCAGATGATTGCATTGGCAGGTCCAAGCGGAAGCGGAAAAACCACCCTGTTTGGATTGCTTGAACGATTTTACGAGCCAGCTGCAGGTGAAATTAAAATTGGCCATACACCCATCCAGCAGATATCGCTTAAATCCTGGCGCAGTCAAATCGGCTATGTTTCACAGGAAAGTGCAATGATGGCAGGTACAATACGTGAGAACTTATGCTATGGACTGGAAAGACCCGAAAACATCTCAGATGAGAAATTATGGGAAGTTACCAAAATGGCATATGCAGATCAATTCATTGCCGATTTTCCGAAAGGACTTGATACAGAAGTGGGTGAGCGGGGTGTAAAGCTTTCCGGGGGACAAAGGCAGAGGATTGCCATTGCGCGCGCATTCCTTCGCGACCCCAAAATATTGATGATGGACGAAGCTACTGCAAGCCTCGACAGCCAATCGGAAGGCATCGTCCAGCAGGCGCTTACCCGCTTAATGGAAGGCCGGACAACTTTCGTCATCGCCCACCGCCTTTCAACAATTGTCGATGCGGATCAAATTGTCTTTATTGAAAAAGGGAGGGTGACAGGCATTGGCACACATTATGAACTAACTCAATCCCATGAGCTATACAGGGAATTTGCCGAGCAGCAGCTTGCATAAGAATTGGCCAGTCTATTGCAGACTGGCCTTTTTGCTGCAGATCTTAAAAGTCTAAATCTTGTGATAAAATGTGACAAATTATCCATATAAACAGGAGGTTAAATTCCTTATAATGGAATTAGGATCTTCATAGGATACACCAACCCAAGAAGGAGGTTGCGGACTATGCCATTAGGTCATACGAAAAACATGCTTGAAACGTTAAAGTACTACAGCGATTCCCAGATCACCCAAACGTTTACAAAAGATCAATCACAGATTCTAGTGGTTCGTTATATAAAAGAGTCTCATTCATTTGAGGTTACTTATACGGGAACTTCACAGAAAAGGACGTATCCTTCCATTGATTCTGCCGCGGTTGCGATTGAACAGGCAATCGGCAGTCATTGATTCCTCACATGTCTCCCATATCAAAAAAACGCAGCCAGTACTCTCTATCCCGTACCAGTACTGCGCCCATTCCCTTTCAATCAAACGTTTGATTGATTTTTTTCTGTCCATTTACCTTGCTTCTTCAACCTGAAGAAGCTTCATAATCTCCCTGCTGTCTTTTGCCAGTATGCTTTTCACATTTGGACCGAACCATTCCAATGAAGCGTCCATTTCCATCATTTCAGAAGCTTCTCTTAGAAACAGACGATAGTCCACCGCTCCTTCAAACAGTGAAACCATGCCTTCCCTGCTGCCGGCTGCTGCATACACATTATTAGGGGCAAAGACGCCAAGCTTGCTTCGTGATTCAATATTTTTGAAATGAAAATGCGAAACATAGGGCTGCAGCTGCTTAAGAGCAAATAGAGGGTCCACTCTTGATTCCCATATGTGCAGAACATCAAAATTAACCCTTAGGGCCGGATGATCCGTTTCCTCGAGAAGCTGAAGTGCAGAAGATGGATTATCTGTAAGAGTATTCGGATGGGTCTCGACCAACAGCTGCATTCCCTCGGCTTCAGCCATTTTACAGAGCATCTTCATGCGCGAAACAAGCTCAATCCGCTCTAATCTGCTGATATCCGCACTGCCTTTGTTCCCTGCAAATGTCCGTATTTTGTCCGTTCCCCAGCGGTGCGCAAGTGAACATAGGGCGTTCATTTCAGCCATTAGTGCAGGAAGGGGTGCATCCAGGGGCAAATAGTCGCTCAGCATACTTGTCTCCAGATCATATGAGCTCAGCCACTCACTTCCATAATGGATATCTTCCGCCAGATTTTTGGCATGGACACCCCATAGTTCAATCCCCTGGAACCCATTATTCTGGGCCCAGTGGGCAATTTGGTCAATCGATTGGAGATGATGCCGGAATGAGATGGTGCAAAGAGAAAGTTTCATAGGATGGCCTCCTTCATGTTTTGAGATTGCTGCAGTTCAGACCAAGCCTCAAAGCTCTCCTGCAGCCCCCTTTTTATTTTAAATTCCAGGATATTCTGTTCTTCCAGCTTTGCAGTAATTTCGTCCACTAACCGCCTGTTTCCAGTCATAGCGAGCTTCATGGCCCGGTATTGGATGGCTGTATACCCTTTCACAAGTTTTTCGATTTCATCACACCAGGCTTCAAATCCTTCTTCATCATAGCCAAGCGATTCCCAGAAAAACGCAAAAGCATGTTCATAGGCATACTTCCGTATGGCGAGAACAGGCAACTCCCTTAAAGCCAATGTCAGCCCTGACAGAAGAAACTTTTCTTCTCCAGCAGCATGAAGCTCGATAATCTTTGCAACAGCATCTGTCATTGGATTGCAGTCATGCTTGATGCATGTGTTAAAATACGCTTCAACCGTTTCGGCAGTTGGCATAATAATGTCAGATGCATCAAAGAAATAGCCGCCTTCAGCTGAAGGATCCTCAATGGCAGCCAGGATCCGGTCTTTAGCCAGCACTCCTTCCCAGCGGAAGTCAGGATCATACATAAACCATTCCTTTTCGTTTCCCGTCTTTTCCAGCATCACGTAATGGGGAAAAGGGCTTTGATGAAATTTATTTTCCCGCTCAGGAAGCTTTGACAAATCGAGCATCACCATGACATATTCATGAGGCTTCTTATTTTCCAGCAAACTCAGCATTACCTTCATATTTTCCTGCTTGCTTTGCTTCTCGTCGTACCATTTATGCAGCTTGATGCCATAAAGCATTTCATACCACTTGTGAAAAAAATTATGGTCGATCCGTTTGGAATGATACGTTAACACTCCATTTTTCAGCACATCAAAATCTGCATCCCATACTCCGAAATAATAAGGGCGATGGTCAGCGCCTTCTGTCTTTTTGACCGCTTCGCACACACAGCTTACAAAACAATGCACTTTAATCATACGGATCCCTCCGCTGCAGCCGGCTCCTGCTTTCGCTCCAGAAAATCAGCCAGGCTTCCTACTGTCCGGAAATCTTTTGGGACAAGCATTTCATCTGGAATATCAAATCCCATGTCTACTTCCAAATGAAGGATCAGCTGCAGAATCATTATGGAATCCATATACAAATCTTCATTTAAACGTGCATCTTCATGAAAAGCCTTCATGGAAGGAAGCTCTAATTGATCTTGTAAAATGTCACGGATTACCTGTACGATTTCTTGTCTTGTCATGCAAGCACTCCTTCCCCCAGCCTTTTTCGGCTGACCTTTCCATTCGGCAGTTTTTCGATTTCCTTTACTTTCTTAAATTCCAGCGGAACCTGGTAGGGGGCGAGATAATCCCTGCACCATTCTCTCAGTTCCTCTTCCTCAATGAATTCGGAGCAGACATACTGCGCACAGACTCTCTCTCCTGAAAGCGGATGAACTTTTTTATAAACAACTGCCTCTATAATTCTCGGCTCTCCCATCAAAACGTCTTCCACCTCCTGGGGATAAACGTTCAAGCCTGCAACATTGATGGTGTCATCCATTCTGGCCAGAAATGACAGAACACCATTTTCTATATAGCCAAGATCTTTTGTATAGATTGTCTTTTCAGAATCATGAATGAGGATTTCACCAGGATTTTGGATGCTTCCGGCCTCCACTTTGACGTGCGGAAGCGGATAGCCCATTTCACGCGGGTCGCTCACATCCGGATGAATGGCCACACATCCTACTTCAGAACAGCCATATTGCTGAAGCACTCGATTTGAAGCCTTCTTTAATGCTTCCATCCAGCCGGCAGGCATGAGTGTGCCTGATGTCATGACAGCATCAAACCGCTGCCCATCCCTAATTAGGCGCGTTAAAGTATGCAGCAGTGCAGGAGCCCCATAAAGAATATGCTTAGGATGTTCTTTCAGCTTTTTCAGCACATATTTAGGGTTCATATTTGTCAGAATGACCGGTTCTGCCCCACGCCTTATGCATGCAAGTACACCGCAGATTAAACCATAGGAATGGGTCGTCGGGCAGGCAACGACTGAAGCAGTCTGATTATCAGCCGGCAAAACCGAGACATAGCTTTTAAGCTCGTTCTCAATCGATTCCCATGTGCGTTCAATGCACTTAGGATCACCAGTCGTACCCGAACTCATCTGCACCAGAACGCCTTCCTTCTCATTTATCTGCTGTGACAAGTGGATCGGCAGGTGGATATTTTCATAAAGCAGGAAATGGCTTCCCGCCTTATTTGCCATCCTGATGGCACCTTCTTTCGGGACAGAAGGATGGAGGGGGACAATGGACCCTCCTTTACTGCGTACAAATAAACAGAGTGCAAGCCATTGAAAAGCATCCGGCATACAAACAGCCAATCTCTTATTCCGGCAATCTTTTAAATGAGTTATATTTTCAAATACCGTATATTGTCTTTCAAGATCATCCAGCGTATAGTACTGATCATTTATAAAAAACATCTCAATTCTCCTTTGGGTTCTATGCTAAAGAGTTCGTGACAAGATGGCGGAAACCGCCAGCCTCTTCTTTTTGGACCTTCCTTTTCAGCAGCGATTCGGCATAAACCATAGGGGCTGTATGCTGCAGAAGGTAATTTCGGAAAATCAATTCTGGATAGCAGCTCATGTGCCCGGCAAGCGTCTCGCCAGCCAGCGCCCAAAATTTTCTCTCATTGTAGCCGTACTGCTCTTCAAGCGCAAAAGACAGTTCTGTTAAATGAAAAACAAACAATGTATCCATGACAAGCTCTCGTAGTGCTTCAATGGAAGTCATCCAATAAAACTCATCTTCCCCGCCTTTTTTAAACTGCTTATGAATCTCTCCAAAGTCAGGAATCCGGCTGGGTTCTGCCAAAAAATCATGATGATACTCTGTGCTGTCATGGAAATCCCTCAAAACAACACGGGTTGGCCAGCCGTTTTTATGAAGGAGGATCATGTTCTGGGCATGTGCCTCCACAGCTATTCCATGAGCGGCGAGCAAGTGCCAGACCGGCACCACACTTACTTCCATCAGCCTTTTTAACCAGTTTTCTATTCCATAGTGCACAAGCCAGTCATTTATAAATAGGGAACCGTCCCTCTCCATTAATGGAAGTGCTGTAAAAGGTACAGCCTCCTCACCATCTTCCATGTGGAGACGAACGCTTTCCCGCCAAATAGCTCCCAGTTTTGCCTCTGTTTTTTCCTCAATAGGCTGATGGGCAATCCCTGCATACTCCTTCAAAACAATCAAGGAAGCTTCTTCCTTTAAAAATGGATCAGCTTCCACCGTGTCAGCTATCCATTTGGAAATATGGGGAGCAGCACAGATGGCGTGAGTGTCTAAGGTTCTTAGCGATGAGGTATTAACCAAATTCATGGATAGTTTTATGTGAGCCTTCTTTGGATTCATTACGTTCCAAAGCGTTCGGACCGACTGGGTTGCACGATAAGAATCCCCGCTGCTTCTTAGGAGAACGACATCCCCTTGCTCCAATTCATCTTTAATATGCTTTACCTGCCATGGATGTATTGGCAGAAAGGTGTATTCTTCAAAAGTTTTTCCCAGCTCATGCAGCTCGGTCAGAAGTTGTCCGAGCATGAGAGGACCCAGCTCCTTCTCCCAGAATTCCTTCTCACCCTCGGGGAGAGCCATTCGGCTATGCTCGCGTCTCACTGCAGCCCATTGCAGTGCAAAAGATTGGCCTGCTTCCGGACCGAATGCAGCATGGTCTTCAAGAGAGAATCCAGTCCTTGCCTTAAAACAAGGATGATAGGGATGCCCTTCCCAAACTCCAGACTCCAGCTCCTCATAACTGAATGTTCTCCTTGAAAGAGACGGTATGAGATTTATTTCATTCCATTCACTCAGCTGAATGGTTTGCTGCAGCTCGTGAATAAGCTTGTTTCTTTTTTCCGGGTCGGGTACAAGGTCCTCTGCCAGCTCCTCTATGCTTGTTGACGTACGGGAACCATCGCTTTGCACGGAACAGATGCTGTCCTCCTCTAGCCGCACACGGTCAAACGCAGCAACCCTTCCCTCACAGCAGTAAGTCCGCTGATTTCCGAAAACGGTGAATCTCAATAAAGGTTCTTCCGGCTGATTTGCTGTTTTTTCATAATCCATCAGCCCTTCAAAAAGAACGGCCTCCAGTAACTGTCGGATGACTCTTCTTTCAACTTTCTTAGATGGCAGCGGATGCAGCTTCTGCATAGTTCTCCTCCTTCTTCACAATGGCAAAAGGATTTGGGATATAGGTGTAAACGGCTTGTTCGTTCTTCGCCAGCAGTTCATCCACATCATGGAAACGGGTCAGCAGGTTGGCTTTATAGGCAAGCTTCTCTGAGTGCAGGATATGGCCGATGAATGCTTTCCCCTGTCCAGACAGCTCTTTTTCAAGTATGCAAAGCTTTTTCCAGCACCATTCGATCAAACGATCTTCACTGACGAGACCGTCCTGCCCAAATCGGCAAATCACTGAAAAGAGCTGATTCATGAACAGGTAATAGGTGAAGCGTTCCTGAATGAGGTCATCCTCATAAAATAGTTCCGGGCAATCTGCCAATGACGGCAGCAGTTTGCATAGATTTCCTCTATAAGAGTTTGATAGATAGTAGCCTTGATTATCACGATAGTAATAAGCTTCCGGGTATCCCGATGATAAATCCAGGACGCTGTTTTGCTGATGTGCCTCAAGGGCAAGCCCATGATCATCATATAATCGGATCAGAGACTCAATTGAGCATCTCCAGTATTTTTCGAACCAGTCCATACAGATTTCCTGCGGATCTCTTCTCTCTGTTTGTGCCAGCCTTTCAATTGTCCGCTGCAGTCTTGAGCATTCATCCGGCAGCGGATCCTGAACCAATGCCGCGATGGAACTAATCCCCTTATCCGCTCCTTCTGGAAAAGGGTTGGACCGAATAATGACCTCGAACCCTGACTCTTTATGCCCCGGCAATTCAGCTGTTATATAGGCCGGATCATCAATCATCCGAAATGACGGATATTTTTCCGTAAAGCGAAGCTTATCCATTAGTTCCGTCATAGCGGTACCTGCCTTTAGTTCATGCAGGCGGTTCGTCCTTAATGAATTCGTAATTTTTACCGGAACAGAAAATTTGAACATCCATTTATTTTCCGGGCTGTAAACCGTTCTGATGGAAGAGGTAGCTGAATAATAGGCTCCCATTGGGCCAAGATCTTTTATTAGATTTTTTTCAACCGCCCCTCTGACATGATTCTGCTGAAGCAGCCATTGAGCCTGAAGAGGGTGCATCGGAATGAGGCAGTTGTTATGCGGGACAGTAAAATGCGGAATCGATTTCTTTAATGAATGGAGTATAATATCGCTTGCGCTATTCCGGTTAGCTGAAGCTTCCCTGACTAACTCCCGGTCTACTTGAAAATAGTGAAGCTGAAAACGGCCCTTTAACTCCGGTGCATACTGCGGATGCTGCCATCCAGCCATTCCCTGCCTGCTCTTCGGTGTAGGGTGAAGCCAGTGTCCAAACAAATGTGACTGCTCGGCTTCAATGAAAGTGATCTCTTCGGAATACAGGCTATTTTCGTCATTCATTCTTTCTTTAATATACAAAGCCATTGTCTGATAGCTCTCAATCAGCCTGAGTACCAGCTCATCAAAATGGGATGCAAGCTCATGGCAGCCATTTGATTTAGCCATTAAATGCAGTTCGTGGATAAGAGCAATCATCATCGGAAGCCGGTCCTGCTGTATCCATTCCCGTCTTTGACTGCAATATTTAAAGGCACCGCCGATCAAATGCCTTCCAGTTAGTGATTGGTAAATCACTTCCACTGCAAATGCTGCAGACTGACCTGGAAGTTCTATCTCCACTACTGATTCGCCTGATAGAGTCATAGATGGCCGCTGCTCCTGCACCCATTCCTCCCTATCCATCCAATGTCCGCCATTTACTTCTCTTAAGTAACTATTTATAAAAGCTTGAAACGTTGCATTTTCTGCAATTTGTTTGGCTGAATGATGCATAATTCCATCCTTTCACCGAGTCTTTAGACCTAGTAATTGATAACCATTCTCAATAATGGTTAAAAAATTTGATTCCTTCACATGAAAGAAATCAATGTAATGGAAGAGACAGGGACATGCGTAAGTCCCAGTCTCTTATTAAGATGTTTTATTCACTTAGGAGCAAGGATTCAATCTCTTTCAATCCTTTTTGGCGCTCAATCGGATCCCAATATCCCCACGTGGTCTTAAGAGTATGTACGTTTCCGTTCTGAACAGCTTTCAGGCTTTTCCAAACCTCGCCCTGTGTGACAGAATCATAGAACTCTCCACTATTAAAATAAGAAACATCGAGGATATGATCAGGATTATACTTTGCTAATCCTTCAATCGAAATATTCTCACCGAAATCCTCAGGAAGGTTTTCTGCCGGTGTTAGTTTCAAATCATCAAATAATAACGAATTTGTTGCATGGTTTGTACGTCCATATACACGAATATCTTTTTTGTTAATTGCTACTGCCATAAATGTTTCATCGCCCATTTTTTCACTTACGCGGCTGCCGATATCTTCTGCTTCCTTCTCAAGATCCTCAATCACTTTCTTTCCTTCATCAAGCTTTCCTGCAGCTTCAGCAACCTTCAGATGGTCTTCCTTCCAATCACCGCCAACTTCAACAACGACAGTTGGAATAGTTTCAGACAGCTGATCATATAAAGGCTTATAGCGGTCACTGATAATTAACAGGTCCGGATCCAGCTTCAAAATTTCTTCCGAGTTAATTTCATCAGCATAAGGCAGAGCCTTCACACCTTCAAGCTCCTCTGTTAAATGCGGAGGAAACTCATTATCATACGCCATCACGGCATAAGGCTTTACACCAACAGATACAAGTGAACCTTCCCATGATACATGAGACAGCAGAACGATTTTCTTCGGTTCGGCAGGGACTTCTGCTTTTCCGTACAAATGCTCAACGGTTCTTGTTTCCTCTGTTTTCTCTTCTTTCTTCTTTTCAGACGCTTCTGTAGAAGCTTCCTCTTCTTTTCCACAGCCAGTTAAAATAAGTAAAAATAACATAAAAACAACGCTCAAAGGAGCAAAAAACTTTTTCATGGATCATTCCTCCAAAACAATAATGAATTTCATTCTCAATGATAATCATTATCATCATTGCTGAACATGGACAATTTTAACTTCCTCCATGAACAAAATGAATTTACGTTATAAAAAAAAAACAGCCGCAAGTCTGCAGCTGCACGTAAATTATTTTCTTCTAATTCCTTAAGCTTTTAGTTTGGCTTTAAGAATGCTTGAAGGAAACTCTTCCAGCATCCTCTTCCTCCCAATCGGGCCCCACGGATCCCACTCATGGCTTTCAGGGTAATAAACCTCTCCAGTCCGGACAGCCCGGATTTTATTCCAATCTGAAGTATGGGCAGTTCTCCAAACATCCTTTTCATGACTCCATAAAATGAGAAGCTTGTCAGGGTTCAATTCAGCAATCTCTTTCAGGCTTACATTTCGGTAACCCTCCGCATGCAGATCTGGATGCGGCTGGAATCCAAGACCTTGAAAAAGAAGTTCAAGAAGGGCATGATTTCCCTTCCCGTAAAGGCGTATTTCTTCCGGACGGATCCAAATGACAGCCCACCGGCCATTTTTGGTTAAAGGACAAAGCTCATCCCGCACTTTGCATTCCATACCGTGAATGTCCTTTTCTATGCATTCGGCACGGCTTTCAAAGCCGACCAGTGATGCTATTTCATAGAGATAATGACGCCAGTCCTGCTTCAAAGGCATATGATGGACTTGCTCCTGTTTTGAGAGCAGCACGCTTTGAAGCTGAAATTGATGTAAGGGTGTTTTAATAATGCGGTCAGGATGGGTCAGCAAAATATCATCCGGCTGAAATGGTTTTTCTGCGTTTAACAATTTAGTTCCTTCCAGCTCTTTTTGAAGATAGCTCGGAACCCCGCTGCTCGCAGAATAGACGGTTGGGTAGGACGGAGCTGCAACCGGCTGGATTCCGAGTGAAATAAGGTGGTCCTGCAAAAAAAGCTGACTTACGACAGCGATTCGTTCACTGGCCCTTTTCATGAAAACAGTTGGCGGCATCCCTTCTCTGCTTTTAAAAAGGCGGCTGAAATAAAATTCATCCTGAAGCCCTATTTGCACGGCTACTTCTTTAGCTGTAATTCCTCTATTTTGGAGCAGCAATCTTTTGGCAGTCTTCATTCGTTCTGCATTTAAATATTCTTTCGGGGTCATACCGGTCCTTTTGCGGAAAGCCCTTGAAAATGTAACAGGGGTCATATTTGCTTTTGCAGCTAATTCCGTAACGGTGAATGGACGGGACAGGCTGTTTCGAATCAGTTCCTCCGCTTCTTCCATTCTGTCTATGTCTGCCGCGTCTGTCAGGATGGATAGCATCTCCCAGAGAAGGGACAGAAATCTGCATTTGGCCGAAATTGACTTTTCCTGCCGGCTTTTCTTCATCTCTTCCCAGAGGGGGGCCATTTTTGCAGGGACCTGGTCAGCCAGCGGACGGGTTAACAAGTCTTTCAGCATATCGCCTTCTTTTGGCCAGGAAAGCAAATAAGCAGAAAGCAGAGAAGAAGAAGACGATGTAAGGATTGCTGAATCCGTAAGGAAATAGCTTTTGCCCTCCTCAGCCTTCAATCTCTGGTTCCCGCTTACCAAAGTTCCCTTTCCCGATGATATGTAAAGGATTAATAAATGACTGCGCTTTACATTTATACCCTGAGATAAGCCCTCACGCAGGTTGGATGCTTCAATTTCAAACATATGGCTCTTCAGCAGCATATTTAGACACTCCCTTCTTTTTCCTGAAATATGAATTGACAAATGCTGTGGAAGGATAGTAGATTAATAACGATCTTACAGGACGATAACGATTCTCATTTTCATTTAAAAAAATACATAGAAAAGGACTGATCATCATGGCCAGAACTGCTGCTGACATAAACGAATCCCTGCAGCCTGTTCACTTAAAATCTATTAAATGGGGCCTTATTGGCTTAGTATTTGTTTTCCTTTGCCTGCTCGCTTCAATTGGACTTGGAGCCATATGGATCTCCCCTTCTGTTGTTTGGGACTCTTTTGTCTCTTTTCAAGCCGGCCAAATTGAACACCAGCTGATCAGGGAAGTGCGAATCCCGCGGGCATTGGCTGCTGCCCTAATTGGGGCAGCTCTTGCTGTTGCAGGCACTATTATGCAGGGCATCACACGCAATCCTCTTGCCGATCCTTCAATCATCGGCATTACCCATGGAGCTGGACTTGCCATCGCCATTTCGCTTGCATTTGTTTCAAGCGGATCCTACTGGATTCTTCTGATCTGGTCATTTGCAGGCTCTGCAGCCGGCGCCATGCTTGTCCTCTCTTTTTCCATGATTTCAAAAGAGCGGATATCTCCTGTGACCCTGACGCTTGCAGGTGCTGCGTTAAGTACTTTATTCAGCGCTCTTTCCACGGGTATCGCCCAATATTTCCAGGTGGCGCAGGACCTGAGCTTCTGGTTTGCCGGAGGACTATCCGGAACCAAATGGCAGCATGTTTTTATACTGCTTCCAGCTGTTATCATTGGGATTCTGCTGTCCCTCTGGATCAGCCGCTCTCTGACTATACTGGCTTTAGGGGAGGAAGTGGCTGCAGGTCTCGGCCAATCTCAGCAGAAAGTCAGGTGGATCGGGCTCATTGCTGTTATTCTGCTATCTGGCGCAGCCGTTTCCATTGCAGGCGCAATCGGCTTTATTGGCCTAGTCGTTCCCCATATAGTCCGGATGCTCATCGGATCTGATTACAGATGGCTCATTCCGTTAAGTGCCATTGCAGGCGCCCTTCTCCTCGTACTCGCCGATATAGGGGCACGGATGATCAATCCTCCATTCGAGACACCTGTCAGCGCAGTGACCGCCTTGATTGGCGTTCCGTTTTTCTTATATTTGTCCCGAAGGAAAAGGGGGTATATGTAATGGATTGGAAGCTTGCTTTAAGACAGTCCAAAACCTGGCTGGCAGCCTTTGTCTTTTTAATCATGGCCACCTTTATATTGAGCCTGTCCACTGGCGTGATGCCCATCCGTTTTTCTGAAATATTGAACACGTTAGCCGGCAGCGGCACCCCAAGGCAGGAGCTTGTTTTATTTCAGCTGAGATTGCCGAGAATGGTCATTGCCATGCTGATTGGTGCCGGGCTTTCTCTATCAGGCAGCATTCTTCAGGGACTTTCGAGGAACTCCCTCGCGGACCCGGGCATTCTCGGAATTAATGCCGGCGCTGGACTGGCTGTCGTTTTTTCGATCTATCTTTTTGGACAGGAGAAAGGAAGCCTGCTCTCTGAACCTTTTTTCCTGCCCGTTTTTGCTTTTATCGGCGCTCTTGCGATTGCAGCTCTGATTTACCGCTTCTCATGGAAAGGGGGAATAGACCCGGAACGGCTTCTCCTTGTCGGTCTCGGATTTAATGCTCTATGCGGTGCTCTTCTGATGATTCTGCAGCTGAAAATGGATCCAAAGGATTTTCAGCAGGCAGCCATTTGGCTGACAGGAAGCATCTGGGGAACCGGGTGGCCTTATGTATGGGCACTGCTTCCATGGATTTTGATTCTTATACCGGCTGCCTTTTATAAAGCAAGGACCATGAATCTTCTTCAGTTTAAGCAGGAAGTTCCGGTTGCTCTTGGCTTAAAAGTGGAGTCCGAACGCCGCTTGCTTCTTTGCCTTTCTGCTGCCCTTGCTGGAGCATGTGTGGCCGTCGGCGGCGGAATCGCCTTTATTGGCCTGCTCGCTCCCCATCTGGCACGGCGGCTGTGCGGACCCAATTACTTCAGCAGTCTGCCATTGTCTGCACTGATCGGAGCAGCTCTGGTGCTCATGGCAGACATGATCGGCAAAAATCTTCTGGCACCAGCCGATATTCCCGTCGGAATCGTCATATCGGTTATCGGTGCACCATACCTGATCTTCATGCTGCTGACCCGGAAAGGTTCCGGGATGAGGGTCTAAATTCAATAGAAATGCCCATTCAACAATCCCTAATGAATGGGCATTTCAGCTTTATTTGATTTCAGCAGGCTCTCTGTATTTTTTTTGCTCCAGCACATGATATACATCCTGACGGCTTTCGATAATAAATTCAGGCTTTGGCTTCCCGCGGTTCGCACGATGGCCAGCAAGATGTACATCGCTTGTTTCCCAAGCCTTCCATGCCTCTTCAGATTCCCAGCGGATCATAACAATAATTTCTTCCTCTCCACTGCGCTGTTTTTTCTTTAATACATTTAAATCAAGAAAACCGGGCTGCTCTTCGATGATTCCTTCTCCCGCAAAGCGCTCCACCATTTTTTCCCCATGGCCCTCTTTAACCATAATTGTCTTTAATTGAATAAACATGCCTATTTCCTCCTCAGTTCTTTTTTGTTATTATAATTGATAACGATTTTCATTTTCAACTGTTTTAAAAAATAGATTCATTATTTTGTAAGTTTATAGTATCTTTAGATTAACGAAATTTTACTGAAATTGTGAGGCCGTTATATGTGGAAAAATAAAAATGTGTGGATTCTTTTAACTGGTGAATTTATAGCAGGGGTGGGCCTTTGGCTTGGCATTATAGGAAACCTCGAGTTTATGCAGGAAAGGGTTCCTTCTGATTTCCTGAAATCACTTATTCTTGCATCCGGTCTGCTGGCAGGAATTGCAGTCGGCCCCTTTGCCGGCAGAATTACAGACCAGCTGAATAAAAAAACTGTAATGCTCGGAGCAGGTTTTGTCAGGGCCATCAGCGTTATTTTTATGCTGATTGCTATTCAAACGGGATCTGTGTGGTGGATGGTTCTGTTCCTGGTTATGATTCAATTGTCAGCGGCCTTTTACTTTCCTGCACTGCAGGCAGCCATCCCTCTTGTAGTTGCCGAGAAAGATTTGCTGCAGCTGAATGGTGTACACATGAATGTGTCCACCCTTTCGAGGATATTGGGTACAGCATTGGCTGGTGTTCTGTTAGTCATTCTGCCATTATCCATGCTTTATATCGGATCGCTGGTCGCTTACCTGGCTCTGTTCGGATTAACCTGGTTTATGGACTTCGAGGAAAAAAGGGAGCAGCCAGGCCCTGGAAAAGAGTCTGCGAAAAACAGCGGAGGATTCAAGGAGGTTTTCCCAATTATTAAAGGCCTCCCCATTGTATTCATGACACTGATTTTAACGCTGGTCCCACTGCTGTTTCTTGGCGGTTTCAACCTGATGGTCATCAACATCAGCGAGCTTCAGGACAGTTCGTCCATTAAAGGGTTAATTTATACTGCCGAAGGAATCGGCTTCATGCTCGGCGCATTTATCGTCAAGCAAATCAGCCAAAAGCGTTCGCCTTATGCTATCTTATTTTTCTTCTCATTTGTCATTGGCGTCTCACAGCTCCTTCTGTACTTTGCGGATGTGCCTGTTCTATCCATTGCGGCCTTCTTTGTATTCGGATTTGCCGTTGGCTGTTTCTTTCCAACTGCAGCCACCATATTTCAAACAAGGGTGCCAAAGGAATTCCACGGAAGATTCTTCTCCTTCCGAAACATGCTCGATCGTGTTATTTTCCAAATTGTGCTCCTGCTGACAGGATTCCTGCTGGATGCCGTTGGACTTCAGATAATGGTCGTGATCTTTGGCATTCTATCCTTAGTCATGACAGCTGCTTTCTTTGTTAAATTCAAGCAAATTCGGACAGAAGTACAAATAAAAGAAGAGATCAGTACGTAAAAAACCGGCTCACATCATGTGGGCCGGTTTTTTACTGCTATTTTGCCTTAATTTCAGGCGTTTTTTTTTGGTTTATGTGCGGATAAGGTTTTTTCTGTGCGCATAACCCGGTTTGTGCGGATAAAAAAATTTATGTGCGCTTAAGTTTTTTGACCCTAGCGAACCAGCTGCTTCACCAATTCCCGGTTCCGCTTTTTAAAAACATCATTATGTGATGAAACCATCGCTGCCCCGGCTGCATCAGGTTCAATGTACTGCTTCGCTTTATTTACTGCATTCGCAGCATCCTGGAAGGCTCCCGCAATTAAATGAAGCTTGCCGTCATGCTTAAGAATATCGCCGGCAGCATATAGCCCTTCAACTGACGTCTCGCTGTTTGCGTTGCCTGCAATATAGAAATCTTCGAGCATTTTAATATTCAGATTGCTATTTTTCAAGAGTTCCGTATCCTGCTCATATCCATGATTAATCACCACTTCATCGATGGCAAGATATGAAACCTCTCCCGTTTCATTATTGGTCAATTCCACCTGTTCAATTTCCTCGTGATTTACGCCGGCAATTAATTTGGTGATGGACGTATGGTTAATGCAGATCACCGAACTATTCATCAGCTGTGAAACCTGAGCTTCATGGCCAGTTAACGCATCCCGTCTGCAAGTGATGTATATCTGCTTGGCAACAGGCTCCAATTCATTTGCCCAGTCTACTGCGGAGTTGCCTCCTCCTGACACAATAACCGTTTTATCCTTGAAATGCGCAAGAGACTTGACTGTGTAATTTAAATTGGAGACCTCAAAACGCTCTGCGCCTTCAATTTTCAGCTTTTGCGGCTTTAGAATACCGCTGCCAACGGCCACAATCACTGTTTTTGAAAAATGCTCTTCCCCTGAAGACCCTTTCAAAACAAAAAATCCTTCTTCATTCTTACTGATGGATTCCACCTTTTCATTTAGCACAACCGTCGGATTAAAGGTCAGCCCCTGCTCGACCAGCTGTTCAATCAGCTTTGCTCCCGGAGTAGGAGTCAACCCGCCGACATCCCAAATCATTTTCTCGGGATACACATGGATCTTTCCGCCCAGCTGCGGCTGAAATTCAATCAGTTTCGTTTTCATTTCTCTTAAACCGCTGTAAAAAGTGGAGTAAAGTCCAGCCGGGCCTCCTCCAATAACCGTTACATCATAGATCTCCATCTGCTTCATTCCCGTTCACTCCTATAACCAATTATTATTGATTATCATTCTCACTTCAACTATACGTCCTTTCTTCTTCTTTTACAATTAAATTTTTTTCTTAGATGTTTTCCTTTATATTCTATTGACAGAAAAAACAGATAGACTTATAGTAAAATAGAACCGACACTGATAATCATTATCACTTATTTAAAATTTATTCTTACATAAACGGAGGTTACATAATGGTCCGTCTATATACAGATGGCTTGAACATTGGGTATAGCGAACGACTAATTGTAAAAGATCTCAGCGTCCAGATTCCCGATAAGAAAATCACAACAATTATTGGACCAAACGGCTGTGGGAAATCAACCCTTTTAAAAGCCATTACCAGGATCATTTCCCATCAATCAGGCACTGTCATTTTAGATGGGGAGAACATTTCAAAGGAAAATACGAAAATCCTTGCCAGGAAGATGGCAATCCTGCCTCAAACACCTGAAAGTGCAAGCGGTTTAACAGTAGGCGAGCTCGTCTCATACGGACGCTTCCCTTATCAAAAGGGATTCGGAAGATTGACGAAAAAGGATTATGAAGTCATCGACTGGGCTCTTGAAGTGACAGGCACCAAAGAATTTAAATTCCGCCCTGTTGACGCTCTGTCAGGCGGCCAGCGCCAGAGAGTGTGGATCGCCATGGCACTTGCACAGGAAACCGATATCATTTTCCTTGATGAACCAACCACCTATTTAGATATGGCACATCAGCTCGAAGTTCTCGAACTTCTTCAAAAGCTGAACGAGGAACAGGAGCGCACCATTGTAATGGTCCTCCATGATTTAAACCAGGCAGCCCGTTTTGCCGACCACATCGTCGCTCTAAAAGATGGTGAGATTGTTAAATCAGGAAGCTATGAAGAAGTCATTACACAGGATGTTTTAAGGAAGGTGTTCAATATTGATGCAGTCATTGGACGCGATCCCCGCACAAACAAACCAATGTGTATAACTTATAATTTACTAAAAGGAGAAAATCAACATGAAGAAACTTTTGATCCCATTTACGATCTTGCTGCTTCTGCTAATTAGCGCCTGCGGCAATACAGAAGAAAAAGATACAAGCTCGTCTGAACCAAAGGAAGATGAAAAATCCGGTACGATCACTTATGAATCTGAAACTGGACCGGTTGAGGTTCCAGCTGATCCTAAGAGAGTTGTCCTCCTTTCAGGCTTCACAGGAAATGTTATGCAATTAGGCGTAAATATCGTTGGAGTGGATACATGGTCTAAAAATAATCCTCGTTTTGAAGAACAATTGAAGGATGCTGAAGAAGTATCTGAAGATAACCTTGAAAAAATAATTGAACTGGAACCAGACTTGATTATTGCCTTATCTACTGTTAAAAACTACGATAAACTTAAGGAAATTGCACCAACTGTAACGTATACATGGGGTAAATTAGATTACCTTTCTCAGCATGAGGAAATCGGCAAGCTGCTTAATAAAGAAGAAGAAGCAAAGAAATGGGTAGCTGACTTCAAACAGCGCGCTGAAGCAGCCGGGGAAGACATTCGTGCAAAAATTGGCGAAGATGCAACCGTTTCTGTATTTGAAATCTTCGACAAACAGCTTTATGTTTTTGGCGATAACTGGGCTCGCGGAACTGAAATCCTCTATCAGGCAATGGACTTAAAAATGCCTGAAAAGGTTAAGGAAATGGCCTTAAAAGATGGCTACTATGCCATTTCAGCTGAAGTGCTTCCCGAATATGCAGGAGATTATATTGTTATAAGCAAATACTCTGATGCAGATCATTCATTCCAGGAAACCGATACGTACAAAAATATTCCTGCTGTGAAAAATAATCGTGTCTTTGAAATGGAAGGCAATGGCGCTTCCTTCAGTGATCCAATCACACTTGATGCGCAGCTGGAGTTCTTTAAAGAATCATTTTTAGGCAACTAATACGGCAGGAGGGATTCTTAATTTTTAGGAATTCCTCTTTCCTATTTAAAAAGACAGTTCTCCAATGGCAAAATAAACCCGAAGAAAGATGGAAGTACAATGACTAAAGAAGCTCAACCCTTCATTCCATTTATATATAAACTTGCAGCAAGCTTCATCCTTTTTGCCGGCATGTTTGTAGCTGCCTGTGTGTTTGGGGCAGCCGATGTTACGGTCAGAGATGTTTGGCTTGCACTAACCTCCAATGCTTCCGGAGAAAAAATCTCCATCATTCGTGAAATACGTCTGCCCCGAGAAATTGCGGCCATTTTTGTCGGAGCAGCACTTAGCATCTCTGGCGCCATCATGCAGGGAATGACAAGAAACCCTCTTGCTGATCCAGGCCTTCTCGGATTGACGGCCGGAGCAAATGCTGCACTTGCCATAACGCTTGTTCTTATCCCTTCAGCAAACTACATTGGAATTCTGGTCGCCTGTTTCATCGGTGCGGCTATCGGTGCAGGGATGGTTTTCGGCATTGGCGCCATGAAAAAAGGAGGCTTTTCTCCGATTCGAATCGTTTTGGCCGGAGCCGCGGTTTCTGCCTTCCTTTTTGCAATAGCTGAAGGGACTGGCATCTATTTTAAGATTTCAAAAGATGTCAGCCTGTGGACAGCAGGCGGGCTCGTCGGCACATCCTGGACCCAGCTGCAAATAATTGTCCCGGTTATCTCAGCAGGCATACTCGTATCCCTTTTTCTTTCCAAGCAGCTTACGATACTAAGCTTAAATGAAGAAGTGGCTGTAGGCTTGGGACAAAATACAACTCAGATTAAAGTCATCCTGTTTATCTTAGTCACCCTGCTTGCAGGGGCAGCTGTTGCACTGGTCGGCAATATGGCATTTATCGGATTGATGGTGCCTCATATCGTCCGTGCTTTAGTCGGAACAGATTATCGTTTTATTCTTCCCATGTCAGCTCTCACAGGAGCGTCATTTATGCTACTTGCCGATACACTCGGGAGAACTATCAATGCTCCTTACGAAACTCCTGTTGCGGCCATTATTGCCGTAATGGGGCTGCCTTTCTTCCTGTTCATTGTTCATAAAGGGGGTAAGGTGTTCTCATGATTCAGCCGGAATTAGTTAAAAAACAGCGAATTTTAATGGCCGTTTTATCAGTACTTATTATTGTTACCATTGTTATAGGAATGGGATTAGGCTATGCCTCCCTTTCATATGACCGGTTAATCCCGACCATCCTGGGACAGGGAACTTTTAAAGAGGAATTTGTCTTATTTTCCATACGGCTGCCGAGGGTATTTATCACAGTGTTAGCCGGCATGGCACTGGCACTATCGGGTGCGATTTTACAGGGAATTACACGCAATGACCTGGCGGACCCAGGCATCATCGGCATAAATTCAGGTGCAGGGGTTGCGATCGCCGTTTTCTTTCTGTTCGTCCCTATTGAAGCAGGCACTTTCATCTACATGCTGCCGTTATGCGCATTTTTCGGTGCTTTGCTTACCGCTATCCTCATCTATGCTTTTTCCTATAAAAAAGACGAGGGGCTTCAGCCAGTAAAAATGGTTCTTGTCGGAGTCGGGTTTTCCATGGCGCTATCAGGTGTAATGATTGTCCTGATTTCCTCAGCTGAAAGAGAGAAAGTTGATTTCATAGCAAAATGGCTATCAGGGAATATCTGGGGAACGGATTGGCCTTTCATCTGGGCACTCCTCCCCTGGCTGCTGGTGCTTATTCCATTCACTTTATATAAGGCAAATCGTTTGAATCTATTAAGCTTAAGTGAGCCTGTCGCCATCGGCATAGGGGTATCCATTGAAAAAGAACGGATCATCCTACTGCTTACAGCCGTTGCATTGGCAGCTTCTGCTGTTTCTGTAACCGGCGGGATTGCCTTTATCGGCTTAATTGCTCCGCACATGGCTAAAGCGCTTGTCGGACCTCGTAATCAGCTTTTCATTCCGATCGCTATTCTTTTAGGAGGCTGGCTTCTATTATTTGCCGACACGCTCGGCCGGAACCTGGCAGATCCGGACGGCCTTCCAGCCGGAATTATGGTTGCGATTATCGGAGCTCCATATTTTATGTATCTATTATTAAAGAAATGACGTGCCAGCAGGCACGTCATTTTTTATTATTTATGTTTTTTTCTGGTATTACTGGGCAAATATATAGAGTCTCATCATTTAACAGTTTAATAGAATTGGAGGAATTTAGATGTTTTTTCATGTAAAGGAATTGCAATTTGAAGCAACGCCGGAACGTCCGGATCCCGTTTTTGCGAAAAAGCTTCAAGAACTGATTGGCGGCCAATATGGTGAAATGACCGTTGCCATGCAATACATGTTTCAGGGCTGGGCCACTCGCGGTAATGAAAAATATCGTGATCTTCTCCTCGATATTGGAACTGAGGAAATTGGACATGTGGAAATGCTCGCGACAATGGTTGCCAGACTGATGGATAATGCCCCAATTAATCAGCAGGAAGAAGCAGCTAAGGATCCAGTCGTTGGCGCGATCATGGGTGGAATGAATCCCCAGCATGCCATTGTCTCCGGACTTGGCGCACGACCGGCTGACAGTGTTGGGAACCCTTGGATGGGCACTTATATTACAGCCAGCGGGAACTTACTAGCAGACTTCCGTTCAAACTTGAATGCAGAATCGCAGGGCCGTCTGCAGGCTGCCCGCCTCTATGAAATGACTGATGATAAGGGCATTAAAGATCTGCTTTCCGTTCTGATTGCCAGAGACGCCTACCACCAAAACCAATGGGCTGCAGCAATTGCAGAGCTTGAAGAAAAAGAAGGCCTTCTTGTCCCCAGCACCTTCACTCGTGAAAATGAACGCACGGATATCGCTTACACACTCTACAACCTATCAGCAGGCGAAGAAAGCAGCACTGGCAGATGGGCACAGGGCCCAGCTCTGGATGGCCAGGGAGAATACAAATATGTTAGCAATCCGAAGCCGGAAGGTGACAAGCCAATGCTTAAGCCTGCACCTCCTAATCTTCATAACACATTGCCAATGGATTAAAATGCATTCAAAACAGGCTGATGCATTCAGCCTGTTTTATTCTTTCAATCAAACGTTTGATTGAATTGTACCGGTTATCCTCTTTAATATTCATCATCTCCATTGACTTCCTTCAATTTTTTTATATGATAAAACCATCTCACCTTAAATCATGAATGGAATAATTTCCTTACATTCACACTGAACATTAAGGTTATCCTCACTATTAAAAGGGAATGAAAATAAGTGATTCACCCGCTGGAAAGGATCTTGTTTGCATGATTTATTTTATTACCGCCGCACTGATTATATTTATTAGTTACGCAGTTCTGCCCACTGTGCTCATACGATCTCTGAATTGGGGAATTGTAAAAGGTATAACGGAACCAAATTCCATTGCTTTAACCTTTGATGATGGCCCTGATCCCCAGTATACTGCGAGACTTCTGGATGTCTTAAAAAAGCATGAAGCAAAGGCAGCCTTTTTTGTTGTCGGAGAAAAAGCAGCCCAGCACCCATTGCTGCTTAAAAGAATGCAGGAGGAAGGGCATACAATTGGCATCCATCATTACCGGCATATCTCAAGCTGGATCCTTTCACCGGGATCATTAAAAAAACAGCTGGAGCAAACAAAACAAATTATTGAAGAAACAATTAATGAAGACGTCTATTTCTACCGTCCGCCATGGGGCCACTTCAATTTATTCACACTTTGGATCGCAAGGAATTATAAGATTATTATGTGGTCGGGGATTTTCAAAGATTGGAAGATCAAGCATATAAGGAACACCCTTTCCGAGTCGCTGGCAAAAGAAACCGTGCCTGGCCGTATTTTTCTTCTCCACGACAGCGGTGAAACTCTTGGCGCCGACTCCAGTGCACCTGAACATATGATTAGCCATCTGGAAGAGTATTTGCAGCAGGCAGCACTAAAAGGAATACGGTTTATTTCTTTAAAAGAAGAATATCAGGGGCATCGGACATGAGTACTGAAACAATTATAGAATTTATTTCGTCATACGGGTATTGGATCATCTTTTTATTTTTATTTTTCGGGATTGTTGGCATTCCCGCTCCGGAAGAATCGCTACTATTCCTGATTGGCGTGCTAATTGGAAATCACAGATTAAGCTTTGCCGAATCTGCTGTTTGCGCTGAAGCAGGTGTGCTGCTCGGAATGCTTTCAGCCTATTGGATCGGTAAAAAAGCAGGTACTCCCTTTCTTAGAAAATATGGAAGATATATTGGCATCACGGAAAAAAGATGGAATACCGCACAGAAAAAATACATGGAAAACCACCGTTTTATGATATTTGCCGGTTTCTATATGCCGGGAATACGTCAGATTAACCCTTACCTTGCCGGCATTTCACAAGTTCCTTTTCATCAGTATCTTCTATATTCTGCGGCAGGCTCCTTAAGCTGGGTGCTCCCTATAATTGCTGCGGGATACTTTGCAGGAAGCTTTTTTGATATTAATCCTGAATACGTGCCATACCTCGGGGTTTTATTATTAGCTGTATTCGTAATCTACATGCTCTTTAAGTATGCCAAAAACAAACTCAAGTGACAGAAAGGAGGTTATTATGAAAGTTCTCCTGCTCCCATTATTTCAATTCCCCACGGGGCACTCAAAAGTTGCAAAAACACTTCAGGACCATATTATAAGCCAATATCCTGATGCGGAAATCAAAATAATCGATTTTCTTTCCTATTGCAGTGATAAGCTCGAAAAGCTGGTCTCAGGCATATATTTAAAAGGATTCCTGGGGGCCCCTTTCCTTTACAGGGCCTTATATTACACCATTATGTATAAACAGCATCCCTTTAAATTGCAGCCTGATTTACAGGTTCTATCCTATTATTTTGAAAGAAAAATGCAGAAGTTCCTTGATGAAGAAAATCCTGATTTAATATTTTGCACTCATTCTTTTCCATCCGGGATCATCAGTTCACTAAAGCAAAAGGGACGATACCGGGACATTACTGCGGTGAATGTTTACACGGATTTTTTTATAAATGATATATGGGGAAAACGGGGAATTGACTTTCATTTCGTTCCTCATAATGAGGCAAAGGAAAAACTTATTAAAAAACACCATATTCCGGATGATCATATTTTTGTTACGGGCATTCCGGTTCATTCTGCCTATCACCTCCCGGTTCCATTTAAGAAAGATGACCGGATACGCCATATCCTGGTTGCAGGAGGAAACAGCGGCTTGGTAAACTGTAACTTTATCGAATCTATACAAAAGGTTCGGCATATTCGGTTTCTGATCCTTTGCGGAAATAATGAGGAATTGTATAGCTCACTCAAAGCACTTGATTCAAAGCAAATCGAGCCCATTGGATATATTGATAACCCAAATGAAATGAACCAGCTGTATAATAAAGCGGATGCTATTTTGACCAAACCAGGCGGAGTTACAATTAGTGAAGCACTGCAAAAGAAACTTCCGATTCTGGTCCATACCTCACTTCCGGGACAAGAGGAAATCAATTTGGACTATTTGCTTGAAAAAAATTTGGTGACTGTCATTTACGACAGGCAAATTACTGAACAGCTTAAAAACGAAGAAGCTATACTTAGTCTAAGAAAACACATTGATTCTTATCTGGAAAAAATCACTTGCCCATTGGACTATGCCATCTTCATTTCAATTAAAAGCACTGGCAGAAGAACGCCGGACACTGTTCATTCCTTGAGAGCCGTTCCAACTATCAAGTAAACCCTCAGGTCATTAAAATATATAAACAGCCTGGAATCTCCAGGCTGTCTTACATTTTCAATCAAACGTTTGATTGATCAATCCTTCTTCATAAAGAATATCCTCAATACCTGGGCCATTGCCCTGATCAGCTATGTCTTCCTCACAGCCAATTGAAAAATAGGTATACGAATAGTCATATCCATCTCCCTGTACACCGCCTGCTCCGCCATGTGAAATACAGCTGTCCGGTATAGGTTCACGCTTTCCCTTGTTATCCACATAATAGTACAAGTCTTCAATATACCCTTCGCTCTGGGGTAAAGAGGTAATGGCATATCCCCTGTCATTCACCCGAAATACATCATACTCCCCTTCTGTCTCAGGCGCAGGAGCATTCTCTATTTCATGAACAATCCTCACCTGACCAGCATACCCTTTTGGAATCAAATAAAGGTCATGCGTTTTTTCTTCCAGATCTGCCTGCTGCAGCATCCAAAAGAACCCTGCCGGCAGCAGGCAAGCGATGAGAAAACCGGCTGTATTTAAGGTAATTCTCCTCCCTCCTGGCATCTCACGGTCCCACTTTCGCCACTCGTCAACTAAAAAGAAAAGAACCGCTGCAATTACTGCATAATAAGCAAACCCTTCCATAATAAAATAAGTCACAGCAGCTAAAAAGGTGTGAAAAAATGCAGATGCCGGGAATCGCCATACTGCCAAATTTCTGGTTAGAAACTCTGAAAGCAATGAAACCGGAATGCCGTATATAACATTTCCGAATAAACAGTACAAAAAAACCACGATCAGGAAAAAAGAAAACAGTTCCCCTTCTGAAAAGAAAAAGAGAAGCCAAAATCCAAAGGTAAAAAGAATGGAAGCCTGCAGGGCCGTTTTTATTTTTAATCCCAGCATTGAAATAAACTCCCTCCCCTTATATTGTGATTAATTTCACATATATACTAGCATACAAACAAGGCAATTTCCCATACTCCCTATATAAATTTACGCAGAAGGAATGTGGGGAGGCCTGCTCCCCTACCTGACAGACCCGGCCTCAATGACTTCTCTTGCCCACTGAATTCCTTCTTCTGCCATTTTTTCCGAAGGGTTCGTGTGTGGTGTATATTCCATGACAAAAAACACATCCTCACATTCCTTTGCCAGAAAATCCATCAGTTTCTTTATTTTATGATGACGGCCATCATTCTCATGAGATGGATGCACAGGGACCCAGATATATTTATCGTCCTGGTATTCAACATTATGTAAATGAACAACTCTCACAAACTCAGCCCATTTTCCTGCATAATTTATGGCCTTGTCGTCCGTGGCTAATATATAATCCCCGATATCAATACAGAGGCTGAGGCCATATTTCTTCCATGTCTCTACTGGAAAACTGTCAAGATAATCGATTCCTGCCGGCGATTGCCTGAATCCTAATTTTGGTTCACACACGATCATAATCTCATATTTTTTCTGAAGAGCACTGAGTTTCTTGAGTCCCTCCTCAATAATCTCTGCCGGATTCCCACTTGCTTCCTTTTTAAAATAAGGAAAGTGCACCAATATGTATTCAGCACCAAGCCGGGACATCCTTTCCACTTCCGCCTCAAACTGGATCCAGGCTTCCTCTGGATTCATACTGACCTTTTCCAGAAGATCGTATTTGCTTTGTCCCCGGAAAAGAGGCGAATGAAGACCAAAGCTTTTGTTTGTTTTGCCCAGCAATTTAATAAAGCATTGAAAGGATTCCTCATCTTGAAATTCCCCTATCTCAATATGCGGCAAATGACGTTTAAAAAGTTTATGAAACAGCTTGCTGTCTGACAAAATGACGCTTCCTGATACCCCTATTTTATGAACCATTATATCCCCTCTCTTATGAATGGTTATAACAATCTTATCATACCTTCATGTAACTTATTGGGAAATAATACCGTCTATTCAGTAAAATAGGTGAGGTGTACTTATGGTTAAAAAGGTATTTACTTCAATAATTGGAGTACTGTTATTTTTCATTCTTTTTTTTCGGGGTGGAATCATTCTGGATTCCATCGGCATTCATTTCGGAAATCCTTTTGCAAAGAAACTGGAGGTGCCCTCTGATTACTCACAGGCCGATTCAAATCAAAACGGCATTGCTGATCCGCTTGATATGGTCCAGACAGCCAGAAAAGAAGTGGAACAGCGCACGCCATATAAAAGTGCCTACTATGCGGGAGGCTATCCGCCCGATGGCGAGGGTGTCTGTACAGACGTGATTTGGAGAGGTTTCCAGGAGGCTGATGTAACCATAAAGGATCTTATTGATCAGGATATCGCCGAAAATACGGACTTGTATTCAAGAGTCCATGGCAAGCCTGATCCGAACATTGATTTCAGAAGGGTACCAAACCAGAATATCTTTTTTAGCCGGTTCGCAAAGTCATTAACAACAGAACTGATTCCAGGAGATGTTAAGAACCTTCAGCAATGGCAGCCGGGTGATATTGTGGTTTTCCTTTCTCCTAAATTCGACCATGTGGCTTTCATATCTGACAAACGGACTAAAGATGGCATTCCATACGTAATACATAACTCCACCCCATTTGCAGCAGAAGTAAAACTATCTTCTTTTAAGACTCCCATTACCGCTCACTACAGATGGGATTTTGAAAAAACGCCTGCACTGCCATAAAGCAGATGCAGGCGTTTTTCTTATTAAATAAGAAAGTATAAAATTTTGAACTTCGATAACTCTCTAGCGCAAGCAGCCTGCACATCGAGGTGTCGAGGGTGAGCGAGTCGCTTACGCTTTTCTATCTGACTGCTGCCGGATTGCCCGCCGGCCACTCTTCGCAGGTATAAGCCATCTCCCAGAAACCAAGCTCCAGCTGGCAGCTTTTTCGGAAAGCATCCTTCATTCGCTGCCTTTCTTCCGGTGATGCCGCTTCAGCAAGTTCATCCAAACGGTTTCTCATATTCATGGTCACAGCTTCGACTCTAAGGTTTGCATAAAAAGAAATCCACGGATAAAACGGATGGTTCTCATCTGGCTCATATTGCTTCATGAGCTCAAGCCCAATTTCCCAATAAGTCCATGGGCAAGGCAATAATGCAGCGAGTATTTCACCCATGCCGCCTGTATGGGCATGATACATCATATGCTTTACATAATGATCGGCTGTCGGCGGAAGCGGATATCCCTGCAATGCTTCGTAATCCACCCCAATCTGCTGGCAAAAATTATGGTGGGGGTGTACTTCGCTGTTCAATACAAATTCTATTTGCTGGTTAAAGTATGCAATATCCTTACGTTCAGCTGACTTTGAAATCGCAATTCCGTAAATATGCATGAACGCATTCAAATACTCAAAGTCCGCTTTAATGTAATGAGCAAGCGCCTCTTTCGGCACATCCCCTCTCCCGATCCCCTGAACAAATGGATGTTCAAATATCAGCTGAAACAAATCTTCATTTTCCTTGCGCAGAATTTCTGAAAAAGTCATAAAAAATAGCCTCCTTAATTAAATACAGAAGCTGCCGGGGAAAAAGCATGAGGATATATAATGAGGTCCTCACTGCTTCCCTGCGCTGGCATTATCCAGATCAGGTTCCAAGGGACCAAGGAAAAGCTCCTTATCTCAGCCGTAGCGCCCCTAGCAGTTTTCTAACATTTTTAATTGTTTTTTTATCGATTGTCTAACTTGACGTTTTTCGCTCATACATTTTGGATTTCGCCCATAACTCTTGAAAATCGCTCATAAAGTCAGATTGCTATGCTGCTCTCCCTTACTCTGCTAACCAATCTTACTTCTCCAGCCCAAAATCATCACATATTCTGAACCAAATTCTTCTCTTTAACCTTCGCTAACACCAACAAGCCTATCGCCGCACCGGCAATGCTGCTGACCAGAAACGGCGGCACAAAGAAGAATGCACCAGCTTCACTGCCCATGAGAAATTTTGCATACGGAACAGCAAACAATGCTCCGATTATACCGGTGCCCAAAACCTCGCCAGCGGCAGCCCATATTTTCCGGCCGAATTTCAAATAAAGGACACCAGCCAAAAACGCACCGATCATGCCGCCTGGAAACGCAAGCAGCGTCCCGAATCCAAGCATATTACGCAGCAAAGCAATCATAAAAGCAATGGCTGCTGCCGGCAGTGGTCCAAGAGTCACCGCGGCCAATACATTTACCGCATGCTGAACCGGATAGGCCTTGGCTATACCTGCCGGAAACCAGAGCAAATGGGATCCCAGTGTCCCAATCGCCGTAAATAGTGCCATCGTAGTCAACAATCGGGTTCTGTTCATCTAAACCTCCTTTCTAAAAGGGCAGCCTGATTGCTTATCTCGATGAGAAGTATGTATACAAAAAAGCCAGATCCCCACAAAGGACCCGGCTTGGTTTAAGTATATGAATCGACATATTGTCAAATCCTACTTCCCTCCGCTGGCATTAACCAGATCAGGTCCATAAGAGTCGGAAAGCTATAAGCGCTTTCCTCTCAGCCCGCACATTCGGGGCACCCCTAGTAGTTACATAGATATTTAATTTGATAAGCTATTTCAAGCTTAACAAATTATTCCGGCACTGTCATCAAACTTTTAACTTATATACTTCTCTTGATGCACTGGATTAAGCGCTCTTCAATTTCTGCTGCGAAGCTTTGAACAGATTCGTCATTGATTAGCTCAATCATACTTGTCGGCTTAGGCATCCCAATTTTCGTTTTGCCCTTGTCTTCATAGACGACAATTTTACAAGGCAGGAAGTAGCCGGCCATTTTATTCTGTGTTAAAACGCGATGTGCTTCATTCGGATTACATACCTCTAACACATGGAATGCCTCGTTATATTCCAAGCCTTTTTCCTGCAGCTTCTCCTGAACATTAAACTGCCATAGAACTCCGAACTTTTCGTCCTTCAGACTTCCTTCCAGTGAGGATATCGCTTCTTCAATTGATTTTTCGGTTTCAGCTGTGTAATCGAACATAACTGCATCTCCTTTAGTAATGGCATATTAATAATGTACCCCTATAGGTATACTATTAAACACAGTCTCAACTGTCAACAACCCAGAATTTTTTTAAGAAGGTTTTATCGAATTAACCGCAGACCAGCAATATCCTTTAAATTCCCCACCCCCGCAAGAGACAGAGACACTTTTGTTTCTTCTATAAAGTTGGCAAGCACTTTTTCAACTCCTTCCTGCCCGCCAATGGCCAAGCCGTACACATACGGCCGCCCCAGACAAACGGCGTCAGCTCCCAGTGCCAGAGCTTTAACCACATCTGAGCCTCGGCGAATGCCGCTGTCAAACAATACTGGAATCCTTCCTTTAACTTCCTTCGCAATCGGTTCAAGCGCATCAATCGCCGCAATCACTCCATCAAGCTGTCTGCCGCCATGGTTGGAGACAATGATACCGTCTATCCCTCTTTCAACGGCCAGCCTGGCATCCTCAGGGTGGAGAATGCCCTTTAATAAAATGGGCAGGCTGGTTTTCTCTTTTAATCTGGCAATATGTTCCCAGCTTAATGTTGGATGATGAATATTATCAAGGATTCCCTGTACGACATCACCGTCCTGGAGAGAAGCCATAAAGAAGGGATCGCTTTCATAGTTTGCTTTACCATAGCCAAGCTTTAACGGGGAAAAATTGTTTCTTAAATCGGCTTCCCTCCATCCCATCATCACCGTATCAACCGTTAACACAATTGCCTCATACCCCGCTTCTTCCGCACGGCGAACCATACTGAAAGATGCTTCTTCATAATTGGACCAATATAATTGGAACCATTTTGGACTCGAGCCTGTTGCCTTTGCGATTTCTTCAATGGAATAACTGGATACTGTGCTCTGGATAAAAGGAACTCCAAACGAAGCTGCTGCCCGTGCAGACGCCAGCTCTCCCTCATTATGTTCAAGCCGCTGCATCCCAATTGGTGCCAGGAAAACCGGGTAAGGATATGTTTTTCCACATAATTTCACACTTATATCAGGCACTGAAACATCTCTCAGCATCCTCGGTACTATTGAGTATTTTGCAAAGGATTCGATATTCTTTTTCAGCGTTTCTTCCCCGCCGGCTCCTGATTGAACATAGCCAAATCCACCTGCTCCCATTACTTTCTCTGCTTCTTCTTCCAGTTCCTTAAATGAAATAGGAAAGTTTTCTGCGAAACTAATATTCTCTACTTTTGCCATCATCCAGCCCGCCTTTTTTTGAATTTATTGAAAATAATATCACTTTTTTAGATTTTAAGAAACTATGTAACAATTTTGGAGCCTTTTCTCTGCAAATTAGCAGGGATTTCACAAAAAATCGGGAATAACCATGTTAACTTAAGGCTCTTTTCGTAAAAATAGTTTTTTCGCCTATCAATGTTGTCCGTTGATTTTCGCTCCAGGATGCTCAGCGAACAGCGGGGCGGGCGGTGAGCCTCCTCAACACTGCGCGTCTGGGGGGTCTCACCTGTCACGCTACTCCCGCAAGTTTCCATTGAGTAAACACCGCACGAAGAAAATGCGAATGCATTTTCGAGGATCTCGCACCTTTCGCTCCAATCAACTCAGCAAATTAAATATATAAAGCAACAAACTTTGCGAAAACAGCCTAACTTAAAGAAATTGGAGTGTAGCAAATGCTAATCAAACAGCCTTTTGATGAATTTCTGAAATTACATTACGAAAGAATCAGTGAGAGCAAAATGAAAGTCACTTTGCCCATCCAGCCGCTCTTTATTAACAGCGCGGGACTGGTGCATGGAGGGATCATTTCCACTCTTGCGGATGTAGCAATGGGGAATATTTTCGAGCCGGATGAAAATCAGAAGCAGTCCGTGGTGACCGCTGACTTGAAGGTCAGTTTCTTAAAGGGGGCGACAGGGGAATATCTAGTTGCCGATGCTCACCTTGTGAAAAGAGGACGGACACTCAGCCACACAGATTGCCTGATTTATAACGATCAGAATCAGGTTGTTGCCAAAGCATCGGGAATTTTTGCATCTATTTAGAGTGATTAATCCTATCGTTGCCTGAGTAGTTTCGCTGACAGCGATAGGAGGAACCATTTAAAGCTTACGGAAAATCCTAATAGCTTCTTTTCTTCTTTTATAAAAGTGAAAAACACTGTAAAATACTCCTATCACCATTGAAACAACCAGTAAAAACTGTAAGCCAGATAAAGATAGTGCATTGGCGAATGAAAGAGAGTAAGCCAGGAGCAAGGAAGTTGCTATTTTGGATACGGACGCAATTCCCAGGAACTTCTTAAATGAAACACCACCCATTCCTGCTCCAACACAAATGATCTCATCCGGCAATATCGGAATAACAAACAGCAGTACTAGTATGGTGTTTTCATTTCTCTCCATGTATTTTTGGTATTTGTCCAGATGCCGCGCCTTTATAAACCTCGATACAAGCTTTAATCCCCCTATCCTTGCAGTCCAGAACATAACAATAATCCCCAAAAGTGTACCTGTGAATCCAAGAAAGGCAGCGGCAGCAGGACCGAAAACGGCACTTCCTGCAGGCAGTGTGACGGCTTCAGGAAGCGGCAAAAGGATGGGCTGTAAAAAGCAAATCAGGAAAAAGATGAGCTTTCCCTCCGCTTCATATTCCCTCAGTATACTCTCTAGCCCATAGGCATCAGTCATAACGAGTATTTTTGTTACATAAAAGGCAATAAAAACGATTAACAGCAGACTGAACATATAAATCAGTGCCAGTCTGCTGTATTTCAATCGGGATAACCTGCCTGCTGAAATAAAGTAAACATCCATCACTAATATAGCAGCCATACCTGTAATAAAAACCCATTTGTAAGCAGGCAAAAGTGTCGGAAAAAAATTAAACAACATAGAAAGTGATATTAAAATGATAAGACCATGCAAACTAACTTCAAATTTTTCATTCATACATTTTCCCCTTCTTGCTTTTCTTACCTATAGTTTAAAAAGAAATACAAGAAGGATTAAGCTCCCTCAGCATTAAAATAATCTAAGGCCAGAGGCTTAGATTTAAAAAAGCAGGGATTATCCTGCTTTTTCTAATACTCTATCTCATCATAATCCTTAGGCTGCGGAACCGGCTGATCCCCTTTATATTTTCCAAACTCATTGACAAGCTCCCTTTCTTCTTTTGGGCCCTGTGTCTGTTTCTTATTTTGCTCATCTTTTCTAGACAATTTATTTGCTCCTTTCTTATGGTTCTTTAAATTAATATGTACTCATTACTTTTATTTCACGCATAGCTTAGAAGGATTTTTCCTGAACTCTGTAAAATAGATAAAAAAAGCACAATTAGATGATAAATATAAGGAGATTCCCATGGTAATATTAGAACCTTTTACAGAAGAAGACTTCGATTTGCTCATCAGCTGGATCAGCACACCGGAATTAATGATTCAGTGGAGCGGTGCTCATTTCGAATTCCCGCTTGATCATGTGCAGCTTGCTAAGTATATACGCTCTGCGAATCTGGATACCAGCTCGGATTATATATTCAAAGTTATGGCAAACGATGAAATTGTCGGTCATATTTCCCTAGGCAGAGTAGACCGTGTCAACGAAACTGCGAGGATTGGCAAAGTTTTCATCTGCCCTGCAGCACGGGGGAAAGGGTATGCTTCAGAAATGATTCATCAAATCCTGAACTTAGCCTTCCAGGAGCTGAAATTAAATAGAGTCAGTCTCGGGGTTTTCGATTTTAATCTGCCTGCTATTAAGATTTACGAACAGGCAGGTTTCCAAAAAGAAGGGCTTCTCAGGCAGACCAATAAAGTTAAAAATGATTATTGGAGCTTAATAGAAATGAGCATCCTGAAAGAAGAATGGCAAGCTGGCTCCGGGCTCATGGGTATTCAATCAAACGTTTGATTGAAAGTGCTCATTAAAAAAACAGGGCGGATAACCTCCGCCCTGCTTGATCAGCTTGCTTTTTCCTCTGCTGGCACTTCCTGTACTTCCTTGGAAAGAAACCATCCAGCTAATGCTATTCCAATTAAGACTACGTAGAAAGTAGCTTTCCATTCCGTCGACTTGGCAAATCCTTCAGGCAGGATCGCCAGCGCCGGATGGGACATTGTGTAGACAGCCAGTTTGACACCAACCCAGCCGACAATACCAAATGCTGCAACCTCAAGTCCAGGTCTCCTGTGAAGCAGATCCACAAATAAGTTAGCAGCAAAACGCATAATGATCAATCCGATCATACCGCCTGCAAAGATGACAAAGAACTTTCCGCCGTCAAGTCCGCCTACATGGCCAAGTCCTGAATCCGGAAGAGCCACAGCCAGGGCGACTGCTGCCAGAATAGAGTCTACAGCGAAAGCAATATCAGCAAGCTCTACTTTAAAAACCGTAAGCCAAAAGCCTGATTGCTTTTTTGATTTTGTAATCTCTGCTTCTGCCTCGCCTTTTTTCACAAGAAACTTTCTTAATATATGATTGGCCGCGATGAACAGAAGATACAGTGCTCCGATCGCTTGAACCTGCCATACGTCAACTAAATAAGAAATTGCAAATAACGATCCAAAGCGGAAAACAAACGCTCCAGCCAACCCGTAGAATAAAGCCTTCTTCCTCTGCTCCTCCGGAAGATGCTTTACCATAATCGCCAGCACCAGCGCGTTATCAGCAGCCAATAAACCCTCCAGCGCCACAAGCAGCAGCAGCACCCATCCGTACTCAAGTATTAATGATAATTCCATCTAAACACCCTCCCTTATTTAACCTTTGTGTATTTTTCGTCTAAACGCTTTTCAATTTTAGCCAGCAACTCTTGATCTCTCAGCATCTCTTCCTTGTTTTTCTTAATTAATTCTGCAAATGATACTTTAGCTTTTTTCATCCTGAACTCCTTTCCTTTGTTTTTTAAGTATTGAAAGCTTCGCACTGTTTCCCTGCAGTTATGTCGATTGAGGATTTCCATTGCCAAGCTATATCAGGCAATAAAAAAACCTCTACCAGCAAGCGGTAAAGGTTTTAAAAAACAAAAAGACCTTTACCCGAAACAGGCAAAGGTCTTGCTAACAACGTTAAGGTTGCCAACAAAGCCGGGAGCTCTTAACTCCGAAATGACGACTCTGCTGTAAAAGCTACTCCCCTTTAGGAGAAACTATTCAACTATTTAAATTAAGCATATTCTATTTTATTCAAAATGTCAATGCTTATGCAAATCGGTAATAAATTAAAGTGAATGTCGAAAGGACGAAAATAAAGTTCAGGAATACAAACACAAATTGATCCGCCTTAGTTTTGTGCAGCTTGATCGGCGGGTTATAGAAAGACACCCCTTCAATGATGAAAATAATCAGCACAATATGGATCATAAAATGCCCGATCACTTCTGTCATGCCAAACAGCATTGTGGTAGTGATGAAAATAACTGTCACGACGAAGCCAACTACACGGTTAAGAATCCCTACTACAAGAAGGTAACCGACCACAAATTCAATGAATGCAGCTATAACAACGAATGCAGCAGGTGCAAATCCGAATGTAGGGACTCCATGATTGGCCACAATATCCAGTGACATGCTTGGATATACCCATTTTTCGACAGCCACCCAGCATAAAGATAAACCTGTGCCCAAATATAAGAATGGAAATCCAACCTTCTCGAGCTTCGTGCTGCCGACCATCAGGACTCCAATAATGGCAACATAATATCCATAATCAAGCATATGGAAAATGCCATTCTGCATGGTAACGTACACAAACAGCCCCAGTAAAATAACGGCCCCGGCCTTTGTTGAAATATGATGAGGAATTAGCAGAAAGCCAATCGCAGCCCACGTTAATATCATAGCAATCGTGCTGGTTAAATGAAATTCAGGCGCAAACAATGTTCCGTTCGTTACCTGGATTATTAACGCCGCAGCAGTTCCATACTTCAGGATATATCTGCTGTATTTGCGGAATCCTGAGAGCCAGTCATCAAGCTTTTTGACTTTAGCCCATTGTGAAGTCTTTGGGATAATCAATGTCAATAGCGCAAGGACAATCGCAGCAGCCAGGGCCAGTCCCATGAATAAAGGTGATATTATATTTTCAATGGTTTCCTTTTGAGGCGCCACATTCGTGAACCATTTCACATGAGCGCTTGTAAAAAAAGGCGTCATGACTAAGCCTATTATTAATAATAACTGAAATATTTTTTTCATGGTTTGTTATGCCTCCTTGGTGGCATTTAAAATTATTTAAACAATATTAGTACAGTATTAATATAATATACTTCTTGTTGTTATGGATTATTCAAAAATGAACATTATGTGAAATTATTCACATATTAATACACATAAAAATACAGGCTAATTTGCGCCTGTATTTTTATTCCCTACTTTTCTCTTTTCAGAGCTGAAAGTGCCGGCTTTTTCTCTTCTTTCATTCCCTCATCTGACACTAAGTCTTTTGCCGCGCTTTTAAACTCAGTTAATGTCCGCCCAAACGCCCTCCCAATTTCGGGAAGCTTTGATGGCCCAAATATGATCAAGGCAATGACAAGAACAAGAATTAAGCCTGGAATGCCAATGTTAGAAATCATCTTCTCACCGTCCTATTAATGTAATACCTTTTCGCGCTTTTTCTTAAGCTGCTTTTCATGTGCCCGGTTATGGGCACGATGACGGTCTTCCTCAACCTCGGCAGATATTCGAACTCCCTGAGGGACAGCAGAAGCCGAAACCTGCTTCAATCCAGCCTGATCTTTTTCAAAAACAAATGATGCTCTTGTTGAAATATCCGCTCCTGGCTCTGTTACGAATGGAAGAACCCGATAATCCGCACGCCATTGCTCTGGTGTTACCCGGCAGCGGACATAGCCTCTATAATTATTAAAAAACTTAATATGCGGATTCTCTGCAAGCGTCTTTTCCGTATCTGCTCTCACATCTGATCCGTTCCCTCCTGATGTGATAGAGGTTCCGACAAATTCGGCCCCAATCAGCTTTGCATTTGGATCATCATAGTCTGTTAGAATATTGGAAGCCCAGCTTGCATGAACATCTCCAGTCAGGACGATCAGATTTTCGATATTGTTTGAAGCTGCGAAATCAGCCAGGCGCTCCCTGGCAGCGGGATATCCATCCCATGCATCCATGCTGAACTTCGGCGAAGCACTTGTCCCGAAGTTCCTCTGGGCAAAAAACACCTGCTGTGCAAGCACATTCCAATGAGCATTGGAGGTACTAAGATTGCTTTCAACCCACTGTTCCTGCTCCTTGCCAAGGAGAGTCCGGGCTGGATCAAGCGACTCCGGTGTATGCGGCTTGCTGCCATCACCATTTGCCTGGTCATCCCGATATTGCCGGGAATCAAGCACAAGGAATGACGCCAGGCTGCCATAGCTGAACTCCCTATACAACTGCATACCATCACCATTTGGCATGGAAGATAACCGGAGTGGCATGTGCTCATAGTATGCCTGATAAGCTGCTGCCCTGCGTCTAATAAATGCTTCAGCCGACTGACCTTTTTCCGGAATCCCTCCTGCATAGTTATTTTCCACTTCGTGGTCATCCCAAGTGACCACCCAAGGGAAAGCAGCATGAGCTTCTCTAAGATGCTGATCAGATTTATACTGAGCATGTCGATTCCGATAATCTTCTAGAGAGATAATTTCCGGTCCGCTATGATGGCGGACATTTCCTGTTGGTGAAATATATTCATTTGGTCCATATTCATATATGTAGTCGCCAAGGTGAATGACAAAATCCAAATTTTCCTTTGCCATATGCTGATAGGCTGTAAAAAATCCATGTTCATACTGCTGACATGAAGCAAATGCAAATGATAACCCTGATACTTTGGCACCCGCAGGCGGAAGTGTCTTTGTTTTGCCGATTGTGCTAAGCTCATTGCCGCTTTTAAAACGATAATAATAAACAGTGTTTGGCATTAAGCCTTCTGCCTCCACATGCACAGAATGCGCCAATTCCGGCACTGCAATTTCAGTCCCGTGTTTAACAACTTTTTGGAAGTGTTCATCTGCAGCAAGTTCCCATTTGACCGGTACAGCATGATTTGGCATCCCGCCTCCATTAAGTGGATCGGGCGCTAGTCTTGTCCATAAAACCACACTGTCAGAAAGAGGATCTCCTGATGCGACACCGAGCGTAAAAGGGTATTTGCTGAACTTAGGAGCAGCATCAACCTTTAGATTACCCACCCCTAATGATTGCGCCATAGCCAGCGCCAGCGAAAAACCTGCTATTTTCCCTGCGCCAGATAGAAAGCTCCGGCGGTCAATGTCCCTCTTCAGATTTTCTTCATTAAACTTTCTGATTAAATCATCAATCGATCTCTCATTGTTCATTTTCTTCACCTCTTAATTCAATCTGGATTCACATTTGATTATAAGAGGCATTTTTTAAAGCAATATGAAGATGTGTAAAGGAGAATGACAATACCTCTGCCTATTTTATCAGGTCTTTTGTAAGGATTTGGTTATTCTTTCACCTGTAATCTAGACTTGCAGCCAAAAAGCCTTTGTTCCCCTGTATCATTTGTCCCAGCTATTTTTACAATATATACATAGAATATTTACGAATCCTGTCAAAATCTTTTAGTTTACTAATCTATAAATAGTGGTTATGATGATAGTTATAATCTTGAAAAGGGGTGAGGGAATGAGGAAACGCCAGGTAATGCCACTTTTACTGCTGTCTGTGTTTTTATCCTTTCTCATTACCCAATATCCTGGTGTCCATTATAATGACATTCCAATGGACCAAAGCAAAGCGGTAACAGTTTCGGACTTTACCGAGAGCTTCCTATTAAAAGATGATCCCAAAAAGCATATCTTCACGTTGGATATCATCTCTTTATCCATTACAATTCTGACAGTTATCCTTTTTGTATATAGTGCTCTGCACATTGCCCGCAGGAGAAAGATATTTTATACTCCAATTTTCTACGAGGCGAATTATGTCATTCAAGCTCCTTAATTGTCCAACAAAACAATTAAAGGAGGAAGACATAATGTGGATTAGATTTTTAATGATTGGGTTATTTTCATTAACAGCTTCCAGCCTGTTCTTTTATCAGGGTATGGAAATGTATCATGCTTTCACAGATTTCTTTAGACAAAAATAAGAAGTTGGCGCCCAGGGATTCCCTGGGCGTTTTAATTCATAAAAAAACCCGGCCTGCTATATTCCCAGGCCGGGTGTACTTTCTTACTGTGCTTTTGCATATTTATCGTCTATTTTTTTTTCGATCTTCTCAAGCTCACGGCGATCTTTTAAAAGCTCTTCTTTATTAACCTTAATCATTTCAAGCATTGATAATTTTTTCCTTTTCATTTCTGCTCACCTTCTTTCATGATGCTGGTAATCTTCTTGATGCAAGATCTATTTTTGACAGTGCCTCTTAAAAAACAATCGTTTTATTGCCATGCACTATGACTTTGTCTTCTACGTGCCAGGCGACTGCCTGTGCGAGGACCTGCCTCTCCACATGCCTGCCGGCAATTTTGAGATCCTGTGCAGTGTGCCGGTGGTTAACCCGCTGGACATCCTGCTCAATGATCGGCCCTTCATCCAAATCATTTGTTACATAATGGGCAGTTGCCCCAATCAGCTTGACTCCACGGTTAAACGCCCGTGCATAAGGATTGGCTCCCACGAAGGCCGGCAGAAAGCTGTGATGGATATTAATAATCCTGTTTGGATATTTGGAAATAAAGCTCGGTGAAAGAATCTGCATATATCTCGCAAGCACAATGAAATCCGCTTTTCCATCCAGCAGCTCTACTGCCTTTTGCTCAGCTTCCGATTTAGTGTCCGGTGTAATCGGAACATGATGATATGGTATTCCGAAACCTTCTACCACTTCCCTCATGTCAGGATGATTGCTGATCACAAGGGGAATATCCACTTCAAGCTCCTTCGATTTCCAGCGCCACAGCAGCTCGAGCAGACAGTGATCCATTTTAGAAACAAATATGGCCATCCGCTTGCGCTCGCCTTTGCCGCTCAGCTTCCACTCCATAGAGTATTCCTTGGCCATCTCAGGCAGATCCTCTTTCAGTTTTGAAAAGGACTCATCAAAATGATTCATATCGAATTCAATTCGCATGAAGAAGATGCCTGCCAGCGGATCGGTTGTGTGCTGGTCAAAATGCACAATGTTCGCGTTATGCTCCAGCAGAAAGTTAGAGACTGTAGAGATGATGCCCGGTCTCTCTGGACAGGATATCAGCAATGTCGCCCGGTTTGCGTTAATATTTGTATTCATATAGATTCCTCCAACTGCCTTGCCATCCATATAAAAAGGACAGAAAAAAGGCGGCTTCTTTATCCCCCTTCTCTGTCCTTTTACCTGAGAGTTTGACCCCTTTGGTGTCGCAAAGTCCATGCGCGCTCTCCAGAGATGCGTCCGACTGAGGTTCTGTCTACCTGAGAGATTGGCTTCAAGGGTATTTTTGAAGCTTGCTCCTTCGGTGGCTACTGTATGCTCTCTCCCGCAGCCGTCATCCGCTCAATATTTTTGTTATTTTCAGAATAATGTATTTTTTAACTCATGTCAATCGAACTAGGTTTCTTTCACAAAATTGCCACAATTTCAGCCTGGCATTAAAGCTGATTTATTATGTGAAAAAGAAAAGTAAAAAAGCTTGAAGACAACGTCTCCAAGCCTTTCTCTACACAGCTGCCTTTGGTTTTGGCTCCTTTTTCTGCCAGGCAATCGTGATAAACAATGTAACGATCAATAAGGCCAAACCAAGAACAAACGGATAGGTTATCCGTACATCATAAAGTACACCGGCAATCGTTGGCCCCAGAACGTTTCCAATGCTCATATAAGCATTGTTCATTCCCATGGCAAACCCCTGTTCATTACCGGCCATTTTTGAAATTAGCGTGGTCAAAACCGGTCGAAGAATGGAAGTTGCAAGGAAAATGATCAGCGAAATAACGAAGAAAAGTGCATAGCTTCCTGCAAACAGTGAGACAAGGAATCCTGACGCTGCAACAGCCAAAAAGATATTCAATACCTTTCCTTCACCGAATTTATTAACCACACGATCGACTACAAATAATTGAACAATAACACTAATGACTCCTGTCGAAGTCACCATAAGGGCAATTTCCTGCGGAGTAGCAGCAAATTCATTATCAAGGTAGAGCCCAAGAACTGACTCATACGCCATTAGTCCAAAGCTCATCACCAATGTAATGATAAGCGGAATAAAATAAGGCTTCTTAACGGACATGGCCAGTTTCTTGACCATCGGTTCCTCTTCAGGCATCTCTCCCGGCACTGTCTGCAATGTGCTGCTTTCCTCAAGGAGCACAACTGAAAAAATAACAGCCACTAGAGAAACAAGCGCGGAAATCAGAAATGGCATTTTTAGGCCGAAGTCTGCCAAAAATCCGCCAATTCCAGGCCCAACCACAATTCCAAGTGACATTGCAGCTGAAACAAGACCATTCCCTTTTGCACGCTGCTCCATGGTAGTAATATCAGCAATGTAAGCAAAAATAGCTGGAATCAGCAAGGCAGCTCCAATGCCTCCAATGACACGTGAAAAGTAAAGCAGCCAAATGGAATCTACTGCATAAAAGACAAGCATGGATAATGTCAAACCAGCTAACCCGTAAATAATCATCTTTCTGCGTCCGTACTGGTCAGCCCATTTTCCCGCGATAGGAGAAAAAATCAGCTGGGCACCCGCAAAAATGGCAATCATCAGGCCTGCTGCCGTTCCTCCCTGGTTAATGGATTCCAAATAAGCCGGCAAAATCGGAATGATAATCCCAAAGCTTCCGATTGCAATAAACATATTGATCATCAAAATGATCATCTTTTTCTTTTGATCTCCTGACAAAACGGATACCCCTCCTTCTATATGTGAAAAATTTACATTATTTTTTTCGGCACGCTAAATAGCTTATAATGAGACATGCTGCTTTGTCAAAGGAAAAAAAAGAGAAGCCTCAGCAAAGCTGAAGCCTCTTGCAGTTACCCTTTAAATTTGTTTGGGAATTGCTTCACAACCGCATCAGAAATGGCATCTGCCATCATAATGATATGCGATACTCCCTCATCAATCGAAACAATTCTTGCTTCCCAATCCTTAACAAGACTTGCTGTCAGATCATTTGTTACTAATTCCAAATGCTTATAAAGCAGTTTTTTCACATCTTCATTTTTCAGATTTGGATTGGCTCCGCTTAGAAAAGCAGCGATATCATCGGCATTGCGATACCATTCTTTGTTCAGCTGGTTCACCTTTGCACCCTGACCGCTCTTGGCAGCCTCCACGATATCACCCGCAATGACAATATGCTCTTTAAGCAGTTCTGTCAGCTTAGCTCCTGCAGCTTCTCCGTAATATGGCTTAATGGAATTCCCTATGTCCTCCTGATTTTTAAGCAGGCGCGCCAATACCTGCTTCTGATCCTCCGCCCCGGCAGTTGTGGCACTTGTAATATAGTTGCTTGTCCATAATACATGGTCGATCCATAGTCTGCGGAATTCGTTTTCAAACTTAACCTCTGACTGGGTAAGACACGGTTTTTGTGCAGCTGCACTGCCCGGAGCTGCCAGCATATTCAGCGGCATGAGCAGCATTATTCCTATGATCAGTAATTTCTTCATATCCTTTTCTCCTTCCTAATTGAAAAAGTTTCCTTCTTATTTTGATTATCCTAAGATTTTTCATACAAAAAAATAAAGCTCGAGGCTAATGCCCCAAGCTTTTTCAATCAAACGTTTGATTGATTGCATATAAAGCCTATTTACTTTGGCTCTTTTCGTATAAACATATTTACCTTCGCATAAATGATCACACTACTGCCACCGCAGCAAAAAACTCATTATAAAGCGCCTGTACCGCACGTACCTCATCCGCTGCCTGTACGCCAAACATCATGCTCACTTCAGATGAGCCCTGATTGATCATTTCCATATTGACTTTCGCTTTAGCGAGGGCTTTGGAGGCACGGGCCATTGTTCCGATGTTCTGGCGCATCCCTTCTCCAACCACCATAATAAGTGAAAGGCTGTGCTGGATTTTCACTTCATCTGCATGAAGTTCATGCTGTATGCGATTCAGAATTTCTTCCTCCATCCCATCAGTAAATTGGTTTTCCCGCAGAATAATGGAAATGTCATCAATTCCAGAGGGTGTATGCTCATAGCTGAGGCCATTCTCTTCCAAAATGGTCAGCAGCCTCCTCCCAAAGCCGACTTCCCTGTTCATTAAGTATTTGCCGACATAGATGCTGCAGAATCCCTGATCACTGGCAATCCCGATCACAGGTCCGTTCGTGTTATCCCGCTCGTTCACAATCCTGGTGCCGGGAGCAGACGGATTATTCGTATTTTTTATTTGCACAGGAATTCCGGCCCGAAATGCCGGTACAAGCGCTTCATCATGCAGGACAGTAAAGCCTGCATAGGAAAGCTCCCGCATTTCCCGGTATGTCAGCTCTTTGATTTCTTTAGGGCTTTCTACAATAAAGGGATTTACCGAATAGACCGCATCCACATCTGTAAAGTTTTCATATAAATCCGCCTTGGCTGCACCGGCCAAGATGGAGCCTGTCACATCCGATCCGCTTCTTGAAAATGTGAAGACCTGGCCATCCCTGCTATATCCAAAGAAACCCGGAAAGATGATGATCCCGTCCTGCTCCCTTAATGCAAGCAGCTTGTCATATGCTTCAGGAAGCACCTGAGCGTTGCCGGGCTCCGGACTGACAATCAATCCCGCTTCCTTCGGGCTCACATATCTTGCTTCTATTCCCTGCTGCTGAAAATAGGCTGCTACAAGCTTAGCGTTGTTATCTTCACCGCTAGCTTTGATCAAATCCATGAAAACTTCAGGATTAAGCGTATCACTGGAAAGCCTCGTAAAAAGATCCTCCCTGATGATATCTTTAATTTCCGGACCAAGCTCTAATTCATCAGCGATTTGGCCATACCGATCCAATACAGCTTCTGCCAAATCATCTGCTGCTTCCCCCTGAATCCGTTTCTCTGCACATGCGATTAATAAATCAGTAACCTTGTCATCCTCTGAAAATCGCTTTCCAGGAGCAGAGACAACAATGATCTTTCTCTCTGGATCAGCATTTACAATATTGAATACCTTCTCGATTTGCTTTCCGGATGCTAAAGAAGATCCTCCGAACTTCACCACTTTCATCCTGACATCTCCCAATCTCTGAAAATTTAATCTTTATTTTACTCTTATCCTCACAGAAATCAAGAGAAAATTCCACCATATAAACACAAATGTTCTTCATAAAAATACATAAAAATATCCAGATATAATATTATTACTTGATTTCTAGGAATACACCGTTAAATAATATTATTTTAAGAAAATAAAAGAAAACGCTTACAATTAGTATTTATTTTTTGGATTAAATAAAGCCAAAAATAATCAAATTAGTGGTTTTCACTCTTCCGCAAAAGGGTATATGTTAAGGATATTTATATAAAGAATTAAATCGTAAAACACGGGAAGGGAAAAAGTCTATGGGAATCCTAGTTGTGGACGATAATCAAGCCAACTTATTTGTTATTCAACATATATTAAAACGCGCCGGGTATAAAGAACATTTAACGTTTTCTTCTGCAAAGGATATGTTTCAGCATCTCCAGGGATATTCACCTTTTTCAGCTGATATAAAAGCAGACGTGATCCTGATGGATATAATGATGCCGGAGATGGATGGAATTGAAGCATGCCGCCGGCTTCAGCAGATTCCACATTTGAAGGATATCCCGGTGATTTTTGTAACTGCATTGGAGGACTCAAATAAAGTTGCAGAAGCTCTTGATGCGGGCGGGACCGATTATGTAATGAAGCCCATTAATAAGACGGAACTGCTTGCCCGCATTCGTGCTGCCTTAAGGCTTAAATATGAGAAGGACTGGCATAAGGAGCAGGAAAATAAAATCAGGAATGAATTGGATTTATCCATGCAGGTACAAACCAGCATGCTGAGCGAACCGATTTATCACGAACATACACTGTTAAAGGCTTCCTACCTGCCAGCCAACAAACTTGCAGGAGATATGTATTACTGGCACCAGATAGATGAACATCGCTATGCTGCCATACAGCTGGATATGATGGGCCACGGAATTTCAGCTTCTCTTGTATGCATGTTTATCTCTTCTGTTCTCAGAGATGCCATCAGAACATGCAGTGATCCTGAATACGTCATGAACGAACTAAATCGGTGGATGAATTCCCTAAACCAGCGCAATCAGCGAATTCCATATTATTTTACAGCTATTTACCTCGTTCTTAATAAAAAAGACAAAACAATCGAGTATGTAAACGCCGGACATCCAGCTGGATATGCACTTGTAGACAAAGATGAAATGTTCAGCTTATCAAGCAATATGTGTGCAGTGGGTTTTTTCGAAGATATTACCATACAAAAAGAAACTATTCCCTATACAGAGTCAATTCAGCTGCTCTTGTTTACAGACGGAGTGGAAGAAGCGGTAGAGCAGAATAATCTCAATCCATGTGAGTATCTTCAGCGCTTCTCATCCTTTCACTGGAATGCAGCCAGAACAGCAGAGCCAATCGATATGATACTGACTAAGCAGCAGCAGGCAAGCGCTGATGACGATATGTGTATTGTTCTTATTCAGGCAGATTAGGATGAATACATAATATTTCTTACAAAAAAACAGAGTGCAGTCCCTCCAAAATAGGGACCGCACTCTGTTTTTATTTTACATGAGAACCCTTCCTGAATATCTTTTCCTGCAGGCTGATTTCTTCGAATACAGAGTATTCCACCCGCAGCGCTTCCTTGCTGCCAAGCCCCAGAAACCCTCCCATGCTGAGGCTTTCATTAAAAAGATTAAAAACGTGGCTTTGCAGGTCTGTATTAAAATAGATCATCACATTACGGCACATAATCACATGAAACTCATTAAAGGAGCCATCAGTCACCAGATTATGCTGAGCAAAAACCATTCGATCAAGCAGGGATGCATTCAAATAAGCCGCTTCACAATCGGTTGTATAGTATTCAGAAAAGGATTTTTTTCCGCCTGCCATAATGTAGTTCTTTGTATAGAGCTGCATTTTTTGCAGCGGGATTATTCCGCTCTCTGCTTTTTTAAGCACCTTTTCATTGATGTCTGTGGCATAAATTTTCGTTCGCTCTCCCAGCCCCTCTTCTTCCATCAAAATAGACATGGAGTAAGCTTCTTCCCCAGTCGAACAGCCTGCATGCCAAATTCTGATCTCCGGCAATTCTCTGAGCATCGGGACAACCTCATTCCGAAAAGCCTTAAAAAAGAAGGGTCCCTGAACATTTCTGTCACATTGATTGAAAAATCGCTCAGTACCTTTTGCAGGTACCCCTCTTCATGTATAACCTTTTCTGTGAGGCTTGTTATGCTGGGCAGCCGATCCCTGCTAAGACGAGCTTGAATTCTCCTGGCAATTGACGAGCGCATATATTGCCGGAAATCATATCCGGATAAACTGTATATAGCCTTTAAAAGCAATTCTATTTCTAATTCTTCCTTTTTCAATTCCTTCATTCCTCAACTTTCGAGAATAAAATGATGTTGACGGTGTCCGGATGTTGTCCGGACTCCTCTTTGCCAACTATGAAAGCCATACTCTCATAACAGACAGCAGCTGGTCCAGTTTTAAAGGCTTGCTGATATAATCCGTTGCACCCGCTTCCATGCATTTTTCCCTATCGCCTTTCATTGCCTTGGCAGTAAGGGCAATGATTGGAACATCCTGGTGCCTGTCAAGCCCGCGAAGCCTCTTCATGGTTTCATAACCATCCATAACCGGCATCATAATATCCATCAGAACAATATCGATCTGTTCTGTACCCATTATCAAATCGAGGCACTGCATCCCGTTTTCTGCTGTAAGGACATTCATGCCTTCTTTTTTCAAAGCATTTTTCAGTGCATAAATATTTCTGTGGTCATCATCTACGACAATGACTGTTTTGTCTTTAAGCTCCGTTCCTGTCTGCTGATGCTCTGCTTCCGTATCTTCTTTAGCATCTTGTGCTTCAGTTGCCTCAGACACTTGTGTGACAGGCTCAACGGTTACAGCAGCTTCTTCGAAAGCCAGCGAACCTGCCTCTATTTCAGGCATTCCGTTTGGAAGATTCGGGATAACGAGTGTAAACCGGCTTCCTTTTCCTTCTTCACTCTCCACTTTGCAGATACCGCCGAGCAGCTGGGCAAATTCCTTGGAGATGGACAATCCCAGGCCCGTTCCGCCATATTTCCTCATTGTGGCGCCATCAGCCTGCTGGAAGGCTTCAAAAATCAGCTCCTGCTTCTCGGACGGAATGCCAATACCTGTGTCGAGCACTGTTATTTTCAGCCAGTCATTTGTATAGCTGGATAACGGCAAGCCAAAGAAATCGCCTTTTGAAGCTTTTTCAAACGTGACTGCTACTGAACCTTCTTCCGTAAACTTAAATGCATTTGAAAGGAGGTTTTTCACAATTTGCTGCAGACGCTGCTCATCGGTATTGAATACAGAAGGAACTTCTTCCGAAGAGCTTACAGTAAATTCAAGATTTTTATGCCTTGCCACCTGTGTAAAATGCTGTTTCAGACGCTGCGACATTTCTCCCATATTGACTTCCTCAAAGCTGATTTCCAGTTTCCCTACCTCTACTTTTGAAAGGTCGAGAATATCGTTAATGAGGGCAAGCAAATCCTGTCCAGATGTATGTATAACCTTGGAAAACTCTTTCTGCTCCTCAGTAAGGATTTGATCCGGGTCTTCTGCCAGCATTTCTGATAAAAGCAGGATGCTGTTAAGAGGCGTGCGCAGCTCGTGGGACATATTTGCCAGGAACTCTGATTTGTATTTTGAGCTTAGACCCAGCTGTTTTGCTTTTTCCTCCAGTTCTTCCTTGGCAGCCTGAAGTTCTTCGGATTTCATTTCAGCATCTCTTGAGCGCTCTTCAAGCTGCTCATTAATCATACGCAGCTCTTCGGATTGACTCTGCATTTCTTCAGATTGCGCCTGCAGCTCCTCAGACTGGGATTGCAGCTCTTCAGCCTGTGCCTGCAGTTCCTCTGTCTGTGCCTGGGATTCGGCCAGTAAGCGTTCAATCTCCATTCTTCCGGAAATATTCGTAATGGCTATTCCTAATGTTTCTATTACTTTTTCCAATAGTTTGATCTGGGCTTCAGTGAACGGCTTCAAACTCGCCAGTTCCAATACTGCCACTACCTCGTCCTTTAGCATAACGGGTGCCATCATGATGCTTTTCGGCCTGACATCTCCCAAACCAGTTGATAAGACTTTGTAATCCTCAGGAACATCCTCGAGGAAGATTGTTTTCTTATCCCTGACAGTTTGCCCTGCTAACCCTTCCCCCTCATAGAAAAAGTCTCTTCCTGCATCATCCGCTCCATCTGCATAAGCAGCCTGCTTCTTAAATACAGGTTTGCTTCCGTTGTCATCTTTCACATAAATGACTCCAAGATCAGCTCCGGCGGCAGGTGCCAGCCTTGATATAAAATCATCTGCCAAATTGGCTATAGTCACATGCTGGCTATAGATGCTTACTAATGCAGCAGACTGGCTTTGGATCCAGTTTTGCTCACTGATTTCAGCCGAATAGCGCTGTTCTTTCACGTAATAATTCTCAAGGGAATCAGCCATAGAATTAAAGGCTTTCGCAATATTGCCGATTTCGTCATTGGATTCGACATTCAGCCTTGAAATGGAAGAAAGATCCTGATAATCAATATCCTTAATCCCTTTTGTAATTAAGCTGATGGTTCTGCCTGTGCTTCTGATCACCCAAACCGTCACACCTACGATTAAAACAATTGCTATTGCAACCGCAGCAACCAAAGTTGATACTAACTGGCTATACGTGTCATTTGCACCATTCAGCGATTCCGCCATAAGGGATTCCTGATACTCTTTAAATTCAGCCAGCTTGTTCAGCAGTGCGTTTCGGTTTTCTCTCTCACTTCTGTATAGACCTTCCAAAGAGTCCATATCACCATTACTCATTAATCCAATGAAGCTGTTTTGCATCTGGGCATATGATTCATATGCCTGCTCCACTTCTTTTAAAAGCAATTTGGATTTTTGTCTATTTAATTCTTGTTCTAAATTAACTATTCGGGTTTGTATCCCCTCATGGTTGGCTTTCACCAATTCAGCCGTCATGGCTGAATCGCTTGAGTCTTTATCGGTGAGCACACTTAGCAGCTGCTGGTCTGTCTGGTAAAATAGCTGTCTGATCTCTGTAGCCTGATTTACCTTATAGTATCGATCCTCCACAATTTCCAGCATGTTTGCTTTCATTCCGTTTACCATAGACAGAATGACAAACATTAGAATAAACAAAAAAAATACGGTTAAGCCCAATCCCATCATTTGCTTTCTTTTAAAGCTCACCTGTTCTCTCCTTCTTTCCCCCGATTTTTCTTCATCATTTTTCTTTGCATGTTCATGCTTTATGAGATTAAGGTTTTAATAGACCAGCTTCTTTACCCTTATTTAATATAAACCAAACCTACTTTTCTATTTTTTTCATAAAAAAAGAGGAAGGATAACTCCTTCCCAATGTTTAACGATATTCCTTAACTCTTTCCCCTGCTGAAGTCATCCATTCAAACTGGCGGTGCTTCAGGTCAAATAGTGTCAGAGGATCCTGATAAATCTCAGGATTTTTGCGCATATCGCTTAATGCTTCTTTATTTTCTGCAATGTTTGTATATGTCTCTTCAACTGTATGATTCAATACGTCACACGGATTTCTGAAGAACATCTTAATATCCCGCTCAAGCGATTTCTCGAAGAGTTCGAATTGCTGCATGAATTTATCGGTGATGAATTCTGCTATTTCGCTATAGTCTTCATGTTCAATGAACTGTTTATATTTATTATGGAGCATGGTTTTATTCTGCTGAATCGCCCCAAGCAGTTTTCCTGCACTCTTGAGCAGGAACTGCGATGGCGAAAAGCGGTTTAGAATATTGGCCTTTTCAAGCTGAACACTCCCGCGCGTCATCCGGTCAGCGTCGCGGCGCCAGTCATCCAGGACTCTGAAATCGCAGTCCAGCGCGATTTTCTCCTCGCCGTAAAGCTCATTGAAGCCTTGGCTCATTTCATCCAAATATGCCTGGCTGCTTCTGAACTCTCCTTCACTTTCCGCAATCCAATCCTGTATGGAAACATGAAATTCCGGCAAAACCGTATCTTCAATATATTGATGTACCCGATTATTCATCTCATCATTAAGCTCAGTATGGATTTTTCCAAAATCACTGTCTTCTGTCACCATTTCTGAACAATTCCGAAGCAGTTCCGGAATCTGCTTCTCAAGATCCGCTCTCATTTCACCTTTAATCTTGCTGTACGATCTTTTAATCGTCCGGACCTTCTCTTCTTCCATATCCATCAGCTGATTCTTGGCACCCTTTATTTTTGTCACCATCTCTTCATTCCATTTAATCGTATCAATCAAGCTGTTTTCCATCTCAACACGTTTTTCAAGCAGGAATTTGATAGATTTTTTTATATAGTAAAGAACCTTAGCTGTACGCTCTTCTTTCCGGTTCCGTCCATCGATCATCGACTTGATAAAGACGGCTAAATCATTGAGCTGGCTTTCACTTTCATAATAGGCGGAGAAAGCAAACACCTTTGCTTTCGGGAAATAGGTATGAACACGGGACTGAGTTTCGTCAAGAAGCTCAACGGCATTCTGGCTGTCCGGAATCCGATCCATTTTACTGAGAAGGAAATGTATAGGCAGTTCCGGAGCCTGCTCTCGCATTCTTACAGCAAGATCCAGCTCTTTATCTGTCAATGGGGAATCCGCATTCAGGACAAATAGCATGCTGTCAGCGAAATGGAGGTATTGGAACACACCATTTCTGAACTTGCTCTGCCCCGCAAGACCCGGCGTATCTATGACAGCGAGTCTATTATTCTGTAAAAAGCTGAATGGCATCTTGCAGCGTATGAGCGTCTGCTGGCTTTTCTCTGCACTTTGCCTAAAATCCTCAAGATCATAAATGCTTCTGACTTCCTCGTCCGTAATAGCATGGATTTCCGCTTCATCACCATCCTTGAACAGTACTGAAGCAGAGGTTGAATCCCCCATCAGCTCTTCACCGAGAAGAGTGTTCACAAACGAGGATTTTCCATTTGATGCTGCACCGGCAATCAGCAAGTGGCCGGAATCCAAATCAAGGAGCTCACGGACCATCCATTCAAATCGCTCACCCATCAGGACACCTTTTTCCTTTGCCCATTTCATGATATTTTCGAAAAGCTTAAAGCTTTCCTCCAGACCTTCTTGATAACGGACAGAACGGTTCACAAGGCTTTCTGCTTCACTGACAGCAGAAGAATCAATATTGGATGGAAATATTTCGCTCCATGCCAGCACTGCCGATGCCGACACAAGATAATGAGAAGGAGCAGCTATTTTCACCCAATTCGTTATGTGATTGGGAATCAGATGGGATAAGTCCCGAATTAAATGCTTCCCGCTGATCATCTCAAGATAAGTATCTTTATAAAGCTCCGAAAGCACGCTCCATGTATGTGAGCGTCCTGGCTCCATATTCAGGAGAAGATGATTATATTCTTTCAGCCATGAGAAATACAGATCTGATGTCCTGTAGCTGTCCCACAGAGCGGCTGATAAACCTTCAAAGTGAGCCTGATCTGCACGGTATAGCACCGAAAGCGCCTCACTGAAATAGTTGGGCTCCATTTTTGCTGTCCGCCCCTGTTCCACATACGAATGAAGAACTTCAAACCAGGATAGTGATTCTGTCCTGATTGCTTCATTGACAGCCAGCTCCACTGCATTTCCCCAATCGCTGTGTTCTTCAAAGAACCCTCGTGCCAGATCGGTCACATCCGGATAATCCGGATTTAGCCGGACCGCCTCTTTAATGGATTCAACAGCCAATTCAAGCTTGCCGCGCTGTATGTAAAGTGAAAACAGCTGGAGGAGCACTTCGGTCTTTAACACCTCTGAATCTGTTTCAATCGATTTATAAAAGTCCTCTGCATTTGAAAGCAGATCTAATTCAAAATAGGCATCAGCCATATTTTTCTGAGCCCACGGCCCCAATTCATTCGGAATGCTTTCCCATTTAAAAATGGCCGCTTCATAATCCTTGTTAAGGAAATAGACTTCACCCTGGGCGAAGCGGATATTAGTTAAATCAGGCACCTCGTTCTGCTGCTCAGCCACATACAGTTCACCCAAAACCCTGATCGGATGCACATTTTCATTAGATTCCATGAAGGTCTTATAAAAGGTTTTGCTGATTAGCTTCTTCTCTAAAGTCATCTTGATCCCCCGCAGTGCTATTTTTAAAAGTCCGCCTAAAGGCGGCGTCTTTTAAAAGAATTTTATTGATCCAGCCTGCTGATTTCCTAATTTCATAGGGCTTTATCAGCATGCATTATAAAAAAACGCATAATACGCCAATTTTCATCCTTTATCCTTATATTGTAGCAAAAATTTTTCTGCAAAAAATTTCATTTCTCTATCATTTTTGAAACATTGCTGTATTCCTGTGTAATATTTTTAATAGTTAGAATCACCTTCTCTCTATTAATACCACCTCAAATCAAAATAAAAACTGGCAGACAGAAATATATATTCCTGCCTGCCAGTTTTCATTCTTCATTATGAGGCCTGCTGCGGCCGGGCGGCCCGGCGCCGTTTCCCATAGATGACTGTAACAGCCATGCCCAGAATCAGGAACACACTTGATATTTGGAAGAGCGCCGCCGTTTCCACAAACTGTGCAAGCACCCCAAATACAAGCCCGCTTAGTCCAATGCCAAGGTCGATGGAGGAGAAGAACATTCCATTTGCCACACCGCGCCGGTTGGATGGTGTCATTGATAACGTCCAGGACTGCAGAGTAGGAATCAATGAGCCAAAGCCAATTCCAAACAAGATTCCGCTAATGATAATAAACAAATTCGAATGAGCGAAGGAAAGTACCCACATTCCTATGAAAGTCAGAAACGTGCACAGCAGCACGAGCTCCATCGGCCCCCGCTGGTCAAACCACTTTCCGGCAACCGGCCTTGATAGCGATGCCATAATCGCATTAAACAGGTAGAATAGGAATATCTGATCAATGCCCCGCTCTTCGCCAAAAATAACGATGAACGTTACGATGGAGCCATATCCAAAGGTCACAAGTATTGTGATGAACGCAGGAAACCAGCTGGATTTTTCAACCAAAGAGCCCAGATAAGAGAATTTAAGATCTTCTTTCCTTGTTTTCATAACAGCCTCAGGCGTTTCGTAGCGGACAATGGCCAGGAGCACAATGGCAATCACCCCTAGTACGCTTGAGATATAAATAAGATTTGTAAAGGAAGTAATCTGATATAGATAGATTCCAAGACTTGGAGCAATGATCATTCCAATCGTAACGCTCAGGCCATAGTAACCCATTCCCTCTCCGAGCCTGGAATTAGGCACTACATCTACAGCCGCTGTCCCATTCACAGTAGTTGACCAGCCCCATGCAAGGCCATGAATGAATCGGAACAACAGAAAAATCATCACCACGCTTGAAAGCGGATAAATAATGGTTATTGCCAAAAGCGCTGCTGCACCAATCAGTACCAGCTGCTTTCTTGCTTTATATTCCAGCATGAATCCGATGAAAGGCCTGCTCAAAACGGCTCCAATCGAAAACAGTGCCGTTACCAGCCCAATTTCAAGACCAGTCGCCCCAATGGACTTTATATATGGAGGCAATGTTGGAATCAGCATCTGAAACGACATAAAAACAAACAAATTCCCAACCATCAGCATAATGAAAGACTTTGTCCATAAAGTCTCTTTTGCAGCCTTTTCCAAGTGCATCCCCCTTTCATCTATTAAAGAAAATGATAATTATTTCGCATCACTAAATGCTACCATAACTGGCTGCAAAAAGGAACGGGAATTTGCATCAGATCAAGGCATACAAAAACTATTGGGACAATGAAAATATCCTTTTAAAGTCCAAAAAAAAAGGAGCCTGGTAAGCTCCCCTCATCACCCCTGAAGGCTGCTTGTTTCCAGTGCCCTCTGCAGAAAATGCAGTGTTCTATCTATAATGATATCCTGATCGTTATCCAGCGTTGCTACATGATAGCTGTTGTCCAGGGTGACTAATTCCTTGGCAGCTGATTTAATGCCGCTGTATATTTCCTGTGAATTGGAAGGAGGAACTACATGATCTTCTTTTGAGACAAAAATCAGCGCAGGACAAGTCACTTTCCCTAAATCGGCTTTCACCTTCTTCATTAGTTCCGTTATTTGACCAAGCGATTTTACCGGTGTCTTTTCATAGGCAAGCTCTTTTATATCAGGGTTTTTTATGTCTGAACCAATTGCATCAAGGAAACGGACATCCTCCAGGCTGGCTGCTGCCGCCATATCAGGAATCTCAACTGCTGCATTAATCGGGATAATCCCCTTAATCTCCGGATATTTCTCGGCCATATACAATGTCAGGGTGCCGCCCATTGACAGACCTGTAACGAATATCGTACTGCAGCGCTCTTTCAGCCACCGATAACCTTCTTCAACAGAATGAATCCAGTCCTGATAGGTCGTTGTTTCCATTTCTTCATAATGAGTGCCATGTCCCCTCAGGCGTGGACCGCAGACCGTATATCCAGCATTTGCATAAGCTTCCCCTAGCGGACGCATACTTTGAGTTGAACCGGTAAAGCCATGAGAAACCAGAATCCCAATCTCATTTCCTTCAAAATAAAAAGGTTCTGCTCCTTCTAAAACCGGATACTTTACAGACATGTTCCTTCCTCCATTCAATAGATTATTTCCTCTAAAGAGATATTCTTTTTACCTCCCTTTATCCCTCCTCGTCTGAAAGTATTTAACATTTTTGTAAAACTTCGCATCCAGCATTGAGAAAAACTTTTTTTCCACCATCGCCTTGTTTATAATAGAAAGAATGAATAAAGAGTATTGCCTAATAAACGACAGCAACACAGCTAAGGGAAGTTTCGCTTTATTTTCCTTCCCGATATAATTAAAATAAGTACTAACTACATAAACAGAAAGGCTGATACCGGTTTGGAAAACAATTCAAATTTTATACGAACGATTATTAAAGAGGATCTGGAGTCGGGAAAGCGCAAAGATGTCATTACCCGTTTCCCGCCTGAGCCGAACGGTTATCTTCATATCGGACATGCCAAATCGATTGTCATCAACTTCGGCCTGGCAGACGACTTTAACGGCAAGACGAATCTTCGTTTTGATGACACGAACCCGCTTAAGGAAGATCAGGAATATGTGGATGCCATTAAAGAAGATGTTAAATGGCTTGGCTACGAGTGGGAGGAGCTTCATTTTGCTTCAAATTACTTCGAAGAAATGTATAACCGCGCTGTTCTTTTAATTAAGAAAGGAAAAGCTTATGTGGATGATTTAAGCCAGGAAGAGATCCGCCAATACCGCGGAACACTGACAGAGCCTGGAAAAGAAAGTCCATACCGCAGCCGTTCAGCAGAAGAGAATCTGGATTTATTTGAACGCATGCGCAAAGGCGAATTCGAAAACGGAGCAAAAGTTCTTAGAGCGAAGATTGACATGTCTTCACCGAACGTAAACTTGCGTGATCCGGTTATCTATCGTGTTTCACATGCAACTCACCATAATACAGGTGATACATGGTGCATCTACCCGATGTATGCTTTTGCCCACCCGCTTGAAGATGCAATTGAAGGGGTTACCCATTCCTTATGCACAACTGAATTTGAAGACCAGCGCCCGCTATATAACTGGGTTGTCTCAGAGTGTGAAATGGAAAGCACACCACAGCAAATCGAGTTTGGCCGCCTGAATATTACTAATACAGTAATGAGTAAAAGAAAATTAAAGCAGCTTGTAGAAGAAAATTATGTTGATGGCTGGGATGACCCGCGGATGCCGACGATTTCCGGTTTAAGACGCAAGGGCTACACTCCGGAAGCAATCCGCGAGTTCGTAAAAGAAACGGGTGTTTCAAAAGGCTCAGGTGTAGTGGATGAAGCGATGCTTGAGCATTTTGTGCGCGAAGACCTGAAAATGAAGGCTCCCCGCACAATGGGTGTACTTCGTCCGTTAAAGGTTGTAATTACGAACTACCCGGAAGATCAGACTGAAATGCTTGATGCAGAAATCAATCCGGAGAACCCGGAAATGGGCATGCGCCAAATTCCATTCTCAAGGGAGATTTATGTAGAGCAGGACGACTTCATGGAAGATCCGCCGAAAAAATATTTCCGCCTCTTCCCTGGCAATGAAGTCCGTTTAAAGCATGCTTATTTCATCAAGTGCAACGATGTCATCAAGGATGAGAATGGCAATGTTGTGGAGCTTCATTGCACATATGACCCTGAAACAAAGAGCGGATCAGGCTTTACCGGCCGCAAGGTAAAGGGTACGCTTCACTGGGTGGATGCCAAGAGTGCCATTCCGGCTGAATTCCGTTTGTACGAGCCATTGATTCTTGACGAGGATGCCGATCAGAATGCTGAGGCAGATACGGATGAGGCTCTTGAAAACGAAGCAGAAGGCAAAACGTTCCTTGACTACGTGAATCCGAATTCGCTTGAAATTGTTCATGGTTTCATCGAGCCAAATATGAAGGATGTAAAAGCCCAGGATAAGTTCCAATTCTTCCGCCATGGCTATTTCAATGCAGACCCAAAATATACGACAGCAGAAAAACCTGTCTTTAACAGGATTGTTTCACTGAAGAGTTCATTTAAATTGAAATAGGCATTAAGCTTGAGGGATTCTTTCCCCAGGCTTTTTTACCCGTAAAACATTTCATAAACTGCCTTTCCGCAGGAAAGTATGGTAAGGTTTTAAAAGTAAGCATTTACATAAGGAGGAATAGATTATGTCAAATCAGCACGACCCAAATACATTACCGCCGAAAACATGTTCAGTAGACCGCATGGTTACCGTTAAAGAGGACGTTGAAAAGGTTCTTGCAGGAAAGAAAACAGCTACACGCCGCAATGGCCGCTATGCTGATGTGGGAGAAATCATGACACTTGAGGGACAGGACTTTGTTGTAGATACAGTTTATTCACAATCCCTTGGTGAGTTAACAGACGAGCATGCCCGCCAGGAAGGCTTCGAAAATTTGGAAGACTACAAGCAATCCATCCTTTCCATGCATCCAGGAATGCCTTGGCTTCCGCAAATGCGTGTATGGGTTCATGAATTCAGCGCAGTGAAGAAGTAATCTGCCGGAATGGACATATTGTACCGAATACTGCTGTATATCCATGTCAGCAGTGCCATTCTTTCTGTTGGACCATTTTTTATTCTAATCCCGATCGTCAATAAATTGGGAACGGCTCATCCCGGGGTCCAGCAGGCATATATCGGCATCTTCAGGACGTCCGTGCGCCTTGTCAAGCATGCAGGACATGTACTTGTAGGCTCGGGTATCCTTTTAATCGTGAACAGCCACTGGGCCTGGACTACATCATGGATCGTCGCTACCCTGGCAGTCATGGGAGGCTCAGTCTTTTTTCTCGCCCGGGCCTTCACTCCCGTCCTGAGGAAATTTGATGAGCCGGGAGCAGATCAGCATTTCCTAATCAGAAAGCTTACACGCTCCGTCTGGATCTATCTTTTTCTGTTAATGCTCATGCTCTGGTTCATGGTAGCCAAGCCGGTGCTTTGGCAGGTATAAAAAACAAGCGCTCATGATGTGCGCTTGTTTTTTTATGCATGGATAAATTCATATTGCCGCGGTTTGATGCAGCTTATTTTACTTTTTACTGAAGATGTGGTGTCTTATGCGGACGCGTGGATAATCAGAATTTCTACATCCAGCCAACTCATCATTTCAAAAACCTTTCCGGAAAATCGGTCATAATCACTTCTACTCCGGCATTAGTTAAAAATTCGCTGCGGGTTTCATCATTTACGGTATATACCCGCAGCGGAAACCCTGCTTCCATTGCTTTCCTTCCAAGCTCGGATAGGGCAAACTTCTCTTCACAATGAATGCTGTCTGCACCGATATTTTTTGCCATATCAAGTGTGTTTTCAGGAATGCCTTCAATCAAATAACCCGTCTGTATCGTTGAATGATAGTCCCGGACTCTCCTCAGACTCTCCGCATTGAAGGATGAGATAATGACACGCTGTTCCAACCCATACTTAAGGATAAGGTCAATCACCTTTTTTTCCATCCCAGGATAGACAATCAAATCATTTTTCAATTCAATATTGATCAGCAGTTCGTTGCCCTCCATCGCCGCCCATTTTAAGAATTTCTCCAAATCGGGGATTGTTTCTCCGGCGTTCACTTCCGCAAACCAGCTCCCGGCATCAAGCTGCAGGATTTCTTCAAAGGTCATGTCCTTAATATAACCGGTTCCGCCTGTCGTTCTATCCACTTTTTCGTCATGAATGATTACAAGCATACCATCCTTCGCCATCTGCACATCCAATTCAATGCCATCTGCTCCTGCCTCCAAAGCAGCCTGAAAAGCAGCCATCGTGTTTTCCGGAAAATGCCCGCTGACACCGCGATGCGCAAATACTTTCACTCTTTTATTCAATTTATCTCCTCCTATGACAAAAACATCATCATTAATATTCTATTCTACGGCCGGCATCAAAATCATTTTTTCAACCTTAGAATAGCTAAGTTTCACTTCGCATTAGATTCCATCATTAGATTCCATTATAATGAAAACTATGAAACTTCTCTCTTTCCAGTACGTATAACAAATTATCCATACATAAAAAACGAATTTAGGAGTGAAATCTGTGGGAGTTCGATTGAGCAAGGGACAAAAAGTAGATTTGACCAAAACCAATCCTGGTTTGCAGGTTGTGATGGCAGGATTGGGCTGGGATGTCAGCCACAATCAATCTCAATATGACCTGGACGCTTCAGCATTTTTAACAGGCGCATCCGGCAAAGTGCAAAGTGACAGCGACTTTGTGTTTTATAATAATCCATCCGGCGGAAACGGATCGATTCTCTACAGCAGTGATAACAGAACGGGAGCCGGCGCCGGGGATGATGAGCAAATCCGCATCGAGTTGAATAAGGTGCCGCAGCATATCCATCGAATTGCGTTTTCTATTACCATTCATGATGCCCAGATGAAGGGACAGAACTTCGGACAAGTTTCAAATGCCTATGTAAGAATTTTTAATGCCATGACGAACGAGGAGCTGATTCGCTTCGACCTTGGCCGTGATTTCACTGTTGAAACAGCCATCGTCGCTGCAGAGCTTTACCGTCACAATGGTGAGTGGAAATTCAATGCCATTGCAAGCGGATTTCAGGGAGGATTAGCTGCCCTCTGCCGCAATTTCGGTGTTTCCGTTGATGATGAGCCTGCTCCAAGTCAGCAGACATCATTCGGCAATGGCCAATTTCAGCAGCAGGCAAATTACGGACAGCAGTCTTATGGATTCAGCCAACAGCAAATCCAGCAGTCTCAATCAGGCCACAGCCCGTCGTCTTTTAGCCAGCCTGCCTACAATCAGACTGCATATAGCACGCCTCCGTCCCAGCCATCTGCGATGGGCGGCCAAACAGGTTTTGGACAGCCGGTACAGGCTCAATCCTATACAGATGGGAATATTGCCTGCACCCGGTGCGGATCCACTAACATCCGCACCGGCCAAAAGGGATTTGGCCTTGGAAAAGCAGCAATCGGAGGACTCATCCTTGGCCCTGTAGGACTTCTTGGCGGCTTTATTGGTAAAAATCAGCTGAAGCTCACCTGTAATGCCTGCGGTAATTCATGGTCACCTAACCAGACAGATTACGCTCAGTGGGCCAATGACCAAAAGCGCCGCGCACAGGAGCTGTTCACCCGATTCAAGAGCCAGGATGTCATGGACGCCGTTGTAGCTTCATGCGCTCTTGTCGGCATGGCAGATGGCAGGCTTGATCCATCTGAACGCCAAAAGATGATCGAATTTGTAAACAGCAGCCAGGAATTAAAAGTGTTTGATACCCAAAAGGTGATACAGCAATTCAATATGTTCGTCCAGCGGATTGAGATGGACCCGATCATCGGCCGGGCTGAAGCCTTCAAAGCAGTTGGCCGGGTAAGAAATAAGCCTGAGATCGCCCGCCTCGTAGCCCGTTATTGCATCGCGATTGGTTATGCTGATGGGAACTTTGATCAAAATGAAAAACAGGCTGTTACAGAAATCTGCATGGAACTCGGATTAAACCCTCATGAATTTCTATCTTAATTTTCCAAAGCTCTGCCATTATGCGGCAGAGCTTTTTTTGCATATATTCCCTCCTCCTCCTGAATATGCCGCATACAAAAGTCACATGCGGGTATACTCAAAAAGATAAGAGGTCTGTAATTTAAAAAATTAACAAGGAGGTAATATTTTTGAAGGAAAGTTCATCAACTGAACGCTATATGCCCATGACTTCCTCCACGAGCGGAATGATTGTAAACGAAGCGGATGGAGTTTACTGCCTGACAGTTCAGATTGTCAATGTTTGTTTTGTGCGAATATCAGAAAAGCCCGGCGACTGGGTTCTGGTTGACGCAGGCATGCCAAAATCTGCAGAGAAAATCATGGATGCCGCCGAAGAACTTTTTGGAGAGAACGCCAGACCGAAAGCCATTATTCTTACACATGGCCACTTTGACCATGTTGGTGCAATTATTGATTTGGTAGAGCGCTGGCAGGTTCCTGTATACGCACACACACTGGAAATGCCATTCCTAACCGGACAGCAGGATTACCCAAAACCTGACGCGAGTGTTGAAGGCGGACTTGTCGCAAAGATGTCCCCCACTTTTCCGCATGAAGGCATCGATCTCGGAACCCATGTTCAGTCCTATCCTGAAGACGGAAATGTTCCCCATATGGAAGGATGGAAATGGATCCACACACCAGGTCATACCCCTGGCCATGTTTCCTTGTTCAGGGAGTCGGATCGTGTGCTGATTGCAGGTGATGCTTTCGTAACTGTGAAACAGGAATCCTTATACAGTGTCCTCACCCAGGAACAGGAAATCAGCGGCCCGCCCCGCTATCTGACGACAGATTGGGATGCGGCCAGGACATCCGTACAGAAACTTGAAGCCCTTCAGCCGGATGTCGCCATCACAGGGCACGGCATTCCCATGGCTGCCGCTGTATTAAGGGAAAGCCTCACCAGACTTGTAAATGATTTCGATGAAATTGCCGTTCCAGACCACGGAAAATATGTAGACGGGGAACGCTAGAAAAAAAGCAAGGTCCAGCAAAACGACTGGATCTTGCTTTTTTGATGTTTAAAACACTCAAATAAAGGAAGAGTATAAAAAAACGAATTTTTATAGTTCAGGAGGTTCATATATGCATCTTGAAAACTTTACAGGTCAAAAGATCCAAATAAAATTCAAGAACTTTCCAAATGATCTCGTCGGCTCCATTACAGGCATTTTTCAGCCCGATGAGTGGTACCTTGTTAAACTGATCAAAACAGAAAGCATGGGAATTTGGGTTGAGAACCCTTGCTTCAAGCGAACAATGGTACAAAAAGAAGACGGTACCAACATCCCGGAAGAACAGCAAAAGGAAGAAGATTGTGTCACCCATTTTCTGATCCGCTGGGATTACATCAGCTCTGTCATTACCTTCCCGGATAAGACGACGCTTGGTGTCGATAAGAAAGCCAAATTAATAGGTTTTCAGCCCTCTTAATAGATAGATCATCCCCCGGTGCCTTACACCCGGGGGATATTTTATTAGAAAAGTTCTCCTTTATAGACTATGATATATTTACCGACTTTTCAAAAAAATAAAATGGAGGCACACACATGACAAAAAGAACCTGTATCATTACCCATGATCTGGAACCCTCACAGCTAAAAAAAATAAAAGAAATCATTCCCGATTGGGAGCTCATTTCCGGCAAGGATCTCGCAAACTGGCAAAATGAAATAAAAAAAGCCGAAGTCATCGCCGGCTGGAAAAAGGAACTTAAAGAGATGGTCCTTGACGGAGACAGCAAACTCCGCTGGTTCCAGTCCTGGAGTGCAGGTGTCGATTCCCTCCCCCTGGCAGAAATGGAATCACAGGACATCCAGATTACAAGTGCAAATGGCGTACATGCCAATCCTATTTCTGAAACCATTTTCGCTCTCATGCTCGGGCTTACCCGCAAAATCCATACATATGTAAAAAATCAGCAAGCCAAAGTATGGCACCATTCCGGATTAAAGCTCGAAATACATAATAAAACCATCGGCCTGATTGGCGCAGGAGCCATCGGAAAAGAAACGGCCAGGATTGCCAAAGCATTCGGCATGAAGGTGATTGGAGTTCGCCACTCCGGAAAACCTGAAGAGTATTTTGATGAAATGTTTACATCCGGACAACTGAACGATGTGCTTCCTCAATGTGACTATGTGGTCGTCACCCTTCCGCTTACACAGGAAACCCGGCAGCTATTCGGAGCCAAACAGTTTACCCTCATGAAGGATTCCGCCTTCTTTATCAATATTGGCAGGGGTGAAATTGTAAAGGAAAGAGATTTGATCGACGCACTGCAAAACGGCGTGATTGCAGGTGCAGGGCTTGATGTATTTGAAAAAGAACCGCTTTCTGAAGACAGCCCTCTATGGGAGCTTGATAATGTCATCGTTACTCCGCACACAGCCGGATCAACGGAATACTATACCAGACGTGTAATTGAAGATATATTTATTCCCAATTTAAAAGAATATATAACCAGAGGTATACCAGGCATTAATCTTGTTGATTATAAAAAGGGATATTAATAGAGAGCCTTGCAGATGCAAGGCTCATTTTTTATAAGCTACAATATAAAACCCTTCTTCTTCCGACCATTCCGCACAGAATATTTCTTTGATATTATGATAGCCTTCGTTTTTAATGGATTCCCTCAGCCACTCACCATCTTTGCCCAGTAATGTAAGTCCGTCTTCCACTACTTCTCCTTCATCAATCAGTAAAATGGAAGGATTCTTTTCCTTCACCTCAAGTTTCATCATTTCAGGAGTGACAGGCTCTCCTTTTTGATATTTCATTACGCTTAAGCCCCCATTGGTTTCAAGATAAGCATATTTGACTTCGTTCATGCTGAATATTCCTTTCTGGCGCAGCATCGTCCTAAACTGTTCCATCTCAAGATGATTTTTCTCCATCTCTTTTACATCCAGCTTGCCTTCCTTGACCAGGATTGACTCTCTGCCTTTTAAAATCCTTCTGAATATATTTTTCTTTTTTGCCAGAATTTCAATGATATAAATAAATGCTCCCCATAATAGAGCCGAATAGATAACTTGAAGCGCCGTTACTTTCTCATCATAAATCGTTTCCTCAATAATCCCTCCAAGAACAACCGCATAGACAAAGTCAAAGGGGGTTACCTGTGAAAGCTCCTTCTTTCCAAGAATACGGGTTACCGCTAACAGCATTACCAGCCCCACAGCCATCTTTACTGTTATAGATAAATACATCCATGCTCCTCCTCTCTCTATAGCCTCTCTATTCCCTTAAGCAGTCTTTAAATACACCTTTTCCCGTATTCCACTTTTTGCAAAAAAAGAAAAGGTGACAGGTACCTATACCACTTTGTCTGACTGGTATAGGTCCCTGTCACCGCTATTAAAAATCACTCTATATATACCGGCTATTCTCTTTTCTCCGCTTTCTGAAAACTAAATCCTCCAATGCTCCAGATCCTGAAAGAACACCTCCCACAATAAGAACCAGCCCAAGCAAGTGGTTGATGGTAATGACCTCACCAAGGATCAGCGCCGAGCCTGCCAATGAGAAAAAGGTATTCAGGTTCAAAAAAATACTGGCTTCTGCCGGCCCGATATTGCGGATGGCTGTGTTATAAACCATATGGCCTACAGCTGTTGCCAACACGGCAGATGCAGCAAATGCAGCCCAAACATAGGCTGGGGCTTCTGATATGCCCTTAAGTCCCCCAGGTTCCATCACGCTCGCCATAACAAACAGGATCACTCCTCCAAAAACCAGCATATAGCCTGTCAGCAATCGCGGATCCAGCGTTTTCGAGGCCTTGCTAATCACAATGAAACTAAGAGCCTGTGCAAGAATGGACAAAAACACAAAGAAATCGCCCGGAGTTAAGCTCGATATCCCTTTATTTCCTGAAAGAACAATAAAAGTTACGCCTGCACCGCCAAGCAGAAAACCAAGCACCTGAATGCCTGTAGGCTTGTGGCGCAGCAGAATGGAAGACAATATAGCTGTCAAGAGGGGACCCGCACCTAATATAAGCCCTCCATTCACTGCACTTGTCCCCGTTAGTCCTATAGCCAGAAGAAAATGGTGGCTGACAACACTCAGAAAACCGCCAAAAACAATGTACGAGATTTCCCTTACGCTCGGCTTCCTCACTTTTCCCATTATGCCTAATATTAAAAACACCGTTATTCCTGCAGTTAATATTCGCAGAGAAGTAATCGAAACTGGAGGAAAATAACTGACAAGAATTTTTATTATGCTGACATTCAATCCCCACAAAGCCATGATGGAAGTGAGGAGAATGTATGTTTTTATGTTCTTCACACCGATCCTTCTTTCCAAAAAATCCAAATTATTAATTTGTATCATTTTATCATATTTCATATAGGAATATGTCTATTTAAAGCTTTAAAAAGGAAAAGTGAACGGGCATGAAAAACACTCTTCTGGACAAAATAACCATCAGCAGAATGAAGGGAGGGGTCCTTTTTGTCATCCAATCAAGTTAAATTCTTCAACAAACTCGTTGCTATTCAAGGTGATCTGACCCGGCAGGGGATTGAATACTGGCAGCAATACTCCCACCTCGGCACATGGCAGTTTTGGACTGTCACAGGTCTGCTCATCCTGCCCCTGATGCTTGTATACTTTAAAATTGACCGAAAGCTCATTTTTCACATCGGCTTTTTCGGATTTGCTGTTCATGTCCTTTTTTCATATGTAGACGCAGCGGGAATCCGCTTCGGTTTGTGGGCCTACCCTTATCAGCTGATCCCGTTCATACCCAGCTTGTCATTAGATGCAGCCATTATCCCTGTCACTATAATGCTCGTATATCAATGGACCTTGAAAAACAATAAAAATTACTACCTTTATGCTCTTTTAACTGCATTGGCTTTCGGATTTGGCTTTAAGCCCTTGCTTGTCGCACATGGTTTATTCCAAAAGTATGAATGGGTTAATTATATTTATATATTTTTAATTTACATTACCCTATTCCTGCTGGCTTATTGGCTTACCAGAGTTTTTCGATGGATGAACAAAAAGGGTGCATGATAAAGTAATCGCATCACTTCATTTGGTATAATATAAATACTAAATGCGGGGTGAAAACGTTGATGGATCTTAAAGATTTGCAGAAGAAAGCAGCCGGGGAAAAAGCGGCCGACTTTGTAAAAGACGGTATGATTATTGGATTAGGTTCAGGATCTACAGTGTATTGGTTTTTAAAAAGGCTTGGTGAGTTAGTTAATGCTGGTCTTACAGTTAAAGGAGTCCCCTCTTCTCTGAGAACAGAGGGGTGGGCAAGGGAATTTAATATCCCGCTGGCAGACTTTTCCGAAACCCAAATCCTTGATTTAGCCATTGATGGAGCAGATGAGGTTGACCCTGAATTTAATTTAACAAAAGGGGGTGGGGGATCGCTTTTAAGGGAAAAAATTGTAGACGCCAACGCAAAAAAACTTATCATCATCGTAGATGAATCCAAATTAGTGAACCAACTAGGCAAATTCCCCCTGCCTGTAGAGATTGTACCTTTCGGCTGGGAACTAACCTCTAAGAGAATTGCAGAATTAGGCGCGATACCACAGCTAAGGATAAACGACGGAGAAGTATTCGTCACGAATAACGGAAATTACATATTAGATTGCCAATTCGAGCGGATCCCGAATCCCAAAGAGCTTCATAATAAGTTAATACAAATCATAGGTGTTGTCGAGACCGGGCTTTTTATAGAAATGACAGATTTAGTGCTAGTCGGCAGCACCGATAAAGTAGATGTTCTCAATAGGATGGAATAATACCAAAAAGGAGAGGGTTTCGCCTCTCCTTTTCGGTTCTAACTTGGTAGCAAGTCTTTTCTGATTGGGGTAAAAACATCTATGATAATACATTCTTCTATCACCTTTACCTTATGCTCAACATTTGATGGAATGTATTGAATATCCCCTTTAGAAAGGATTCTTTTTACTCCCTTTACTTCGAATTCCACTTTTCCTTTTTCAATATAACTTATCTGTTCTTCAGGGTGCTGGTCGGTATCACCTTTAAACCCTTCTGCCAGTTCTACTTTTACAGCCATCAGTGAACCATCGCTGTTTAAAATTTCTCGTTTTACCATGATGTCTCCTTTCTATACAAAACTTTTCTAAAATAATCCTGGGTTAATTAACTTAGGCACAAAGAATGCGATATCCGGGAAAAAGGCCACAAATATCAGCACAGCCAATACAATTAAAATATATGGGATTACTGCAGTTAGGGATCTTTCGATGCTGAGATTACCAATTTTCGCAGCCAACAATAAGCATAATCCGTATGGTGGCGTTACAAGTCCAATTGCCAAAGTCATAACCACTATAAGGCCCAAATGGACAGGGTCCATGCCAAACTGAGTGGCAGTCGGCAGGATAACCGGAACGAATAGGATCATGGCTGGAATGGCATCCATAAATGTCCCCACAAATAAGAAGAATGCAATGATAATTAAGATGAATACCCATTTCGCCCCGACATTATTAACGAAGAAGTCTTGAGCCATTGTTGATAATTGATAATAACTCATAAGTTCTCCAAGCGCACTTGCAGCAGCAAGAGCAAATAAAGACAGGGAACTTAACGCTAAAGTATCCATAAGTATTTTGGGCAAGTCTGATAGCTTTAAAGTTTTATAGAAAAACATGCTGATTAATAACGTATAAAGAGACGCCACAGCCGCAGCTTCAGTTGCTGTGAAGAACCCTGATATAATTCCTCCGATGATAATAATCGGGGTAATTAAGGCAGGAACTGTCTCATACACCAGCTTTAAAAATTGCTGGACAGTTGCTCTATCAGACCTCGGATAACCCTTTTTCAAAGCCATAACATACACGAAAAGCATCATGCCTAACCCGACTAAAATTCCTGGGACAATTCCACCTAAGAATAGAGCTCCAACAGAGGCATTCGTTAAACCCGCAAAGATAATCATCGGAATACTTGGAGGAATGATTACACCAATCGTGGATGATGCAGCAGTAACACCTACTGCCGTTTCCGTGTCATATCCTTGCTTTTTCATATTAGGAATAAGGATCTTCCCTACTCCTGCTGTATCTGCCTGAGCGGCACCTGACACACCCGCAAAGATCATGGACACCAGAATGTTGGCATGTGCAAGCCCGCCTCGGATATGCCCAACAACGGCAAGGGAAAGGTCGATTAGCTTCTGTGAAATTTTACCGCTATTCATTAAGTTTGCTGCCAGGATAAACAAAGGAACGGCAAGCAAAACAAATGAATCGATTCCATTTAGCATTTTCATCGGAACGGTTACTTCTGGTATATAAGGAACACTAACTATTCCAAGAAGAGCTACAATCCCTATGACAAAAGCAATTGGAACCCCTATTAGCATAAGGATCAAGAATAATCCTACTAGAATAACGCCAATCATATGTTAGCCTCCCTTCCCTTAAGCTGTTTAAAGTTAATGATCAGGTGGTTAATGGAGTAAATGGACATTGTTAGTCCCATGATCGGTATAGAAATCCAAACATAGCCCATTTTCATAGCCGGAAGGGATGCCCAATTATAATTCCAGAAATTCTTTACAGCCTCAATTCCGTAATAGAAAAGAGCTAGAGCAAACAACAATACAATAAAATCAATAACAATCAAAAGTCCTGCCTTGGATTTGCCCTGAAGCTTTTGTTCTAAAAAGTCAAAGCTAAAATGTTCCTTTTTATTCACCATGACAGAAGCACCCATAAAGACTGACCATATAAATGAATAATTGGCTACTTCCTCTGTCCAAATAATCGGTATTCCCAAGTGCCTTGTGACGATTTGAATCATAATCGCAATAAAAAATATCGATAAGCTTATCACGCCGATGGCCATTTGTATCTTCTCAAGAATCTTAATCATGCTTATCGTCTTCCCTCCTATTAAGGATTAAAGGGAAGTCCGCATTTCACACTCTTCCCTTTAACGCATTTGTTTCGGATTATTTAAGATCTTTAATTTTCTTCAGCAGTTCTTCAGCACCCATGTCTTTAGCCGCTTTTTCTTGCATTGGCTCAGCCAATTCAACAAATGGAGTACGGTCAATTTCATTTACGACAGCACCTTCAGCAATCGCCTTTTCTTTATACTCTTCTTCTTGGGCATAAACTGCTTCTCTTTCGGCTTGAACAGATGCTTCAGCCGCTTCTAAAAGAATATCCTGCTGTTCTTTTGTATAAGAGTCGAACTTTTTGCCGTTTACTAATAAGAATCTAGTTGTATAGTCATGGCCTGTTTCAGTAATATATTTTCCATTGTCTGTTTTGTGATGATTTTGCTGAATAAAATATGGATATGAGTTTTCAGATGAATCTACAACGTTTTGCTGTAGTGCCTGGTATAGTTCTCCCCATGCAATAGAAGTAGGGATGGCACCTGTTTCCTTCCAATAGTCAGCAATTACACCTGAAGTTTGCGTTCTGAATGTCAAGCCTTTTAAGTCTTCCATCTTTTCAATTGGCTTTTTGCCATAGTAATGTCTAACACCAGCAGACCAATAACCAACTAATTTAAAGTCATTATTTGACTTTTCCTGAACAAGCTTCTTCATTTCTTCTCCCACTTCGCCATCAACAACTTTTTCCCAATGCTCATAGCTGTCAAAAAGGTATGGAAGGGCTAATAAATCAATTTCCTTAATGCCTGTTTGAGTCATAAAGCCTGGTGATACTAAAACAACATCTGCTGCACCTAGCTTAAGCTTTTCGACTAATTCCGATTCTTCTGTACCGATCGTTCCTGCATGTACTTCAACTTCGATGTCACCGTTTGACTTGCTTTCTGCCACTTCTTTAAACTTTAATAATCCTGTTTGGTAAGGATTATCTGGAGATGTCTGATTATGTGCCGCTACAATTTTAATCTTTTTGGAACCTGTTTCTCCGCCTGCCTCTTCTTTGCTGCTGCAGCCAGCTAATAGTGCTGATAATGCTAAAAGTAAAACAAAAGAAACTGACAATAACTTTCTCATTTTTATTTCCCCCTTGTTTAATTGGAATGATAAATTATTTATTAAGCAATGCCGTATATTCAAGCGCTTTCTTCGTCAGCGTCAGGTAATCCTCATCACTGTTTAAGTTTTTAGGATTTACCAGGTTGCCTCCAACCCCAATCGCCAAAGCACCACCTCCAATATACTCCTGCATATTGCTCTCATTAATTCCGCCTGTTACCATCAGCGGGATATGCGGGAATGGACCATGAATATTTTTAATGTATCCCGGACCAAAGGCATTGGCAGGAAAAACTTTTATCATGTCTGCACCATTCTCATACGCTGTTAAAATTTCAGTTGGTGTTAGTGCTCCCGGTATGCTTGCTATGCCATAGCGTTTTGTCATTTTAATTGTTTCAGTGTTAAGCGAAGGAGAAACGATGAATTGGCTGCCTGCCATTATGGCGGCTCTGGCTGTTTCAGGATCTAAAACTGTTCCTGCCCCCACCAGCACTTTATCGCCAAGCTCCACTCTTACTTTTTCAATCATCGCCATGACTCCGGGAGTTTCAGCGGTAACTTCCAATACTTTTACTCCGCCGTCATACAGAGCACTAGCGATCGGCACTATATTCTCTGGAGTTGCTTCACGTATAACAGCAACAATGACTTGCGCTTTAATAAAATCCACGGCTTCCATTTGTTTTACCTTCCCTTCGCTTGCATCTATTCCAAATTGGTATGTCTCTTGGTCATTTCTTCATAAGCTGAATCCTGATTATCTGTTTGCACTGTTCCAATGATAATTGCATCGAGAACAAGATGGACTGATTGGTCAAATTGATTGCCGAGCGGCTGAATAGTGCCTGGTTCACCCGGTCGGCGGTACTTTGTGGCAGCCGGAATGACGAGTATCCCATCACATATGGAAGCAATTTTGGACTCTTTATTTGTGGTTATCAGAAAAACCTTTGCTCCCATTTCTTTTGATTTGGCAGCAAATTGCAGAATGGCACCCGTTGAGCCTGAACCAGAGATGGCCACTAGCAAATCATCCGAATCAATACTTGGCGTGACCGTCTCCCCAATCACATAAACCGGAAACCCTCCATGCATCAGGCGCATCGCAAATGCTTTTCCCATTAACCCAGAACGCCCTTCTCCATAAACAAAAATCCGTTTGGCTTCCCTGAGATGTTTGGATAGATGAATCGCTTCTTCTTCATTAATACTAGCCAGAACGGCTGAGATCTCATCAGCCACGGTTTTTATAATAGATTTCATTGATTTAACAATCCTTTCATGGCTAAAGCTGCTTCATAGGGATTTCCAGCTTTCGTGATAGCGCTGCCAACTATGACCGTATTAGGCCTTCTCTCTAAAATTCCCGGCAGTGTGTTTAGATTGATTCCGCCAGCAACAGCAACCTCCAGCCCGGTAAGCCCATGTGTAAGAGAGAATAAATCTGTTCCCATCTCTCCTTCGGCCTGCATATCTTTCCCAAAATGCAAGCTAACGAGTTCTACTCCCGTATTCTGCAATTCTATAACTTTGCTGCGTTCCGATATGCCCAGCAAGTCGATCATAATGCGTTTCCCATGCTGCTCTGCTGTTTTAAGCGTATCTGCAATTGTTTTATCTGCAGAAAATGCCATCACCGTGGTGATGTCAGCGCCTGCTTCAAACGCTTGTGCAGCTTCATATTTGCCGGCATCACATGTTTTCATATCAGCCACGATTGTTTTGTGAGGATATACTTGCTTAATCTCACGAACAATTGACATGCCATACTCCTTAATTACACCAGTGCCAAGTTCAATCCAATCTACAAAAAGCTCGGTTTCTCTTAAAATCTTTAAGCACTCTTCCCTCGTAAGGCGGTCAAGGGCTATTTGAAGATTCATACTCTCACCCTATCTTTCTACGAATTCTCTTTCTCCCAATTGAACGAGAACGTCCTCCAAGTAAGGAAGGCCTTCATTATCTCCTGAAACACTCACGACCATCGAACCTATGACATTTGCAAATTGCAAAGTCTTTTGAAGCGGCCATTGGTTTAATAGCCCGTAAATAAATCCGGAGTCAAATCCATCCCCAGCCCCTACTGTATCCACAACTTTTTTCGCTTTAAAAGCCGGAGCTTCAATGTACTCACCGTTCTGATAACCCACAGAACCTTTTTCCCCTTGCTTAATAGCAATATGGCTGATGCCGAAAGCTTTGCCAAGTTCAATGACTTCTCTTGGGTCACTGGTTCCCAGCAATAATTCAGCTTCCTCCTCGCCCGTCAGAAAAATATCAACATACGGGAGAAACTCTCTTAAAACAGTCCTCGCCTCTTCCTTGGTCCATAGTTTCAATCTGATGTTTGGATCAAATGAGACTAGAACGCCGTGCTTCTTAGCGAGAGAAATTGCATATTTAATAAGGTCAATATTTTTCTCCTTATCCACTGCAGGGAAAATTCCGGTGATATGGAGGACCTTTGAATTTTTAATATATTCTTCACTTAATGTTTCAATTGTTAAAGCTGTAGTTGGAGAATTAGTTCGGTAGTAAAAAGTTCTTACACTTCCATCCCCCATAATCTCTTTAAAATTAAGAGATGTCGGATATCCGTCAACAAGCTTTAATTGTGAGACATCAATTCCTTCTCCGCGCACTGTATTAAAGATGTGCCTTCCAAATTCATCATTTCCCAGACGGCTAATCCAGCCGGTTTTTAATCCCAACCGGGAGCAGCCAATCGCTACATTCAGCTCTGCCCCGCCAATTTTACGTTCAAAGGTTGGTACAAACCTCATTGGACCGGTTGCCGAAGGGTTGAATGTTATCATGGCATCCCCAATGGTAACTACATCTTTCATGGCAAAACACCCTTTTCATTTCTATTAGCACGATTCTCTTATGATTAATTTTGGCTCAAACCGATAAACAAGCTTCTCTTCTGCAGCAGTTTTTTTCTGAATCTGGTTCAATAAGAGTTCTGCTGCTTTCTTGCCTATTTCAAAAGCCGGCTGTGCAACGATCGTTAATCCCGGTTCATAGAAGCTTGCAAAAGAGACATCGTCAATCCCTATAATGGCCAAGTCTTCCGGTACTTTTAAATTATTTTCTTTCACATATTTAAGGATCTCAATTAAAGTAAGATCGTTTCCGGCAAGAATCGCTTTCGGAGGATCTTCCAGCTCAAGCATCTCCTTAAGCCCTTCTTTTATGTTGCTGACTTCCAAACTTTTAATATATTCTTTCCTTAACGGAAATCCATTTAATTCAAGCGTTTTTTTGTATCCGTTTAATCTTTCCATCCTTGGGGTAACATTTCGAATTACATTTGTGATGATTCCGATTTTTCTGTACCCTTTGTCAATAAAGTGCTGAACCCCTAACCCTGCTGCCTTTTCATTATCCAGGAGCATAGATGGAATCGGCACATCAGGCACTGTTCGGTCTACAAAAACAATCGGGTATTTTTCTTTGAGCATTTCATTATAGAGATCTGCATTATCACCGGTGGGAAGAAGGATTATTCCATCAACCTGTTTTGCCCGAAGCATTTCAATATACTTTTTTTCCTTAATAGGGTCATCATCGGCATTACAGACAATTGTATGAAAGTCAGAATCATGACACATATCCTCAATTGCCCTGATAACTTGGGTGGAAAAAGAGTGAAGGATATTTGCCACAATAACCCCAATCGTTGTTGTTGATTTCTGCTTTAAGCTTCTTGCCACAATATTAGGCCTGTAACCAAGTTCATTAATGGCAGCTTCGATTCTTTTCTTGGTGTCTTCTCCCATGTAATCAAACCTTTTATTTAAATACTGGGAGACGGTGCTTTTTGAAACTTTTGCATGCTGAGCTACATCAGCCATAGTAACCGTTTTCATCATGTCTTCTCCGAATCATCTCTTTTATCTAAATCGATTTACTAAACCGGTTTACTAAATCGATTTATCACAATTATAGAAAAACTGAAAGCGCTTTACAAGTCTTTTTTTAAAAAGACATCAGACACTTCATAAAAAAAAGCCTCCCATCTCAGGAGGCTGCTCTTCTGTTTATTTTACATCTAACTCATAAATCATCTCAGGTGCTGCTTTCATTTTATGCTTCTTTTTCGGTTTAGGGCCCATGTTGTCAAAACGCGCTTTATCATAAATGGCAGTGCCCACAATTTCCGCTGTATCCTGAAGCTTTTCCTTGCTTATTTTATCAATTGTATCTTCTGGAGAATGGTACCACGGCTCAGTAGGGCTGTGAATGAATAATGCGGCCGGGATGCCCGCTTCCGCGAATGGAACATGATCACTTCTGCCGCCCTGATATACTGGTGTCGGCTCACCGTTCAGCCTTTCACTTGATGCTTGTGATAGCTCTGTTACCAGATTTTCTTTTCCATCCAATGTCATCATCACTAAATCGCCTGCATCCCTGCTTCCAACCATATCAAGATTAAAGTTCGCAATCGTCCTGCTAATTTCATCATCAGAAAGGCTGTCAACATAATGATAGGACCCAATTAATCCCAATTCTTCTGCCCCAAACGTCACAAAGCGGATTTCTGTATCAGTCGGAATGTTCTTGAATACTCGTGCAAGCTCTAATGTCATCGCTGTGCCGGAAGCATCGTCATTCGCCCCAGGTGCACCCGCTACAGAATCATGGTGTGAGCCGACTACAATAATGTCATCGTTCGCTTTCTTTTTGCTGGTCGGTTTCTTTGTGGCAATCACGTTATGTGAAACTTTTTCTCCTGCCTCCGCACCTTCAATGGTCAGGGAAGCTGTTAAGGTTTCACCTCTCTCCAGCAAAGCAAGAATGGCCTCACCTTCTGCTTTTGACAGAGCTAACGCCGGAACATATTCTTCACTATGAGCTCCAAGTGTTCCGCTTAATGGACCCTCTGCATTATTAAAAATAATCACACCGGCAGCACCTTTTTCTGCTGCGTTAAGAACTTTCTCTGCAAAAGAAATGGATCCTCGCTGAATTAGTGCAATTTTGCCAGTGAGATCAGCACCTTCCAGTTCTTCCACTGTTCCCAGACCTGCAAATACCAACTCCCCGCTCACATTCCCGTTGACTGAATAGGTAAAGGATCTTGGCTGCAGTTCTCCTTCATAGCCGTCAATGGTCACTTCCATACTGCTTGGAGGAGTATATCCATAAAACGTGAATGGCTGAATCTCTGTTTCATAGCCAAAGATTTTGAATTGGCTTTTAATATACTGAACAGCGTTATACTCCGATTCCGTACCGGCTACACGCGGGGTTTGTGAAAGATAATCAATATTATTATAGATATTTTCTGCATTAATTTTATTGACTACCTTTTTATCGAATACATTTACCGGCTGGTCCTGTTTTACGCTGGCTGGCTGTGCAAAAGCTGCTTGTGCTCCCACTGCCCCAAAAACAAGAGTTGAAGCTAATGCCACTTTTAAAATTGGTTTTCTCATCTAGTACCTCCAATAGAATAATAGATTCCGCTCACTAAATTTTATAATGTTTCGAAAACTCTTATAAGGGTACAAGATACTAGAATATAATAGGCACAAAAATCTATATCTTGGTTATTTTGTAAATTTTAGGTATTAATTAATAGGAAGATAGATAAAAAAAGAAGGCTGCTCCATGCAAGCCTTCTTCCAATCTATTTCATTAAATCATGGTCCACATAACGCTCGCCGTTCAATTCACTGATTACGTTAATCGCCACTTTCGCACCGTCTCCAGCTGTTATGATTGTATGGACGCTGACTCCTGCAATAGTTCCGGCTGCCCAAATGCCATCAACATTTGTCTTTCCGTCAGCATCAGCATCCAGAACCGTTTTAATGCGTGGCTCAGTCCCTGCTTTAGTCTTCAAACCGGCTTTTTCGGCTAAATCAGTTGAAAGCCCTGCTGCCACAATCACATGCTTCGCTGAATATGATTTTTCTCCTGCTGTTACAGTAAAACCACTTTCAGCTTTTTCAATGTTTTCTACAGTTCCTTCTGTGATCTCTGCCCCAAACTTAACAGCTTGCTTTTTGCCTGTTTCAATCAATTCCGGGCCAGTGATTTCCATAACGCCATAATGATTTTCAACCCATGCCCGTTTAGTCATGCTTTTATCATTATCCACAACCACTACCTTCTTGCCAGCTTTGGCGGCAAATAGCGCAGCACTTGCACCCGCAGGACCTGCACCAACAATTAAAATATCAAACATCCATACTTCCTCCTTTAACACATTATTTACTTATAGTTTATACAAGGTAATAATAATTGTAAAATAATGTGATTTCAGGAAATTTAATCTTCATCTTTGATATCCCGGTCCTCCGGTATCGGCTCATTTAAAATTTCCTCCACCAGCTCCCTGTATTTTTCCACCTGCTTTAGATGGGCATTAAACTGTTCCTTGTATATTAAATACTGTTCCCCGTCATAAATAGCGCGTATTTTCTTTTGCTGTATCAGGCTTTCGACATATGACTCAGGGTAAGATAAATATTCTGCGGTTTCTTTAATGGTCAGATACATGCTTGTCCTTCCCTTTCTTATTCCTTATAATATGATTTTACTAATTTCCAGACACTAGAAGACTCTGCTAAAATCATATAGAATAGAAGCTATAAATAATCTGTATAGGCAACCTGTATATTCTATTATTATACGCGAAAAATACTAATTTGACTGAATTCCAGCATATTTTCAGCCAAATAGAGAACAGGAGAAATATAAGCTAATGAATAAAAAAAAGGTATTGGGCTTATATGTGATCATCAGCCTTATTTGGGTATTCGGAACGAATTACCTTTTGCATATGCTTGAACCTTCTTCTCTTGTCAGTTTTCTATTCAGAGCTAAAGAATTTCTGTACATCATCGCTACAGGATGGCTGCTCTATTATTTTATAGGCAAAAGAGATGAGCTCAGTGCCTCAAGAGAAGAGGAAAAGCGCCTTTCCACTTTAATCAATTCCATGGTGGATTTCGTTAATTTCAAAGACGGTCACGGCCGCTGGATTGAGTCTAATGAATTTGGACTTAAGCTATTTAATCTAGAAAATGTCGATTATAAAGGCAAGAAGGACTCAGAACTTGCCGAGCACACTGATTTTTATGCAGACGCACTTCGCTACTGTGAAACTTCAGATGAAGAAACCTGGGTAAACGGTAAAATTACCCGCATCGAGGAAGTAATTCCCTTGCCTGACGGAACAGAGAAAACGTTCGATACAATTAAAGTACCGCTCTTCCATACAGACGGCAGCCGAAAGGGACTAGTCATTATCGGCCGGGACATAACAGAAAGAAAGCATGTGGAGAAGCTCCTTGCCGAAAGCCAGCAGCAATATAAATCCCTGTTTGAATATAATACCGAGATCGTCTTTATGACAGACCTTCATGGCACGATTACGAAAGTAAATCCCCAATTTAAAGCCGTGACAGGATACAGCCCTGATGAAACATTGGGTAAAAACATCAATGAAATTATACCGGCTCCTTATAAAACGAAGGCAATCGAAGACTTTACAGGCATCCTTGAGGATAAACAGCCAAAAACCTGTGAGTTTGATTTCAATCATAAAAGCGGCAGCAAACTGACTATTCAATGCACTGCCCTTCCGCTTATTGTGAACGGCCAAATTGCCGGAGTCATCGGCTATGGGAAAGATGTGACAAAGCTGCGGCAGGCTGAAGAAAGACTGCGCCGCACCGAAAAGCTTTCTGTGGTTGGCGAGCTTTCTGCAAGTGTTGCACATGAAATCAGAAATCCTCTCACATCTTTAAAAGGCTTTGTGCAGCTGATGCAGCTGGAAGATGAAAAGCATCAGTTCTATTATCAGATCATGCAGGAAGAACTCGACCGGATCAACCATATTGTCGGCGAACTTCTGCTCCTTGCCAAGCCTCAGGATATTTGTTTCACAAAAGCAGATGTTCAAAAAATCCTGTTTAATGTCATTTCGCTTTTAAAAACTGAAGCCAGCATGCACAATGTCCAGATTGAATTTCTGTTAAAATCGGATGTGTTTATGATTGAATGTGAACCAAATCAGCTAAAGCAGCTTTTTATTAATATCATAAAAAACGCCATCGAGGCATCTAAAGAAGGCGGCAAAGTAACCGTTACACTGCTGGCAGAAGACCACCAGCTGACTATCCTGGTTAAGGATACCGGCTGCGGGATGTCGGAAGATCGCCTAAATAGGATCGGTGAACCTTTTTATTCGTCAAAGGAGAAGGGAACAGGCCTCGGACTCACAGTCAGCTTCAAGATTGTTCAATCCCATAATGGTTCCATTCATTTCAATAGCGAAAAAGGGAAAGGTACAGAAGCTGTCATCAAGCTCCCTGTAAAAAAACAAACACCTGCCCCTGAAGCTGGATTAACCGTTTAAACAGCAAAAGAGCGATGTTCAATCAAACGTTTGATTGAATATCGCTCTTCTTTTAATTTCCCTTAATCTCCAGTAGCTTCACTCTTAAGTCATTTTCCATATTGGCCAGGTCATGTTCTGCCTGCCGGCGCTTATTCCTGCCTTCTTCCTGGATCCTCAAGGTTTCTTCAAGAGTAGAGATCAGGTTCTCCTGTGTTTTCTTTAATGTTTCGATATCGACAAGGCCCCGTTCATTTTCACGTGCCGTTTCAATTGTGTTCACTTTCAGCATCTCCGCATTTTTCAATAGAAGATCATTGGTGGTTTTTGAAACCTTCTTCTGGGCTTCGACGGCATGGCGCTGGCGAAGCAGTGTCAGGGCAATGGCCACCTGATTTTTCCAAAGCGGGATGGCAGTCATGATGGACGACTGGATTTTTTCAACCAATGCCTGATTGGTATTCTGTATCAGGCGGATCTGCGGCGCACTTTGAATCGTTATTTCACGGCTCAGCTTCAAGTCATAAAGACGTTTATCCAGGCGGTCGGCAAACTGGATCATATCGTTCACTTCCTGGAACTTCATCTGGTCATTTGACTCTTCTGCCTTCTTCTTCAGCTCGGGAATCGTCTTTTCATGAAGCTCCTCAAGCTTCAGTTCACCCGCTGCAATATAAACATTTAACGCATGAAAATACTCTTTATTATTATCGTAAAGCTTATCTAACATGACAATGTCGGAAAGAAGCGCGTTTTTACTTCTTTCCAATTTCACGCTGATGCGGTCGATTTGAGCTCCTGTTTTCTGGTATTTGGACAATACTTCCTGAACAGAACCGGAAATCTTTCCGAACATACGCGCAAAAAAGGATGATTTCTCAGGCTTCAGCTCATCCGGATTCACATCGCTGAATTTTTTCATCAGATCATTAATGATTGTTCCCACTTCACCAACGTCTTTTTTCTGAACATGCTCGAGCATGGTATGGGAGAACGATAACAGCTTTGATTGAGCTGGTGTTCCGTATGAGATCATCGCCTGGTGATTGGCCGGATCAATTTGCTTTGCAAGCTGATAAGCTTTTTCGCGGTTTTCTTCCGGAATCACATCTATCAGCCTTGTCCGCTTTTCCGAATGCAGCGGCGAGGAAGCAGGCTGCTGATTTTCCCCAAAAGGATCTGCCAGCAAATCATCCATTAAATCAGTGTTTTTTAACAGGGACGGTTTTTCTTCGGTCATTTTAATCTCCTGCTTTCATCATGAATTCTTGATTCTTTTATCTTCTCAATCGAATTCCTGGCAACATCGATTTCAAGATGAAGCTGATCAATATCTTCCGCTATAACCCGGTGAAGATCTTCCTCCACATGATGGGTAAGTGCATCAAGTGTACGTCTCGTTTCCTGGAGGGACTGATCCAGTTCACGGGATTTTCTCGGCTGGGAAGATAGAAAGACATACTTTTCCGCCAGCTCCACAGCAGAATCCAAATGGGAAAAATAAAACTGCTCCGCCTGATAGAACCGTTTCGGCTCACTTCTGGTCAGTCTGTAAATCCTCCTTGTCACCCTCATGAACTCCATGCGCTGCTTCAGTGTCGGGAAATGCCGTATTGAGAACATCGCTTTGTGCAGACGGGTTATTTTGCGGCGTGCCTCATCAAGATTTCGCTTTATATATTGGTATTCCCTTTTCGTCAATCCATGCTTTTTCAAAAAGCGGCGGCGCTGAATCAATCCTCCGGCCCAATAAGTGAGCAGCCCGGCTCCAGCTCCATAAACCCCTGACAGAAAAAATGTTTGCCCGAAAGCAAAGTAACTGGCCAGCCAGATACTGACAGACAATGGAACAGCCGTCAGCAGGCGAAAAGCAAATGCTAAAAAGGAATTCATATTTATCGACTCCTACTCATAGTCCTACTTATTTATACGTAATTGATAAACCTAAAGTTTCATCCACAGACATCTTTCAGCAAAAAAGGCATATATCCTTAAATCTATTAAAACACTTTTAAAAAACTTCTCAAGTTATACGATACAAAATAACACGATTGCCCGCCATAGACCACAAAAGTAATCGCTGCTAAGACCTGAGACGTATATTAAATAAAAAAAAGCACCTGCGGAAATTTTAGAGTGACCCAGTAAAATGAGACAAGGAAAAAACACCCCCTGAATCGTATTTAATATCTATACGATTTTGGAGGTG
>NZ_JBYTDU010000008.1:113837-120014 GCF_058791715.1 Cytobacillus sp. EB106-05-05-XG126 | reverse complement strand
CACCCGTGGGTTAAATCCCGTCAACTAAACTGTTCACCCCCTACTTGTATAAACATGTTTCAGGCTGGTTGGGACAAAGATCCCGTTTAACAAGCGAACCTATGACATTACAAGAAGCCTTAGGGGATACCGACAAATTGAGTTTTAGGAGGAGAAAAGCATGAATCCAGTCATTGGCCTGGATGTATCAAAAGGAGAGAGTCAGGTTCAAGCATTTTTAGACAAAGGCAAACCGTATCGTAAGAGCTTTAGTATCAAGCACAATACCGATGGTTTAGGTAGTTTATTAGAGTTCCTTCATGAAGTAGAAAGTTCAGCTGGTGGTCATCAGCCAACGGTGGTTTTAGAATCAACAGGACATTACCATTTTCCTGTCATTCAATTTCTTGAGGAGCAAAGTTTTGTTTATATTGTTGTCAATCCTCTTATCTCCCATCGAGCCAAAAGTTCGAGTTTGCGGAAGGTAAAAACAGATGCAATTGATGCTTACCACCTTTGCGAGCTGTTTTATAAAGAAGAGTTAGAGCCTTATAAAAAAAGAGGAATTCAACTTTTAAATCTTCGTAATCTAACAAGACAACAAGAAAGTATTGCCGAAGTATCAGCACAGACTAAAATACAGCTGCATACCCTTTTGGATCAGGTATTTCCTGAATATAGAGGAGTTTTTGGAAGTTTATATTCCAAAGTCTCATTGCTTACATTATTAGCATTTCCTACTTCAGAAGTAGTGTTAAGTGTGAGTGAAAGAGAAATAACAGAGAAAATAGCTTCGCTATGTATGAGTCGTTCAGATGCATGGGCAAACGAAAAGGCTAAAAAATTAAGGGAAGCAGCCCTTCGTAATCCGTTTCAAAACAAACTCTACCAGAGTAATATTTTTAATCTAGAGTTATTAGTCAAGATCGTTCTTCAATACCAAGAGCATCTATCTAAAATTGCAGTTGAAATAGATGCCCTCGCTAAAGAAATTGAAGAATATTATATACATCAATCTATCCCTGGAATTGGAGAGAAAATCGCCGCCACGATTATTTCCGAAATTGGTGAGATAGATCGGTTCAATGATGCCAAAAAGCTCGTTGCATTCGCTGGAGTGGATCCTAGTGTTTGCTCTTCTGGTAAGTTTACCGCATCAGTAAATCGAATCACCAAACGATGTTCTAGCAGGCTTCGTCATGCCTTGTATATGGCTGTACAAAGTGGTATTCGTGATGCTCGTAAAAAGAAAACAACTGGTGAAATCATCGCACGCAATAAAAAATTAAGGGAGTTTTACGATAAGAAACGTGAAGAAGGAAAACCCTTTAGAGTACAGTTATTGCATGTGTTAATAAGCTCTTACATTGGATTTTTGCCTTACTAAAAAGCAGAACTATTTTCCAAGATACACCTTAAAAACTATATCTAACTAAATACAACAAAACCTTCCAAATAAAACATAGAGGAAGGTTATTTGGCATGAACATTTTTAGTATATCATGACGTTATTAATCATTTTATTGAAAAATGTTGACAAACTATTAGCTGGTTTAGCTTAATAACTTCAACAAAAAAGAAATTAATTAATTAATTAATGAAACACTATATCACCTAAATCACTTCACTCTATATTTGGTTGAAATCTCTTTACTCAAGGAATCTGACATATAATCAAACTTAAAATAAATAATCAACTGATTCGGTTCTTCCCATTCTAATTTATATGCACTGTCCGAAAATGGCTTATAGCCGTCATCTGTATTAATGCTGGTTAAATAAGTCATATACAATCTTGAATTTGATAATTGGTATAGGCGACCATAACCTCTTTCAATCACTACAAATTCTTCTTTATTATCTGGAGAAGAAAACCTCGTGTATTCAGCCTCAGTTAGTAGATTTGGAAGGGACGGTACGATTATGAAAAATACCCCTATAGCAATTATTATTCCTTTTATACCTCTATCATTGAACAAATAAATTAGCGATACTATTGCCACAATTATAAGCAAATTACGTATTGCCTGATGACTAATACCGTTTGGTGGTGTTCCTATTTGAACAAATATTCCATTGATTTGTAGTGTTAGCAAAGCAAAAAGTAATAAAATACTTATAATGAATGTGATAATAGCTACCTTTAGAAATTCTTTTGTATTACTTTTTTCCACTATTTATCACCACCTTTGAACAAAAACAGTAAATCCTTCTGCAATAAACCTGTCACGTTTGTTAAACAAGAAAAAAGATCGCTCCAGCGATCCTCATCTTTAATTCTTGCACCCTTTAGTAGAAGAACTTCTAATCCTTTTTTATACTTTTTTGATATTTACTATGTCCATCTGTTACACCAGTAAGTTCAAAGTCATTGCACTTATAAAATTTATTTAATTTAGTATTATCTGTAACACAATCTAACTTAAGATATTCTTTTTCTCTTGCATTGTCTTGTATCCAAGTTAATATACTTTTACCTATACCTTTCTTCATATAAGTTGGTGTTATTGCAAGTCTATGTAAATATAGCGATTTTGAAGAAATATCACTTCCCCAAATATGCCTATCCCATTCACTTTGTTTAGATAATAGTGTGAACGTAGCCACAATATTCTTATCTTTTAAAACAATGTATGTTTCTTGATTAATTATGGCTTGTTTAATCTCTTCATCCTCACCACCATCTAGTAGAAACCTCCATTGGTTTATATCATTATCTTTCATCCATTGAGCTATCTGCTTTAACATTTCAATAATTACACTACTATCGTGATTAGTAGCAATTTTTATTTCAAAACCTTCACCGTAATCCAAGTAAATTCTTACCTCCTTTTTCAATTAACTTTTTTTATTCGATACCTTATAAATTCAACAAACCACTTCAACTAACCTGCCCGTTTGTACAATAAGAAAAAAACCGCCAGAGATGGCAGCTTAATTCTTTAATATTATCATGTTCTTATCAACGGAAATAACTTCATCATTAGCAAAAATAATTAACGCAGTTCCACTTTCGTATTTAATCGAATTAAATTCACCAATGACTAGAACTTCTCCTTTTCTAATTTGGTAAACAACCTGATTATCATTTTCCTCGCTATCGTAAGCTGCTAAATCATTGACTAAGAAACCTTTAAGAGGTTCATTAAATAACTTCATTTTTTTACTCCATTAGTACAATTTTGTGTTAAACAACGGCTTATACCTAGATGGTACAAGTTACCTTAACTCATTTCAAATCATTTAGTGACGCGGGTGCTGTACCCTACATTAAATTAACTTAATGCCGCCTATGCTTTTGTTTTTCCCAGTATGTATAGAGAGTATTACAAGGGGGGTAAGCAATGATTATTTTAGGTGTAATAAGCAGAGTCGCTGGTTGGCTTTTAGGAATGTTTCTATTAATAAGAACACAGATAGCCAACCAATTGTCAGGAGAATACCTTTACCACTTTTGTTGTTCATCCTAATAATAGGAGCTTAAGAATTATTATTTTTTGTTTCACAAACCTCTTCCGTTTGTTACAGAAAAATGAGCTTCAAATTATTTAAGATTTTTCGTTACCATATAACATACTTTTTAAAAAATCTATCTTCCTGCTATCTTTATTATTATTATTATTTGCTCGATAGCTATCCTTGGATGAGGACTCGTAAACACTTAAATACTGTTCAAGATTCAGTAAGTAATACTTTACATCTTCCGTTTGATGCATTTCTAAGTCCTCTAATTGTACTCCGGCGAAACTTGGCAGTGTGTCTATAATGCCAAACTCAACTGATAATCCATCTTTAGAGAACTCATGCTCATGCAAATCAATTAAGCTATATTCCAGTGATTTCATAATGTTCACTATATCATTCCACTTATGTATATTTAATTCCGGCGGTACTTCCCAGCCTCTTTCATCACCAGGTACATGAATATCCAAGTCTTGCGCACACCAACTTTTTCCTGTTACGACTTCTAAACCAACCGACCCCATTAACAAGGGGATAATATCAATATCACTTAGTTTCTTTGCAATTTTTATAAACTCAATAAATTTGTGATTCATTTTCCCCTCCATATCTCTGCCCCGTTTGTCGAAAAGAAATGAATGATCCTCACTGATCCTCAATTCTTGCACCTATTAGTTGAAGAAGGCAAACTCTATTTAATTTGGAAACCAATAACAGTAACTTAAAATTAATATGCTTATTTACATTCTTATTCCTGGGTGATTACAAAAAAGCCGCAGCACTCCCGCTTGCGGCTTCCAATATGGTCAGGCAGGCTCCATTTGAAGCTGATCCCGGTATGGTTTTAATGAATGATAAATAATGTTCTGCATGAATGCCTTATCCATGTCCGGCAAGAGCTTTTCAGCAAATGCCCAGGCATTTTCCTCAATTTTCAATGCTGTGAGCCAGCGTTCCTGCTCTGTTATGCAGGCATCAAGATGGCTGGCTAATTGCTCCAGCTCCGCATCTTCTGCATGGCCTAACTCATGAGCAAACACAACGGCAAAATAATCTAAAAAACGATCAGCAGAAGCAAACAGCTGCTGGCATTGATTCTTAATCTCTTCTGCATAAAGGGTTACTGTATGTGTTCCCATGCTGTATTTTCCGCCAGCAATACGATTTCCCGGAAAATGTTTCTCTAATTTAATGTCCGCCTGACTCCCCGATCTCTTCAGCAATTCATGAACAACAAGATCCAAGCTTTCTTTATTCAATGCAAACACCTTTCTCTATTTAAAGCTTATAGGCTATTATATGAGAAAAGTGTACAGAAATAAACCAATATATACCCTTTTATTTCGACGATAAAACCTAAATTCCTTAATTTTTATCCTGCAGAAGCGATTTATGGATCCAGATCGCAGCCTGTGCACCCTCTCCCATCGCAATGGTTACTTGTTCCGAATGGGCTGCCACATCGCCTGCTGCCCAAACATTTTGGACACTGGTCATTTTCGAGCGTGGATCTGTCAGGAGATGCTTATTTTCAAGCCGCTCTGCACCGAGCTGCTTTGCCAGGCCGGATTTTATCTCATTTCCGCCAAATGCAATAAATCCTCTATCCCCTGTAATTTCTTTGCCGTTTTCCAGCCTTACACCTTTAAATTTGTCATCATCTGCAAGCACCTTATCTATTGATTCTTCCAGATATTCAATGTTTTTCTCTCTCATTTTCTCCAAAAATTCCTGATCTGGCACCTTTTTTTCATGGTTGATAAAAACAAGGTCATTTGTCCAGTAAGACAAGGTTAAGGCCATATTAGCGCCGGCATTTCCAGAGCCAAGCACAAGGGTGCGTTTATCCTTCACCTCATATCCATCACAGTCGGGACAGACATAGACAGATATGCCAAGACAAGGCATCAGTTCCGGGAATGGCGGCATCCGGTCCATGATGCCCGTTGCCAGCAAAATCCGTTTGCCGGAATATTTATTCCCGCTTTCTGCTGAAACCACAAATCCTCCTTCAGCCTTTTCAGCCTGCTCCACTTTTTCATGAACAAACTCCACTCCAAGCCTTTCAGCGTGCTTTTTCCCAAGCTCACGAAGCTCCGGGCCGCTCACACCATCAGGATAGCCTAAGATATTATGATAATTTTTGCATATCACGGAACGCCCATCATTGGAATCCAGCACCAGCACCTTATGCTTATACCTGCCCAGCTGAATGGCAGCCTGCAGTCCCGCAATCCCTCCTCCAACAATCAGACAATCATAATTCAAAAATAACTCCTCCTTTTCGTGCCAAAAAAGGCTATACATGTAAACTACCCAGAAAATCGGTTTCCAAATACACTTCATTTTTAAAATGGTTTGCTTTGTTACAGGGTAGGGGGGCTGCTGATTGTGGTGTGGGAACTTCGTTTGTTGGTAAAATTCGGGGTTTGTGACTACTTTTTTTGTATTTTGACGGAGAAGTGGTATCTATCGGGAGCTTTGACGCTGCTTCTTTCTGGTTTTATCGAATAAGAGGTATCTATCCGGGGCTTTGATGCAGCTTCTTTCTAGTTTTATCGAATAAGCGGCATCTATCCAGGGCTTTGACGCTGCTTCTTTCTAGTTTTATCGAATAAGAGGTATCTATCCAGGGCTTTGACGCTGCTTCTTTCTGGTTTTATCGAATAAGAGGTATCTATCCAGGGCTTTGACGCTGCTTCTTTCTGGTTTTATCGAATAAGAGGTATCTATCCG
>NZ_JBYTDU010000008.1:93097-113740 GCF_058791715.1 Cytobacillus sp. EB106-05-05-XG126 | reverse complement strand
CAGGGCTTTGACGCTGCTTCTTTCTGGTTTTATCGAATAAGAGGTATCTATCCAGGGCTTTGACGCTGCTTCTTTCTAATTTTACCGAATAAGCGGCATCCAACCAAGGCTTTGACGCCGCTTCTTTCTGGTTTTATCGAATAAGCGGCATCTATCCAGGGCTTTGATGCTGCTTCTTTCTGGTTTTATCGAATAAGCGGTATCTATCCAGGGCTTTGACGCTGCTTCTTTCTAATTTTACCGAATAAGCGGCATCCAACCAAGGCTTTGACGCTGCTTCTTTTTGGTTTTATCGAATAAGAGGTATCTATCCAGGGCTTTGACGCTGCTTCTTTCTGGTTTTATCGAATAATCCGAAGCTTTCTGGTTCTATCGAATAAGCGGTATCTATCACAGAATTTAACACTGTTTTTTCCAAAAGCAGACCCTGCTCAACTGCAAAAAAGGGGAGTCTCATCACTGAAACTCCCCTCGAACTTATTTATTCATATGTGCAAGAAAGCCGCCAAGAAGAGTATCCAGGTCTTCTTCGCTTTCCTCTTCAGTTTCTTCTTGCTGTTCCTGTTTAGCTTTGTCCCAATCAAAGTCAAGCAGATCATCTTCAATATCCGTCAGATCATCTTCAGTTACCTGGTCTTCCTCTAAAGCTGCGGCTGCCGAATCATACTCATTCACAGCAGGCCTCGGCTCCTCCTGCAGATATAGAGCTTCATCTATATCAGAAGAGCGGCTGTTCAAGGACGCCAGCAGGGATGTTGCCCGCACCGGGTCCGTAATCAGCTGATAAATGATGCTGCCGAGCAAGGCTTCTGAGTGCTCATGCTTTAGCCAGTCGCGCTGAACCTTGCTTAGCCCCTTTGGAAGGGGAATAGTGATGGTTTCCCGGTCTTTTGATTGTGAACTGCTGACTCCCTGCATCACAAACTCGGCCATCTTGCTCGAAAAATTCCGCTTTTCGGTTTCCTTGAGCTTTTGCAGATGCTTCAGAATATGATCAGGTGTGTCAGATGGTACACGAAAGGATATGGATTGTCCTCTCTTAATATCAGAAGAGGAAGCTTTACTCATGAAAAATCACCCTAGTTGGCTTTTACAGGTTTCTTATCCTGGTCTGCCTTATCTTTATTCGTTCTTCTTGAAAAATCAGAGATCAGCTTGTAATAAGCATTTGCCATCATCCAGATGCTTTCCTTTTCATCCTCGAAGAAGTCAATGTTATAGCCATCCAGATTATTATTTAATGTCTTCAGATAATCTTTTAGAACAATAGAACCGCCGCCGACGAAGTAGCAGATCTCCGTCTGGGAGTTTTTCTGCCAAACGTTGCGGAGCAGGCGGTACTGCTTCTTAGCCAGGTCAAGCAGGATACGGTCTGTAATATCATGCACGCTTGTGCGGCTTCCCTTAACCATAATATGATTGCGGTCATTTTTCTTCGTGATGATTTCCACGACATCTGTGCGGCTGTCGAGCTCAACACCATGCTTCGAACGGATCTCTTCACGGATGGATTCAAGCGCTTCAGACACGCCAAGATTGAAGCCCTGCGCTTTATCATCATCTACATTGCGGTTTTTAATGACAGCGATATCCGTAGATAATCCGCCGATATCCTGGATTAAAATACGCTTATCAATTAAATCCTTATTAATGATGTTTAAGTTATTATCCATTACAAGGTTGATATAAGCAGCAAATCCTTCAGGATAAACCTTGATTTCTTCAAACTTGATATTAACTTTTTGCCCTTGGTACTTCGGTGTTACAAGGAACTCAACCTGATGGACAGAGCCCAGCAGCTTGGAACGGTAGCCCGCATCCTTGCCTTCCTTTACCTCACGAAGCGGAAGTCCTGTGCCCAGTGTGTAGTTTGCATCGATCACATTACCTGACTTTTTAAAGCCAGTGGAACCGCCGTTTTGTACAGCATCCAATGCCAAAGCAGTGAATAGCATAACCAATGTCTGATCTTCTTCGGATTTGCTGCTGCCTGGATCCAGTTCAGTAGCATTATCGCTTTTTGTTGCCAGGTGACCTACACGGTAAATCGTATTGTTTTCCTTCAGGGCAGGGGAGTGAACTCTAATATGTATGCCTTCAAGCGGATTTTTGCTGTCAAGTTCTTCAATCCCGATAACCGGCCGGTCCTCAACATCTCTCGCTATTACATTCGGTATGTTTAATTCTGAATCCAATTTCCCAAAGATTGCTTTAATAGAATCGTTTCCTACGTCAACTGCTGCAATTCGTGAATTCGTCAAATCATTCAATCCTTTCATTCTCCATAATATAGAGCTGCTATTTTAAGAGTAATTCAGATTGAGAGATTAATCAATGAGAGGAAACAAAAAGTAATCAAAGCGTAAAAACGTAAACAAAATGTAAACATCTGCCTTCATTGTATACACTTTCCGCATACATGTAAACAAAAGTGCACACATCCTTATATACCAAGGTGAATACCGATTTGTATACTTGTTTACATTTTTGAATACATTTGTAAACATTATTGTATACATGTAATCAAATTTGTTTACAAACAGATCCCCTTGGTGTTTTTCTTAAAATTTGATAGTTCCTGAGATAAAATAATATCCTTATCTTCTCTAAGTGAAAAGCAACTGAATTGGATAATATTAAAAAATTTAGAAAATATACTAAATTAATCTACTTTCTTGGTAAAAACTCCTATAAAATAGGAGTATAACAATAGGAAAAGGAGTTCAGAAAGATGCAAGGCTCCAGAATATTTATGATTTCGCTTTTTATCATTTCCGTGTGCACTGCTGTTTTCTCAGAGGGAATCAGTGTCGAGAACTCTGTATATATAAAAGCGCTGGGTATATACCTGCTGTTTGCATGCCTGTATTATCATTTGCGGATTATCAGCAGAAATGGAAATACATCGATCGATTATGGGATTAATTACAGTCTTTCCATTGGACTGTTTACAGGGCCATTAGGGCTGTTGATTTTTGAAGTCATCTACCGTTTTTGCGTCTATTTTTATAAAAAGCATACAAAAACAGAGGATCCTGATGAATTTTTCCATACGTTCTATAACGTTGGTTCCTTTGTAATGAGCAACTCCATCGCATTCTATTTGTTCCATCTGTTATCTCCCCTCTTTAAGGGTGTGCCATTCGGTTTTTGGGTCGTCATGCTGATGCTGATCACCGTAACCTCTTTGCTTTCGGATCTATTCCTGATTACTGTTTTTAAACTGACAGGAGATATTAAAACGAAGGTAGAAGCAATTGACTTTATCAAAACAAGAAGTGTGCTGGATATGGGGAAGATTGCCTTCACGAACGGCCTTTTGCTGTTATTCCTGAAGGAGGGAAAATGGGAAATGCTCATAAGCCTGTTTATCCTTAACTACCTTGTGAGCCGCTCGTTTCTGTCGAAATCACAGATGCTGCAGAATAAAATCGAACGTGATAAATTTGAGCAGATGGCCTATACTGACTTTCTGACTGGTGTGTTTAACCGTGCTTATATGGATAAAAAGATGACGGAGCTTAATCAATCAGGTGAAAGCCTTGGTATAGTTGTAGCTGACATTGACAAATTCAAAAGGATAAATGACAGCTATAATCACGCGGTTGGCGACCAGGCAATCAGGCACTTTGCCGATACTTTAAAAAGCTACCTCTCCAAAGATGATTACTTGTTCAGGAGCGGAGGAGAAGAGTTTACGATTATTATGAGATTCAGAACATATGAAGAGTGCCTGAATTTAGCTCAGAAGATACGCAAGGGCGTTGAAAACAGCCCTTTTCAAGCTGATTTTAAAGAGGAGTCCATTTCTATTTCCTACACTGCATCATTTGGCCTTTTTTACTATACAGTGAACGATCTGCTTTCTATTGAAAAAGCTTATGTTTATGCAGACCAGCTCCTTCTCCAGTCCAAGGAAATGGGTAAAAACAGGCTATCCAGCAGGGAAGAGCCTGCCTATCCGCATAGACCTGCAGAAGCAGTTCTGACAAACGCATAAGATATTCGCAGCCGCCGGTTTGGGCGGCTTTTTTTTGGGGTATAATACATTTGTTTTTTATAAAATTAATAATACTATCATTATTCTGAAAAAATAAACTTTGAATGAATCCTCTGGAAAAATCTATTTATTCCTCCTTTGAAGCCAATAATAACCATCGTTACATAAAATTTTTTTTGACAATTAGCAACTATGAAAGATATTATAGAATAGCTAAAAGGAGGATGAAACATGTCAGATTTTAATAGGCAGAAAATTGTTGAAAGTGTGCCTCAAAAAGGTTTCTTCGGACATCCTAAAGGCTTGTTCACACTTTTCTTCACCGAATTTTGGGAGCGCTTTTCTTACTATGGAATGAGAGCAATCCTTGTTTTCTATATGTACTACGAGGTTTCAAAAGGCGGATTAGGCCTCGATGAGCCAACAGCTTTAGCAATCATGTCCATTTATGGGTCATTGGTGTATATGTCAGGAATCATCGGCGGATGGATGGCTGACAGATTACTCGGAACATCCAGAGCGGTATTCTATGGCGGAATTTTAATCATGCTCGGCCATATTGCCCTTTCCATTCCTGGAAGCCTGGCTATGTTCTTTGTTTCCATGGTTTTGATTGTTTTAGGTACTGGTTTATTGAAGCCGAATGTATCGAGCGTCGTTGGGGACATTTACAGTCCTGAAGATAACCGCCGCGATGCCGGTTTCAGTATTTTCTATATGGGCATCAACCTTGGCGGATTCCTTGCGCCGTTAATTGTCGGAACAGTTGGAATGAAATATAATTTCCATCTTGGTTTCGCCATTGCAGCCGTTGGTATGTTCTTTGGCTTATTGGTGTTTATCTTTACGAAAAAGAAAAATCTTGGATTAGCGGGAACTTATATTTCTAATCCATTATCTGCAAATGAAAAGAAAACAGTTTATACAAGAATCGGCCTGGGTGCTGTTATTATTGCGATTTTAGTGGCTGTCGGCATCCCAACTGGTCTTTTAACATTTGATTCCTTTATTGCACTTGTTGGTATTCTGGGTATCGGTCTCCCAATTATCTACTTTACAATGATGTACCGCAGCCCGAAAACTACAGAAGTGGAACGTTCACGCATCATTGCGTATATTCCATTATTCATTGCGTCAGTTATGTTCTGGGCGATCCAGGAGCAAGGTTCGACAATTCTTGCGAATTATGCGGACAAGCGTACACAGCTTGAGTTTATGGGACTTGATATATCACCGGCATGGTTCCAGTCTCTTAACCCATTATTTATTATTTTCTTCGCGCCAGTATTTGCGTGGCTGTGGGTGAAGCTTGGCGACCGCCAGCCTTCAGTGCCGCAGAAATTCTCACTGGGTCTATTGTTTGCCGGTTTATCTTTCATTGTGATTCTGCTTCCTGCTTACCTTGGCGGAACTGATTCTCTAGTAAGCCCATTATGGCTGGTTCTCAGCTACTTCATTGTTGTTCTTGGAGAGCTTTGCTTATCACCTGTTGGACTTTCAGCCACAACCAAATTAGCGCCTGCTGCTTTCTCCGCACAAACAATGAGCCTTTGGTTCCTGTCAAATGCGGCAGCACAAGCAATCAATGCACAGATTGTTAAATTCTACACACCTGAAACTGAAATGACGTATTTCGGAGTAATTGGTGCAGTAGCGATCCTGCTATCCATCATCTTATTCTTATTGAGTCCTAAGATTCAAGGCTTTATGAAGGGTGTACGTTAATTTTGGAAAAGGAAAAGCCAGAAGAGTTAAGCTCTTCTGGCTTTTTTTGTGCTTGTTTCCCGAAATATGTTTGGCCGGTAAATTCGCCAATTTGGCCGGTATTTTCTTAAAATCGGCCGGTAAATCCTCGATTTAGGCCGGTAAATGCTTCAGACTGGCCGGTAAACCGCTGCCATCAGCCTCTCCATTCCTTAAGCATCGGTCCCTCTTCACCATAAACGGGGTCCATCTGCGGAATCGGGACATTTTTTATTTCTGCAAGTGCGTGTACACGGTCTGATGGGTCCTTTTTCTTCATATTCGGGCTTGTTCCGCCGGGATAGGCACCCACGACTTCGAAGTCCGGGCTGCTTTCAATCTTCTTATGCCCTGTGCCTGCAGGAAGGAGAATGATGTCGCCCTGGCTGATTTCGAGGCGTTCGCCCTGATCGCCACCGATAAGGACGGTTGCCTGTCCCGCTTTGACCCCCAGTACTTCGTGAGTGTTGGAGTGATAATGGTGGTAATCATACACTCCGCCCGTCCAGCTTCCTGTCCATTGGTGTCTGTTGAAAGCAGCCTCTATTTCGCCGGGCTGTTCCTTAAAAACTGCCTTGTATATGATGACCGGGAAATTTTGGTTGTTGGGAATTTGCCCATCATCGTCCAGCATAATGGTTTGGATCCCTCTATTCATTCAATCCGCTCCTTTCGCATCAAAAACTGCTTTGCTTAAACGTATCTCCGCCTTTAATGGTTCCGTTCTGGAATCCTTTGTGAAACCATGACTTCCTTTGTTCTGACGTGCCATGTGTAAAGCTTTCCGGCACGACATAGCCCTGCGCCCGTTTTTGAAGGGTGTCGTCCCCTACTGCCGTGGCGGCATTCAAGGCTTCTTCCAGATCGCCTTCCTCTAAATATCCCATTCCCTGTGCATGATGGGCCCAAACGCCAGAATAATAGTCGGCCTGCAATTCAAACCGGACAAGATATTTATTGAATTTTTCTTCACTCATTTTCTGGCGTAGCGGCATGATTTCTTCGGTTGTCCCCAGAAGTGTCTGCACATGGTGCCCAACCTCATGGGCGATAACATAAGCCATGGCAAAATCACCGGGTGCCTGGAATTTCCTTTGCAGTTCATCGTAAAAGCTTAAATCGATATACAGTTTTTGGTCGCCCGGGCAATAGAATGGTCCCACTGAAGAGGAAGCTGTCCCGCAGGCAGACTGTACACTGCCTGAGTATAAAACAAGGGTCGGCTCTTTATACTGCAAACCCTGCTCTTCGAATATTTCCGTCCAGACTTCCTCTGTATCCGCCAGCACAACTGAGACAAAATCAGCAAGCTCTTTTTCATGCTCTGACTCTTCATATGGCACAGATGTACCAGAATCTGATCCGGCCATATTGCCTAACAGCTCACCCGGATCACCCCCGAGGAAGGTAAATAATAATACTATAATAATTCCGCCAAGGCCGCCGCCGATCAGGGTTTTCCCCCCGCCTCCCATGCCTCTCCGGTCTTCCACATTCGAACTCGCTCTTCTGCCTTTCCACTTCATGATTCAGCCTCCTAATGAAACATCACTTTCATTAGTGTATACCCGAAATAAAGCGATTTATTAACTTATCAGATACAAAAATAAGTGCCTGCTGATAAAACAGGCACCTTGAGATCCTATCATTTTTTTACCGCGCCAGCCGGATCATAGAGGCTCAGGTCAATATCAACCTCCTGTCCGAGAGCAAGCCTGGCCAGCTGAGCGCCAAGAAAAGGCCCTGCAGTGAGCCCTGAGGCTCCAAGCCCATTTGCTATGTAAAGGCCCTTTACACCCGGTATTTGCCCTATAATGGGCAGAAATCCGGGTGTATAAGGACGGAATCCCACCCGTGCTTCTGTAAACGTTCCATCCGATAATCCCGGGGCGATTGCTAAAGCTTTTTCAAAAATATCATTCAGACCGCCTGCAGTTACTCTTAAATCGTAGCCCATATCATCTTCATGGGTGGCGCCAATGACGATGCGTCCGCCTTCAAAAGCCAGAATGTATTGATTGTTTGGAGGCATGACAACCGGCCAGCCCGCGGTATCTTCCCCTTCAAGCTGAAGATGGACAATTTGCGCTTTTTGCGGCTTCACATCGAGCTGGATTCCAAGCGGCTCAAAAAGCTCTGCTGCCCATGCTCCGGCCGCTGCAATCACACTTTCCGCTTCATATTGCTTTCCGCTGGCTTTAACAGCTGTAATCTCATCTCCCTGGCACACAAGTTCTGCAGAGCCCTGCACCACTTCCGCACCATGCTTTTCAGCTGCCCGCAGCAGCGCATCCCTCAGTGCGCGGCCGTTGACGCGCGCCGCACCGCTTACATGGACAGAGGCATATTCCATAGACAATGGCGGAAACAGCCGGGATGTCTGTTCCGGAGACAGATGTGTAATCTCCCCCATTTCAGGAGCATCTCCGCGCCTTTTCATGGCCCGTTCTTCCATATTTTCCAGCTTTGCAGAATCGGTATGAAGGCTGACGACTCCTGCCTGCTGATAGCCGGTCTCTGTCTCGCCGTCTTTTTCAAGCTCCCTGATCAGTGTCTGATAATAGGCCGCTCCCCCTTTGGCTAGCGCATACCACGCCTTATTCCGCCGCTGGGACAGCCAGGGGCATATAATTCCGGCCGCTGCATCGGTTGCCTGCCCCGGATCTTTGCGGTCGATAACGGTGACTTTAGCACCTTCCTTAGCCAAATGGTAGGCAGCAGAAGCTCCCAGAATTCCTGCACCAATTATGATATGACTTTTCATAATGACTCCTTTTTGCGATCTGGTTTGCCACTTATTCTACAAGAGTTTGGGGAAAGGTTCAAAAAGAGGGGCAGTTTTTTGGTTCCTGGAGGAGTGTTTTAAACTAAAAACTGCATGACAGGCGCAACACCCATCATGCAGTTTCATTAAAACGGCTTATTCGGTTCATAGGTTGGCTGCTGGTTTTGTGCCTGATACTGCTGGCTTTTGGCTGCCGCATCCTGGACGTTTTCTTCAAGAGCAAATTCGGTGTCCATTCCTTTTTTGAATTGGTCAGCCTGGTTTTGGGCTGATACGATTTGCTGTTCTTCTGTTACTTTATTCGGCTGCTTTGGCATCTCTATCTCTCCTTTAATTTAGAAGTATAGCTATAGATTTTCCAAAGCTTCAGGCACTATTCACCTTTTTACAGATCCACCTTCGTTCCGACGCCTTCAAGAATTGCTTTTTCATAAACCGCTGCTGCCACAGCCAGGTCAAAATAGGCAATCCCGACTGATTTGAAAAAGGTAATCTCTTCATCGTTTTCTCGGCCAGCAATCATTCCGGATGATAATTGTCCGATTTCGCCATGCAGGTCTGAAAAGCTCCAGATGCCTTCGTCGGCAGGAATAATAAAATCACCGGCTTCATCTTTAACTCCTTCTATGGTGTCCACGACGATTTTAGAACTTCGCAGCAGCGTCTCTGCGTCGACTTCCTGCATATGCGGAAGATAAGAGCCTACCCCGTTTATATGCGTCCCCTGCTGGAGGGCCTTTCCAGAGAACACAGGCTTTTCCGAGCGGGTGCTGCAGATGACAATATCCGCCCGGGAAACAGCTTCATCGGCACTTTCCAAAATGGTCACCGACCCGTTGAACTTATGGAATTTTCCAGCAAACTCATGTGTCTTTGCAGCCGTCCGGTTGTAAAGGAAAATTTCATCTATTTCGCGAACCTCCAAAACAGCCTGAAGCTGTTCTTCCGCCATTGCCCCGCAGCCAATCACGGCCACAGATCTTGCCGATTTTATCGCGAGATGCTTAGTGGCAATTCCGCTCACGGCCCCGGTCCGGAGTCTTGTCAGGTACGAGGCATTCATGCATGCCAGGTGTTCCCCTGTTTCCGTATCACTTAATAATATGACTCCCTGAGTAGTTTTTTTGCCGATTGCAGGGTTCTCAGGAAAGATGGTGACCACCTTCACAGCGGTTTTTCCGATTGGCGGCAGGGCACTCGGCATATAAAGGGCAGAAGCTTTTTTCTCCGGAAAATCAAGCACGGTTCTATGCGGATTCTGGATTTTCCCTTCCTGATTATGTACCAGAGCGTTTTCAAGATCTTTAATGGCTGATTCCATCGTATAGATGGATTTGATTTCTTTTTCAGATAATAAAAGCATGAACTCTACCTTTCTAAGCTTTATGATTGGTTTGTCCGAAGCCTGTATGGAAAGCATCATCTCCTGGCAGATCAGAATCCAGGTCCTGATTGCTGCGGTCACGGACGGATGAAATCGCAATTAAAGAGATAGCGGCAGCAAGCATGATGTATAAGGCTACAGGAACATAGGAATTGTCATAGGCATTCAGCAGGGCAGTTGCCACGAGAGGAGCTGTTCCTCCTGCCAGTGCTGCCCCTATTTGATAGCCCAGGGTGATGCCGGTATAGCGGACATTCGACTTAAATATTTCAGAAAACATCGTTCCAAGGACAGCGGTGATTGGTGCCCAGATGATGCCGAGACCCAATATGGTGGCCACAACCAGCAGAACGGCCGAACCCTGGTGAAGAAGCCAGAAGTACGGAAATGCATAAAGCATCATCAGGACCGTTCCGCCGACATAAAGCTTTTTTCGGCCAATTTTGTCAGACAGTTTTCCCATAATCGGGATCAGAATAGTAGTAATAACCGTTGCAATCGTAACGGCATTCAATGTAACCGTACGCGAGAAGCCAAGCTGTGTGGTCGCATAGGAAACAATAAAGGTCCCGAAGATATAAAATGGTGCGGTCTCGACCACTTTTGCGCCGACAGCAATCAATACTTCCTTCCAATGGCTGCGCATCGTTTCCACAAATGGAATGTTGGCAATTTCCCCTTTTTCCTGGGCCTTTTTAAAGGATGGGGTCTCATCAATGCCTTTGCGGATCCATAAGCCAAAAAAGACAAGCAGGGCACTCAGAATGAACGGTACGCGCCATCCCCATGATAAAAAAGCTTCCTCCGGCAATAATGTCATGATAGATAAAGCGAGTGTTCCGAGAAGCATTCCGATAGTGACACCCATTTGCGGAATGCTTCCAAAAAAGCCGCGCCGATTTTTTGGAGCATATTCAACAGCAAGCAGCAGTGCGCCGCCCCATTCTCCGCCGAGTCCAATTCCTTGTATTAAGCGTAAAAGAATCAGCAGAATCGGTGCTGCCGCGCCTATATTGTCGTATGTAGGCAAAAAGCCCATGAGGACTGTTGCACCGCCCATAAGGGACAGTGTGAGGACAAGTGTCTTCTTTCTGCCGATTTTATCCCCTATGTGGCTGAAAATAACCCCGCCAAGCGGACGGATGAAGAAAGCAAGTGCGAAAGAGGCATACGCCAGCATTAAGCCGACAGCCGGATCCTCACTGTGAAAAAACATTTGATTAAATACAAGTGCAGCAACCGTTCCGTATAAAAAATAATCAAACCATTCGATGGAACTTCCGATCAGGCTTGCAATCAGGACTTTCTTTTCTAATTTCTTTTCCATTCCATTTCCCCCTCTCTTAACTGTAAAAATGTACAAGTTCATCATAGTTTATATTATTTTGATATTTCAATATATTTTTAAAATTGGATAATAAATAGAACTTATTTACCTGTCCAATCCCTAAGGTGAAAGTATGGGAATGTTTTTGTTATAATCATAATACTTAGATGGAATTTGACTTTAACTGGAGTGAACATGTTGAATACTAAAAAAGCACTGCCTCTTTTATTCGCCGTTATGTTTCTTGTGATGGTTGGGTTTGGAATTATTATTCCTGTCATCCCCTTTTATGCGGAGGAATTAGGGGCATCACCCACTGAACTGGGCCTGTTAATGGCCGTATATTCGCTGATGCAGCTGCTGTTTGCGCCTATGTGGGGGCGCGTTTCCGATAAAATCGGACGCAAGCCTGTCATTATGATCGGTATTTTTGGCCTTGGATTGTCTTTTTTCATGATGGCCCTGTCCACTGAGCTCTGGATGCTGTTTGCAGCCAGAATTATCGGCGGCTTTCTGTCGTCTGCCAATATGCCGACGGTCATGGCTTATGTAGCGGATATTACATCTGAAGAAGACCGCGGAAAAGGGATGGGGATCATTGGTGCCGCAGTGGGCTTAGGCTTTATTTTCGGCCCTGCGATTGGCGGCATCTTTTCCCGGGAAAGTTTGAACCTTCCTTTCTACGCGGCAGGAACTTCTTCGTTTATCACATTCTTCCTTGTCATGGTTGTGCTGAAGGAATCCCTTTCACCAGAGCAGCGCAGCCAGGGAACGGCTAAGCGTCCGGGTCTGATGACCGCTTTAAGAGGAAACACTGGCATGTTGTTTATCCTTCAGCTGTTTGTTTCGCTGTCACTGGCAGGACTGGAAGCAACCTTCGCTTATTTTGCGGCTGAAAAAGCCGGCCTTGGCACCGTGGAACTGGGCTATATCTTTATGATTATGGGATTTGGAGGAGCCCTTGTGCAGGGCGGTCTGGTAGGACGAATGACGAAAAAGTATGGAGAAGGGGCTGTGATTCAGCTGGGGATCGTTGTCTCTGCCATTGGTTTTGGACTGATTCTCCTGGTTGACAGTTTTACGACTGCAGCGATTTTCCTGACGATTTTCGGCATAGGGAACGGGTTTATCCGTCCGAGTGTTTCTTCCCTGCTGACAAAGACATCTCAAACTGGACACGGCAGCACGACCGGCCTGCTGTCATCATTCGATTCCCTGGGACGCATTATCGGTCCGCCGCTCGGAGGTTGGCTGTTCACCATCAGCATCGGTGCTCCGTACCTGACGGGAATCCTGCTTTCCGGTTTGGCATTCATAATGTATCGTGTGTATTCTGCCAAGGTGAACAGAACCCGTTCGATTACACCTTAAAAAAAGGAGGCTCATTTTGCCTCCTTTTTCTACTTTTGCAGGATTACCTGGATGACATGACCCGTACCTGTATGGCCTTTTCCTTCTACTCTTTCCTGTTCGCCGTAAAAGAAATGGAGGACTTTATAGTTCTTAATCCATTGGAGAATATCTGCAGGATGATAGACCATATCCACACTTTTTGGCCCGCCTGTACCATAGCTGAGCTGATCCTCTGAATAAACCTCAAGCATGACAATTCCACCCGGCTTGACGACGGAAACCAGCTTATCGAAAACAGTCTTCTGATCTTCTTTCCGAAAATGACCGAAAACCATTATGGAAGCGTCATATTCACCGGATGGCACAGAATCCTGAATCAGATCCTTCTGCCCTGTTTCCACTCTGACTTGATGGCGCTCAGCCAGCTGCTTTGTTTTGTCTAACCCGCTTTGCGTAAAATCCCATGCTGTTACCTCATGCCCCTTTCTTGCCAGGAATACGGCATTTCGGCCTTCTCCCTCGGCAAAGGCAACAACACGTTTGTGCCCTTCAAGCCGCCATGCCTGCTCCCTGATGAATTCGTTGGGCTCTTTGCCATATAAATAGCCTGCTTGAGAAAACTTTTCTTCCCATAAATTTGCCAATCTAACCACTCCTTTTCCCATAAGGTATTCTAGGAGAGGTTCTGGAAATCCTATTGTATAATGAAAAAAATGCCAGCAAGAGGAGGATGACAATGAAAGAGCTGACAGCGATGGAAGAGGTGCAGCAGTTTATCCAAAGCACGGAGCTCGGCCTTATTTACGTGCTGCATGACAGCTGAAGTGTCTGTCATGGCCTGCTTCCTCAGGTTGAGGAAGTGTTGAAGGAATACCCCCGTATCGAAGCACGGCTTGTAAATGCAGGCAAGGTAACCGAAATTGCCGGGTATCTGATGGCCTTTACAGTGCCCGTGATTGCCTTATACATGGATGGAAGAGAAGTATTGAGGGAAGCGCGGTTCATTCCTGTTGAGAAGCTTCGTGATAATTTGAAAAGGATTTATGAAGGGGTTTTTGATGTATAAATAAGGACTGGCGGTGCTTTACCGCTGGTCTTTTTGACGATTCAGCTGTAGGTTTTAGAAAATCAACAATTCATAAGTTCAAAAACTTAATAGATTTGCTTTAAATTAGAATAATATTTTCTCCCCCTATTAAATAACCCCAAATTTTATTGTTATAAATACCTACTAACGCTTCCAATAACCCGCCAATTCATCGATTTCTAATCCTTTTAGCCCAGATTTAACAACTAAAATGCCTTTTAATTTCCCCAATTAACAGAATCTTCTTTCTTATTTATACTTTTCAATAGAACGCCCTTACAAACTATAAGTCAAGTATTTAAGGAGGTTGGTTCTTGATTATTTTAAAGCAGTTTTATAGGTTCATTTCCAAGCTGCTTTAACGGAAACCACTATACTTTTAAAGAGGAGAATGGACACGAATGGGAGATTTCAGGTTTAAAAAGTATTTAACCGCTGCCATGGCTGCGGCTATGCTGGCTGTTCCACCCCTGCAGGCTTCGGCGGATGATTCCGGGAAAGGCATCCTTAAAGGGGCTGATGGCAAAGCATCCGTAGCTGATCTGCAAGGGATGAATGCCAAAGCAAGTAAAGGCAAGCATGTCATCACTCTTATTACAGGTGATGTCGTAACTGTAACTGAATTCGCAGATGGAAAGAATATCATCCATGTTGAACCAGCGGACCCTTCCGCCAGTGGAGCACGTATTTTAACAGCCAACAAAGAAACGTATGTCATTCCTGACAAGGCTATGCCTTATCTGGCTTCCGGATTTTTGGACCAGGATTTGTTCAATATCACAGCTTTAATCAAAGATGGCTATGATGACGAGAATCAGAAGGAATTGCCTGTCATCATTCAATATTCCGAGTCCAAGGCCCGTTCAGCTGCTGCTATTAAAGCACCTAAAGGCTCAAAGAAAACCCATGTACTTGAAAGTATAGATAGTGTTGCAGTCTCCGCTGATAAGAAAGAAACAAAGGAATTTTGGTCGGAAATCACCAGCAAGACTGCTAAAAAAACCAAGGCTGCACTGGCTCCAGGCATTGAAAAAATCTGGCTGGATGGCCGGGTCGAAGCGTCTCTTGAACAAAGTGTCCCACAGATCGGAGCTCCTTCCGCTTGGGAATCCGGCTATGACGGAACTGGTGTAAAGGTGGCTGTTCTGGATACTGGGATTGATTCAGGGCACCCGGACATTTCAGGTCAGTTAGATGAGGCAGTAAGCTTTGTGCCAGGAGAAGAAGTAACCGACAGACATGCACACGGAACCCATGTGGCTTCCACAGTACTTGGTACCGGAGAAGCATCAGAAGGACGGAATAAGGGTGTGGCACCAGGTGCACGTCTCCTTGTAGGAAAAGTACTTAGTGATGAAGGCTTTGGCCAGGATTCATGGATTATCGATGGAATGGAATGGGCTGCTGAAAATGCAAAAGTCGTCAATATGAGCCTGGGCAGTTCTGAACCAAGCGATGGAACAGACCCAATGGCTCAAGCTGTTAACAATCTCAGTAAAGAAACAGGGTCCCTGTTTGTTATTGCTGCCGGGAACACTGGCAGTGAAGGAATCGGATCACCGGGAGCTGCTGAGGAAGCTATAACTGTTGGCGCCGTGGACAAGTCCGACAGTCTTGCCTGGTTCTCGTCTAAAGGGCCTAGCTTTGGAAGCTCAGGATTAAAGCCTGATCTTACTGCTCCCGGAGTTGGAATCCTGGCAGCACGTTCTCAATATACGAACCAGGGAAGCGGCTCTTACATGAGCATGAATGGCACCTCAATGGCCACGCCTCATGTTGCTGGTGCTGCAGCCCTTCTCGCTCAGCGCCACCCGGACTGGACCGGGGAACAGCTTAAGGAAGCTCTGATGAGCACGACCAAAAAGCTTGAACACATTAAGCCTTTTGAAGGCGGCACAGGCCGTCTGGATGCTGTGGCCGCACTTGGCAATGTAAGGGCAACGGGGTCTCTTGACTTTGGCTTCTATGACTGGCCTCATGAGAATGATGCTCCGGCTGAGAAGACCATTACGTATACCAATGATGCTGATCAGGATGTAACATTGGATCTGTCAGTGTCTGTCAAAGATATCAATAACACCAATGCACCTTCTGGAATGGTAAAGCTATCAGCTGAAAAAGTGACTGTTCCAGCAAAAGGAATTGCAGATGTCACCGTTACACTTGACCCTAATGCAGGTGATTTTGGCACCCGTTATCAGGGGCATATTAGCGCTTCATCAGAGGGAGAAAGCATTGTCCATACTTCACTGGGCATGATCAAAGAAGATGAAAGATACCCGCTGACCATTAAGGCAATCGACCGTGACGGGGAAGCTGCCACTGCCTACTTCTACCTTTTGGGACCAACTGGCGAACCGCAGTTTATTTCAGTGGTTGGCACGAAGGAGCTGCGGCTGCCGGAAGGAACGTACTCGGTTATGTCGATGATGGATGTTGATGCAGATACAGATCATGCTGGAGTAGCGCTTGTCGGTGACCCGGAAATTCATTTGGATGGACCGCAGACCGTTATGCTGGATGCGCGAGAGGCTAATGAAATTACAGTGGATGTTCCAAAAAAGACAGAAGCTCATTATCGAAAAATGGAATACTACCGCAGCATTGATGGAAACCAGGTGAATGACATTTACATCATGCCGGCAGTGGCAGATAAAATGTACGCTGCCCCTACTGAGAAAGTAGACACTGGTGAATTCACGCAAGCTACGCGCTGGCGCCTGGCAGAACCACTATTGACCATTGGTTTCAAGGGCAAAGAATTAGATGATATTCCGCAGGCTGGCAGCACTCTTATGAACGGGAAGTACAATCTGGAAGCTGTCTATGCTGGAAATGGATCACCGGAGGATTATGAAAAACTTGATGTTAAAGGCAAAGCCGCCATTGTCCTGCGCAGTGATGAATTAACAGGATCAGAACGTGCTGCAGCAGCTCTGGCAGCAGGAGCAAAGCTATTAATTACTGTTAATGACAGACCGCAGGAGCTTAGTGAATGGACAGGAGTAGAAAATGAAGATTTTTCACTTTCCGATAGCCCTCTTTCTGTGGCCGGAGTCAGCGGAAATGAAGGACAGGAACTGATCGAAGCGGCCAAGGCCGGCGGATTGACCTTAAACGTCGAGGGTACTCCTGATTCGGACTACTTATATGACCTGGTGGATATGCATCATCAGGCAGTTCCTAAAAAAGTAAATTATGCGCCGAAAACGAAGGACCTTGTCAAAATCAACTCTGAATATAAATCAGATCGCCCTGCACCGGGTGCCGAGTTCCGCTACGATATCCTCGAGCACAGCTTTGCCGGAGTGGGCTTCCTGCAAAGACTGTCACTCCCATCCGTCAGAACAGAGTGGGTATCGGCGCAGAACGGAACGTCCTGGTACCATCAGGCTGGTGTTCTTGATGCCCAATGGGAAGTAAGACAGCCAAAAGTGGAATACAAACCAGGTCAAACGCTGAATGAAGAGTGGTTTTCACCAGTAGTCCGCCCTCGTTTTGGTGCTGGATTTTGGGCTCCTTATCGTACAGGCAATTATTTGATTATCAACGTTCCTGCCTGGGCTGACTCAGGAGCTGGCCATACAGGTGCCGACATGAATTACCCTGGTGATCAGACATTAAAGCTATATCAGGGGGATACACTGGTTAGAGAAGGAAAGGGCCAGGCTCTCTACCTATTTAATGAATTTCCGGCAGAGAAAACCCAGTACAAACTTGTAAGTGATGCAGCCCGCGATGCAGAACGATGGAATACATCAGTCCGTACACATACAGAGTGGACATTCTGGTCCCAGCAACAGGGAGAATATCAGACTGCACTTCCGCTGATTTCTCTTGATTATAAAGTGGATACGGACATGGCCGGCAACTCCACGGCCGGTAAGAAGATTAAGCTTGATTTATCAGCTGTTCAAATAGCCGATGCTCCTGAAAATGGCAAAATAAAAGGAGCCAGCCTTGAAGTGTCCTTTGATGAAGGAAAGACATGGGAAGCGGCAAAATTAGCAGCTAAAGGAAACGGCTGGTCTGCCGAAATCAAGCATCCAAATAAGAAGGGAGCCTCTGTCTCCCTGCGTGCCAGTGCATGGGATGATGCAGGCAATCGTGTAACTCAGGAGATTATCAAGGCTTATGGATTAAAATAATGAGGAATTAATGAAGCTCTTGTGTGAACCAGGCAGTTAATGCCTGGTTCACTTTTTTAATAGACTTCGTCAAACTTCGCAACCCGCCAGGGCAGCTTTGGAGGATTCAGCGAGTCTCTCCTTATGCTTTTCGTCATCCCTATACCCTATAATGGCTTGTCATTTCAGACAATGACCTTGCCAAAGAGTTGAGCTTCACCCCAATTTTATCCGTTTTCTTCATCTGTCCTGTCTGAATGACGCTGGCAGCAAGCATTTCTTCTGCACTGGCCAATGTTTCCTGTGAAACAGAGGAGAACTGTTCAGCACCCTGTTCAAGCTGCGGCAGCGTTTCTTCCAGGCCTTTCAGCTCCGTTTGCATGGTTTGGAGTTTGCCGTTTACATTCGAAATCTCATTCATCAGCTCGTTCAATGATAGTTTGGATTGTCCTGCCATCTCAAGATTGTCTTTGATCTCCGTGTGGAGCCGGTCAAATTCCTCTGAAGCTCTGAGAGTTATATTCTCCATACTTCTTATTCCCTGAGTGATATTTTCTGCAGCACCTGCAGATTGCTCTGCCAGTTTCCGGACTTCTCCTGCAACCACGGCAAAGCCTTTCCCTGCCTCTCCTGCACGGGCAGCCTCAATGGAAGCATTTAAGGATAACAGCCTTGTTTGTTCAGCAATCCCTTTTACCATTCCGACAAGATTTGTAATCGATAAGGAATGGTCTTTAACCTCTTTTATTGTCAGGGTCAATTTTTCAAACTTTGACCCAAAGGAATGGATGGCAGCGATTAAATCAGTGATGCTGTTCCCTCCGCGCAAGGCAGAATCATTCATAACCTCCGAGCTGCGGTGGACACTCTGCATATGCAGAAACATATCTTCAAACCTATCTTTCATTTCTTTGAAACTGGCCGCACTTTTTTCAGAACTGGCTGCTGTTTGCTCTGCCCCCAACTTCACGAGGTGAATGGCTGATTCCAGCTGCTGCCCGCTTTCAAGAGCACCGAAGGAAGACCCTTTCAGCTCATTGCCCGTACTCTCCAGCTCCCTCGTTGAGCCGGTCAGCTCCCGCAGCAGGCTCCTCATTTGTTCGATCATGCTGTTATAACTTTTCTGCAGAGAAGCAATTTCAGGAATTTCTGTATGAATTTCAAGCGGATTTTGCAGGTTTCCTTCCCGGACCTCCCGCATGGTGTTTCTTAAAAGGTTCAAAGGCTTCGTTATTTTTCTGACAAAAAGGCTGATAATGGCTGAAGCAGACAATAAACTGACCACAATCGCTGCAATCATAAAATAACCGATCGCATGCACATCAGACATATACGCCTTTGCCGGGATGAGAACTACATAGACGCCGCTGATTTCCTTCATCTCCTGAAAGGCTGCTGTATAATCTGTCCCGTTCATCTCAATATGTAAGACGCCATTTTTCATTGCGCTGATCTTATTGATCACATCTCTTGAAAAAGCGGCATCCTTTTTGCTGCTGACCTTAAAAGGCTTCAACCTATTATCTGCAAGATAGAAAAAATCGGAATCTATCCCATCCGAGTGCAGCTTTTTCTGCTGAGCACGGACACTGGCCTCGAGCTGCTGCTTAAAGTACGCATCATCACTGACATACACAAACTTTAAGTTTTCCGCTATGTATCCCATTAGTTCTGCTTCTCTTGCCAATCTATCCTCAATTGTTTTGATTGCCATGTCCTTTGTTTTAAGATAGGAACTAACTCCGACTGCCGATATCGATAGCAGCAGCAAGGTAAAAAACAATACCAATAATCTTTTGCCCAAGTTCAGCCTATGGCTGCAGGCTGCCGAAAAGTTGTCCAGCTGCTTCTTCATTTCTTCAAAACCCCCAAAATATCATACTAATGACCTATAAAGAAATTATACAGACCGAATGTAAAGCCAATGTAAAGATTGGTTAAAAAGTAATGTTTTGTAAATTTACAAAGGAACGTAAAGTAGGCTGTTTTAATATATTGGTTACATCCGAGGCTTTATTTTAAAGAACGGAGGAAGAAGATGACCAATTTTCAATATTTCACGGGTACTATCGTGCAAATCTCTGATTTTAACGCCGAAGGCTGCCTTAAGATGATTTCTGCTGATAACGGAATGGGAGGAACGGTTAATTTCATCGTATCCCCTTCCACTTATGTTTTAGACCAGACCATGCTGTCTACAGGGGACATCATTACTGGATATTATGACGGCAATGCTCCTGTTCCGCTGATATATCCTCCTCAATACCGGGCGCTGGTGATGGTAAAACATACTTCTCAACAAAATGTGAAAACGGACTTCTTTAATAGCCAGCTAATCAGCAGCGATGGACAGCTGCAATTAAACATCTCACCGTATACCCGGATGGTGCTGACCAATGGGCAGGCCTTTACCGGCAGCCCCGCCAACAGAGACCTGGTTGTGACCTATGGTCCGTCTACCAAAAGTATACCTGCCCAGACTACGCCGTATAAGATTGTTGTGTTGTGCTTACCGTCCGCATAGAAATAGCCCCAATCTGTTAAGTGATTGGGGCTTTGGCTGGTTTTGGACAAGGGCGGGTTCTGACTCTGACTGGCGGTTTTCTGTGTTTTGTGTCTGAAGTTGACCCAGGTTCAGACTCTAACTCGCGCTTTCCTGCTTTTTGTGTCCGAAGTTGACCCAGGTTCGGACTCTAGATGGCGCTTTCCTGCCTTTTGTGTCCGAAGTTGACCCAGGTTCGGACTCTAGCTAGCGCTTTCCTGCCTTTCGTGTCCGAAGTTGACCCGGGTTCGGACTCTAGATGACGCTCCACTGCTTTTTGTGTCCGAAGTTGACC
>NZ_JBYTDU010000008.1:0-93000 GCF_058791715.1 Cytobacillus sp. EB106-05-05-XG126 | reverse complement strand
ACCCGGGTTCGGACTCTAGATGGCGCTCCACTGCTTTTTGTGTCCGAAGTTGTCCCAGGTTCGGACTCTGACTCGCGCTTTCCTGCCTTTTGTGTCCGAAGTTGACCCGGGTTCGGACTCTAGATGACGCTCCACTGCTTTTTGTGTCCGAAGTTGACCCGGGTTCGGACTCTAGATGGCGCTCCACTGCTTTTTGTGTCCGAAGTTGTCCCAGGTTCGGACTCTGACTCGCGCTCCACTGCTTTTTGTGTCCGAAGTTGACCCAGGTTCGGACTCTAACTGGCACTTTCCTGCTTTTTGTGTCCGAAGTTGTCCCAGGTTCGGACTCTGACTCGCGCTCCACTGCTTTTTGTGTCCGAAGTTGTCCCAGGTTCGGACTCTAACTGGCGCTTTCCCGTCTTTTGTGTCCGAAGTTGCACCAGGTTCGGACTTTAACTGGCGCTTTCCTGCCTTTTGTGTCCGAAGTTGACCCAGGTTCGGACTCTAGCTGGCGCTCCACTGCTTTTTGTGTCCGAAGTTGTCCCAGGTTCGGACTCTGACTCGCGCTCCACTGCTTTTTGTGTCCGAAGTTGTCCCAGGTTCGGACTCTAACTGGCGCTTTCCCGTCTTTTGTGTCCGAAGTTGCACCAGGTTCGGACTTTAACTGGCGCTTTCCTGCCTTTTGTGTCCGAAGTTGCACCGGGTTCGGACTTTAACTGGCGCTTTCCTGCCTTTTGTGTCCGAAGTTGCACCGGGTTCGGACTCTGACTCGCGCTTTCCCGTCTTTTGTGTCTGAACCTCCCCCGGGTTCAGATCCCAAGCACCCTCTATCCAAACTCCTACCAGCTTAATTACTCATCATCCACTTCGCCGTCGCCTATTTCATCCTCTTCTTCCACATCTTCAACCTGTTCGTCTTCCTCAGGCTTTTCATCGTTTCCGCAGCCCGTTAGCGTTACGAAGGATAGAGATAGAAAAAGCATTAATAAGAATTTTTTCATATAGATAACCTCCTTTCGCTTAGTGTTTCAAAAAGACAAATCATATATGTATTGTTAATAATTTACAATTCTTCCTTCCTTTTGAATATTTGCAGCTGGATAGGAAAACACTTGTATAAAGCTGCACTTTACTTTTTACGCAGATAAAAGGATGTGCCAAAGATGGATTTTTTACAGAGTCAGCACTCACTTTCTGCTATGGAGTGGGGACTTAGGGCTGTCATCGCTTATTTCTTCTTAGTCATTGTCGCCAAAGTGCTGGGGCAGCGTGCCATTTCCCAATTAAGACTCCTGGATTTAGTGATGGCTTTAGTGATTGGCAATATTATTGCCCATCCCTTATCAGATGAGGAGCTGGGACTAAAGGGTTCAATTGTTACAACCATCGTACTTGTCGTTCTTTACCTGATCAGTTTATTCAGCATCCTGAAATGGCCAGCGGTTAGAAGAATGGTAAACAGCAAGCCCATCCCCCTCGTACAGAATGGAGAAATCATCTATAAGGGCTTAAATAAAGCAAGGATTTCCATTGATGTGCTGCTGGAGGAATTACGCGAGAAAAAAGTAGAAGATGTAAAAAAGGTGGCGCTTGCTCTATGGGAAGCAAATGGAAGCATTTCCTTCTTTTTGGACCCCAAATATGAACCTATTACACCTGCTTTCCTGCAAAGAGATGCAGAACCATTCGATATGCCAAGAACCATTATTAAGGAAGGCAAAGTGGATAAAAAAGTGCTGCAAACCATACAAAAGGACGAAAGATGGCTAATCGCCCATTTAGAACGTTTCTATCAGACAGAAATTAATAATGTACTGTTGGCTACCATGGACAGTAAAGGAACCTTGAAGATATTTTTATATCACTAATTTGACTAAAAGGAGTGATGGCAGTGCGTTCTAAAGAGTTGACGGTCTCTGAGGTCTCGAATATCTGGTCATCTTATTTAAAAAACAGCATGGAGCTGCAGTTTTTCACCTATTTTTTTCAAACAGCACAGGATCGCAAAGTCAGAAAGATTGTTGGCAGGCTGCTGCATCAGTCCGGGAAAAACCTAAAGCAGCTGCAGGATTTTTTTCATAAAGAGAGCATGTCTGTGCCCCTCGGTTTCACGGATGAGGATATAAATATAAATGCCGGAAAAGTATTCTCCGACCATTTCATGTTATTTTTTTGCCATGATATTACCCAGCTTTCACTGAGTACATATCCAAGCGCCTTGGGTGAAAGCACCCGTAAAGATGTCCGGGATTATTTTGAGATTACGCTTAAGTTCACTTTAAAGATACAAAATGAAATTGTGGATTTGATGTTATCCAAGGGCATTTACCCAAAACCGCCCAAAATCAAGCTTGATGACCGGATTGATTTTGCCCGGAGCATTCAATACCTTAATGGGTTTAAAGGCGGATCCCGTGCGCTTAATGCCCCTGAAATTGCGAATCTATCAAGATTAATTCATAGGGCACAATTCTCGAAAAAGATCTTTGCGAGCTTCAGTCATATTTCACAAAGAAAGGAAATGAGGGATCATTTCAGCAAAGGAAGGGCTTTGATCGAGGACGTGCTGCGATCCCTTCAGGAAGTAATGGACAAGGAAAATATTCCGGTTTCCTCTGCTAAAGAGTTTACCCGCTTTGACGTGGATATTCCTCCTTTTTCAGAGAAAATGATGCTGTTCTTTGTGAACACCTGTATCGGAATCTTCTGCTTCACCATGATCAGCCAGGCCATGACCTCCAGCCTCAGATCAGATATCATCATGAAACTGCTTGGCATCAGCAAAAATATGTCCCTTTATTACGGAAAAGGCCTGATGATTGCCATAAAGCAAAAATGGCTTGAACAGCCGCCGCAGGCTGCGGGGAGATAGGCATGATGATCAATTAAAAAAGGATCCCCGTTAAAAACTTACAGGGATCCTTCCTTTGCCTTATTCTTTTGTTACCAGATAGGCTTTATATTCGGTTACACCGGCTTGCTCTACATAAACTCCCATTACCCAGTCTCCATTTGGAAGATTAATGCCATTTTGCACTTTTCCATCCCATGAAAATTCATGGAACGGAGCGGGCGCCTTTGTGAAGGATCCAATTGTATCAACAAACCCGCCAATTGTTCCATTTGGGTTATAAACATACAAATCATACTCAAGGACTTCCGCACCGCCAGGAAGATAAGCACCAACAAAGTACGATCCGTCAGCTGCCTTCTCCATATATGCACCCGTTACCCGAGGGTAATCAGGCTCCCCGACAAAAAGGATTGTCGGCAGGTCGATTTCTTCCGTTCCATCACTTACTTTTATTGTGCCTTCATAATAACCAGGCTTCAATTTCGAAGCATCCACCTGAACATTAAAGTTCACTTGCTGTGACTTGCCTGCATTAACCTTTAAGTTGTTGCTTAACATCACCTTAATGCCATCTGGATTGCCTGCGAACTCAACATCAAAGCTATAAGCCTTTCTTTCTTTTGAAAGATTCTTAATTTCAAAGCTCTGCTTTTCTGTTTGCTTGCCTTTGCCTTTTACAAACTTGCCAAAAGAATGGCTTCCCGGTGCCGCTAGCGTTTTTGTATTCAAAGCGTCAACAACACGAATGCTTCCTGCTCCCTGCGTATTATGGGCATAAGACTTCCCAGTAGCAGGGTCCATCACATCTGCGGCAGTATTCATTAATGCAGCTTTTACATCTTCCGTACTCCATTTAGGATTTTCCTGCAATAACAATGCAGCCGCACCTGCCACGTGAGGGGACGCCATGCTCGTGCCCTGCAGCGCTGCATAGCCCTTGCCCGGGAATGTACTCACAATATTAACTCCCGGTGCAGAAACATCCGGCTTAATCATCCATGTGTGTGTAACAGGGCCTCTGGAGGAGAAGTCTGCCATTGTTTCTCCTACTTTACCCGCAAATGCAATTTCAAAGCTTACAGTTACATCATCAGCTTTAGCCAATAAAGCTTGTCCATCAGCTTGGTTTAACATAATCGTTGGAACAGCCATTCCAGGAATTAAAGGCATGCTGCCGGCAACGTTATTGTAAAGCACCGCACCTGCAGCACCCGCTTTTTTCGCCTCCGCTGCTTTATCAACAAATGCAATTCCAGCCCCGCGGCTGATTAAGGCGATTTTACCTGTTAAATCTTTTCCTGCAAAATCAGCTGGTGCCCCAAATCCAACATCCACCAATTTAAAACTTTTGCCATTCAGAGCAAGTAATGCGTCTTCTGAAGGAAACCCTTGAACAGAAGATGAAGCATAGGATACACCATCCGATGATGTTGTTTTTGCAGTAAATACATTATATGGAAGCTGAGTCGCCCCAACAGAGATTGCTTCACGGGAAGTACCCGGCGATCCAACCGTCCAGTTATTCGGGCCGCTGTTTCCATTTGACGTAACTGCTACTACCCCTTCTGCCATAGCCCAGTCTAAAGCAATGGATGTTGCCCAGTCCGGATTGTTCAGTGTGTTTCCTAAAGACAGGTTCATTACATCCGCACCATCTTGAACCGCTAATTCCACACCTGCTACTACATCTTCCGTTGTACCGCCATTTGGACCTAATACACGGTATCCCAGTAATGTTGCCTTAGGTGCGACCCCTTTAATTGCCCCATTGGCCGCAACCGTACCGGAAACATGTGTGCCATGGTACTGTCCTGGCCCTTCCTGCGGATCATTGTCATCGTCTACAAAGTCATAGCCTTTATAATCACCGAAGGCATGGGCTAAATCCGGGTGAGTATAATCCACACCGGTATCGATAACAGCTACCGTTATACCTTCTCCAGTAGCACCAGCGTCCCAGGCCTTATCAGCACCGATAAAAGGAGCGCTATTCATCATATTGGGGCTGAAAGCTTCCGATGAGATCTCCTCGGCGGAAATCACATCTGCTGTATAGTGGACATTCGGATAAACGGCTTTTACACCTGGTATTGCTGCCAGTTTAATAATTTCATTGGCAGGAAGTTCCACAGAGAACCCGGAGAATACATAATCATATTCTCTATGTACATCCGCTTTTTTGACTTCTTTCTCCAATGCCTTGATCACTTTGCTTCTTTCCGTCTTCAAATTTGCTTTGCTTTGTTTCTTTCCCTTATGCTTAGCTTCCACAATAGACTCTGCCTTAAGCTCAACAATGACAGATGTCGGACGGCTGGAGGATAGTTCAATATCACCGAGAATCTGGGCAATGGGCAATTCTCTAACTTGCGTCTGTGTTCCCCCATTAGCAGCTGCCCCAAAACTATAAGAAGAAAAAATTAATAGAAATGCAATCACGCTAAATAATGCTTTTGATCCAATTCTTCTCAATCCATTTTCATCCTCTCTTAAAATATTAGTTAATAAAGCCTTATTCTTTTATCCTAATTTCCCTCCTTATTTGAATCATAGTTTTCAGCCTTATAATAAATTACACAAAACTCACTCATCCCCTTTGGATCAATAGACCTAATAATTCTTATATTTCTGACAAATAATATCACTCTTCACCATTCTGTCACAGCTTTCCCCAAACACCCTGTCTTTTTCTCCCTTTCATTTCGATTATCAGAGATGAAAGGGCGGTGCAAAGATATGAATCTTAAATCAGGACGTGTGGACCAGTTTGAACAGTTTTCTCAGTTTAAAGATCTTCAGGAATTTAATGCCCATCTGGAAATGTGGCTTGCCGTACATAAGAATGATTTTTCGAAGGGAGAACTTGTTGGGCTGAAACGGCTTGTCCGGTTTGCCGCGAAGGTTCCCGGTGTTTCCAATGCCAAGATCGGGACCATTTTAAAAGCCATTCATGCTGAATACAGCGGCAATGGCATCTCCCGCTCCACTTTTAAAAGAATGATTGCCAAAGCGGCCGAAATCGGTATTTTTACCGTTCATGAAACAGAAAGAAAAAACGGTTCCCAGTCCAGCAACTTGTATGTTTTTAATCGTTTTCCCAAGAGTGAACCACCTAAGCAGGAAAAAATGGACCACCCTAATAAAACTATCAATCTTCCTAAAACTAATAAAAATCAAAAGATTACTAAACGTAACGAAACCATCCTCGATCACACGTATACAAGTGACCGTATACCACAATCATTTACCAGCACCGTAAAGTATTTTTTTTCAGAAGCCAGGCAAATTGAGGAGTTTTGGAGAATGGCCTCACTTGCAGCATATAAAAACAATTGTGAACAAGATAGGAACACTATTTTAGAAACAGCCATCCATTCCTTTAAACAGCTGATAAGGAAAATGAAAACCAGCGCCATAGCTAAGCCCGTCGCCTATTTCTACGGAATTGTGAATAAGAAATTCGAAGAAATTTACTTTGAAGAATTGCATGATATGGGGTTTTCGACAGAAGAAGATGCCTTCTCGCTAAATTTTTTTTACAAAAAGTAAAAAAACACGCTAACACCCCCTAAGTTGGGAGTAAGACCCCCTAACTTCAGACTTAGACCCCTTAACTCCGAACTTAGGGGTAGTAAAAGAACGATTACGACTTTTACCCAATTCGTAAAAAATTGTCTGTCAGGCTATGTTTGAGCTACCCGGGAATACACAGAGAGCGCGCTTTCCTTGAAGGGGCATTTTCATGGAGAGTTTTGAACAGTTGGCAGCACAATATGAGCCGATGATTCACCAGATTATCCGATCTTTGAACATCTATCAAAATCAGGAAGAATATTTTCAGATTGGCCTGATCCGGCTTTGGGAGGCTTGGAATCTATTTGATCATACAAAGGGAAAGTTTCTGACATTCGCCTATTCCATTGTTAAACAGAGGCTGATTGATGAATTGAGAAAAACCCGTACGCAAAAAAACAGCACGGTCACCCGGAGTGAAGAATTCTGGTCATCAGAGGAAACAGCCTATACACCTCAGCCACTCGAAGAAGAGCAGCTTCTTTCTTACTGCAGCAGCCTCACCAAAAATCAGACCATCTGGGTTCTATCGACTTTCCTCGATGATTTGACAGTCAAACAGATCGCCGAACAGCATGGAGTAACAGTTTCAGCGGTAAAAGCCTGGAAAAAAGGAGCCCTGACAAAACTCAGGAACACAATTCAGCAAATGTAATAAAAAAATTTATCAACACCCTGTCTTTTTACTGCTTTCATTTCGATTATATAGGTGAAAAGGAGGTGAGCAGGAATGGCACAGGCAATCATCATTGATTCAAAGCTTCGCCTGGTTTTTGAAACAGGCCTTAACGGGCAGGGGAAACCGGTTTACAAATCAAAAACCTACAGCGGCGTGAAGCAATCCGCTACAGCGGACCAGCTTTTCACAGTGGGACAGGCAATCGCTGGATTATCAAGCTACCCGCTGACTGAGCTGAACAGAAATGACAGCTTCGATATCTTAAGCTAATGTCTGAGAAAATTAAACAAAACAGGAGGTGAGAAACATGGCTAAATCACTTGAGATGACATTTGAAACAGAAATGGGCAAGGAAACCAAACTATCGGTCGACAGCCCGAAGGAGCCAATTGATCCGGCAGCTGTGAAGGCAGTGATGGAACAGATCATCGCGGCCAACGCATTTGACGGCAATGGCAGTGACCTTGTTGCTGCTAAAGGCGCCAGATTAGTAGAGCGCAATGTCACAGATTATGAATTAATGTAAGGATAAGAGGCCGGATTCTTTGGAACCCGGCCTCTTTTATAGATGAATAGAAAGGAGCATACATGATGGAACAGATGGTCACCCTGATCAGCGAACTCGGCTTCCCGATTGTGGTCACGCTTTTCCTGCTGAACCGGATCGAAGCCAAACTGGATGTTGTTGTGTCCTCAATCCAGGGATTGCCGGATCGCCTGAGGGAATAATAAGCGGGACTCCACTAGCTAAGGCTAAGGAGTCCTATTTTTTTGCAACCGGAATCCAGATTTCACTGCGGAATGCCGGTGAAGCCGTATCTTTGCTTTCATTCCAGAGAATTTCCGGCCCTTCTATCTGCTGATAGGAAGAGGATGGGAACCATTCTGAGTAAATCCGGCCCCATACATTCTGAAGGGTCTCCGGAAACGGCCCAACTGCTTCAAATACTGCCCATGATGTGGCCGGAATTTCAAGTGATGCCATCCCAGCAGGGCATTCCTTTGTAGTGGCAGCCCCGATATAATGGTCAAGCTCACCCTTTTCTTCCATTCTTCCTTCAGAAAAATTGGCTGATGCACTGATCAGGCCGAATGGCTCTGTGTCAGATAAACTCTTGAGCTTCATAATCTTTTCTTCATTCAGGCTCTTCCACATGGCGGCAATCTTCGGATTCACGCCGTTAAAAATAATCGGCACCCGCTTCTTTAAGCCCACAATTCGAAACGCCTCTTTTTCTTCAATGCGATAGTTCATTTCAGTTCCTCCCTTAATAGATAGATGAAAGGTCATCGGCGGATAAGCCTTAAGGGCATGGCCATGGCTTCTTGCTTCTGATGGAGTGATGCCATGAAGCTGCTGGAACGCCCTGGTAAACGAATCAGGCGAGCTGTATCCATATTTCATGGCTACCTCAATGACCTTAGCACTCTGGTCCTTCAGGTCAAAGGCAGCCAAGGTCAGCCGTCTTCTGCGGAGGTACTCGGAAAGCGATACTCCGGCAAGAAAAGAAAACATTCGTTTAAAATGGTACTCCGAGCAATAAGAAAGCTTAGCCGCTTCTTTGAAATCAACCTCTTCCGCTAAATGCTCTTCAATATAATTCATCGCCCGATTCATATTTTGCAGCAAATCCATTTTGATGACCTCCTTGTATCTAAAGAATAGCAGGTGCTGCTGGTGTGAACCCGACAATCCATGCACAGAAATGCAGGATTGCTTTACTCCTTTTTATATTTCTTTTTTAATGCGTCAGAGATAATTCCGCCGTTCAACATTAAAAACAGAGGACCGAAATTCCAGAAAAATGACCCTTGAAGAGAGATTTCAATCGATGTAAATTTGTTGAGGCCTAAAATGCCCAGTTTAATGAGCAGCATAGCCAATCCGATTAAAAATAAAATCTCAAAGAACACTTTCATTCTTGGATAAGCCAATTGCCTGCTGTCCTTTATTACCTTTTCTGTCAATTCCCCGTCACTCCTTAATAATTCATCAATTGTAACCCCAAACAGATCACTCAGTTTAATAAGGATTTCAATGCTGGGATAATTCTGGCCATTCTCCCATTTAGAAACCGACTGGCGGCTCACATACAGCTTTTCAGCCAGTTCCTCCTGTGGCCATCCTTTCACTTTCCTCTCCTTCTTAAGCTTTTCGGCAAAAATCATAATCACAATCATCTTTATCTAAATCGATCATCTCATTATGGTAATTTTTTGGATCAAAAGTAAAGATAGGAATGGTTGCAGGATGGCGACGCAGGGGTTGCAGAGACCATACACGTGCTTTTACAGCAAAAAACCCAGCCATTAAAGCTGGTACGCTTTCAAAGAGCTTCCCACTATCCGGTTTATTGTTCTCTCTATTATGGATGACGCTCGTAATGAAAAAGAAGAGAATCAGCTGCTGCTGCGGTTTGAGAGAAATTCCCAGGCCAAAGCTTATGCGCTAACTTCCTTTTCAGTATTGCTTGCTTCTGTTCCGGCACTCGCTTTTACTGCTGGTGTTTCATGTGAAACATTCTTACCGCAGCCTTTAAAAGGCTGACCGACAGCATTAATATTCCTGTCACTTTTAATAGCCTACTCATAGGATTGGCTTGTGACCTCGACGGGGAAGGCGCTGGAGCTGGACTGTTATCGAAGTTAAAATGATACTTTTTTATCCTAAAAAAAGAACCCTCAAACCGAATCCGGCCTGAGGGTTCCTATTATACTCAGTTATAAGCAAGCTCCTGCTGTTTTTCCTTTTCACTGAGGCCAAGCACCTGCGCTGTGGATTCGTGAATCTCACGGAACAGCTTAGGGTTTTCAGAAAGTGACATACCGTAGGACGGAATCATTTTCTTAATTTTAAAATGCCATTCGTCCATTTGCTCAGGGAAGCACTTCTGCAATACTTCAAGCATGACATTAACGGCTGTTGAAGCACCCGGTGAAGCTCCGAGCAGGGCAGCAACCGAGCCGTCAGACGCACTGACTACTTCTGTGCCGAATTGCAGGGTTCCTTTTCCGGCAGGTGTATCCTTGATGACCTGCACACGCTGGCCGGCCACTACGACACTCCAGTCTTCGCTCTTTGCGTTTGGAATGAACTCACGCAGTTCTTCAACGCGCTGTTCATGGGACAGCATAACCTGCTGAATCAGATATTTTGTCAGCGCCATTTCCTTTGCACCTGCAGCCAGCATGGTAATGACATTGTTCGGTTTAACAGACTTGATCAGGTCCATATTGGAGCCTGTTTTAAGGAATTTCGGTGAAAATCCGGCAAACGGGCCGAACAGCAGTGATTTCTTGTTATCAATGAATCTTGTATCCAGATGCGGCACGGACATTGGAGGAGCACCCACTTTGGCTTTTCCGTACACCTTTGCATGGTGCTTCTCGACGATTTCCGGATCGTTGCAGACCAGGAACAGTCCGCTTACCGGGAATCCGCCAATATGCTTCGACTCAGGGATGCCCGTCTTCTGCAGCAGATGCAGGCTTCCGCCGCCGCCGCCAATAAAGACAAACTTTGCCTGATGGTTTTCGGTTGTGCCGCTTTCCATATTCCGCACTTTTACATTCCATGATCCATCGCCGGCACGCTTTAAATCCTCAACGCTGTGCTTATAATGGACATCGACATTTTTGCTCTTTAAATGGTCAAACAGCATGCGCGTTAATGCACCGAAATTGACATCCGTCCCAGAGTCGATTTTTGTGGCTGCAATCGGCTCATCCGATGTACGGCCTTCCATCATCACTGGAATCCATTCCTTCAGTTTCTCAGGATCATCGGAAAATTCCATGCCCTGAAAAAGCGGATTAGCTGACAGCGCTTCCAAACGTTTTTTCAAAAACGAAACATTCTTTTCCCCCTGAACAAAGCTCATATGAGGGATTGGCATAATAAAGTCCTGCGGATTGGTAATCAGGCTGTTTTCTACAAGATAAGACCAAAACTGTCTGGAAAGCTGAAATTGTTCATTTACATTAATTGCTTTAGTGATATCTATTGATCCATCGGATTTTTCAGATGTATAGTTAAGCTCGCACAATGCAGCATGTCCCGTCCCTGCATTATTCCATTCGTTAGAGCTTTCTTCTCCTGCGCTGGCGAGCTTCTCAAACACTTTGATTTCCCATTCAGGTGCTAACTCTTTCAGTAAAGACCCCAAAGTCGCGCTCATGATTCCGGCACCAATTAAGATAACGTCTGTTTTGTTCTGTACGCTGCTCATTTTAAACCCTTCCTTATCCCAGAAATTTGCCAAAAACTGCAGGCGCTTTGCTCAGGCATCACCACTAGAAAGACATCACCCAAGGACGCGCCTTTTCCGTCACACAAAATACACATTCTATTCTATTATAATGATTGATAAGGTAATATAGCTAGCATTATCTGATAATTATATACTATTTTAGACAAATTAGAAAGAGGGCGGGGTTTTGGGATGCGAAAACCCCAGCACAACTATGTTCTCCCTAAGACTCCTTTCTAATCATTGCCTGCCTGCGGTCATGCAGAACCAGTAGAATAATCATCCCCATCATGACGCCCAGTATAATACCCATCTCCGTGGTCAGTACTCGTGCCAGCGGGTACTCCGGACTGGATTGAAAATCCGGGCGAATAATAGAAAATAAATTATATGAAAACAGCATGCCAGACGAAATCCATGCGGCTGACATGGGAGGCAGAAACCGTCGCGACCCGCGACGGGTGATCAGTACGAGGAGTCCCCACGAACCCGCTAAGGCCCACCCGCCGGTGCTCAAGCTCAGAAGGTGCCACCACAAATCACGGGATTCCAGCATATCCGGGTTGATGCCAAGGGTTCCTCCTGCCGCCCAATATATCTTTATGGCACCGAGAAACATGCAGCCTGCCGTTGTGATCCTCCCCAATGCGGTCTGCAGCTGCCGAGTGTGTCCCGGCATCTCCCCGCATTCGGTCGGACCGCCAAGCGCCTCAGGCCACCGCGCCTTGGCATATCCTGCCAAAGCCAGTGGAAGGCAAATCCCGACTCCTACAAGAGAGACCATAACGAAGATTTGCTCGTAAATCCAGAAGCCGGCGGCACCTGCCTCCTGATCCTGAGCCATGGCCGCCGGGCCAAGGACAGGCGCCAGCAGCAGCAGGGGAACTAGAAGACCGGTACCCAGCCACACGGGCAGGGCCACCATCCAGGCGGGCAGCCGTTCACCCCAAGGCCTGCAAAACGCCATTGCCAGCAGGATGCCGACCGCAGCGATAACCGCTGTAGCTGCATTAATCCCCCGCCAGCTGGCTTCGCCCATTTGCTCAGTCGGAAGAAAGAAGCCAAACGTCCAGGCGATTTTGATCAGCAAATAAGGAGTCACCGCTATCGCAGCGCCATAACCACAGATTCTGCGCATTTTCATCAAACGTTCGGCTGTCTTTATTGCCATACTCTTACTCCTTCTGCCAGGATGATGTTGATATTTATATCTGGATTTCTTTTTAAAAGAATCTTATCCAAATGAACCCCTCCCATTTATTCCAGTAACATTGGAATTGTATTCCTTTATTTGATCTTTATGTTTCCTGCTTCATGGAAATCGGCAAATGGTAAGAAAGCCTTGGAATATCATTTGTAATTTTTGGGATTTATCTTAAAATAGATTTAGAGGTAAAGAAAGGAAGTGGCAAATGTTATTAAAAAGAAGATTTCCGTCGGATGAATTATGGTCTATGAGATATTTGAACACCCGAATGGAGCTAACCGAAAAAGAAAAGCAGCATTGGGCAAACCTTGAAAAAGGCTATGAAGGAGAGGTGAAATTTGACCTTCTGACAGAAAAATTAACCGAAGAAAGGCTGGTGATTCATGATCTGTTACTGGAAGTGAACAACTCCTATTTTCAAATTGACACCTTGATCATTTCAGAAAGAATGATTTATCTAATAGAAATAAAAAATTTCCAGGGAGACTGGCACTTGGAATCTGACAAGCTATATGCCGTAAATATCGGCCGGGAATATAAGAATCCTGTATACCAATTAAAGAGAAGTGCCGCCCTATTCCGCCAGCTGCTTCAAATCCTCAAGCAAACCATTCCCGTTGAAGCCTCCGTTATTTTTATCAACCCTGAATTCACCTTATACCAAGCACCCATGGACCAGCCCATTATCCTGCCAACCCAAATAAATCGATTCCTGAAAGACTTGAATCATACCCCGTCCAAACTGAATGATGGTCACAGAAAACTGGCCCAGCAATTACTATCACTCCATCAAACCAAAAATCCTTATACCATTTTGCCTGACTATCACTTTGACCAGCTGAAAAAAGGGATGTATTGCCTGGACTGTCATTCTCTTCTCAGTCCTGTACACAAGAATCTGGTATGCGAAAAATGCGGTGGGCATGAAAAAATAGATCAGGGCATTTTGCGCAATATAAAAGAGTTCAAACTTCTTTTTCCCCAGCGAAAGCTGACGTCCCAAAGTATATATGAATGGTGTAATGCCAATATAAGCAAACGAACTTACTCCAGGGTATTAAAGAAATACTTTACAGCGCGCGGCAGCACCAGTAGTACCTATTATGAGTGAGTGCTGTTGATGGGAGGAGGTGAGACTGGTTCGGGGTACTTATGTCCGGTGGTGTACCCGGGTTCTGACTCTGGATCCCCGATTTCCACTCTTTGTGTCCGAAGTTGGGCCGGGTTCTGACTCTAGATCCCCGATTTCCACTCTTTGTGTCCGAAGTTGGCCTAGGTTCTGACTCTGGATCCTCGATTTCTCCTTTTTGTGTCCGAAGTTGAGCCAGGTTCTGACTCTGGATACTGGATTTCTCCTTTTTGTGTCCGAAGTTGGGCCGGGTTCTGACTCTAGATCCCCGATTTCCACTCTTTGTGTCCGAAGTTAGGCCGGGTTCTGACTCTGAATCCCCGATTTCTCCTTTTTGTGTCCGAAGTTGAGCCAGGTTCTGACTCTGGATACTGGATTTCTCCTTTTGTGTCCGAAGTTGGGCCGGGTTCTGACTCTAGATCCCCGATTTCCACTCTCTGTGTCCAAAGTTGGCCTAGGTTCTGACTCTAGATCCCCGATTTCCACTCTTTGTGTCCGAAGTTAGGCCGGGTTCTGACTCTGAATCCTCGATTTTACCTTTTTGTGTCCGAAGTTGAGCCAGGTTCTGACTCTGGATCCTCGATTTTACCTATCTGTGTCCGAAGTTGGGCCGGGTTCTGACTCTGGATCCCGGATTTCTACTCTCTGTGTCCGAAGTTGGGCCAGGTTCTGACTCTAGATCCTCGATTCTACCTTTTAGTGTCCGAAGTTGGCCTAGGTTCTGACTCTGGGTCCCGGATTTTACGTTTCTGTGTCCGAAGTTGGCCTAGGTTCTGACTCTGGGTCCCGGATTTTACGTTTCTGTGTCCGAAGTTGCCCCGTCATCAAAATGCACCCACTCCCAGCTCCACCACACACCCGCAAACAAACCCAAATTTATACAATAAATCCAATCAAATAAGAATTAAAGCGTTTGCATTTTATTTTATTTGGATTATAATACTTGTATACAAGTATACACGTATACTCAAAATGTCATTTTACAAAGGTGATGTCATGAAGGATTCTTCTGAATTTCTATATCCGCAAAAATGGCTGTCTAAGGCTTCCTCTGGCGATCGTGTCGCGTATGAGCTTAGGATGCGCATTATTGCCGGTTTGATTGAAAGCGGTACCACGCTTTCTGAAAATAAATTGGCCGCTGATTTTTCTGTGAGCCGTTCACCGATTCGTGAAGCTTTAAGGACACTGGCATCTGAAAATATTATCCGCTTGGAAAGAACGGGTGCGGTTGTTGCCGGGTTAACCGAAAAAGAAATAGAAGAAATTTACGATGTCCGTCTCATGATTGAGACATTCGTGTTTGAACGTCTTATCAGCATGGACACAAATGAATTGGCGATGGAGCTCAGCAAGGTCCTCGAAATGATGAAGGTGGCTGTCAAGTATCGGGATGCTGATGAGTTTGCGTATCAGGATCTTCTCTTCCACGAAATTATCATCGGATCTATTGACCATTCTTATATCCAGCTGATTTGGAATAATTTAAAGCCCGTGATGGAAGGCTTCATTCTTTTATCCATGCGCGTGCGCTTTAAGGAAAATTATGAAGATCTTGATCGGATTGTGAAAAATCATGACCTATATATTGATGCAATTAAAACAAAAGACAGAGACCTCATGATTCAGTCGCTGCACGAAAATTTTGATGATGTTCAAGGGAAAGTGGACGATTTATGGAGGTCACAGCAAATGCTGTCAAAAGGGGTTAAACAACAAGATGACTAGCTATATGTTAGGGATTGATATTGGAACCACCAGTACAAAAGCCGTGTTATTCAGTGAAAAAGGAGATGTGATTCAGCAGGAAAACATCGGATATCCGCTGTACACTCCTGATATCTCCACAGCAGAACAGGATCCTGATGAGATTTTCTCTGCTGTCGTTCAAGCCATAGCGAATATTATGAAAAACCATCATGATAAAGAGCTGTCCTTTGTGTCCTTCAGCAGTGCGATGCACAGTGTGATTGCGATGGACGAAAATGACCTGCCGCTTACACCCGTTATTACCTGGGCCGATAACCGCAGCGAAGCATGGGCACGCAAAATTAAAAAAGACTGGAATGGTCATGAGGTCTATAAACGGACCGGAACACCGATCCATCCGATGTCCCCCTTAAGCAAGATCACCTGGCTTGTGAAGGAGCGTCCGGAGATCGCCAGCAGGACAAAAAAATATATCGGAATTAAAGAATATATTTTCAAAAAGCTTTTTGATGAATATGCTGTCGATTATTCACTTGCTTCCTGCATGGGCATGATGAATCTCAAGACATTGGACTGGGATGAAGAGGCATTAGCGATTGCGGGCATCAACCGCTCTCAGCTATCCAATCTCGTTCCTACGACAAAGATGTTCCAAAACTGCCATCCTATTTTAGCCAAACAAATGGGCATCGATCCGAAGACACCTTTTGTGATCGGCGCAAGTGATGGAGTGCTTTCGAACCTGGGTGTGAATGCGATCAGAAAAGGCGAGATCGCCATCACCATCGGGACAAGCGGTGCAATACGGACCATTATTGATAAGCCTCAGACCGATGAAAAAGGGAGAATTTTCTGTTATGCCTTAACAGAAAATCATTGGGTGATTGGCGGACCGGTGAACAATGGAGGAATGGTCCTCCGCTGGATCCGGGATGAATTTGCCTCATCCGAAATCGAAACAGCCAAGAGATTAGGCATTGATCCGTACGAGGTTTTAACAAAAATCGCTGAACGTGTCAGACCAGGCGCTGATGGCCTGCTGTTCCATCCATATCTCGCAGGTGAACGCGCTCCTTTATGGAACCCGGATGTGCGCGGATCTTTCTTCGGATTAACGATGTCCCATAAGAAGGAGCATATGATCCGGGCAGCGCTTGAAGGAGTCATTTATAATCTGTACACCGTATACCTGGCATTAGTGGAATGCATGGACGGCCCGGTAACCCGGATTCAGGCAACAGGAGGCTTCGCCAGATCTGAGGTTTGGCGGCAAATGATGTCCGATATTTTTGAATCGGAAGTCGTCATTCCGGAAAGCTATGAAAGCTCCTGTCTCGGCGCCTGTATTTTAGGATTGTATGCCACAGGAAAAATCGACTCCTTTGATGCCGTTTCGGACATGGTGGGCGATACGTACAAGCATACACCGAAGGAAGAGGCTGCAAGAGAATACAGACAATTGCTGCCAATCTTCATCCAATTATCAAGAGCGCTGGAAGATGAATATACTTCGATCGCAAACTATCAAAGAAAATTAATTCAACATGACTAGGGGGAAATCACAATGCCGCTGTTAATAGTTGCAATTGGAATCGTTGCCTTATTAATTCTGATAATGGGCTTAAAATTAAATACCTTTATTTCATTGATTATCGTTTCATTCGGTGTTGCGCTGGCACTCGGAATGCCGCTCGACCAGATTGTCAAAACCATCGAAGCCGGATTAGGCGGAACACTTGGCCACCTGGCACTCATCTTCGGACTTGGCGCCATGCTGGGCAAGCTGATCGCCGACTCTGGCGGCGCCCAGCGAATTGCCATGACTCTTGTCAATAAATTCGGCGAAAAGAATATTCAATGGGCTGTAGTGGCTGCATCCTTCATTATCGGTGTCGCCTTATTCTTTGAAGTGGGACTTGTATTATTAATTCCGATCGTATTTGCTATTTCAAGAGAATTAAAGATTTCTATTTTGTATCTTGGTATTCCGATGACAGCGGCTTTATCTGTCACACACGGATTCCTGCCGCCTCACCCCGGTCCAACCGTAATTGCCGGTGAATATGGTGCAAACATTGGGGAAGTATTGCTTTATGGTTTTATCATTGCGATTCCAACCGTTATTTTAGCTGGACCGGTATTTACAAAAATCGCTAAAAAGCTCGTTCCGGATTCATTCACGAAAAGCGGAAACATCGCTTCTCTGGGAGAGCAGAAAACCTTTAAGCTTGAAGACACACCAGCTTTTGGAATCAGTGTATTTACGGCTTTGCTTCCTGTTATTTTAATGTCAATCGCAACGATTATTACATTGCTTCAAAAAACAATGGGATTTGAAGATAATAGCCTGCTTGCTGCCATCCGCTTTATTGGAGATGCGGGCACTTCGATGCTGATCTCCTTATTGGTTGCCATCTATACCATGGGGCTTGCAAGGAAAATTCCAATCAAAAATGTGATGGATTCCTGCACAACGGCCATCAGCCATATCGGGATGATGCTTTTGATTATCGGTGGAGGCGGCGCCTTCAAACAGGTATTAATTGATGGCGGTGTCGGTGACTATGTGGCCGAGCTTTTCAAAGGGACAAGCCTGTCTCCGATTTTATTGGCATGGATTATCGCGGCAATCCTTAGGATTTCATTAGGATCTGCCACAGTGGCCGCATTAACGACAGCAGGTTTAGTCATTCCGCTGCTGGGCCAAACGGATGTGAATCTTGCCCTAGTAGTGCTTGCAACAGGTGCGGGAAGCTTAATCGCTTCTCACGTCAATGATGCCGGCTTCTGGATGTTCAAAGAATATTTCGGTTTGAGCATGAAGGAAACGTTTGCAACATGGACATTGCTTGAAACAATAATATCTGTGGCTGGATTAGGATTTATTTTATTGTTAAGCTTATTTGTATAAACACTTTAAGGCAATGAAACCCTACTTCATAAGAGGGTTTCATTGCCTATTAATCTGAATGAAGGAGCAGGAATTATGCAAAATACAATTGGTGTTATTGGTCTCGGAGTAATGGGGAGCAATATCGCTTTAAATATGGCCAATAATGGCGAGAAGGTAGCTGTATATAATTACACCAGGGATTTGACTGATCAGCTGGTACAAAAGCTGGAAGGGCAAGCCATAAGCCCTTATTTCGAAGTAGAGGATTTTGTCCAGTCTCTAGAAACACCAAGAAAGATCTTTTTAATGGTGACTGCCGGGAAAGCTATTGATTCTGTTATCGCAAGCTTAATCCCCTTCCTTGAAGAGGGCGACGTTATCATGGACGGGGGCAACTCCCATTTCAAAGATACGGAAAAAAGATATGATGATCTGAAAGCAAAAGGAATCGGCTATCTGGGTATCGGCATTTCAGGCGGTGAAGTGGGAGCATTAACAGGGCCTTCCATCATGCCTGGAGGAGATCAGGACGTCTATGAAAAAGCGGCTCCGATTCTTACGAAGATCGCTGCAAAGGTTGACGGGATGCCTTGCTGTGTCTACATCGGACCTAAAGGAGCAGGCCACTTTGTCAAAATGGTACATAATGGCATCGAGTATGCAGATATGCAGCTGATTGCTGAGGCCTATATATTCTTAAGAGAAAAGCTGGGATTATCTGTTGAGGAAATTGCAGATATCTTTGAAACATGGAATCAAGGCGAGCTGAAGAGCTATTTAATTGAGATCACAGCAGCTATTTTAAGGAAAAAAGACGAGCGCACAGGGCTGCCGCAAATCGATGTCATCCTTGATAAAGCCGGGCAAAAAGGAACCGGAAAATGGACCAGCCTCCAGGCGATCGATAATGGGATCCCAACCTCGATCATTACAGAATCTTTATTCGCACGCTATATTTCTGCTTTGAAGGATGAGCGTGTGGCGGCAGAAACCCTTTTAACAGGTCCTGAGAAGGATCAGATAACCCTAGAAAAAGACGTCTGGATTGAATACATCAGACAGGCTTTATATATGGGGAAAGTGTGTGCCTATGCACAAGGATTTACACAATATAAAATGTCATCCGAGCAAAATGACTGGAATCTGCCTTTAAAGGATATCGCTCTGATTTTCCGCGACGGCTGCATCATTAGAGCGGAATTCTTGAATGTCATCAGTGAAGCCTACCAGGAGCAGCCGAACCTGGCAAACCTCCTTGTCTCCCCTTACTTTGCGGAAAGAATCAGGGACTACCAGACGGGGTTGCGCAAAATTGTCTGCGAAGGCATTCAATCCGGCATCGCATTGCAATGCCTAAGCTCTTCTCTTTCCTATTACGACAGCTACCGGAATGGAAGGTCAAATGCCAGCCTGCTGCAGGCCCAGCGTGATTACTTCGGTGCCCATACGTATGAGCGGACAGATATGGAAGGAACTTTCCATACTAATTGGAATGAATAGATAGAAAGCGGAAGGCGCCCGCCTATAAAGGAACGCAGACTAAAACCGCCACGTCCTCCCAAAAGCTACCGCTTTCGGTCGTGCGATGTATCGCTGCCGGAGCTTTCCTTGTCCTGTGGCAACGTCTGCATGACCCGCATCCTCCCAAAAGCTGTCGCTTTTGGTCGTGCGATGTTTACGCTGACGAGGCCTTCCTTGTCCTGCGGGCCTCAAGCATAAGACGAGCCGGCTGAAAGGTTGTTCTTTAACCTTTTGGACGGATTGGCTTATGACCTCGAGCCGATGGCGCCTGAAGCTAGACAGTTATCTAACTACAGATAATACTTTCTAGATAGCAAAAACGCTTGCCCCCTCAATCGGGGACAAGCGTTTTTTGTTTGCCTTAATCTCTTTCAAGCAGTGCAGCGCCTGCAATGCCAGGATCCGTCATTTCATATGGATCGAGGATTAAATCGAGTTCTTCTTCTGTCAGAACATCATATTTCAGGCACAGTTCCCTGATGGAACGGCCTGTTAAAATCGCTTCTCTGGCGATTCTGGATACGACTTCATAGCCGAGGTGAGGGTTGACGGCAGTAATGATGCCGACACTCTTTTCAACGTAGTCCCTCATTCTTTCTTCATTGGCTTCGATTCCTTTTACACAATGCTCTGTAAACGTATTGAACGCATTGTTCATAATGCTGATCGATTGCAGAAGGTTAAAGATCAGGACTGGCTCCATGACGTTCAGTTCCAGCTGTCCGGCTTCTGAAGCAAGGGAGATCGTGTTATCGTTCCCAATGACCTGGAAGGCGACCTGATTGATCAGTTCCGGAAGAACAGGGTTTACTTTACCAGGCATAATGGATGAGCCCGGCTGTCTTGCGGGAAGGGAAATTTCGCCAAGACCCGCTCTTGGGCCAGATGCCATCAGACGCAGGTCATTTGCGATTTTAGACATATTTATCATGCAGATTTTCAATGCTCCGGAAACCTCTGTGTAAGAATCCGTATTTTGTGTTGCATCTACAAGATGTTCTGCCCCTTTAAATGGCAGGCCGCTGATATCAGCAATATGCTTCACCACTAATTCAATGTATTTCGGGATCGCATTCAGCCCCGTACCGACTGCTGTTGCCCCCATGTTCAATTCATATAAGTGCTGTTTGGATTGCTGAATGCGCTTGATGTCGCGTGCAATAACGCGGCTGTAGGCTTCAAATTCCTGGCCAAGCCTGATTGGAACAGCATCCTGCAGATGAGTCCGTCCCATTTTAATCACATGGCTGAATTCCTTTGATTTTTCAAGGAAAACAGAGTGCATATTTTCCATTGTCAGGATTAATTGATCCAGCAGATTTAACACTGAGATGTGCATAGCTGTCGGAAAAGCATCATTCGTCGACTGCGACATATTAACATGGGTATTAGGGCTGCAATGAGAATAATCGCCCTTTTCATGGCCCATGATTTCAATCGCACGGTTCGCAAGGATTTCATTAATATTCATATTAATGGACGTTCCGGCACCGCCCTGGATTGGGTCCACAATCACCTGATCATGCCAAAGTCCTTCAATCATTTCATCCGCAGCCTGTATGATCGGGTCTCCGATTCCTGAGTAAAGGCGCTTAACTTCCATATTCGCCATGGCCGCTGCTTTTTTTACGATGGCCATTGCCTTGATTAACTCCGGATGGATCCGGTAGCCTGTAATCGGAAAGTTCTCAACCGCACGAAGCGTCTGAACGCCATAATAAGCATCCGCCGGAACTTCCTTAGAGCCTAGAAAATCTTTTTCGATTCTGTAGCTGTTCTTTGCTGCTAACATTGACTTCTTCTCCTTTATATAAACCTTTCAGATATATATAGGTTTTGTAATAGCTTATCCTTCGTATTCACTATAAGCCTGAAAGGATGAATTGGCAATGGTTATGGCACAATAAAAAAGACCTTTTTCCCGGTATGCCTGAATGCTTGGGAAGCTGGTAATTTCAGTGAATGAAACCGCTTACCTTTTTTAAAGATCTTTTTGTATGTATTTTCATTTTTCACCTCTCAATGTAGTCCGTTGATTTCCGCTCCAGGATGCTCGCTTTCCGCGGGGCAGGCGGTAAGCCTCCTCAACGCTTCGCGTCTGCGGGGTCTCACCTGTCCCGCTACTCCCGCAGGACGTTGAATAAGCTCCCCGAGAAACACCGCACGAAGAAAATGCGATAGCATTTTCGAGGATCTCGCACCTTCCGCTACAATCAACTCAGTAAAAATATACAAAGTGCAACAAACCTCGCGAAAAGTTGGAAGCCACAAAACCAGAATAGTTTCCTATTCGATTTCAGCCGCCCGTCTCCAACCCATTTTTCAGCACATCCGCAAGCCGGTGCAGAGCGTCCGGCTGCAGAATATGGTAATGGCGTCCTTCCTTGTGTAAATACCCTTTATCGCAAAACTGTACAAGGACATGCAGGAGATGGCGGTAGGACACTCCTAAAAAGTCACAGACGCTTACATGTTTCTCCTTATATACATCACCATCAGCGGTTTGCAGAATGAAATCCGCCAGACGGTTTTCAAGCGGAAATGAAAGACTCTGTGAATACTTTTCAGCCATTTTCGTCGCTTTCACACTTAAAAACTTGGTTAATTCCCTAAGAAAGGTCGTATCTTCCAGCAAGCTTGTGCGATAGTGATGCAAAGGAATCGCAAAACAGATCGTTTTCGTGGAGGCTTGTATTCCCTTTGTATAGTACACTTCATGTAAAAGCTCCATTTCCCCGATGTAATCATGGGCATTAATAAAATTAATCAAAGAAACCTTGCCATTTTGATACGTTACAAAGATTTTGGCTTTACCTTCGATGACATAATACAAATAATCCGGTCTCATGCCCTCGCGTATAATCCATTCATCCCGCTTATATTCGCGTACTTCCACAAACTCTTCAATCGGAAAAGAAAATAAATGCGATATGGAGTGCTTCTCCAGGTAATGCTGTCTTTTTTTTCCTTTGTATGTTTCCATCATCCACCCCAAAATATGAGATATCTCATATTATTGTACGAAGCTTCCTGATATCATGCAAATATCGGAGGGATTTTTATGAAGACACAAAGCTGGATGAGCAGGCAGTTTTTCAGCTTTTTTATGACCTGGGGCATTTTCCTGCCTTATTGGACAGGGTGGATGATCCATATAAAAGGAATGACGGTTTCACAGGCAAGTTTGATCATGAGCTTAGGCCTGGCCATACGGGGACTTGCCACACTTTTTGCTTTTCCCTATTTATCAGGAAAATTCAGCAGCAGAACCCTGCTGAACGGGATGTCAGCCGGTACCCTGATCGCCATTCTCTGCTATATTCCGGCCGACTCTTTTGCCAGCCTGATGCTGGTAACGCTGCTATTGCATTTCTTTTATCCGGCACTGATGCCTGCACTGGATAGTGCTGCGGGCATTCTTGTCCAAAACAAACAATTAAAAGATTACGGAAAAAGCCGCTCCTGGGGATCAATCGGATTCGTTGTGTCCGGTATGATTCTGACCTTCTTTACAGGAGGGTTCGGAGATGAGGCCATTTTCTGGGCGTTATTATTCGGCATGCTTGTAGTTCTTTGTCTCGGCTTCATGAATACACCTGCAGTATTATCTGAAAAACCGAAAGCCGGACAGACCAAAGGAGCCATAAGGAAATTATTCAGCATCAGACACTTCGGCCTGGTGCTCATCATTGTGATTCTGCTGCAGGCAGCGCATGCTTCCTATTACAATTATGGCTATATTTACTTACAGGAAATTCAGGCACCAAAATATTTAATCGGCGCCATTATTAATATTGGCGTGATTGCAGAAATTCTTTTCTTTTTCATTGCGGACCGAACTTTCCGGAAGTTTTCAATCGGTTCATTACTGGCACTGGCAGCATTGGGCTCCACTGCACGCTGGGTACTCGTATTTGCCTTCCCGCATGTCATTGTGTTCAGCATTAGCCAGATATTGCATGCCTTTTCATTTGCCATGGCACATTACGCCTTCATGAAATATTTAATTAAATATGTTCCTCATGAACAGGTGCCCATTACTCAAGGGGTCTACTCGGCACTCGCCCTCAGCTGGAGCACAGCCCTTTTCACCATTTTCGGCGGGTATCTTTATGAAATGGAACCAAGGTTTGCCTTTATCGGAATGGTGGTATGTACGATCCCCGCGGCGCTGCTTGCGTTTATTTACCGGAGATTGGAAGGGAAGAAAGAGGAGGAAACCAGAAATCTGGCCGTTTAATGTCACAATAAAGCTAAAAAAGGTGATACATGTGCAGCACCTTTTTTACGTTTGCATCAAGGAGGGTTCAAATTGAAAATCAATAAAGGAATTTTATATATACTGCTCGGTGCTTCCTTTTTCGGATTTACACCGATTTTTGCAAAGTTGGGGTTTAGTTATGGCTACTCTCTGGGACAGATTACGATTGCGCAGATGGTTATTTCCTTCATTTTATTATGGTCCTTCACATTGATAAAACGGTCCAGTTTCAAAGGACTCCATATGAAAAACATGCTGCAAATCATGATGACCGGCTGTTTTGTCGGCTTAACCAGCATTTTCTATTATGGTTCTATGCAGTATCTTCCTGCATCACTGGCCATCATTTTAATGTTCCAGTTTGTCTGGATCGGAATTCTTTTAGAATGGGCTTTCAGCAAAATAAAACCGGCACCTGCCACTGTGCTTGCGATCATATTGATATTAATCGGGGTCTTTTTCGCTTCTAATATTGTAAATGGCGACATACAGGGCCTTCCAGTTAAAGGTTTTATTTTGGGAATCCTCTCCGCGATCACTTATGCCGGTTTCATCTTCTTCAGCGGCAAGGTCGCTGTGAATGTGGATCCCTGGATAAGGAGTTCATTGATGGTGACGGGATCATCCATCCTGGTGCTGATCCTGTTCATGCGTGATATCCCTTCTGTTCTGCCTTTGGAGGAAAATCTGCTGACGATTGCCGTCGGGGTTTCGCTCTTTGGCGCAGTCCTTCCACCGCTTTTTTTCGCGGCTGGTGCACCTTTGGTTTCAGGAGGAATTGCCAATATACTAACCTCCATTGAATTGCCAATCGCCATCCTGTCAGCCAGCATTATCCTGTCAGAAACGGTAACCCCGATGCAGTGGCTGGGCACGGCCATTATACTGGCTGCCATTGCTTTTAATGAACTGGGGACAGGCCTTTTCCGGCGTTGAACAAAAGTGCCTGAGAATCAGACACCTGTCAGTTTTGATTGAATGGACTCCGGCAGCAGCTGATAAAATAGCCCTTGATACTTAAGATCAAGCATGCCGGCAATCAATAGAATTAGGATTAAGAAGACTGCAATCCATTTGCCTTTCTTTTTAAGCAATGGGTTCACCTCCATGAATAAGAGCTCCCTCAGCAGGAGCTCTTTTAATTAATAGGCCAATTTATAAACAATTTCCCCATCAATAACCCGGCCGTCCGCTTCAAAGCCGAGTTTTTCATATAGCCCCTTCGCGAGATGGTTCTCAGGCTCAAAACTCAAATAAATCACTTTATGCTCCTGGTCCAGCTTAATCCGCTCAATCAGCTTTTCCATGGCTGCTTTCCCATACCCTTTTGACTGATGCTTAGCATCAACCATCAGGCGGTAAATCCAATATTCCTTATCATCATCATCCATGCAATACATCGTAAAACCCACTAACACATCATCATGATAAATCGCTAAACACTCACACTCCGGAAACGCCTTAGCCTGCGCCAGCGAAAACACATTCGGCGCCACAAACGCCATCTGCACTTCCGCTACACGCAAATCAATAACATCGAAAAAATTGTGGCGGTCTATCTCTCTAAACTCAATCATATAAGCCCCCTTCTCTTTGAAAAGGCAGCTCCCCCCGACCTTTTTCCAAGGAGATGCCTGCCATTTCACTATCGAAGTCCAAATTCGCTAAGTCGGATGGAAAATCCTCCAAATGAAGACCTAAAATGAAAAAGAATCCCTGATGACAGTGCCTATTTAAATTCCCCTAAGGAAATCTGGTCTCCGGCATGATAAAAGCACCTGTTATGGCTTGGTCAGTTTTGGAATTGGTCCAAAACGGCAAAGAAATCACGAATAAATTGATAGAATATTTTCTCTGTGGGCAGCAGCTGGCGTTCACTTGGAATAATGATTCCTACCGCACGGGTAATCTGTGGCATGACAGGCAGCCTTACTGTGGAACGCGGCAGGCTGTCAACCAATGTAGATTCCGGAATAAGCGTCAGCCCCAGACCTGCTGAGACCAAACCTTTAATCGTATCAATATCATCGCCTTCAAATGACACTTTAGGCTGAAAGCCATGCTGACTGCAAGCATCATCGAACAATTCACGCAAAACATACCCCTTAGGAAACAAAATGAAGGTTTCATCTTTCAGGTGGTTCAGATTCAATAAAGATTTGTCTGCTAAAGGGTGGGCAGCAGGAACCAAAGCAACCATTTTCTCGGTGAATAAAATATCCCCTTTAACCTTTTTCTCTTTCTTAGGGAGAGGGCCAATCAATGCCATATCGATTTCCCCTTCCGCCACTCCGCTGATTAAATCATGATAAGCACTCTGTTTCAGTTCAAACTTCACATGAGGATAGCGCCCGCGGAAAGCAGATATGATGGAAGGCAGCGTATAAAGTGCCAGACTGCTTGGGAAGCCGAAACGTATTCTGCCACGCTCCGGATCCAGATACTCTTTGACTTGCCGTTTGGCATTATCGATTACCTTTATGGCTTCTTCCATCTGTTCCAAGAATAGTTTGCCGATCGGCGTCAATTTTACGTTCCTTCCTTCACGGATAAACAAATTAACCCCCAGCTCTGATTCAAGGTTGAAAATCTGCCTGCTCACAGCAGATTGTGCCACATGTAAAGCTAAAGCCGCATCTGTTACATGTTCTCTTTTCGCCACTTCAATAAAGTATTTAATCTGCCTTAATTCCATGTGATTTTTACCTCCCTTCTGCCATTCATCTAATTTTGGCATCAATATTATCTAATTTTCATATTGTTTAGATTGATTTACAACTATAAAATGAAAGAATCATACAATTTTTGAATAATTGGAAATTATTGAAGGATTTCATTTGGACTTAAAGGGAGGGCCATTGGCAGTATGACTGCACTAACAGAAATTAATGAGAAGCGAATACAGGCGGAGGATTATGTTCAGGCGGTATTCGAAACAGTCAAAAAGCGCAATCCTAATGAAAGTGAATTTCATCAGGTTGTTAAAGAAGTATTTGATTCACTCGTTCCAGTATTTGAGAAAAACCCCGTATACATGGAGCAAAGTATTCTTGAAAGAATAGCGGAACCTGAAAGAGTGATTACCTTTAGAGTCCCATGGGTGGATGATCAGGGAAAAGTACAGGTGAATCGCGGCTTCCGGGTTCAATTCAATAGTGCAATCGGTCCCTACAAGGGCGGCTTGCGATTCCATCCTTCTGTAAATGCCAGCATCATCAAATTTCTGAGCTTTGAACAAATTTTCAAAAACGCCCTTACAAGCCTGCCGATTGGAGGAGGAAAAGGCGGAGCTGATTTTGATCCTAAGGGGAAATCTGATGGTGAGATTATGAGATTCACCCAAAGCTTCATGCTGGAACTAAGCAGGCATATCGGACCGGATGTAGACGTTCCTGCCGGAGATATTGGAGTCGGCGCCAGGGAAATAGGCTATCTGTTTGGCCAGTATAAAAGAATCCGTGGAGGGTATGAAGCTGGAGTTCTGACAGGGAAAGGAATCGGATATGGAGGAAGCTTAACCCGAACTGAAGCGACAGGTTACGGTACGGTTTACTTTGTTCAGGAAATGCTGAAGGAAATAGGCCTTTCCTTTAAAGGAAGCACTGTCATTGTCTCCGGTTCAGGAAATGTCTCTACCTATGCGATTGAAAAAGCGGCACAGTTAGGCGCGAAGGTTGTGGCCTGCAGCGATTCTGACGGCTATATTTATGATCCAAACGGCATCAGCCTTGATACAGTAAAAAGGCTGAAGGAAGTTGAGAGGGAAAGAATCCGGGAATATGTGAAGGAACATCCCCATGCCCAATACTTTGAGGGATGTTCCGGCATCTGGTCCATCCCCTGTGACATTGCTCTGCCGTGTGCGACACAAAATGAAATTGATGAGGCAGCAGCAGAAATCCTTGTTGCCAATGGAGTTAAAGCCATTGGTGAAGGAGCAAATATGCCATGCACATCCGGGGCCATCAATGAGTTTCTGAGAAACACCGTTCTCTTTGGCCCGGCAAAAGCTGCAAATGCAGGCGGTGTTGCCGTTTCTGCATTAGAAATGGCCCAAAACAGCTCAAGAATATCCTGGACATTTGAAGAAGTGGATGAAAAACTGCAGCAAATTATGATGAATATATACCGGAGCAGCGTCAAAGCTGCCGAGGATTATGGCTATCCAGGCAATCTGGTGGCAGGCGCTAATATCGCAGGTTTTATAAAAGTAGCCGATGCCATGATCGTACAGGGAGTTATATAATAATGAAAAAGGGTGATGCTATTAAGAAAGCATCATCCTTTTCTATTTAGATACACAGTTACCTTCTTATGAACGGAATAATCTTAATCTCTTCTGCAGGCCTTCTAAAACTTTTTCAGGCATTTCCCTGACATTGATATCCTCACCCAGGAAAAGGAGCCAATTGATTATTTCAGTCAGCTCTTCCGAATTATTTACATTTATAAAAGTCTTTAGAATGGCTGTGGTCTGATAAGGATTTGTGTAGGCTATGGAAGCCTTAATAGGATGGTATTTTTTGAACTGGGCAATCGCCTGCGGACCGAGTTCAATGACAAGATTGGTAGTCTCGTCCTGCATGCTGAGTTTTTCTAAAATATTTCTCCTGCTTGTTCTTTTTTTCACAGGATATGGTTCAACATCGATAAGATTATCCACGGGGAATATTTGTCTCTTTTCTTCCTTTAAGTCAAAGGCTTCAACCTTCCAAATGCTTTTTTCACGATAAAGGTGCAAAAGATAAATGGGATAAGGCCTGATTTCTTTCTCTTCTTTTACGGTAATCCATAAGTAGCGGTCCAAAATAAGAGATTCAATGAGTTTTTCCAGCATCGGATGGGGGAGGTCTGACAGGTCAAGCAAATCGGGATTATTAGGGTTGGTCCCTTCAAACAGCAGGATTTGATTTAAGAGAACCAGGTCTTCCTGCTGGGCTTCAGAGATCAGGCCGAGCAGTTTTTCAGCTAAAGACTGACGGCTCTTTAGATAGGGAAGCTGCAGATTTCTTGTAGCCATAAAGGCGATAAACAGAGCTTTGATCTCATTATCGGTAAAGCGGACAGTGGGCAGGACGGAGTTGTTCATGACAAAATAGCCCCCATCCCTTCCGACCTCAGCGACAAGCGGCATCCCCATGGCTTCTATTTCTCGAATATCCCGAATCGCTGTTGAACGGGAAATGTTAAATTCCCGCATGATTTCAGAAATAGTAAAGTGGGCGCGGTTGTTGATATACCGCATCATCACATTAATCCGTTCCACTTTTTTCATTGCGTCCTCCCTAAACAGTATCATTTTTTGACATGATTTAACGTTATTATAAACCTATCAAATGGGCAAATCATTTGAAATGATTAAAAAAAAGGATGGTTTTGAAAATGGCAAATTATACTCTGGAAGAAAAAGAAAGCTTTACCGTATTAGGCATTGGTACTGAATTGAAGAGTGATTACACAGATTATGCAGGCATAAATCAGGAAAAAGCAGACTTCTGGGAGGCAGTCAAACAGGATGGAAGGCTGGACAAATTAAAGGCCCTGGCCACAAATGATTACATTTTTGTCGTAAACGAAGCCGTGAATAACAAGATGATGCATTATGCAGGGGTCATGACAGAGTCCTCTCTGCCGGAAGCAACCAGATTGATCCAGTTTCCTGAAGGAGAATACCTCATTGTGAAAGGGGAAGCCGGCACATCTGAGGAATTGAGCAATATGCTTACGGGGATTGCCTTTGGTCAAGCCCTGCCGGAAGCAACGGATTACGCCTATGTCGGCGGGCCCAATGCCTCGGTTGAAATGGGGCAGCGAAACGGAATGGTCTTCGGTGAGATGTGGATTCCTGTTGTGAAGAAATAGGGGATATAACAAAAGGTGCCTGACCCTCTGCACTTGCAGTTTAGCTGGGTTCAGGCACCTGTATTTAAATGGATGGAAAGCGTATCACAACGGTTGTTCCGTGCCCTAAAGCAGTCTTGAAATGAATGGTCCCTTTATATTTTTCCACTATCTCAAAGCAAATCATCATCCCCAGTCCGGTGCCTTTGCTTTTCAGCGAATAAAAAGGCGTTCCGAGTGAGGCAACTTCTGATTCGGTCATCCCTCTGCCTTGATCGGTAACCTTTATGACAACATATTCTTTCTCCCTTGCAGCCGTGACCTGAACGATATCCCCAAGCTCTGATGCCTCAATCGCATTTTTAATAATATTGATGAGTAATTGCTTAAACTCCAGGCGGTTCACAGCGACATGACAGTTATCCGCAACATTTACTTCAATTCTGTTATCATGCAGCAGCCCATACGAATACAGCAAATCCGCCACACTCTGCAGAACAGCCTTGATTTCCACTGTTTCAGATGCAATCTCTTTTTCCGGTTTCGCAACAGACAGAAATTGAGATATCACCTGCTCAGCTGAATTTAATTCATCAATTATCAGCGAAATCTGTCCTTTTCGACTGGAAGAAAAGGAAGCATCCTGTTCAAATAACTGCAGAAAACCCTTCACCACGGTCAGAGGATTCCTGACCTCATGTGCAACCGCAGCTGCCAGCTGGCCCGTTATCTTCAAGCGCCCAGACTGCTGAATTTGTTCATAATAGAGCTGCTGTTTTTTTATCCGTCCATTCGTTAAGAAAAAAATAAAAAAAACAACTACCTGGCTTGCAAAAAAGTTTATCACATTCCCTATTAAATCCTGCTGTATATAGGCATATTGATGTCCGTGATCAACAGCCGCAATATAGCCAAACAAGAGCACTGAACCCGCACAATTAAGAATCAGCGAAAAATAAAAAATCCTGGAATCAAAAAACAGGATTGAAAGGGCGGGAATCAAACATAGAAAAATAAAGTTCGACCAGGTCTCGGGATATAAAAAGAAAAGCGTATAAAAGTAAACAGACGAAACAACTGTGATTATCACTCTATGTACATACGTATCAACCCTGGGATACAGCAGCAGACAGACCGACAGAATAAGCACCAGCACCAGATTCAAAATATAACCAGCCCCGAAGCCACCCATCCGCGGATTATCTGCCACCAGCCCAAGGATCATTATGGCAATTACAATGAACACTACAATATGATAGATTTTTTTATTGGATTTATTATTAAACTCCTTCATACATACCCCTTTGGTTATCTAAATCGTACCTCTTAAAATATATCATGATTTGGGCTGTCATGGGAAAATAGGATTAATTTGTATCCCATTAACCATAAGGGTGAAACCGCAGCAAAATGAGGGATTATTAAAAGAAGGAAAGTAATGTTTTATCCCGAATAGGTACAAAAATGCTGCTTTTTATAAGGGTCCAAGTGTTATCGATTTAATAATGAGGTGATAGATCAATGGAACAATATTTATATAAATTAAGATTAAAAGCACATTTTTTAGACAGGGAAAGTTGGACGCAAACGGAAGAAGAGATTATCAGCCGCCATTTCGTAAGGCTCAAAGAATATACAGAAGAGGGTAAAGTAATATTGGCAGGACGAACACTGAATGACGATGATACCGGATTTGGAATTGTTATCTTTGAAGCTGAAAATGAAACGAGTGCCGAACAATTCATGAGAGAGGACCCCGCTATTTCTGAGGGCATGATGGAAGGGGAATTATTCCCTTATCGGGTAGCATTGATGCGGGACGGAAAGTCGAGGTAGAAGGTGTAACTATATCAACCTTTCTCAACAATTTTATAACCAAACTGAGGATTATACGCTAGAAAAAAAGCTCCCATCACTCAACATGATTTCTCTTTGGCTGATTATCATGAATTCTAATAAAAAGCCAAAAGGTGCCTGACCGGTTGAGGACGGGCACCTGTCTAATATCACTTGTGAAGTTTCTCTTTGGAATTCTTTATCCTGAATTGCAAAATTACAGCAACCAGCAAGGATATCCATTGCAGAGTGTATAGTATTATAGAATAGTTGGATTTTATAAGATATGCTGTTACAGAAAATATACCGGAAAGGAGGATAAGCAATACAACCATAATGGATATATTACTGTGTTTGCTTTTATTCTTATAAAGTAAAAAAATGATTATTACACTGAATAAAAAAGCATTCATAATTAATGTTTTTTCCATAATTAGTTATCCTCCTTAATCCACGTTTAAATATTTCTGTGAATCATATCTCTTCTTTTATTTGTAGTCATTTCTGGGACCTGCATCCATTACAACCTCTACCATATTGGAAGGCCCCATTCTGAGTTTAGGTCTATACTCAGAATCCGGTGAACTGTAAAGCTCCAATGGACTTACGATTACTCCATCTGGCGTATTATGGAGGATTCCGGGCACACAGGTATAAATGCGGTCATCATTGTTGGCATTTTTAGCTGAAATCGTAACGGAGGTGCCGCTATGATTATCAATACTCATGGACACTTTGTATCTGTAGAAAGAACCCGTTCCATTAGACTGGGCAGAGTAAACGACAGGCACGACTGCCAGGATGTCATTATTCAGCCTCAACTTAATTACTTCTGTCTTCGTTGAACTGTAATCTCTTCTTACATCCCCCATATGTTCAACTGCTCCGTTTGCAAAACTTCTAAGTGGAGGTGTGCCGCTTGCACCAAACATGGCGACATCAATCTGCCTGCCATCCTTTGTATAAACCAGCGCATAGATATCATAATCTGTCCCCGTTTTCCAGGATACCGTTGCGGTAATCTGTGGTGTTTTTTCAATGATCACCGGCTTTTGACCTTTGTCGAGACTGATTGTGCCCTTCACCTTTTCAAGGGTGATCGTGTTTTGAAATTGTTTGTTTTCGGCAGCAGCAGGAAGAGACTGAACGGCCTTAGTTTCAGCAGGCATATTTTCCTCAGTGGAATCCACTTCCACACCGTAATTTTTACATAACCCTTCAAGCCCGGACTCAAATCCGCGCCAGATCGATTTTGCCTTAATTTGACCATTCCTTACATATAATTCTAAAACCACAATCCCATTTTCCTTTGTAAAACTCGATGGCGTTAACTCGATAGTCGCATGACCTGTACATATCTCGGCTTTTAAATTCTTTACATTCGAGAACCCCATGTGATTATCCTCTGTCAGAGTAATCGCTATTTTATGAATGCCTGCAGGGACTTTATTCATATCAAATTGAATAGTATGTACTTTTCTAGTTCCTTTAGTTTCAGCCGGCAATAGGGCTGCTGCACCGGAAGGGCTCTTTGGCTGATTATAAAAAATAATCCCGCTGTCTCCTTGTACCTTATCTGAATCCGTTAAAAGGAAAGCAGTTAAGGAAATATCGATCAAATGAGACATATCATAGCTAACGGTCACATAACCTTTTGGGGAACTTAACACTGTATTCCCCCCCATTTGCAGCATTGAATTCAATTAAACCACTCCTGTTTCTCTATTTTTAAAATCTGCAGATTTTTTATATTAAAATTATAATCTCACTGTAAATTATACCATTTTATTGTAACCATATAGGTGAAAACTACTGTAAATTAAAAAGCAGCCACCATACAGCAGCTGCTTCAAAAAGGGGAAACAAAAGAACCGTCCCTATGTTCCGAACGCGTCAAGCTATACTGGCATAGATTGATTAGATAAAACAGCACTATACTTTGGAGGGAAGAGAATGGACCCTATGTATGCCTACCGGGTAAATCCGCAAACAACACAGAATGGCCCTATGCAAGTGATTGCCATAGAACCCTTTGTTTATGAAGCGCTGCGCAGTTTAAAAGGAAAAAGAGCCGTCCTTGATACCACACGCGGTTCAGTCAGCGGAATGGTTGTTGATGCTAAGCCTGATCATGTTGTCATTCAGGAATACGATTCTACATTTTTTGTTCGTATTCGTGAAATCGTCTGGATAATGCCTGAATCCTAACCTGCCCATGTTTTCATTAACTCCAGCCTAAAATCTATTAAACAGCGACAATCACATAAGCATTTTTAATAGATAGCCCGCGAATGTACTGTTTGTGTTCAGGCATGGTTCCGGCTATCACTACATATCCTTTCCCATTATTAAAGTTTCGGATAAACGACAGTTCCATCTTCTTCAATGATTGGCATGGCTCCCCACTTCCCCAATTCATGAGGAATGATCTTCGGATTTCCCTTAGCATCAGGAATGAGATGGCGCACATCCCATCCATTTGCCTTCAGCCAGTTGCTGATGAGAAGGCGATGGCATCTTGCCGGATGATATTCTGAACACATATAGACGAGCGTCGTTTCTGCAGCCAGTTCCTTGAGCTGCTCCAAAGCATACTGAAAATCATCCGTCAGTGTATAATCCGCATAATTGTGAAACGAGCGGTTATTCCATCCTTCGTTCAATTGCTCCCCTACCTGGCCAGACATTCTCCTTCTCCCGCCAAGACCGGGAAAATGGCGATAATGAATCCCCGCTTCTTTCAGCCACTGGACCATGTTTTCTTTTTTAAAGTGTGAATTCCTGCGGCTTGCAGGAAATGCCCGGACATCTGCCACAAAGTTAATTTCAGCTGCTCCCAGCAGCTTTAAAAATTGTTCGATCGAATGGTTATAATGTCCAATCGTATAGACTTTCATGATTATCTTCCCCTTAAAACAAAGACTCTGTTGTTCAGGTTCATGTATCCTTTATGCTGAGTGCTACGTGCATGCTGCTTCAGCCATATTTCTTCTGATGCTCTTTTTTTCGCTTAAGATAATCCTGATCCTCCCGCGCGAGCTTCCACTTCTCCATAAAGATGGATGCCGATTCTGCCTTCTCCGGATCATTCTGCCTTTCATTTACCTTGCCATTCTCATCATATTTCTTCCCGCCTTTGTAATTCGTATAGCGGCGGGCTCTTGTATACCCCATCTGCAGAAATTTCCTCGCCATGTCCATCCCGACAAAATCTTCTTGCTCCTTATAATTGAGAAACATCTGATAGATTTTATCGGATGACTCCTCAGCAATTTCCGGAGTCTTAAATCGCCAATGCTCCAGGATCTCGCTCTTATAAGGCTCCACCAGCAGCACCCCCTGTTCTCCCCTGCCAACCCTATACAGTTCAGGATTCTTGCGGAAATCTATGTTATCAAAGTCCAAGTCGTAGTCGAAAGCCATATCTGTCATCCTTTTTATATTGGGTTTACCCTTGGCGGCCTTTTTGTATGCAGAGTATAGTTATTTAGTGCTTTCGGGAAGCAATGGAGTGGTACTGGTGTTCATTGTACTCATAAAAATGGGCTTTTTTGACGAAAAGTTTTATTGACAATTCAGCTATTTAGTCATACTATATACTAGTAATAAGTAACACAGAATACCGGTAAAATGGAGATGAAAAATTTGGAAAACATCACAGAAATGCTGAAAGGGGTGCTTGAGGGTTGTGTGCTTGAGATCATCAGCCGCGGGGAAACTTATGGCTATGAAATCACGCAACAGCTGCGGGAACTTGGATTCACTGATGTGGTTGAAGGCACAGTTTATACAATCACCATGCGACTTGAGAAAAACAATCTGGTGAACATCGAGAAAAAGCCATCCACTATGGGACCGCCGAGAAAATTTTACACACTTAACGCAGCAGGTCAAGAGCACCTTGAAACTTTTTGGAAAAAATGGGATTTCGTCTCAAGCAAAATTAACGAACTCAAAACAAAAATAAAATCAAAAGGAGAAGTAATATGATGAGTATTTTTGAAAAAATCTTTGGCGATTTTAGCGAAAAGAAAGCATGGCGTGAAATGGAAAACCGTGCAAAATCCTTACCAGAAGACTACTGCATAGCCTACAAAGCAATGCAAAAATATCTCTGGAACACTGGCAGCGTGGTGGATTGGCAAGAAACAAAATTCGTCTTTAATCACATCATCGACCTTCTTGAAGAAGCCGCAGCCGATGGCAAGCCCGTTAAAGAAGTTACTGGCAATGATGTAGCAGCCTTCTGTGATGATCTTGCCAGTGATGCAAAATCATGGGTTGATAAGCAACGGCAAAAACTCAACGATGCGATTAAATAATACAACTGTACTGAATAGCTTAGTATCTTAAAGGAGACTACAATGAACTTTTTAGAAAAAATAACCGGTAGCGATATGACTAAAGCCATGAAAGATTTTGAAGCACGAGCAAAAGTCTTGCCAGCTGAATATCAAACTGCTTGGCAAGAAATTAAAATTAAACTCTGGATTCACGGAGATTTCACCGGCCGTAATCTGATGCCCATCCTTGACAGTACTCTTGAATTGCTTGAAGTTACAGCAGCAGACGGCCAGAGCATCGAAGAAGTACTAGGAGATGATATCAACGGCTTCTGTGAAGCGCTTGTTGGTAACGAAGGCGCAAAATCCTATAGAGATAAATGGCGTGACCAGCTCAACAAGAACGTCGCAAGAAAATTAGGAGGACTGAAATGAGCATCAAAAAAATCATTGAAGGCAAAAAAGAATGGAAAGCCCATGTTTCACGTGTCAAAGCGCTTCCACAAGATTACCAAATTGTCTATAAAGAGATCCAAAAATATCTCTTCAAAGTCGGTCCTGTTGAGCTAAACAATGGTATCGGACTGCTTTCTGACATTCTCAGCTTCTTTGAAGAAGGAGCAGCAGCTGGAAAAGGTGTGCTTGAAGTCACAGGAACAGACGTTGCTGCTTTCTGCGATGCACTTATTGAAGACTCAAAAACTTATGCTGATCTCTATCAAGAATCGATCAATCAAAAAGTCGATAAGGCTATGAAAAAATAGAAGGAATTTAATAAGCATGTCATCTCTTTCCTCCTTCCATTAAACAGATACGAATAAATTGAGTTGTTCGAAGCAAGTGCGGCAGAAGACAGACAGCTCCTGGACAGCACCAGGTTCGACTTGACGTCCTTTGCCTGCGAACCAGTGGCAAACGCTAATAACTTTGCCGGCAAGTATCGTGAAGATTTGAATGAGATCGATTTGAAAAAAGGCAACTTCAATAGATAGTTCGACTGAATAGCTGGTTACAAGTATGAATGTGCCACCTTCACTATTCAGTTATATTTTTACTCCAGTACTAAGTAATACAGATTATCAGTCAGACTAAGTAGCCGGTATTTTAGGCAATCAAGCTCCATCACTTTTATAAGGAGGAAAAAAGTATGAGTAATGCAGCGATTTCTGTAAAAGGGTTGAAAAAATCCTATAAAGACAAGGAAGTCTTAAAGGGGGTAGATTTTGAGGTGCGGCGTGGCGAAATTTTCGCACTGCTGGGCTCAAATGGAGCAGGCAAGACAACGACGGTCAACATCCTCTCGACGCTGATGAAGCCCGATGGCGGCGAAGCAGCTATTTGCGGCTTTGACTCCCAGCGTCAACCGGATCATGTTCGCCAGAGCATCAGCCTGACAGGACAATTCGCAGCCTTAGACGGCATGCTTACAGGAAGAGAAAATCTGATGATGATCGCCAAGCTTCGCGGAGTTTCCAATCCCGCTCAAGTCGCCGACAATCTGCTTGCCAAATTCAGCCTTACCGATGCGGCCAACCGCCGGGCGGACCAATATTCCGGCGGGATGAAGCGCCGGATTGACATTGCCATGAGCCTGATCGGGACGCCAGAAGTTATTTTTCTCGATGAACCGACGACAGGACTTGACCCCGAAGCGCGGATTGAAGTCTGGAATACCATAAAGGAACTTGCTGGAAGCGGCACGACCATCCTGCTGACGACCCAGTACTTGGAGGAAGCCGAACAACTGGCGGACCGTATCGCCATCCTGCATGGCGGAAAAATCATTACAACCGGTACCCTTTCCGAACTTAAAGAGATGTTCCCGCCAGCGAAAGTGGAGTATATCGAGAAGCAGCCGACATTGGAGGAAATTTTCCTCGCGATCATCGGCAAAAAGGAGGAGAAATAAATGAAAAACAAAACAGGGGTATTACTTGGACGCTTAATGTGCAACATCCTGCGCAGCCCGGATACGATTATCACGGTGGCAATTACGCCGATTATGATGATGCTGCTGTTTGTTTATGTATTTGGCGGATCCATAGAAACGGGCACGGACAACTACGTCAATTATTTATTGCCGGGAATCTTGCTAATGGCTATCGCATCCGGCGTCGCTTACACTACATTGCGGCTGTTTAACGATGTAAAGAGCGGGCTGATGGCTCGATTCATTACCATGCCTATCAAGCGTTCATCGGTATTGTGGGCTCACGTGTTGACTTCGCTTGTTTCCAATGCCATTACTGTCGTGGTGGTTATCCTTGTTGCCCTCTTGATGGGCTTCCGTTCCAGCGCTGATATCCTGGATTGGCTTGCCGTAGCCGGGATACTCGGGCTGTTTACGCTGGCACTGACATGGATTGCAGTCATTCCTGGATTGAAAGCAAAATCTATGGAAGGGGCGACAGCCTACTCGTACCCGCTGATTTTCCTGCCATTTATCAGTTCGGCCTTTGTCCCTACCGAAACCATGCCTAAAATTGTTCGTGTGTTTGCTGAGAACCAGCCCGTGACTTCAATCGTGAATGCGATTCGTACCCTCTTGTATGAAGGGTCTGTTGGCAGCGATATCTGGATTGCGCTTTCCTGGTGCATCGGCATCATGGTCATCGCTTACTTCTTCGCCACTAAAGCATTTAAACGCCAGTTAGGGTAAGTACACAATTAGGGGCTTAGCCATATCAAAGTCACAAGCTGCCAGGTAAGGACTACCGCCTCTTTACGTTTTCTGACTTATGATGTGTGTAACCCCTGCCTGCTTTAACCCAAGTCCCTGACCCCTTGTACTTTAAAGCGATAGTATAGTTGGGGTCAGGTACTTGTATTAGGACACCCCCTTACTTTACAAAATTTGGATTGTGCACTTTTTTACTTTTGTAAGATTCACTGGACTTTTATCTTTTCTTCGGCCATTGATATTGTTATGGTGTCACTGCAGAGGAAGCAGCTGCTTGGTCGGCCTTTACACAATCAATTGCAACAACGAGGGCAACCATGATGGCTTCCATTTCTTCATCTAAAATTTGAACCTTGTAGCTGTCGCCCCAAGTAAACCATTCCTTGTTCACTTTCCCAATAGCTTTGCCATGCTGTATTACCTGAAAATCCATGTCCCACCAATTACCATGTACTTCAATGCCTGCCCCATCAATCGTATAGCGTGCTTTTAAGAAGGATAACTCCTTCTTAATCGTCAGCACCTCTCGACCATTTACCTCAACAAAAAATTTCGGTAAAAAGCTAAACACCTTTTTCGTAATGAGGGCTATTTCATCTCTTGCTGTATTCATAATGGAAAATGTCTTTGGAATTTGCATAAAACTTCCCTCTATATAATATACATCGTTCTCCTGCTGGTCCTTTACTGTAAATTTGCCACTAAGACTAAACACCTTCTGCTTTATATAAAGTTGCCTCACATTATGACCCCCTTTTTATATAGCATATTACAAATTAGTATAATCTTGTTCTAACCGTTATGAAACATCAAGGAAGACCACCATGTAACTAATCGGATTCACTTTGCATTCATTGTAAAGAATCCTAAAGTTCAAGCTTACTTTAAAAATGAATACAATTGATATCCCATATAAATAGCCATAGCCCATATAATAAGAGCGGAAACTTGATTCATATATTTTAAGAACTTACCATTTTTATCAAATTGGCCAATCTTCCTTCCAGAAATCGCTAAGGAAAAGAACCAGATCCAAGAAATCATTATACAAGCCACGGTAAACACCCATTTCTCATATCCTGTATAAGCCAATGAACTAGTTCCTATAACTCCAATAGTATCCATAATAGCATGAGGATTAAGTAATGAGACAGAAGCAGCAAAAGTAACCTGACGACGTGCAGAAAAACGGTTTTGTTCTTGATTAGCGTTTATTTCGGATGTGTTTTTCCAGATGATCCAACCCATATAGGCTAAGAAAAAGAATCCTACTAAAAATAACAAAATCTTTATCCATTCAAAACTAAAAACAATAATGGATACCCCGGCAACAGCCAAATAAATCAGTATTGTATCACAAACCCCTGCTGTAATAATTGCAGGTAGAGCATTGGTGAATTTGTTGTGTGCCGCTCCTTGATTAAATACAAATACATTTTGAACTCCTAAAGGTAAGATTAATCCAAATGCCAATACCATTCCATGAAATAATGGTTCCACTATGATTCCCCCTATTCCTATACAGAATAGCTAAGGACCATTCATATGTCTCCAACCAATTGGATGGGAGTCTATCCAACCATTTGGTATAATTTTAAAAAATTGATTGGAGATAGCCTATGTCTGAATTAGATTGGAAGCCAGAAAAAAATTCAATCGTTCCTTTACATCAGCAAATATATGATTTTATGAAAAACAAAATAATGAACGGTGAATGGACAATAGGCACTAAAATACCACCACAAAGAAATTTAGCAAAAGGATTTCAAGTGAATCGCAGTACCATTGTAACTGCACTTGAAGAACTGGCTGCCGATGGATTAATTGAGTCTAAGGTTGGAAGCGGTACTAAGGTGATTAACAATACCTGGAGCCTGCTTGCTTCCACTCCTCCTCCAGATTGGATAAGTTATGTAAAATCCGGTATACATAAACCAAATATAACGATCATCCAAGAAATTAATAAATCAGAAGCAGACCCTGCTATGATTAGGCTTGGAACAGGAGAACTTTCACCAGATCTATTGCCCAACAAAAAGATGGGACAAGTACTGCAAATAGATACTGAGCAGTCTTTATCGCTTGGATACATGGAGCCTAAAGGAAGCCTATCTTTACGTAAAACCGTTAGTGCATATTTAAGAACAAAGGGAATTGAAGCTTCCCCCGAATCAATCTTAATTGTTTCTGGAGGGCTCCAGGCACTGCAATTGATTTCAATTGGATTATTAAAAAGAGGATCCACAATACTTCATGAATCACCATCCTATTTAAACTCCGTACACGTTTTTCAATCGGCTGGAATGAATTTATTGGGTATACCACTTGATAAAGAAGGAATTAAAAGTGACTCTATTGGACGCATGAAGCGACAGCATCACGCGGCTTTACTCTATACGATACCCACTTTTCACAATCCAACAGGCACATTAATGTCTGAAAAAAGGCGGGTTGAATTAATAAAGGTTTGTCAAAGGGAGTCTATACCTATCATTGAGGATGATGTTTATGGTGATTTATGGTTTGAAAACCCTCCGCCAAATCCTTTGAGAGCTAATGACACACAAGGAAATGTCCTGTATATAGGTAGCATGTCCAAAACATTGAGCCCCGGTTTGCGAATCGGTTGGATTGTGGGACCTGAACCTGTCATCGAACGTTTAGCAGATATAAAAATGCAAACAGATTACGGGTCAAGTTCCTTATCACAATATGCTGTAGACAAATGGCTTAGTAGTGGTATGTACGAGGATTTCTTAAAGGAAACGAAAGAGGAATTACGATCCAGAAGGGATTTCACCATTCAAATTTTAGAGAAATATTTTTCCGAGATAGCAACATGGAACACCCCAAAAGGTGGATTTTATATCTGGCTTAAATTACTGACAAGTGTTTCTATCCGAAAGCTATTTAACGCAGCCCTTCGAGAAGGAATTTTATTAAATCCAGGTAGTGTGTATGATAATAATGATGAACAGCATCTTCGTATTTCCTATTCATATGCATCAATGGATCAACTAGAAAAGGGGCTGGTTTATTTAGCACACCTTATTAAGAATTCTTCTATGAATTAAATTTTATTGAGGATACCGCGTAATAACGGTATCCTTATTTAAAAAAGTCAATATAATGAGTGCTTATCTAGGCCATTTTTGTTATACCCCTATTTATGGTACGGTTCCCCGTAACGAGTCTAAATGAGGTTTCACCAAACCTGTAAATAGGTCAAAAAAACTTATTGGCTTTAATAAATATGGAATGCCTTTTATATTTTTATAACGCTTTTGTTTTCCTTCTAGTTCGTATTAGCTTTTAGTATTTCATTTGCATCAAACCACTGAGGATGGAGAATATACCTATGCCTATACAAATCAAGCAGACAGTTCTTAACTTCTTTTTGGATGATTTAAGGAAATATATTGAAAATCCTAATAAAACCAAAAGAATACCTATTATTATACTTGACTGATAAAATAGCGGGGCGAGGTTTTCAAGAGTATTATCTGTTGCATTTACAATTTTATGTTCCATATTTGTTATACCTCCATGCAGTTAATCTTTCTTGTCATTATGTTGATGACAATTACACTTATCAATACAAGAATTATTGTAAAAATAATGATTGGACTATCAGCAGATATAGAACCTGCCACGATGTTACTTAATAGAGAGCAAAGCAAGACTGAGCATATTATAGTGGTTGGTATAGACTTTTTTATAAAGCCGATTGCCATAGAGATAATACCAACACTAACAGCTGAAATAGACATATAAAATGTGGTTTTGGCAGCCCTGCTTATAATTTCAAAAGTGATGTTTCCGTCTACCACTGGGGAAATGGATTCACTAATACCAAAAATAATAAATATACTTATACTTGAGGTGATCATTGCAGTCGCCACAAACAGTGAAACCACAGAAATCTTTGCCAGAAAAACCTTTCTTCTGCTGATAGGGTATGAGAATAGCAGAATGGTGCGTTTCCCTGCATATTCTTCAATTACTATTTTTGAAAACATTACTGATGATAATAAGCTGAAGGCAAACATACAGATTGTGTTAAATAGTGGAATGATATTTTCATATCCTGCAAACATTTTCATGTCCGGGTCTTTTGGCTCAATCTTGGGAGCATAGGCGAATAGATATATTATTCCTAACATACAGATTCCAATGATAGAGGCTGAAATAATGTATGTACGAATATTGTTCTTTTTCAATTCAAGTTTCAATAGGTTAATCATTATGTTTCATTCCTCCATTCACAATACTAAAAAAATATTCTTCTAAGCCATCTGCAAAATCCTTTTCGATAGTGGATAACTCTATTTCTTTAACAATGCATCCTTCTTCGATAATTCCTATAACATCTGAGATATGTTCGATTTCACTTAAAATATGGCTGGAAACAAGTATAGTCATATCATGTTTTTTTACAAGGTCTTGAAAAAGCTCCCTCATTTCACGGATTCCCACTGGATCTAGCCCATTAATTGGTTCATCCAAAATTAAAAGTTTTGGATGATGGATGATTGCTCTTGCAATCCCTAAGCGCTGACGCATGCCTAGAGAAAATTGAGAAACAGGTTGATTTCCTATATCATGTAATCCAACTATTCCTAATGTTTTTTGAATATCTGTATTTTGAATACCCATATAGGAAAGATGAATTTCTAAATTTTTAAAAGCGGATAAATGTTCATAAAAAATGGGAGTTTCAATTATGCTTCCCACATTCCTTAATATACATTTTTTATCAACTTGAATATCCTTGCCGAAAATCTCAATGTGTCCGGCTACGGGATGAACTAATCCTAATAGCATTTTAAAAATTGTAGTTTTTCCAGCACCATTTACACCCAACAGTCCGTAAACGCTTCCTTTTGAAACGGTCATGTTACAATTTCTTATGACTTCTTTTTGATTGAAGGTCTTTACTAATCCAGATATTTTTACAGCAGATTCAAACTCCATATCAAACTCCTCCTAAATTATTTACATACATATAAATGTATGTAAGTGTGTAAAAGTAAACTGCCCAATGGCAGTCCACTTAGATATTTAAAATAGATTTATGAAATTTTTCAAGTGTAGCAAATATCTGGTCATCAATCACTGGGAGTCCGATACTATTAAATAATTCATGTAAATGTTTTGCTTTTAATAGATATTCTTCCGTATCCACTGAAAAGATAATAGGACTTAACCAAATATTGGTCAACAGCATAAATGTTTCAGATGTCTGCTTAGGATATTGAACAGAAATAGACCCATCCATTACCCCTTCTTCGATAAAAGCGAGTATATCACGAGCCCCTGAATTGACACAATCCTGCAATTGTTTGGCAATCAATTTGGGGTTGTTTAGGATTGTAGGTATTGTTTTAACGGCTTCTAATTGTCCAATATTTTCAAATGACAGTAAAAATGCCATTCTCAACTTTTCTAGTCCGTTTAATCCAGAGATATTTTTAGCCTTTTTGAACGGGTCATTTTCAGTAGCCAGTCGATTGAGAACAGCGTCTATAATATCCTCTTTAGATTTAAAGTGATGGTAAAATGCACCTCTGGTTAAATCTCCTAATTCATCTACAATATTCTGAATGGTAGTTTCTTCCCATCCCTTTTCCACAAACAACTTTGTTGCTGTATCCAAGATTCTTTTTTCTGTTATTTCTGGATATTTATTTCTTGGCAAGATGCTACCCTCCATACATACATTTATATGTATGTATGTTATCTCTTATTTATGAAAATGTAAAGTATTACTAGCAGAAAAATTGCATAGCGCAACTCACTGAATATTATGAATACATTTACTCTTTGTAATCAAATTCATTAAGGCGGGGCTGGAAGCCACCGCCGTGTAAATTATGGAAATGACCACAATTACGGTACACTCCACATGTTAAAATGTATAAAAATATTCATGCAAGAAGTTTAATTAAAAACCTCATTTATTTATGATACGGTTCACCCCGATTAATCCGAAAAGCCCGATAAATCTGCTCCAGCAAGATCAGCTTCATCAACTGATGCGGAAACGTCATCTTCGAAAAAGACAGCTTCTCATCCGCACGCTGCAAAACCTCCTGGCTCAATCCAAGCGACCCGCCAATGACAAACGCAATCTTACTCTTCCCGTATGTAGCCAATTTATCAAGAGTATCAGCCAATTCTTCCGACGATTTCATCTTCCCTTCAATTGCCAAAGCAATGACATGGGCATCCGGATGGATCTTTGCCAGGATCCGCTCACCCTCTTTTTGCTTGACCTGAATCATTTCCGTTTCGCTTAGTTCTTCGGGGGCTTTTTCGTCGGGGACTTCGATGATGTCCAGTTTTGCGTAGGCTGACAGTCTTTTTAGATATTCGTCAATTCCCTGCTTCAAGTATTTTTCTTTTAGCTTTCCAACCGTTATGATTGAGATATTCACAGCATGTCCTCACTTTACAAACAAGATATCCACAGAAGTTATCCACATGTCCACATTTTTCATCCACATGTTGTATGAGATCATTCGTTCGCTACAACATATATTGCGGTATTTTGACAATATTCACAGGTTGTTGATAACTTTTTATCACCTTCAAGTTTTGTTAATTGTGGGAATGTTTCGTACTCATCCACCACTATATCTATTGCCAGATCAACGTGTTCGTCACAGCAGTAAATCATTTTCAGCTAACTCCTTTTTAGGCTGGCCGCCTGTTTTTTTATCCGATCTGTGGATAATTTTTATATTTGGTTATGTATTTAAGTTATCCACATCTCATACTAACAAAACAATAAAAAACAGGAAAGCGATTATCGCTTTCCCATTTCATTAAAATGTCTCGCCGCTCAGCTTCATCGTTACTTCCTGTGTTTTGCCGTCGCGGTAAAACTTGATTTTCATCTGGTCGCCAACTGATTTTTTCGTATAGAGATGCTGGCGCAATTCGATGATGTCTTTGATTTCCTGTCCATCCATCTCGACAATGACATCCATTTCCTTCAGTCCTGCCTGTGCTGCTGGAGAGTTCGGTTCTACAGATGTGATAGCCACACCTGATTTTACATCCTTCGGCAGTTTCAGTGCTTCCTGCTGGTAGTAGCCAGGAATCTCATTAACAGATGCCAGCTGCACGCCCATATATGGACGTTTTACTTCTCCAAATTTTTCAAGGTCATCAATTACTGGTCTTGCGTAGTTAATTGGAATCGCCAATCCAATTCCTTCTACCGCACTCTCAGCAATTTTCATGGAGTTGATGCCGATGAGCTGGCCACTGATATTAACCAGCGCTCCGCCGCTGTTACCCGGGTTGATGGCCGCATCTGTCTGCAGAACTTCTGCCTGCCAGTCTACTGTCCCATTCTGGTCAATATCAACCGGTATGGCACGCTCCAGTCCAGAGATGATTCCCTGTGTGACTGAGCCGGAGAACTGGCCAAGAGGGTTTCCGATGGCAATGACAGGCTCGCCTGGCTTCAGCTTGTCTGAATCGCCGAATTCGGCTACCGTTTTGATTTCCTTTCCTTCTACTTCAAGCACGGCAAGATCCGTCCAAATATCGCTGCCTACCAGTCTTGCCGGCAGCTTGGTGCCATCCTCCAGGCTTACTTCCAATTCCTGAGCACCTTCGACCACATGATGGTTTGTGACGATGAAGGCTGTATTTCCTTCCTTCTTATAAATAACGCCTGACCCTGTTCCGGCCGGCTGTCCGGCACTGCCGTTTCCTTCATTGGACCAGAAGCCGGCTGTCTGGATGTTCGTAATGCTTACTACCGCATCCCCGGCTTTGTCGACCGCCTTGGTTACATCGGTTGTCACATCAAGTGAGACATTCTGAGTCCTGGCATTATTGTTATCCCCGGATGCTTCGTCCTGCAGCTTTTGATCCGGTTCAACCGTATATGGGAGCACGTCGTAGTCAGCCAGCTTTGGGACTGCAACCACTACCAGGATGGCCCCTAGTATGATCCCAACAAGACTGGCCAGAAAGTATCCGCCCTTGTTGCCTTTTTGCCCTTTATAACGGTTCTGATGATCTTGATCATAATAGCCCAAACTGCACCCATCCTTTCTTTCTTTTGCAAAAAAAAACGGCTGTTTTTAATATAAATGCTAAAACTTAGTCTTCCTTTATACCCAATATTATACTCTTCTGTTTTTAGAAATCTAACAAAAAAGCTCTCGCTGACGCAATCTTACGACTTTGTTCATACTTTATTAAAATTTCCTCAAAAAGAAAAAGAGGAATACACGAAAAACAGCTGTCTCTCTGTGTATTCCTCTTATAATTTATGTTTAAACGGCTGTTAAAATCGTCGGGACCTTGGGATCGGTATCAAAAAGGTCGAATTGTTCGCCGACAATGATTCCGCGGCTTTCCAGTGTCTGGGCTACAGACATTCTCGCCAGATCCTTAATATTGTTATCCTGGCTTAAATGGGCAAGATAAAAGCTCTTCGTCCGGTCGCCTGCCACTTCACTCATCGCCAGCGCTGCATCCTCATTGGATACATGGCCGACATCACTTAAGATCCTTCTCTTTATATTCCACGGGTAGCGGCCCATGCGAAGCATCTGGACATCATGATTGCTTTCAAATACATAGGCCTCTGCATTGGAAATCAGGCCTTTCATACGGTCGCTGACATATCCTGTATCGGTAATCAGGACCAGCTTTTTCCCGTTATGATGGAACACATAAAACATCGGGTCGGCTGCATCATGGGAAACCCCGAAGGATTGAATATCCAGGGATCCGAATGTTTTCACGGCTTCCATATCAAAATGGAATTTTTGGTCAACTGGGACTTGCCCAATCAGTCCGTCCATGGCCAGCCATGTTTTTTCATTGGCATAGATCGGGAGGTTATACTTGCGGGCAAGAATCCCGACACCCTTGATATGGTCGCTATGCTCATGGGTCACCAGTATGCCTGAAAGCTTACCGATGTCCCGGCCAATATGCTGAAATAATCCTTCCATTTGCTTCCCGCTTAAACCGGCGTCTACCAGAAAGGAATGTTCCTCCGTCTCGACAAAGATCGCATTCCCAGTACTGCCGCTCGCGAGAACGCTGAATTGTAAAGACATGTTCTCCTCACTCCACTATTTTTTTCTCTTCGTTGTTAAGCTGAATAATTTTGCCTTCAAAGGCATCCACAAATAAATTCTCCTCGCCATTAATAACAAATCGCCAGGCAGGCGTCAATAGTTGTGAAGAACTCAAATGCACGAAGGTAAAATAACCTAACTCTACATTTGTGATTTTTGATTTAGGCAGAAGCGAGCCATTCTTGTAAAGGGTCTCGACAGCCTTTATCGGCTGAATGACTTTTTCGCTCTCTTCCTTCGACTCAATCTTTTCCAGAAGCGTTTGCTTGTAAGAGACGATTTCATTTTCATCATTCAAATAAAATGTGAGCTCGCCATTTAAATTCATATAAAACATCTTGTCTTCAAATTCCTGATAATACGTGATTTTATTGCTGTCCTCAGGCTTGTCCCAGAAGCGGTACTGATCCCCGAATAACACCCTGTTTTTGATAAAAGCGGATAATTCGGATGGACTGAACTTGTCACTGATCTTGATCGGCTCATCCAAAATGGAATTCAAGGTGGTTCCTTCTGAAATCGTGATCTCCTGGCCTTCAAGCTTTGTATCTTTCAGACCCTCAAGATTTTCAATATCAAATTCCACCGGCTTTGCCCTCAGGTAACGGTCTTTCGGGTTGCTTTTCGGAAGGGGCGACTCAAATGTGATCTCGGCACTCTTAAGCTGCTTTTCCAGGGATGCCTGGGCGACCGGTTCAAATTCACTGGCTTCCTTTAATTTGAAAAACTCGTACATCAAGTAAATATCCAGCACCAGGAAGGTTAAAATAAAGATTGTTTTGATCTTACTCCAATCCATTATTCATGCCCCCTGTCTCATCAAGCGAAATGCTCTTCCACGTTCCTTCATAACGGTAAAACCAGGAAGGCTCCAGACGGATGAAGGTGGTCTGCGCTTCCTTGACCAGCATCATCTGATACCCCAGTCTTACATCCTCCAGCAATTCAGGATCGAATCCGTCCAGGGCCAACAGGTACTCCATTACGCGATTTCCGGAACTGAGGGATACTTCTGTTGGCGTTTCCGTACTCAGACCAAGCTGGAAGCTGCTTCGAACATACTCATATATTTCATTTTGCCCCCAAATCTGGCGGATCTCAGACAGTTTCGGATCATCGCTGAAAATAGGATAGCCTGAAGATTCATACATCCGGAATACAACCCGATGGTTCACTTCATCTATTTCGGCAAATTGGTAATTATCTGTCCATCCCGAATGTCCGTTAATGTAGTCAATGCTCCTTTTCAGGAGGTCACCTGACGGAAAAGCCGGATTATCACCGGCAGCCGGTTTAATATAACGAAGGGTATTTTTATCAGAATTCACCCTCAGCAGGCTTAAGGTATCATTATATTCATCCTCTGATTGCTGAAAGCTTTTCTGCACGACACTCGGATCACTGAACAAGGCATTTTTGTATTGTTCAGAGTCCAATTTTTTCTCGAGATATTGATATCTTGGCATTTTGGTATCCTGTGCGGGCAGGTAGATGGTTCTTTTATCTGATGGCTTATAAGCAAGATAGGCTCCATATTTCGGGTTATACTCCGACAGATTGAAGTATTGGCTTTTGAAATTCTGAATAAAGGAAACAGGCACATGGCTACGATAAACCTGCCGGTTATCCAATGAGACAAAATCTACAATTCCTTCCTTTTTATCCGTTTGCCTGGTATCAATGACAATATGATCAAATTGAAAATCAGCGGGATCTTTATCGCCAATTTTGATGACGGATTTGTATAAGTCAATCGGAACAGAATCCGGAAATGCCAGAACCGCTTTTCCTTCGTTATGAACAAACGAAGGAAGGATGCCTGCTTCCTCTGTAATATTTTCAAAGTCAGCAAAATTCCAATCGCTGATTTCCTTTATTACTTTATCAATCTCATCAGGGCTGACTGTCCCCAAGGTCTGTTTTTCCCCAAGATGGAATAAAAGGGTGTCCGGTCTTACAATCTGATTTATTTCTTTTTTCTCCGCAATTGTTACTTCCTGAATGGTGTTTGATTCTTTTTCAATTCGCTCAAAAGTCGGCTGGTAGGTCCAGAGATTCCAGGTCAGGAGGACACTTGTCACGACTAGAATGGTCAGTATGATGGATTTTATATTTTCATATCTCATTCCCAATCATCCTCTTCCGAGCGAACATATGGAAGGCTGAATGAAATCGTTGTCCCTTTCCCTTCTGTACTCGCTGCCCAAATTTTCCCGCCATGAGCCTCCACCATTTCCTTCGCAATGGCCAAACCGAGGCCTGTTCCGCCAAGCTTTCTTGTCCGGGCTTTATCCACCCGGTAAAAACGCTCAAAAATCTGCTCAATATTTTCTTTTGGTATCCCCACACCCTGGTCAGAAACGCTGACGATAATGAATTCATCTTTTTCCTCAATGCCAAACGTCACCTTTCCGCCCTCCGGAGAGTATTTCAGTGCATTCGAGATGATGTTGTCCAGTACCTGGGTGAGCTTGTCTTCATCTATTTCCACAAAAGCCGAATGGTCAGGAAGCCTTCTTTCAAACGTAACATTCTGCTGCTTCGTCATTTCAAAACGGTCTATAATTCTATTATAGAAGAAAATGAAATCAATCCAGTCCTTGCTTAAACGGTAATCCTTGCTGTCCATTTTAGAAAGCTGCAGCAGATCATTAACCAGGCGGATCATCCGCTCTGTTTCATTTTGGGTAACATCCAGGAAGTTCGGGGCAATCTCCTCATCTTTCCAGGCGCCATCCGCCAGAGCTTCCAGATAGCTTCTCATCGTCGTGAGCGGGGTTCTAAGTTCATGAGATACATTTGCCACAAATTCGCGGCGTTCCATATCAATTTTCTCCTGCTCGGTGATATCATGCAAAACGGTGATTAAGCCGTTTACAAACCCGGTTTCTTTTTGGATAACCGAGAAATTCGCACGGAGAATCAGCGTTTTCGTTTTGCTGCTATAATCCAGGATGACTGAATCCTGCTCGTCTAACAGCTCTTCAAAGGTATAATCCTCTTCAAGTCCTAAAAGGGATACAATTGGTGAAGACAGGACCGTTTCACGTGAAACATTCAGCATTTTTGCTGCAGGCTCATTAATGAGAATGACACGCCCTTTGCGGTCGGTTGCGATGACCCCATCTGTCATATAGGAAAGAACAGAGGATAATTTCCGCCGTTCGCCTTCCGTTGTGGCGTGAGCTTCCTGAAGCTTCTTTGTTAAGCTGTTAAACGTAATGGCCAGCTGGCCAATTTCGTCATACCCATAAACTTTAACCTTGCGGGAGAAGTTCCCTTTTGCCATGGCCAGCGCCTGTTTCCGCATATCGGAAATAGGGCGTGTTACCGTCTGGGCAAGGAGTATTCCCAGGATCGCTGTGATGGCTAACGCAATAGCGATTCCGGATGTAAAAATATTATTTATCTCTCTCATCTGTTCATAGATGTTTTCTATTTTAGCAACCAGATAGATGGCCCCGTTGACTTCCCCATTATTATTTTTAATAGGGGTGACGAGAACCCATATCCGCTGTCCCTGGTCAACCAGATCCTCCGTTACCGGCTGTTTGGTGGCGATGGCCATCTTGATCAGGTTATCGGTAGACCTTCCTCCGACAACCCCCTGATTATCGGGGTCGGAGGTGCCAAGAATTTTCAGTGATTCATCAACCACACGGACTTCGGATATATCCGCCGAATTGTAATCACTTAATAGCCTTCTGATATCTTCCTCCTGGGACGGGGCCTCCTCATCGGGAAGCCTTACCTTGGTCATCTGTTCCTCCACATAATAGCTAAGAAGATTAACCCTCTCCTGAATGGCATCTTTGAAATTTTCCTGTAAGGTCGATTCCAGCTGCCTGACAAAGTAGACTCCGATAATCTGCATCGCTACCAGGATGAGAAGAACATAAATGATCACAAACTTCAAATGAATGGACCGAAAAAAACCCACCTTTTCCATGTACCCTTTTACTCCTGTTCAGGATTCCGCAAGTAATAACCGACTCCTCTTCTTGTCACAATCCATGTCGGGTGGCTTGGATTATCCTCGATTTTCTCCCGCAGTCTTCTGACAGTTACATCAACTGTGCGGACATCACCATAATAATCATAGCCCCATACGGTTTGAAGAAGATGTTCCCTTGTCATGACTTGTCCAATATGTTTGGCCAGATAGTGAAGGAGCTCAAACTCACGGTGTGTTAATTCAATCGTCTCACCGCGTTTGGAAACCACGTAGGCATCCGGATGGATAATCAGTGAACCCACTTCGATTTCGTTGGATTCATCTTCTTCCTCTGCTTTGGCAACCTGCTGATGGCGCCTCATATTAGCCTTCACACGGGCAATCAATTCTCTCGTGCTGAACGGCTTTGTAACATAATCATCTGCACCCAGCTCAAGACCCAGAACTTTATCAATTTCAGAATCCTTTGCTGTCAGCATAATGATCGGCATATCATATTTCTTGCGCACTTCACGGCAAACCTCAATGCCATCCCTCTGCGGAAGCATGATATCAAGCAAAATTAAATCCGGCTTGATTTCTTCTACCTTTTCAAGGGCGTCATTGCCGTCATAGGCACATACCACTTCATAGCCTTCTTTTTTTAAATTGAACTGCAGAATATCTGCAATTGGTTTCTCATCGTCTACAACCAGAATTTTTTTATCCATACCTATCTCCTTTTTCTTGCTCATTTATTTATTTTTGGAGCAGTAGAAGTCAGTTTCATGCATATGTTCTCTACTTTACTTTACCATGTTAACAGTGATAATTCACCTATTACGAAAAGCGGGAGCGCCCTGCCTGCCTCCGACACCTCAAGAAGCTGAATGTTTTATTACTTATTCTTAACCACAAAAGTCTCTAGCATGATAACTAGAGACTTTTGTGCGTGTATTATTTATTAATATATTTCAGCGGATCCTGCATTTTGCCGTTTTTGTATACTTCGAAGTGCAGGTGGACACCGGTTGAATCACCAGTGGTTCCCATTATGCCGATTTTTGATCCTTTTGAGACGGTTTGGCCAACGCTGACACTGATGGAATCCAGATGGGCATAAATCGTGCGGAAGCCATTGTTATGGTCGATGACGATTTTATTTCCATAGCCGCCATCCATGCCTGCGGATACAACCGTACCGTTATCGGCTGCTTTGATCGTGCGGTCGCTCGGTCTTGCAATGTCAATCCCTTTATGCATTTTGCCCCAGCGGTATCCCATTTTACTTGAGATATAGCCGCCAACTGCCGGATAGGCAAAGCTGCCTTCACCGCGGGATGGAATCACCTTTGTTCCCTTGATGACAATTTGCTTCACAGGCTCTTCAAGAACCTTTTCATCTTTTACTTCTTTTTTGACCGTTTGGCCGTTTTCTTCCGTAATCAGATAGGTAGCAGCACGAACGCCTTCCTTGCCTTCCTGCTTCACTTTCGTTTCGCCTTTAGGCATGCTGCTGTCTTCGACGATTTCCTTTTCAAAATCTATTTTTTCTTTCTTGAAAACTTCCTTATCTGCTAACACTTTTACATACGGTTTGTAGACAGTCACATTTAATTTCTGGCCTGCTTTAATGACTGAATCGTTCTTAAGACCGTTGTTCAGTTCGATCAATTCCTTCATATCGAGGTCATGGGCACTGGCGATATTGCTTAGTGCATCGCCTTCTTTCACCACATATTTCTCTTCTTCAAGGGTTCCCTTTTGCAAAAGCTTTACAGCCTCATCTGCATTGATGATCTGGTCTGGTTTCACGGTTGCTTCAGAGATGGATACATCTTCCGTAAAGCGGACATCTAAAAGACGTGTTTCATCTTCCTTCAGCTGTGGTAAAGGAATTGCAGAAGATGCTTTTCTATCTTCGAGTGCCTTTAAGTCTTTTTCTGATACATAGGACGTCTTGATTTTCTGGAGGGCCGCTTTTGCCTGCTCCTCATTTTCCAAATAAGCAATTTCCTTGCCGCCAATCACTAAGGCAGCTGCTTCAGCATGAACTTCCATCTTATCTTTTAGGCCATTGACAGCTTCTGATTCATTCACTTGTGAGCTGGATTCAAAAACCTGCTCAGGAACAAAGGAAAGCTCCGATGCCAGCGCCAGCTTTAATCCCTCATGGGATCCTTCAGCCTCACTGATCTTTTTATCAGCCAAATTTTCGATGACACTTTTATCCGACACCGTTCCAATATATTCGTCACCCATATAGACATAATAAACGGTCACAAGCTTATCATCATTGGCAGAAGCGGATATGCCGCCAGTAAATGTTAAAGCCGCCGCTGCAAAGCCGGCCGCAATCGTTCTATTTATAGTTTTCTTAAAGCTTTTCGCTGTAAATTCTGATGATGAGGTACCTTTTTTCATCCATTTGAACATGGTTACATCCCCCTAGACTACGGTAACAAAGAACACTTTCATATAGTGCTATGTAACTACGAATTTGTGAGTCTGATTTTTTCACAATACCTACTTTACCATACAGCAAAGCAAATAAATTACGAGACTCGGGAATGTAACAAAAATGTATAATAGCTGACATTTTATGACTTTTAATGGCAAAGCAAAGGGTGGTATTTGTCGAATGGAGGATAGGAAGTAATCCCTATTTTCAAGGGTTTGTTAGGGCGGCGAAAAATAGAGGAGAGTGTGCGTCTAAATTACGCGGCCTTTCTTCAGAAAAGCGCTTATATTACAGAAATATAACAAAAAGGAGCATGCTTGGTTACATACTCCTTCTTGGGATGGCTCAGGACGGAATCGAACCGCCGACACAAGGATTTTCAGTCCTTTGCTCTACCGACTGAGCTACTGAGCCTTATTAGATTATTTTTTCCTAAACGTTGTTTGGCTTCGTCCTTCGTCCCGATTTGGCAAACGGTACAATGTTATGAAGCAGATTATGTAAATGGCGGTCCGGACGGGACTCGAACCCGCGACCTCCTGCGTGACAGGCAGGCATTCTAACCAACTGAACTACCGGACCAAATAATAACCGCCAGCAAGTAAGCTGGGCTTGCCAGCCGTTTGCTGACGGTTATTCGCCATGACCCCTACGGGATTCGAACCCGTGTTACCGCCGTGAAAGGGCGGTGTCTTAACCGCTTGACCAAGGGGCCATAAAAAAGTATAAATGGTGAGCCATGAAGGACTCGAACCTTCGACCCTCTGATTAAAAGTCAGATGCTCTACCGACTGAGCTAATGGCTCATGCTAAAATTCTGTTTCCTAAAGCCTGACACTGCTAAGTCAGATGTTCCAAAGCCCTGCGTGCTTTGTCACAGATTGCTATTCGGGTGAAGCAATTCACTGATGCTGCAATCTGCTCTACCGACTGAGCTAATGGCTCATGCTACTAGTGTTTCCAAGGTTGCTACCTTGGCGACGCTTTTTATAATATCATAGAGTTTTATAAAAGCGCAATAACTTTTTTATAAAAAATTCTTTTTTGCTGGGAAGACTGCAGCTGGAGGTGTTTGAATACTCGATTGCAGCCAATTGGCTGGGATGGGCTTTCCCTAAAAAGAGTATTCTTTTCCCCGGTTTATGGATTCATTTCCCTAATCTCCCTTTGTTTATTCCTCTTTTTTAATTTTTTCTCTATTATAAACCAGTTGTGCGGGTTCGGACTCAGGACCGGCCATTTTCTCTTTCTCTGTCTGAACTCGCCCCAACTTCGGACTCAGTAACGCCAATTTCTCCTTCTTCTGTCTGAACTTGACCTAATTTCGGACTCAACACCGGCCATTTCCCCTTTTCTCTGTCTGAACTCACCCCAACTTCGGACTCAAAAACGACAATTTCTCCTTCTTCTGTCTGAACTTGACCTAACTTCGGACTCAACACCGGCCATTTTCCCTTCTTCTGTCTGAACTCACCCCCACTTCGGACTCAAAAACGACAATTTCTCCTTCTTCTGTCTGAACCTGCCCCCAGGAGCCACAAACCAGCCAAGCGCACACCCGCCTTGTCCAGCCACATAAAAAAAGAAAAGCCCCAATCAGGGCTTTTCCAATCAAGAATTAGTTTTGTCTCCATGGGCTTAACACTACGTTTGTCTGTGTGCGGTCCGGGCCAACTGAGAAGATGGATAATGGAATTCCTGTCAGCTGGGAAACGCGCTCCAGGTAGTGGCGGGCATTGGCAGGAAGCTCATCGAGTGATTTGCAGCCTGTGATGTCCTCTGTCCAGCCTGGAAGCTCTTCGTATACCGGCTCACATTCAGCCAGTACTTTTAAGCTTGCAGGGAATTCTTCGATAACTTCTCCGTTATAACGGTAAGCTGTACAGATTTTTAATGTCTCAATTCCAGTCAGAACGTCGATGGAGTTAAGAGAAAGATCTGTGATGCCGCTGACACGGCGGGCATGGCGGACAACCACACTGTCGAACCAGCCGACACGGCGCGCACGGCCAGTAGTTGTTCCGTATTCACGGCCGACTTCACGGATCTGATTTCCGATTTCATTATCAAGCTCAGTCGGGAATGGGCCGTCTCCTACACGAGTCGTATAGGCCTTGGATACACCGACAACATGCTTGATCTTTGTAGGGCCAACACCAGAACCGATTGTTACGCCTCCAGCCACTGGGTTAGAGGATGTAACGAATGGGTATGTACCCTGATCGATATCAAGCATAACTCCCTGTGCACCTTCGAACAGAACGCGGCGGCCTTCATCCAATGCGTCGTTAAGCACGACAGACGTGTCGCAGACATAATGCTTGATCTGCTGGCCTAATTCGTAGTATTCATCCAGGATGTCTTCAATTTTGAATCCTTCTGTTTCATAGAAGCGCTCAAGCAGGCGGTTCTTTTCTTCCAGGTTGCGCGCAAGCTTTTCTTCAAACACTTCACGGTCAAGAAGGTCCGCGATGCGGATTCCGTTGCGGGCTGCTTTATCCATGTAAGCAGGGCCGATGCCTTTTTTCGTTGTACCGATCTTGTTCGCACCTTTGCGCTCTTCTTCCACTTCGTCAAGCTTCAGGTGGTAAGGAAGGATGACATGTGCGCGGTTTGAAATGCGCAGGTTGTCTGTTGTCACTCCCTTGTCATGAAGGTATGCCAATTCTTTTACAAGCGCTTTAGGATCGACTACCATTCCGTTTCCAATTGTGCAAATTTTATCGCTATAGAATATGCCAGATGGAATTAAGTGAAGCTTATATGTTTCGCCATTGAATTTGATTGTATGTCCTGCATTGTTTCCGCCTTGGTAACGTGCGATTACTTCTGCATTCTCAGAAAGGAAGTCTGTAATCTTTCCTTTCCCTTCATCTCCCCACTGTGTTCCAACTACTACTACTGATGACATTAAACAAGCACCTCCGGGAATCCCATGGTTTTAAAATTTATTTTCATTTTAATTAAGTAACTTATTTCAACCATCTTAGTTTAACAAGGTGATGTGTGATAGTCAATAAAACACGAACAATTTTAATAAAAATATGAAAATATGTTCGTGAAACAATGAAAATACGAAAAATAAAAGCGGAAGCGCCTTGCCCATTGAAGGAACGCAGACTAAGAACGCCACGTCCTGTGGCAACGTCTGCATGACCCGCATCCTTGCGGGCCACCAGTACAAGAAAAGCCGCACGGAAAGGTGTTCTTTCCTTTCTGGGCGGATTGCCCGAAATGTGGAGGCGACTGCTCAGGGACGACAAGCATAAGACGAGCCCTGCAAGAAGGTGTTCTTTCCTTCTGGAAGGGATTGGCTTATGTCTCGAGTCCCTAGGAGCCGCAACAAGACAAGCTTGTGACATCGAGGGGGTAGGCGCTGGAGCTGGACAATATAAAAAAGAGGACTTGCTATAGGCAGGCCCTCTTTATGCACCAGGCGGCGCGAATGAATCATCAAAGCGTTTCTCTAAGTTTACGAATTTATTATACTCTTTTACGAATGCCAGCTGAACGGTTCCAACCGGGCCGTTACGCTGCTTGGCGATGATGATTTCAATGATGTTTTTATCTTCGGATTCTTTGTCATAGTAGTCATCGCGGTATAGGAATGCCACGATATCGGCATCCTGCTCAATACTTCCCGATTCACGGATGTCTGACATCATCGGGCGCTTATCCTGGCGCTGTTCCACACCACGGGAAAGCTGGGACAGGGCAATCACAGGGACCTGAAGTTCACGTGCCAGCTGTTTTAAGGAACGGGAGATTTCAGAAACTTCCTGCTGGCGGTTTTCTCCTGAACGTCCGCTTCCGAGGATTAATTGCAGGTAGTCGATCAGAATCATGCCAAGCCCATGCTCCTGTTTGAGGCGGCGGCATTTGGAACGGATATCCTGGATGCGGACACCCGGCGTGTCATCGATGAAAATACCCGCATTTGACAGGCTTCCCATCGCCATCGTCAGTTTTCCCCAGTCCTCATCTGTCAGAGAGCCGGTACGAAGTCTCTGGGCATCAATATTCCCTTCAGCACAGAGAATACGCATGACCAGCTGTTCGGCACCCATCTCCAGACTGAAGATCGCGACGTTTTCTCCGGTTTTCGTTGCCACATTTTGCGCGATATTCAGGGCGAAGGCTGTTTTACCTACGGAAGGACGGGCACCGACAATGATAAGATCATTTCGCTGGAAGCCGGCTGTCATGCGGTCAAGCTCGGTAAATCCAGTCGCAATCCCGGTAATATCCCCTTTACGGTTATGCATTTCCTCGATATTATCATAGGTCCGCACCAATACATCCTTAATATTATGAAAGGCACCGGCATTTTTGCGCTGTGCAACCTCCATGATATTTTTCTCTGCTTCCCCCAGCAGAACTTCCACTTCATCCTCGCGCGTATAACCGTCCTGGGCAATGCCCGTCGCCGTCCGGATCAGCCTGCGAAGCAGTGACTTTTCTTCCACGATCTTTGCATAGTACTCGATATTAGCTGCTGTCGGAACAGATCCGGCCAGTTCACTTAAGTAGCTGACCCCTCCGGTATCCTCCAGCAGTTTTGCTGCGCTGAGCTCTTCTGTCACGGTCACTAAGTCGACCGCTTTTCCCTGATCGCTCAGCTTCAGCATTACATTGAAAATCTTCTGGTGGGCCGCACGGTAGAAGTCTTCGGGTATCAAGATCTCAGATGCTTGTGTAAGAGAGGAGGGTTCAAGAAAGATTGCCCCAAGCACAGCCTGTTCCGCTTCGATATTCTGAGGCGGGAGCCGATCCGCGAATAAATCACTCATCTCATTAAACCTCCTTAAAAAATAAAAGCGTTAAACCAATCTATATTTATATAAAAATCCTTTATAATCCCTTTAAAAAATGTGACCAGCAAAAACTGATCACATTTTTAATCAACCCTTTTATTTTAACATGTTTATTAGCAAAAGCCACTTCCAATATTAGTTTATCGGCTTAGCTTTATGCTTCTTTAACATGTACGTTTAATGTTGCGGTTACTTCAGTATGAAGCTTGACTGGAACCTTTGTGTATCCAAGTGTGCGGATTGCATCTTCCATTTCGATCTTGCGTTTGTCGATTTTGATGCTGTGCTTCTTTTGAAGCTCTTCAGCAATTTGCTTGCTTGTGATGGAGCCGAACAGGCGGCCGCCTTCACCTGATTTCGCAGTAAATTCAACTGTCAGCTTTTCAAGTGTTTCTTTCAGTTTTTTTGCATCAGCAAGCTCTTCAGCAGCAAGCTTTTCTTCTTTCTTCTTTTGAGCATTCAGACTGCTGATACTCGATTGGTTTGCTTCAACAGCAAGCCCTTGCTTAATTAAAAAGTTATGTGCATAGCCATCTGCTACATTTTTTACTTCGCCTTTTTTCCCTTTGCCTTTAACGTCTTTTAAAAAGATTACTTTCATTCCTTTTTTCTCCCTTCAAAGTATTCATCTATAGCTTCTTTTAATCGGACCTCAACATCATCAAGTGTTGCATCCTGAAGCTGTGTGGCAGCATTTGTTAAGTGCCCGCCGCCTTCGAGGTTTTCCATAATCACCTGGACATTGATATCCCCGAGGGAACGTGCGCTGACCCCTATCATGTTTTCAGAGCGGTTTGAGATAACAAACGAAGCAATCACACCATCCATCGTCAGCAGGGTATCTGCCGTCTGGGCAATCAGCACCTGGTCAAATATCTGATCCGGCTCACCCTTGGCAATCGCAATGCCTTCTTTGTAAAATTGAACGGTTTCAATCAGCTTCGCCCGCTTGATGTAGGTATCTACATCCTCTTTTAAGAACTTTTGGACGAGCACGGTATCTGCACCCTGTCCGCGCAGATAGGAAGCCGCATCAAACGTCCTTGACCCTGTCCGGAGTGAGAAGCTCTTCGTATCGACAATGATTCCGGCGAGCAGGGCCGTTGCTTCCAGCATTTCGATTCTGCCGTTTTTCGGCTGATACTCCAGAAGCTCTGTCACCAGTTCTGCTGTAGAGGAAGCGTATGGCTCCATATAAACCAGCAGCGGATTATGAATGAACTCTTCTGCGCGGCGATGATGGTCGATGACGACCACATGTTCAATCGCATGAAGCAGCTTTTCCTCAATTACCATGGATGGCTTGTGGGTATCAACAACCACGAGCAGGGTATCGTCCGTGGCGATTTCCATCGCCTGTTCCGGTGTGATGAACTTTGAAAAGAGCTCTTCATTCTTTTCAATTTCCTTCATCATCCTTCTGACGCCTGTATCCAGTTCATTGAAATTCACCACTACATAGCCTTCTCGCTGGTTCAGGCGCGCCACCTTCTGAATGCCAATGGCGGCTCCAATCGCATCCATATCCGGGCTTTTGTGGCCCATGATAATGACTTTATCACTTTCTGAAATCAATTCCTTCAGCGCATGGGAAATGACGCGTGCTCGGACCCGGGTTCTTTTTTCAACAGGATTGGTCTTGCCCCCGAAGAATTTGACTTTCCCGTTGGTCTGCTTAATGGCCACCTGATCTCCTCCGCGGCCTAATGCCAGGTCTAAGCTGGACTGGGCCAGTGAACCAAGCTCAGGAAGGGAAGAGACCCCAGTGCCGACACCTACGCTTAACGTGAGCGGAACATTTTGCTTGGATGTGGTCTCCCGGACATCATCGAGAATTGTGAATTTCCCTTTTTCAAGAAGCTGCAGAATATGTTCATTAAATACGGCGATAAAGCGCTCAGATGACACCCGCTTCAGGAAGACCCCATTATCCTGTGCCCATTTATTCAATATCTGGGTCACCAGACTGTTGAGGCTGCTTTTCGTCTGGTCATCCATCGCCTGGGTCAGTTCGTCATAATTATCAAGGAAGATGATGGCGATCACTGTACGTTCTTCCTGATACATTTTCTCAATTTCAGTTTGTTCCGTGACATCAAAAAAGTATAAAAGCCGTTCTTCCGGTTTATGGATCACCCGGAATTTCCGGTCATGAAGGGTAATAATTTCTGTTTCCACTTCTTGTTTGATCAGCGGAACAAGCGAATCCGCGACATCATAAAGCGATCTTCCGACTAGCGTATCTTCATCAAAGCAGGATGCCAAAAAGGGATTGGTCCATTCAATGTAATAATCATCATTAATCAGCATAATCCCGATCGGCATTTCCATCAGAGCTTCTTCGCCGACCTTTTTCACCCTGTAGGAAAGGGTAGAAATGTATTCTTCCGTCTCCTTCCGGTGCTTTTGATTCAGCTGAAAAAGGTAGTAGAAAGGAAGGATGGCCAGAAACAGCCCGATTAATGCAAAAAGCCAATTGTAGTACGCCAATATACCGAGAAGCACCACTGTTATGCCCATCAATCCAAAAATCGGATAGCGTATGGACCGCTTTTCTAAATACGAAGGCATGTTTTCAGCTCCTAAACAGTAGTGTTGTTCATCACTTTTTTCCTAATCTTTGCCTTAAATCAAATCCTAAGTCAATTATACCTAATATCCTCACAATATAAAGGAGAAATGGCATAAGAAATGTAAATACAGCAGCAAGGACAGGCACCGCTTTCGGCCATCCCTTTAAATGACTGAAAAAGAAAATCAGGGACAGGCCTTGAATGACCATGAAAATCTGCAGAATGAAGGCAATATTGACAAGGGCCATAAACCAGTAGCTTCCTTCTGACGGATTAAAAAGGAACGAAGCAATAATGGTTATGAGATAGTACCATAATATGCTTTTCGGCAGGCTCATTTCCCTGAATGGCTTAAAGCCTTCAATCTTAATACCGAATCGTTTGGCGATCGGAAAGGAAACAAGCTGAATGACAAAAACAGAAATGACCGATGTCATGACAAATAAACTCGGCGTTAAGGTCTCAATCATTTTCAGGCCTGCTGTCAGCTGCTCGACTGCCTTATCTGCGTTCTGTCCGAAGCCTTCGAGCATTCCTTGTGAGATTTTAATGGACTCCTCCATCATGCCGATGCCTTCTTTAATGATATTGATATTAAAAAAGGCAACTGCTGCAGCATACTGAAGCAAAAGGGCTGCAAGGAATACGAGCGTGCCCGCAATAAAGGAAGAAGCCCGTCCTTTATTTTCCCTTATAAAAATACCGATTACCGTGCCGGTCAATCCGAATGTCAGAGCAAGCGGAATGCCCATGATGGATCCGATAATCAGCGAAAGCAGGACACCTCCCGTCAGAAAGACAATCGCGCTCATCCGGTTATTTTTCGCTGCAAACATAATAAACGGAAGAGCCAGGAAGAAAACCGAAACGGTACCGAGAATCGGCACATAGAGCGAAATCAGAAGAAGCACGGCAAAAACCGCGAGAAGCACAGCACCTTCTGTTAATTTATGTACATTATTCATTGATACACCCCTCAAACTGTGTATCCAAAAAGGAGGAAATCTGTTCCCGGCTTTTTGAACCCATATAAGCTCTATTGTAGCTAGTATTAAATGCAGGTTCAACCTTAGTGATTTTAGAAGGGTTCTTAACTTTAACACAATCACGTACTAAAGGAGAACATACTAAAAAAAGACGCCGGATACCAGCGTCTTTTTCTAATTATTATTCACCTGAAACGTATGGCAGTAATGCCATTTGGCGAGCGCGCTTAATAGCAATCGTTAATTTACGTTGGTATTTAGCGTTAGTGCCAGTTACACGACGTGGTAAAATCTTACCGCGCTCAGAGATGAATTTTTTTAGAAGATCCACATCTTTGTAGTCGATGTGAGTGATTCCGTTTGCAGTGAAAAAGCAAACCTTACGACGTTTAGCACGTCCTCCTCTGCGTCCTCCAGCCATGGTCAGTTACCTCCTTTAGCTTTTTATTTTATATATTTCCGTTCATAATCGGGCACTATTAGAATGGCAGGTCGTCATCGGAAATGTCGATTTGGCCGTCATTTGCGAATGGGTCCTGATCCACGCGAGTGTAGTTGCCCTGATTACGATTATCCTGTCGTTGATTCTGATTGCTGTTATTTCCAAATGGGAAATCCTGATCTCTTGGACCGCCGTAGTTCGGATTACCGCCGCCCTGGCCGCCAGAACTATTCTTCGGCTCAAGGAATTGCACACTCTCAGCCTGGACTTCTGTCACGTAAACGCGCTTTCCATCCTGGCCTTCATAGCTGCGGGATTGAATCCGGCCATCTACACCTGCAAGACTTCCTTTTTTAAGGAAATTCGCTACGTTTTCAGCTGGCTTTCTCCATACCACACAGTTGATAAAGTCTGCCTCCCGCTCACCTTGCTGATTCGTAAAAGCACGATTCACGGCAAGAGTGAATGAAGCGACAGGAACTCCGTTCGGGGTATACCGCAAATCAGGATCCTTTGTCAAACGTCCGACAAGAACAACACGGTTCATCATCAGAATCAACTCCTCTCGGTAAAATGCTATATCTATTATTTTTCGTCTTTAACAACGATGTAACGGATGATGTCTTCGCTGATTTTAGCTAAACGAGTGAACTCGTCAACTGCTTTTGATTCAGCATTAACGTTCATAAGCTGGTAGTAGCCATCGCGGAAATCATTGATTTCGTATGCAAGACGACGCTTACCCCAATCCTTTGATTCAGAAACCTCCGCACCATTGTCAGTTAAGATTGTGTTGAAACGCTCAACTAGGGCTTTTTTAGCCTCATCTTCAATGTTTGGGCGGATGATGTACATAACTTCGTACTTTCTCATCACTTTCACCTCCTTTTGGTCTAACGGCCCACAAAGGGCAAGGAGCAATATACATTACTCACAAGTTGAAATTATAGCACATTAAATATGCAAAAGCAATAACACTAGAGTGAATTGGAAGATGGAAGATTATTTTGAAAGAATCATTAAAAAAGAACCCCTAAAAAAAGAGGTCCCCAAATAATTAAACGTTAAAGCGGAAGTGCATGACATCTCCGTCTTTAACAATGTATTCTTTTCCTTCGAGGCGGACTTTCCCTGCTTCTTTCGCAGCTGTCATGTTTCCTGCAGCGACAAGGTCTTCATAGGAAACCGTTTCTGCACGGATGAAGCCTTTTTCAAAGTCAGAGTGAATCACTCCCGCACATTGAGGAGCCTTCATTCCTTTGCGGAATGTCCAGGCACGGACTTCCTGTACACCCGCAGTGAAGTAAGTTGCCAGTCCAAGCAGGTTGTAGGCTGCTCTGATCAGCTGATCAAGGCCGGATTCTTCAATGCCAAGCTCTTGAAGGAACATTTCTTTTTCTTCCCCATCAAGCTCAGCAATTTCAGATTCGATTTTTGCACAGATTACGATCACTTCCGCATTATCCTTTGCGGCAAATTCTTTTACCTGCTGTACATATTCGTTAGAAGAAGGATCCGCTACATCATCCTCGCTTACGTTCGCAACGTAAAGCACAGGCTTGATTGTCAGCAGGTGAAGACCTTTTACAATCTTCATTTGCTCTTCTGTGAATTCAACTGTACGGGCTGGCTTATCGTTTTCGAACGCTTCTTTTAATTTCTCCAGAATTTCAAGCTCGATCACAGAATCTTTATCCTTCTGCTTAGCCAGCTTGCTCACACGGCCAATTCGCTTATCAACTGACTCAAGATCAGCCAGAATCAATTCCAGGTTGATGACTTCGATATCATCAATCGGGTCCACTTTCCCCGCAACGTGTGTAATATTGTCATCCGCAAAACAGCGGACAACCTGACAGATGGCATCCACTTCACGGATATGGGACAGGAATTTGTTTCCAAGACCTTCCCCTTTGCTCGCACCCTTTACGATGCCGGCGATATCCGTAAATTCGAAAGCCGTTGGCACAGTTTTTTTCGGCTGAACCAATTCAGTTAATTTATTCAAACGGTGATCAGGCACTTCCACAATTCCTACATTCGGATCAATTGTACAGAACGGATAGTTCGCAGACTCCGCTCCAGCCTGGGTAATTGCATTAAACAACGTAGACTTTCCGACGTTCGGCAAACCTACAATACCAGCTGTTAAAGCCATCCAAGTCACTCCTCAGTCTAATTTCATCTATTAAAAATACGATTGATTCTCATTTAAACAAGCCTCTAACAATTATAGATAGTTGCCGGAGAAATGTAAAGAAAAGGTGACAGGTACCTATACCCCTTTGCCTGACTGGTATAGGTGCCTGTCACCACTACTGTTAAACCTTCTCTATATTCACAAGGCAGTCATACAATGTGCTTCCAAGGCCGTTGTCCGATTCGCGGCTGGATGTAAGGTTATTGACGGGGCCGCCGAATTTTGCCCAGATGCCTTCATCGATATTGATGGTATCCGGATGGGCTTTCTTCATAATATGGACAAAGCCCTTCATTTCCCCGCGGTCATTCCACACCTTGACATGATCGTTCTCCTGCAGGCCAAGCTTTTCGGCAATATTATCGGCAATTTCGACCTTTGCCTTTGGCTCCGGCTTCAACAGGTGATAATGCTGCGAATGATTGGAGCGAAGAGGGTGAATCGTCAGCAGGGTAAAAGGAAACTGTTCGGCACGCTCTTTATCCGTCCACTTGGTTTCCCGTGGAAGAGCGAGTGTCAGCCTGCTTTCGGAACCCTTTCGGAACGAGGTAAATTCATACTTTCCGCTTGGCGTCTTGAACTGGCGGTCTGCCCAGGGCACCGTATCAACCGGAAGCTCCATATGGTGAGAATTCCTTAAGCTATCAAGCGTGATTCCCTGCTCTTTAAGCGAACCAAGGCCCATGCTGATGAATTCGTCTCTTGTAAAATCGAAATCGGCTCCGAATCCGAGTCGTTTGGCAAGCTCAGTCCATACCCATAAATCAGGCTTCGCTTCACCTGGCGGTTCAGCCAGCTTCGGGCCATGATTGGCATAATGATGATACATGGAAGAATAATAGACATCTTCCTGTTCAAACACGGTTGCAACAGGAAGAACGTAATCGGCCATTTTAGCCGTGTCTGTCATAAACTGATCCATCACAACAACGGTCTCAACAGATGCAAAAGCTTCTCGGACCCTTGAAGAGTCAGGCACCTGGGTTAAAGGATTTCCGCACGTAACGAAGATCATCTTAATTTCAGGATCCTTTGCTGTTAAAATCCCCTCTGCCTGCCGCATCATCGTAAATTGCCTGAAGGCCGTTTTCCGCTCAGGGAGGGTGAGGGCAGCCGCATCAAAGCTCTGTCCTACCTGTCTGTTGGCATAGTTTGCACCACCGCCTGGAATCCCTATATTGCCGCTCACGGCAATCAAAGCATCCATCAGTCTGATCGTGTTCCCGCCGTTTTCGTAGCGCTGCATGCCCAGGCCAAAGAAGGTGGACACGGGGCGATCGCCATACACCGCTGCAAGTTCGGTCATGACTTCTGCAGGCACTTCCGTTTTCTCTGCGATTTCCTCAAGCGTTACACTTTCGAGCAGTTCATTTAGATCTTCAAAACCAACTGAATAGGTATCTATGAAACTTCTATCTTCCAAACCTAGACGGAGCATTTCCTTCATGATGCCGGCCGCAAGCCAGCCATCCATCCCCGGCTTGATAGAAAAATAATAGTCAGCCATTTTAGCCGTCGCATTAAAAATTGGATCAATCACATATAATTTGGCACCCTGTTTCTTTGCCTCCTGCAGCCTTTGATACAGGTGCATATTGGTGCGGGCAACATTTCTGCCCCAGACGACAATGTGCCTGCTGTTTAAAATATCTTCAGGAGCATGGCTGTACGCATCTCCGAAATCCGAGCTCTGAGCTTCAATACCGGCTCCCCAGCAGATTGACCCCACAAGTTCAGTCACGCCGCCATAACAGTTGAAAAAACGCTGATCCAGGTTCGTCAGCAAACCGCCATTGGCATAATCATGGCTATGCAGGATTGAAGTGGTTCCAGCCGTTTCTTTTAGCTCCTTCATTTTCAGGGAAATATCGTGCAAAGCCTGCTCCCAGGAAATTGACACAAATTCTCCATCTACCTTTTTCAGTGGGTGAAGCAGGCGCTCCGGAGAATTGGTTCTGTTTTCAAGCATTCTGCCGCGGCCGCAAATTTTCCCCTTTGTTATCGGATGGTCCGGATCACCATCTACCTTTGTCACCTTACCGTCTTCAACTGTTACATGAAAGCCGCAGCTGTCCCAGCAATTAAGGGGACAGGCTGACTTGAATGTTTGTGCCAACAACCTCATCTCCCTGCAGTTTGTCTCTTATTCCTCATGCTTAACAAGAATTTTCTTCATTTTGCGGGCGAATTCCCTTCTTGGGATCATTACGCTGTGTCCGCAGCCTTCGCACTTAATGCGGATATCTGCTCCCATCCGGATGATTTTCCATTTGTTGGCCCCGCATGGATGAGGCTTTTTCATTTCCACTACATCGTGTAAATCAAATTCTTTTTGCTCCATGTTTATCCCTCCGCATTCAGTTTTGGGTTATCCTGCTCATTCCTTGTGTACATCACCAGGCGCGGGAACGGAATTTCAATGCCATGCTCATCTAAACAAAGCTTAATTTCCTTCCGCAGCTGGCGCGCTATATAAAAATGCCTCATTGGCAGTGTCTCCGAAACAACACGCAGCATCACGTCTGCTGCCGCCATATTTTGGATGCCCAGAATTTCCGGCGGCTTGACCATATCCTCATATTTTTCCGGGAGCTTTTCGAATAATTCCTGAAGGACCTGTTCAACCTTCACAATATCGCCTTCATACGCAATGCTGACATCCACAAAAGCCACACTATTATTCAATGAAAAATTGGTCACCTGCATAATGCTTCCGTTCGGAAGGATGTGAACCTCGCCCGTCCAGTTTTTAATCTTTGTCGTCCGAAGCCCGATTTCTTCTACAGTTCCTTCAAATTGATCAATCCGGATATAATCTCCAACCGAAAACTGATCTTCGAAAATGATGAAAAATCCGGTGATAATGTCCTTCACAAGGCTCTGTGCTCCAAATCCAACAGCCAACCCGACGATTCCCGCACCAGCCAGAAGGGCTTTTACATCAATTGTCAGCACCGATAATATCATGATTGCCGCAACGAAAAACACCACATAGGTGAGCATATTCTCCAGCAGCTTCAGAAGAGTGGCTTCCCTGCGCTCTGAGATTCGGAGCCTGGACGGTGTTCTCACTTTAAAAATATTGCGGATGGCCAGCTTGCCGATTCTAATAAGGATGCTCGTCACGATCAGAATCGCCATAACTTTAAAAATGCCTTCCCCAATGGTTATCCACGTTTCTTCATTCGAAATCTTATCTATCATACCGTTTATCATTTTTTCAATAGGACTCATGGTTTCACCTGCTCATTTTTAGTGAAAATATAGAAAAGCGGAAGGCGCCCGCTTATAAAGGAACGCAGACTAAAACCGCCACGTCCTCCCAAAAGCTACCGCTTTCGGTCGTGCGATGTTTATGCTGACGAAGCCATCCTTGTCCTGCGGGCCTCAAGCATAAGACGAGCCGGCTGAAGGTTGTTCTTTAACCTTTTGGCCGGATTGAAAGAAATGTTGAGGCGACTGCCCAGGGACGACCAGCATAAGACGGTCCCTGTAAGAAGGTGTTTTTCCTTCTGGAAGGGAACGTCTTAGACCCGAGAGTCCCTAGGAGCCGAAACAAGACAAGCTTAGACCCGAGAGCCGATGGCGCCTGGAGCTAGACAGTTATCGCGTTCAAAACTTCAAGTCTTTATCTTGAATGAAATTATACTGCATCTTGCCCCTCAGTGCGAATCCCTCTGTAAAACAAAATTATTTTATCAATTTTTCTCATGGCTTAACAGTTAAAAAACCGATTGTTTAACGATTAAATAATACAGGTATGTATAGATTACACAAAAATTCCGTATACTGTTAAAAACGTATAAATACTGTTTTTCGGGCATGGCAAGGATTAAAAAGGGAGTGGACCTATATGAACTTCAAACCAAACTTGTTTGACAAAAAAGGCGGGGCTTCTGCCAGAATCCCGCATGAAGAAACAAACTCTGCAGAAAAATTGGCTGCTGAGCTGAAGAATATTCTGCCTGCAGGCATCGGCTGCCGTCCGATCGTGTTTGTCTGCATTGGCACAGACCGCTCAACAGGTGATTCATTAGGTCCGCTGGTCGGCACACTCCTTGAGGAAAAATCCATTTCATCCTTCCATGTGTACGGAACATTGGAGGACCCGATCCATGCCGTGAACCTGGAAGAAAAACTGAACGAAATCAAAAAGAAGCATTTCAATCCCTTTATTATCGGAATCGACGCCTGTCTGGGCCGTCTGAAAAGCGTCGGAGTCATCCAAATTGGAGACGGACCCGTCAAGCCGGGTGCCGGAGTCAATAAAGACCTGCCGGAAGTAGGGGATATGCACATCACCGGCATCGTCAACGTCAGCGGATTCATGGAATTCTTCGTCCTCCAGAACACCAGGCTCAATCTCGTCCTGAAAATGGCAAAAACCATCGCTGAGGGGATCTATGAAGCCAGCCTGACCCACCAGACAGCACCGGCATGGCCTGCATTTAAGTGGGAACTGAACCGTGAACAAACACCTTAATAGAGTGGAAAGCCGCAGGGGAGTGAGCCTGCGGTTTTTTGTTGGGCAGGGGAGGGGGATGGTGCATACATCCGTTTTGTGGGCCGGTCCTTCATTTTTCGCGCTCGTCCTGCTCTCTGTTTTGATCGTCAATTCCGTTCTCTGTAACGAGGAATTGCGGCAAATGTGAGATAAAATGAGAAACTTGTTAGATAAACTTCAAAATTTGCTGGATAAATTCACAAACCTGTTAGATAAACCGCCAAGCACACTCCTTTTTCCGGAAAAACAGCTGACTTGAGCACAAATCTTGCGCACTTACTTCAAAATTTGCGCGGTTCCAGCCAGTTTTAACGCCATTCCGGCATAAAAAATGCACAGCAAGCACACCAACACCCGTGCCCGCAGTGCACATCCCATTCACCTAAAAATAAATCCCGTAAAAATAAACAACCGACACAATCACTCCTGTAACCACAATTCCCGGAAGCAGGTTCGCCACCCGGATTTTCGTAATGCCAGTCAAATTCAGTCCAATCGCAAAGATCATGATTCCGCCTGTTGCGGTCATTTCCTTGATAAAGCTGTCCATCAGAAGCTGGGGGACAAACCGGTCGATTTGGGTGGCAAATAGAGCAATGAGTCCTTCATACAGCATCACCGGAAAAGCTGAAAAGAGCACACCGATCCCTAATGTAGTCGTTAAGATGAGGGAGGTGAAGCCGTCAATAATCGATTTGGTATAGAGCACCGAGTGATCGCCCCGGATACCGCTGTCAAGCGCGCCGATGATGGCCATAGCGCCAATGACAAAGATGAGTGTAGCCGTTACGAAGCCCTGCGAAATGCTGCCTTGTCCTTTGGAGCCAATTTTGCTTTCAAGCCAATCGCCAAGCTTGTTGAGTTTATCTTCGAGAGCAAAGTACTCTCCAATCACCGTTCCGAACACAAGGCTCAAAATCACCACGAGGAAATTCTCGCTTTTAAAGCCCATTTGCAGGCCGAGCACCATGACAGCAAGGCCAATCGCATGCATGACAGTGCCCTTCATGTTTTCGGGAATGCGATGGAGCAATTTCCCCAGCAGTGTTCCAATAATAATCAATAATCCATTCACAAGTGTACCTAGCAGAAACATCGTCTTCACCTTATTATTTCGCAATGCGAATTATTTTCTATTAAAATTACCACGAAAGGCCTGAGCCTACAATCCTTTTTTATGGAATCCTGTAAAAAAATAAACCATCATAAAGATGGCTTACTGATGTGTTTCTAAAAGCTCCATAATGCGTTCCAAATCTTCTTTTGAGAAAAATTCAATCTCAATTTTCCCTTTGTTTTTGGACTGTTTAATATGGACGGTCGTTCCGAACCGTTCCCTGAGGGAGGATTCGCGTTCCTTAATAAAGATATCCTTTTGAACTGCCGGCTTTTTCGTTTCACGTGAAACATCGTTCAGCTGCTGAATCAGCTGTTCAAGCTGACGGACATTTAAGCCGTCTTTAACTGTTTTTTCAACAAGTGCCTGCAGTTTTTCTTTTTTTCGCAGCCCCAACAGCGCTCTTCCGTGTCCCATGGAAATTTTGCCGTCTGAAATCAATCCCTGAATTTTCGGAGGAAGGGATAGCAGGCGAACATGGTTGGCAATATGCGGCCTGCTTTTTCCCAGGCGCTTGGCCAATTCCTCTTGTGTCACCTTAAGCTTCTCCATCAGCAGCTGGTACGCAGCAGCTTCTTCAATCGGCGTTAGGTCTTCACGCTGCAGATTTTCAAGAACAGCCAGCTCCATCATTTGCTGTTCAGTCAGCTCTCTTACAACAACAGGAACTTTCTCCAAGTTGGCTTCTTTTGCTGCCCGGTAGCGGCGTTCCCCAACTACAATTTCAAAGCCTTTGATGCTTTTGCGGACGATGATCGGCTGCAGTATTCCATGTTCAAGGATGGATTGCTTCAGCTCCTCGATGGCTTCCTTTTCAAACACCTTGCGCGGCTGATAAGGGTTTGGACGAATGTCCTTTATTTTTACTTCCTGTACGGTTTCTTCACTTTCGCTTTCAGCATTATTGAAAAAAGCATTCAGACCTTTTCCTAAACCTTTAGCCATTTGAAACCACTTCCTTTGCCAGTTCTAAATATACTTCAGCTCCGCGTGACTTCGGATCATAAGTAATGATAGGTTCTCCATGGCTCGGAGCCTCTCCCAGACGCACATTGCGGGGGATGATTGTTTTATAGACTTTATCCTGAAAATACTTTTTCACTTCTTCAATGACCTGAATGCCAAGATTTGTACGGGCATCAAGCATTGTCAGCAGAACGCCTTCAATTTTTAAATCATGGTTCAGATGCTTCTGCACAAGGCGAACCGTATTCAGAAGCTGGCTCAGCCCTTCCAGTGCATAGTACTCGCACTGCACGGGTATGATTACGGCATCCGAAGCGGTCAGCGAATTTATCGTCAGTAATCCGAGGGAAGGAGGACAGTCGATAATCACATAATCAAAGTTTGCCTTTACTTCCTCAAGAGCCCTCTTTAACCTGACTTCCCGTGAGATCGTCGGCACCAGTTCAATTTCTGCGCCTGCCAGCTGAATGGTTGCCGGGATGGCGTATAAGTTCTCTACCGAAGTAGGTTTAATGACCTTGGATGCTTCCACATCATCCACGAGGACGTCATAGATGCAATGATCGACATCCGCTTTTTCAATGCCGATTCCGCTTGTGGCATTGCCCTGCGGATCAATGTCGACCAGCAGCACTTTCTTGCCTATGTATGCCAGGCATGCGCCAAGATTGACGGAAGAGGTCGTTTTGCCGACTCCGCCTTTCTGGTTCGCAACGGCTATAATCTTGCCCACAGTGTCACCTGCTTTCATCTATCAATATTCCAATCTATCTATCTGCGAATTTATTCGTATCGTTAAATCACGTAGTCTATTTTATCACGAAAAACAGGGCAGAATAATTTTTTTGTAAAAAATAAGAAGATTCTAATAGTCTTTTTATCGTCCTTCAAAGAAAAGCGCAAGCGCCTTGGTCACCCCCGACAAGCACAAGACGAGCCTCCCGGAAAGGCGTTCTTTGCCTTTTTGGGAGGATTGGCTTGTGACCTCGAGGGGGTAGGCGCTGGAGCTAGACAGTTATCAAAGTTCAAAAATTATATACTTTCTTATCCTTCAAAAAAAACGCGAAAAATAAAACGGGGAGCCCCCGCTTTATTTCTCGCGTAAAAAAAATTATTTCTTTTTAGGAATCTTGATCGTGATTTGATAAAATTCATCAAATTCTTCTTCTTCAGAATCAAGATTAATGCCGCTGTCAGAAACCATGGATAAAGATTGCCTGATCGTGTTGACCGCAATTCTCATATCCTTGCTGAAAGCCTTTCGTTTCGGCTTCGGCTTTGGATTTTTCTGTTCGAGAATTTTGACAACCCGGTCTTCCGTCTGCTTCACATTGAGATTCTTTTCCACAATCTCCTGAAGCAGGGCGACCTGCTTCTCCGGGTCCTTCAGCGGGATGAGTGAACGGGCATGCCGCTCTGTGATTGATTTGTTTAGCAATGCATCCTGGACAGGCTGCGGCAATTTCAGCAGCCGAAGCTTGTTGGCAACGGTTGACTGGCCTTTTCCAAGGCGTTGTGCCAATGCTTCCTGTGTCAGGCTATGCAGCTCTAAAAGTTTTCCGTAGGCAACAGCTTCTTCAATCGGTGACAATTCTTCCCTTTGAAGATTTTCAATTAAAGCTACTGAAGCCGTTTCGGTATCGCTAAGATTTTTGACAATAGCAGGAGCTTCTTCCCAGCCCAGTTTTTTCATGGCCCGGTATCTGCGTTCACCTGCTATGATTTCAAACTGGCCATCTTCAAATTCCCGTACGACGATTGGCTGGATGATTCCATGCGTATGGATAGTCCGGGAAAGCTCTTCTATTTTTTCATCATCAAACACCGTTCTTGGCTGGAAACGGTTGGGGACGATTTGATCAATAGGAATTTTCTTAACTTCTTCTCTGTCGCTTAAGTCTTCAACAATATCCAGCTGTTCTTCTGCTGGTTTTTCCGCTGTAACTTGTTCTCCCTTTTCGCCTAGGCCAAAAAAGCGTGAGAAAGAATGCTTCATCACCCTGCACCACCTTTACGAAACTCCCTATAACATATTCTCTATCATCATGACAAATCCTGCCGGACAGGAGCAATATAAATATCTGGAAAAATCGAAACGTTTACACCATTATGTCATACAATGGCAAATTGCGCACCCTATTCAATTGGTGTTTTATTGGGTGTCCCCGGCTTTCGCGGGTACTTTTTAGGAGTGCTCTTTTCTTTTTTTATGATTAGAATATTGCGCTCACTTTCTTCCTCAGGCAGCGTGAACGTGTGGGAATCCACAAGTTTTCCGCCCAGCACCGAGACGGCCTTTTTGCCGGCATCCAGTTCTTCCTTTGCACTGGCACCCTTCATGGCCACAAATGTGCCTCCAGTTTTCGCCAGCGGCAGACAAAGCTCGCTTAAAACGGATAATCTGGCTACAGCTCTTGCTGTCACAACATCAAAAGACTCGCGGTATTCCTTGTTCTGTCCAAAGGTTTCCGCACGGTCATGGATAAAGCGGACATTCTCAAGCCCAAGCTTCTTCGCCAAATGCTCCAGAAAACCAATGCGCTTATTAAGCGAGTCAACAATCGTAATATGTAAACCCGGAAAAGCAATTTTAATCGGTATGCTCGGGAAGCCTGCCCCCGCCCCGACATCACAGACCGTTAGCGGCTGGCTGAAATCAAAGTAAAAAGCCGCGCTAATGGAGTCATAGAAGTGCTTTAAATACACATCTTCCTTTTCCGTAATGGCTGTTAAATTCATTTTTTCATTCCATTCCACCAGGGTGGAATAGTAGGTGTCATATTGCTGCAATTGCTGTGGCGAAAGGGCAATCCCCTTCGCCGCCAGCATTTCAGTAAATTGTTCGGTATTCATTTATGAATCCTTTCCGTTCTCTGACATAATCGGATTTTCCTCTTTACTCAGCTGAAACCCGTGCAATTCTCCCCTGCTCTAAATAAACAAGCAAAATGGAGATATCGGCAGGATTAACTCCGGAAATTCGCGAAGCCTGTGCAAGAGATAACGGCCTTACTTCCTTCAGCTTTTGTCTTGCTTCGGAAGCCAGTCCATTAATATCATCATAATCGATGTTTTCAGGGACCTTTTTGTTTTCCATTTTCTTCAGACGCTCTACCTGCTGAAGGGACTTCTCAATATAGCCCTCATACTTAACCTGGATTTCCACCTGCTCGGTTACATCCGGATCAAGCGCAGTTTCAGCCGGAACGAGCTGCCCGATATGCTCATACGTCATTTCCGGACGCTTCAGAAGATCTGAGGCGCGGATGCCGTCTTTCAGCTCGCTTCCGCCCTGGCTTTTGATCAGCTCCTGAACGTCAGAAGTAGGCTTGATGATGATGCCCTTAAGACGTGCCTTCTCGTCTTCTATCGCCTGCTTTTTCAGCTGGAATTTTTCATAGCGTTCTTCACTGATCAGACCGACTTTGCGGCCAAGCTCCGTTAAACGCAAGTCGGCATTATCATGGCGAAGCAGCAGACGGTATTCCGCTCTTGAAGTCAGTAGACGGTAAGGCTCATTCGTTCCTTTGGTTACAAGGTCATCAATCAGGACGCCAATATAGGCATCTGAACGGCTTAAAATGACTTCTTCCTTATCCAGCGATTTCAATCCGGCATTCATGCCTGCCATTAATCCCTGGCCGGCAGCTTCTTCATAGCCTGATGTCCCGTTGATCTGGCCCGCCGTGTAGAGATTTTTCACCTTTTTGGTTTCCAGTGTCGGCCATAATTGCGTTGGGACGATGGAATCATATTCAATCGCATAGCCGGCACGCATCATCTGCACCTTTTCAAGTCCAGGGATCGTTCTGAGAATCTGCTGCTGCACATCCTCAGGCAAGCTTGTTGAAAGCCCCTGCACATATACTTCCTGAGTATTGCGGCCTTCAGGCTCAAGGAAAATTTGATGGCGCGGCTTATCGTTAAAGCGGACAACCTTATCTTCAATGGACGGGCAATAGCGCGGACCAGTTCCTTTTATCATGCCGGAGTACATTGGCGAGCGATGAAGATTATTGTCGATTAAGGTATGCGTTTCAGCATTTGTGTATGTCAGCCAGCAAGGGAGCTGGTCTGTAATATACTTGGTTGTTTCATAAGAAAAAGCTCTTGGCACATCATCGCCAGGCTGGATTTCCGTTTTGCTGTAATCAATGGTATGGCTGTTAACGCGCGGCGGCGTTCCAGTTTTAAAACGGACCAGGTCAAAGCCAAGCTCCTGCAGATGCTCTGAGAGCTTAATGGATGGCTGCTGGTTATTAGGCCCGCTTGAGTACTTCAGTTCACCAAGGATTATTTCTCCTCTTAAGAAGGTTCCGGTCGTAATGACGACCGCTTTTGAATGATACACGGCGCCTGTCTGGGTGACAACGCCCCTGCATTCTCCATCTTCAACAATCAGACGTTCAACCATTCCCTGAATAAGCGTCAGGTTCCGTTCATTTTCCAGTGTTTTTTTCATTTCATGCTGATATGTGAACTTATCGGCCTGTGCTCTTAATGCACGTACGGCTGGGCCTTTTCCTGTGTTCAGCATACGCATCTGAATATGCGTTTTATCAATATTCTTGCCCATTTCTCCGCCAAGGGCATCGATTTCCCTTACGACGATTCCTTTTGCAGGTCCCCCGACTGAAGGGTTACAAGGCATAAAGGCTACCATATCCAGGTTGATTGTAATCATTAATGTCTTTGCGCCGAGGCGGGCCGAAGCAAGGCCTGCTTCCACACCCGCGTGTCCGGCTCCGACTACTATGACATCATAACTTCCAGCTTCATATGTCATGATGCGGCCTCCTTTGCTGCAATCAGGCAAGCACAGACCCAAGCTCAGCAGAGGCTGGACCGGCCGATTGCAAAAGTTAAAAAATCTATTTCCGCTGCGTCAGCTGACACAGCCTGCTTAAATCATCTATTTTCCTAAACAGAACTGAGAGAATAACTGGTCAATCAGGCTTTCATGGACGCTGTCGCCAATAATTTCACCAAGCAGCTCCCATGTTCTTGTCAAATCAATCTGCACAATATCAATAGGCGTTCCCATCTCAACACCCTGCATCGCTTCATCAATGGCATTTTGCGCCTGATTCAATAGAGCAATATGGCGGGTATTGGATACATACGTCATATCCCCGGCTTCGATGGAGCCTGCAAAGAATAAAGAGGCAATGGCTTCCTCCAGATCGTCGACACCCTGGTCCTCCAATAAAGAGGTTGTAACCAGTTTATGATGCTTCGAAAGCTCGCGGACGCGATTCATGTCGATCTTTTGATCAAGGTCGGTTTTATTGACAATCACAATGACATCCATGCCTTCGACTGCTTTAAATATATTTTCATCCTCAGACGTCAAATCATCCGAGTAATTGAGCACGAGCAAAATTAAATCTGCTTCCTTTAATACCTGCCTCGATTTTTCGACACCGATCCGTTCTACGATATCTTCCGTTTCACGAATGCCGGCTGTATCCACCAGACGGAGCGGCACTCCTCTGACATTCACATATTCTTCAATAACATCACGGGTGGTGCCCGGTATATCAGTCACAATCGCCTTATTTTCGTGAACAAGGCTATTCAATAAGGAAGATTTCCCAACGTTTGGCCTTCCGACAATGACCGTGGAAAGTCCTTCACGCAGTATTTTCCCCTGCTGTGAGGTTTGAAGGAGCTTTTCGATTTCTTTTTTTACATAAGAAGCCTTCTCCATCAGCATATGATGGGTCATTTCCTCGACATCATCGTATTCGGGATAATCGATATTGACTTCCACGTGAGCCAGGATCTCCAGAATTTCCTGCCGAAGCTTCTGAATAAGCTTTGACAGCCTTCCTTCCATCTGGCCAAGTGCCACGTTCATAGCCCGGTCTGTCTTGGCGCGAATCAGATCCATGACCGCTTCTGCCTGTGATAAATCAATCCGTCCGTTCAAGAAGGCGCGCTTTGTAAATTCACCCGGCTCAGCAAGCCGTGCACCATTATTCAGCAAAAGCTGCAGCACGCGATTCACGGAAACCAGTCCGCCATGGCAGTTGATTTCGATGACATCTTCCTTCGTAAAGGTTTTCGGTCCCTTCATGGCTGAAACCATTACTTCTTCAGCAATCTGTTCAGTTTTCGGGTCAACAATATGCCCATAATGAATGGTATGGGACGCCACATTCTTCAGCCGCTTGCCTCCTACCCCTCTGAAAAGAAGGTCAGCAATGTCAAATGCCTGATCCCCGCTCAGGCGGACAATGGCAATGGCTCCTTCTCCCATTGGCGTAGATATCGCAGCGATTGTATCAAATTCCAATTCATTCACCTCTCTTTTTGTTCTTACTTCCATCTATATAAAAATGAATCATGCTTTCGATTCCCCAAATTAATAGAATATCACAAGGCTTTTTTTTAGAAAAGCATATCAGCCCGCATTGCCGGCTTGTCCATCAGTTCAGCACGTTACTTATCAACATCCCGCTCTCCGTCAGCCAGCGAAAAAATTATCCACACGTCTCATAATTAATATGCTCTATTTTAACTTATCCACATGTGAATAACAATAAAACCAATTGAGATTTAATAATTTGCGGGGCTTTGACAAAGAACGACAAAAAAATCCCAATCCGGAGTGGATTGGGATTTTGCGTAATGAGTAATTTATGTTTTGGACGTTGATAACTGTCCAGCTACAGCGCCTACCCCCTCGAGGTCACAAGCCAATCCTCCCAAAAGGCAAAGAACGCCTTTCCGGGAGGCTCGTCTTGTGCTTGTCGGGGGTGGACAAGGCGCTTCCGCTCTTCTTGCTACTTTGTTCTGGCTGGTGCAATGACGATATGGCGGTGCGGGTCATTGCCATCAGAATAGGTTTTGATTCGCTTATTATTTACGAGAGCAGTATGGATCACTTTGCGTTCATAGGAAGGCATAGGTTCCAGTGCAATTTCTTTTCCCGTCTTCAAAGCTTTTTGAGCAAGCCTTTCAGCCAGTTGAATCAGGGTATCCTGGCGTCTTTTCCGGTAATCCTCTGCATCGACCACCACATTTAAGTACTGCTCGGCAAAGCGGTTGATGACCAGCTGTGTCAAATACTGGAGAGAATTGAGCGTTTGCCCTCTTTTTCCGATTAAAAGAGCTATCTTTTCGCCGGATAAGGTAAATTGAACATTTTTTCCCTCACGTAATGTTTCAATTTCGATGGGCACACCCATTTTTGCACTGACATCTTTGAGGAATTTTTCAGCTTCCTCAATCGGATCAGGCTTTTTCACAGCTTTCACCACGGCCGGCCGGGATCCGAAAATCCCGAAAACGCCTTTTTTACCTTCATCAACAATAGTAATCTCTAAGCGGTCTTCTGTTGTGTTTAATTGAGCTAAAGCTGACTCTACTGCTTCCTTGACGGTCTGTCCTGTAGCAGTTATTTGTTTCACTTTTTGGCTCCTCCTGCATTTCCGGCCGCTGCAGCTTTCAGGTCCGGACCTTTAATGAAATACGTTTGAATGATCATGAAGATATTACCCACTACCCAGTATAAAGAAAGAGCTGCCGGGAAGTTAATGGCAAAAACAACGATCATAATCGGCATTAGATAAAGCATCATTTTCATTTGTGCAGCCATTTGCCCTGTTTGCTGAGTGCCGGCCATCATCATTTTCTGCTGAATGAACGTTGTCACACCTGCAATTAAAGGCAATAAGTATATTGGATCCGGAGAACCAAGGTCAAACCAAAGGAAATTATGGTTTGCAATTTCGCGCGTACGTGTAATCGCATGGTAGAAACCGATCAGGATCGGCATTTGAATCACTAGCGGGAAACATCCTGCAAGCGGATTAACACCGTGCTTTTGGAATAAAGCCATTGTTTCCTGCTGCAGCTTCTGCTGGGTTTTCTGGTCTTTCGAACTGTATTTTTCACGAAGCTTCTGCATTTCTGGCTGAATCGCCTGCATCGCTTTTGAACTTCTCGTTTGTTTAATCATTAATGGCAGGATAACCAGACGGATAATGATCGTTACAATAATGATCGATAGTCCATAGCTGCCGCCTGCAAATTCCGCTACCTTAATAATAAACAGCGAAAGCGGGTAGACAATATACTCGTTCCAAAAGCCTTTGCTTTCAGACGTAATCGGCTGGTTGATTTCTGTACAGCCCGATAAAAGGGCCATCACAAACACTAAACCGATTAGTAGGAATATTCGTTTCTTCAACCGTTTTTTCCTCCTTAATTGCTCCTGATAATAGTATGGATTTCATTTGCTTATCCCCCGGCCAGAGGGACACGCTCATATGTATCTTATTTTAACATCTTTTAAAATGAAGTGCTTCATAATAAAGATAGATAATGATTATTAGTTTTTAGTATTTCCAAGTCCCGGTTTATTCAAAACCCGCGAAACCTTCAATACATGGATCAGACTCTTTTTCACTTCATGAAAATCCATTTCTGCCACCGGTTTCCTCGCAATGACGATCAGATCATATTGCGGCTTTATTTCTTCCTCCAGTTCTAAAAATGCCTGGCGGATATACCTTTTGATCTGGTTCCTCATGACCGCATTGCCAATTTTTTTGCTGACAGAAAGCCCGATGCGAAAATGGTTCTGCTCCTCTTTTCTCAAGATGTAAACGACAAATTGGCGGTTGGCGAATGACTTTCCCTTTTTAAAGGCCTCTTGAAATTCTTTATTCTTTTTTACACGGAACTCTTTTTTCATGTCATCACCTATTTCGAAAAGCGCAAGCGCCCTGGTCACCCCCTGCATCTTGAGGGGGCTGGCGCTGGAGCTAGACAGTTATCTAACTTTAATTAATTTATCTTTACATGGAAAAAAAGACCACTGACGTTTCAGTGGCCTAAGCAGATAATACTTTTCTTCCTTTGCGGCGGCGGCGAGCTAGAACGTTACGTCCGTTCGGAGAGCTCATGCGGCTGCGGAAACCATGAACCTTGCTTCTTTTACGCTTGTTTGGTTGATAAGTTCTTTTCATATATGACACCTCCCTGAGGAATTGCTGTTAAAGACAGTCTTTCTAATTATATAGATGTAACTAGAAAATTGTCAACTATGCATATAAGTCAATCTGCCTTCAATGGCAAAAATATTCGTTTTGGCTCTTTCTTTCATAAATTGTTTTTCTTATAAAGTTAGTCCGTTGATTTCAGCACGGGGCACTTGCTTTCCGCGGGAGTAACAAGAGCCTCCTCGGCTTCGCCTGCGGGGTCTCTCGATCCCTCACTTCCCGGCAGGACATTGAATAATCATCCTTGAATCAACACCGCACGAAGAAAATGCGAATGCATTTTCGAGGATCAAGTACCCTCCGCTCCAATCAACTCAGCAGTTGAGATTTATATAAAAAACAACGTACGACAATATAAAAAAATTCTTTGCTGCTCTTTCTCTTTTTGCATATCTGAAAGAACCCACTCAGAAAGTTTACCTTCTTTTCGCCTGAATGTCATCCTAAAATTTCATTTTTCCACGTTTTTCTCATTTCTCCATTGTAAAAGCTTTCCTTGGAGACTGCAAATTTTCCCGGACGCGGGATGATCCAGCCGCTAAAAAGGGCAATTACATTCCAAGTCCATCGGAATAGATTTCCCCAAAAAACAGGGCTGTGGATAAAATTTCGACAAGTTTTTTATTATCCACATCACATATTGACAGGTTTTGCACACAACCAGAGGCTGTGGACAATTTTTATGAACAGGGATGGGCATGCTGTGGATAAGGGTTTAAAAAGCATTGCAGTAAAAAGCATTATCTGTTATCATAATTGTGTTTTCACACTTAATAAATCATTGTGCATATCTTCATTATCCACAGATTGTGGATAACATGTGGACAGGTTATCCAAGGGGTTTGTAAAAGTTTGTCCACAGACAGTGGATACTGTCGAAATTCCACTTTACTTCCTTATTATATGATTTTCCACATAAACAGTTTCGTATATTTATAAACTTCAGGGTTATACAGCGTGTATAACCTATCGTTTTTGTGGCGGGAAACAAAGAAAAAGCCGAGATGTCCACGGAAAGACATTTGAGCCTGAACGTAATTTAGATATCAATTTTAGATAGAAAAGGAGGGATATCTTTGGAAAACATTGCGGATCTTTGGAATAATGCTCTGGCCAATATCGAGAAAAAAATCAGCAAGCCCAGTTTTGATACATGGCTGAAGTCGACAAAGGCGCATTCTCTGCAGGGAGACACTTTAGTCGTTAAGGCCCCGAATGAGTTTGCCCGTGACTGGCTTGAAGAGCGTTATTCCCAGCTGATCTCCGGAATTCTTTATGACATTACCGGTGAAGAATTAGGAGTGAAATTCATCATTCCGCAAAATCAGAGTGAAGAAGAAGTCGATCTTCCTCTTCCGCCAAAAAAGAAAAAGCGGGAGGAAGAGCAGCCGGAACTGCCTTTAACGATGCTGAACCCGAAGTATACATTCGACACGTTTGTCATCGGATCCGGAAACCGCTTCGCCCATGCAGCTTCACTTGCTGTAGCAGAGGCACCGGCGAAGGCATATAATCCTTTATTTATTTATGGGGGAGTTGGACTCGGAAAAACTCACCTTATGCACGCAATCGGCCATTATGTATTAGATCATAATCCATCAGCTAAAGTCGTATACTTATCTTCCGAGAAATTTACGAATGAATTTATTAACTCGATCCGAGATAACAAAGCGGGCGATTTCCGCGATAAATATCGAAATGTGGATGTTCTTCTTATCGATGATATTCAGTTTTTGGCTGGAAAAGAACAGACGCAGGAGGAATTTTTCCATACTTTTAATACCTTGCATGAAGAAAGCAAGCAGATCATTATCTCAAGTGACCGTCCTCCAAAAGAAATACCGACACTGGAAGACCGTCTCCGCTCCAGATTTGAATGGGGACTAATTACTGATATTACGCCTCCCGACCTTGAAACGCGTATTGCCATACTGCGTAAAAAGGCCAAAGCGGAGGGACTTGATATTCCTAATGAGGTTATGCTTTATATTGCCAATCAGATTGACTCCAACATCCGTGAGCTTGAGGGTGCTCTGATTCGTGTAGTAGCATACTCCTCTTTAATAAATAAAGATATTAATGCCGACCTTGCAGCAGAAGCTTTAAAGGATATTATTCCAAGCTCCAAGCCAAAGGTCATTACCATCCATGAAATTCAAAGGGTGGTTGGGGAACATTTTAATGTAAAGCTTGAGGATTTTAAGGCGAAGAAACGGACAAAGTCTGTCGCATTCCCCCGTCAGATCGCCATGTACTTGTCCCGGGAATTAACCGATTTTTCTCTGCCTAAAATAGGGGAGGAATTTGGCGGAAGGGACCATACGACCGTCATTCATGCCCATGAAAAAATATCAAAGATGCTTCAATCTGATTCACAATTTGAAAAGCAGCTGAAAGAAATCAATGAATTGCTCAAGGTATAATGTGTATAACTTGACCTGACTTACACACAGTCTGTCCACATGTGGATAGGCTGTGTTTCCTTTCAAAAAATGCAGTTATCCACATACTAACAGGCCCTACTAGTACTTCTACTATTTTTTTATAAAAAATATATATATTCAATACGCCATTAAAATATGCTTGGAGGATTTAAAAAATGAGATTTATAATCCAGCGCGACCAGTTGGTCCAAAGCGTCCAGGATGTTATGAAAGCTGTAACAAGCAGAACGACTATTCCCATCTTAACGGGGATTAAAATCGTTGCTTCTGAAGAAGGAGTTACATTAACGGGAAGCGACTCTGATATTTCCATTGAATCTTTTATTCCTAAAGAAGAAGACGGAAATGAAATTGTTGAGATCAAACAGCCTGGTGCCATCGTGCTCCAAGCGAAGTTCTTCAGTGAAATCGTTAAAAAGCTTCCGACTGACAGTGTGGAGATAAGCGTGGAGAACCATTTGCAGACAGTCATCCGCTCAGGTAAATCTGAATTCAATCTTAATGGCCTGGATGCTGAGGAATATCCGCACCTGCCTCAAATTGAAGAAGAAAAAATGTTTAAGATTCCTACGGACCTGCTAAAAGCAATGGTTCGTCAAACCGTTTTCGCAGTGTCCACCTCAGAAACACGTCCTATCTTGACAGGTGTAAACTGGAAGGTGGAAAACGGCACATTAACCTGTATTGCAACAGATAGCCACAGATTAGCTTTACGAAAAGCGCAGATCGAAACAACGGCCAGCGAAACCTACAATGTGGTTATTCCAGGAAAAAGCTTAAGTGAATTAAGCAAAATTCTTGATGACAACAATGATTTAATTGATATCGTTATTACTGAAAACCAGGTTCTCTTTAAAGCCGAGCATCTGCTGTTCTTCTCAAGGCTGCTTGAGGGAAATTATCCTGATACATCCAGACTGATCCCTTCAGACAGCAAAACTGATGTGGTCGTCAATACTAAAGAATTCCTGCAGGCTATTGACCGTGCCTCTTTACTTGCGAAAGAAGGACGTAACAATGTGGTCAAGCTTTCTACAATCGATGGCGGAGTTATCGAAATTTCATCCAACACTCCTGAAGTCGGAAAAGTAGTCGAAGAAGTGCAGAGCAAATCCGTAGAAGGCGAAGAATTAAAAATCTCCTTCAGCGCGAAATTCATGATGGATGCCCTAAAAGCACTGGAAGGCTCTGAAATTACCATCAGCTTCACCGGCGCCATGAGACCATTCATCATTAAACCGTTAAACGATGAATCAATACTCCAATTGATTCTGCCAGTTCGAACTTATTAAGAAAAAGCTGCCGGTTGTGCCGGCGGCTTACTTTTTTTATTACAGATGAACGAGGGTGGCGAGGTTTAACGAGAAAAAGCTTTTAAAAGAATAGGCTGTTTAGGCGAAGTTTGTTGCTATTTGTATTAAATTTACTGAGTTGATTGTAGCGGAAGGTGCGAGATCCTTGAAAATGCATTCGCATTTTCTTCGTGCGGTGTTTGCTCAAGGAAGCTTATTCAAAGTCCTGCGGGAGTAGCGGGACAGGTGAGACCCCGCAGACGCATAGCGTCGAGGAGGCTCAGCGCACGCCCCGCGGAAAGCGAGCATCCTGGAGCGGAAATCAACGGACAAGGTTATAAGCGAAAAAACTCTTTGCATTAGCTTAAAAGCCGCCAGAATATTGGCCAACACCAGGGGAATAATGAAAATAACGGGCTGCAGTCGACTTTTCTTTGTGTATCTGAGATTTATTTAGTAAAATAGAATATTAGATACCATTCTGAAATTGTTTTGCCAAAGTGCAGAAAAAACTGCAGCACTGGAAGTCGGACAATGGGAAAGAGTGAAAATATGACGGAAATTCAAATTGATACAGAATATATTACGCTGGGCCAATTTTTAAAAGCCGCTGATGTGATTCAAACAGGCGGAATGGCCAAATGGTTTCTGAGTGAATACGAAGTCTTCGTCAACGGCGAGCAGGATCAAAGACGGGGAAGAAAGCTAAGAACCGGGGATAAAATCGAAATTCCGGATGTCGGTGAATTTACGATCATCTAAACGCCGTTTTTAGCGTTAATATTTTAAAGGATGTAGCGTCTATGCATATAGAGCAGTTGCTGTTAAAGAATTACCGGAATTACGAAGAGCTTGAAGTCAATTTCGAAAATAAAGTGAATGTAATTTTGGGAGAGAATGCCCAGGGAAAGACAAATGTCATGGAATCAATCTATGTGCTGGCAATGGCAAAGTCCCATCGGACATCAAATGACAAAGATCTTATTCGCTGGGATCAGGAATATGCTAAAATAGAGGGAAGGGTCCAAAAAAGGCAAGGATCCCTGCCCATGCAATTAGTCATCAGCAAAAAAGGCAAAAAAGCCAAATGCAATCATATAGAGCAGCAGAAATTGAGCCAGTATGTCGGCAATATGAATGTTGTGATGTTCGCGCCTGAAGATCTCCATCTAGTGAAAGGGAGCCCTCAAGTAAGGCGTCGTTTTATTGATATGGAGATTGGGCAGGTTTCACCTGTCTATTTGCATGATATCAGCCAGTATCAGAAAATCCTCCAGCAGCGCAACCACTATCTGAAAATGCTCCAGATCAAAAAGCAGACCGACCATACCATGCTTGAGATTTTAACAGAGCAATTCATTGAAATGGCTGCAAAGATTGTTTCAAAGCGCTATGAGTTCCTCAGACTCCTCGAGAATTGGGCACAGCCGATCCATGAAGGAATTTCCAGAGGGCTTGAGACCTTGAAAATTGAGTACAAGCCTTCTGCTGAGGTATCAGAAGAACAAGATTTGTCGAAAATGGTTAAAGTATATCAGGATAAATTCGAAAAAGTGAAAAACAGGGAAATAGACCGCGGCGTCACTATGTTTGGACCGCATCGCGATGATCTGATTTTTCATGTGAATGGGCGCGATGTGCAGACATTCGGTTCACAGGGCCAGCAAAGAACGACGGCTCTATCGGTCAAGCTTGCTGAAATCGAACTGATCCATTCTGAGATTGGGGAATATCCTATTCTGCTGCTGGATGACGTCCTCTCGGAATTGGACGATTATCGCCAGTCCCATTTATTGAATACCATTCAAGGAAAAGTACAGACGTTTGTCACTACTACAAGCGTTGATGGGATAGACCATCAGACACTTAAAGAAGCAGCAGCGTTCAATGTGGAATCAGGGAGAATCAAGAAGATTCAGTGAGGTGATCGCATGTACATCCATATAGGTGAAGATGTGCTGGTCCGGGCAAGGGATATTGTCGCTATTATTGATAAAGAAACAGTCCTTGCTTCCGAGTATGCAAAAGAGCATAAGGAGAGCCAGGAGGAATCAGTTGTGAACCTTGCGAAGGGTTCCTATAAATCTGTGGTCGTCACAACAGAAAAGATCTATTTTTCTCCGCTATCCTCAGGCACGTTAAAAAAACGATCCCATAAACTAAGTGTTCATGAATTTTAAAGACAGGCCGGATCCATTACGGAAAGAGGCAAGTCAGTGAAAATTATAGTTTGGCTCATCCAAATGCCAGGCTTTTTTATAGATTAGTGAAATAGAAAGTGCAGGTGACCGATGTGGCAATGGAGCAAAAGGCAGTGCAGGAACAATCCTATGATGAGAATCAGATACAGGTACTGGAAGGTCTGGAAGCGGTTCGGAAGCGTCCGGGAATGTATATCGGTTCAACAAGTGCCAAAGGGCTTCACCATCTTGTTTGGGAAATAGTCGATAATAGTATAGATGAAGCACTGGCAGGCTATTGTTCTGAAATCAATGTGATTATCGAAAAGGATAATAGTATAACGGTAGTGGATAACGGACGTGGTATACCAGTCGGAATCCATGAAAAAATGGGGCGCCCGGCAGTCGAAGTCATTATGACGGTTCTTCATGCAGGCGGTAAGTTCGGAGGCGGCGGATACAAGGTTTCCGGAGGTCTGCATGGTGTTGGTGCTTCTGTAGTTAATGCGCTATCAACTGAACTGGAAGTATTTGTTCATCGTGACGGCAAGAAACATTATCAGAAATTTGAGCGCGGTGTTCCAAGTGCTGATCTTGAAGTGATTGGGGAAACCGATCACACAGGAACTACCATCCACTTTAAGCCGGACGGTGAAATCTTCACTGAAACGCTTGAATATGATTATGAAACACTTGCAAACCGCATTCGTGAGCTGGCTTTCCTGAATAGAGGATTAACCATCACGATTGAAGATAAACGTGAGGAAAATAAGAAAAATGAATATATGTACGAGGGCGGCATTAAATCGTACGTTGAACATTTGAATAGAACGAAAGAAGTTCTCCATGAAGAACCAATCTATATTGAGGGAGAACGTGAAGGCATTACAGTTGAAGTCTCCATTCAGTATAATGATGGCTACACAAGCAATATTTATTCTTTTGCCAATAACATTAATACGTATGAAGGCGGAACACATGAATCAGGATTTAAAACTGCTCTAACAAGAGTCATTAATGATTACGCCCGAAAAAGCGGCTTATTCAAAGATAGTGATGCTAACCTTTCTGGGGAAGACGTTCGTGAAGGTTTAACGGCGATTGTATCTGTTAAGCATCCAGACCCGCAGTTTGAAGGACAGACTAAAACGAAGCTTGGCAATTCAGAGGTGCGTACTGCAACTGATACGATTTTTGCTGAAGCTCTTGAGAAGTTCCTGCTGGAAAATCCGTCGGTAGCCAAGAAAATTGTCGAAAAGGGATTAATGGCTGCACGTGCCAGACTGGCAGCTAAGAAAGCCCGTGAACTGACAAGAAGAAAGAGTGCTTTGGAAGTATCAAGTCTTCCGGGGAAACTGGCCGACTGCTCATCTAAAGATGCCTCCATATCAGAACTTTACATCGTTGAGGGTGACTCTGCCGGCGGCTCAGCCAAACAGGGGCGCGACCGTCACTTCCAGGCAATCCTGCCGTTAAGAGGGAAAATCCTTAACGTTGAAAAAGCCCGTCTGGATCGAATTCTTTCCAACAATGAAGTGCGGGCTATGATTACTGCAGCCGGTACAGGAATTGGCGAAGATTTTGATATTGCAAAAGCCAGATATCATAAGATTGTGATCATGACCGATGCCGATGTGGATGGAGCTCATATTCGAACATTATTATTAACCTTCTTCTACCGTTATATGAGACAAATTTTAGAAGCGGGCTATATTTACATTGCGCAGCCGCCGCTTTATAAAATACAGCAGGGCAAGAAGATTGAATATGCCTATAATGAACGCCAGCTTGAAGAAGTAATGAGCACCATGTCCAGCCAGCCTAAGCCGAATGTTCAGCGCTATAAGGGTCTGGGTGAGATGAATCCAGGCCAGCTGTGGGAGACAACGATGAATCCCGAAACACGAACACTGCTGCAGGTGAGCCTTGAAGATGCCATTGAAGCAGATGAAACGTTTGAAATATTAATGGGCGATAAAGTGGAACCACGACGAAACTTTATTGAAGAAAACGCCCAATATGTTAAAAACTTAGATATATGATCAAAAGACAGGATAGTTTACTATCCTGCTTTTACATAAAAACGGTTTTCACAGGGTTTGTTGCTTTTCGTATCTTATTTGCTGAGTTAATTGGAGCGGAGATCAACGGACTATATTTTAATAAATGTTTTACAAATTAAGAGACTATGGGTAAACTCCAGGTCCCTTAAAAAGGGAGGTTCTTTAAATGGCTGATACGCCAAGGTCCCAAATAAAAGAAATTAACATTAGCCAGGAAATGCGTTCATCATTCCTGGACTATGCCATGAGTGTAATTGTTTCACGTGCCCTTCCGGATGTGCGTGATGGCTTAAAGCCGGTGCATCGCCGCATTCTATATGCGATGCACGATCTCGGCATGCATTCAGATAAGCCTTATAAAAAATCAGCACGTATCGTCGGAGATGTAATTGGTAAGTATCATCCGCATGGTGACTCTGCTGTTTATGAAACAATGGTGCGTATGGCACAGGACTTTAACTATCGATACATGCTGGTTGATGGACACGGAAACTTCGGTTCAGTGGATGGCGACTCTGCAGCTGCCATGCGTTATACAGAAGCACGTATGTCCAAAATATCAATGGAGCTTTTACGGGATATCAATAAAGACACCATTGATTATCAGGATAACTATGATGGGGAAGAAAAGGAGCCGGTTGTATTGCCTGCCCGTTTCCCTAATTTGCTGGTCAATGGAACGTCAGGAATCGCTGTCGGGATGGCCACTAATATTCCTCCCCACCAGCTTGGTGAAGTAATTGATGGGGTTCTAGCGATAAGCAAAGACCCTGAAATGACTATTCCGGAACTAATGGATATTATCCCTGGTCCGGACTTTCCGACTGCCGGAATGATTTTAGGAAGAACCGGAATCCGCAAAGCCTATGAAACCGGCCGCGGTTCAATTACTTTGCGCGCTAAAGTAGAGATTGAAGAAAAAGCTAATGGCAAAGAGACCATTCTCGTACATGAAATTCCATATCAGGTTAACAAAGCAAAGCTGATTGAAAAAATTGCGGAACTTGTCAGAGATAAGAAAATTGATGGTATTACCGACCTGCGTGATGAATCTGACCGTAATGGAATGCGAATTGTCATTGAAGTCAGAAGAGACGCAAATGCAAGTGTATTATTAAATAATCTCTATAAACAAACTGCCCTCCAGACAAGCTTTGGAATTAATCTTCTGGCATTGGTGGATGGACAGCCTAAGGTTCTGAATTTAAAGCAGTGTCTTGAGTATTATTTAGAACATCAAAAGGTTGTTATACGCCGGAGGACACAGTTTGAATTAAGAAAAGCAGAAGCCCGCGCACATATTTTAGAAGGCTTAAGGATCGCCCTTGATCATCTTGATGAGGTTATTAGTCTGATCCGCAGCTCACAGACAACTGATATTGCACGAGAAGGCTTAATGACCAAATTCAATCTTTCCGAAAAACAGGCTCAGGCTATCCTGGACATGCGTCTGCAGCGTCTGACAGGCTTGGAGCGTGAAAAGATTGAAGAAGAATATGCAAACCTTGTAGCCCTTATAGCGGAATTAAAAGCTATTTTGGCTGACGAAGAAAAAGTACTGGAAATTATCCGTGAAGAATTAACGGAGATCAAGGAAAGATTCAACGATAAACGCCGGACTGAAATAGTCGCAGGCGGTATCGAAAATATTGAAGACGAAGACCTGATCCCACGCGAGAATATTGTTCTGACACTAACTCATAAGGGATACATCAAGCGTCTCCCAGTCTCGACTTACCGCGCCCAAAAACGCGGAGGGCGGGGAATCCAGGGAATGGGAACAAATGAGGATGATTTTGTGGAACACCTCATTACCACATCCACACACGATACAATTCTTTTCTTTACGAACAAAGGAAAGGTTTATCGCGCTAAAGGATATGAAATACCTGAATTCAACCGTACAGCGAAGGGGATTCCAATCATTAACCTTCTTGGAGTGGACAAAGATGAATGGGTAAATGCGATAATTCCTGTTGAAGAATTTGCCGATGATTGGTTCCTGTTCTTTACCACTAAACAGGGGATTTCCAAGCGTTCACCATTATCATCCTTTGCCAATATCCGCAATAATGGCTTAATTGCTTTAAATCTGCGTGAAGATGATGAATTAATTTCAGTGCGTCTGACAGATGGCAGCAAGGAGATCATTATTGGAACCAGCCATGGCATGCTGATCCGATTCCCTGAAGAAGATGTTCGTTCGATGGGAAGAACGGCAACTGGTGTTAAGGGAATTAACTTAAGCAGTGGTGATGAAGTCGTTGGCATGGAAGTTCTTGAGGATGACAGCCAAGTTCTGATTGTAACCAAAAACGGCTATGGAAAACGTACTCCAGCCGAAGAATATCGTGTTCAGGGCAGAGGCGGTAAAGGAATCAAGACCTGCAACATCACGGATAAGAACGGAAGCCTTGTTTCCATGAAAGCTGTCACAGGGGAAGAAGACGTTATGCTTATTACAACAGGCGGCGTACTAATCCGTATGGCAGTCAGTGATATTTCCACCATGGGAAGAAACACGCAGGGTGTCAGACTCATCCGCATAAATGAAGAGGCAGGCGAAGCGGTATCGACTGTAGCCAGAGTTGAAAAAGAAGAGGAAAAAGATGACGAAGAATTAACAAAGCCTCTTGAAGATGCCGATTCACTTCCAGAAGAAGAAGTAACTGGCGATAATAGCGAAGAATAACTGCAATAAATTTTGAGGGACACAGATTTGTGTTCCTTTTTTTTGTCCAAATAAAGTAAAATAGTAAAAAAGACTCATATTTGGAGTGTGGAAACAGTGCGTGTACCCATACAGGAATTAAGAGAAGGCTGTATTTTATCCGAAGATGTTTTCAGTTTGACGAATCGCCCTATTATCAGCCAAAAAACAGTGCTGACGAAGGAATTGCTGGATATTATGAAAATATTTCTGATTGAGGAAGCAGAAGTTGAAACTACCATGGTCAGCGGGAAGTCAATGACTTCTGCCGGGAACATGGATGAAGCCGAAGAGGAAGTGGAATCAAATTATATTAGTACATTTCTAAAAGGCGTTCAACATTTCAAAAGGGAATTCACATCCTGGCAATCAGGCCTTCCGGTGGATATCGCCAAAATAAGAAACATTATGATTCCGCTGATTGAAAAAATGGAGAAAAATCCTTCCATTATCTTTTCGCTTCATCATCTTTCTACAAATGAAGATTATTTATACCAGCATTCAGTAGCAGTGGGAATGATCAGCGCATTTATAGGAAAAAAACTGAATTTAAACAAGGGAGAAGTTGTGCAGCTTGCCCTGGGAGGGTGCCTGGCTGATGCTGGCATGGCTAAAATAAACCCGTCCATTCTGCACAAAAGCATTACATTAAACTCCGAGGAGTTTGAAGAAATTAAAAAGCATTCGACCCTCAGTTTTAAAATGGTTCAAAATATCTCTTTGTTAAGAGAAAGCACTAAGATCGGCATTATTCAGCATCATGAGCGTTTGGACGGCAGTGGTTATCCGTTTGGAGAACAAAGCAGCAAAATTAATCAGGCTGGACGAATCATCGCTGCTGCAGATGCATTTCATGCCATGACTTCCCAAAGGCTCTACAGAAGGAAACAATCCCCGTTCAAAGTGCTTGAAATGCTGATACAGGACAGCTTCGGCAAATTTGATATTCCATCCATCCAGGCGCTGGGCTCCGGCATCATGACTTTTTCCATTGGCAGCCTGGTGAAACTCTCTGACGGCCAGATTGCAGAAATCCTTTTTATAGAAGATAAATCACCCACGAGACCACTTGTGAAACTCTTAGAAACCGGCGATATTATTCATTTAGAGAAAAACCGCCAGATATTTATTGATGAGATATTAAAATGACGGCATCCCGCGGTCATTTTTTTATTTAATTCCTTCACTTTTAAAAAAAGATTAAGTTTCTATTAAAAAGTACTTGCATTTAATAGAGAAGAGCTGGTATACTAATTCAAGTCAGCAAGAGAGAAACAACAACATCAAATTGATGAGAAAAAAACTTGTTGACATTGATTATCAGAAATGATATATTAATTAAGTCGCCTAAAGCGGCGGATTGATCTTTGAAAACTGAACGAACAATACGTCAACGTTTAAATCATTAGTCTTTTTCGAAAAGACAAACGAGCTTAATCAACTCTTATATGGAGAGTTTGATCCTGGCTCAGGACGAACGCTGGCGGCGTGCCT